>NZ_JBHUHU010000001.1:0-1326425 GCF_042682725.1 Flagellimonas iocasae | reverse complement strand
CCACACCAGGTGGGAGAGTAGGTAGCCGCCTTCCTCGAAAGCCCCTCACGATAAGTGAGGGGCTTTTTTGTTTTTATGCATTATCTTTAAGCAAAACAAAACCAACCATGCGTAAACTTCTATTGACCTCCTGCCTTTTACTATTTTCCATCCTATTATTTTCCCAAGAAAACCAGTTAAAGGCTCTGGTAGGGGGCACGTTGATAGATGGATATGGCTCAGACCCGATTAAAAATAGCGTTATTATAATAGAAGGTGAACGCATAAAGGCTGTAGGAACTGTTGAGACCCTAGCCGTTCCAGCGAATGCCGAAGTTATTTCCACCGAAGGGATGAGTGTGTTGCCCGGTCTTTGGGATATGCATGTGCATACCATGATCAATGGACATGCCGATTATGACTATTGGGACAAAACCTATCCACCGCTACTTAAAGATGTCATTATGCCTGCTTCGGCCCATCAGTTATTGTTGGCGGGTGTTACAAGTGCAAGGGATTTGGGTGCTCCACTTGAAGAAAGTATTGCGGTGCGCGATAAAATCAATTCGGGTGAAATCCCAGGAGCAACTTTATATGTGTCCGGACCATTTATTCAACATGAACCGTATCCCGGTACTGAAGATTTTCGTTGGGGGGTCAAAGGAGCGGAAGATGGTCGTAAAAAAATTCGGAAATTAGCCAGTGCTGGAGTGGATGTCATCAAACTCATTGACCATGACCACATGACCATGGAGGAACTCAGTGCTATTGTTGATGAAGCGCATAAACATAATCTAAAAGTTGTCGCCCATGGCCATCGCCCTGATGAAATAAGAAGGGGGTTGGAGGTAGGAGTCGATTGCTTTGAACATACCGGATTGTCATCGGCGCCTAGTTATCCTGATGATATAATTAAATCGATAGAGGAGCGCACCGCTCAAATGAACAAAGGTCCTATGTTTTGGTGTCCAACGGTAGATCCGCTGTATAATTATGAATATTTACGAGACAATCCGGAAATACTGGATAACGATTCTTGGCATTTAGGATTGCCAGATACCGTAATCACAGATATCAAGAATAGTTTTAAACACCCTGATAGACTTCCGTATTTTCAATTGACACCTTCCCGAAGACCAACATTACAGACGAAGATGAAGCAGCTAATGGATGCTGGGGTTGTTTTACTGATTGGTACGGATAGTGGAATTCCTATGAAGTTCCACAGCCAATCTACTTGGAATGAGCTTGATGTTTGGGTAAATGAATTTGGATTAGACCCCATGTATGCAATTCGTGCAGCAACGTACTGGCCATCCTTGTGGATGGGAGTGGCAGACGAAGTCGGTACGGTTACCCCTGGCAAATACGCGGATATCATTGCGGTTAAGGGCGATGTACTGCGGTATATTGAATTGCTTCAAGATGTGGATTTGGTCGTTAAACACGGCAAACGTTATAAATAATTTGCTTGACACCTAAATCTGACCCTGTTTTACTGGAAGAAAAGTGGAATGCGTATTCGCATGCCCTTGGTATTGTGTTGGCCATAATTGGTGGGATTGTATTGTTTCAAAAAGACTTGACTACAACACCTTATTTATATGGCAGTGTTTTGGTCTATTGTTTTTCCTTGGTGTTGTTATTTATGGCTTCAACGGTATATCATTCCGTGCAAAACCCAAAGGTGAAAAAGAAGCTTCGCATTTGGGACCACATCAGTATTTACTATCTGATAGCGGGTACGTATACACCTGTTTGCCTTACCGTACTTCTTCCTTCGAAAGGGTGGTTGTTATTTTATTTGGTTTGGGGAATCGCTTTGTTTGGGACTATTTTAAAGTTGTTTTTCACAGGGAGATTTGAAGTTTTTTCCCTTGTACTTTATGGAGTTATGGGCTGGATCATTGTTATTGATTTGCCATATTTGCTTGAGAATCTTTCTGGACCAGGATTGTTGTACCTATCCTTGGGTGGCGCTTTTTATACGTTGGGAATTGTCTTTTATGCGGTAAAAAAAATTCCCTACAACCATTTGATATGGCACTTTTTTGTACTGGGTGGTGCCATTAGTCATTGGGTGATGATATATAAAGGGCTCGCATAAAGAATCTAATCAAGAATGAAATGATTAGGATTATTGTAGGCACCAGTGGCACCTGAATTGTACATGATTTCCTTTTTTGGTGAAACCAAATACCAATATTGATTGTCTTTTATTATTTGGTTTAAATATTCATCATATGATGACAGATTTTCGTATTTTCTTATTTCAACCTGTTTTTCATTGTGCTCCTGGCTTTGATAATTTTCATGGAATCTCCAAGATTCCAATTCTACTGGTAATGAAGGAAGTATAACGTTGTCCTGTTGGTTTACATCAAAAATCAAGCTCCATTTATAGGTTTGTTCTCTTCCATTCATAACAGTAAAGGTGCCAGTTCCTTGATGCAAGGCTATATCATCAGAAATAAATACCTGTCCTAATATGGCTTCATTATTGCTGTTTGCGGCAATTGAAAATTCGTTGTTGGCAAAGGTAAAGTCAACATTCCAATCTAAGGTTGAATATGATTGTTGGGGCTCCCCAATGCTTTCAATCACAGTGTTGCTCAATCTTATTGTATTTCTATGTTTTTCAAAAATATCAATGGCCCAAAACTTCATGCTTTGGGGAAGTCCAGGTCCATATCCAATACTTTCCATTTCATGATAAATGTTGTTTTCAAAATCTTCCTGATTCAAGTACCCTACAATTTTTATTTCAGCAGCAGCAGATTCAGGGTATCCCGATCCGGTGTCATTGATAAAAAATTCCCTGTACCCATCGTCATAGGTATTAAAAAGGGAAGCGTCTATTATAAAATCATTTGATAAATCCTCTACATTGATTAATGCATATGAGCTTAATCCATTATTTCTATCTTTTAGGGATAAAAACACTCTTTGAGATTGAAGGTTATTCGAGATATTCTGGAATCTTTCTATCGTAATTTGATTGGGAGCCGGATTTCCTGAGGACAACAAATGAGACTGACCGAAGACAGCGGTGTCAAAACTGTTACCGCCTGATAGCGTCCAAAACTCGCCTTGATCACTCCAAATAGCTTCATCTAGTCCAAATTGAATGGGGTAAACAGGATTGAACTGACTTCTAAATTGTGGCCGGGGCCCAAGATTTATTTCTTTGAAGCTGTTTCTAGTGATGTTTTGGATGGTTGTCAATTCATTGGTTTCACCAAATCGTCCTGATATTTGATCTGCAAAGGTTAACATAAAGTCTTCATTTACCCCAATATCGATGGCAGTCCGCAATGTAGCAGAACTGTTTTCAGGAGAAACTTGCTGAACGGCTAATAGTTCCCCAGACATTTTTGAAGCAAATAAATAATAGGAAATTCGTTCTGGATTAACATTTTGTTCTGGGAAGTTGACAGTGATAAGTTTTCTCATTATAATAATAGGAATTTCCAGTTCAGATGTGTTTCCCAATGAATCAAAAGCTGTTATTTTTAAAATTTGCTCACCAGTGTAATAATCTTCTGGATTCAAATTAAAATCAACTTGGCCATCAGTTCCAGCTGGAAAATCAACACCAGCAGAAAAGAAATTTAGTTCCCCAAGTGTAACAATAAGCATTGTTACACTTGAATATGTATCAGAAAGTGTAGTGGACATAATAAATTCCTCATCCAGAATCTGACCTTCCTCAACGCTATTGGCAACAATTTCAGGTCCAGTATTGTCGGCAATAAATACTACTTCATGCGAAGTTGTATTTTCCGCCAAGTCCGTTGCCTCGATTTTCATGGTGTTTTCCCCGTCGGCTAACTCCAACGTATTGAGGTTGAACTGATATACATTATCAATGATCTCGGAAATCAACTCATCATTGATATAGATGTTGACTCCGGATAACCCCTCGTTATCTCCTGCACTAAAAGTGATGGGGTTGGTATCACCTCCTATTACTTGACCATTAGTTAGCGAAACTTCAGTAATCAAAGGCAATGCATTGTCAATATTGATTACCTGCTCTTTTGAAGAAGTGTTTCCCGAAGTATCGGTCACTACTATTTTTAGAACATAGTCTGTGAACTTTGCCGTTTGGGACATTTTAGAGGTATACCCGGAAACATCTATGGTGATTTGATAGGGGGCGGTGGTATCCTCCCCAACTTTTTGCCCATCAATAAAAGCCTCAACCTTGGCAATGCCTTCGGTATCTTTCGCATCGATATTGATTTGAATTTGATTGCTTACCACCACAGGTCGTGAACCACCCGTTCCTGAAGCACCAGGTATCGTAAAATCCACTGTTGGGGCAATCACATCGGGCTCTGGGGTAGGATCTTCAGAATCTGAAGAACAGGAAAATAGCGTAAAAATGAGGAGCAGCAATAGTAAAGTCGGCGAAAAATGTTTCATTGAACAACAATAAGGTTCCAAATCAATTAGTTGATGGTCAATATATGACCATTACACCAATTTTGACAGAAAATTCGTTAAATGAACTGTTTTGTAAGTTAATTTTAGATGAAACAAAAAAGAACTAAAGGCATCTGAAAGAATCCGGTTGATTAAGAAACAAAAACCGCTTTTTGTTAGTTATACCACCAGAATCTATATCAAATAAGCAATCCCAATTCCAAGGATAATCACCAACAATTTTCGAAGATTAAAAGCGTGCGCTTGAGAACTTTCAAACAAGATAATGGTTGAAATGTGCAGGAACACTCCAATGGCCAACGAAGTCAATAAATGGCCATAATTGGCAACCCATTCGGACTGTGTTGCCAAATAGCTACCGAGCGGGGTCATTAATGAGAACATGGCCATAAAAAGCAGTGCCCAAACCAGTTCCATTTTGGAGTTGACCAAGAAAATGCTGAGAATAATGGCCACTGGGATTTTGTGAATGATGATACCATACAAAATGGGATCATTGCCGTGAATGGGTACGCCTTCCACCAACGCATGGATGCAAAGACTTAAGAATAAAAAAAGCGGAAACTTGGTTTCCTCGAGATTAAAATGCATGTGTCCATGTTCCGCACCTTTCGAGAAGAACTCCAAAAAAACTTGGAGTAAGATTCCCGCCAATATGTACAGGGCAATCGTTTTTGGGTCGTGGCCTTCATACACTTCCGGGAGGAGTTCAAAAAAGGTCAAAGCCAATAAAAACGCACCACTAAAGGCCAGCAATAGTTTAATATTGCTTGTGTTTGTAGGTTTTGCCAACCAAACAAAGGCAAAACCGGCCCAAACAGCCACAATAGGGATTAGGAACACAATTAAAAAAGGAAAATCCATATGCTGGGTTGAAGGGTTAAAAATAGCCTATTTTTGTGGAAAGACTTTAAGAAAAGATGGCAGGAAATTTTAAGATGTTGGCCAAGACCTTATTCGCATTTGAACCGCTTTTAGCAAAAGAATTGAGGAATCTAGGTGCGGGCCATGTGGAGGAGGGAGTTAGAAATGTAACCTTTGAAGGAGATTTAGGATTTCTCTACAAGGCCAATCTTTGTCTTCGAACGGCGCTAAAAGTTTTAAAACCCATCGCCACTTTTAAGGTTTACAGTGAAAAAGACCTTTACAAAAATGTGTACAATGTGGATTGGCCCAGTATTTTTCATAAGGAAAAGACATTTGCCATCGATTCCACGGTGAATTCCGATCTATTTAATAACTCCATGTTTGTGTCACTAAAGGCCAAGGATGCCATTGTGGACAAATTTAGAGCGGTGGTTCGGCAACGACCCAATGTAAATTCGCAAGATGCGGATATCCGCATCAACATTCACATCTATAAAAATGAGTGTACCGTTTCTTTGGATAGTTCCGGGGCTTCGCTGCACCAACGAGGGTATCGAATCTCAACAAACATTGCGCCTATAAACGAGGTTTTGGCCGCCGGTCTGCTTTTACAGAGCGGTTGGGATGGACAAACGGATTTTTTTGACCCGATGTGCGGAAGTGGTACATTTTTGATTGAAGCTGGAATGATTGCGTGTAATATTCCGGCAAACATCAACAGGGAATCCTATGCTTTTATGAATTGGGCCGATTATGATGCAGAATTGCACCAAAAGATTGTCGACGCCAGTTTAAACAAAACCAGGGAATTCCATCACAAGATCATTGGGTATGATAAAGCTCCTTCCGCGGTTCGAAAAGCGCAGGAGAATGTGGACAATGCCAATCTCACGGAGTATGTAACCATAGAAAGAAATGATTTTTTCAGGACGGAAAAGCCCGTGGATGGAAAATTACACATGGTGTTCAACCCACCTTATGGTGAACGTCTACCTATTGAAATGGAGGAGTTTTATACCAAAATAGGGGACACCTTGAAGCAAAATTATCCGGGAACAGATGCATGGCTGATTACATCCAATTTGGAGGCTTTAAAGTATGTTGGGCTTAAAACTTCTAGAAAAATTAAGGCATTTAATGGGAAACTGGAGGCTCGATTGGTGAAATACGAAATTTATGAGGGCAGCAAGAAAGCGAGGTTTAACGAAGGTTAGCAGTCACTGTTTTGAAAAATGACAGTAATGTTAAGTTAAAATTTACTAAAGTTTATCAAAATGTTTATTTTTGGAGCCTTGAAGAAGCAAACTAACTAACTCAAGAAAATTTAGATTACTCAACTAACTCAAATTAATTACTGACGAAAAGAGCCTGCGGAAGCAGGCTCTTTTTTATTTTTCAATAATCTAGTTGTCGGACCAAATGGCCAGTTCATTGCCCGAGGGGTCTGTAAAATGAAATCTACGCCCGCCTGGGAATGAAAAAATTTCCTGTACAATAGTTCCACCGGCTTGGATAACCTTTTGTTGAATGTCCTCCAGGTTTTCATGATAGAGAACCACAAGCACTCCATTGACAACATCATCTTCAGTTTTTTCGAAACCACCCTCTAGGCCACTTTCAGTAAAAGCGACGTAATCCGGGCCGTAATCAGTAAAGGTCCATCCAAAAGCTGCCAAATAAAAGGCTTTCACCTTTGGGAGGTCTTTGGCCTTGAATTCAACATAATTGATCAATGTGTTTTTCATTGCGCTTCTGTTGTATTGGTCTCCTTCTTCTTTTTGGATTTTTTGTAAAGCGGTAAAAAGTAGGTGAGGGTATAGTTATAACCCACACCAAAATTACTCCCGCTGGTTACCTTGTTGAATCCCGGAATCCAAAGGTTGGGAAAGTTTTCATCTTCCTTATTCGTAATCAAAAAGCCTAAACGGGCACTCATTCCAATATAAATATTGGCGAACAGCTCAGCTTTTACCCCCATAACGAATTCCAGCCACGAGGCACTGAGTCCGCTGTACTCCACATTGGGATTGGCACCTGGTACCAAATCAGGATTAAAGAAATGGCCACTTTCATAAATGTTGTAGTCTTGAAGAGTTTGGTTGAAACTGGCAAATGCGTAGCGCCCACCAATGGTAATGGCGTTGTTCATGCCAAACCAGTTTTCGTAGGTATTGATGTCCACCCCGGCCTTCACATAGCTTCCAGAGGTTTCGTAGCGATACAACAAGGTATTGCCTAAACCTTCATCCTGTAGTTTTTTTTCATTCCCAATTTCGGCGGCTAGATACATTTTTCTCGTGATTCTATAATCACCAACAAGTTCCAGTCCGGTGTAATCCTCATCAATAAATGAAAATGTCAAGCGGCTTAAATCCGCGCCAACACGTAGACCATACTCATCTTTGTATTCCACCGTATCCTTAGCTTGAAGATCAATGGGCTCGCTCTGTGCCTGTGCCCATAACGGGAGGATTATGATAAAAAGACTAATGAAATATTTTAACATGGATATTGTTCGAGTTTTCTACAGTTGATTGTACGATGCGGATATCTTGAATCCAGTTGTTGGCACTTTCAGGCAAGGCTATTGAAACCCCATCATAATTCATTACAAAACCACAGGCTCTTGAAACAAAGGCCTCCCTATTCGTATAGGAAATGATCAGGGTATCACTGTTCCCGGTTTCCAATTCGGTCTCAGCATCATCAGCGGAGTCCATAATAAATGCATAGGACGTGTTGGTAGCGTCTATTCGAAGGGGAACCGACAGTGAATCCGGCGAAGTGGCCCTATCATTAAAGGAATCATTGTCCAAAACAGTATTGTTGTCGATGGCTGTAATTCGCAAGGAGGGCACCTCTTTGGCCGTTGCCGTATCGGCAATATCAAAAAAACCAATGACCAAAAGCGGGGTGTCACCTTCCACGCAGATATCATCTTTTTCACAAGATGAAAAATAGATCAGGAAGCATGCGATAAGTAAAATGGGGAGGATTTTTTTCATTCCGGTTTTTAAAATCAAAAATTATACCCGTTTTTCCAAAAGTACAACATTTTCAACGTGGTGGGTCTGTGGAAACATATCCACCGGCTGTACTTTGGTGACCTCATACATATGCTTCATGAGGGCAAGGTCCCTGGCCTGCGTTGCACTATTACAGCTCACATACACAATCTTTGGAGGTGCCACTTTTAGCAATTGTTCCACAACATCCTTGTGCATGCCATCCCGGGGTGGGTCGGTGATAATGACATCGGGTTTTCCGTGCAGGCCAATAAATGATTGGTTGAACACATTTTTCATATCGCCCACATAAAATTCCACATTGGCGATATTATTGTGCTCGGCATTGGCAATGGCATCTTCAATGGCTTCGGGTACCGATTCCACACCGATGACTTTTTTAGCCTTTTTGGAAACAAATTGTGCAATGGTACCGGTTCCTGTGTATAAATCGTAAACCAACTCATCACCTGAAAGATTGGCAAAATCACGCGTGACTTTGTATAATTCGTAAGCCTGTTCGGAATTGGTCTGGTAAAACGACTTTGCATTTATTTTGAACTGAAGGCCTTCCATTTCCTCCACAATATGGTCACGACCTGAATGGCAAATCACCTCCTGGTCGTAAATGGTGTCATTCTGTTTGGAGTTGATTACATAGAGCAGGGCCGTGATTTCAGGGAATCGCTCTTGAAGATGATTCAATAAAAGCTTGCGTTGTTCCCTATCATCTTCATAAAACTGAATTAGAACCATAATTTCACCTGTGGAAGCGGTTCTGATCATCAGTGTTCGTAAAAGCCCCTCTTGCTTTCTGGGGTTAAAAAAAGATAATCCATTTTTGGTTGCGAAGCTTTTAGTTTCCAAGCGGATGGCATTGGATGGGTCTTGTTGTAGATGGCATTTTTTGATGTCCAAAATCTTGTCCCACATGCCCGGAATATGAAAGCCCAGTGCGTTTCTATCCTCAATGTCAATTTCAGAATTGATTTCCTTTTGGGTGAGCCATCGGCTGTTGGAAAAGGAAAATTCCATTTTATTCCGATAAAAATATTGTTTTTTGGAACCTAAAATTGGAGTGATTTCAGGCAGTTCAAGGTGTCCAATACGCTTCAGGTTGTTTTCAACCTCCTTTTGTTTAAACGACAATTGATGCTCATATCCCATATTCTGCCATTTGCATCCACCACAAACCCCAAAATGTTCACATTCAGGTGTTGTTCTTTTGGGTGACAGACTATGAAAATGGGTGGCGACGCCTTCAAAATAAGCTTTCCGCTTTTTTGTGGTCATTACATCCACCACATCACCGGGGATAGCGTTCGATAAAAAAATCACCCGTCCATCTGGGGCCTTTCCCACTGATTTTCCCTTGGCACCGGCATCAATCACCTGTACGTGTTCAAATGTCTGTCTCCTGTTCTTTTTCCGCATGGGGCAAAAGTAACTTCTTTTTGGTATTTGGCAGTGCAGTGCATCTTAAATTGACCCTAAACTTTGGTGCATCATAAGTTGGGAATAAACCTGCCGAACGCTTGGTTTTAAGCAATAATTTGTAATTTGCGGGCACTTCTAGGGATGATTTCTCTCCCACGCTGCTTTTTCGAGACTTCGAAAGAATAAAGGTATTGTAGGAATGGTTGTTTTATTGATTTAAAAATATTTAAAATGGCTGTTTTAGAGCATTTGACATCGCAGCAAGCGATTGATTTAGAAAACAAGTATGGAGCCCATAACTATCATCCACTGCCCGTGGTTTTAAGTCGCGGTGAGGGTGTTTATGTTTGGGATGTTGAAGGTAAAAGGTATTACGATTTTTTATCGGCCTATTCCGCAGTGAACCAAGGGCATTGTCACCCCAAAATTATTGGGGCCATGATGGAGCAGGCCAACACTCTGACATTGACCTCAAGGGCATTTTATAATGATATGCTGGGACGTTATGAGGAGTACGCCACCTCTACTTTTGGGTTCGATAAGCTACTGCCCATGAACACAGGGGCGGAGGCTGTTGAAACTGCATTGAAGATTTGTAGACGGTGGGCCTATCAGAAGAAGGGAATTCCAGAAAACCAAGCCCAGATTATTGTTTGTGAGAATAATTTTCACGGACGAACCACGACCATCATTTCTTTTTCAAACGATCCTGTGGCCCGGGACGATTATGGTCCGTACACCCAAGGCTTTGTCAAAATTGAATACAACAATTTGGTTGCTTTGGAAAAAGCCCTTGAGAGCAATCCGCATGCAGCTGGGTTCTTGGTGGAGCCCATTCAAGGAGAGGCTGGAGTTTATGTTCCATCGGAAGGATATTTGAGGAAGGCCAAGGCACTTTGCGAGAAGTACAATGTGCTTTTTATTGCTGATGAAGTTCAAACCGGGATTGGTAGAACCGGTAAATTACTGGCGGTTGACCATGAAAATGTAAAACCAGACATTTTAATATTGGGCAAAGCCCTTTCCGGAGGCGCTTACCCCGTATCGGCCGTTTTGGCAAATGATGCGATTATGGAAGTGATTACACCCGGAAGTCATGGAAGCACTTTTGGAGGGAATCCAATTGCGGCAGCTGTGGGCATGGCGGCTTTGGAGGTCATCAAGGAAGAGGAGTTGGCCCAAAATGCCGAGACTTTGGGTAAAGTTTTTCGCGAAGAGTTGAATAAATTCATTCCAACCAGTGATTTGGTGGTTAAGGTGCGGGGAAAAGGACTCTTGAATGCCATCGTCATCAATGATACGGAGGACAGCTCAACAGCGTGGGATATTTGCTTGGCATTGAAAGAAAATGGATTGTTGGCCAAGCCCACCCATGGCAATATTATACGGTTTGCGCCACCTTTGGTGATGAACCACGAACAGTTGATGAATTGCGTATCCATTATCATCAATACTTTGAAGAATTTTAAACCAGTGGATTAAAAAAAGGGGCCCGAGCCCCTTTTTTTAATATTCTTCTTTGGATTCTATGGACATTTCACAGCCAAAATTGTCAGCAAAGAAATTGTCCAAATCATCCGCTTTTAGAGCCAAATTCTTAAGGTTTTCTTTGATTGTTTCAGCGTTGTCGGTAAATAGGTCCGAGAGATGCGCCCGATATGAAAGGTAAATTTGATTATTATGGACGCCCAAATTATAGGGTTCTACATTTTTTTCAAGCAAATGGGTCAATAATTCTTGAATATTTTGCTTTGGAAGGTTGTTCATGGGCGAGGTAGCCACCAAATAATCTCTTTTAAAAACAAAAATTCGTATCAGGGCACTTCCTTGGTGAAACTCCCAGAAATCTCTACCTGCTCTTCCCAGCACTGGATTTATTCCTAAATCTTGCAAAGCACCTTCCACAAATTGGGCAAAATGGCTTTTTTCAAACTCTTCCCATATGGAGATGTCCATATTGTTTCCGCAGTTTATACAAAACTCTGACTCTTGGTTGGAATAATTGTCGCACGAATTGCATTTGACATTATATACCGCGGTGTTTTGCAGAAGGGAAAAATCATTTAGCTCTTTTATGACGTCAGAGTGTTTAATTCCAAACCCAACATTGTCTGCATTGTTGAATTTGGATGTGGTCACTCCTATAAGAACTCCCGCCTCATTTAACATTGGTCCACCAGAATTCCCGGGATTGACGGCCGCATCTGTTTGAATGTAATTTCTGCTTCCCATAGGTTGGCTGACCGAAGAAACAATGCCTTCGGTAATGGTGTAGGGCATTCCAAAAGGATAGCCGTTGATAAAAATTCTTTGCGTGTTTGCGATTATAATTTCTTCTTGCAACGATATATCGGTCTGTCTATTCTCAAAGCCATCAATTTGTAAAAACGCAAGGTCAACTTCGGGGTTTACCATGATTACATTTGCAACGGACCTATCCTTTTTGAAATCTTCAACGGCCACTATTTTTTCTCCTCGAACAACGTGGTAATTTGTAATGATTAAATTGTGACCACTCACAACAAAGCCACTTCCGGTGCCGGAAGCTGTTATAATCTTAAAAACTGATTTTCTTATATTTTCCACTTTTCTATTTATTTCTTGGTTAACTGAATAATTTAGCGAAGAACCCTTTTGAGTTTTTAGAGGATGAAGCGGGACTTCCAACAATGGTGTTGCCTGCGGCTCCATTTAAAAAATCATGGTACGTAGTCAAGAGTATTGGCCTAGCCTCATGCAATTCTTTTCCTGAAACTTCTTCAAGCACATGGTAAATTGCATCTTGGTGATGCTCTTCCAAATTGTAATCGTAAATCATTTTTAAAAAGGAATATTGCAAATAGTAGCAGAGCATCATATTGTTATTTTCCTTGATATATTGGTTCACATATTTTTCCATGTTCTTGACGTGGTTTTGTACTATTTCTGTGGAACTTCGCCATTTTAGGGAAATCAAAGTTTCGGCGTGGTAGATATCTTGGAAGAATTCCTCCTTGGGTTTGTCCAGAAGCTTTTGCATAAAATTGACGCCTTTGTCTATTCTGTGATTAAAATCAATCTGTCCATTAAATAGGTTGTTTACATATTCCTCAAGTTTGGTTCGTAAAGTTCCATGTACACAGGGCATGTTCACAATTTTCAAAATAGAGAGAACAATGATATCCCACTGGAAATCATTCCATCGTTTTTCTTTGAAGTAGGCACTATAGTTCCTATAGTCTTCCAAAATGTCACTTATTTGTTCCCAAACCTTTTCTTTTTCAGATTCGGAAAGTGCAGTTACCTTGAGTTCATGATAAAAATCTGCTTTGTATTTTTCAATAAATTCATCATCATAATGATCGGAATACACACTTATTTCCCTTAAAACGTCATACACTTTATAGGGCTGACAAAGGGAAATCGGTGTTTCATATTCAAACCAGAGTTCATTGTCCTTTAATCGGATTTGGGTCAAGGTAAGCGGTGAGAAATTAATCTCTGACACTCTTCTGTAGAGGGCCACTTTATTGGTTTTTTCAGTAATCTTTACAAAAGGAGCCTTTAGCGTAAATGTATCTTTTGTAATGGACATCTGAATTTCTGCAGAACCTTGCCCTTGCACGATTTGAATGTCATCATCAATGGATTTTCCCTCCAACACTTTGGAATTGATGTAGTTGATGGTTTCAATCAATGCCAATCGATAATTTTTGGCATCATAAGCATCCATTGCTTTGCTCCAGTAAGAAACATCCATACGCGGACTATCCTTACTCTTAATAGGCCTTTCGAACCTAGGAAGTACGTTTTTCATTTTTGTAGATTAAGTTAAAAGTCAGAAATGGACTTTGGGCGAGGTAGATAACTGTTTTTTAAACTGTGCCATTTAAATCAGCATTTTTATGTAAACAGCTAGGGCTAATATCGTGTTTTTTTTAAAATGGGAATTAAATCTAATGTAAAATCAAAAGATTTTGGCAAGAATCATCGCTTCTAAGCTCAATAAGAAAGGAAAAACTTTGAGAGGTAACCTCTTAAGAAACAGCAGGTTCCATCAATCGAAATTGTTTTTTAGTGGCATTGAAATGGGCATTTACGCCAATGGGAATGGTGATATTGTGGGGTACATGCCCAAAGCTCATACCATACACGGCAGGAATGCCCAATGGGGCCAGCCTATCGGTAATGACTTCTTTCAAGGTAAAGTTGTCAGTCATTTTTAAGCGGTCGCAACCCTTGAACACCCCGAGGATAATTCCCTTTGCTTGGGGCAATGTTTCACTTTCCGAAAATTGGGTGAGCATCCGGTCTATGCGATAGGGAGCTTCTTCAACATCTTCCAGGACAACCAATTTGTCCGTAAAATCAATTTCATAAGGGGTGCCCATCATGGCGGTCACTAAGCTAAGATTGCCTCCCACGAGCTCCCCTTCACCAGTGCCAGGGGTTATGGTATATCGGTGGTATTCGCTATCAAAAAAATCTTCGGGATCTTTTAAAATGACATTTTTCATCAGCATGGTTTCCGGTCCTTCCATCAATATTCGCTTAAAATAAAGCTGACTGTACTCGTCATCCAGCGTTGTGCCAACGGGACCATGGAAACCGACTAATCCAGTTTCTTTAAAGATGGTGTTGATCAAGGCGGTAACATCACTAAAACCAATCAGGGGTTTGGGGTTTTCCTTGATGAGGTCATAGTCCAGAAGATTCAGAATTCGGGTACAACCATAACCACCACGTACACATAGAATGGCATCCACTTTGGGATTGGTGAACATTTCCATGATATCCTTGGCCCGTTCTTCATCCGTATTGCTGAAATATCCATCATGCTCTAAAACGCGATGGGTATGATGGGTTTTAAATCCCATTTTTTCCAAGGTTTCAACCGCGAGGTAAAATTTTTCTGGGTCTACGGAATACCCTGGGGCGACCAAACCTATGGTATCCCCTTTCTTCAATTTTTTTGGTTTTATGCGTAACGGCCTCAAAGATGTTGGCGTAGCACTCCAACCAGTTTGATGCAATAGGGTTGTAGTCCCTAATGCAGCGACGGATTTTAAAAAGTTTCTTCTTTTAGACATGGAATAGAGGTTGCATAATTTGACCAAAGCTGAAACGCCGTGGTAAAAATGCGAAAAAATAATGAACTTCTCCCTTACAATTATTTGCTATTGCGTTGAGAACGGCGTAATTGCCTCTGAATTTTACGGATTGCAGACTCAATGGACTTTTCGGGTTCAATGATATTGTACTCACCCCAAAAATCAGGGTCGGAAAAACCAACAGCTTCATCACTCAGAATTATAGATTTTTTGACCCGTTCCCGGTTTCTGGGTAATTCTCCGCTTTCATTCTTTTCCCAATCGGTAATTGCCATCTCTGCGGTCATACTATAGACCGAGTTGAATAATTTGTCCGCCCAATCTACTTTGAATTCCATCATTACACTGCTGTAGCCGTAGTACCATTTGCCGTCTTTTTCTCGGTAATCCACCCGATAGGCCACTTCGGTAGGCCAGACATCAACGCCTGCTGGTTTTCTTCGGACAAAAAGCCGCGCAGCTGCATCCTGATCTGTGATATTGAGATGGTAGATGGCACTGGTTAGTGTCTTGTTCTCCACATCAATAAAGAGTTCTCCGCCATAAAGTGGTTCCAAAATGGTTTCCAGTTGATTGAACTTTATGACATAAATTAAACGCTCATTGATTCGAGTAGAGCGTTCAAAGGAAAATTTATAATTGTCTATGGAACCATCCGAAAAAATGTACTCAGGATATTTCATAATATCCACATAAAGTGTGTTGAACGGTCCACCCTGCAGTTTTAAGGCTACAGTGTCCAATTTACTGTAATCCGTACTTTTTCGAGCCTTGAATAATTCAACGGCATCATTTCTGGATGAGTTGTAAGGTGTTTTGTAAACGCTGACCACGGCTTCAGAAAGGGATACATTCCTCCTTCGCTTTTTAATGGTTTCGCGATAAAAAGCAGTCATTAATGTTGGGTCATCAAAATATTTTTCTCCTTTTCGGGCGAAGGTCTCTTTTACCAACGCGGCTGCATCTTTGGGTGCATTGATATTGATTTCTGACAGTTGTGTCACCGAAACAAGAAGTCCAATGGTATTTCCTTCAGGTTGAAATTGAAGTAGGGGTATGGTCTTGCTTTTGTATCCCAAAAATGAAACGATGACATTGCCATCTTGAATTTCCTTGGGGACCTTCAAAAGAAAATCTCCTTCGGTATTGGTAATGGTGCTTATGTTGGTGCCTTCCACGGAGATGGTGGCAAATACCAGAGGATTGTTGCTGGATTCATCGACTACTTCACCCCGATATTGGTTAAAATCGTTGCTCTCTTGGTCTTCCTGAAAAGCCCAAGAATTTGATGGACAGAGCAATACGCCGACCAACATCATAACAACGAACGATACTTTTCTAAAAAAACAAGTCACAAAGCGCATATCCAAAAAATTTATACCGGTAGATTCTATTAAAGATACAAAATTTCGGGCATGAAAAATGCTTCTGTTTTCTTAAAATTTAGCGGTAAACGGTTTAAAATCAATTAAGAAGAGGCTAGTCTACCATAAAGAGTGCATTGGCGAAGAACAATTTTCCATTTTCCCAAAAACCACGGAACAAAGGATTGTCCACCATATAGATTACTTGACCGGATCCAAAGTTTTCAGCACCAAAAACAAGGGATTCCTTTACTTTTTTCTGGGCTTCACTTCCCGCAAATCCTGAAAATGGTTTGGTATTGTTTTCCAGATACACCGCGTTGCCATTATCCAAATAGTTGTAACTGGCATTACCTAATTTTAGGGTGAAGTACTCCTTGTCATAGCCATAGGCCAGCGGATGCGTATTGTCTACTTTGGTCTTGAAGATGGCACCGGTAATGGCATCTTTAATCATTTCTCGTTCTAAATCTTTGTGCGGGCTCGGTGCATTATCCACGGAATCATTTTCCATTTTCTTTTTTTGAATGCCGAACCCATGTTCTCCATTCAAAGCACCAATGGCTCCGCCCATGGCGATGATTTTTCCACCTTTTCGTACCCATTGTTGCAATTTCTGGAGTTGTTTTTCATCAAAGTGGTCACCGTATCGTCCTCCGGGAAGAATCAAAACATTGTACTTGTCCAAATCAACCCGGTTAATGTAAGCATCATCAAGCACAGTGAGCGGATAATGCAATTGTTGTTCAAAAAAGTGCCAGATTTCTCCAAAACGAAGGGTAGAGGTGGGCCCTCCAGACAACACTGCAATCTTCGGTTTGGTGATCATGTTGATGGATGACGAACCAAAATCCTTTCCAGAATCCACAAAACCGGTCTTGGTATTGGTCATATTTTTTCCATACTTGGCTACAGCAGCCCTAAGCACTGCTATAAAATCTTCCTTATACTGATTGTCCCCTTTTGTGATGATCAAAGAACCACGATCAAACGATTGCCCTCCAATTGAAAATGGATGGTCCGCCTTACGAACACGGATACCGGAATTCAGTAATTCAGCAAGAAATTTGGCATCTTTCAGGCTATTCCAGTCAGTGATATAGGCATAGCTATCCGAAGCAAGGGTGGCATTTGCTGCAGTTTGATTTGTTCCAGCAGAAGCCGGAACCAAAGATGTGGAAGCAACCGCATCCAATCCGTAGGCATACGGAAGTGACCACGCTGTAATATCATAGGTAAGGGAATCGCTCAACTTGGCATTGGGCTCAAACAACACCTTTACCAAGGTCCCTTTAGTCTGATTTGTGGAGACCACCATACTTGTGTTGGAGGTGGACATACTGCCGTTGCCTCCTGTGCTATAATTAAAACCTTTAACCGTTCCGTTTGAAGGGGTTCCGTATTCAATTTTATGCTTGTCCAACAGTGATTTTAGCGCATCAATTTTGTCCTTGTCCCCGTTCAACACATAACTTTTGTATGCAAAGTTTTGGTTCTTGTGGAACTTTTTGAATTCGGAATTCAAGAGCGCAGCATTTTGGGAAGAAACTTCAACAGTGGATATCCCTGTGGTAAAATGGTGGTCAATACGGTCCTTCAAGGTAAGGGTATCACCAGTTGCGGTAATGACACCCAGCCCACCTTCACCGCCACCACCTTGCTCATAGGTCATTCCAATGGCCCCGTTGTAGGTGGGGTAGGTATCACCATAGCTGGGATAAAATAGGTCAAAAACTTCCTTGGTAAAATAAAACCAGCCATTTTGGTCAAAATATTTAGCGTGATTTTTACCTACGGTTTCCTGAAAATTGCGCTGGAAATCGGTTATCACTTCGTGATATGGTTCAGCCGCAGGCGCAAAATAGTATGGGTTGTTCTTACCTTGCTCGTGAAAGTCAACATGCACATGGGGCAACCATTCATTATAAACTTTTAACCGCTGCTGACTCTCAACTTGGGTCAACCAAGCCCAATCTCGGTTCAGGTCGAACATATAGTGGTTGCTGCGACCGTTCCACCAACCTTCATGGTGTTCCTTGCTGTTAGGGTCCACTTGGTATGGCGTGTTTTTGTATTGATTGTACCAATTGCTATAGCGGTCACGCCCATCGGGATTGATGCAGGGATCCATAATAATCACAGTATTCTCCAAATATTGGCTTTTAGCGGTTAGGAGTTCGTAAATGGTCTTCATGGAGGCTTCGGTACTCACACTTTCATTTCCATGGACATTATAGCTCAACCAAACAATGGCCTTTGAGGTATTTCCCCCTTCTTGCGTATCCTTTAAATGCTCTTGACGAATACTTTCCAAATTGGAAATGTTTTCTGCGGAAGAGACATAGGCCAATAGCAAAGGTCTGCGTTCGTTGGTCTTTCCGTAAATGGTAAGCTTCACCCTATCTGGAGCTTCATTGGCCAAATATTCGTAATAATCGACCACCTCATGATGCCTTGTAAATTGAGTACCCAGTTCATATCCCAAAAATTCAGATGGGGACTTTAATTGAGCAGAAACCGAAAAGAAAAAAGTGAAGATTGCAACGAAAGAAAGTAAAAATTTCATCATGTATGAGGTGATTAGTCAGAACCAAATCTAACAATAAATTGACCTAATGTCATAATTTTTGTTCCAGAAGGACTAAATTGTAATTAACGTATTTTTAGGATGAGAAAAAAACAAGAGGTTTATCTTTGACCACCTCATTGCAGTGTTAATGGAAGTAGATTGTATACCCTTTAAAGAAACCGGTTATTTCTCCAAGCTTATTTGTGATTATTTAGATCAGGACAATGGTCTAAAACCCTTTTATAACCGATTCCCGCTGGCCGAAAATTTTAAGGAACAGATTGAGGAAAAGAAAGCAAATTATCCTGCAGCACACCGCAAGGTATTGGTTGAGGCGCTAAAAAAGCAATACAAGGGATTTGAGGTTTCCGAAACTACGGAGAATAACATCGCTTCCTTGGCAAATGAGAATACGTTCACCATTATTACGGGTCACCAACTGAATTTGTTTACAGGGCCGTTGTATTTTCTCTATAAAATCGTATCAACCATCAATTTGGCCAAGGAGCTTAAAAATTCCCATCCAAATGCTCATTTTGTACCAGTGTATTGGATGGCCACGGAAGATCACGATTTTGATGAGATCAACTACTTTAATCTTCACGGAAAAAAAATACAGTGGAATCGCTCTGCGTCTGGAGCGGTTGGTGCGTTAAGCACCGAAGGACTAGATGCGGTTTTTGAGCTATTGTCCCCTGAATTGGGGAATACAGGCAATGCTGCGGAACTCAAAAAATTGTTCAAAAACGCGTATTTGGAGCATTCCACACTGACAGATGCTACCCGCTATTTAGCCAACGCATTGTTCGGTTCCGAAGGGTTGGTGATTGTGGATGGCGATGATGCGGCTTTAAAGAAATTATTGGTTCCCCATGCTGAAAAAGATATTTTTGAGCACGTTCCCTTTCATACCATTTCAGAATCTATTGCAGAATTATCCAAGGTCTCAGTGGATTATTCCATTCAGGTGAACCCTAGGGAAATCAATTATTTTTATTTAAAGGATGGGCTTCGCGAGCGAATTATAAAGAACCATGGCAAGTTTCATGTGTTCAATACGGAAATTAATTTTACCCCAGAGGAACTCAGGACGGAATTGCATCAACATCCGGAGCGATTTTCACCCAACGTGGTGGCGCGTCCGTTGTACCAAGAGGTGATTTTGCCGAATCTCTGTTATATTGGAGGAGGAGGGGAGTTGGCCTATTGGTTGGAGTTGAAATCGTATTTTGGAAAAATGGGAGTGACATTTCCCATGCTTTTGCTGCGCAATTCTGCTTTGATTATTACGGAAAAGCAATCCAAAAAACTCGAAAAATTGGATTTGAAGGTTTCCCATCTCTTTTTGAAACAGCATCGTTTCATCAACAAGAAGATTCGGGATATCTCTAATATCGATATTGATTTTTCACCGCAAAAAGAGTTGTTGGAGGAACAATTCAGGCATCTATACGAATTGACCGAGCAAACGGACAAGAGTTTTTTGGGAGCAGTAAAGGCGCAAGAGGTAAAACAGAAAAAGGGGTTGGATGCTTTGGAAAAGCGTTTGTTGAAAGCACAAAAACGAAAACTCAAAGATCATGTCATTCGGATGACTGACATCCAAAATGAACTTTTTCCCAATAAATCCCTTCAGGAACGACAGCTTAATTTTTCGGAACTCTATCTGGAAATGGGGAGTTCCCTGATCCCATCTTTACTGGAATCCCTAAATCCATTTAGTGGTGATTTCACTATTTTAAAATATTGATTAATAGATATTTATATTGATTAAGCCCATTTTTTTCGAAAAAGTTTGTAAATGAGGTAGGGTATTTTTTCTTACAATTGTTTCATTACTGAAAATTGCTATGAAAATTTAAATTTGAGTTGGTAAAACTCATATGTTTAGGTTGGTTTTGATTTTATTTGAAAGCCCCGGAGTGGTTCCCGGGGCTTTTGCTTTTTATGGATTCCAGTAAATCTTCAACCTTCTAATACAGTTGTGGAATAATTATCTGCTCTTGGCATCTTCAAATAATTTGTTCAAAGCATCATTGGGGTCGCAACCATCCAATTCGGCTCTTGATGTTTCTATCAACTCATTCTTGCTGAAAATATTAAAAGTGCCTACTTCTTTTTCTTCACCATTGATAATGACAAAATGGGTGAATTCCTCCGTATCATGGTTATAAACAAATCCGGCACCACCAATGCCATTGGTCAATTCCTGTACGCAGGCTTCCACATTGTCTTTTAAACTTTCCAATTCCTCAACAGTGGGCAATTGATCTACAATATCCTGTGCTTCAATTCGGATACCATCAGCCTCTTCAATATATTTTACGTTGTCGGCAGCTTCAAGAAGTTGGGCTTTTTGGCCGCTGGTCAGAATTGTTTCGTTGATGGTGACACTTCGTGTTGCGGTCATGGTCCAAAGGTCACCGCAGCCAAAGGTTTTGTGCCCATGGATAATGGTTACCGAAAATGTTCTGTTGATGCGGTCTAAACTTGCCAAATCTCGAAGCGCTCCTTCCAATTCGGCTCTTGTTGTGGCATTGTCGTTTGTTTCGCTTACCGCGTTACGTAAGCGGGTAAGGGCATTTCTGTGACCTCTCACAATCGCATCAATCTGTCCAGAAAGATTGTCGCTGCACAAAATACGGTCATAGTCGCTCAGATAAGA
Organism: Flagellimonas iocasae; assembly: GCF_042682725.1. Classification (NCBI taxonomy): domain Bacteria; kingdom Pseudomonadati; phylum Bacteroidota; class Flavobacteriia; order Flavobacteriales; family Flavobacteriaceae; genus Flagellimonas; species Flagellimonas iocasae. Next base: position 1,305,000 of record NZ_JBHUHU010000001.1, on the reverse strand, counting down.
ATTAATGGTGCTCCTTCCTGATGCCAAACCTGCGGCCACGGCATCATCAATGGCGTCTTGCGCTTGGTCGATGATTCCGGGGAGTGCAGCTCTCAATCCTCTTAGGCTAAGTTCCAATTCATATTGGTCTTCGGCATCTTGTAAATCTTGAATTGCCTGTTCCGTGGTGGCAATGGCAGCATCAATTTGTTCGGTTACCGTTTCTGAAATACCATCCGTAAAATTATCTGGGGTGGTGGCGATACATTTGGTTTCACTCGTTGTGAATACTGCGGAAGCTCCCCACACATCATCTCCTGAAACTACCTGCCCTTCCATGGTGAATGCTTCTGGAGTCGCTCGAACAGCTCCTTCCATACTTTGGTCACCCGTGGGCATTTGAATTTCAAAAGAGCCAGACATACCTATATCAAAATTCCCGGTTTGCTCTACAAAACCATAGGCGTTGAGGTCTCCATCAGGCATAAGTGGGATAAAATTGGGCCACCATGATAAATCCGGGTCAACCAAACCATTGATAAAAGCTTTGGCGACTACCCCGTCATTGGTGGACGCTTCTGCTACAACAGCTGCACTTCCCGAACCAATAGGAAAACCAAAGGAAATAAAGGAGGTGATGTCAAGGGACAAGTCCAGTTGACCATTAATGCCCGAACGATAGTTCACGCCAAAATCAGATTCCATGGGTTCATCAAAGTTTAAATCGGCACTAAAGCCCCTATTTTGATAATACATCCCTGAGGCTTCCAATATTTTGAAAAAGGAAACGGTTCCCCCGGTCACTTGATTGGCTTGAAATGTGACCACATTGCCCTCTACTGGGTTGGTGGGCACATACATGAAATTGGAACCGAACGATGCTCCAAAGCTTACACTGGACAGTTTGTTGTGGCTTGAATCCCCATCGCTTCCACCGTTATTATTGTCACCACCATCTCCACCGCCAAGGGCATCGCCCCCCAATGAAAAGAAGAACATAGGGTCGGTATAATCCGCAATATAAGTGATATGGCCGCCCACCGGAGCCTCAATGGAAAGAGGTTTGTGAGCATCTGGGTCATCATTGACACCGAGTTTTAATTCCAATCCCGCGGAAATGGCAAAGACAAAATAGGAGCGTTCATCTACCAGTTGTATTTCAAAATCTCGATTCTCATTCAAAAATTTTCCGGTGAAGAATCCAATATCTGCCTGGACGGGAGTCTCAAACTCAAAATAATTGGTAGGAGCGGGGATTTCCGTGGTGCCACTCATACTTTTTAAAGTGCCGTCATCATTAAATTGCACGTCCAAATCCGCTTCGGCAAAAACGATTGGTTCACCAGAATCCGTGTTCATGGTCAATGAGCCTTCAACGAGATAGCCATTTTCCGTTTCAGTAATATCGCCTTCTGGCTCAAGGTCGTCTTCCGTTATCCCCGAAGGATCAGTTGGGTTTTCATCATCACATTGGTCGAGGCATTGTTCAGGATTTCCGCAAGGGTTGGTTTTACAAGGGTCCTCCGCAATGGGTTCTATATTGTCCCCTTTGCTACAGGAAATTGCCAATACTAGCATTAGTAGTATGGCAATTCCGTGGAATGGTTTACGCATTGCTTTCATGATTTTCAGTTTTGTGGTTAAACTTGATTGTTGTTTTGTGTGCCCCGCCCGGTAACGGTCTGCAGCCCTTAGCCGAGCAAGACCACAAAACATTTGTCAAATTCATGACACAACAAACCTAAATTACTGATTACGAGCAATGAAATATGGAGGGTGGACATCTGGTGGACATTCTTAAAATAATATAGGGACATGAGGTGGACACCTCAGCGATGGCCTATTTTTAAAGGGATAGCACCAAATCCTGTAAAGAATCTTCAGTAGTAATGTCCAACTTTTTGCGAAGTCGATACCGTGCTTTTTTGATGCCTTCGGGAGAAATATTGAGGATGTTCGCTATCTCTTTCGAGGACAAATTCATCTTTAAAAGGGATAAAAGACGAAGCTCATTTGACGTCACCTGAGGATATTTTGCCTTCACATTACTATTGAAATCTTTATGGACCTCCTCAAAATAGCGGGAGAAATTCTCCCAATTATTGTCGTCCTGCAAATCAAAATTGATGGTGCGAATCAATTGTTGGTATCCTTTTTTTGATTCTTCATTTTGTTTAAGCGCCTCGGCCTTTTGTTTTAGACCTTCCAAAACTTCATTCTTCTTGGCCAAATGTAAAGCATGGGTGGTCAATTCTTTCTTTTTGAAAGCTAGTTCAGCATCAACCTTTTCCTTTTCCAGTTGATTTCGCTTCAGTTTCTGTCGGATACCATAAAACCCGAATCCAAAAATCAATAATGACAATCCCAAACCACCCCCAAGCACAATTTTTTGAAGGCGGCTCACTTCAGCTTCTTGCTCTAACAGTGAGATTTGCTGTTCCTTTTTTTCGGTTTCATAAATGGTACGTAGCTCCTCAATTTGTTGCGATTTTGCCGTATTAAAAATGGAATCATTCAGGCTTATAAATTGTTTTTTATCTTCCAATGCTTCCTGAAATTGACCACTTTTTTCATAGGCAAGCGACCTTCCCTCGTAACCATCCTTCAGTTCGGCAAGGCTTTGTATGGAATCGGCCAAATGAATGGCTTTTGTATGATTTTCTATTGCTTCGGCGGTTTGATTTTTCTCTAGGAACAAACTCCCCAATTCGTTGTAGGAACTTACATTATTGTTGGCCGTTGTTTTGCCGAGTGCAATACTTTTGTTGAGAAAGTCTTCCGCCAGATCTAGATTTCCCTTTTTTCGGTTGGCCAACCCCAAATTGTGGTAGCAGATGGCTTCAAAACCTTTTCTGCCCGAAGAAATGGAGATTTCCAGACTCTTGTTAAAATGCTCAATGCCCTTGTCAATTTCGTCAAGGCCAAGATAAGCATAGCCAATTTCGGTATGGGTGATGCATTCCCAAAGAGGATTTCCTTGCTCCTGAAAAATTTTAAGCCCTTCCAAAAGGTGAGGTAAGGCGGCTTCATCGTTTCCTCTAAGGCTTTCTATCCGGCCCACGCCAACTAGCATGTCGGCACGTTTTTCTAAATAAGGTTTTTCAAGGGAATCTAATCCGCGGAGGCCATTTAACATGTATTTTATACCAATTTCATAACTCGCTTTGTCCATGTATATGGTGGCAATTTCTCTATTGGTTTCGGCGATACGGATACCACTTTCCATGTTTTTCGCAGTTTCCATGACCTTCTCGTACAATTCCAAGGATTTGGTGAAATCACCCTGTAACTGTTCAATTTTAGCCAGGCCATTAAAGGTTTTGAATCTACCTTCATTATTATCCAATTCTTCCCAAATGGTTGCGGCACGCTCAAAGTAATAATGGGCGGAATCAAAAGCGTAAATTCGACGGTAGTAGTTACCATAATTGAAAAGGGCATCACCTTCTCCCTTTTTATAGTCAAGGGATTTGGAGAGTTGAAGCTGTTCCTTTACGTAGGGCAACACATCTTCCGGTTTTCTTAAGTGAAATGTTCCGTAATAGAGTTGGTCCAGCGTTTCAATTTTTTCAATCCCATCCGGCTGGTTTTCGTATACGCTTAAAAGGCTATCGAGTCGCTCCTCTTTTTGGGCTTGAAGTGTACAGTTGAGGATAAGTAAACAGATTGAAACAGCAAATCTGGTTTTCATGGAGGTTGAATTACCTCTTAAAAATAGACATTTTGCCCCAACTTTATGAAGAAGAGCGATTTGAGTCGATAAAAGGGAACGAATTTTTTAGAACAATTCCTTGAAATGTGACTTTACTTCAAACAAAGTGGCCTCTTTCATGGTATCGAATCGGATATCGGCATGACCAACCCGTTCTTCAGGGCCAATGCCCACGCTATGGAAACCTCCAGCTTTAGCGGCATCTATGCCTTTTTCGGCATCCTCAAAAACAATACAATTGGCAGGGGGAAGTCGCAATTTTTCAGCAGCATAAAGGAAAATATCGGGAGCTGGTTTGCTTTTGGCCACACTATTTCCATCACCGATAACATCAAAATAGCCCGTGGCATTGAGTTGTTGCAACACTTTTTCGGCATTTTTACTAGCACTTCCCAAGGCCACACTAAATCCCTCGGTTCTTAGGTGGGTCAATAATTCACGGGCACCGGGTAGATAATCTTCGGGGGTGACTTTATCCAAGCTAGCCACATACAAATCATTTTTCTTAGTCGCGAGTTCAACAATGGTGTTTTCATCCAAAGAGACGTTGTTGTGTTCCATAATGACCTTGATGGAATCCATACGGGAGATACCCCGCAGTTTTTCATTGACCTCACGGTTAAAATCCCAACCCATTTCGTCGGCCAATGCTTTCCAAGCTTCGTAGTGCAGTTCGGCCGTATCGGTAATTACGCCATCCAAATCGAAGATAAACCCTTTGATCATGGTTCAGTGTTTGTGAAACGCAAAGAAATGACGAAATGTGTTAAGAAAAAAACTACATAAGGTTATATTCGCTGAAATGAAATCTTTGCCTTTTGTAAGGCAGCTCTAGATTTTTGTTGGTTGCTCTTGGGAAATTAGATGGGATAACCCGTGTAGGATAAGCTGTTTACAAAGTTGTCATAAATATCCCTTAAAAGATACTTTTTCAAAAAAACCAAATTGCTATTTTTGCCCATGCAGAACAACGTACTCATCCTTGATTTTGGTTCCCAGTACACACAGTTGATCGCAAGACGCGTTAGGGAACTCAACATTTACTCAGAAATTAAACCGTTTAACAAGCTTCCAAAGGATCTTTCGGAATATAAAGCCGTCATCCTTTCGGGGTCTCCATCCTCGGTTCGAAGTGATAATGCCCCCCATCCTGATCTATCAGAAATAAAGGGAAAAAAACCGTTGTTGGGGATATGCTACGGAGCCCAGTATTTATCGCACTTTAATGGCGGAAATGTGGCACCTTCGGCCACTCGTGAATATGGTAGGGCCAATCTCTCTTTTGTAAAGAGTGGCGAGGAATTTTTGAAAGGATTGGGTGAAGGCAGCCAAGTGTGGATGAGCCACAGTGACACCATAAAGGAGTTGCCCGAAGGAGCAATCCGATTGGCAAGCACCCACGATGTGGAAAATGCCGCCTACAAAATTGATGGTGAGGCCACCTACGGAATCCAATTCCATCCTGAGGTCTACCATACCACCGATGGAAAGAAACTATTGGAAAACTTTTTGGTGAACATAGCCGGGTTGAAACAAGATTGGACGCCTGATGCTTTTGTAGAAACTACGGTTGATGAACTCAAAGCGCAGATAGGAGATGACAAGGTTATTCTTGGGCTTTCCGGAGGGGTAGATTCCAGTGTAGCGGCCATGTTGCTTCACAAAGCTATTGGAAAACACTTGCATTGCATTTTTGTGAACAATGGCTTGCTTCGCAAAAATGAGTTTGAAAATGTGCTTGATCAATACGAGCACATGGGGCTCAATGTAAAGGGCGTGGATGCTTCGGCACGTTTTTTGGATGCATTGAAGGGTGAATCCGACCCAGAAAAGAAACGAAAGATCATTGGAGGGGTCTTTATTGATGTTTTTGATGATGAGGCCCATAAAGTGGAAAATGCCAAATGGCTGGCCCAAGGGACCATTTACCCCGATCGGATTGAATCCGTTTCGGCCAGTGGAGGTCCATCCGCAGTGATCAAAAGTCACCATAATGTAGGTGGATTGCCAGATTATATGAAGTTGAAGATTGTGGAACCCTTAAAAATGTTGTTCAAGGACGAGGTCCGAAGAGTTGGTGCCAGTATGGGAATGTCCGAAGCCATTTTAGGGAGACATCCGTTTCCAGGTCCTGGTTTGGGAATTCGTATATTGGGAGATATTACCGCAGAAAAAGTGGCCATTTTACAAGAAGTGGATGCCATTTTTATTGAAGGTTTAAAAAAATGGGGACTTTATGATAAGGTTTGGCAAGCCGGAGCCATGCTTTTACCCGTAGATAGTGTAGGGGTCATGGGAGATGAACGAACCTATGAGAAATGTGTGGCCCTCAGAGCGGTTGAAAGTACGGACGGAATGACCGCAGATTGGGTAAATCTGCCATATGAGTTCCTACAAAAGACCTCCAATGATATAATAAATAAGGTCAAAGGCGTTAATAGAGTAGTGTATGACATAAGCTCAAAGCCACCTGCAACTATAGAATGGGAATGAAAAAATATATTTTACAACTGGGTTTTGTGGTCTTTTTGTTGGCTTCCATCCCGGTTTCTGCTCAGGATAAGTATGAAACACATGCTGTAAAGAAAGGGGAGACTTTGCAAAGTATTTCGCAAAAGTACCGCGTTACTCCTTACAGTATCCTTCAAGCCAACAAGGAAATCAAAAGTGCTGCCGATGTAAAGGAGAACACTATTTTGATCATTCCTTTGAATGGAGCGGTTAAAGTTGAGAAAGAAAAACCCAAAGAAGAAGTACAGCAAGAACCCAAACCCATTGGCTTCACTAGACATAGAGTTCGACGTAAAGAAACTTTGTTTGGCATTACCAAAAAATACGAGATTACCGAAGATCAGCTAAAAAGATATAACACCCAATTGTATTCAGAATCGCTGCAAAAGGGGATGGTGCTACAGATTCCAAAATACCCTGAAATTGACCAGGAAGATGAACGCGAGTTGGATTTTGAGACCTACATCGTTCAACCCAAGGAAACGCGATGGAGCATTGCGCACAAATATGGAATTACAGTCGACAGCCTTTTGATCCTCAATCCAGATTTGAGCAAAACTTCCAATTACTTGGCAGCCGGGCACGAATTGAAATTGCCCAGACCAAAAGGTGATAGTTTAAAGGAACAAAAAGTGGAGATTTTCACTTCGTACACCGTTCCTCCCAAAATGACCTTGTATAGTTTGGGCAGGGAATACGGTATTCCTTCCGATTCCATCGTAAAACTGAATCCTGAAATCATGACGCAAGGCGGTTTGAAGGAAGGTATGGTTATCCGACTTCCCAAAAAACAAGATAAAGCCGGCGTTGTCAACACGGACAATTATATTTTTTATGAGGTAAAACCGAAGCAAAATATCTTCAGAATTACGCAAAACCTTAAGATTACAAGAGAGGAACTTTTCCGGCTTAACCCTGCGTTGGAAAATGGACTCAAGGCGGGTATGGTACTGAAACTTCCAAAGGAAAAAGCGGATGTTCTTGAAGTGAAAAATGCGTTGGTCATTGATAAAATCAACTTGTTGGATAGTGTCAATGTCGAGAACAAACCCAAGGTGGTGTTCATGTTGCCATTTCGCTTGGACCGGGTTGATGTGAACAACAAGGAAAAAACCGAAGGTCAGATTAAGGCCAGACGAGATATGACCTTGAGTCTTGGATTTTATTCCGGAGCTATGGTTGCCTTGGATTCCATCAAGAAATTGGGCATTTCGGTCAATGTAAAATCGTATGACACTGAGTTGAGCCAGACCAAAGTGAAGGAAATTTTGATGCGGGAAAACCTGCAAGGGGTCAATGCCATTATTGGACCGGTGGTCCCTGCGGCATTGAATGAAGTGGCGGTGCAAGCAGCTTCCAAAAACATTCCAGTGATTGCTCCTATCTCTTCAGAAAGTGAGTTCAGTCATTCCAATGTGTTCTTTTCCGTACCCCGTGAGGAGGTGCTACGCAGCAAGATGCTTTCGTACTTGGAGAAGGTTTATACAAATGAAAATGTGATTATCATTGCCGATTCAACCCATAGGGCAGCACATGATTCCATTTTGAGCAAGTTTCCGGCAGCGCAGATTGCGAAGATCATTGACAATAAATCATTGCATTTGGATCAATTCCTCATTCAACTTTCAGAAGACAAAGAAAATTGGGTATTCTTGGAGACCGACCAACCCAACATGGTGGCCAGTGTAACATCCATCTTAAATTCAGCCAATACGGCCAGTCTCTTGTCCGAAAAAGAGACCCAAGTTAAGGTTCGTATGTTCACCACAAGCTATAACAGTGCTTTCGAGGACGATGCGGTTTCCAATACACATCTGTCCAACCTCAGGTTCACCTATCCGTCTTCATCAAGGGAGGTGGGAAGTGATTCTTTTACCAAAGCCTATCAAAAAAAGTACAATGGGCTTAAGCCTGATCGCTATGCCACCCGCGGATTTGATGTGACCTTTGATGTATTGCTGAAACTGGCACATAAAAACAATCTTTTTGAAACCTCCAAGATCATTGGACTTACGGAATACACCGGAAACAGTTTTGATTATTTCAACAACTGGACTTCGGGGTATTTTAATAGAGCTTGCTACATCATGGAGTACGATAACTTGGAAATTAAAGAAGTAAAAGTGGATGACCTCAAAAGTAACCTATAACGGGAATTTGCGCACTACGTGCGTGCATATTCGCTCGGGAAATGAATACATTACCGATGCCCCAATCGATAATAATGGTAAGGGTGAAGCCTTTTCACCGACCGATACCGTAGCCACCGGATTGGCCAATTGTATGTTGACCACCATGGGCATAAAGGCAGGAAATCTGGAGGTGGATTTAACAGGTTCAACCGCCGAGGTGACCAAACATATGGCAGCTGACCCAAGACGAATCATTAAAATTGAGGTGAAAATGGAACTTCCCAAAGAAGTTTCCGAAAAGAACCGAAAGATTTTGGAAAACATGGCAAGAACCTGTCCTGTTGAGTACAGCTTGCATCCAGATATTGAAAGAGTAATCGATTTTCATTGGGTAAAATAATAACCATAGGATGTTTGTTGATCCTTGGTTTTTTGGGTTTTGGTCAGGAAATCGAGGAAGGTATCCTTTGGGATTCCAATTTGAGACTTACCTGGGATAACTTTAAGGGCAAAGTGCCTCCATCTTCGGTCCCGGCAGCAACAACCGCCAGCGGTATCAGCTATACCTACTCCGCCAACTTATTGCATCATGAGGTACGACTGGATTATCAGGTCAATGCCTATTTCTACCCCAATGAATCGTGGTACAAACCCGAGGTGTGTGATGAAAACACGCTGAGCCATGAGCAACTTCATTTTGATATTTCGGAGCTTTTTGCCCAAAAAATGCGGGACCGTTTGGACCGTACTTCTTTTTCGGATGATGTGAAGGCGGAGATTCGGAAAATCTACCAAGAGATATTACAAGAGCTTCAGGACTACCAAGATAAATACGATTGGGAGACCAACTTTTCCCGAAATCGGGAGAAGCAGGCAGAATGGAACCAAAAAATTGCCAAAGCACTCCGCGAAAAGGAGTAAAACTTTGATTTTAAGGTGATTACTTGATGTAGACCGTCTTTTTGTTCACAAACTCTTGAATACCATCTAAGGATAGTTCCCGACCATATCCTGAAATTTTGGTTCCGCCAAAAGGCAATCTCGGGTCGCTTTTTACCAACTCATTCACAAACACGGCGCCATCATCAAACTGGGGGATACGTTGTTTTGCAGCTTGAATGTTTTCCGTAAAGAGGGAAACCCCTAGTCCAAAGTCACTTTGATTGACCAACCTTACCGCTTCTTCTGCCGTTTCAAAAACAGTTATACCAATCAGTGGGCCAAAGGTTTCTTCTTTAAAAATGGTCATGTCGGGCGTAACATTACCCACAACGGTCGGTTCAAAATGGGCGTTTTTCCGATTTCCTCCCAAGAGAATTTTAGCGCCTTGACTCACGGATTCTTCCAATTGTTTTTCTAGTTCTTCGGCAAGGTCAACTCGTGCCATAGGACCTACGTAGGTGTCTTTGTCCATCGGGTCACCACTTTTTAGTTTGCGAACGGCATCAACGAATTTTTTCGTGAAATCTTCAGCGATGGATTTTTGTAACAGCAAACGTTTTCCGGCAATACAGCTTTGCCCAGTGTTCTGGTAGCGCGCCTGGACGCAGGTTTTCACGGTTTCTTCCATATTGCAATCATCAAAAACCACTAGGGCATTACTACCTCCCAGTTCCAAAACCGACTTTTTAATTTGGGAGCCTGCAACAGAGGCTACGGCACTTCCGGCAGGCATGCTCCCAGTTAAGGTTACGGCCTTTACCTTCTTGTTCTTCAAAATGGGCTCAATCTTACCGCTGCTAATGGGGAGATTGGTGAAACATCCTTCGGGAAATCCCGCTCTTGCAAACACCTTTTCAATATTGGCCGCACTTTTCATAACGTTACTGGCATGCTTCAATAGTCCCACATTTCCGGCCATTAAAGCTGGGGCAGCAAACCGGAAGACCTGCCAGAAGGGATAGTTCCAGGGCATTATGGCCAAAACGGCGCCTATGGGTTCATAATTGACGTAGCTTTCCTGTGCATCCGTTTCGATGTGTTTGTTTGCCAATTGCTCAGCTGCGTGCTGGGCATAATACTCGCAGACCCATGCACATTTTTCAACCTCCGCTATGGCTTGACTGATGGGCTTTCCCATTTCCAACGTGATATCTTTAGCGTATTCCTCCTTGTTTTGCTTAAGCTCGTTTGCGGCAGCCATCATAAGGTCACTTCGTTCCGAAAAAGTACATTTTCGCCATGACTTGAAACATTCATCCGCTTTTTCAATCGCCTTATTGACTTGGGCCATTGAAAATTCTTCAACTTCGTAGACTTCTTTTAAGGTATGCGGATTTGTGGAGGTAAGCATGTTGTAAATTTTATTCGATTTTAATTGATATCGTTCCACCAGATTTTAAAAGTCTGGGTGTCGTCACCAAGCAAAACTTTTTCACCAATCATTGGGGTGACCAGTGGAATCTTATGGGTTGCATTGTACTCGGTAACCTTGTTCAGGGGTTCGTTCCACGGATGCATGGCCAGCGCAAATTTACCGGAATGTACCGGAAACAGTTTTTTGGCGTTGAGGTCAAGAGCCGCTTTCAATACCTGTTCGGGGAGCATATGGATGGCCTCCCAAGCCAAATTGTATTGTCCGTTTTCCAAAATGGCCAAATCAAATGGACCATGTTTTTTACCAATTTCTGCGAAATGGGAATCGTACCCACTGTCCCCACCCACAAATATTTTTTGTGACGGGGTTTCAATCACATAAGAAAGCCATAAGGTGTTATTTCTAATAAAACCTCTTCCTGAAAAATGGCGCGCCGATGTGGTACTTATCGCAATGGTATCGTTTAGCTGAAAGGTTTCGTTCCAATCTTTTTCAATAATGGTTTGCGGGTTGAATCCCCAATATTCAAAATGAGAGCCTACCCCAAGCCCACAGATAATGGTACCCACTTTGTTTTTGAGTCCAATGATGGTTTCGTAATCCAAGTGATCATAATGGTCGTGGCTTATTAATAGATAGTCGATTTCGGGCAAATCATCAACAGCATACCCGTTTGAACCCTTAAAGGCCTTCACGCTTCCCGGTACAGGAGATGCATTTCCACTGAACACAGGGTCTATCAAAAAACGCTTTCCTTCCAATTGCATATAGTAGGAAGAATGTCCAAACCAAACCAAAACAGGCTCACTCGGGTCTAGCTGGTGCAAGTCGGTCTGGACTGAGGGGATGCCATTTTTTGGTGTTTTATTGGGATGCGGTTTAAAAAGTTGCTCGTAAATGATTCCGCGCATGGAGTATCCTTTGGTAAGGGTGGGGGTATGGCTGATGTTTTGGAATTTTCCATTGCTGAACTGAGGCGATTGTTTAAGTGCCGCAAGCCGTTCATTGCTGGGTTTCTTTCCGAATTTGGGCTGCCGCATGTATAGAAAGACAGTCATTACTAGTAAGATTGCGAGGGATAGGAATAGAAGCATAAACCGTTACATAGTGGTCCTATTTCAAAGGTACGGCTAGTGATGGAGAAAAAAGAAGGAGCGGCTTGGATTTTTTCCGCGCCACTCTACCATAAATTTTGAGATTTGTAGGGCTTATTTATCTATCAGTTTCAACAGAATGGTCAAAATTTCATCGTTTTCATCCAATAATTGGTCTCGGATATAAACATCTGGGATCACGCCTTGCTCTTTGGTACTTCCATTGACCCGAACAATATATCCTTTGGAAACCTTGACCGGAATCCCAGTGTTGGGCAGGTTGTATTGAAACTGTGATGCATACAACGAAGGGTAATCGCCCGTCTCTTCACCGACGAGTGTCCCAAACTTGTAGTCTTGAATTTGAGCCGCTGTCACCGCAGCTTGTGAGTGTGACTGCCTGTTGATGAGGACATATACCTTTCCCGTAAATCGTTTTGGTTCGGGTTGAGGTTGATAGGCATCAAAAGTATAATCGTAAATCTCTCCGTCCTTGTGGGAAAGGATTTTTTGATTAAATGTTGATGTAGTGTCGCTGTGTTGTCTGATATGATTTTTAAGGAATTTACTCGTCTTCAAGGTAAAGCTGGAATTCCACATGAAGGGTTTGTCCGCAAAATAAGAGACCAAATAATCACTGAATGAATCATTCCCTCCAAGATTGTTCCGCAGGTCAACAATCAAATTTTTGCTTCCTTCTTCTTTTATAGCTACAAAAGCCGAATCAATGAATTGCTGGAATTTTTCTTCATCCCCACTAAAATTACCGGGATTCAGGTAAGCAGACTTTTCAAAGAATTTGAGTTCCATTTTGGCGTTCGCGACCTCATTCCGCTTCATCTCGTAACCCTCAATAAGGTTCACCGCTTTACATGTATGCGTTGTGACGGTTTCATCCGTTCGGATTTCAACCACAAAATCATCCTGTTTTCCAAAAACCTGCCAATAGTATCTGGGGAAGGAATACAACTCAATCTTTACATTTTTAAAATAGGGGCGCTCGGCGGATACTTGGGGATATATTTTGGCTAGAATGTCCTCCATGGAAATCCCATTTATACTGATTATTTCAGAACCAATGGCGATGCTACTGTCATCTGAAAAATTCTTTCGAACCAGGGATTTTCCATTTTCAAAAGCAATTTCCAAAGGAAAAATAGTCCCTCCGGCATACGCATAAACTCCATACGATTGTGCTGGGAAATCAATTTCGGTATGCCCATTGTTCACTGTTGAAATCAATTGTTGAAATAGGGTAGTGGTCTCCATGGCACTCAAAGAGTCCTTTTCTATGTTGCTTCTTAATTGGAAATAGGTGTCGTTGAACTCTTTTTCAGAGATGTAGGCGTACACATTATAATGGGCCTCTTTTAAAGATTCGTGCAGGGTTTTTAAATCTTCAAGCACGTCTTCTTTTGAAAATGTTGCAGCGGATTGTCCAAAGGAAAATAAGCTGGCCAAACAAAAAAATAGCATCAAAAATTGTGGTTTCATTGTCTCTTGTTGTCTTCTGAAAGCTCAACGAACAAGTCCACTATTTGTTACAGAATTTTTTTAGGTAACCAATTCACAAATGGCTTTAATCCTTATTGCTCGTTCTCTAAACGCGCCAACATTTTTTTCATTTCCTTGATTTCACGTTCTTGGGCATCAATTATGTCCTGCGCCAATTCTTTTACCTCGGGGTCTTTCAAATCGGCTCGGTTGCTGGTGAGAATGGCAATGGAGTGGTGGGGTATCATAGCTTTCATCCATTTGATATCTCCAATCGGGATTTGTTGTCGGACCAAATAGGTGGAAAAGGCCATTAATAAGAGACTGCAAACAACAATTAACGTATTCTTTGTCTTGTTCGTGTACATCTTTCGCATGAACAGGAACATGATGATTGCCATTCCTCCAATACCAATAAAGGTCATATACATTCGCGTCCAGCTAAAATAAACATGACTGTATTCATAGGTGTTGAAATACATGGTGATGTACATGGAAATAGCGGAGCAAACCAGCATTAAGAAAAAGGTGGTGTAATTGGATTTTTTCATGATAACTGTTTTTTATTGGATGTGCCAATAGTATACAGCTTCCCTTCGAAAAGGATTGTTGGAAATGATTCAAATTATTGACGCTATTGCAAAAAGGGACTCTAATGTACCATGGAGTCAAGGATATTTCGCAAACCTGATAAAAAATGGATGTGCAATTTGGGGATGAGGAAAGGTGAAGCCACCTAATTTTTCTGAAGAATTAAATCATGGTTGAGGTTGGTCAATCAAGGTTGATATCTAGTTAATTTCTAAAATAAACATATTTAGCAGTTTTTATGCTATGGTACGATATATCAGGCTAAAGAATCATACAAAAATGGCCAACTTGCTCCCACGACTAAGAAATAGATTCCAAAATGCCAAATAAAAATGAATTACGAGAACTCATCAAAGACCAATACGGCACACTCGAAACTTTGGCCAACTGGTTGGACTTGGCTGTGGAAATGTTGTTTTATGTGGAAGAGGATACTTTTTCCCGAGTAGAGTTACAGGAGGTGGCTACGGCGTTGAGAAAATTAACGGTGGTGCTGAGAAGTAGAGAAAAAGGCCAGACTATTTAACTTGAAAGACAATATGTTCTTTGATATAGTTTTCCACTATTTCTTTGTCTCTCTTGTTTTTTAAAATCAATAGCTCATTATTCTTATGAGTTTTATAATTCAAAAGGTACTTCGTTTTTCCGCTTCGTGACAGCTCAATATATTCAAATCGATTTGGGTTGAACTTATCGGTTATCAATTCCACCTTTTGTACCTTATTAAGTAGTTTTTTCAGTTTGGTCATTTTTCCATTCCTTACATCAATTTGTATCTCCGAGAAGTAAATCCAAGCGGCAAATCTGTAAAATACGTAGACGATGGTGGTTAGCAGTGCCACATAGAGACCTACCAACCAACCAAACGAAAAAATGAGAAACAAAACTGAAGCTGATGAAAAAAGCAAGAATTCGTTCCATCTGAAGGGAATCCGGTCACTTAACGTATGTATTTGACCATTGCGGTGGATTCTAAAATAATCTTCCTTTTCATTCATTTCAATCCCTCAACTGAAATAACAAATCCATCAACAGTATCATTGGATTGGATTTTATACGTGTAGCCGCTCCAGTCGCCCTTTCCGTTTCACGATGTTTTTATAATCCCATTGGATTTTCTTCGATTTTTGGAGCCACGACCGTAGTTTGCTTTCATCAATTTCGGCAACATCGGTATAGAAAATGGAGGCGTCCTTGAATTTCTTCCCCTTCACGTTCAAATCATCTTCATCAAAACTGGCCCCGCTCCAAAACATCAATCGAACGCCCTGTTTTTGTTTGCTGTAGCCCACAATGGGATTTTCACTCAAAAACCAAACGGGATGCCCATGCCATATTTTGCTTTCGGCTTCTGTCAGTTCCTGGTCAATGATCACAGCAAGCGCATTGGTGATCAATTCATCCGAAGCGGTTTGTTGGGCATTGTATGTTGCAATTTCAGCATTCATAAAGGGACTGAAAAGAAGTTCGAAAGACCAATCAAATATCACATCGCGTAAACCCATCTTTTAAAGCAGCAATCTTGTCGTCCCAAGTTGCAATAAACTCTTGGGCCACATAGCCCTTAAATCCAGTAGCGTGAATCGCTTTAATAATAGCAGGGTAGTAGAGCTCTTGGGTCTCATCAATCTCATGGCGGCCGGGAACCCCAGCGGTATGGTAGTGGCCAAAATAGGGATGGTAGTTCTGGATACTACGTATAATATCACCTTCCTGAATCTGCATGTGGTAGATATCGAACAACAATTTAAAGTTCTCGCTGCCCAAATGCTTGCAGAGTTCTACCCCCCAGAGGGAGTTGTCGCACATATAATCAGGGTGGTTTTGCTGGTTAAAAAGCTCCATTTGAAGGACCACACCGTGTTTTTCGGCCAGCGGTATAATCTTGGAAAGTCCATCCACACAGTTTTGCAGCCCCACATAATCATTCATGCCGTTTCGGTTACCACTAAAGCAAATCAAGTTGGTATAACCATGCTCGGCCACTTTTGGAATGATTTCCGTATAGTTTTTGATCAACTGTTCATGGTATCTGGGGTTGTTCCATCCCTCGGTCAAACTAATTTCCGCTCCGTTGCACATAGAGCAATAGATGTCGTATTTTTTAAGGATGTGCCATCTATCAGGTCCTACCAAGTCAATGGCCTTTACGCCCAATTCATTCAGGGTCTGTAAAAACTCTTCAAAGGGAATATCATTAAAACACCACTCGCACACACTGTGGTTGATGTTGTTCTTCAATTTGAATTCTTTCTGGGTGTTGTCCTGTGCAAAGCCGGACACGGATGCCAAACCGGCGGAACCCGCAGCGGCAGTGGCAATAAAATTTCTTCGTTTCATTATTGGTAATGATTGTTCCCCGAAAGATAGTACTTTAGACCTA
Organism: Flagellimonas iocasae; assembly: GCF_042682725.1. Taxonomy (NCBI): domain Bacteria; kingdom Pseudomonadati; phylum Bacteroidota; class Flavobacteriia; order Flavobacteriales; family Flavobacteriaceae; genus Flagellimonas; species Flagellimonas iocasae. The sequence goes on along the minus strand of NZ_JBHUHU010000001.1, from coordinate 1,288,787 downwards.
CAAATGGAAATGCAACCCGACCCGAAACAACTTTTGGAACTGGCTCATTACAAAATGCCCTTTGGAAAATATAAGGGTCGCTATTTGGTGGATTTGCCCTTGGCTTATCTGGTCTGGTTCAGGCAAAAGGGCTTTCCCGATGGGAAACTTGGAAATTACCTCAATACCATGCTCACCATTAAGGATGAAGGCTTGGAACCGCTCATAAGAAAGCTCCGAAAAGAATTTCCAAAAGAATCCTCCTGATTTCTGCGCGGCAATTTGTAACTTTACGCCCCGTAATAGAAAGATCAATATGTCACAGACCAAGTACATTTTCGTTACGGGAGGCGTTACCTCTTCTTTGGGGAAAGGAATCATCGCCGCATCCTTGGCCAAACTGCTGCAAGCCAGGGGTTACCGCACCACCATACAAAAATTAGATCCCTATATCAACGTTGATCCCGGAACGCTGAATCCATACGAACATGGCGAGTGTTATGTGACCGATGACGGTGCCGAAACCGATTTGGATTTGGGCCACTACGAACGTTTTTTGAATGTTCGCACTTCACAGGCCAATAATGTAACCACCGGAAGAATTTATCAAAGCGTCATAGAAAAAGAACGCCGTGGTGAGTTTTTGGGAAAAACCGTCCAAGTGGTGCCTCATATTACCAACGAAATCAAGGAGCGAATCCAAAATTTGGGTAAAAGCGGGGAGTATGATATCGTTATTACCGAAATTGGAGGTACTGTGGGTGACATTGAGTCACTACCTTATATTGAAGCCGTTCGACAATTGCTTTGGGAATTGGGAGAACACAACGGCATTGTAGTACATTTAACATTGGTTCCGTTTTTATCCGCCGCAGGCGAATTGAAGACCAAACCAACCCAACACTCCGTAAAAACGTTGATGGAAAGCGGTATCAAAGCTGATATTTTGGTTTGCCGTACCGAACATGAAATTTCCGAGGACATCAAACAAAAACTTGCACTGTTTTGTAATGTGAAAAAAGAAGCGGTGATTCAATCCATTGATGCTTCTACCATATATGATGTGCCAATTTTGATGCAAGAAGAAGGTCTGGATACCGTGGCTTTGGAAAAATTGGCCTTACCCAATGATACCGAGCCCAATTTGGACCAATGGAAAGAGTTTTTAAAGCGACATAAAAATCCAAAGAACAAAGTCACTATCGGTTTAATTGGAAAATATGTGGAGTTGCCCGATTCTTATAAATCCATTCAAGAAGCCTTTATCCATGCTGGAGCGGCCAATGAGGTTGAGGTTGAAGTACGGTCCATCCATTCAGAACATCTTGATGCGAAGAATATTGACAAAAAGCTGTTGGGCTTGGATGGTCTATTGGTGGCACCCGGTTTTGGTGAACGTGGTATTGAAGGAAAGGTAAAAGCAGTTCAATATGCCCGTGAAAATGATATTCCATTTTTGGGTATCTGTTTAGGGATGCAAATGGCTGTTATTGAGTTTGCCCGAAACGTTTTGGGCTTGGAAGGTGCCAATTCCACCGAAATGGATAAAAACACACCCCATCCTGTCATTAGTTTGATGGAAGAGCAAAAATCCATCAAAGATATGGGGGGAACCATGCGTTTGGGCGCGTGGGACTGTCATTTGAGTGAAGGCAGTTTGGTGCAAAAAGTATATGGGGCCACCGATATTGCAGAGCGTCACCGTCATCGCTTTGAATTCAATAACGAATACAAAAAGAAAATGGAAGATGCCGGATTGATGCCCACAGGGTTCAATCCCAAGACTGGATTGGTGGAAGTCATTGAGATTCCTTCGCATCCGTGGTTCATTGGCGTACAATATCACCCAGAATACAGAAGTACAGTGGCTAGCCCGCATCCCTTATTTGTGGGGTTTGTAAAAGCGGTGTTATCGCACAAACTTCAACAAAAGAATGCCAGTTTGGCATAAACTGCGGTTTTGGACATATATTTGCCACCTGAAATACCGATAAAAGATTTCTACTAAATAATTTTCATGGAAGAGAAGAAGCTGGATATCAATTCCATTATTGGATTTGTACTGATTTTTGGGATACTCATCTTTATGTTTTACCAAAATCAGCCCACCCCAGAAGAGTTGGAGGCGCAAAAAGCAGAACAAGAACAGGTTGAAGCTGCTGCCAAAAAAGCAGAGGAAGAAACCAAAACCGCTCCAATAAACCAATCACAGCCCGTTAATTTACAGGATTCCACCGCGGTCGCCAATTATAAAAGTGCGGTGGGTGCTTTTGGTTTTACCCAAACTTCTGATGGAACTACCAGATTGGAGAATGAAGTACTCTATTTGGAAGTTTCCAATAAGGGTGGACAGATTGTGGAGGCCAGAATGAAGGAGTATGTTACCCATGATTCAGTTCCTGTATATTTGGTGAAGGATGGCAATGCCAACTTCGCTCTTAATTTTTCCACCAATGACAACCGGGTACTTAATACATCGGACTTGTATTTTGAGCCTTCTTTGACCCAAAGTGGCGACAATCAAGTGCTTTCCATGAAGGCCAAAGTCGCCAACAACCAGTTTTTGGAATATCGCTATGAATTGAAACCTAGTGAGTATCTGTTGGATTTTACGGTTCGTTCCCAAGGATTGAACGGTATAATCAATAGCTCCAAACCTATTGAGTTGACGTGGGATTTAAAAGCGATTCGTCAAGATCAGAGTGTACGTTATGAAAACCGATATACCCGCTTGACCTACAATCACGAAGGGGATAAAATCAGTAAGCTTTCTGAAAGCAGCGATTTGGATGAAGAGACCGAAGAGGATGTAAAATGGTTATCGTACCGTCAACATTTTTTCAGTTCCATTTTAGCAACTGATACACATTTTAAAACAGCTCATCTCAGTTCCAAGAATTTGGTAGAGGAGGAGAGCAAGGACATCTTGTTTACCAAAGAATATAGTACAAAGGCGCCATTGGAGCTTCAAGGGGGCGAGCTTACCCAGAATATGCACTGGTATTATGGTCCCACTGATGTTAAGGTGTTGGATGATTATAAAGACCTTGCTATTGTTGAATCCATTCCATTTGGATGGGGCATCTTCGGATGGATCAACCGGTATGTGTTTACACCGTTCTTCGGATTCTTGAGTTCGTTCCTGCCATTTGGTATTGCCATTGTGGTAATGACCATTGTAGTGCGATTGGCATTATCTCCCGTAACCTATAAATCCTATCTCTCACAGGCCAAAATGAAAGTATTGAAGCCTGAGATTACTGAAATCAACGAGAAGTACAAGGACAACGCCATGAAAAAGCAGCAAGAGACCATGAAGCTGTACAACAAAGCAGGGGTGAGCCCTATGAGCGGTTGTGTACCGGCATTGTTGCAGTTGCCCATTTTCTATGCATTGTTTATGTTTTTCCCGACATCGTTCTCATTGCGACAAAAATCCTTCTTGTGGGCAGATGATTTATCATCCTATGACACCATTTTTGAATTGCCTTTCACGGTTCCTTTTTATGGAGATCACGTAAGTTTGTTCCCGATTTTGGCCTCCATCGCCATCTTCTTTTATATGATGATGACCACAGGCCAGAGCATGCAGATGCAACAACAACCTGGCATGCCCAATATGAAGTTCATTATGTACCTATCGCCCATTATGATGTTGTTCTTCTTCAACAACTATGCGAGTGGGTTGAGTTTGTACTACTTTATCTCCAACCTGATTACCATCTTTATCATGTTGGCCATTAAGAACTACATTTTGGATGAGGATAAAATCCATGCCCAAATTCAGGAAAACAAGAAAAAGCCGAAAAAAGAGAACAAGTTCCAGCGTAAGATGCGTGAGATGATGGAGCAGGCCGAAGAACAGAAAAAAGGCGGGCGAAGATAGTTTTAAAATAAATTTTGGTTGGCCATTAAACCTTATGGCTTTTTGGAAGTCTTAGACGCATCTGACCATAAATTTTAAAACTATGAAACACCTACATCTAGTACTTTTCTTATTGGCTTTTTTGTCCATAGGTACCATGGAATATGTGGAAGCCCAAGTCTATCCGCGAAATGAAAGACGGGTTATTCGGCGTAAAGTGCGCAGGCATAACCGACGTGTGGTTCGAAGAACCCTACGGCGTTTGCCGGCCAACACACGACCCATTGTGTACCGAAGAATTTCATATTATCCCGTAGGGGGAATGTATTACATCCAACGAAAAGGAATCTATGTACGGACATTTCCACCAAGAGGTTTTCGTTTGCGGGTATTGCCTGCAACTGCTGTAATGCTCACTGTTAGGGGTATCCCTTATCGGTATGCCGATGGCGTTTTCTACACGGAAATTGATGGGGAATATGAGGTATCCGAAACACCCATCGGTGCTGTTGTAAAAGAACTTCCCGAAGATGCCGAGGAAATCGACTTTGATGGTATTCCCGCCTACGAACTCAATGAAGCCGTATATAAGGCGGTTGAAGACGGTTATGAAATCATCGATATTCTAGAAGAAGAGGAAGATAATTAAAGGGTAATTCCAAAATAAAAAAACTCCCTCAAGTTCTTGGGGGAGTTTTCCATTTGTAGGTGTAGTTTGGAAAGATTTGGGACTCCAAAGATGCAGCATAATAGCAGCTAAAAAAATTAATAGTTGTCAAAACAGGGTTTTTTGTATGGTAAAAGGAACCCTTTTGATGTGTCATCGACGAACGGTAATCTCTATCGATAAATGGCTATCAAAAATTCATTTTAAAACAAAAATTTCTGTGCTATTTACCGCGGTTTGTAAGGTAAAGTCCAAACTGCGGACTACATACGGTCACTGAAGACTATTTTGTATTTTTGTACCCATAATTGAGAACAATGAAAAAGGTTGTTGTTGGACTTTCCGGAGGAGTGGATTCCAGTGTCACTGCGTATCTTTTAAAAGAGCAGGGATACAAGGTGATTGGCCTTTTTATGAAGAATTGGGTGGATGACTCTGTCATTATTTCCGAAGAATGTCCTTGGGTCGAGGATAGCAATGATGCTTTGATTGTGGCCGAAAAGCTTGGAATTCCTTTTCAAACTGTGGATTTAAGTGCGGAATACAAGGAGCGCATTGTGGACTATATGTTCAGCGAGTATGAGAAGGGTAGGACCCCCAACCCAGATGTGCTTTGTAATCGCGAGATTAAATTTGATGTATTCCTAAAAATCGCCCTGCAATTGGGAGCGGATTATGTGGCCACAGGCCATTACTGTAGAAAAGGAACCATCAAAAATGCGGATGGTACCGAAACCTACCAACTTTTGGCCGGTGTGGACAAGAACAAGGACCAATCCTATTTTTTATGCCAATTGTCGCAGGAACAGCTCTCCAAAGCGTTGTTTCCCATTGGCGGATTGACCAAACCCGAAGTTCGAAAGATTGCCGCCGACAATGACTTGATTACGGCAGACAAAAAGGATTCCCAAGGACTTTGCTTTGTGGGAAAGGTGCATTTGCCTGAATTTTTGCAACAAAAGCTGAGCCCCAAAAAGGGAGTCATTGTTGAAGTACCCACGGATGCCTCGCAATTTTCGGTTGTAGCTCCTGCTTTTCACAATAAACGGGAAGAGTTGGCCTTCAATGCGGAAAAGCCCCTCTATTCAGAAACGGATGGAAAGGTGGTGGGCGAACATCAAGGTGCGCATTATTTCACCATTGGTCAGCGAAAGGGACTCAATGTTGGGGGAACTAAAGAACCTTTGTTCGTGATTGATACCGATGTGGAGAAAAATATTATCTACACCGGACAGGGAAAACTACATCCCGGATTATACCGCCATACCCTTTTTGTGAAGGAAGACGAACTACATTGGATACGTCCTGATTTGGCTATAAAAGTGGATGAAACTTTGGAGGTCATGGCCCGAATTCGATACAGACAACCTTTGCAACCCGCCACCCTCTATAAAATAGAGAATGGATTGTATGTGGACTTCAAGGATAAACAATCCGCCATAACCGAAGGGCAGTTTGTTGCTTGGTATATCGATGATGAATTGGTGGGGTCTGGGGTAATTTCATAATACCTATATTTAGGTATGAAAATATTTCGAACCTTGGTTATAGCCTTGATTCTAGGTCTAGTTGCTTCTTGGTATTTTGATATCTGGCATTCCCCAGTGGAAACCATTGATGAATTAATAGGCACAAGCTATACCTTCGCCGAAGAAGAGTATTTCAAAGAGTCCCCCCAGTTGTATTATGATGTAAACATCAATCATGGGCTCCCCGAGTTTGATTCATTTTTATTGAATGAAAAGGATAGGTTAAAGGATTCTATTGTTCAAGTATACACTTGGAAATATATCAATCACAAGAAGACTATTTGGGTGGGTAAAACCTCTGAATCCGATTCACAGATTATTGATGCAATCCGATATAAGAATGATGTTCAATTTTAACTCGTTCATCCAGAATGCAAAACAGGATCACTAAACTTTTTGGAATACAATACCCCATCATTCAAGCTGGGATGGTCTGGGCCAGCGGTTGGCGTTTGGCCTCCGCCGTTTCCAATGCAGGTGGATTGGGATTGTTGGGGGCGGGCAGTATGTATCCTGAAGTCCTTCAGGAACACATTGAAAAATGCAAAAAAGCCACTGATAAACCTTTTGGGGTGAACGTTCCTATGCTCTATCCAGATATTGACCGTTTGATGCAGATTATTGTGGATTCTGGGGTGAAAATTGTGTTCACTTCCGCAGGAAATCCCAAAACATGGACCCCTTTTCTTAAAGAAAAAGGCATTACCGTGGTGCATGTGGTCAGCAGTGTAAAGTTTGCTTTAAAAGCCCAAGAGGCGGGTGTGGACGCCATTGTAGCTGAAGGTTTTGAAGCAGGAGGGCACAACGGAAGGGATGAAACCACTACCATGGTGTTGATTCCGTCCGTAAAGGAAAAAATTACTATTCCATTGATAGCCGCAGGTGGAATTGCCACGGGAAGGGCCATGTTGGCTGCGATGGTCCTTGGGGCTGACGGCGTTCAGATAGGGAGTCGATTTGTGGCCAGCCCAGAAGCATCATCCCATGAACTTTTTAAACAATGGGTCGTAAATGCGCAAGAGGGCGATACCCATCTTACCCTCAAAGAATTGGCTCCAGTTCGACTTCTCAAAAATAAATTCTATCGAGATGTGCAAGAAGCCTACGCCAAAGGTGCTTCGGTTGACGAATTAAAAACGTTATTGGGACGTGCACGTGCCAAAAAAGGAATGTTTGAAGGTGACATGGAAGAGGGCGAATTGGAAATCGGTCAAGTTTCTGGTTTAATTCATGAAATTAAGCCCGCAGCCCAGATTGTGGCTGACCTCATGGCCGAATTTGTCCAAGCTAAGGATGAACTGCAAGACTATTAGGTGAACGGCAAAGAAAGTTTCTGCAACTTTCAATATTTTTACCCCGCATGAGAACACTAATCCCCACGTTGGTACTATCTATGCTCATTTCATACAGTTATGGGCAAATAGAACGAGATAAAACGCTCCATTTTTTGGGAGGAAGTCTTTTTGGTCTTGCAGGCGCAGGAATTGCCAAACAAACAACCAAAGGCAACCGAGTTTGGACTTTTGTAGGTGCTGTTACGGGAAGTGCTTTGGCGGGTTTGGCCAAAGAAGCTATAGATTCCGGTCAGCCGACCAACTCATGGGATAATGATGATCTCTTGGCAACTGTTCTGGGAGGTGTGACCGTGGGTTTGGCGGTGGATATTTTTTCCAAAAAAGATAGTAACGGCAGGCTCAGGGGAAGATATTCAAATCTTTATGAGATGGATTTTCCGTTTGATGATGGCCCACCCATCTATTTGGTAAATGGAGATGAACTTCCGCATTTAACTACATTGGGACTTTCCAAACAGTTGGTAAATTATTATGTACTAATTAGATAAGCCCTCTCGCTTTTATTTCCAAATATTTATTGATGGTGTTGATGGTCAAATTTTCGGGTTTGGTCAAGATGGTTTGAATACCGTGTTTGCGCAATTCGTTCACGATGAGTTTTTTCTCATAAATAAATTTCTCGGCAATGGTCTGCTCAAAGATTTGATGAACCGTATTGGCGGTTTTCTCTGCAAATTCGTTGAGTTCCGTATTTTCAAAAAAGATGACTACCAACAAATGTTGTTTGGCCATGGCCAGTAAATAGGGGAGTTGACGATGTAGAGCATCCAACGTCTCAAAATTGGTGTAGAGTAACAATAAACTCCGTTGGTTGAGGTTGCGTTTCACATCAATGTAGAGCCGGCTGAAGTCACTCTCAATAAAATTGGTGTCTAGATTGTAGAGGGTTTCCAAAATCAGGTTCATTTGGGAACTTCTGCGTTCTGCCACTACCCGGTTTTCAATCTTATTGCTGAAGGAAAACATGCCCGCCTTATCGTGTTTTTTTAGGGCAATATTGCTGATGACCAACGTGGCATTGATGGCATAATCCAGCAGACTCAATCCATTGAAAGGCATTTTCATGACCCTTCCCTTATCGATTACGGAGTAAATAGGTTGTGATTTTTCATCTTGGTATTGGTTAACCATGAGCTGCCCCCGTTTGGCAGTGGCCTTCCAGTTGATGTTTCGGATATCGTCCCCTAAAACATAATCTTTGATTTGCTCAAATTCCATGGTATGGCCAATCCGACGGATTTTTTTAAGTCCGTATTCATGCAGTCGATTGGTGAAGGCAATCAAATCATATTTCTGCAATTGAAGAAAGGATGGATAAACAGGTACTTCCTGAGCTTGGTCAAACGTGTATTTTTTGGCTAAAAAGCCGATGGGTGAAATCGCAAAGACGTTCAAACTTCCAAAAGAATAGACCCCACGTTCGGTAGGTCTCAGTTCGTAGTCATACGCTTTGCTTCCACCACTTGAAATCTTGCTGAGCAGCCCAAAATCCCGCTTTTGAAATTGAAACGGAATCTCATCAATGATTTTTACGGTCACTGGAAAAAGATAGGTGTTAGCCAGTTTTAGTTGAATGGGGTTGTCATCACCGTTGGAAAGCTTGTCGGGCAACACACGATTACCTTCAATTTTTCCTTTGGAAGCAAATAACAGGAGTGAATCAACAATAAAAAATAAGACAGAAACGAAAAAAAGGACCTTTAATGCCCCAAATAAATTTGGCACCATATAGGAAACCAGAAAGCCCACAATAAGGGTGACCAGCACTATAAAGAACTGTTTTTGAAGATATATGGGCCTAAAAAATCGTTTCACGCTGTTACCTTGGAATTTCTATACTATCCACAATTTGATTGACCACCTGCTGGGAAGTCAACCCCTCCATTTCACGTTCTGGGGTCAGCATGATTCTGTGGCCCAAAACGGGACCAGCCACCTTTTTGATGTCATCCGGAGTAATAAAATCCCGACCGTTCATGGCGGCCAACGCTTTTGAGGCGTCCATGATGGCAATGGATGCCCTTGGTGATGCCCCTAAATATAGATTGGCATTGGTTCGAGTATTGTCCACAATGGAAGCGATGTATTTAAGCAGATTTTTTTCAACAATGATTTCCTTAATGGTCTTTTGGTAATCGGAAATCTGCTGAGCAGAAAGTAGGCTGTTCACCAAATCTTCCTCAATTTTGGTCTTCTGTTCATGTTTACTCTCCAAAATTCTAATCTCTTCTTCCAAAGATGGATAACTCACATTGATTTTGAACAGAAAACGGTCCAATTGCGCTTCAGGTAAGCGGTAGGTTCCCTCTTGTTCAATAGGGTTTTGGGTGGCGAACACTAAAAAAGGTGGCTCCATGGTGTATTCCGTTCCATCCATGGTGATTTGCCGTTCCGCCATAGCCTCAAAAAGGGCGGCTTGGGTTTTGGCCGGGGCACGGTTGATCTCATCAATCAAAATGATGTTGGAAAACAATGGCCCTTTCTTGAACTCAAACTCCGAAGTCTTCACGTTAAAAATAGAGGTGCCCAAAATATCACTGGGCATTAAATCTGGAGTGAATTGGATTCGGCTGAAATCCACGCTCATGGTCTTGGCCAATAATTTGGCGGTCACCGTTTTGGCCACACCGGGTACCCCTTCAATGAGGGAATGCCCATTAGCCAAAATGGAAATGATGAGCAATTCTATCATGTCTTGCTGGCCAATGATCACTTTTCCCAATTCAGATTTTATTTGGGAAACGGCTTCCTGCAATTGGGCCAGGTCAATCCGGCTGCTGAATTGTAATGCATCGTCCTGTTGTTCGTTTTCTTCCATATGTTACTGCTTAAATGCGGTTATTCTTTTATTGAGTTCTACACTGTCTTGTTCGGTATGGGTAGTTTTTAGCTTTAAACCCACAATATATTCAATCAATTTTTTGGTTTCTCCCACTTCTTTTCCAGCTCGGGAAGCCAAAATTTGAATGGTTTTTTCATCAAGTTGCGAGGTATCAATTTGATATCGATTTCTCAAATACGCCAAAAAATAGTTCAATTTTTTATGAATGAGGTCCGTATAGTCTTTATTTTGATGATACAAAGACCCCACGGCCTGGGCAAACTCCACGGAGGAATTCTTTAAGGGCTCAATTACCGGAATGATGCGTTGTTCACGTTTTCCACGAAAAAGCACAAACAATAAAATTCCCAAAATAGTAAGGTAATAGGCCCATTTTAAGGCTTCCTGTGTCAACACAAAACGCATGGGCGAGTTGATGATGATGCGCCCCGATTTTTTATAATTGTCCCAATATAGAAGACCTTTGTTTTCAAGATAGGAAAATGTATGGGCCACATAGTCCTGGTTTCCTTTGAGCATGTAGTAGTTGGAATAGGCCTGCGGTGTACTGCTTAAAATAAAATGCCCTTTGCCAAACTTGGTCTTGATGAAATTGGGCTTGGTGACGGTAACCTCCGGCTCATTTTCCAAAAAGTTCTCTTTGGTATAGGTGATATGCCCCAAAATGGTGGTATTTGTCGAGTCCACACTGGTAAAATGGGAATTGAAAACGCCCCGGGACAATTCAAACTTTTTACCGTTGAAGTTGTTATGGGTCAAATTCAAAAAGGCGGTGCCTTCCTTCAGATTGTAGTCGGAATCAATGGCGATGTTCAAGGTGTCCAATAAAGGCCATCCAAAGCCGGTAGCCGAGATAAAAACCGTGTTCCCTTGGTTCACATAGGTTAAAAGTTGGTTCGTTTCCTGTTCGTCCAGGTCCACATATTCGTTGATGAACATATAGTTCGAATTGAGGCTCGAATCCCTATCGACCATAAGGTCGTACACACTTTTATCCACAGTTTCAATGGTGTCATTTGGGAAAAGCGAAGGCAGTTCGCTATACAACACGTAGCAACCAAAAGGAATTTTATCCGTTGATGTATAGGAAGGACTCCAGTTGATGGGTTTGGGTCGAACAACTTCAGTAATGATGATAATGATTACCACCATGGCGAAAAGTGCGATGACTATTTTCGATTTTCGGTCCATGTCATCGCTGAATTAAATTGTTCAAAGTGGAAAATCGGGAGCTGGCTTTGGCGTATCCCGCTTCGTCAATAGGTTGCTCCCCGTACCAAATGTTTTCATAGAGGTAGGAAGCATTTTTAAAAGCCGCTTGAAGATTGCCATGTTTTATTTCCCGTTCGTAATCTGCATTGGTTTTTTCAAAATGCCACTCAATCAGGTTCTTTTGGGAAAGTAGTTTCAAGATTCTGAGAAACTGATACCGTACCGCAAGTCGATAGTCCTTGTTTTTCAAGGCATCGTTCATCATGGCATCCAAATCCAAAGACTCAATATGTTGCTCCGATAAGTCAATATCCACAATTGACTTGGCCTTTTTGGTGAAAATGGCATTGAATTTTTCATTGACGAACACCCGTATTAGCAAGAAAATCACCAAGGCACCCATAAGTGCGTAGATGATATATTCCAAAATGAGTAGGGTCTGCGGCGAGATATCCAAACCAAAAATATCACCAAGGCTATTCAACAGCCATCGGATAAAGCGTGCCAACAGGTTGGAAGACTCACCGGTTTTTATATCATAATTAAAATCCTCGCCCGTATATTTTTTGCTTAGATCCTCTTCGATTTGACGCTCGGATAGGGTAGAGCCTTCATCAACGGGAATGACAATGGAATCGTTCTGGGCAAATGAAATGGAAGCCCACAATAACATAAGTATGATGAGACTCGATTTGATCACTGGTCAGATTGCCCTATTTGTTCAATTTTACTTCGTGTGTTGACGTTGTAGGTTTTTTCATGTAAGGTATAGAAAAGAATACCATTGATGAACTGAGAAAGGCATTGGGCGTACACCATTAGAATGAGGAAGGCGCAGAGCCCAAGCGTGTAAACAATGGTCGATACAACTCCGGCCACATCCACATTATTCTCCATGACATGGAAGGTATAAATTCCAATAAGGATGGCTGGAATTAGGATGACCATGAACATCAGCAGTCCATTGAGTAATCCCAAAATAAAATTGACGCCAACCGACTTCCAAAAATTTTTGGTGACGAGATTCCATCCTTCGCCAAAGGCTTCAATGACTCCCTTGTTTTCGCTCAGCATGCTGAAGAAGGAAACGCCAATCCAAGCAGCCAGAAAAAATTGGAGGATGTATTGTGCGAACATTCCCAGAAGAGGAATAAAGGCAAAAATGATTGAGATTATAAAAAAGGTGCCATACATGGGTATCAAAAGCAGAATGAATACCAATATGTTCCCGAACTTACTTTTGGTAAGGTTCCATACTTCAGTTTTGTCAAAGCCCATGCCTTTATGTTCATCATATTTGATCATGTAGGAAGAACTCAGGCTAAAGTTTAGCCCGGCTACTGCCAAAAAAATCAAGAAAAATAAGGAGAAGCCTGCAATGATATAAATCCAATAGGTATCCTCACTGACTTGTTCGGTTTGGATTCCGTACAAAGCGGAGTTTTGTGAAATCATCCCTACAAACCCGCTGACCAACAAATAACTGGTGATCAAAAGTCCAATGAGGAATAATCCATTATAGCTGAGAAAAACATTGGTGAATTTTTTGATGTTCTGCTTTAAAAAATCAAAATACACGGTTAAGATGTCCCCAAAATCGCGATTGATTCTAAGTTCGATGTATTTATCGTTCATAAGATCGGTTTAGTAAGATTGGATATAGGATATAATAATAGACTATCAAACTCAAAGACCCACCAATGATTAAAAAGGCAAGCCAATCCGGCATGGTGGAATAACGGGTAATGAATCCCTCGATAAACCCGGCAATAATGAAAAAAGGAATGGTGCTCACCACGACCTTTAAGCCATCCTTGGCCCCTTTCATAAAGGAAACCCGCCTTGAAAATGTCTTCGGAAATAAAATACTGTTGCCCATGATGAGCCCAGCACACCCAGCGATGATGATTACCGAAATTTCGATGGTGCCATGTAACCAAATTTGTCGGTTGGCCTCAAAAAAAACGCCTTTGGTGTAGAAAAAAGTAATGAATGCCCCTAGCATCACTCCATTGCTGAATAGGATATAGGCCGTTCCAATACTCGTTATCACTCCAAAGGCAAAAGCCAAAAATCCCACTCGAATATTATTGATGGTAATTCCCAAAAAGGTACCCACTTCGCTGCCACTTTTGTAAATGGCAGTGGGTTCACCCATGGCAATATTGTTCAAGGTCTCGTTTACATAAGCATCCCCTAGAATGAGTCGCACAAAAGAGGCATCGTTGAGGGCCGAAATACAACCAATTGCCGAGGCCACCATAAAAATCAAAAAAGCTACGAGCAGTGTCTTGTGATATTGTCTAAAAAAGAGCGGGAATTCCCGCACCCAAAATTCAATGATGCGATTCCCGGATTCCTTTTTGTTCTTGTAGATTTTCTGATGCGCTTGCGAAGCCAAAGAGTTCAAGTACAATAAAGTCTTGCTTTCTGCGTAATACGTCTGTGCGTAGGCCAAATCATTTGTGAGTTGGATGTAGCCATCCACAAGAGCATCTGGGTCGGTATGGTTGCTAAATGAAATCGCTTTTTCAAAAGCAATCCATTTTTCCTTATTTTGTTTCACAAAGGCAGCCTCACGCATAAGTAGAAATTACTAAAGCTAAAATTAAGGTTATATGGGTAACCTCCAAATCAATACAACGCAAAATGTCAACTTAGATTATAAGATCGTAAGTATTGGCGAGCGTATTTTGGCATTTTTGATTGATGGATTCATTCTGTACATGTATGCTTTTTTGGTAGATCTTATCGGAGATGCCATTGGGTATGTGTATGAAGATGGTTGGACCCAACGCGGGCTCGTCGCCCTGATTTTTCTGCCGGCCATGTTCTATTCTCTTTTGATGCACAGTCTTTTTAACGGTCAGACTGTGGGCAAGATGTTACTGAAAATGCGAGTGGTTCGTTTGGATGGTACTCCCGTACATTGGAGCAACTTGCTGGTGCGATGGATGCTTCGGCTGGTCGATATCTGGATTTTTTTGGGTTCCATTGGTATTTTGAGCATCCTTTTTTCCGAAAAAAGGCAACGGGTGGGTGATGCCGCTGCGGGTACAGTGGTCATCAGCACCAAAAGAAAAACCAAGGTTTCACACACCATTTTAGAGGAAATCAATGATGAATATGTGCCCCAATTTACCAATGTGACCTTATTGACGGATAAAGATGTCCGGTTGATCAAAGAAACATTTTACATAGCAAAAAGGAGTGGGGATTTTAAAACACTGACCGCACTTCGTGTGAAGGTTGATAGCATTCTTCAGACCAATTCCCAGCTGTATGATGTCCCTTATTTGGATACCGTTTTGAAGGACTACAACTATTTCACCCAAAAAATGTAAGCGTGCTCTATCAGACCATAGATATTTTGGGGACGGTGGCCTTTGCCATTTCTGGGGTTTTGGTGGCCATGGAAAAGCGTTTGGATTTGTTTGGAGTGCTCATTATTGCCTTTGTGACGGCCATTGGAGGAGGCACCCTTCGGGACCTGCTTATTGGCAACACTCCTGTGGGTTGGATGACGGATATTACCTATATGGTCACCATTTTCATAGCTGTGGTCTTTGCGATTATTTTTGTAAATCAACTCAAATATTTAAGACGCTCCCTGTTTCTTTTCGATACCATTGGCATTGGTCTTTACACCATGGTAGGTGTGGAAAAGGGACTGGAAGCTGAACTTTTGCCCGTGGTTTGCATTGCTTTGGGAACCATGACCGCTTGCTTTGGCGGGGTGATCAGGGATATGCTCTGTAATGAAATCCCAATGATTTTCCGGAGGACGGAAATCTATGCCACAACCTGCATTTTGGGCGGAGCCAGTTATTTTCTGCTTACTTGGCTTTCCGTACCTGAAAAATACGCCTATCTCTCGGCTATTATGGTTGTTATCGCATTACGGACTTTAGCTGTTTTGTTCGGCATTCGGTTACCCAACATTTACAAAAAGGAGGCATAAGGATCATCTTACCATTTGGTTAACCCATTTTTAACCCCATTAACTCTTTATTAATCTTTTTTACATCGCCATTAATTCACGCGTGTGGTTAATAGCTATACTTTGGCTTTCAAGTTTAGTAATCTTCATTGAATGATATAGGCCGTCCTGCTGAGGTCGGCCTTTTTAACAACCAATCACACCAACATGAAAACTCAAAGAACACTTTATTTTATAACTTTTATTACCGCACTGTTTTTCGGAATCAATGCTTCCAATGCGCAGGGTTGTGTGGCCATTCGCCACTTTTCTTCCTGTGTGGGAAATACGCTGGAAAGCAACCTTTTGGGCCAGGGCGACATTCAAATTGGCTCGAACTACCGCTATTTTAAATCATTTCGACATTTTCGTGGGACCGAGGAAGAACCCGATAGAGTAGCCAACGGTTCAGAAGTGATTAACCATTCCCATTCTTGGGATTTTTTCCTGACCTATGGAATTACGGATAGGTTATACACCAGTGTTACTATTCCAACTGTTATCAATACGCGATCTTCTCTTTACGAGCATGGGCGTGAAGAACGAAACACCACATTCTCCCGTGGTCTGGCTGATATCCGGGTTGGCGTCGGTTACTGGCTGTTCGATTTGGAAAAGCACCAAAATGGAAACTTGGCTTTGGGATTGGGACTTAAATTGCCCACCGGAAGCTACAATGCCTCAGATATTTTTTACAATGTAGGTCCAGAAGGAAGCCCACAAGTTAGACCGGTTGACCAAAGTATTCAACCTGGGGATGGTGGTTTTGGAATTACAGTCGATTTTCAGTTCTACCAAAAAATCGCAGAGAGACTTTTTGCTTATGGAGGTGGATTTTATCTGATCAATCCCCGGGAAACCAATGGAACCCGAACCTTTAGGGAAACGTTGAGTCCAATTCTTCAAAATGAGGCCATTATGGCCGTTCCAGATCAGTTCTCCTTGAGGGCAGGGGTGAGCCAAAGTTTCTCTAATACCATTTCGGGATCGTTGGGCGCACGATATGAAGGTGTTCCTGTTAAGGACCTTATCGGTGGGAACGAAGGTTTTAGACGTCCTGGGAATGTATTGTCCATAGATCCAGGGATTGCATTTATGAAGGATAATTTTTCACTCAACTTGAACGTGCCCTTTGCTGTGCGAAGAGATCGTCCGCAAAGTGTTACCGACAAACAAACTGAGGAAGCAACGGGTAATCCACGTAATGGGGATGCCGCTTTTGCCGATTACTTGATCAATGTGGGTGTTTCATTCCGTTTTCCAAACAAGAAGGTTAAAGTAGACCCAGAGTTGATGAATCAATTCAGTAACTAAAAAACAACCAACATGAAACAGACCGCCAGAAACAGTCTTTTAGCCATCGCCATAGGTTTGGTCTACTTGTGGTTTGGGGCATTGAAATTTTTCCCAGACCTGAGCCCTGCCGAAGGATTGGCCAAGAGTACCATTCATACCCTAACATTTGGACTGATTCCCGATGAGGTATCCATTATTCTTCTGGCCCTTTGGGAAACCTGGATTGGGGTGTTCCTGATTTTTAATGTGGCCCGGAAAACGGTTACCTTGCTGGCGTTGGTCCATATTATTTTCACATTTACGCCACTGCTGTTTTTCCCTGATCAGGTGTTCAGTGGTGGATTGCCCTTTTTGACTTTGTTGGGTCAGTATATCATGAAAAATCTGATTATTATCGCTGCGCTTTTGGTACTGCTTCCGGTGGATATAAAATCCTTTTCACTTAAACCTAAAACAATTTTTAAAAACGCATTTTTCTCGTCTGCCAGAAATTATAGACTTCATTCAGTGGACGAAGGGAATTCCCAAAGGCATTCTGAATAAGAATAATGAAGAAACAAAGATTCCCCTACCAATCATTATTAGTTGTATTAGCTTTTTTATCCAATTTTTGGGTTTTTTCCCAAGCAAAACTCACAGGTAAAGTCATTGATGCCACCGATTTGCAACCGCTTATCGGGGCTCAGATTATCATTCAAGAAGGGCAGCTAGGGACCGTCACAGACGATTTTGGTTATTTTGAAATCACTGCCCCTTCCCAAACGGGGACAATCACTGTAAAATATTTAGGATATGAGGGACAAGCCATCAGCTTTACCTCGGCCACATCAAATTTGGGTATAATTGCGCTGGTAAGGGCCAATACCACCTTGGATGAAGTGATAGTCAGTGCTTCGCCCCACAATTACAAAACGGAGTTTATGGGAAGTAACTTTAGGATAAACCCTATTACGCTTCAAAATATAAATCCACTGAGCACGGAAGAGGTGTTGCGGACCATTCCCGGGGTGAATATTGTTGGGGATATGGGTTTGTCCAACAGGCCAAACATCAGTATTAGGGGCTCTTGGGGTAGACGTTCCAAAAAGGTTCTGTTGATGGAGGACGGAACACCATCCGCACCCGCACCTTACATTGCGCCTGGGGCATATTATAATCCGGTAAGTGACCGAATTACTTCCATTGAGGTTTATAAAGGAGCCGATTTGTTACGCTATGGCCCCAATAATATGTACGGAGCCGTCAACTATATTACGGCCCTTCCTCCCCAAAAACCAACCTTGCGATTAAAATTGACCGGAGGTCAACGAAGTTATACGTCCGGGCTGTTTTCGTATGGTGGCACTTGGAACAATATGGGAGCCTTGGTGGAGGGCGTCTACAAAAAATTTGATGGATTTACAGATAATTCCTCGGTTGAAATTTTAAACCTCAATGCCAAAGTTTTTGCCAAACTATCTGAGGACCAATCCCTTTATTTTAAGGTGAGCGGTCAGTTTGAGGATAACCAAGCGTCCCTGAGTTCGCAAACTCCGTTCACGTTTGAGACCGATTATACACAGAACCCGTTGGATGCTGACCAATTCACCATGAGACGATATGGGGTGGATATCATTCACAAATGGTTGCCCAATGAAAAACTTAGCTTTACCTCGAAAATTTATGCTTCGGATTTTGAACGTGATTGGTGGAGACAGGTCACCGCGAAAGTTCGTGCATCTGAGGTGCAGGATTATGTCGGTGATGCCATTTACAATGACCGTTATGGGTATTTGACTGGAAGAACATTTGATGATGAAGATTATGTCATTGTGGGTAGGGTCATAAATGGGCTCGAAAGTACTACGGATAGCCGTTGGATATACAAAGTATCGGGGATTAAGGAAACCATGAGAGCTACTTGGGAAGCTTTTGATGCTCCAAGCGAACTGGAAGCAAGCATAAATGTACATCGAGAGACTTTTAAGGATGTCTTTTTGGAGGCCGATAATTCACGTTGGGCGCGAAGCGGAACAACCACAAAAGATTTGTGGTACCGACTTTGGTCCGCAAATGGGTATATCCGAAATGAATTCAATTTTGGAAAACTTGGTGTGACCCCCATTTTGCGCTTTGAGCACGTGGATATGTACCGGCAAGACCTGATTGCCTTGTCGCAGGACCCTAATCTGCAAAGTACTTCCGAAGGAAGGGAACCCAATATCTACAATCAGTTTTTACCTGGAATCACCATTAATTACAAAACGGAGGGTAGTGAGTTTTTTGGGAGTGTTTACGAGGGCATGATCGCTCCATCCAAAGTATTTGGTTTTCTGGTGGAGCAAGATGGTGTTGTGACCAATCCGTTGGAAGGTCAGAGCATTAACATTGACCCAGAATTAAGTTGGAACAAGGAATTGGGATGGCGTGGCAGCCTTTTACAGAATTGCATCAATGGTCAATTGACCTATTTCCACAACGCCAGTAGAAACTTCTATGCCGGAGGGCGAAATGAGGTGTTCCAAGAACTGGGTAAGGTAAATGTGCAAGGGGTGGAATTGGCGTTTGATGCAGAGTTGTTCAAAAGTGATGAACATGAACTTCATCTCTTGGGAAATACTACCTACATGCATTCCAAAGTAATGGAAGGAAGATTGGAAGACAGGGACCTTTTCTCGCAGGTGATTCATGGCTCGGCCACTCAAACGGAATACATCAATAAAGTGAATTCTAATCGGGCGGCCTACGAAGTTTATGTGGATGATGGAGGAGGGGAAACCTTGCTTGCGGATGAAACCATTGATGCAGCAGATTTTTCTAATATTACCCGAAGTATCATCACTTTTGGTGATGAAGGGATTGAAGATGCCGAAGCGCCGTATACGCCAAAAATCAATATGACCGTCGGTCTTAACTATGACTGGAAAGGACTTTCCTCTGGATTCAGTGTGAACCATGTGGGAGAGCAATTCACCGAATTCCACAATTTTAAAGCGGAGTCCGCGGATGGTGCCATTGGCCAACTACCGTCTTTCACGACGATTGATGCCTTTGTCAATTATGATTTTAAACTAGGGCAAAAGATTGATGCGACCGTTTTTGTAAATGGAAAAAACATTACGGACCAAGTATACCGCGCTTCACGATTGAACCGCGCCACTTCTGGTGTTTTCGCCGGAGGTTTTAGGCAAATCATTTTTGGGGTCAATCTAAAAATTTAACAAAATTTCCAATACAGAAGGTTTTCATTTCGTAATGAACAGATTCTCTGGCCTTTGTGTTTAATGCAATCGATTTCGACATTAATTCACATTTTATCAATAAGTAAGAATAATATTATCAAATTGTTATTTATTAAATAAAATTTTTAGATTTATGTCAATAACAGCCAAAAACCAATGCCAGAAAACGATCAAGAGTTGCTCGTTCGTCTTAAAAAAGATGATGTGGCGGCCTATGAGGAGATATACTCCAAATATGCCGATAGACTCTTTTTCTATGCCATGAATATCTTTAAGCAGCAGGAGATTTGCGAGGATATACTTCAAAATGTGTTCATATATCTTTGGGAAAAGAGAAAGGAACTCGAAATCACACATTTGAAGGCCTATTTACATCAAGCTGTAAGATTTCAAATTTTGAAGGTGCTCCGTAATCAACGTTTTACACAAGAAGATGTAACCCGTCTAAATTTGGTGGATGCATCCCTGAACGCTTCCAAAAAAATGGAGTTTGATGAGCTTGAAGCATTGGTAAAAAGCCTTGTTGACAATCTCTCCCCTCGATGTAGGGAAATTTTTATCATGAGCCGATTTGAGGAAAAGTCCAATAAGCAGATCTCGGTAGAATTGGGCTTGTCAACGCAATCTGTAAAAAATCAAATCAGCAAAGCACTTAAATCATTAAGGGAACAAGTTTCACCGGAACAATTGGTGATTTACCACACTTTGATGTTTGTCTTCTGTATTTAAACTGCCTTTCTTCTCTGTTGACCAAAATCTTTGGGGCTATGAAAATGGTGATATTGACGCTGCAATTTTGCCATTGTTTTAAAAATTTCATTAAAAATTTGACAAATATTTAAAATGGACAGGTACCTTTCTTCGAGTTCTGGTACTAAGGTAATAGATGGACAGCATTTCCAAATAACTAAAAGCGAATGAAGTATCCAAGTAAAAAGCAAGCCAAAGGCTTATTCGAAAAATATCTTAATGGGAATTGTACTCCCGAAGAGGAACGCCTTTTGGAAAGTTTTTTGGATTCATATCAAGATGATTCCAACACGTGGACAGATCTTCATTTTAATGAAACTGTTAAAATGCATATCTGGGAAAAACTTAAAAAACAGGCCCAACCAAAAACCACTCCCAAGGTCAGGAAGCTTCATGGGTTGGCATGGATTAAATATGCCGCTGTTTTTATTGGGTTGGTCTTTGCTTTGTTTTCATATTTCAAGTACAATGCGAAGGATGAAAAACTGCTAAAGATTGAAGAAGAAATGATTGTGCTTCATACTGATGAGGGAAAAAGTAACCTTAGTGAAAAGAGCGCTGGTGAGATCACCAATAAATCAGGAAAGGTTATTGCCGCGCAACAAGGGGGAGTACTCAAATATCAAAAAGACAATGCCCTAAAAGAATTGGTGTATAATGAGATTAGTGTTCCAAGAGGTAAGACTTTTAAACTGATTCTTTCAGATGGTACCCGGGTCCATTTAAATGCAGGTACAAGAATGCGGTTTCCAATTAATTTTTTAGTTGGTGAAAACAGGGAAGTATTCTTGTCCGGTGAAGCCTATTTTGAAGTGGAAAGAGACGAAAAGTCCCCTTTTATTGTTCAGGCCAATGATTTAGAGGTTAAAGTATTGGGCACCCATTTTAACGTGAGTTCTTACCAAGGTGCTGCTGAACATGCCGTTTTAGTGGAAGGAAGTGTTCAAGTAAACAACAATGGTTCCATGGCCACCAACTTTAAACCTTTGGTTATAAAACCTGGCCAAAAAGCTTCCTTGGTACCAGATGGGTTGAACATTAATGAGGTTGACGTTGAGGATTACATTGGATGGACACAAGACCTGCTTATTTTCAATGATAATTCGTTTTTGGAAATTATACAAAAAATAGAACGCCGGTATAATGTTGAAATAGAGAACAATTATGTTGAATTGAACTCAGCACGATTTAATGGTAAGTTCAGTGAAGAGTCAATAATTGATTTAATGAACACTTTCAAGGAAAGTGCAAATTTTGACTATCAAATCAATGATGGAAAAATTATAATAAACAAAAAAGAAGATGCCTATGGTGATATGAACTAAAAACAAAAATCGGGAAGTGGTGCAACACTTCCCGACAAGGATTGATTTTAAATAGCAATGTTACTAACTAATCAAAACCATTCAAAATTATGCAAAAAATAGATTGGTTTCCAGTGATACTGGGAAATATTCTTAATAAGAACCGAACTATGAAGCTCTCATTTATTCTATTGGTATGCGCTTTACTTAATGTACAGGCAAATTCATTCTCCCAAAATACCAAAATAAACCTAGAAGTTGAAAATGAGACTATTCAAAATGTACTTGAGAAAATAGAATCCAAAAGTGATTTCACTTTTTTTTACAAAACCGGAGAAATTAATGAGGATAGGGTTATTTCCTTTAAAGTAAAGAACAAACGAATTTCAGAAATTCTTGATTTGATTTTTGAAGGGCAGTCTGTTAGCTACTCTATGGTAAAGAACCAGATTGTTCTTAAAAAAAGAGGATTCTCCAAAAGGACGCAACATGTTGAGGAGAAAAGTAAAAAAACCTCCCCACCTGGGCCTAAGATTATACAAAAGACTGTCAGTGGAACTATTGTGGATAACCAAGGAATACCCATTCCTGGAGCCAATGTAGTCGAAAAGAACACGACCAATGGAACGGCTGCTGATTTTGACGGCAATTATTCCCTTGAAGTTTCAGGGCCTGAATCCATTTTGGTTTTCACTTCCATAGGATATGCCCCTCAAGAAATACCCGTTGGCGTATCAACCACTATTGATGTTACCATGCAAGAAGATTCCCAAGCCTTGGATGAAGTAGTAGTTGTGGGCTATGGAACACAAAAACGAAGAGATGTTACGGGTTCAGTTGCATCTGTAAGTACCGAAGATATAGCAGACATACCAATGACCTCCATTGAAGGAGGGATGGTTGGTCGTATACCTGGGTTAGATGTGGTGTCTTCCGGAACGGGACCTGGAGCTTCAACCCAACTACAATTAAGGGGTCAGCGTTCTTTTACGGCCACCAATGATCCTTTGATCATTTTGGATGGCTCTCCATATTATGGAACATTAAATGATATCAACCCCTATGATATTGAGAGTGTGGATGTTTTAAAAGATGCTTCCTCCACAGCCATTTATGGGGCCAGGGGAGCCAATGGTGTAATCATCATAACCACAAAGCGGGGAGCTACTGGAGCCCCAAGGTTTATTTTTGAGAGTTATGGAGGCCCAATAACGGCGTATGGGACCATTCCTTATGCCAATGGTCCGCAATATGCCGAGATTGCAAGAGAAGCTTATAGGGCAATTGGGGATTATCCGGAAGGTGGTACTAGTGACGAATATGATGAAATTATATTTGATGAAATAGAGATTGAGAGCCTAAGACAAGGTGGCAAAGGTTTAAACTATCAAGATTTACTTTATGAGAATGGGTTTCAGCAGAAGCATCAATTAACGGTTAGTGGTGGCTCTGAGAGCGTAAAATATAATTTTTCAGGAAGCTACTTCCAGCAAGATGGAATAATACCGGGGGAAAACTTTGACCGTTACAGTATGCGGACAAATTTGGACTTCACATTCTCACCAATTTTCAGTGGGGGAGCCACAATTTTACTCAATCATTCCTATAATAAGAGAAAGTCCAGTGCGGCATTGTTCCAAGCATTTCAATCAAGTCCACTGGGCAAGTTATACGAGGACGATGGAACCCCAAGGTTCACTGCAACCGCAGATGGTCTTTTATTGAATCCACTGGCAGATTATATATATGATTCCTACCGATGGGACAATAAAAGTTGGGGAGGCGTACTGAACGTCTTTGGAGAAGCTAAGATAACACCAGATTTGACCTATAGATTAAATCTTGGAACCAACTTTAAATTAAGAACTGTAAAGGAGTCTGCCGGGTACTATTCACTTGCCAGAAATTTAGGTACCGCGACAGCACAGGTAGACAATAGTGTGGATAATTTATTGTTGTACGAAAGTATCCTTACCTATAACAAACAGTTCAATGAAAAACACCAATTAACGGTAACAGCAATCCAGGGAATCCAAACCACAAGATTGGAGACAAGCGGAGCCGGGGTTAGCGACCTGCCGTATGAAGAATCCAGATACCACAACCTTGGAAGTGCAACCTTGGTAAATTCAGTGGGTTCAAATTTGATAGAGACCAATCTGTTGTCCTATGCGGGAAGAATATTTTATGGGTATGACAGTAAGTATCTCTTGACCTTGTCTCTCCGTGCTGATGGTGCGTCTCAATTTTCACCGGATCATAAGTGG
Organism: Flagellimonas iocasae; assembly: GCF_042682725.1. Lineage (NCBI taxonomy): Bacteria > Pseudomonadati > Bacteroidota > Flavobacteriia > Flavobacteriales > Flavobacteriaceae > Flagellimonas > Flagellimonas iocasae. The sequence continues at coordinate 1,264,521 of NZ_JBHUHU010000001.1, read as the reverse complement.
GGGTATTTTCCATCAGCGGCATTAGCATACAGGATATCTGATGAGAACTTTATGAAGAGTACTGAGAATTGGTTGGACGACTTAAAGTTAAGACTGAGCTATGGCGTTACGGGTAACCAAGGAATTAGTCCATATCAAACCCAAGGTGGCGCGGACAGGAGTGCTTATTCGTGGAATGAAGTGCCAGGTTTTGGGTATTATCCCACGGAATTGGAAAATAGAAACCTTAAATGGGAAACCACAGCAGTGTACAATTTAGGAGTTGATTTTAGGTTGTTCGGGGGAAGGCTTTCAGGTAGTGTTGATGTGTATAACACAAACACCTACGATCTTCTTATGTTCCGTAAGCTTCCGATTACCTCAGGGTATGATGAAGTACTGCAAAATGTTGGAAAAACAAAAAACAAAGGGTTTGAACTTTCTTTGAATTCCGTGAACATATCAACTGAAGAGTTCAATTGGAGAACAGACTTAACCTTTTTCAGGAACAACACCGAAATTGATGAACTGTATAATGGTAAAGTTGATGATGTAGGTAATAGATGGTTCATTGGTGAACCCATTGAGGTCTTTTACGACTTTAAAAAAATTGGTATATGGCAGCAAAATGAAAGTGCTGAAGCCGCAAGCTATGGGGAGGAGCCTGGTCAGATAAAAGTTTTGGATGTTGATAACGATGGCGCCATTACCGATGCGGATAGAATGGTTTTGGGAAGTCCCCAGCCAGATTTTGTAAGTAACATTACCAATACCTTCAACTACAAGAACTTTGACCTTTCTTTTCAGACCTATATTCGTTGGGGCGGTATGGCTTCAATAGGATCTTTTGCACCATTTTCCAAGAAACGCTATAATAAGTTGGTTTTTGATTATTGGACACCCACAAATCCAACCAATAATTATCCAAGACCCAACCAATTATATGAAGGCGGTGGCTTGTATGGAAGTACCTTGACCTATAGGGATGCGAGCTTAATAAGCCTTAGACAGATTTCTTTGGGATATCGTTTCCCAACTTCCCTGATCGAGAAAACCCCACTTTCAGGATTAAGACTCTATTTGTCCGGGGAAAATTTGGCATACTGGACAAAATCTGAAATGCGTGATTTTAACATGAAAGCTGATTTGACCGGAGATGTAGTTGATGGAACAAGGACAATTTCTTCTTATCCTGCAACAAGAACATTTATTCTTGGTCTAAACATTCAATTCTAAAAAAACAGTTATGAAAAGATATATAAATATAGTTCTGTTCGTTGTTATCACTGCTTTTATTAGTGGTTGTTCAAGTGATTTTCTCGAAGAAGAAAAGATTGTGTCCCCACCCATTAATTCGTACTTCACAACCGAGAAAGGATTCAATGATCTTGTTAATTCCAATTATACGTTTACGCGTACCCTGTTTGCTGGGGGAAACAATTTTGCGCCACTCGTGTTTTTTGGAACTGATCTTTGGACAAATGGGTCCGATGGAACATTCATTGAGTTTAATGCCTACAACTCAGGAATACAGCCTGCCAATCCAGTCCTTTGGAACTTGTGGGCACCATTTTATCAAGGAATAGCTGCTTGTAATACAGCAATTTCAAGAGCTGGAGCAGTTGAGGAAATGTCAGAAAGTGCTGTAAATCAAAAAGTTGCTGAATCCTATTTTCTTAGGGCCTGGTACTATCATATTCTTGTAATGCACTTTGGCGGTTTACCTTTGGTAACAGAAGAGGTTACGGATGTGGTAACAACCGCTACCAGGGCCTCCGAAGCTGAGGTTTATGATCAAATTGTTCAAGATTTATTGTTTGCAGAACAATACCTCCCGGTAACCCAAGATGATTTTGGTAGGGTAACCAAACCTGCCGCACAAGCTTTGCTGGCCAGAGTATACCTTACTTTGAATCAGAACGATAAAGCGGCTGAATATGCAGAAAAGGTAATCAATGATTATGGTTTTTCGCTGCTGGATGATTATTCACGTCTATGGGATGTGGATAATAGAGTGAATTCGGAAGTAATCTGGTCCATTCAATTCTCTCAGGATGAAAGGCTTAATGGAAGCGGAAATGCTTATTTCCTATACTTTACACCTAGATATGATCTTCAGCCCGGTATGACAAGGGCTTTGGAAAATGACCGTCCATGGCCACGTTTTGTGGCGACACGGTATTATTTTGACCTCTTGGCTTCCAACCGTGAAAATGATTCAAGATTTGCCAAGTCCTGGAAAACAGCTTGGATAGCAAATAATGAATCCACCTTGGTTGGTAATATGCAAATTGGAGATACCGCCTTTATTTATGTCCCTTGGGATATTCCAGATAGTGAAGAAGCTGTACTGGAACAGAAGTACGGTGTTTTTGATATTAACGATTTGTATAATGGGGAAAATCCAACAGGTTCCAGAGAGCTTTTTCCACATATGAGAAAGTACAAAGATCCATTAAGACCTTCCATAAACAGTGGTGTAGGTACCAAGAATGTAATTGAAATTCGTTTGGCGGAAATGTATTTGATCGCAGCTGAAGCTCAGATGAAAGAAGGAAACCTACCAGAAGCGGTTGACCATATCAATGCCATTAGGCACAGAGCCGCTTGGCCTGGGAAAGAATTGGATATGGAAATCGCAGAATCCGATTTGGATATTGATTTTATTTTGGATGAAAGAGCTTTGGAATTGGGAGCGGAAAGGCTTCGATGGGCAGATTTGAAGAGAACCGGAAAACTTATCGAAAGAGTTCAACTATATAATACCCTAGGAAGGGACAATATTGAACAAAAACATCTCCTAAGGCCTATTCCAAGCAATATGATAGATCGACTTACCAATAGGGAAGAGTTTGAACAAAACCCAGGGTATTAATCTTTAATGTAGATCTATTATGATGAATTCATTGGAACTCTTTGCAAAGAGGGTTCTAGTACTAGTGCTGTTTTTTTTATGTTCCATAGGAACAAATGCGCAGAGTACTGGAACCCCATGCGACAAGGAAAATATTTCCAAATGGTATAAGAGCAAGGTTTGGCTCAAGGGCTTGGAGTTAAACCCTCATAAATCAATTAATAAGGAGGAACTGGCCCGCCAGTATTGCAAGAACCCCATTTGGTGGAACCTGGCATTTGAGTTTTTGGCATCCCGGAACCTTGAAACTCTTGAGTCCGGGAGGTACGTCATTGATGAGGGAAATGTCATGGCATTTGTTTCGGAAGGACCCACAAAGGGTATTGAAGAAATAAAATGGGAGACCCACAAAAATTTCAACGACCTACAGTATGTGGTTGAGGGAAAAGCGGGCATGGGAGTTGCTTCTTTGGGCAAATCAAAGCACAGCTCAACTGAAGCTTACGATTCCAAAAGGGATGTAGAGAACTATAATGTGGAGAATGGAAAATTCTATGTGGCAAAGCCAGGCACATTCTTCATTTTTTCACCACAGGATATTCATAGGCCCGCTTTCAAGAAAAAGGGGCATGACACTATAAAGAAAATTCTGATTAAGGTCAGGGTTCCGTAAAATCAAGAAATTAATTTAAATAGAGTTTAATAGGTTTTAAAAACAAGTATTATGAAAAAAGCATTTATAACATGTATTGCCATTGTATGCACTGTTGCTGGGTTACAATCGCAAAATGTTGTCTGGCAACCAGAAAACATTAAAGCACTCACTTCTGAATGGACTGGGGAGCGCACTTCAGACGGAAGGCCCAAAGTATCGGATAAATTGTTGGAACGTCTTAAAGCCCTTTCCATGGAAGAAATATGGGGAACTCTTAGAAGAAATGGATACAATAATCAATTTGAGAATTTTGCCAGCCCTTTTGAAAACGGATGGGAGATTTTACATCCAGATGAGGTCATGTCAGGTCGGGTCGTTACAGCCCAGTTCATGCCTTTTCGAAAGGATTTTGACGCCTATGTACAGCAGCAGGCTGAGAAAGAAGGTACAAAAACCCCGGTGACCAACTATGCACCCATCATTAAGTTAATGGATGGAGATGTATATGTAGCAGATAGTTATGGAAAAATGGTGGATGGAACGTTAATCGGGGATAATCTGGGAAATGCCATTTATAAAGCGGGAAAACGTGGTGTCATTTTCAACGGATCTGTTCGTGATGTTGAGGGGCTATCCCAAATCGAAGGGTTCAATGCATGGATACGGGGTTCCGACCCATCGGCCATAAAAGAAATGATGATAGAATCGGTAAATGGACCAATTAGGATTGGAAGAGTCACAGTTTTACCTGGCGATGTGGTTTTGGCGAAGACAACAGGGGTAAGTTTCATTCCCGCGCATTTGGTTCAAAAGGTGGTCATTTCAGGTGAATTCACGGCACTTCGGGATGAATTTAACAGATTTTGCATGCGTACCAATAAGTATGAGTACGTAAATGAGGCATTTGTGGTTGATGATGAGGTTTTTGAAAAAGATTTTAAAGAGTGGTTGGACAAATATCCAAACTTGCCAATGCCCAAATCGGAATTGGATGCTTTTTTGAAAGAGAGGGAAGAGCAAAGAAACAACCGTTAACTAAAATGGAAACTACCAATAGAGCAGCATGAAAATAATATATCTTATAACCTTCTGTATGGTCTTCACATTGATGTCGTGCAAGAAGAGCATCAATGGTCCAGAGGCAGATGTTGGCAAAAATATGAATAAGAATTTGTTGGCCAGTACTGCAGATGTTGAAAAGGCTATTGTTAAGTTCAATAATGCAATGGTTAATGCAGATAGTATCCAATTGGTGGATTTGGTTTCAAATGAATTAACCTATGGTCATTCAAGTGGTCTTGTTCAGAACAAGAGGGAATTCATTGATGATGTGATTCATGGACCATTCAATTTTTCCATGATACAGAACCCTGATCAAAGTATCCATATGGTTGGCGGTACGGCAATTGTGAGGCATGTTTTTGAAGCCAAGGCAACCAATGAGGGGAAGACTGTTGATATTCGGATAGGGAATATGCAGGTATACCAAAAAAGTCAAGATGGGGACTGGAAATTACTGGCTCGTCAAGCCTTTAAATTGAAGTAAAAAAGAATGAACATTCGTTTAAACATCAAGGATTTTGAATAAAATAGGCGTACATAAAGTCTCATTGATTCTTGCAGGGCTTTCATTACTTGCATTTGTAGTAATGGTTTGGGGCAATAATTTTAATGGAACAGGTTTTTTGCTTACAGGTTTTTTTGTGCTGTTGGCCATTGGCTTTAGCGGTTTCAAACAACTTAGAGGATACATTTTTGCAGCATTGATTTTTGCAGGGGTGGTACTCTCCTTGTATTGGCCACAGTATTTTGTTCAAGTGGGGAGTTTTAAACTTACAAATCTGATTATACCCTTAATCCAAATTATCATGTTCGGGATGGGTACATCTATGAGTATCAAAGATTTTTCTGAGATAATAAAATCCCCCAAAGGCGTTTTTGTGGGTGTAAGTGCCCAACTCGCCATTATGCCATTGGTGGGTTTTGTGCTTGCTGATATAAGTGGGTTTTCTCCCGAGATAGCTGCAGGGATTGTTTTGATCGGTTGTTCCCCCAGTGGGGTCGCCTCCAATGTGATGGCCTATTTGGCAAAGGCCAATCTGGCCCTTTCCATCACCATCACTTCTATGGCAACTCTTTTAGCCCCATTTGTAACACCTGTGTTAATGAAACTTTTGGCAGGTCAATTTGTTGAAATAGATGTCCTCGCAATGATGTGGAGCATTATCAAAATGATCATTGTACCCATTGGTGCTGGATTGCTGTTCAATCATCTGTTACATGGTCGCACAAAATGGTTGGACAAAGCCATGCCTTTGATTTCAATGGTGGCCATAGGTTTAATAATTATTGTGATCACAGCAGCGGGGCGGGATAATTTATTGGATATTGGTGGACTCTTGTTGTTACTTGTATTGTTTCATAATCTTTTTGGATACTTTTTGGGATATTGGTTTGCACGTTTAATGGGAATGGATGAGCGGGATGCACGCACAATATCCATAGAAGTGGGCATGCAGAATGGCGGATTGGCCTCGGGCATTGCAAATACACTTGGAAAAATTTCTACAATGGGACTTGCCCCGGCCGTTTTCGGCCCCTTGATGAACATTACGGGATCCATATTGGCGTCTTATTGGCATAAAAAAGTTCCAAGAGATATTGAATTTGCTGATTAAAGAAATTAAAAATAGTTGTTTGAGTTAGTTTTTAGTTATCCAGTGAAGAACGTACTGTATTTTTAGGTGCGTTCTTCTTTTTTGCAAAACAACAGTCAAGCACTTGCATTTTTACAATAATTAAAGAATTTAGAAAATGAAGAAAGTAGTGACCTTTGGTGAGATCATGCTACGCTTGGCTCCTCCCGGATTTTTGAGGTTTTCACAAGCGAACAGTTTTGATGTGGTGTACGGAGGAGGAGAATCGAACGTAGCGGTGTCCCTTGCGAATTATGGAATCCCGGTGGACTTTGTCACCCGGCTTCCCAAGAACGATATCGGGGAGTGCGCCCTTATGGAGATGCGCAAGCGAAACGTGGGCACGGACCAGATCATATACGGTGGCGACCGTCTGGGCATCTATTTTTTGGAGACCGGTGCGGTGAGCCGTGGAAGCAAGGTGGTTTATGACCGCGCCCATTCGGCAATGGCAGAGATCGGTCCTGGTATGGTGGACTGGAAAAAAGTATTTGATGGAGCACAATGGTTTCACTGGACGGGAATCACGCCAGCCATCTCACAAGGTGCCGCAGATGCCTGTATAGAGGCCGTAAAGGTGGCACGCGGGATGGGCATCACCATTTCCACCGACCTGAACTACCGGGCCAAGCTCTGGAAATACTGCGATGATGCAAGACGGGAGGAAATCATGGCGGAGCTCACTTCATATTGCGATATCGTTTTGGGCAACGAGGAGGATGCCGAGAAGCACTTCGGCATAAAGCCGGAGGGACTGGACATCACCACCCAGGGCGAGCATGTGAAGGCGGAGGCATTCCTGTCCGTCTGCAAACAGATGATGAAAAGGTTCCCCAATGCCAAGAAGGTCATCACCACGCTTAGGGGCTCGCTATCGGCCTCACACAATACCTGGGCGGGTGTGCTTTATGATGGAGCGGAACTATACAAGTCAAGGGAATACCAGATCACCCATATCGTTGACCGTGTCGGGGGCGGGGACTCCTTTATGGGAGGGCTCATCTATGGGCTCATCAAGTACCCCGAAGACGATCAGAACGCATTGGACTTTGCCGTGGCCGCTTCCTGTCTGAAGCACACCATTGTTGGGGATGCCAACTTGGTGACGGTATCTGAAGTGGAAAAATTGATGGGGGGCGACGCCTCCGGAAGAGTATCACGATAAAAAGGATAAAAATGGCAAGATATACACGTATAGAAGTGATCAATGCAATGCTCGGGACAGGGATGGTACCCTTGTTCTACCACCCCGATGTGGAATTGGGGAAAAAAGTACTGAAGGCCTGTTACGATGGTGGTGCCAGACTCATGGAGTTCACCTCACGGGGTGATTTTGCCCATGAGGTGTTCGCCGAACTTAATAAATATGCCCTGAAGGAACTCCCCGGGATGATGATGGGTGTGGGCTCGGTGACCGATGCGGCGGCGGCCTCGCTATACATACAATTGGGCGCCAATTTTGTGGTCACGGCCTCCCTAAAGGAAGATGTGGCCATGGTCTGCAACCGCAGGAAGGTTTCCTACAGCCCGGGCTGTGGCTCGCTGACGGAGATCAACAGGGCCGAGGAGCTTGGCGTGGAGATCGTGAAGCTGTTCCCGGGGTCGGTCTATGGGCCAGGATTCGTGAAGGCCATAAAGGGCCCGCAGCCTTGGACGAGCATCATGCCCACCGGCGGTGTGAGCACCGATGAGGACAACCTGAAGGGTTGGTTCGGTGCTGGAGTTTCCTGTGTGGGATTGGGCTCACAGCTCATCGGCAAGGAGATCATCCAAAACGGTGATTTTGAAGGACTGAAAAAGTTAACGGAAAAAACTTTGGATATTATAAAAAAACAAAGAGCCAGTAATCCAAAATAAAAATTGGATTACAGGCTCTATAAAAGCTTATTTTATTGAGGTTATTTGGTGAAAATCTCTTTAAAAAAATGGGTCATTCGCAGCCAAGAACGATCATTGGCCAGTTGGTTAAATGCCATTCCATTGTCTGGGTCATTGGCATTGGGGTTGGTAAAGGCGTGACCTGTATGGCCAAAGACATCCATTTCCCAAATGGCATTTCGCTCGGTTAGTTCGTAACCCAGAGAGATAATGTCTTTTGGAAAAGCAAAAGGGTCTTCCCAACCATGAAGCACCAAAATTTTGGACATGATATCTCCTTCGTGTTCAATGCCCGGAGGATCAAAAATTCCATGGAAGCATACAACGCCCTTCATGTCGATTCCGGACCGCGCTAGGTCCAAAACACATTTTCCACCAAAGCAGAAACCAATGGCTCCTATCCTTTTGGTGTCGGCCATTTCATTTTCTTTAATGGTGTCCACTGCTAGGAGTAATCGGTTCAAGAGTTCTTGACGATCTTCCAGCATTTCGTTCATCAAGGCTTCTGCCTCATCGGCATTTTTGGCTCTTCGCCCTTGTCCAAAAACATCGATGGCAAAGGCCAGATAACCAAGTTCTGCCAATTCTTTGGCCTTGTCTTCTTCAAATTGCGATTGTCCCACCCAAGTGTGGGAAACCAGCACTACGGGACGCTTACCTGTAATGGTGTCGTCATAGGCGATAACGCCTTCGTAGGATTGTTGTTTGTCTGAGTAAATGAGTTGTTTAGTTTGTATCATTAGTTTGAGTTATTCCACAGGCTGTCTAATTTATATTTTTTTTTAATTGGTTCACAAAACTTCCACTTTAAGAATGTAAACATTTTTCAGTGGCCAATCCCCATCACCAACGGGAACTTGGTTAATGGCATCCACCACATCCATCCCTTCAATCACACGTCCAAAAGGGGTATATGAGCCATCCAAATGGTATGAGCCAGGATTGGTGACCACAATAAAGAACTCATAAGGTGAGGCCAGCTTGTGCGGATTATCACGTTCACTGCTGGGCATGGATATAGTGCCCCTGTGATGTTTGTAGCCTTTTTTGGCATCTGGTGGAAGCAAGTACCTTCCAATATCACCCCGCTTTTGAGCAGTTCGCCTGTCGTCCGAGTTCCCACCTTGAATGATGAAATCCTTCACTACGCGATGAAACTGGGTGCTGTCAAAATACTTTTTTCGGGCCAGATAGATAAAATTGGCCTTATGGTACGGGACGTCATCGTACAACTGAACAGTAAAGCTTCCCATGGTTGTGGTGATTTTAACCTTGTTTTTTTTGAGCTTCTTTTGGTAATTAAAAAAGAAATCGATGGCATTTTCCTCATCTAGGACAAACGCTTCCTCTTCTTCCTCTTCGGATTCATCTTGAAGGTCTTCTTGCTGAACAGAATCTATCGGAGCGGTGTTTGTCTCCTTTGAAGAGGTTTTCTTTTTTGGTGATTCGCCACAGGAGACGAAAAAAAATAATAGTATACTTGTAGTTAAAGCGAATGGTCTTAACAACATGAATTTTGATGCGTTTAGTGAAATAGCTTTAAAATTAAAAAATCTACCTCTTCCCGGGGAGGAATCCCACTATAAAATGTCCCCAACCGAGCGGATTCAATGGTTGAAGCAGAATAATAGTAAGAAAATCAATCCAAAACGGGCCGGAGTCATGGCACTTTTTTATCCAGATACCTCTATGGAGACGCGTTTACTGCTTATTCTGCGTAAGAAATATGAGGGTGTACATTCCAATCAAATTGGTTTTCCGGGTGGAAAAGTGGAAAAACAGGACAGGGATTTAATGGATACGGCGCTTCGGGAAACACATGAAGAAGTAGGGGTTCCCCCTGATTCCGTGCAGGTGATACGGGCATTGAGTGAAGTGTATATTCCGCCCAGTAATTTTATGGTTCAACCCTATTTGGGGCTATACCCAAAGCCGCAACCCTTTGTTCCTCAAGAGGATGAGGTGGAGCAAGTGGTGGAAGCTTATCTGAAGGATTTTCTGGATGATGCCAATCTCATTGAAGAATTATTGAGTACTTCGTACGCAAAAAACATAAACGTACCTGCTTATAAATTAAATGGTTATACCGTTTGGGGCGCTACGGCAATGATGTTGAGCGAAATCAGGGAGCTTTTACAGCAAGTGCTTTAACGGCTATTTTTGTAAATTTGCCAACAACAGTTACCCCATGGGCCTATTTAAAGAAAATCCTTTCGGTCATATTCTGTTCCTAAAACGATGGTTAATTCGTATTGCCGGTATGATGACGCACCAACGCTATAAAGGATTCAATACGCTAGAAATTGAAGGTTCACAAATTATCCGTGATCTGCCCGAAACCAACGTACTTTTTGTAAGTAACCACCAAACCTATTTTGCGGATGTTGTGGCCATGTTCCACGTGTTCAATGCCAGTTTAAAGGGGAGGGATGACAATATCAAAAACCTTGGTTATCTCTGGAATCCGAAACTCAACATTTATTACGTCGCAGCTAAGGAAACCATGGGAAAAAGCTTGCTCACCAAGATTTTAGCCTATGCAGGCTCCATCAGTATAGAACGGACGTGGCGCGCCAATGGTGAAGATGTGAATCGCCAAGTGAAGTTCAGTGATATCAGTAATATTGCCAAAGCATTGGATGATGGTTGGGTAATCACTTTCCCGCAGGGAACCACAACACCTTGGAAGCCACTTCGTAAGGGCACTGCACACATCATTAAGCGGTATAAGCCGGTGGTTGTTCCAGTGGTTATTGATGGATTTCGACGTTCGTTTGATAAGAAGGGACTTCGAGTAAAAAAGAAGGGTATTCTACAATCCATGCAAATAAAGCCGCCTTTGGAAATTGACTATGAAAATGAGTCCATTGAAGCCATTTTGGAAAAATTGGAATATGCCATTGAGCAGCATCCATCATTCTTAAAAGTTATCTCCAAGGAAGAATTGGCCGCTTACGAAGAGGAGAACCAAAAAAGAAGATACAGCTACAAGGGAAACTAAACCTCTAACTTCTTCAATTCTTTGTAATTCTGACGCAATCGTTTCAGCAGTATTCCATAAAGTAGTTTGTAGAAAAGCCAAATTAGCACCAACAATACTGCAATAAAAACAAGGGAAAAAGCAATTGTCATTGCCCAAAACATGGTAGTGTTTCCTTCTTGGGACGCAGCTTCCATTATTTCCTTTCCTTCTGACCCATAGGTCAGTGTTCCATAGGAATAAATTATAGTATATACGGTGAAAATGCTTAAGTTAAACCAAACGTATTGTGTAACTATTCTCTTTACAGATAGAATCGTCTTCATTAATTTTTTAGAGGAATCAGTAAAGGAAATTTTCCGATAATTGGTATAGAATCTATAAATAAAATATAGGATTATCGCATAGTTAATAAAGTTCAGTACCATCAAAATTCTGTAAATATGCATCGCCTTGAGTTCTTGCATGGATTCCGCATCGCTAAAAATGATGTTCAGCCCGGCCCAGAAGACAAACTCGATGATACTGATATAAAAAATCCATTTTACGATGGAAGATGATTTTTTCCAGATCATCTTATAAATTTGGTCATAGGACAATTTGGGAAGCTCGGCTTCCTTCTTTTGCCAGTCTCTTTTTAAAAGTTCCAGTTCATCCACCATAAGCTACGGATTTAATATGGTTCTTAATTTATTTTTTACCCGATTCATTTTCACCCTGGCATTGACCTCGGTAATACCGAGGGTCTCCGCTATTTCAGAATAATCTTTGTCTTCCAAATAGAGAAATACCAAGGCTTTGTCAATGTCACCCAGTTGCCGCACTGCATCGTACATCAATTTTAATTGACGCTCCTCGGTGTCGTCGTAGTCATCAGTCTTAATTTTATGTACGACCGAATCATAATCTTGCGTCTGTACCCGTCTTTTCGATTTTCTGTACAAAGTGATGGCCGTATTCAGGGCCACACGGTACATCCATGTACTGAACTTGGAGTCGCCCCTAAATTTTGGATAAGCTTTCCACAATTGAATCGTGATTTCTTGAAAGAGATCATTGTGGGAATCCTTATCATTGGTATAAAGGCTGCACACCTTGTGAACAATATTTTGATTGTTCTCAAGCTCGGTAACAAAACGATGTTCCAGTTCTTTGTTCAACGGTTGGTAAGTAGTTTGCCTTATATGTAGCTACAAAACTGTTTTTGTTACAATGCCACTCCAAAAACCTTATTTACGGTAATCCAAGGCAGGTGGTCTGTTACCCAAAAGGGGAATATACTCAAAGTCTGCACCTCTGCGTTCTTCCAGTTCTGTTTTTGCCTTTTTTACGGTGTCCGGATTTTTGAAAACATCAATGGCGGTAAGGGCCAAGGTTTTTGCGGCGACCATCATCCCTTTTGTTCCGATGGATGTTCCACCGGCGGCAACCGCTTGCCAGCTGTGGGCAGGAGTTCCGGGGACCCAAGTAGCGGTTCCCAAACCAGCTGTGGGAACAGTGTAGCTTACATCACCCACATCGGTAGAGCCGTAAGCTCTGGCCTCTTCTTGATAGGGTTGAATGTTCTCTGCGGTTTCCATATCCAAGGATTTTGCACCTAAGGTGGTGGCAATTTTTTCAGCGAAGACCTTTTCTTCGGGAGTGTAGGTTACCCCGCCAACTTTGGTGAGGTTGTCAAACATAATTTTTTGAAGGGTCAGGTTGGGCAATAACTCGTGTGTGCCTCCAATCATTTCATAATCCATGGTAGTTCCTGTTCCCAGTGCAGCACCTTCGGCCGCTTTTACGATACGATCAAAAATATCGATGACCACATCTCTTTTTCCGTGTCGGGCATAGTAGTATACTTCAGCAAAATCAGGAACAACGTTGGGTGCTTTTCCACCATCTGTAATCACATAATGGATTCTGGCATCTTGGGGGATATGCTCTCGCATCATGTTCACCATCATGTCCATGGCCTCTACGCCATCCAAGGCAGAGCGACCTCTTTCCGGTGCTCCTGCGGCATGCGCAGATACCCCATGGAATCGAAATTTAGCCGATTTATTGGCTAAGGCAGCACCAGCGCTTGCTTCATTCTCAGCACCGGGGTGCCAGTGAAGCGCCACATCCACATCGTTGAACACACCTTCACGAACCATGTATACTTTTCCAGAACCCCCTTCTTCCGCAGGGCAACCGTAAAAACGAATGGTTCCTTGTTTTTTATTCGCGGTTAGCCAGTCTTTCACCGCAATGGCCGCTGCGGTAGATGCAGTACCAAATAGATGATGTCCACAAGCGTGTCCGGCAGCTTTATCGGCAGATTTCTTTTCCGGAACAGCCTGTTGGGACAAGCCGGGAAGTGCATCATACTCGCCCAAAATGGCAATTACAGGATATCCAGAACCATATTCAGCCTTAAAAGCGGTGGGAATTCCGGCAATACCTTTTTCAATGCTGAAACCTGCATCGGAGAGTGTTTTTTCCAATAAAGCGGAACTTTTCTCCTCCAAATAACCCATTTCGGCATATTCCCAAATGGTATGGGCAATGTCACCGTATTTTTGAGTTTTACCATTTAAATCGGTAAGTACTTTTTCTTCGTCTTTTTGGGAAAATACAGCAGTTGCAAAAAATAGAAAGGCAATACTGAAGGGGAGAATTTTTTTCATTGTATGGAGTTTTTGAGTCAGGTGCTAAATATACTAAAAAACCCATCTTAAAATGGTATAGGCTGATTTGGAATCCGTAATTTAGCGAACATGTCAACCATGAATATTCCGCAATCCAGTTACCCTCGGGTAGTAATTATAGGAGGTGGTTTTGGAGGAATCGCCTTAGCCAAAAAACTCAGGAAAAATGAAATGCAGGTAGTACTGTTGGACAAGCACAACTACCATAACTTTCAACCCTTATTGTATCAGGTTTCCACAGGAGGACTGGAGCCGGATTCCATTGCTTATCCCATTAGAAAAGTGCTTCAAGGGTATCCCAACTTCTTCTTCCGATTGGCGAAAGTAACGGGAGTGGACACCAAAACGAGACAGGTAAAGACCAATATTGGTGAGGTGACTTACGATTATTTGGTCGTGGCTGCCGGCTCGGAGACCAATTTCTTCGGAAACAAAAATATTGAGACCAAGGGTATGGCCATGAAGACCATTCCCCAATCGTTGAATCTGAGGAGCCTTATTTTGGAGAACTTTGAGCAAGCACTTTTGACCGATGACCTTCATGAACGCGATGCACTGATGAGTTTTGTGATTGTGGGTGGTGGACCTACTGGGGTGGAGTTGGCCGGTGCTCTGGCCGAAATCAAAAAAGGCATTTTGCCCAAGGATTATCCCGATCTGGATACGCGAAGGGCACAAATAAATCTAGTACAGGGTGGCGACCGAATCCTTCCCGCCATGAGCGAGGTGGCTTCCGAAAAAGCCGAACGTTTTTTAGAAGGATTGGGCGTGAATGTTTGGAAAAATATTCGCGTTTTGGATTACGATGGCATGCGGGTAACCACCGATACCGGTACAACCTTTGATACGGCAACCTTTGTTTGGGCCGCTGGAGTGCAAGCCATCGGAATCAAGGGGTTGGATGCCAAAGAATTTTTAAGCAGAGGTAACCGTTTACGGGTCAATAGGTTTCATCAAGTTGATGGATTCAAAGAGATTTTTGCCATTGGCGATGTCGCACAAATGGAAACGGAGGCATTTCCACATGGACACCCCATGATGGCCCAACCAGCCATTCAACAAGGAAGAAATCTTGGTGAGAATTTAGTCCGATTGGTGGAAGGTAAACCCATGAAACCATTTGTATACAAGGATAAAGGAAGCATGGCCACCGTTGGAAGAAATAAGGCCGTCGTGGATATGAAGGGGGTCAGGTTTCAAGGTGTTTTTGCATGGTTTGTATGGATGTTTGTCCACCTCTATTTTTTGATTGGATTTAGGAATAGAGTAGTGGTCTTCATTAATTGGGTGTACAACTACATTCGCTTTGATCGTGAGGCCCGTTTAATCATCCGACCGTATAAAAAACAGAATCAAGTTTCTAAGATTCAGTTGAATAAGGATTGATGTGATGTCGCAATCCATCATTTGTTATAAGGTTAAAATTTCGCCAACCCTACTCATTTTTCAAGATTGATGTGGTAACTTTTAGGAAAACTACTAGCCATGTCAAAACAGATTTTCCGTTCAACAATCATAGTATTGATGGTATTTGCCCACTTGGGATATGGTCAAATCGGTAGTGCCCCTGCAACACTTCAAGAAACGCCTTTGACCATTGAAGGATACGATTTCCCAACGTTTGATGGTTTGTCCAATTATGCTTGGTTCAAGGTCAATCTAGCCCTAACTGACAGGACAGAGTTCAGTATCGGGGGTGAACATTATAGAAGACCTTTCGCGGATAGATTTACCATTCCAATTCAGATGAAGCAGTATTTAAATGATAAGACGTATATCCTTGGAGGATATCAATGGGAATGGGATTTAATGAATATTGGATTGGATATGGAGAACATGGGAAAAGGGCATCCCAACCCCAAACCAAGGCAGGATTTTTTCTATGGAATTGGTCATGATGTCAGTCCCAATATGATGATTGAGGCCAAAATTGTTCAGCCTGTGGGAACTCCAGAATTTTATGATATTGGCCTTGAAGGTGCAAAAACCAGGCTAAAATTAGGAACACGATTAAAATTCTAGGTTTCTATTTTCTGGGATGAAACTCATTCAAAACTTTGGCCAAATGAACCCGGTTCACATGCATATATACTTCGGTTGTAGTAATACTTTCGTGGCCCAACATCTGCTGAATGGCACGTAAATCAGCCCCATTTTCCAGAAGATGGGTGGCAAAGGAGTGCCGAAAGGTATGTGGACTGATATTTTTCTTCAATCCGATGAGTTCCGCCAATTGTTTTATGATGGTAAAGATCATGGCGCGGGTAAGCTGTTTCCCCCTTCGGTTCAAGAACACAAAATCATTGTGCTCTTTTTGGATTGGTACATGTACACGAACCTCATTTCGGTAGATATTGATGTATTTTTTGTTGATGCTGCTGATGGGCACAAAGCGCTGCTTGTTTCCTTTCCCGGTCACTTTAATAAAATCTTCCTCAAAATAAAGGTCCGATAGCCTCAAATTCACCAATTCAGAAACCCGAAGTCCACAGCCATACAAGGTTTCTACGATGGCACGGTTGCGTTCTCCTTCTGGTTTGGACAGGTCTATGGCGGAGATGAGGTCATTTATTTCGTCAACCGATAAGGTGTCTGGCAATTTTCTCCCAATTTTTGGGGTCTCAATGAGGTCCATGGGATTATCAGCACGGTAATCCTCAAAAACTAGGTAATTAAAAAACCCTTTCAAACCAGAAATTATGCGTGCTTGTGACCTTGGGTTTACGGTTTTGGCAACATCGTAAATAAATTGTTGAACTGTTTCTTGGTCTATTTGAATTGGAGACTCGGTTATATCATGCTCGCTGAGATAATCCATCAGCTTTTGGAGGTCCAACCCGTAATTGGAAATGGAATTTGAACTGAGCCCACGCTCAATTTTTAGATAATTCTCATAATCCTGCAATGCATGTTGCCAGTTCATGGATTAAAGATAATGACAATAATTTTTGACTTCACTGGTCTTTTTAGTGATTGGTCAATTCAAATGGCTATTTGGTCAAATGGGGCCAAAGAGGTGCGCTGGGTTTAAATATTTTCCCGCTGAATTTATAAAATGTTACAATTTGTAGGGTTTTTATTACGAGTTGATACTATATCCATTGAAGACCCGTTTAAGTGTTTAGCAAATTTTAACATTATGAACAAAACATTTTTATTGACGGTCATAGCAATGGTTGGCATTAGTTTTTCATCGATGGCCCAATACGTGGACCGTACTAATTTTAGAGCAGGTTTAATTGCAGGTATTCCTGTAGGGGATGCTGCGGATATTTCCAGTTTTAGCCTTGGTTTGGATATAGCCTACCATATTGGGGCTTCCGAACTGTTGGATTTAGGTTTTGCAACTGGATTTATCAATGCTTTTGGGGATACCACCACCATTTCAGGAGGTGGAATCAATGTGGAGACAGAATTTGATGACTTTCAGTTTATACCGGTAGCAGGTTCCCTTAGGATATACCCAACCTACGATTTCAAATTTGGAGCCGATGTTGGTTATGCCGTTGGTGTAAATGAAGGCAATGAAGGAGGATTCTATCTAAGGCCCATAATAGGTTACAATATTACAGGGAACACAGAATTGAACGTTTCCTACGTAAACATTAGTAATGATGGTAATTTTTCAATTGCAACCTTGGGGATTTTGTTTTTATTCTGATAAAGACCCAAAGAAGGATTGGATTGCTTACTAAGTTATCTCGAATAGTAAAGCTGAATTATGAATAAATAGCATAAACTGTTTATAACCCCAAATATCCCAACAGTTTTATATCATGAATATTAACCAATAATTACTTTAAAAATGAAAAAATTACTGTTTGTTTTTACACTTGTTCTTTTGTGTTCGGTGTCACTTAAAGCCCAGACTAGCTATAAGGCTGCATTGGGGCTGGGTGTGGATGCCATAGACAATCTCACTTTTGTCGGTGCCACGGGCAAGTATTTTTTTACCTCCAATCATGTCGGCCAGGCCGATTTGGGTTTTGAGGACAATGCGACCATCATCACCGCTTTGTATTCGTACCACAAAGGATTTGCACGGGCCGCTGGATTGCGATGGTATGTAGGGGCTGGACCAAGTATCATTCTCTTGGATGGAGGTGAAAATGGTTTTGCGCTTCGCCCTCATGCAGGACTTGACTTTAAGATGAACGGAGTTCCATTTGTCATTAATTTTGACTGGAGACCTTTTATTGGCCTCAGTGATAATTGGGGGAATGAGGTAGGAGCCTTTGGACTAGGTCTGCAGTTTGCCTTTAATTGATTTATAAGAATTGAACGATAATAAGGGCGGCATATACCGCCCTTTTCTTTTTATTGTATTTTTAGCCCCATGAAACTAATGATCATCAACGGACCCAACTTAAATCTATTGGGCAAACGGGAACCCGAAGTATACGGAAGCACCACTTTTGCGGATTATTTTAAAGAATTACAGCAGAAGTTTCCGCAGGCGGAACTGCACTACTTTCAGTCCAATATAGAAGGGGAACTTATTGATAAGATTCAAGAAGTTGGGTTTGATTATGACGGTATTGTCCTAAATGCCGCTGCCTATACGCATACCTCCGTAGGTATTGGAGATGCTATTAAAGCGGTGACCACTCCTGTAGTTGAGGTACATATTTCAAATACGCACAAACGAGAAGAATTCAGGCATTTTTCCTATATCTCTCCAGTAGCCAAAGGAGTCATTTTAGGCTTTGGACTTCAAAGTTATGATTTGGCCATCCAAAGTTTTTTAGGCTAAAGAACTCAAATATTTTTTATCCGCATAAAACGTTCCGAAGGGCAACAAGGAAGCTATAAAAAGAATGATGAATCTTTTGATGCTCCATTTGTGCTCCCAACAGAACACAACCGCCACCACTACGTAAAGAATAAAAAGTACCCCGTGGGCATAGCCAACAGCCTTGTTTGGTTCTGGAATATCTGCCCAATGTTTTAAAGGCATTGTCATTCCGAACAACAACAAATAGGAAATTCCTTCTAAGATAGCAGTGGCCCTGAAAAGTTTCAGCATACCCGAATTATAGGTGGATTACTTCATCATAGGCGTCAGCAACCGCTTCCATAACCGCTTCGCTCATAGTTGGGTGCGGGTGAACCGCCTTTAACACCTCGTGGCCGGTGGTTTCCAATTTACGGGCCACTACAGCCTCGGCAATCATATCCGTAACACCAACACCGATCATGTGGCAACCCAACCATTCGCCATATTTGGCATCAAAAATGACTTTAACAAAACCGTCAGGGGTTCCAGCGGCTTTTGCCTTTCCACTCACGGAAAATGGAAATTTGCCTATTTTGAGTTCGTATCCTTTTTCTTTGGCTTGTTTTTCGGTCAATCCAACAGATGCCACTTCAGGAACACAGTAGGTACATCCAGGAATGTTGCCATAATCCAACGGCTCTACATGCATTCCGGCAATTTTTTCAACACAAAGGATTCCTTCAGCGGAAGCCACGTGAGCCAATGCCTGTCCTGGCGTAACATCACCAATGGCATAATATCCGGGAATATTGGTTTGATAATAGTTGTTCACCAAGATTTTATCTCGGTCCACGGCAATTCCAACATCTTCCAAACCGATGTTTTCAATATTCGTTTTGATGCCCACTGCTGATAGTACGATATCGGCCTCCAATACCTCTTCACCTTTGGAAGTTTTTACCGTAGCTTTTACACCGTCGCCAGAAGTATCCACTTTAGTGACTTCGGCAGAGGTCATGATTTTTACGCCTGCCTTTTTGAAGCTACGCTCCAGTTGCTTGGAAACATCCTCATCTTCAACCGGAACAATATTGGGCATATATTCCACCACGGTCACCTCGGTTCCCATGGAGTTGTAGAAATAGGCAAACTCGATACCGATGGCACCACTACCTACCACAATCAATTTTTTAGGTTGCTTTTCAAGTGACATGGCCTCTCTATACCCGATTACTTTTTTGCCATCTTGAGGCAAACTTGGCAATTCGCGGCTTCGAGCTCCTGTGGCTATGATGATGTGGTCGGCGGTATACTCAGCCGTATCCCCATGCTCTCCCTTTACCAACACTTTTTTGCCAGGTTGAACCTTTCCAAACCCATTGAGCACCTCAATTTTGTTCTTTTTCATCAGGAACTGAACACCTTTGCTCATCCCATCGGCAACGCCACGGCTTCTTTTTACCACGGCATCAAAATCGTGCTCAACGTTTTGGGCACTTAGACCATAGTCTGCGGCATGCTTCAAATATTCAAAAACTTGAGCGGATTTCAGTAGGGCCTTCGTTGGGATACACCCCCAATTAAGACAAACACCACCTAAGCTTTCCTTTTCTACAAGGGCTGTTTTGAATCCAAGTTGTGAGGCTCTGATTGCGGTTACATATCCACCGGGACCACTCCCCAAAACAATTATATCGAACTTGCTCATTAGATCTTGATTTTATGTTGTTAGATTTGAAGCCTGCCTTAGAGCGGGCAGGTGCAAAAGTACGGAATTCAATCCCCAAATCCCAAGTACGGGAAAGTCAAAAATCACTTTGTTTGTGAAATCAGATTTTATCCTCGCCGAACATCTTTTGATTAAAGGCGTCCGAGCCTCCTTTTGGGATAGAAAGTGATTCCCATTGCGGGCCTTTTATCATCTTTCCAATGAAGGCCAACTGCCCTACATGGCTCGGATAATGTGCCAATTGTCGGTTTACGGCTTCAACAATTGTATGTTCTTCATTCCTGATTTTGATTTTGGTATCAAAATCCACTGTTTTTAGCCGTTCAAGAGCATCAAACAGGCAGCTCCAACCTTTTTCCCAAGCTTCCAGCATTTCATTTTTGGTGTCGTAGGGGGCCTCAAACTCCATTTCCCGTTGTCGCCATTCCTTTTCCCCGTCCTCGGTCAAAAAATTGGTCCATCGGCTCAACATATTTCCCACCATATGCTTAACAATGATGGCGATGGAATTGTCCGTCTCCGAATAGGTCCACAGGATGTCTTCATCGGTGAGTTGGGCAAAGGTTTTGTCTCCCATGCTTTTATACCGATGGAACTCAAAAATGACGTTGGAAAGATAGTTTTCTTGAAAATTCATTCGTTTTCTGCAGGATCAAAACCAATACTTATTGAGTTGATACAATACCGCTGGCCGGTAGTTTCCCGGGGACCATCATTAAAAACATGACCTAAATGGCCTCCGCAGTTGGCGCAGACCGTCTCCGTGCGAATCATACCATGCGATGTATCCCGAATATATTCAATGGCACCCTCCACAGCTTGGTCAAACGAGGGCCAACCGCAACCACTCTCGAATTTGTGTTCGCTTTCAAAAAGTTTGGCGTTGCAAGCCTTGCAGTGGTAATCACCATTCTCAAAATGAAGGTTGAATTGCCCAGTAAAGGGACGTTCGGTGCCCTTTTTTCGCAACACGTAGTATTCTTCCGGAGAGAGTTCTTTTTGCCACTCTTCATCCGTTTTTTGGATATTATATTTCTCGGTCATTATCGTGTTTTGGTTTAGTTCCCATCAGGGATGAAATCCAGCGCAACGCCATTGATACAGTGCCGCTTTCCGGTGGTATTTCTGGGGCCATCGTTAAAAACATGCCCTAAATGGCCACCACATACAGCGCAGTGTTCTTCGGTACGGGCCACACCTATTTTGTAGTCGGTGTCATAGGCCACGTTACCTTCAATTTCCCGGTCAAAACTGGGCCATCCCGTGCCAGAATCAAATTTGTGCTCGCTTTTGAAAACAGGGGTACCACATCCGGCACAGACGTAGGTTCCCTTTTGTTTGTTTTCTAAAAGGTCGCTGGTAAATGCATTTTCAGTGGCTTCCTTTCTGAGGACATAATATTCCATATCCGTCAGTTCGGCCTTCCATTCAGCATCGGTTTTGGTGACCTTGTACGCTGTTTCTTTTTTGGTTTCCTTTTTCTCTTCTTGTGATGTGCCCTTGCACCCCACAAAAGTCAAAAGCACAATCAAAAGCAATTTTTTTCCCATTTCCTTTTCTTTTACTTGATAAGACGTATTCATCACCCTATCCTTTCAAAAATACTATAAAAAGAAAAAGTCCCAGGGATATCCGCGGGACTTCTTGCTATGATTTGAAAGCTGATTTTAATTCAACTCCAATTTCTGAACTTGATCTTCGGTAATTCCCAGAGCGGACATCACATTTTCAATGTTGGAGGTGTCCATTTTAGAGGAATTGGCAAAAACGCTGGGTACAAATACAATTCGGAAGATTTGATCATCCGTAAAATCTGTACTCAAAGTGGATAAATCAAAGTTTCCATCAATGAACAGTTCCACATCTACAAAGGTGTATTCAAATACATATTGAATGGTTCCTTCGGGAAGAAAATAGTTTTGTGGGATTTGGCTCCAAAGGTCAGCGTCGCTTCCATCTTGCAAACCGACGGTACCTGCCCATCGATACACCAAAACGGCATCGGCCTCAAAGACTTCAAAGTCGGTGATATCACTAAAATTAATAAGGGAGCTGAAAAGGTTTGCATCGCCATCATAACCAAAGTTGACATCCACTTCCACAACTTGCCCCTGAATGCCATCGGCACCATCAAAACCGTCATTTCCATCAAATCCGGGAGGTCCTGGAGGTCCTGCGGGTCCTTCACAGGCCACGGTGAACAATACGATACATGCTGCGATAATAAGGTTGAATTTATTCATGATTTTGGATTTTTGATTTGTTTTCATTTTTTCTGTTTTTTGGTAAAAATCAAAAAGCATTCCATTTTTTCAAAAGAACTGGATTTTATTTGAAAGGATTCTGCTAAAATCGTATTCTTGAGCAAAGATGTGTTATATTGTAATTGCTAAATATTGTTTATGTCCAACGTAATTGTCCACAGTTTATTTTCAGAATTCGATATCAATCTTTTTAAGGGTGGAAAGCATTTTCGGCTCTACGATAAATTAGGGTCGCACCTCATTGAGGTTGATGGTGTTAAGGGTACCTACTTTGCGGTTTGGGCCCCTTCGGCCAAATCGGTGTCGGTGATTGGTGATTTCAATTATTGGAATGCTGGGGAGCACGAACTCAATGTTCGATGGGATTCAAGTGGCATTTGGGAAGGTTTTATTCCCGGGGTGGACAAAGGCACTAAATACAAGTACAAAATCCAATCACACAACAATGATATTTGGACCGAAAAGGCCGACCCATTCGCTCGATTTTGTGAACAGCCCCCAAATACAGCTTCGCTAGTTTGGGATGCACCTTATGATTGGAAGGACAAGAAATGGATGGACACCCGTGAAGAAAAAAATGCGCTGGACAAGCCCTATTCGGTATACGAGGTGCACTTGGGCTCTTGGAAGAAGAAAAATGGTTGGGAGTCGCTTTCCTACATTGAAATGGCAGACGAGCTTGTGGATTATGTGGATAAAATGGGCTTTACCCATGTGGAGTTTATGCCTGTCATGGAATATCCGTACGACCCTTCTTGGGGATACCAGATAACCGGATATTTTGCACCGACCTCCCGTTTTGGAAAACCAGAGGATTTTAAAGTGCTGGTGGACAAATTCCACCAAAAGGGAATTGGGGTCATATTGGATTGGGTACCTTCCCATTTTCCGGAGGATGCCCACGGTCTTGGTTATTTTGATGGGTCGCACCTGTATGAGCACCCGGACCGAAGAAGAGGATATCATCCCGATTGGAAAAGTTTGATTTTTAACTATGGAAGAAATGAGGTTCGTGCCTTTTTGATTAGCAATGCCATTTTTTGGCTGGACCAATACCATGTGGATGGACTTCGGGTGGATGCGGTGGCCTCGATGTTGTATTTGGATTATTCGCGTGAAGATGGCGAATGGGAACCCAACATGTACGGTAACAACGAAAATCTAGAAGCCTTGTCTTTCCTTCGGGAGATGAACCAGGAGGTGTATGCCAGTTTTAAAGGGGTGCAGACCATTGCGGAAGAGTCAACGGCGTTTTCAGGGGTGACCAAACCGGTACATTTTGGTGGATTGGGTTTTGGAATGAAATGGATGATGGGTTGGATGCACGATACGTTGGAGTTCTTCAAAAAGGAACCCATTTATCGGTCGTATGATCTTAATGACATTACGTTTAGCATGACCTATGCGTTTACCGAAAACTTTGTGTTGCCCTTTTCTCATGATGAGGTGGTTTATGGAAAACAATCCCTTTTATATCGAATGCCGGGGGATGAATGGCAACGTTTTGCCAACCTAAGACTATTGTTTGGATACATGTTTACCCATCCCGGAGGAAATTTGTTGTTTATGGGGGGTGAATTTGGTCAATCTTCAGAATGGGATTTCCAACAAAGCCTCGATTGGCACCTCACTCAGTACGATTTTCACTCTGGAATCCAAGAAGTTATCAAGGATCTTAACAAACTATATAAAAACAACCCTGCATTGTATCAAAAGCAGTTCAGCCCCGATGGTTTCCAGTGGATTGAATACAACGATAAGGAAAACACCGTCATCACCTACCTTAGAAAAGGTGAAGACCCTAAAGATGACCTTATCATAGCTTGTAACTTTACGCCTGTACCCCGCGAAAATTATAGGGTTGGCGTTCCCAAGAATACCCAGCTAAAATTGGTGTTTAACAGTGATGACAGCAAATATTCCGGTAGTGGTATCGGTAAGAAAACCCTAAAACCTTCAAAAACCGAATGGAACGGTCAAGCGCAATCGGTTGTGATGACTTTACCCCCATTATCAGTGGTCGTTTACAAATAGTGAACAGACTATAACGTTATAGTTGGGTTGTTGTTCAAAATATCTTTTTAATTTGTCGAGGTAAAGTATTTCTTTTGTCAGTCTGATAAGCCAGCTATGATTACCAATACGGAAATTGAAAGGAGAGGGAACCAGTCTCCTAACCATATTGTCGATTTCAAACAGGAAAACGACAAACTATATTTTACCACACAAAACGGGGTCATTTTGCAGGTGACCATATTGCGCGACAGTGCTATCCGTTTCAGATATGCCACAGAATATGTTTTTGAACCTGATTTTTCTTATGCCCTTAGTGAGGATGTAAGTTTGGGTTACAATGAACTTACCGTTACTGAGGAAATCCCCGAATATGTTATCACCACATCCAAAATAAAGGTCTACATCAACAAAAAGGACCTAAAGGTCCAGATTGTGGACTTGGAGGATATGGTCATATTGGATGACGAACTCGGATTCCACTGGGAGGAGAATTACGATTACGGTGGCAACGTAGTGAAGATGAGCAAAATCTGTCATTCCGGAGAAAGTTTCTACGGAATGGGTGATAAAGCGTCACATACCAATCTTAAAGGTAAGCGCGTAAACAATTGGGTTACTGATTCTTACGCTTATGGGAAGGATCAAGAGCCGTTATACAAGGCCATTCCTTTTTATATCGGTCTTAAAGAAAGCGCTGCTTATGGTGTATTTTTTGACAATTCTTTCAGCACCTATTTTGATTTTGCCAACGAAAAGCGAAATGTGACCAGTTTTTGGGCCGATGGTGGGGAAATGAACTACTATTTCTTCTATGGACCAAAGATGAGTCAGGTTGTGGAAGCCTACACGGATTTGACCGGGGTGCCCGAACTTCCCCCTTTGTGGGCTTTGGGATTCCATCAATCCAAATGGAGCTACTATCCAGAACGAAAAGTGAAAAAGATAGCCTCCACCTTTAGGAAGCTTAACATACCTTGTGATGCTATTTATCTGGACATCGATTATATGGAAGGGTTCCGATGCTTCACTTGGAACAATCGATATTTTCCCAATCCCAAAAAAATGGTGCAAGAAATGGAGGAGGATGGCTTTAAGGTCATCACCATGATTGATCCTGGGATAAAAATAGACCGGGATTATTGGGTATATCAACAGGCCATGGACAATGGTTTTTTCTGTAGACGTGCCGATGGCCCTCATTTTAAGGGAAAAGTATGGCCAGGAGAATGCAAGTTTCCAGATTTTACAGATCCAGACGTTCGTGAATGGTGGGCAGGATTGTACAAAGAGATGATTGCTGGAATGGGCGTTCGCGGTGTTTGGAACGACATGAACGAACCCGCCATCATGGAAGTTCCAACCAAAACAGCCAATCTGGATGTCCGCCATGACTATGATGGTCATCCGTGTAGCCATAGAAAAGCCCACAATATATATGGCATGCAAATGGTTCGTGCTACGTATGAAGGGGTGAAAAAATTCACCTTTCCAAGGAGACCTTTTGTGCTTACCCGGGCCGCTTATGCTGGAACACAAAGGTATTGTGCCACATGGACAGGTGACAATGTGGCCACGTGGGAGCATCTTTGGATTGCCAATGTGCAGATGCAACGCATGTGTTTGAGTGGATATTCCTTTGTAGGTTCCGATATTGGTGGTTTTGCGGAGCAGCCTAATGGGGAACTGTTTGCCCGATGGGTACAATTGGCTATTTTCCATCCCTTTTGCAGAGTGCACTCCAGTGGAGACCATGGAGATCAAGAACCTTGGTCTTTTGGTGAGGAAATCACCAACATCGTTCGAAAATATATTGAATTACGATATCAGCTATTGCCCTACTTGTATACCATGTTCTACAAGTATATCAAAGAGGGAATGCCCATGCTTCAATCCTTGGTATTCTACGATCAAGAGGACACCCAGACCCATTTTAGGACGGATGAGTTTCTTTTTGGGGACAAAATGTTGGTTTGTCCTGTTCAAGAACCCAATGCGCAAGGCAGAAGAATGTATTTCCCAAGGGGCAAGTGGTATAGCTACTGGACCGATGAGGTCATCACCGGGGGAATGGAAAGATGGGTTCCAGCAGAAATCTACAAGATTCCGTTGTATGTTAAAGAAGGCGCCATGATTCCGAAATATCCCGTTCAGCAATATGTGGGAGAGAAGGAGATCAAGGAGCTACGGATAGATGTGTACTACAAAGAGGGCCTTGAGACATCCACCGTTTATGAGGACCAACAAGATGGCTATGACTATAAAAAGGGACGTTTCAGTTTACGGAACTTCAGATTACGTGGAAAACCCAACGAGTTGATTATTCAGCAGTTCAAGGATGGGAATTTCATCACCCCATATGATAAGCTTCAGCTCAAATTTCATGGCTTGCCATTTACCATCGGAATGGTGGAATTAGACAATGAGGAGGTAGACCCAAAAGACATCAAATTGAATGGAAGTAACTCCATTGAGGTAAGTAAGGATTTTACAGAGCTCCACATTTTTGGAAAATAATTTTGTAATTTCCCTTGTACTAAACACTATTAAAAATTACATATGAAAAGGATCACCTTGGCGGTTGCGATGTTCTTGGCAGTGACCGCATGTAAGACAAATCCATTTACAGGAAAAAGCACGCTAAATTTTTACCCCAATAGCCAAATTTTCCCCATGGCATTTGCCCAATACGACTCGTTTTTGGATGAAAATAAAGTAATTACCGGAACATCCGATGCCCAAATGATCACTCGGGTAGGTCAGCGGATTGCCTCAGCGGCAGAACGTTGGTTGGATGCCAATGGATATCCAGGTTATTTAAAAGATTATAAATGGGAATACAACTTGGTAGATGACAAAACCGTAAATGCCTGGTGTATGCCAGGAGGTAAGATTGTATTCTACACAGGGATTTTGCCTATTACCCAAAATGAAGCTGGGATTGCAGTGGTCATGGGTCACGAAGTGGCACACGCCTTGGCCGATCATGGAGCACAACGTATGAGTGCCGGAATGCTGCAACAAATCGGTGCTGTGGCAGGAAATGTAGCTATTCAGGATCCGGAGAAAAGAAATATGTTCAACACCGCATACGGATTGGGTTCGCAGGTAGGGGTAATGCTACCATTCAGTAGAGGACATGAGACCGAAGCAGACCGAATAGGTTTGCAGATTATGGCCATAGCCGGATATAATCCAGATGAAGCAGCGCAGCTGTGGCAACGGATGAAAGCACAATCAGGAGGGCAGGCACCACCGGAATTTTTGAGTACGCACCCTTCCAATGACACCCGTATCAGTAATTTGACCGCTTGGGCTCCGGCCGCAAAACAAGAAGCAAGAAAATTTGGGGTAACATCATTTAAATAGCGTATATTTAACCAACTAAAGATGTCATTTAGAGCTACCGGGAACTCCAGACCACCAAAAGAAAGGATTCTCGCACAGTTCCAAATGACATTTTCTTTTTAACCAACCAACATACCATGGCACAAGTATTGGCATTAAAGGGAAGCAAAAAACTATTGAATGCTTGGGCATTTTACGATTGGGCCAACTCGGTCTATAGTTTGGTGATTTCTTCTGCCGTTTTCCCTATTTTTTATGGCGCTCTTTTCCGGGTTGCCGGTATTGAAAAAGTTACTGTTTTTGGAGGTGAAATCGCCAGAGCACCCCTAATCAGTTATGTGACCTCTTTGGCTTTTGTGTTTATTGCCATTGTAACCCCTTTGGTATCTGGAATTGCCGATTATATGGGGAACAAGAAGATTTTTCTCAAGTTTTTCTGTTATCTCGGGGCAATTTCCTGTATTGGTCTGTATTGGTTCTCCTTGGAGAATATCTATTTCGGGCTGGTATGTTATTTCTTTGGTCTGGTAGGATTTTGGGTCAGTTTCGCCATAAATAATTCGTATCTCCCAGATATTGCTTATCCTGAACAGCAAGATGGCATCAGTGCCAAAGGATTTTCCTTGGGATATATTGGTAGTGTAATTCTATTGGTATTCAATTTGGCCATGGTAATGCAGCCCGATGCTTTCGGGATTACAGATGGCGGGGGAGAAGTGGCCGAAATCAAAGCGATGAAATATTCCTTTATTTCTGTGGGGATTTGGTGGATACTTTTCAGTCAGTATACTTTTGCCCATTTGCCCAAGGGCTACAAGCGCGAAGGGGAACGAAAAAACATCGTAATGAATGGGTTTCACGAGCTTCAAAGCGTTTGGCGACAACTAGGAAGCCAAACCCGATTAAAACGATATTTGGGTGCCTTTTTTGTGTACAGCATGGCGGTACAAACTGTGATGTTGATTGCTACTTATTTTGGTGAGGAAGAAATTACGTGGGGCTCGGACAGCGAACGCACCACAGGACTGATTATAAGTATTTTGGTGATACAGATTGTGGCCATTTTGGGAGCGACCCTAACCGCAAAAGCATCCGGCAAGTTTGGAAATATTAAAACTTTGATGGTGATCAACTGTGTTTGGTTGATGCTTTGTGTGTATGCCTATTTCTTGCAAACACCCATGGATTTTTACATTGCCGCCAGTTTGGTAGGGATTGTAATGGGAGGCATTCAGGCATTGTCGCGATCTACCTATTCCAAATTTTTACCGGAAACTACGGATACCACATCATTTTTTAGTTTTTACGACGTAGCTGAAAAGATTGGGATCATCATCGGAACCTTTCTTTATGGCGCCGTGGCCCAACTTACGGGCAGTATGCGAAACAGTACCATATTTTTGGGGCTTTTCTTCTTAGGAGGAATATTTCTGCTGGCACGCGTGAACCATAAGGAATAACCATACCATAAAAAACCCCGATGATGATCGGGGTTCTTACGTTTTTTGATTGGATTTGATAAACTCCTTTTATCCTCTGGATATGTCTCCAGAACCTGAGGATTTGCTATTGATTTTCTTTGGATTTCCCCGATAACTGATATCTCCAGAACCAGATACCCGGGCATCTATGGATTGATTGGCGGTAACTTTAACATCTGCGGACCCTGAAACAGCTACGGTAACATTTTCGGCTTCCAATTCGTAAGCTTTGATATCTCCAGATCCTGAGACTTGAACATCAAACCCCATGGTCTTTCCAGAAAGGTTGATATCCCCTGACCCAGAAAGTGCTGCGTCCACATTACCAGCTTCAACGGTCAAAGTGATATCTCCAGACCCTGCAATCCGAGTGCTAAAATTGTCTGATTTTATGGTTGTGCGTCCAACGATATCGCCAGAACCCGAAAGTGAAACTTCACTAATGGATTCAACAGGAACTGTAATGTGAATCCCTTTTCCCCAATTCGAGGGCCTCAGATTTACCCCTTTTTCCACTTTTATGACCAAGGTGCCGTTTTTCACTTCAGTCTGTACGTATTCCAAGAGATTGGATTCACCTTCAAGGGTGATTTTCCCTTCCCGACCATCCACAAGGTCAACATCGAACCATCCTGCCAATGCAACACCATCGTAATCTCCTACGGAGCGGTCAATGGTGACAACGTTGCCATCCCCTTTAATTTTTCGCCCCCATTGGGCGTTTGTAATGGCCACAGTGCATAGGGCCAATGTTAGTGTGATAAGTTTTTTCATGACTTTGGTTTATTTATTGTTTTTTGATATGATTTAATTCTTTGTGAATGTGATTCCCCCGTAATCGCTGGTAATACTCACCTTATTCCCGGAATTTTCCTTTCCGTAGTATCCCTTATAATAGCGCTCATTGGATTTTTCCTTGCTGATATTGATTTCAAAATCGTCCTTTCCACTGACTCCCGCATACTGGGTAGTGATTTCAAAATCGAATGAGTATTCAGGATGGTATCCAATTTTTATCCCGGTATAATCTGACCGAATTTCCACGTTGCCGGCATCCGTGGCCAACTCATCTATTTTAATGGAACCATAATCACTGGAGATGCTCACGTTTCCGTGTACCGTTCCCAACTTCACTCCGATGTAATCCCCGTTACCATTCACATTTTTGACATCGTGGGCCTCAAGGGAACCATAGTCACTGGAATATTCCAAGTTGCCCATTTCTTCGATTACGGCATTGGTATAATCTGCTTTGATGGTTAGGTTTCCAGCCTTTTCAACCGTAAACCCGGAGTAATCTGCAATAATTTCACCGCTGTTGATGTATCCAAAAGTAGATCTAGAGGTATAATCGAATCGAAGTTCATTGTTTCGCCCTCGTAGTTCGCCAGCATCAATTTTTCCATAATCACAGTTGATTTTGGCATGCCCATCAATTCGGTCCAAAAAGATATTGCCATAATCATTACTAAGATTGACGCTGTTCTTTACAGGTAATTTTATGGTGTAGTTGACCTGTACGTTTACATTTCTCTTTTTGGTCCAACTCCATCCCCAGTTGTTGCCGCGGTCACCAAAAAGGGTTCTGGCAGCTACCAAGCCTGGATTGTTCTCAAAGTCAACATCAATCTCATTGAGCCTGTCTTGTACACGGTCTTCATCGTTGCCATTGGCCTTAATGTGAACCTCTATCATGACCCTGTTTTCATTCCAAGAGGTGATGTTGAGGTTGCCGTAACTATTGTTCACTTTGAACAAGGCATCTGCGTTCACATTGAATTCCCGCTTAATCGTCTTTTCTTTGGTGTATTTGCCGTTCATGCCATCGGTATACGCAAACAGCGCAACGGGGATAAACAGTAGGGCCAAAAGAATGGTTTTAAATTGTAATGTTTTCATCATTGTATGATTTTAAATTTTTAATAGTCTCTATTTGGCTCAAAACATCTTTTAAAAGGTCAATTCGGGTCTGGAAGTTGAAGATCATGGCGTTCAATATAATTTTACTGTCGCCGCCATTGACGAGGTCTTGCTCCAAGACCTTATAATCTTTCTCCAATTTTTGCAATTGTAGTAAGGTATCGTCCACTAATTGGGCGGTTTCGGGGGATTTCTCATCCTTTAATTGGCGCACCTGTTCTTCAATAAGATTGGCAAAGTAGAACTCCGTTTGGGAAACTTCGGGAGAAATCTCCACTACCTGCTCCTCTATACTGGGGCCTGTACCTACTACTTGAAAGGCCAATACGGCAATGACCGCAATGGAGGCCGCAATGGACAATGGCTTCCACCAGCTGTTCTTTTTCTTGTGGATGGAAACCGTGCCATTGGCTTGGTTCAGTTTATCCAAGAAGCGATCCTGGTGTCCGCTTTGCGGTTCTTCAAGGTCAAACTGCCCCTGAAGCCTGCCGAACAACTTATCTAATTTATCTTCCTTCATGATCAAATACTTAAAGTCAATTTTTTTCTAAGGCTTTCTTTGGCCCTGGAAATGGTAGTTCTGCAATTGGCATAACTAATGTTCATTATTTCACTTATTTCTTCGTAATCGTATCCTTCAATTAAATGTAAGGTCAAAGAAACTCTGTAGTTGTCTTTTAAACTTTTCATGGTTTCCATCACTTTTTGAGCCTTTAGTTCAGCAAAACCATCTGCATTCAAATCAACCGCATCATTATCTTCGACCTTGTACATTACTTCATCCAAGTCCACAGCCCTTACTTTTTGCTGCTTTTTGTAATGATGGATACTGTTGTTGACCACAATCCGCTTTAACCATGCCCCAAAGGCAACCTCCCCTTTAAATGTGTGCAGTTTCGTAAACGCGTTCAAGAACGATTCCTGCATTACATCCTCTGCTTCGGCGGAGTCTTTTACAATTCTAAATGCCGTGTTGTACATAGCTTTGTAATAGCGATTGTAAACCTCCAATTGTGCACTTTGTTTCCCCTGCATGCACGATTCGAGCAATGCGTCAATATGTTCATTTTGGTGGCTCAAAAAATGATTGATTTGTCTTATAGAGGTGTGAATTTATCAATTGTTACACTTTTTTCTTAAAAATTAAATTTTAATGGCACAGGAATTGCCTAAATAGGGGTGTAGATAAGCCTAAAATCCTTCACAACTATTGTGTATGAGGGATTTGCAACGGCTTTTTGATTTAATAAAACGGGTTAAATTTTGTGGTTTCTGACAAAATGACCGATATGATGATATGAAAGAGATGAAAATATCAAGTTTTGACAATATAGATTTTCAAGGTTTGGACGAGGATGCAGAGTTGATACCATTGCTTACGCCGGAAGATGAAGAGCAGATGAACAAAGAGAGCCTGCCACAGGTTCTGCCAATATTGCCTTTGCGTAACACGGTCCTTTTCCCTGGTGTGGTGATACCCATTACCGCTGGAAGGGATAAATCCATCAACTTGATCAAAGATGCCAATAATGGCACCAAGACAATAGGCGTGGTTTCCCAGAAAGATGAGGAGACCGAAAATCCGGGGGTTGAGGATATCAATACTTTGGGTACCGTTGCCCGGATTTTACGTGTACTTCAAATGCCGGATGGCAACACTACTGTCATCATTCAAGGAAAAAAGCGTTTTCAGATTGAGAGCATTATTTCCGAGAAACCATATTTGACCGCCACTGTGAAAGAAGCAAAAGAGGTGCGTCCCAATGAAAAGAGTGAGGAATTCGAAGCCATTATCGATTCCATCAAAGAGTTGGCCTTTAAAATCATCAAAGACAATCCCAATATTCCTAGTGAGGCCACTTTTGCCATCAAGAACATTCAGAGTAATTCGTTCTTGATCAATTTTGTATCCTCCAACCTTAACCTGAGTGTAGCTGAAAAGCAACAGTTGTTGGAGATTCCCAACTTGCAGGAGCGTGCATTGACCACCCTGCGGTATATGAACATGGAGTTACAACGCTTGGAACTGAAGAATGACATTCAGTCCAAAGTGCGCAGTGATATGGACCAGCAGCAGCGCGAATATTTCCTCCACCAGCAGATGAAGACCATTCAAGAAGAGTTGGGAGGCTTATCGTATGAGCAGGAAGTGGATGAAATGCGTGAACGGGCCAAAAAGAAGAAGTGGAGCAAGAAAGTTGAGGAACATTTTGAGCGCGAACTAGGAAAAATGCAGCGAATGAACCCCCAAGTGGCCGAGTATTCCATTCAGCGTAATTATTTGGACCTGATTTTGGACTTGCCATGGGATGAATATTCAAAGGACAAATTCGATTTAAAACGAGCACAGCAGATTTTGGACCGTGACCATTATGGTCTGGAGGATGTAAAACGCAGGATTATTGAATATTTGGCCGTTTTGAAGCTTAGAAACGATATGAAATCGCCCATACTCTGCTTGTATGGCCCTCCGGGGGTAGGTAAAACCTCTTTGGGAAAATCCGTGGCAGAAGCTTTGGGCCGAGAATATGTGCGCATGTCCTTGGGTGGATTGCGTGATGAAGCTGAAATACGTGGTCACCGAAAAACCTATATCGGTGCCATGCCCGGACGAATTATCCAAAGCCTGAAAAAGGCTGGGACTTCCAATCCTGTTTTTATTTTGGACGAGATTGATAAACTTTCAAATAGTCATCAAGGTGACCCATCTTCAGCCATGTTGGAGGTGTTGGACCCGGAGCAGAACAGTGAGTTCCATGACAACTTCTTGGAAATGGGCTATGATTTGTCCAAAGTGATGTTCATTGCCAC
Organism: Flagellimonas iocasae; assembly: GCF_042682725.1. Lineage (NCBI taxonomy): Bacteria > Pseudomonadati > Bacteroidota > Flavobacteriia > Flavobacteriales > Flavobacteriaceae > Flagellimonas > Flagellimonas iocasae. The sequence goes on along the minus strand of NZ_JBHUHU010000001.1, from coordinate 1,230,518 downwards.
GGCAAACAACTTGGCAACGATTCAGCCTGCACTTCGCGACCGGATGGAAATCATCAATGTCACGGGCTATACCATTGAGGAGAAAGTGGAAATTGCCAAACGCCATTTGCTTCCCAAACAATTAAAAGAACACGGCCTATCGGACAAAGATTTGAAGATTGGCAAACCGCAATTGGAAAAAATTGTGGAAGGCTATACCCGTGAATCTGGGGTTCGAAACTTGGAAAAGCAAATCGCAAAAATGGTTCGTTATGCGGCCAAATCCATCGCTATTGAAGAGGAATATAACATTAAGGTCACCAATGAGGATGTGGAGAAAATTTTGGGCCCAGCCCGATTGGAGCGTGACAAGTACGAAAACAACGACGTGGCCGGTGTGGTTACGGGATTGGCATGGACCAGCGTAGGTGGTGATATTTTGTTTATTGAATCCATTCTTTCCAAAGGAAAGGGTGCGCTCAACATTACAGGAAACCTTGGTAAAGTGATGAAGGAATCCGCCACCATTGCCATGGAGTACATCAAATCCAATGCCGATACTTTTGGTATTGATTCCGATGTGTTCGATAAATACAATGTGCACATCCACGTGCCCGAGGGAGCTACGCCGAAAGACGGGCCCAGTGCGGGGATTACCATGTTGACGTCTTTGGTGTCGCTTTTCACACAACGAAAGGTAAAGAAAAGCTTGGCGATGACCGGAGAGATTACCCTTCGCGGTAAAGTATTGCCGGTAGGTGGAATCAAAGAGAAGATTTTGGCTGCAAAACGCGCCCGAATCAAGGAAATCATTTTGTGTGAGGACAACAGAAAGGATATTGAAGAAATCAAGCCAGATTATCTGAAAGGGTTGACATTTCACTACGTGACGGATATGAGCGAGGTAATCGACATCGCCATCACGGACAGAAAGGTGAAAAATGCCAAGACCCTGTAATTCCCTGACGTTTGTCATGCAATGGCGTTTCATTTCTGCCTATTTTTAGCCAATGGGAAAAATTACAATTGCCGTTGACGGCTATTCTTCAACTGGAAAAAGCACCATTGCCAAACGTTTGGCTGCGGCTTTGGGCTATATTTATGTGGATACAGGTGCCATGTATCGTGCCGTAACCCTTTATGCATTGGACAATGGATTCATCGGCACCCAAGATGATATTTCTGGGTTGGTGAAAGTATTGCCGAAAATCAAACTAAAGTTTGTGCCAAACACCGAAACCGGTCGTTCCGAAATGTACCTGAACGGTAAAAATGTGGAGGAGGAAATCCGGACCATGAAGGTCTCCCGACAAGTGAGCAAAGTGGCCGCTATTGGCGAGGTACGCACCAAGCTGGTGGAGATGCAACAACAAATGGGTAAGGACAAGGGTATTGTGATGGATGGTAGGGATATTGGCACTGTAGTTTTTCCTGATGCAGAATTGAAACTATTTATGACGGCCTCTCCGGAAATTCGCGCCACACGCCGTTACAAGGAATTGTTGGACAAAGGGGAGAAGGTCACTTTTGCCGAAGTGTTGAAAAACGTACAGGAACGCGACCGAATTGATTCCACCCGAAGTATTTCACCCCTGAAAAAAGCCAAGGATGCCATTGAGTTTGACAATAGCGACATGGGTTTGGAAGAACAGTTTGAGCGCATCCATGAATTTGCCAAACGGGTGATTGCGAAGTATAAATAGGTCCTCTAACCATTGGCAAACTTGAACATCATTTCTTCAAATTTATAGGTCAACCAATCGTACATATTGGTTTGCCCACCGTACAGAAATGCTTCATCATGATAGACAAAGTAGAAAACACCTTCTTGGTTTTTATGCATGTTGTTGCACAATACAAAATCGTAGTTGCCATCCACCGCTAGAATCGGTAGGAGTTGAAGGTTATCAATATAGGGTTCAAGCTCTATTGGGGGGGCAATAAGTGTTTCCAAAATGGTTTTAATCTCTGCAATATGATAGGTATAATCCTTCGGATGAATGGTTTGGGCGTACTTGGCGTAGCGAACACAACCGATTTTCAATAAAAAATTTTTATAGGATTCAGGAAGTAGAAAACCTAAATTCTGCTCTATTGGTTTTATGCTTTTCGTATTGAGTTGCTTTTCACTTTGAGAGGCCTTTTCAATGCGACTTTGATGTAGTTTCTCTTGATGCCCAGCCGCGGAGATTTCATCGAACCACTCTTGCTGCCATCCTAAAATTTTGGAGAATGATTTTTCTGTGGGCTTATGGAACAAGTGATAGGCCGTAATACCCTCAATGGATTTGTTTTTTCGTTCCTCCTCAAGGGTTTTTAGAAAGGCGAGCATAGCCTCCTCCTTCTCAAGTTTGGCCAATTTATCAATTTGTTCTTGGGAAACAACCCCCGCGGCTTTAAGCCGCTCTTTTAAATTGGACATGTTCAATCGGTTTTATTTATTTCAGGATGATTTTATGCTTCATCATTTCAGGCGGAACGCCCATGATGCCATCATGGTGTTCATTGCAATAAAATCCGTATTCGCTGCCATCATGCGTTCCCAAATGCTTGTGGATTTCAACGCATTCCGCCAAGTTGAGTCGTTCGGAAAGTGAAACAGCATCAATAAAACAGTCGTAATAAACCCATTCCCTGCAGTTTTTTGACCATACTTGCCCACGAAAGGTTTCTTGGATTCCTTTTTCACGGATGAGTTGTTCAATGGGTTGTAGGTGTTCGCAGATCATAGGATATTACTTTCATTTTTTGAATGTATTTGATATTACGGTTCTATGAAGTTCGTGATTTCAACACGACAAGTGTGTACAAATTGATAGATGTCCCTTTTGGGTTTACAGGATGCTTCAAGACAGTACGTTTTTAGGATTGCACTTATCCTATTAAGCTAAACGTCGTTTTAATGACGCTTAAGCGACAGATATATGAAGTTAGAATTTTTCATGGAAACTATCCAGATACAATTGATGAATGAGGCATTTGGATTGATGAAAAACAAACCAAAAAAGACGCCCTAGAGCGCCTTTAGCATTTATGTTCTCGACCGCCCCCTTCGACTGCGCTCAGGGTGACAGCTTGAACTGACGTTAATTCTACAAATTTGGAATCACCAAAACCTGATCGGGGTGAATCAAATCTGGATTCTTTAAAATATTGGTGTTCGCTTCAAAGATTTGTTTGTATTTCATTGGGTCGCCATAATAGTGTTTGGCAATCTTACTAAGGGATTCCCCGCTTTTTACGGTGTGTCTGGCGTAAACAGAATCATCAGCCACAGTAATGTTCGCTTTAATGTCGCTGGGACTTTGTCCGCCAATCTCTTTGATTTTGTCCCACAACAGGTTTTTTTCATATTGGGTGGCAGCTTGTCCTTTTATTTTTAGGACGCCGTTTTCCTCGGAAACATCGCCATCCTTTATGTTCAATTTAAGACCGAGGTCCAACACGGGTTGATACTTTGCTTTTGCACTCATAACACAAATTTTATAGTTAACAATTAGAACCTTCAAGATAGCCAATATGCCAACATTTCACTATTAAATTTATGTAATACTTTTTCCAATGCAAACCTTTGCAGTATATGCTTTGTGAATCAAGAATTTAATTGTATTTTTGCACTCCTTTTTTAGCAAAGCAGTAAGAGGAAAAAGGAACTGAAAACAAAGATAAAAACCACTTTCACGGTAATTGCCTAACTTTTATAAAACGTGGAATACAAATTTAATGTCAGCAAATGGCTGAAGAAAAAGTAAACGTTGCAGAGGTTGAAGAGACCACTGCTGCACCAGAAGTAAAAAAAGAAACCCAACCCAAACAAGACCCACAAGAATATCTTGAGAATTTTGATTGGGAAAAGTACGAAGAAGGAATTGAGCGTGTTGATGACAGCAAGCTTAAGGAATTTGAAACACTTGTAGAGGAAAATTTTGTGGACACTGCCGATGAGGAAGTAGTGGAAGGTACTGTGGTTCACATGACTGACCGTGAAGCTATCATCGACATCAACGCAAAGTCTGAAGGTGTTATTTCACTGAACGAGTTCCGTTACAACCCTGATCTTAAGGTGGGTGACAAAGTTGAGGTACTTATCGATATCCGTGAAGACAAAACCGGTCAATTGGTATTGTCTCACAGAAAAGCTAGGACCATCATGGCTTGGGATCGTGTTAATGCGGCCCATGACAAAGAAGAAATCGTTCAAGGTTTTGTAAAATGTAGAACCAAAGGTGGTATGATCGTTGACGTTTTTGGAATTGAAGCGTTCTTGCCTGGTTCTCAAATCGATGTTAAGCCAATCCGTGACTACGATCAATACGTAGGGAAGACCATGGAGTTCAAGGTGGTGAAGATCAACCACGAGTTCAAGAACGTAGTGGTATCGCACAAAGCATTGATCGAGGCTGACATCGAAGAACAGAAAAAAGAAATCATTGGTCAATTGGAAAAAGGCCAAGTATTGGAAGGTATTGTGAAGAACATCACATCTTACGGGGTATTTATCGACCTTGGCGGTGTAGACGGATTGATTCACATCACCGACCTTTCTTGGAGCCGTATCAACCACCCCAACGAAGTTGTTGAGTTGGATCAGAAGTTGAATGTGGTTATCCTTGACTTTGATGATAACAAATCAAGAATCCAATTGGGTCTTAAACAATTGGAGAAACACCCATGGGATGCCCTTGGGGATGAGATCAAAGTTGGTGACAAAGTAAAAGGTAAAGTTGTTGTGATTGCTGATTACGGTGCCTTTATCGAAGTTGCTGATGGTGTTGAAGGTTTGATCCACGTTTCTGAAATGTCTTGGTCTACGCACTTGCGTTCTGCCCAGGATTTCGTAAACGTTGGTGACGAGGTTGAAGCTGTTGTTTTGACTTTGGATAGAGAAGATCGTAAAATGTCTTTGGGTATCAAGCAATTGACCCCAGACCCATGGACCGATATCACTTCTAAATATCCTGTTGGATCTAAACACAAAGGAATCGTCAGAAACTTTACCAACTTCGGTGTATTTGTTGAGTTGGAAGAAGGAATTGACGGTTTGATCTATATCTCTGACCTTTCATGGACCAAGAAAATCAAGCACCCATCTGAGTTTGTTGCCGTTGGTGACACCTTGGAGGTTGAAGTATTGGAATTGGATGTTGAAGGACGTAAGTTGAGCTTGGGTCACAAACAGACCACTGAGAACCCTTGGGACAAGTACACCAAGGAATTCGCAGAAGGAACTGTCCATAAAGCTGCCATCGCCGAGATAGTAGATAAAGGAGCTACCATTAATTTCAATGAGGATATTGTTGGATTTGTTCCATCAAGACATTTGGAGAAAGAAGATGGCAAAAAACTTCAAAAAGGAGAAGAGGCAGAATTCAAGATAATCGAGTTCAATAAAGATTTCAAACGAGTTGTGGCCAGCCACACCGCTATCTTTAGAGAGCAAGAAGAGAAGAATGTAAAAGCCGCCAAGAAAAGGTCTACATCTTCAGATGAAGCTGCACCTACCCTTGGGGATGCCAATTCACAACTTCAAGCATTGAAGGATAAGATGGAAGCTGATTCCAAGAAAAAGTAATCAGATTTTCATAAATCATAAAGAAGCCCCGCTGGTAACAGTCGGGGTTTTTTTATGGCTTTTTCATTCTAAAGAATTGCTTACTTTTGCAATCAACAGAGTCGGTTGCACAGCATATGAGTCAAAGAGTACTGCTTACTTCAAAAGAAATCAACATCATACTGCACCGGTTGGCTTGTCAACTGTTGGAAAACCATTTAGATTTTTCGAATACGGCCCTTATCGGCATTCAGCCCCGAGGTACATTTTTGGCCGAAAGATTGGCCAAAATACTTAAACAGGAGTATAACGTTAAGGATATACCCCTTGGTTTTCTGGATATTACCTTTTTTAGGGATGATTTTGGAAGAGGAGAAATCCTTAAAGCCAATTCCACCAAAATGAACTTTCTGGTTGAAGATAAAAAAGTGGTCTTTATTGATGATGTGCTATACACCGGACGAAGCATTCGGGCAGCCCTTACGGCAATCCAATCCTTCGGAAGACCCAAAAGCATAGAATTATTGACGCTGATTGACCGACGTTTTAGTAGGCATTTGCCCATACAACCCAATTACCGGGGAAGGCAAGTAGATGCCATCAATGATGAAAAAGTAAAGGTGATGTGGGCGGAAAATGACGGCGAGGACATGGTATATTTAGTAAGTAAATAAATAAAAATGAGTGAACTGAGTGTAAACCACTTACTGGGAATAAAATATCTGAACAAAAAAGATATCTCGCTCATTTTTGAAACCGCTGACCATTTCAAGGAGGTCATCAACCGATCTATTAAAAAGGTACCCACGCTGCGTGATATCACCATCGCCAATATCTTTTTTGAAAACAGTACCCGAACCCGGCTCTCTTTTGAACTGGCTGAAAAACGATTGTCCGCGGATGTGGTAAATTTTTCAGCGGCACAATCTTCGGTAAAGAAAGGGGAGACCCTCATCGATACTGTAAACAATATCCTTTCCATGAAAGTGGATATGGTGGTGATGCGTCATCCCAACCCCGGAGCAGGAATTTTTCTTTCAAAACACGTAAAGGCGTCCATAGTAAACGCTGGTGATGGTGCCCATGAACATCCTACCCAAGCGCTGCTAGATTCGTTCTCTATCCGAGAAAAATTGGGTGATGTAGGCGGTAAAAATGTGGTCATTGTGGGCGATATTCTGCATTCCAGGGTTGCCCTCTCCAACATTTTTGCCTTAAAATTACAAGGAGCAAATGTAAAGGTCTGTGGTCCCAAAACGCTGATTCCAAAGCATATCGAATCCCTTGGGGTAACCGTTGAGACCAATCTTAGAAAGGCGTTGGAATGGTGTGACGTGGCCAACATGCTTCGCATCCAGAACGAGCGGATGGACATCAGTTATTTTCCATCCACAAGAGAGTATACCCAACAATTTGGGGTGAACAAACAGCTGTTGGACAGCTTGGACAAGCAAATTGTGATCATGCACCCCGGCCCTATCAACAGGGGGGTGGAAATCACAAGTGATGTTGCGGACTCGGACCAATCCATCATTCTGCATCAAGTGGAAAATGGGGTAGCCATCCGTATGGCAGTTTTATATTTATTGGCTTCAAAAATCAAATAAGATGATTTTCGACAAAGAAGGTACCACCACAATCGTTTTTCAGGAGAAGACCTCTCTTTCCACCTTTATGGAAAATTTGAACAACGCTTATCCCAAAATCAAGCACGACAATATCATTATTAACCTTTTTTCTTTCAAAAAGCTGACAGAAGCGGATATTTTGGAATTTTTGGACATATCCAATGCCCATAAAGAATCGGGGCAATCCTTTGTTTTGGTCACCGATAAGGTTTCCTACGATGAAGTTCCGGATGAAATCAGTGTGGTGCCCACCATTCAAGAAGCCAAGGACCTTATCGAAATGGAAGAAATAGAACGCGATCTCGGAATTTAAATATTGGACACGGGATACAAGAATCAAGACTCTTGACTTTTAGCTCTTGAATCCAATAATCTAACTGTCCAACTATATATTTTCCAATTTCAATTAGTAACTTCCCGTTTTAATTTTCCAATATTCGTGAAGCTTACCATTCTGGGGTGTTATTCGGCAACGCCAAGAACTTTTACCAATCCCACCGCTCAGGTGCTTGAATCCAAAAATCATCTTTTCTTGATTGATTGCGGTGAAGGTACCCAAGTACAGTTGCGAAAAAATAAGGTCAAGTTTTCCAGAATCAAACATATTTTTATTTCACATTTACACGGAGACCATTTTTTTGGTTTGCCAGGACTGGTTTCTACGTTCCGCTTATTAGGGCGAGAGAACGAGTTGCATATTTATGGCCCAAAAGGCATTAAGGAAGCCATCACCCTTCTTTTAAAATTGGGAGATAGCTGGACCAACTACCTGCTAGTTTTTCATGAATTGGAGTCCAAGGAATCTGAATTGCTTTTCGAGGATGACAAAATCAGTGTGCGTACCATTCCTTTAGATCATAGGGTATATGCCAATGGCTTTTTGTTTCAGGAAAAGCCAGCACCACGGACTTTGGATATTGAAATGGCCAAAAAATATGGAATCGACAAGAGTCAGTTCAATAAGATTAAAGGTGGAGCCGACGGCGTATCAAAAAATGGAGAGGTCGTTCCCAATAAGAAAATCACTTCGCCTCCCCCAAAACCAAAAAGCTACGCATTTTGTAGTGATACGATGTATAAAGAATCCATCGTTCCTATCATAAATAAAGTGGATACATTATACCATGAATCCACTTTCTTGGAGACAGAGGCGTATCTGTGCGCCAAAACAAAACATTCCACAGCAAAGCAAGCAGGGCAAATAGCGCACAAGGCCCATGTGGGAACTCTTATTTTGGGCCATTATTCCACTCGCTACAAATCGTTAGAGCTTTTTAGGGAAGAAGCCCAACAAGTTTTTCCCAATGTGGAGTTGGCGGATGACGGTAAAATCTTTGAAATCTGACAGTTGCACTTTTAAAAAGCAACCATTTTAGGATAAACGTATCATAGAATAAAAGCGCTACCCATGGAAAAAATCTTCGTTAAAGGATTTTTTGTTCTATTCCTATTTGTTGTATCCTGTTCTGATGATGAAAGTGGCAACAAAGAAGTTTCTGCAACTCATTTAATCGGTAGTTGGAGTAGAACCGTGGAAAATTCAGAAGGTAAAACAATTGAAACTTATATGTTTAAAAATGCCTCAGGTTATACCCATAACTATCAGGTATATGGATTTGGTCATGGTCCAGTGACTGAATTGGGGTATGAAACTGAAGATTCAGGTGACTTTAGGGTTGAGGGTGACAGTCTATTTCTTGAACCCAACGGAGCCACAGGTAATTTTTCAACTCAATTTTGGGTAAGCGAAAATGCACTTTATTTCCGCTATACTTCTTCTCCGGCCGATGCACCGGTTACTTCGCAATTGCACTATGATAGGGTTGATTGATTTAGCGTTAATTTCTGAATAAAAGCAATCTTTTTTAGCATCCTATCTTTTGCTGACGTTTGAATTTTGCCGAAATTCACATCATGCAAAACAACTTGGGCAACTATAGGAAATCCTACGAAAAAAGCAGCTTGACGGAAGATGCCATCAAGGAAAATCCCTTGGAGCAGTTTCAAAAATGGTTTTACGAGGTGGAGGCATCGGATGGGGTGGATGAGACCAATGCCATGACCGTTTCCACTATTGGTTTGGATGGTTTCCCGAAGAGCAGAGTGGTGCTTTTAAAAAAGTATACCCACGAAGGGTTTATTTTTTATACCAACTACAACAGCGAAAAGGGACGGGCCATTGCCCAAAATCCGGCGGTCTGCCTCTCTTTTTTTTGGCCCATCATGGAGCGACAGGTTATCATTAAGGGCACGGCTGAGAAAATTGCTGAAAACCTTTCGGATGGTTATTTTGAATCTCGACCTGTTGGAAGTCAATTGGGAGCTGTAGTTTCTAATCAAAGTGAGGTCATTGAATCCCGTGAAATATTGGAAAACGAGCTGAAAGCCTTGGAGAAAAAGTACGAAGGTAAATCCATTGGTCGCCCAAAACATTGGGGTGGCTATTTGGTACGGCCCATTTCCATGGAATTTTGGCAAGGTCGGCCCAATAGGTTGCATGATCGCATCAGATATACCCTACAGGAAAATTACGACTGGAAAATAGAACGTTTGGCACCCTAATTCAAAACAAATGAAACAATTGATATTGATGAGACACGGAAAATCCTCATGGGATTATGAGGTCTCAGACAAGGATAGACCGCTTCAGGAACGGGGCATAAAGGCGGCTCATTTGGTGGCCAAATCTTTCAAGGAAGATGGTCCAAAAATTGACTTTGCCTTTTCAAGTCCAGCCAATAGGGCATTGCACACCAGTCAGATTTTCTTGAGGGATATCGATTTTGATCTCGAGAATTTTAAGGTGGATAAGCACCTTTATGATTTTTCGGGCGACAGTGTGGATGGTTTTGTAAAACGACTGGACAATCAATGGGATATTGTAGCCATTTTTGGGCACAATTATGCCTTTACTTCGCTTGCAAATACTTGGGGAGATCAGTATATTGAGAACGTTCCCACAGCTGGGCTGGTCCATATTCAATTCAATGCGGATGACTGGTCCAAAATTTCAACGGGAACCACAAAAAAAACAATCTTTCCAAAAGACTTAAAACAATAAATGGTCAAAACAAAAAACGAATATATAAACCGAGAAATCAGCTGGTTACATTTTAATGCGAGGGTACTGCAAGAGTGTGATGACCCTAATGTACCACTGATTGACCGTCTGCGATTTCTTGGGATTTTCAGCAATAACCTGGATGAATTTTTTAAAGTAAGATATGCCACCGTCAAGCGCATTGTTGATGCCGGAAAAACGGGTAAAAGTGTTTTGGGTGGAGAGCGTGCCAAAGACCTTTTGGAAGAGATTACCAAGATTGTAATTGCACAGCAGGCCCGGAGCTTGGAAATTTTCACAGGAATTGAGGAAGAACTAAGGGCAGAGAACATCTTCATCATCAATGAAAATGATGTAAGCGAAAGCCAAGCCGAGTTTATCCACGACTATTTCTTCCGAAAGGTGAATCAGGAGTTGATGACCATTATTTTGAATGATCTCACTGAATTTCCATTGTTAAAGGACACCGCAGCCTATTTGGCCGTAAAAATTGTGATGAAGAATGGTTCTGGTGTTGGAAAGCATAACCGCTATGCCCTTATAGAAATCCCAAAGGGAATAGATCGTTTTGTGGTACTGCCCAAAGAAGGGGACAAGAATTACATCATCATTTTGGATGATTTAATCCGGTTTTGCTTGGATAATGTGTTTACCATGTTCGAGTTTGAATCCATCACGGCACACATGATCAAGATTACCCGGGATGCGGAGTTGGATATCGATAACGACCTCAGTAAAAGTTTTATCGAGAAGATTTCATCCAGTGTGGAGCACAGAAAAATTAGTGATCCCGTTCGATTTGTCTACGATAAGAAAATCGATAAGGACACCCTTCAGTTCCTCAAGGAAAAAATGGACATCATGGGAACGGATAGTGTTATTCCTGGAGGACGTTACCATAACCGAAGGGATTATATGGGCTTTCCAAGCTTGGGAAGATACGATCTCATGTATGAAAAAATAGAGCCGCTGCCCGTTAAGGGACTGAGTATGAAAGGGTCTCTTTTGGAAATGATCGCCCACAAGGACTACATGATCTACGCGCCTTACCATACCTTCAGTTATGTGACCAAATTTTTGCGTGAAGCGGCGTTGGACCCCAAGGTTAGGGCCATTCATATTACCGTCTACCGATTGGCCAGCGATAGTCAGATAGCTTCTGCCTTGATCAATGCGGTCAAAAATGGAAAACAAGTAACGGTACAAATTGAGCTGCAAGCCCGTTTTGATGAACAGGCCAATATTGAATACGCCAACCAATTGCAGGCCGAGGGTATTCGACTGATTTTTGGAGTTCCCGGATTAAAGGTACATAGCAAAATCTGTATGATAGAGCGAGAAGAAGGTGAGGGCATTAAGCGCTATGGTTTCATCAGTACAGGGAACTTTAATGAGTCAACCGCCAAAATTTATACTGACTATACCTTGTTTACCGCGCATGAAGGCATTTTAAAGGATATGAGCAAAGTGTTTGCGTTTTTTGAGACCAATTATAAAATCAATAAGTACAAACATCTCATCGTATCGCCCCATTATACCAAAACGACCTTCATAAAATTGATTGATAAGGAGATTGCGAACGCCAAAGCAGGTAAGGAGGCGTACATCAAAATAAAGATGAATAGTCTTACTTCGTACAAAATGGTCGACAAACTGTATGAAGCGAGTAGGGCAGGCGTTAAAATACAGATGATTGTACGGGGTATCAACTGTCTTATTCCCGGTGTTGAAGGGATGAGCGAGAACATCGAAGCCATAAGTATCGTGGATAAATTCTTGGAGCATCCCCGTTTATTTGTATTTGGAAACAACGGTGACCCTAAAATTTACATTTCATCCGCGGATTGGATGACGCGTAACCTTGATTTCAGGGTAGAAGTGGGTTGTCCTATTTACGACCCAGATATAAAGCAGGAGTTATTGGATACCTTTGATATTTCTTGGAGAGACAATCTTAAAGCCCGGGTTTTTTCGGATAAGCAGGACAATGCCTATAAGAAAAGAAAAGCGGATGAGCCTGAGTTGCGATCCCAGTTTGAGATGTACTACTATTATCAAAACAAGCTTGAATCTTAATACCTACCTACCTTGGTCATACGAAAATTTGCTGCTATTGATATTGGGTCAAACGCCATAAGGCTGTTGATCAACAACGTTATTGAACATGGTGAAAAGCCGACAGCATTCAAAAAAAGTGAGTTGGTTCGGGTTCCCGTTCGTTTGGGTGAGGACTCTTTTTTAAGAGGGGAAATTTCCAAAAGAAACCTAAACCGATTAGTCAAAACCATGCAATCCTTTGATTTGTTGATGCAGGTATATGGTGTTGAAAAATACATGGCTTGTGCTACTTCTGCCCTTCGGGAAGCAAAAAATGGCCAAGAAGTTATTGATATTGTCCAAAAAGAGTCTGGTGTCCAAATCCAGATTATAGATGGAAAAATGGAGGCATCCATTATCGCATCAACGGATTTAAAAGATTTAATCAAAAGTGACCGATTCTATCTTTATGTGGATGTTGGGGGAGGAAGCACTGAATTCACCATTTTTGATAAAGGGCAACCTGTGATGTCCCGTTCATTTGAGATTGGAACCGTTCGTATTCTCAACGATTTGGTGAAGGACACCGTTTGGGATGAAATCAAACAATGGATTACCTCTAATATGAATGTGGAGAACAAGGTTGAAATCATTGGTTCAGGCGGGAATATCAATAAGCTTCATAAAATGTCCGGTAGAAAAATTGGACAGCCCTTATCCTATATTTGGCTGAATGCCCAATACCACTTTTTAAACAGCATGGATTATGAAGATCGGGTTTCTGAATTGGGATTGAACCAAGATAGGGCGGATGTAATCATACCTGCGACCAAAATCTTCCTGAATGCGGCCAAATGGAGCAAGGCGAAGAAAATACATGTGCCCAAAATTGGTCTTGCCGATGGAATGATCAAGACCTTGTACTACCAATAAATTATCCGTGCATGGTCTCTTTTTTGCCCAAGTCTTTCATTAATTGGGCTTCGTATTCCAAGAGGTCTTGCCATTTTTTATCCACTTCTTCCTTGTTTCCGTATTTACGGGCAAACTTTAGGAACATGGTATAATGGTTGGCTTCACTGGCCATAAGGTTGCGGTAGAATTCCGATAGTTCTTCATCTTGAATTTCTTCGGAAAGCAAACGGAATCGTTCGCAACTGCGTGCTTCAATTAAGGCAGCGTACAGTAGTTTGTGAACCAAATGGGTTTCGCGGCTTCCTCCTTTTGGAAAGAATTTCATCAGTTCCAAAACATATTCATCTTTACGCTCACGCCCCAATACCCAACCGCGTTTCAAAATTTTATCATGCACCATGTTAAAGTGACCCATTTCTTCGCGGGCCAAAGCTGTCATTTCTTTTACCAACTCTGATTTTTCAGGAAAACCAATGATGAGGGATATGGCAGTGCTGGCCGCCTTTTGCTCGCAATACGCATGATCCGTAAGGATTTCTTCGATGTTTTTCTCAACAATGTTCACCCATCGTGGGTCTGTAGGTAGTTTTAGCCCTAACATGTCTGTGTGTTTGAATTTTGAGATGCAAAGATAAAAGATATAGGAATTAGCACAAGGTCCTTAGAAATCAAGGTCAAACTCTTTGCGCAGAAGGTCGATGGCCGGATTTTTCTCCTTTAATTTCTCGTATTTCTCCTGTGGCGTAAAGGCAAACTTTTTGGCAACCTCCTCATTTACGGTAATGTGCAGTGTAATGGAATAATTGTTCAATTTTTGTTTGAGGTAGTCCAACATTAAACTTTGTTCACGCTCCACTTCCTTTTTCATGGTGCTGTTGGGCAGCTCAATCCAAATGGTGTTCTCGTTCTTAAGTTTGGGAACATCGGTCTGGAGGTTACTGGCCAGGATTTTTCGACCCTTACCTTCAAGAATATGGACAAAATCGTCCCAATGCTGTTGCATTTCATCCTCTGCAAAAGGTTCAGTTGGAAGCTCTTCATGAGGCAGGTCCGGTGCTTTGGTCTGCTCATGTACTTTTTTGGCCTTGATGCTGGAAAGTGAGAGCCCTGAAACTCTTTTTTCAGCAGTTTTTATCTGTATTTTTTTTGCAGGCTGGTAATTCTCCTTGGGTTCTTGAACCGTTACTTGTTCTGGTTCAGCGACTTCAACAACTTCAGGAACTTTTTCTGTGGTACTGATTTCTTCAGGTTGTTTGGGAGCAGTGCCATTTGCTTTTGGAGTCACCGTTCCATTCTTAGGTGGATTGGCCGCAAAAAAAGACGCTGGGATTATGTAACTAGCGTTTTTTTTTTCTCCATCAAAAGTGATGGACGCCAATTTCATTAAGGTAAGTTCTACCAGCAACCGCTGATTTTTGCTGGACTTGTATTGCAAATCGCAATCATTGGCCATCTCAATGGCTTTCAGTAAGAAATCCTTGGCAGTTTTTTTGGCTTGATTTTGATAGTGTTGTTTCACATCTTCACCCACCTCCAAAAGGGGCAGGGTATCAGGATGTTGACAAACCATCAAATCTCTAAAATGTGAAGCCAAACCTGTGATAAAGTGGTGCCCGTCAAAACCAAGTGATAAGGTTTTGTTGAAAAGTACCAAAAGCTCTGGAATTTTGTTCTCCAAGATGAGGTCAGTGGCCGTAAAATATGTATCGTAATCCAATACGTTCAGATTTTCCGTCACTGCCTTACGTGTGAGCTGTTTTCCAGAAAAACTCACCACGCGGTCAAAAATGGAAAGTGCATCTCGCATGGCCCCATCTGCTTTTTGGGCAATGATGTGGAGTGCGCTTTCTTCGGCTTCAATCCCTTGCTGCTCTGCGATATATTTTAAATAATCTGCAGCATCCTTAACCGTGATTCGTTTAAAATCAAAGATTTGACAACGGGATAGGATGGTAGGGATAATCTTATGCTTTTCCGTAGTGGCCAATATAAAAATAGCATGCTTCGGTGGCTCTTCCAACGTTTTTAAAAAGGCGTTGAATGCCGATTGGGACAACATGTGTACCTCGTCAATAATATAGACCTTGTACTTTCCTACCTGCGGAGGAATACGAACCTGATCAATAAGACTTCGGATATCATCCACGGAATTATTGGAAGCGGCATCCAACTCAAAAATATTGAAGGCAAAATCCTCATCTTCCCGTTCGGTACCATCTTGGTTTATCTTTTTGGCCAGAATCCGTGCACAGGTGGTCTTGCCAACACCTCTGGGGCCACAGAACAACAAGGCTTGTGCCAAGTGGTTGTTTTCAATGGCATTCAGTAGGGTATTGGTAATGGATTCCTGGCCCACAACATCCTTGAATGTCTGGGGACGGTACTTCCTCGCTGATACTACAAAAGGTTCCAAAATCTGGGAAAAGATTGTATTACTACAAATATAAAAATAGCAACTCGCAAAGCTATGAATACGGAATATTGTAACCCTTTTTTTATTAACAATTAGGTTACCTTTGCGGCCAGCAGGCCACCTTATCGCCGTGTGCCGAACTTGTTTCGGCGTCCGTATGGATCCTGAATCAAGTTCAGGACAGGGAGGAAAGTCCGGACACCATAGTGCGGCATAGCGGGTAACGCCCGTCCGCCGAAAGGCGAGGACCAGTGCAACAGAAAGGATGTACAGTTCGGCTGTAGTGAAATCATGTAAACTCTATGCGGTGAAACGTCATGTAAACCAACGTTTGAGGGCTGCACGCCCAAGTTGGAGGGTAGGCGGTTTGAGCTTTTGGGCAACCAAGAGTCTAGATAAATGATAAGGCTCGACAGAATCCGGCTTATGGCCTGCTTTTTTTATTCAAAGAAACTGAATATGCTCCCGCCGTATTTTCGGCTTTCCACAAAATGGGCATGTTGTGATAAATCCGTTTGGTCAGAATGTTCAATCACCAAAAGACCGTCTTCCAACAATAGTTCATTTTGAAAGGTTAGGTCGGCGATTGTTAAAAATTGAGATGGCTCAAAACTATACGGTGGGTCGGCGAATATTAAATTGAATTTCTCAGGGGTCCGTTCCAAAAATTTGAACACATCAGATTTTATGGGTGCAATGGAAAAATCCAATTCCTTTGCCGTTTTGGAAATGTATTGAACGCATCCAGGAAAACTATCCACCGCGGTAATTTCTTCCGTACCCCGTGAAGCGAATTCAAAGCTGATGTTGCCGGTGCCCGAAAAGAGGTCCAACACCTTGAGTTCGTCCAAATAATATCGATTGTTCAAAATATTGAAGAGCCCTTCTTTGGCCATATCCGTAGTTGGGCGAACTGGAAGTTTTTTGGGTGCAGTAAGCCTTTTGCCTTTATATTTTCCCGAAATAATCCGCATTACAAAGCGCTCAGTATGGTGAAGTCAATGGCGTCGTTTTCTAATTCATCAAGCGGAAAGGAGGGGTTGTTGGGAACGAAAACAGAAACCTGCTTTACATATTGGTGGCATAGATTGTAGATAGGGTCGCCTTCTTCAATGGAACCAAAAAGTTTCAATTGAATTTTTTCGGGATTCATCTGAAGCTGTTCTAAGCTGAATAGCAAATAGTACAGAAAATCCTCTTTGGTCTTAAATTCAAATTGATTGTAAAAAATGAGCTTTTTTTCAGCGACCACCATCATTTCCATTTCTTTCTCCGCCACTTGGATGTAACAAATGGGTTCTGGTGAAAGTCGTGTTTGATTCAGCAGTTTATTGATGAGCACCGTACCACTATGTTTGAATTCGAACTCTCCAAAAAGTTCAAAAATATAGTTGTTGATGTTCGTATAGGGAACATAGACATTGACCATCTCCTGATTGGGGATTTCATCAAATGCTATTAGGTCATTTGCCATGATTTTGGCATTGAACTTTAAATAGTTTGGGAGTTCATCCGTATTAAAAAGGGGTTTGGGCACCAAACTGAACATGTTGTTCTTATGGATGACCACCACTTCGGAAAAATCACTTCCGATGTCATTTTTTTGGTTGAGAATGGCTTTTAATTCCTTGAGCATCAAATAGGGGGTGGATTGTGTTTTGAAGCTCACTTTCTCAAAGGCTAGGATTTTATTGGAGATGGTATCCAGTACACAAAAAGAAAGTCCATTCAAGCCGACTTGAATGGACAATTTTCTAAAAGTGTTATTTTCTTCGGACTGTGCTATCCTAGTTGATTTTTCGGTCATAGACGGGAGGCCAATTTCCGTTGGTACTTACATCTGTCAGTGAACCAACTTTTATCTCGGTACCATTAACTTCCTCCACGCTGTTATGCGAGTTTTCTCTGGCCAACAAGTCTTCCGGTTGATCATAAAGAACAACGTTCTTTTTTACTTTGGCTTCAAAAACGGGAGCCTTATAACCACTCTTGTCAATGATATCTGCCTTCATCTCAAATTTTTCATCATTTTGAGCGTAAGGAACGTCCATCATTGTTTTATAACGACTATCAGCTCCAAAAAGGGAATCCTTCACTTTCACTTGTCCAAGAGTGTCAATGATGGTAGTATCTTGTTGTAGCTCAATTCCGTATGCTCTATCAAATTTCATGAAAGAGGAATCTCTCTGAGTGGTGATGGTATAGTTTCCAGTATCAATGAACTGAATAAGGCTATTGAAGGTGTCCGCATACTTTCCATTTACAGTTTTGTATGCTTCCTGTGCATCCCTTATATCTTTAAGTTTAGAAATAACTTGTGAAAATCTTTCTTGTCTTACTTTATTGAATTCGATGGGGGCATTAATGGATTTGTAAATTTTGTAGCCCAGAAAAATGCTTAAAAGTCCAAAAACAATTACTAGGATGGGCTTTACTTTTTGGGGTAAAAATCTGTCAATCAGGAATACAAGGCCTATGGTCAGAAGGCATATTAATACTACGATAAGGATTAAATTTAACATATCTGCTATTGTCTTTCTAAGTTAATTTAGTGGTTACAGACAAATCTACAATTTTTTTTTAATCACGAAACTTTTTGCTTTAAAAAACCATGCTATCTTTAGATGCCTATGGACAAGCCCACAGCTTCAAATTTTTTATCGATTTTAGCCCAAAAATTCCCCTATACACCAACTTTAAAACAAGATCTGGCGCTGGAGAAATTGGCCCAGTTTGTGGTAAATGGTGGAAAAGACGAAATTTTCCTTTTAAAGGGTTTTGCTGGTACTGGCAAAACCACCATTGTAGCGACGATTGTCAGTAGCTTGTGGAAGATTAAGATGAGCTCCATTCTCATGGCTCCTACTGGAAGGGCTGCCAAGGTAATGTCTGTCTATTCCGGAAACAAGGCGTTCACCATTCACAAGAAGATTTATTTCCCTAAAAAGCAATCGGGCGGAGGAGTCCAGTTTGTGTTGGCTCCCAATAAACACAGGAACACTCTATTTATTGTGGATGAGGCCTCCATGATTCCGGATACCCCAGCAGATTCCAAACTTTTTGAAAATGGCTCTTTGCTGGACGACCTTATGTTCTATGTGCATTCGGGTCATAACTGTAAATTGGTGCTTATTGGCGATACGGCCCAGTTACCTCCTGTGAAGCTTGAATTAAGCCCTGCTCTGGAAGAAGACCGACTCTCATTGAATTATAATAAGGAGGTAAAGTTTTTGGAGTTGGATGAAGTGATGCGGCAGACCGACGACTCCGGGATTTTATACAACGCCACAAATCTTCGGGAACGGTTACAATCCCAATTTTTTGATGGGTTCAAGTTTGAAGTAGGTCCTTTCAAAGATATTGTTCGCCTTATTGAAGGAACCGAAATTCAGGAAGCCATTGATTCATCCTACAGCGAAAATGGGAAAGAAGAAACCGTTATCATCGTTAGGTCAAACAAAAGGGCCAATCTGTACAATCAAAATATTAGGGAGCGTATTCTCTTTTTGGACAACGACATTGCCGTGGGTGATTACATGATGGTGGTGAAGAACAACTATTTTTGGTTGAAGCCCAACTCGGAGGCAGGTTTCATTGCCAATGGGGATATTATTGAGATACTGGAACTGTTCGCCATAAAAGAGCTATACGGATTCAACTTTGCGGAAGTTAAGGTGAAAATGGTGGATTATCCCAACCAAAAACCTTTTGAAACGGTACTCCTACTCGATACCATAAATGCGGAATCCCCATCATTATCGTATGAAGATGGGAATCGACTGTACCAAGAGGTGATGCAAGACTATGCCCATGAAAAATCAAAATACAAAAAGTTCCTTGGGGTAAAGAACAACAAGTATTTTAATGCCCTTCAGGTAAAATTTTCCTATGCCATTACTTGTCATAAATCACAAGGAGGACAATGGGACACCGTATTTGTGGAACAACCTTACTTGCCCAATGGGGTGGATAGAGATTATTTGAGATGGCTCTACACCGCGGTTACTAGAGCAAAACGACAACTCTTTTTAATAGGGTTTAAGGATGATTTTTTTCTTGACTAGGAATACCCTATTTTAGACAATAGCATGAATATGACACCAGATACCATTATAAGTGTTTTTTTAGGAATTGGTTTGGCCGCATCAGTAGGGTTTAGGGTCTTTTTGCCCTTATTTGCGCTGAGTTTGGCCGCTTATTTGGGAGCTTGGGACCTGAATGATAATTGGCAATGGATAGGAAGTCTTGCCGCTCTGCTCACTTTGGGCGTAGCTACTTTGGTTGAAATTTTCGCCTATTTTATTCCTTGGGTCGATAATGCCCTGGACAGTATAGCCATTCCTTTGGCGGGAATTGCAGGAACAGCCGTAATGGTATCCACTGTAGCTAATTTGGACCCTGTGGTGACCTGGTCCTTGGCCATTATCGCGGGTGGGGGAACCGCCACCGCGATTAAAGGGGCAAATGCTGCGGGTAGAATGACTTCAACCGCCACCACGGGTGGAATGGCAAACCCCATAGTTTCCACGATTGAAACGGGAACCGCGGTAGTGGTTTCAACGGCATCCATATTGGTGCCGCCCATAGCTGCGATTTTGGTGATCATTATTTTGGTGATCATTTTTAGAATTTATCGCAAATTGCGTCCCAAAGCCAAATAACCAATAACAATCAATACATAAGTACGTGAAAATAATTTCCATGATTCCGGCTCGGTACCAAGCCTCAAGATTCCCTGCAAAATTGATGCAGGACCTCTGTGGAAAACCTGTCATTGTCAGAACCTACGAAGCAGCTGTCAATACGGGTTTATTTGATGCCGTATACGTAGTCACCGATAGTCCTATTATAGCAGATGTTATTTCTGAGATGGGCGGTGAGGTCATTATGAGTAAAAAGGAACATCAAAGCGGAAGTGATAGAATTGCCGAAGCCGTGGAAGACATGGAGGTGGATATTGTGATCAATGTTCAAGGTGATGAACCGTTCATTGATGGCGAAAGTTTGGGAAAAATCATTGAGGTTTTCAAAAAAGATGAAAAGAAAGAAATAGATTTGGCCTCACTTATGACCCCAATAACCGATTGGGATGAAATTTCCAACCCCAATACTGTCAAGGTCATAGTGGACAATCAAAATTGTGCGCTTTACTTTTCCCGTTCCCCCATACCTTATCCACGAGATAAGGAAGTTGAGGCCACCTATTATAAACACAAAGGGATCTATGCTTTTAGAAAAAGGGCATTAATGGATTTCCAGCGATTGCCCATGTTGCCTTTAGAGGCCAAGGAAAAAATTGAGGCTATCCGGTTTTTGGAGTATGGAAAAAAAATAAAAATGGTGGAAACCCATGTCACTGGGATTGAAATTGATACCCCAGAAGATTTGGAACGAGCTGTAAAAGCATGGAAGTAGATTTCAGCAATATAAAAGTAATCGGTTTTGATGCCGATGATACCCTCTGGGTTAACGAAACGTATTTTAGGGAGACGGAAGAACGTTTTGCCGATTTGTTGGAGGGATATGAAACCAAGAACAAGGTGGACCAGGAATTGTTCAAAAAAGAAATGGACAATCTGGAAATTTATGGATATGGTATAAAAGGGTTTATGCTCTCCATGATTGAATCCGCTTTGGAACTATCCAACAATAAGATTCCGCAAGAAACCATTACCGAGATTTTAAATCTGGGGAAAAACATGATTTCCCACCCTGTGGAGCTCCTTGATGGAGTGGAAGAGGTGCTTTCCTCATTGGTTGATAAGTATCGCTTGATAGTACTCACCAAAGGTGATCTACTGGATCAAGAACGTAAATTGGAAAAATCGGGACTCTCAAAATATTTCCATCATGTGGAGGTGTTGAGCGATAAAAAGGAAAGCAACTACAGCAACCTCTTGGAGCATTTGGATATCCCAGTAGATGAATTTTTAATGATCGGGAATTCCCTAAAGTCAGATGTATTGCCTATCTTGAATATTGGTGCCCAAGCTGTGCATGTTCCATTTCATACAACATGGGCCCACGAATTGGTTTCAGAAACGGAACTGACAAATAATCACCTCAAACTCAACCACCTTAGGGATATTTTAAAATATTTGAACAAACATTGAAGACCGAAAGCAACTTGAAAAGAGAACAGATAACATCACACAATAAAACTGTGTACCGTAATTTTCCCATGGTACCACGCGTAATTTTTGGACAAGGAAGCTTTTCACAATTGGGTGAGATTTTGTTGCCCAAACGAAAGAATGCGGATGCCCCATTTATTTTTTTGATTGATGACTACTTCGAGTCACGCGAGTTGGTGTCGCAGGTTCCGTTGATGTTCAACGACAAGATTATTTTTGTCTCAGCAGACGAAGAACCTAAGACCGCCCAGGTGGATGCTTTGGTAACATTGATTAAGGATGAATACGATGAATTGCCTTCCGGAATCATTGGAATAGGCGGTGGAACACTGTTAGACTTGGCAAAAGCAGTGGCGATACTTCTGAATAATAAAGGGATTGCTGAAAATTACCAAGGTTGGGATCTCGTAAACAAACCTGCCCTTTATCATGTGGGAGTTCCCACAATCAGCGGGACAGGAGCGGAGGTTTCCCGAACAACCGTTCTATTGGGTCCAGAGAAGAAATTGGGTATTAATTCGGATTTCACAACCTACGATCAAGTGTTGTTAGACCCTGATTTGACCAAAACCGTTCCCAAAGAACAATGGTTTTTTACGGGAATGGATTGTTATATCCACTGTGTGGAGTCCCTTACTGGAACGTACTTGAATGCCTTTAGCAAGAGTTATGGCGAAAAAGCAATGGAACTCTGTAAAGATGTTTTTCTGGGTGATATTTCAGGCGAAGAATCACGGGACAAATTAATGATGGCCTCTTGGCATGGAGGCATGAGCATTGCGTATTCCCAAGTAGGAATTGCCCACGCTATGAGCTATGGCTTGTCCTATCTCCTCGGGATAAAGCATGGCATTGGAAACTGCATGGTTTTCCAACATTTGGAGGAGTTTTACCCAGAAGGGGTGGCCCTATTCAGAAAAATGGTGGAAAAGCATGATATTAAATTGCCTAAAAACGTATGTTCCAATCTAACCCAGAACGATTTTGATGTTATGGTCAATGTCGCGTTAGGATTGGAGGCACTTTGGGAGAATGCCCTCGGAAAAGAATGGAAAACCATTATGACTCCAGAACGCCTTCAAGCGATGTATCAAAAAATATGATGGGTTACCTTTTAAATGTTAAAAGGTTTCTATATTCTGAAAAATGCACTCACTGGCCAAGTTCATCTACTTCAAAATCCTGGGCTGGAAACTGAACGGCTCGTTCCCAAATGTGGACAAATGTGTCGTCATTGTGGTGCCCCATACGCATTGGGTTGACTTTTTTCTTGGGCTGTTGGTCAGAAAAGTGGTCAATCAAGAGATCAATTACATTGGAAAGAAAAGCCTTTTCAAACCTCCATTCGGATGGTTCTTTAGGTGGACAGGTGGAGCGCCTGTAGATCGCTCCAAAAATTCGAATACTGTGGAGAGTGTGGTCCAAATTTTTAACCAGCGCAACGTATTCCGATTCGCGCTGGCACCTGAAGGTACTCGTAAAAAAGTACTACAGCTAAGGACCGGGTTTTATCACATTGCCACAAAAGCCAAAGTACCCATTGTAATGGTGGCCTTTGATTTCGGTAAAAAGGAAGTAAAAATAGCGGAACCCTTCAACCCAACCGACGTTCAAAAAGATTTTGAAAAGATTCACCAATTCTACAGAGGTGTTGTTGGGAAAATCCCCGAATATAGTTTCTGATTTTATCACTTTACGTAATTTTTTTTGAAGTTTTTCAAAAAAATATCTTGAATAAATATCTGATATTTAGGTATTTAAATCTTTTTTGTAAAAAAAAACCAAACCCCCTTTCGTGTGTTTCCGTAAGTACGGCAAAGAGTACTAATCAAATAATAGAAAAATGAAACACACTACAAAACTATCAACCCTGCTATATGGGATTATGACAATCTGTATGTTATCTATGATATCCTGCCAGGAAGACGACACCATGACCAACGGATACATGGACGATGACATGATGATGGATGATGACATGATGATGGACGATGATGATATGATGGGAGATGGCCGAAGGTCCGAGCTCTATGTCACCAACAACGCCGATGGAAGTATTACAAAGTATGATTTGACCAATGATGCCACACTTACCATTGGAACCCCAACAACCGCTGCCGAAGGAATATATTATGATGCTTCCGAAGATATAGTGGTGCAAGCATCCCGTTCTTCCCTTTGGCTGGAAGCGTTTGATAAGGTAAGCACCTATACTATGGATTATGATGATGACATTGCTTTTTATGGCCCAGCGGATTTGGAAAGTCCAAGGGAATTGGCTGTTAATGGTGATTTTTATGTGGTTTCAGATAATGGCTCCAACAAATTCTTTGTGTATGAGAAGAGTGGTATGTCCTTTATGTTAAAAGCTACCGTTGAGGTGCCTTTTGCCGTATGGGGTATCGCCTTTAAAGGAACTGACCTTTATGCCGTAGTAGATATTTCAAGTGATTTGGCTGTTTTCTATGATTTTGTCAACTCGGCAACGGACGGACCTATGGCTCCCTCCAAAAGAGTAACCGTTGAAGGAATAGTTAGGACCCACGGTCTTACCTACAGTGGCGCGGATGATGTCATGGTCATGACCGATATTGGTGACGCCGCAAACACCGATGACGATGGCGGTTTTCATATTATTTCTGATTTCTCATCCAAATTTGATGCACTTTCTGATGGAGAAGTACTTCCGGTCTCTATGCAGACTAGAGTTGCTGGACCATCAACATTAATGGGTAACCCTATTGATGTAGCCTATGATTCGGAAACCGATGCGGTCTATGTTTCAGATATAGGTACCAGCAAAGTGCTTGGATTCACCTCCATTGGATCTGGCGGGGATTTAACACCTTCATTCAATATGGATTTGGCTTCTGCTTCATCTATCTATTTCTCCAGTGATGAAACCGATGGCGATATTGGTATGGAAAGCAGTGCTGGAATTACCCATATTTATACAACCAGCACAGCAAACGGGAATGTAGTGGTATATGATCCCAATAGTGGTACTAATAAGACCATTATTACCGGGTCTACTTCTTCCGAAGGGATTTACTATTCTGCCTTGAACGATTTTCTCATCCAAGGGTCACGATCCAATTTGGCACTGGAATATTACAGTGGTTTTTCTTTAGGCGCTGATGGCATTAACTTGTCAGTTGACTTTTCCAGTTCTGCTGATTTAATGAGCCCAAGGGAGATTGCTGTATATGGCAACAAGGTGGTTGTATCTGACAATATGGATCATACCTTCTATGTCTATTCTTATAATGGTTCGTCATTTACGTTGATGAATACCTTCGATATTGATTTTAATGTTTGGGGCATCACCTTTATGGGCAGCCATTTGCTTGCAGTGGTTGATAATGACAGCGATTTGGCCGTTTTTGACAACTTCTTTGACAATACCGCTGATGGTGTTCTGATGGCTTCAAAACGAGTGACAATAGAAGGAATTGTGCGAACCCACGGCATTACATATAGTAATTCTGCTGATGTACTGGTTATGACCGACATTGGGGACGCTGCAAATACCTTGGATGATGGTGGAATTCATACCATGGCCAATTTCACTGCATTGATCAATGCCACTGAAGATGGCGGAACCATAGCACTGGCAAGTCAAAAAGTTATTGAAGGGCCATCCACAGGATTGGGCAATCCCATTGACGTGGGCTATGACGCAAAAACAAAACGAATCTTTATCTCGGAAATTGGTAATGGAAAAGTATTGGGCTTTGAAAATTGCCTTGAATCCGAGGGGGATGTTGCTCCGTACTGGAGTGCAGACCTTGAGGGGTCCTCATCCCTATACATCTACAACAATTAAAGTTTAGGTTGGTAATTAGGTTGCTTAAGGGTCTGCGTTCTGCGGGCCCTTTCGCTTTTTTAATCCATTTACTCCTGCATCGTATGATAAACGTTCTGCACGTCATCATCCTCCTCAATTTTTTCCAGAAGCTTTTCCACATCGGCGACTTCCTCTTCTGAAAGTTCCTTGGTCACTTGTGGAATCCGGTCAAATCCGGAAGATAAAATTTCAATATCACGGGATTCCAATTCTTTTTGAATGGCGCCAAAACTTTCAAACGACCCATAAATGTGGATGCCGTCCTCATCCCTAAAGACCTCTTCAGCACCAAAATCAATCATTTCCAGTTCCAATTCCTCTGGGTCAATGCCTTCACCGTTGATGGTAAAGTTACACGTATGGTCAAACATGAATTCTACAGAACCTGAGGTTCCCAAACTACCGTTGCATTTGTTAAAGTAACTGCGGATATTGGCCACTGTCCGGGTGTTGTTGTCCGTTGCGGTCTCGATTAAAATAGCGATTCCGTGGGGAGCATATCCCTCAAAAAGTATCTCTTTGTAGTCTCCAAGACTCTTATCCGAAGCCCTTTTAATGGCTCGTTCAATATTGTCCTTGGGCATGTTCACTGCCTTGGCATTCTGGATTACCGCACGAAGTTTGGAATTGGCATCCGGGTCTGGTCCGCCTTCCTTTACGGCCATTACAATATCCTTTCCAATCCTGGTGAATGCTTTGGACATCGCTGCCCATCGCTTCATTTTACGTCCTTTTCTAAATTCAAATGCTCTTCCCATACAAATCTTTGGTTATGGCTGGGGGCAAATTTAGCAAAAAAAGCACCTTTGTCAAGAGGGGAATTGGATTGCAGGAATATTACTTATTGACAATGCTTTCAATGGTTTGGGCCAGACGGATGTCTTTTTCGGTTACACCTCCGGCATCGTGGGTGTTCAATTTAATGGTGAGGTTGTTGTAGACGTTTTCCCAATTGGGATGATGGTTTTGCTGCTCACATTCAAAAGCAATTCGCGTCATTATGGAGAAGGCTTCCTTAAAATCCATGAATTTGAATGATTTCTCGATATGGTCTTCTTGATGGGACCATCCGGGAAGTTCTTTCAGTGCATTTGTTATTTCAGTATTAGATAGCTTTTTCAAAATCTTTTTTTTACTCGATTAGGTTTTAAGTTACAAAAACGAGAGGTAAAATTAATTTTTCACAAAAGATTTTATAGGAAGAGGCTAGAGTTTAAACAATAAAAGGGCATGCTTTAGGCGTGCCCTCTAAAATTCAATCAATGACTTAAATTCTATTCTAAGTCAGCTTCATAAATAATCCATTCTTCTACAGGTTTGAAATGGTTATTCTCATTGGCCAGTGTTTCATCGGAGTCCCCAAATAGTACAAACATTTTTCCGTTGAAAATGGTCATTTGATGTACGGCATAACCTCCATTTGGATTTGTTAAGTTATGCGGAAGTTCTTCATAACTGTTGTTCTCTGTATTAAACACTGCGAAAATTGTTTCTTGATATGTTGGAGGTTCTTCATCTTGTGTGCGTGTATGTCCAGTTATGTAAATAAGATTCTGATATTTTTGGACAAAACTGTATCCAATTGCCGTTGACATGTTCAACGTTTGGACGTCACTTGGACTATCCATATCAATCACATAAATTGTAGAGGTTGGTGAATTATCATAGAAACCGGAGCTTCCACCAAAAATATACATCTTGTCATTTACAATAGTGGCACGTGCACCGAACCGAGGCTCTGGAAGCGTTGAAAAGTGGGTTAAAGTTTGAGTTTCCAAATCCCATTTGTAAATGTTTTTTGTTTCTTCTATGACAAATTCGCTTTCATCTACTCCTTGAGTGTTGAATGCACCACCGACTATGTAGACGGCATCATCCAATACGGCCATTCCAAAACGAGTGAAAGCAATAGGGTTGCCAAATTCGTCTGAAACCAACCCCTCTGTAAAGGGAACAGTTGTGGGCTCTGATAGATTGAAATCGTAAGTACTTATTTTTTGCGCACCAATACTGATCAACTGATTGTTGACAATATGCAATTGTTTGGAAACAAAATCCTCATCGTCAGCATCATAGTTTACATATTCTAACTGTGAATTGTTGTCCAAGTCAAACCGGACAACTCGTTCTGGATAGATGTTTGAGATGTTTTCCTGATTATCGAAACTAAGTGCATCTTCCCGTGTCAAAAAATAGAAGCTATTGTCACTGTAAGAACCTATCATCCCTGCTGAATGGTTCTGAACAGAGGAAGATTCTAAAACAAAAGCTTCTGTAAAAGCAAGGTTGCTGGGAGGTACTGTAAAATCTGATTGTTCTTTCTCTCCAAGAGTTATAGTTAACTCTCCATTGGAGTTTTTCTCTGAACCATTGTCAGCTTTAGCTGTTCCAGAACCATTTCCTAGAGTAATGGTTATTGTATTGTCTTCAGCAATTTGAAAATCAAAAATAGTGGATGTCAAGTTTGAACTACTATCACCAGTGAAAGAAAATGAAGAGCTATTGGGTGATCGATAATAATCCAATAAGGTTTCTTCGGTTGTTAAACCTGTAATTCCTATATCATGGCCTTTTCTCCATTGAATAAAACCATTGGAGGTATCTCCAGAGAAAATTACTTCATCATCAACTACATTAAAATTGGTTGATATGTCCAAGGAGGACGCGCCACTTTTCAATACTGCGGATGAAATTTTCCAAACTTTGGGACTACCGTTATTGGTCAATATTTGCATTGTTTCATCTCTAAGTTCAGACAATGTCGGTGTCACACTGGGGTCATCTTTGGGTGATGAGTCGATAGGTGTAGTGGTTGTGCCGTCATCCGGACTACAACTCGCCAACAATAAACCCAACACAAAAATTTTACTTAAGCATTTCATTTGGTATTATTTTGAATTAGACTTGGCAAACAACATTAAAATTGAACTTAGTTCTTTCCCGTAATTGACGAATACCCATTATGAATTGACCTATTTTGAGGAATAAAATGGCTTTGTAGAATAAGTAAGATGAAAAACTAGGCTTTTTCTTATCAAATGGACCTAGAAATGAAAATCTAATCTATGGCAAAATGTCCTGATACTTGATACGAAAAAGCGAATAACAACCGGATTAATATCAATCCACATGAAGATGGTGGTCTATGATTTCCTGACAGTTTACCCTTAAATTTTTGGGTAATTGATTGTCCTTGGGAAGTGCGGCCAAATAACGGTCTTCGTTGGTGGTAAAAACCCGTTTGAAAATGGGTTTATAATTCCCGCCCATACGTTGAATAATCTCATTGATAAATTCCTCATGATGGATTAGGTCCGTGCTCCCCAAATGGAAAATGCCCGTTTTATCGCGGTTGATAAGGTAATGGATTTGCTGCGTAAGCCTATCATCATTGGTAACGTTGATGATGAGGTTGGGAAAAACCTCAATGGGTTCCTTGTTCTCCAAATGAGATTTAATTTCCTTCACCCGGGGTGATGTGTTTCCAAAAACCATAGGAACGCGAAGGATGGTCGTCTTGTCCTTTGGCATCCGCATCATCATATTTTCAATCTTGATCTTGAGCCTACCGTAGACACTTTCCGAAAGCGTTTTGTCATATTCGTACGATGGAAATTTACTGTACGCATCAAAAACATTTGCAGAAGAGATGAAGTACAATTTGGCATGGGTCTTCATCAAATATTCCATCAAGTGGTGATGGGCTTGCACTTGGGCCGGAAAATTTCCCCGTAATGAAGAAATAATGACATCAGGCCTAACTTTTTCTAGGATTTGAAAAATATCATCCTCCTCCAGATCATACCGGAAAAACTGCTTGTTGTTGGTAAAACTTCGGTTGGAATAGTAGGTGCCGTAGGTGTCAAAATAAGAGCAGAGTTCCTTGTATATGGCGTTTCCCACAAATCCACTCGCTCCCAATATCAATATCTTCTTTTTCTCCAAACGCTCTTACGGGGTTTTATAAAATGGCAATTTTACAATAGTGGCCGGAACTTTGTTGATGCGAATTTGAATGTAAATGGTGTTGTCCAAGTTGGCGTTTTCGGTGGTTACGTAACCCAGCCCAATTCCTTTGGATAGGGAAGGGGACATGGTCCCGGAGGTTACCCTTCCTATTTCAGTTCCTTGGGCATCCACAA
The DNA here is from genome assembly GCF_042682725.1 of Flagellimonas iocasae. Classification (NCBI taxonomy): domain Bacteria; kingdom Pseudomonadati; phylum Bacteroidota; class Flavobacteriia; order Flavobacteriales; family Flavobacteriaceae; genus Flagellimonas; species Flagellimonas iocasae. Next base: position 1,200,811 of record NZ_JBHUHU010000001.1, on the reverse strand, counting down.
TGGGGTATCCATTTCTGGGAATGCCACGCTCTTCCATTTGAAAAGCAACCAACTTTCGTTTAGGGCCTTCTTCTTTTTCTTTGGCAAGGGCCTCGCTGTTCACAAAATCTTTGGTGAACTTGGTGATCCATCCCAGTCCGGCCTCAAAAGGGGAGGTGGTATCATCAATATCATTTCCATAAAGGCAATAGCCCATTTCCAAACGGAGCGTATCCCGTGCTGCCAATCCAATGGGTTTTATGCCAAAATCAGCACCTGCTTCCAAAACTTTATCCCAGACCTGTTGCACTTCGTCGTTCTTACAGTAGATTTCAAATCCGCCAGAACCGGTATAGCCTGTTGCGGAAATAATCACATAGTCAATTCCGGCAAAATCACCCACAACAAAATTGTAGAAGCTGATGGCTGAAAGGTCAACTGAGGTTAAGGATTGCATGGCTTCAACCGCTTTTGGGCCTTGAATTGCCAACAACGAATAGTTTTCAGAAATATCCCGCATATCCGCACCAATGGCCTCATTGTATTTGGAAATATGGTCCCAATCCTTTTGAATATTGGAGGCATTGACCACCAAAAGGTAGGTTTCCTCCTTCACCCGATATACAATCAAATCGTCCACAATGCCACCGGTCTCATTCGGCATACAACTGTACTGTGCCTTACCAATGGTCAATTTGGAAGCATCGTTGGAGCTTACTTTTTGAATAAGGTCCAATGCTTTGGGTCCCTCTATCAAAAATTCACCCATGTGCGAGACGTCAAAAACCCCTACACTTTCCCGAACGGTTTGGTGTTCAATATTTACACCTTCATACGAAACAGGCATATTGTACCCCGCAAAAGGGACCATTTTCGCCCCTAGCGCTTCATGTGTTTTGGTAAGTGCAGTATTTTTCATGTACTTCATTTTAAGCAATGGCAAATTTATAGAATTAATTAAGGATTCGGTGGCATTTGTATCTTAGGATTTTTATAAATAGTTGTATTTTGGGCGAAACAAAATTTCATGCAAAAGTCCATACTAGCTTTTCTCTCCGTACTTTTCATTGTGTGGGGAATGACCTCTCAGGATACCCCAAAAGATTATTTAAAGGCAGATTTTCACAAACAACGCAGGGATGAACTGCGAAAATTATTGCCGCCCAACACAGCGGTTGTCCTTTTTGCCAATGCAGAGCGGAATAGGGCCAACGATGTGGATTATGTGTATCACCAAGATCCTAATTTTTACTATCTGACAGGATATCATGAACCCAACGCGGTATTGATAATCTTTTCTGAAATGCAAACCGATAATTCCGGGAATCACTTCAATGAAATTTTTTATGTACAGGAACGAAATGCCAAAGCGGAACAATGGACAGGAAAAAGACTTGGCGTGGAAGGTGTGCAGAGCAAATTGGGTTTTGATATGGTCTTCAACGGAAAGGAGTTTGAAAAATTCCCTCTGGATTTTTCAAAATTTGATGTGGTTTCCTTTGTGGATTTCCAGAACGACTACCGAGATAAATCAGGCAACGCCGATTTGTTCGATTTGATAAAGACTTTTAAGGAAAAGGCGAATTATCCCTCAAACTACAACCCAACACGAAACCAATTATATGCAATGATTTCTGCCACGGATGACTCCAACAGCGATGAGTTGGCCGAGAATATTGCCAAGACATTGGAGCAGCATCCTGAGTTGAGAGATGATGCATTGTTGAATGCCTATGCCAATGCTTCCAACGCCGATTTACGAAAGGAAGTGAAGAATATGGTTTTGTTGGTACAGAATGACAGTAATTTGGACTCAAGCGTTTTACCACGGGCAATGGCACAACTGAGGGAAGTAAAAACCCCAGAAGAAATCAAACTATTGAAGAAAGCAGTAGAAATTTCATCGGTGGGTCAAATTGAGGTGATGAAAGCCATGCACCCCAATATGTCCGAGACCGAAATTCAAGGTGTTCACGAATATGTCTATAAAAAATATGGAGCAGAGTATGAAGGGTATCCTTCCATTGTAGGAGGTGGTAACAATGGCTGCATTCTTCATTATATTGAAAACAACAAAACCCAAGTAGGCAATGATTTGGTACTGATGGATTTAGGTGCGGAGTACCATGGCTACACCGCTGATGTCACTCGAACCATTCCCGCCAATGGCAAATTTACTCCGGAGCAAAAGGCGATTTATGACATTGTGTATGATGCGCAAGAGGCAGGAATTAAAGCCAGTGTTGTTGGAGCTACGTTCAAAGGCGTTCATACCGAAACCTACCAGGTGGTTGCCCAGCGATTGATGGATTTGGGGATCATCAAGGAAGAAAAGGAAGCCAAGATTTATTTTCCCCACAGTACATCGCATTACTTAGGATTGGATGTGCATGATGCGGGAACGTATCAACCCTTCAAACCCAACACGGTAATCACGGTAGAGCCTGGGGTCTATATTCCCGAAGGTAGCAACTGCGATAAAAAATGGTGGGGCATCGCCGTGCGGATAGAGGACGATATTCTAATCACTGAGAATGGTCCGGTTAATCTATCGGGTATGGCCCCAAGGACCACCGAAGCCATTGAGGCTATGATGAAACAACCGAGTCCATTGAATGCGTTTAAGCTTCCAGAGTTGGACTAATTGTTAGCCAACAAATAGTCTTTAAGGTCCTCGTATATTTTTATCTTGATGGAATGCTTTTCCTTCCCCATGACCTTTTGGATTTGGGCAGGGATTTCTGGGCTTACTCCTAGGGTTTCCTCAACCACATCCAAGAATTTTACGGGATGTGCTGTTTCCAAGAAGATACCGTAGGTATTTGGCTTGCTTTTTTGATATTCCTTCAATCCCAAATAGCCCACTGCACCGTGTGGGTCCATCACATATTCCGTTCTGGCATATACTTCTTTCATGGCAGCTCTTGTGTCATCATCCGTAAAGGCATAGGAGGAAAGATTTTCTTGAAGTGTAGACAAATCATCTTGGTACAAATGCCTGATTCGGACAAAATTGCTGGGGTCGCCTACATCCATCGCGTTGGAAATGGTAGCAATGGAAGGCACAGGATTGTAAATCCCCTGCTGCATGAATTTGGGCACCACATCATTTACATTGGTGGAAGCCACAAAATGCTGTACCGGCATACCCAGTTTTTGGGCGACCATTCCCGCGCAAATATTTCCAAAATTCCCGGAAGGCACGGAGAATACAATCTCTTTCCCTTTGGATTTGGCCTGTTTGTAAGCAAACAAAAAATAGAACAATTGCGGTAACCACCGCGCCACATTGATACTGTTGGCCGAGGTTAATTTTCGGTGGTCTGTGATTTCTTCATCCAAAAAAGCAGCTTTCACCATGCGTTGGCAATCGTCAAACGTGCCATCCACCTCCATGGCCACAATATTTTGACCCAAGGTGGTCAATTGTTTTTCTTGGATATCGCTGACCTTGCCGCTGGGGTATAGAATGACTACGTTAACACCATCAACGCCCAAAAAGCCATTGGCAACTGCACCTCCCGTATCCCCGGAAGTGGCAACCAAAACCGTGACTTCTTCTTTTTCGTTTTGTGAAAAGTAGCCTAGGCAATTGGCCATAAACCGGGCGCCTACATCTTTAAAGGCCATGGTAGGCCCATGAAAAAGTTCCAATGTGGCCACGTTTTCTTCGATTTCAACTACGGGGAAATCAAAATCCAATGTGTTTTCCAAAATTTCTTTCAGGTCGCCATCCGAAATGTCTTCGCTTACAAATTGCCGTATGGCCTGAAATGCGATTTCATGGTTGGACAATTCTTCTATGGAATCGAAAAAATCAGATGGAAGCGGAGTAATGCTTTCAGGAAAATACAACCCTTTATCAGGTGCAATTCCCGCAATTACGGCTTCTTTGAATGAAGTATTTGGAATGGGATGGTTTAAACTGTAAAATTTCATGGAATTAAGCGATTTTCTTTACGCCTTGGGTGTTTACTTTAGAGATATGGATGTCAAAAGCAACACCAATATTTTTATACGTTTCTTTCATGGAGTCAGCCACTTTTTGCGCATTGGCTTCCCCTTTGCTCAATGCAAAAATGGAAGGCCCTGAACCAGATATACCGCAGCCCAATGCGCCAGCTTCAATTGAGTTGGCCTTGATTTTATCAAAAGCAGGAATCAAAATAGAACGGATGGGCTCCACAATATGATCATGCAACGAACGACCGATTAGGTCGTAATCGCTTTGATACAATCCAGCGATAAGTCCACCCAAATTGCCCCATTGTTGAATGCCTTGTGCCAAAGAAATTGTAGTTCTAAGGATTTTTCGGGAATCCGAGGTCTTGATTTCTATCTGCGGATGAATAACGGTGGCATACAGTTCAGAGGGGGTGGATATGGGTATGATGTCCAATGGGTCATAGCTCCGCACCAAAGTAAAACCTCCATAAATGGCAGGGGCGACATTATCGGCATGGGCTACATCACTGGCCAATTTTTCACCTTGCATGGCAAATTGAACCAACTCCAAATTGGAAAAAGGCTTACCCAACAATTCATTCATGGCCCAAACGGCACCAGCAGAACTAGCGGCACTGCTACCTATTCCACTTCCAGGTTTTATGCGTTTGTCAATTTCGATTTCAAAACCACCTTCGTAATCACTTTTGGCCAACAAAGCCAATCCAGCAACTCCAGAAACATTGTTATCGGTTTCCAAAGGAAGGTCTTGACCTAAAATCTTAGTGATACGAATGGTGTTTTCTGGAATTTTTCTAACTGTCATTTCATCACCCACGGAGTCCAAGGCCAATCCTAGGACATCAAATCCACAGGAGACATTGGCAATGGTGGCTGGGCAAAAAACCTTGATTTCTTCCATGATCAGAAATTTCCAATTCGTATGATATCCGCAAAGATACCCGAAGCAGTGACATCTGCCCCTGCACCGGCCCCTTTTATGATCATCGGCTGGTTGGGATAGCGTTCGGTATAGAACAAAACAATGTTATCGCTTCCTTCCAGATTGTAAAAATCATGTCCTTTTGGAATTTTCTGTAAACCTACCTTCGCATTGCCATCTTCAAATTGGGCGACGTATTTCAGCTTGCTATCGGAATCTGCAGCCTCTTTGTACATCTTTTGAAAGTCAGATTCGTACTTCTTCAAGGACTCAAAAAATGCCTCGTTGGAATTGGTTTCCAGACTTTCTTTCGGTAAGAAAGGTTCATTGGCAATATCGTCAATATCTAATTGATGCCCACTTTCCCGAGCTAAAATCAAGATTTTTCGCATGACATCAACACCACTCAAATCGATGGTTGGGTCAGGTTCGGTGTACCCCTGTTCCTGGGCTTGTTTTACCACATCATGGAAGGTCACGGAGTCGTTAAAGGTATTGAACACAAAATTGAGACTTCCAGAAAGTACTGCCTGAATTTTCTTCACCTTATCCCCAGAAGCTATCAAATGCTTAAGGGTGTCAATGATGGGCAATCCTGCTCCCACATTGGTCTCAAACAGGAATGGTGAATTGTACTGCTTGGCCAATTGTTTGAGCTCCTTATAATAAGAGTAATCTGAAGAGCAAGCAATTTTGTTGCAAGTCACCACTGAAATACTGTTTTTAAGGTAGTTGGGATAGCTTTCCGATACTTCAGCACTGGCTGTATTGTCCACAAAAACGCTGTTTCGGTAGTTTAGCGATTTTATCCGGTTAAAAAAGGCTTGCTTATCGGCTTGTTCACCACTGGCCAAAACAGTTTCCCAATCTTTCAATGGAATGCCGTTTTCGTCAAAAGCCATGGTTCTGGAATTACTAATGCCGATTACCCGAACATTCAATTTCAGCTCATCTTTTAAATATTTTTTCTGTTGACGAATCTGGTCGAGGAATTTGGAACCGACATTACCAACGCCCATTACAAAAAGGTTAAGCTGTTTGACATTTTCCTCAAAAAAGGTTTCATGTAGCGAGTTGAGTGCTTTTTTTACATCATCTTTTTTGATGACCGCAGAAATATTTCGCTCTGAAGCTCCTTGTGCAATGGCCCGAATGTTGACGTTGTTTTTTCCAAGGGTACTGAACATTTTTCCACTCAAACCTTGGTGACTTTTCATATTATCACCCACCAAAGCAATAATGGTAAGGTCCTTCTCAACGATTACGGGTTTTATTTTTCTGGTCGAAATTTCATATTCAAAGGTCTCGTTCACCGCTTCGGCAGCAGCGTCTACATCTTCATCAGCAATACCTACGCAAATGGAATGTTCGGATGAAGCTTGGGTGATCAATACGATACTTATATTCTTTAGGGAAAGCGTCTCAAAGAATCGTTTTGATATCCCTGGAATACCAATCATTCCGGGTCCTTCCAAAGATAGTAAACTGATGTTGCCCACATGGCTGATGCCACGAACAGTTTTCCCATTTCCATTGGTGTTTTTGGTAATCAGCGTTCCGGGATTTTCCGGGTCGAATGTATTTTTAATAGCGATGGGAATTCCCTTGCCCAATACAGGTTGAATGGTGGGTGGGTACAACACTTTCGCTCCAAAATGAGAAAGTTCCATGGCTTCTTCGTAGCTGATATGCGATACACATTTGGCCTGTTTCACCAACCGTGGATTCGCGGTGTACATGCCGCTTACATCGGTCCATATTTCCAAAACATCGGCCTCCACGGCACCCGCAATGATGGCGGCAGTGTAATCGGAACCACCTCTGCCCAAAGTCGTTGAATTTCCGGTGCCGCTAGATGCCACAAATCCGGGTAGTATGGTAATTTGGTTTGGGTTACTGGAGAAGTAAGCCTCACAAAGGGTATTTGTTTTTTTAAAGTCTACATTGGCCTTTCCAAAATTATTGTCTGTAATTATCAGCTCACGGCTGTCCTTGAAAGTGGCATCCAGCCCTTCGGCCTTAAAAAATTCGCTGATGATATAAGAAGAGAGCAATTCCCCAAAGCTCACAATTTTATCGGACAGTTTTGGAGTCAATTCGCCAATCAAGAACGAACCTTCCAAAAGGGTTTCCAACACATTCAAATCACTTTTTACCTTGCTCAAGACGGCGCTCTGGTTCTGAACGGGAATCAGTTCACGGATGGCATTGATATGTTTATCCTCGATGGTTTTTAAGGATTCTTTGTAAGAGGTGTCCTGTTTTGCAGCCAAAGCTGAAGTACCCAAAAGAAGGTCGGTGACCCCTCCAAAGGCTGATACCACAACGGCTACTTTTTCTTTGTCCAGATTTTGAACTATGGACTTGACTTTATTGATATTCTCTGGATTGGCCACTGAAGTGCCACCAAATTTTAAGACTTTCATGATGAAATGTTATTGTAAGAACTATTGAAAAATGGATTAAAGAACGGACGGAAATATATAGTAGACTTACCCCAAAGGGGTGGTGGTAATCACGGTGAAGATAGATGAAAAAGATTCCATCTGAAGAAGATTACTATCCGTTTGTTTAACTTGCATTGTTCTGTTATGAGGAGATAAAAGTAGTACTTTTGGTTACTTCATCAAATCCTACAACGTGTTTTTTGCGAAATCCGTACAAATAATCAAATTTTTGTGTTGAATGAAAATTTTTTCCGCCCAGCAAATCTACGACGCTGATAAATTCACAATAGAAAAACAGCAAATTTCCAGCGATGTTCTTATGGAACAAGCTGCCACAAAGCTATTTGAGTGGATACACGCCCGGTTAAGAGGAACCAAAGTTCAAATACAATTGTTCTGTGGTATTGGAAACAATGGTGGCGATGGGATGGTCTTGGCCCGGTTGCTCCATGAACACGGCTACACCATTAAGGTGCATGTGGTGAACTACAGTGATAAACGTTCCAAGGATTTTTTGTTGAATCTGGAGCGGTTGAAGGAGGTCAAGGTTTGGCCGGATTTTATCAATGAAGACAGTGACTTGCCTGAGATTTCCCCAAACGATATTGTGGTGGATGCCATTTTTGGCATTGGGTTGAATCGCCCGCCAGATGGATGGGTTGGGAATTTGATTCAACACATCAATGCTTCGCAAGCGTTTGTGCTTTCGGTGGATGTTCCTTCGGGCTTACCCATGGATAGAAGTCCTTGGAATCCAGTGCATGTGATTGAAGCGAGCTACGTGTTGAGTTTTCAGGTGCCCAAGCTGGTATTCTTTCTTCCGGAGACAGGGGTGTATGTCAACGAATGGGAGCTTTTGGACATAGGTCTGGATACAGAAATTTTGGATAGGACCGATGCGACATATCAATTGGTTGGGCGTCAGGAAATACTTCCACTATATCGACCTCGACTTAAATTTTCCCATAAGGGAACATACGGACATTCCATGATTATTGGGGGAAGTTATGGTAAAATAGGGGCGGTGCAATTGGCGAGCAACGCATGCTTGACCACCGGCAGTGGGTTGGTGACGGTGTTTGTGCCGGAATGTGGGTATCAATCCTTGCAATCAGCTATTCCGGAAGTGATGGTTTTGACAGATGAGGACGAACGGAACATTTCCAAAATTACCCTTCCTTTTGTCCCTGATGTCATTGGAATTGGGATGGGAATCGGAACAGAAGAGAAAACAGCAAAAGCGTTTGGCAATCTTTTGAAAGAGATGAAGGCGCCGATGGTCATTGATGCAGATGGACTCAATATTTTGGCGAAAAATCCCAAAATGCTAAAGGATATTCCCAAAAATTCCATTTTAACACCCCACCCTAAAGAATTGGAACGACTCCTAGGAAAATGGAACGATGATTTTGACAAATTGGAAAAGGCCAAAGCGTTTGCTTTGCAACACGACGTGGTTTTGGTCATAAAAGGAGCCCATACCATTATTTTATATGGTGACAAAGGATTTGTGAACACTACTGGCAATCCCGGGATGGCCACGGCTGGCAGTGGTGATGTGCTCACTGGGATGATTACTGGGATGGTTGCCCAAGGATATGAACCCCTTCATGCTGCCATTTTTGGAGTTTACCTTCATGGGCTGGCCGGGGATATCTGTGCATCACAACAGGGTTATGAAGCGGTCAAAGCATCCGAAATATGTAAAATGATAGGGCGGGGATTTATGGAAATCCTTAGTCCTCCTGAAGTTGAGGATAGGGAAAAAGGGTAGGCTTTATTTCTTTCCTTTAGTCGTTTTTACTCTTTTCCTTACCCAAGCCAAGGCATTTTCAAACTCAATAAAGAACTCCATAGGTTTTTTGTAGAACAATTTCTCAATCTTGAAATTGTGCATGTCTATTTCTTTTTTGGAGACAATCGCGAAGGCTCTAAGGTTATCCAATCCCCTGAGGTAATTATAGATGGTCGGGTCTACGGCATACGAATTTCTACGTAGGCTTATGTAGCCAAAATTCTTGTTTCTAAAATGTATCTCTGAAATCCCGATGATTTGATAAGCGCGCTCAAGCGTGACTGTTGCACCTTCATCAAAAGTAGCGACCATGTAGTTGTCAAAAACCTGTACGGTTCCAATGTCCAACTGGTATTCACGTACCACGATGGTCTTCTTTGTAGAAGTAATTCTCATTCCCCAAATAGTTATAGTGTCTCGAGACGAAAGTATTGCGAACGCTAGGAGATCAGAAAAATATTAGATTAAAAGCAATATTATCGTTTGTATGACATTTTGGGGCATAAAAAAAAGCTGACATCTGTCAGCTTTTTTAGTGGTGTTATGTGATTTTATTTTTCGGCTTCGGGTGATTTTTCCGTTTTCTTTATTTTGATTGTGAGTTCTTCTTTCTCCTCATTTAAATCCATAAAGATACTATCACCTTCTTCCAGTTTGGAATTCACAATTTCCTCAGCAAGGGCATCCTCAATATATTTTTGGATGGCTCTTTTGAGAGGCCGTGCTCCGTACTGTTTGTCGAAACCTTTTTCTGCGATATAATCCTTGGCTTTATCAGACAAACTAAGGTCATACCCAATCTCTTTGATTCGTTTGAACAACTTGTTCAATTCAATATCAATGATTTTGTGGATATCCTCTCGCTCCAATGGATTGAAGACAATCACATCATCAATTCGGTTCAAGAATTCAGGGGCAAAGGCTTTTTTGAGTGCACTTTCAATAACACTTTTTTGATGTGTGTCTGCCTGTGCTTTTTTAGCCGATGTGCCAAAACCAATGCCTTGTCCAAAATCCTTCAACTGACGGGCTCCAATGTTGGAGGTCATGATAATGATGGTATTTCGGAAATCAATCTTTCTTCCCAAACTATCGGTAAGGAAGCCATCATCCAAAACCTGAAGCAACATGTTGAAGACATCTGGGTGCGCTTTTTCCACTTCATCCAAAAGAATGACGGAGTAGGGCTTTCTACGAACCTTTTCAGTCAATTGACCACCTTCTTCATAACCAACGTATCCCGGAGGTGCTCCAACCAATCTAGAAATGGCGAATTTTTCCATGTATTCGCTCATATCTATTCGGATAAGGGCATCCTCAGAATCAAAAAGCTCTTTCGCCAAAATTTTGGCCAATTGGGTTTTTCCAACCCCAGTTTGACCTAAGAAGATGAAGGAACCAATAGGTTTGTTAGGGTCTTTCAACCCGGCACGGTTACGTTGAATGGCTTTGGCCACTTTGGCCACAGCCTCATCTTGGCCAATGACAAAACCTTTGATCAAATTGGGCAGTTCTGCCAATTTGTTGCTTTCTGTCTGGGCAATTTTATTCACAGGGATGCCGCTCATCATGGAAACCACGTCGGCGACATTGTCTTCCGTTACAGTTTCACGATGGAGTCTGCTTTCCTCTTCCCAACGTTCCTGAGCGGAAGCCAGTTCTTTTTCCAGACGTTTTTCATCGTCCCGAAGCTTGGCCGCCTCTTCATATTTTTGTTTTTTGACCACACTGTTTTTCAACTCACGTACATCTTCCAACTGACTTTCCAACTCCAAAATCTGTTTAGGAACGTCCATGTTTACGATGTGTACCCGCGAACCGGCTTCATCCAAAGCGTCTATGGCCTTGTCCGGTAAAAAGCGGTCTGTCATGTATCTATTGGTCAACTTCACGCAGGCCAAAATGGCTTCATCCGTGTAGTTGACATTATGGTGATCTTCGTATTTCCCTTTGATGTTCATCAAAATCTCGATGGTTTCCTCAACAGAAGTAGGTTCTACCATCACTTTTTGGAAACGACGCTCAAGGGCACCATCTTTTTCGATGTATTGTCGGTATTCATCCAACGTAGTGGCACCTATACATTGAATCTCGCCTCGGGCCAATGCAGGTTTAAACATGTTTGAAGCATCCAAACTGCCCGTGGCACCTCCAGCTCCAACAATGGTGTGAATCTCGTCAATGAAAAGGATGATGTCGTCATTCTTTTCCAACTCATTCATCACGGCTTTCATACGCTCCTCAAACTGACCGCGGTATTTGGTACCGGCCACCAAAGAGGCCAAATCCAAAGTTACCACGCGCTTATTGTATAGAATACGCGATACTTTTTTATTGATGATGCGCAATGCCAAACCTTCAGCAATGGCACTTTTACCAACACCAGGTTCACCTATGAGCAGCGGATTGTTTTTCTTTCTTCTGCTCAATATTTGGGAAACACGCTCAATTTCTTTTTCACGACCAACCACAGGATCCAATTTATTGTCCTCGGCCAATCGGGTAAGATCACGACCAAAATTGTCCAAAACCGGGGTCTTAGATTTTTTTGCGCCTTTTTGACCTGCACTTGAACCAAATGTACCTTCCTTGGCATCTCCAGATTCATCTGGATCACTTGGGAAGGATTCTGCCTGTGGAGAATCTATATAATCATCATCACTTGTGATCATGGATTTGAACTGTTCTTTAACGTTATCATAGTCCACTTTTAGCTTGTGCAACAGTTTGGTTGTGGGGTCATTCTCATTTCTGAGGATGCACAACAACAAGTGTGCAGTATTGATGGAAGAGCTTTGAAAAAGCTTTGCTTCCAAAAAAGTGGTCTTCAACGCACGCTCGGCTTGGCGGGTGAGGTGAAGGTTTTTCTTGTCCTTTTGCATGGTTCCCGTGTTTGGATTTGCCGGACTAAGGATTTCCACCTTTCTACGAAGGTGTTCCAAATCCACGTCAAGGGCATCCAAAATGTTAATGGCCTTGCCATTTCCATCTCTTAAAAGACCGAGCATAAGGTGTTCTGTACCAATGAAATCATGTCCTAATCTTAGGGCTTCTTCCTTGCTGTATGCTATTACGTCTTTTACTCGGGGGGAAAAATTATCATCCATACCTTTCTTTTTCAGCAATTAAAATTAATAAAAGTATTGTTACAGTAGTCAAATACTGTACCCTTATTCGATAAACTAGTGGTAATTGTCGAAATAAAGGGTGTTTTTTTATCAGTTTAACAAACCTTTATTAGTATTCCGCACTCCCACGGATACTGTTAATAATTTTTTTAATAAAGTAAGTCCCAATTGTTCTCAAAGGGGCTATTTTCCGTATATTGCCATGATATTTTAACCACAAAAAAACAATAAGATTTTAGCATGGCGGAAGGAGAAAAGTTAATTCCTATCAACATAGAGGATGAGATGAAATCTGCCTACATTGATTATTCAATGTCGGTCATTGTGTCACGTGCCCTGCCAGATGTTCGTGATGGACTTAAACCAGTTCACCGTAGAGTTCTTTTTGGAATGCACGAACTTGGGGTAAGATCTAATAGTTCACACAAGAAATCTGCCCGTATTGTAGGGGAGGTTTTGGGTAAGTACCACCCGCACGGCGATACGTCAGTGTATGACACCATGGTGCGTATGGCCCAAGAATGGAGTCTCAGGTATATGCTTGTGGACGGCCAGGGTAACTTTGGTTCCGTTGATGGGGACAGCCCAGCGGCCATGCGTTATACCGAGGCCAAAATGCGGAAGATCGCAGAGGAGATGTTGGCCGATATCGATAAGGATACGGTGGACCATCAGCTCAATTTTGATGATTCCTTGCAAGAGCCTTCGGTTCTTCCGACCCGTATCCCCAATTTATTGGTGAACGGTGCTTCCGGTATTGCAGTGGGTATGGCGACGAATATGCCACCGCACAACCTTTCTGAAGTTGTGGATGGAACCATTGCCTATATCGACAACAGTGATATCGAGATAGATGAGTTGATTACCCACATAAAAGCTCCCGATTTTCCCACTGGGGGAATCATTTATGGGTATGATGGGGTAAAAGAAGCCTTCCATACCGGTAGAGGACGTGTGGTAATGCGCGCCAAAGCTACGTTTGAAGAGGTTCAGGGCAGAGAGTGTATCATCGTCACCGAAATTCCATATCAGGTCAATAAGGCGGACATGATCAAGAAGACCGCTGACCTGGTCAATGAAAAGAAAATAGAAGGGATTGCATCCATTAGGGATGAGTCCGATAGAAAAGGGATGCGTATCGTTTACATTCTAAAACGTGATGCCATACCCAATATCGTATTGAACATGCTGTACAAGTATACAGCACTTCAATCCTCGTTCAGCGTCAACAACATTGCGTTGGTCAATGGTAGACCACAGTTGTTGAACCTGAAGGAAATCATTCATCACTTTGTGGAACATCGCCATGAGGTGGTAGTCCGTAGGACGCAATATGAACTGAAGAAAGCTGAGGAGCGTGCCCATATCCTACAAGGGCTTATCATTGCTTCGGACAATATTGATGAAGTAATTGCCATCATCCGAGCATCATCCAATGTGGATGAAGCCCGAACCAGCTTGATGGAACGCTTCAAATTGACCGAGATTCAGGCGAAGGCCATCGTAGAAATGCGTTTGCGTCAGCTTACTGGATTGGAGCAAGACAAACTTCGCGAAGAATACGATGAATTATTGAAGACCATCGAGGACTTAAAGGATATTCTTGACAAGAAGGAGCGCAGAATGCAGATCATCAAAGATGAGCTGTTGGAAGTGAAGGAAAAGTATGGTGATGACAGAAGGTCAGAAATCAACTATGCTGGCGGCGATTTGAGCATCGAGGATATGATTCCGGATGAGCAAGTGGTGATTACCATTTCCCATGCGGGTTATATCAAAAGAACACCTTTGTCCGAGTACAAGACCCAAAACAGGGGTGGTGTAGGGCAAAAAGCATCATCTACCCGAAACGAGGACTTCTTGGAGCATCTTTTTGTGGGTACCAACCACCAGTATATGTTGTTCTTCACACAGAACGGAAAATGTTTCTGGATGCGGGTCTACGAAATTCCAGAAGGAAGTAGAACATCCAAAGGAAGAGCTATCCAGAATTTGATCAATATTGAGATGCAAGATAAGGTGAAGGCCTTTATCTGTACCCAAGACCTCAAGGATGAGGATTATGTCAACAGTCACTACGTGATCATGGCAACCAAAAAGGGTACGGTGAAGAAAACTTCCTTGGAGCAATATTCAAGACCACGCCAAAATGGTATCAATGCAATCACTGTAAAAGATGGTGATGAGCTATTGGAAGCCAAATTGACAACAGGTACCAGTCAGATTTTCTTGGGATTGAAATCCGGAAAAGCCATTCGTTTTGAAGAAGGCAAGACTCGACCCATGGGTAGAAATGCCTCCGGTGTTCGCGGAATTACCTTGGCAGATGATAAAGATGAGGTCATTGGAATGGTTTCCGTGCACAATTTTGAGGATGACATCTTGGTCGTTTCAGAAAATGGGTATGGTAAAAGATCCAACTTGGAGGATTATCGCGTAACTAATAGGGGTGGAAAAGGTGTTAAGACCATTTCCATCACTGAAAAGACGGGTGGACTTGTAGCCATCAAAAATGTTACCGATACCGATGATTTAATGATCATCAATAAATCTGGAATCGCTATTAGAATGGCGGTCGAGGACCTTCGTGTTATGGGAAGGGCGACCCAAGGGGTTCGTTTGATCAATTTACGTGATGGCGATTCCATTGCGGCCGTGGCCAAGGTCATGAAAGAAGACGATTCGTTGGATGATACCAATGTGCTTGACATTGAGGTGAATGACTAACGTGGCATGGCAATTGATAAGAATAGAGAGAATAATTAATAATCGATAAACACTAAATAATTACATTTTAACATGAAGACTAAAGTTTTAATACTGTTAGCCATAGGAATTTCAACGATGGGTTTTGCCCAAAAGAATGAAATTAAGGATGCTGAAAAAGCGTTGAAGGATGGAGATGCAGCAGCCGCTAAGACAACCTTGGAGGCAGTTTCGTCATCCATAGGTTCTGCTGACGAAAAAATGCAGGCTCAATATTACGCAGTATTGGGTAATGCATATTCTGATTTAGCATCAAAAGGAGACGCTACGGCTTTCCAACCTGCGGTTGATGCTTACAACAAGGTAATTTCTATTGAAGAGGCCAGCGGAAAAGAAAAGTACACTTCCGTTGCCAAACAAAAATTGGCTCAAATGACAGCTGACTTGGTAAATGCGGCTGTTGAAGATAACAACAACCAAAAATTTGGTGAAGCTGCTGAAAAGTTATACTTGAGCTACAAACTGAGCCCAGCTGATACCGTATACCTGTACTATGCTGCCAGTAGTGCCGTAAATGGTCAGGAATATGAGCAAGCTTTGGGATACTACAATGAGCTAAAAGAATTGGGCTATGACGGTAGTGGAGTAACTTATACCGCTGTTAACATTGAGACTGGTGAGGTGGAAACCATGGATGAGAACACAAGGAATCTCTATGTAAAAGCAGGGACACACAAAGACCCAAAAGAAGAAAGAAGCCCATCCAAAAAGCCAGAAATCGTTAAAAACGTTGCGTTGATTTATCAGCAATTGGGTGAATCTGATAAAGCTCTTGAGGCTTATGCAGAGGCTAGACAAGCCAACCCAGAGGATGTAAACCTAGTGTTGGGAGAAGCCAATTTGTACTACACCCTTGGTGATAAGGACAAGTTCAAGGAATTGATGGCGCAAGCTTCTGAAATGGCTCCTGACAATGCTGATTTGTTGTACAACATTGGAGTAATCAATATGGAGCAAGGAAACTTGGAAGAAGCTAGAGATGCTTACAAAAAGACCTTGGCCATTGACCCAGGATACATTAATGCCCTTTTGAACCTTTCAACCACTTATGTAAACGAAGGTAACGGACTTATTGATGAAATGAATGCTCTTGGCAGTTCTAAGGCCGATATCGCCAAATACGATGAGTTAAAATCCAAAAAGGACAGTTTGTTTTTGGAAGGAGCCAAAGTTCTTGAGGCTGCTGTAAAAACAAATCCTGACAACGAAAGTATTCTAACCCAGTTGAAAAATATCTACGGAGCTTTGGGTGATACAGAAAACTTCATGAGAGTGAAAAAGCTTTTGGGAGAATAATCATTTTCTCTAAGTAAGTATAAAAAAGGGCCGCTATTTAGTGGCCCTTTTCATTTATAATATCTTCTTGATGACCCGGAGTTTGTGGGTGTATAGTTTCTCTTCGGTATTAAAAATACCCGTATGGTCCAACCGGTCTATGCGCACATAACCATGAACATGAATGATGTAGTTATCCTTTAGAATGATGCCAACGTGGTCAATAATACCTTCATTATTGTCGAAAAAAGCCAAATCACCCGGTTCACTTTCTTCAATAAAGCTAAGTGGTTCCCCTTGCTTGGATTGCCCTTCTGCATCCCGTTTCAGGCTATATCCATTGATTTTATACACCATTTGAGTGAATCCAGGGCAATCAATCCCAAAAGGGGTCTTTCCCCCCTTCAAATAAGGTGCATTTAAGTAGAGTAGGGCCGTTTCAACCAAGCTCGACTTTGGATTTTCACCTTCCATGACAGTACCTTCAAAAGAATGGCTCAAAAGATGGGATGCGTTAATCATCGAACCCAATACAATGGGAAGCAACATGCCATTGTTGGAACAGATATGGGAAATCACATCCGAGGAAACCTTTTTGTTCCCGCTATCTAAATCCTCATAAGTGGCTTCAGGGATAAAAATAAATTGAAGGTTGGATACCCATCCCTCGCATTGGTCATGGGCTACACGAATTCTGCTCCATTTTTTTCTACTTTCCAATACTTTAAAATGTTCCCCGTACAAAAGTTGGGAAACCATTTCAGTACAATCTTCAGGCTGAACCCTAATGGGAACAATGCTTAAATGGCAGATTCCATATTGCATTTATTGGCAGAATTGAATAACTAATTTCTTTCAAGAACAATGGCCGAAGCTCCACCACCACCATTACAAATGGCTGCAGCACCTAATTTGGCATTGTTTTGCTTTAAAACATTGAGCAGTGTAATGGTAATCCGCGCACCGGAGCAACCCAGTGGATGCCCCAAGGATACGGCTCCTCCGTTTACATTCACGTTTGCGTCGGTTAGCCCCAAAAGTTTTATGTTGGCCAATCCCACTACGGAAAATGCCTCATTGAACTCAAAATAGTCAATATCGGAAATGGAAACACCCGCTCTTTCCAATGCTTTTGGCAATGCTTTTGCTGGAGCTGTGGTAAACCATTCCGGCTCATGGGCGGCATCGGCATACCCTTTAATATAGGCCAACGGCTCCAATCCCAATTCCTTGGCTTTTTCTTCACTCATCAATACCACTGCGGCCGCACCATCATTTATGGTGGAAGCGTTTGCAGCCGTCACCGTACCTTCCTTGGTGAAGGCAGGTCGCAAGGCTGGAATTTTATCCAGTTTTACGTTTTTATATTCCTCATCCTCGCTTACGATAATGGGTTCACCCCTGCGTTGGGGAACCTCAACTGGAATCACTTCATCTTTGAATTTTCCAGATTCCCAAGCTGCGGCAGACCTCTTGTACGATTGAATGGCATAGGCATCTTGGTCTTCCCTGCTAAATTTATATTCAGTGGCACATGCATCAGCGCAAACACCCATCGCGTTTTGATCATACGCATCCACCAAACCATCTTTCTGCATTCCATCCACCAAGGTGGTTGGACCAAACTTTACACCATTGCGCATATGAACATAATGCGGAATAAGACTCATGTTTTCCATACCTCCGGCCACTACTATGGAATTCTCACCCAACGCAATGGATTGGGCGCCCTGCATAATGGCCTTCATTCCAGAAGCACATACTTTGTTCACGGTGGTACAAGGAACCGTATTGGGGATTCCAGCGAAAATGGCAGCCTGGCGTGCAGGTGCCTGACCCGTTCCAGCCTGAACCACGTTTCCCATTAGGACTTCTTCTACCAGTTCGGGCTTCAAGCCTATTTTTTCCAATGCCCCCTTAATGGCAACAGCGCCCAATTTTGGGGCTGGTACGGTGGATAAAGCCCCCATAAAACTCCCAATTGGGGTCCTCACGGCCGAAACAATAACTACTTTGTTCATATGTGCATTTTTACTGATGCGAAAATACTAAAATTAAATGCAAAAGGTCTAGAACCACTTAGAGGCTCACTTCTTATTTATATTTTCTATTTTTGATGTTAACAGCACACAGAATGGGAAAGACTTTGGATAATGTATATAAGCATCAATCACTTGCCTACAAGTATTTTCTATATCTGGTTTCTGTAGGGCTGATTGTTTTCTTTTTCCCAAAAGGAGGGAAGTTCAAGTACGAATTTCAAAAGGGCAAACCGTGGCAATATGAGAATTTATACGCCCCCATCGATTTCTCTATCAAAAAGACCCAAGAAGAGATTGCCCAAGAACAGCAATTGCTTCGAAACAGAAAAACCGATTATTACAGTTTTGATGCTTCCATAGTGACCACTATTAAAAATGATGTCCAGCAGGAGCTGAACGGATTGTTTGAGGCGAATTCCTTTTCCCGGCAAGAACAAAGAGTACTGTCCAACACCGCTGAAGAAATCATTGATAGCATTTATACCCTTGGAGTATTTCAGAATTTACCCTCCTCAAGCGCTATAATGCTGGTGAAGAACAACGAGGCTATACCGCTGGATCCCAACGAATTTAAAGGTATTGAAGAGGCAAAGGAAAGAATAAGCTCCATTTTGGGGCAACGGAATTTTCAAGGTGATGCTAGATTGGGGAACATCCTGCAACGGAATGTTCGTCCAAATCTTTCGTACAATGAAGCCCTCACCAATAAAGCGTTGGAAGAAGAGCTGTCCAAAATTTCATATACTAGGGGTGAAGTGGCACAAGGAAGACTCATCATAGCCAAAGGTGAGGTCGTTGAGGCAGAAAATTTCAAAATTCTCAATTCATTAAAAGATGAGTACGAATCTGAATTGTGGCGCGGGAATAACTACTACTTTATTCTTTTGGGTTACACCATTTTGGTAGCTTTGGTGCTCATTATGCTGTTCCTGTTCTTGAAACGCTATCGAAATGAGATTTTCAAGAACAATAACAAGGTGACGTTTATATTTTTCAATATTCTGTTGATGGTTTTGGCCACAACATTTACGGTAAAGCAGTACGAAAGTTATGTGTATGTAGTGCCGCTTTGTATTCTTCCACTTGTCTTAAAGAACTTTTTTGATGCTCGACTGGGGCTTTTTGTGCATGTATTGACCGTATTGATTCTTGGATTTGTGGTGCCCAATAGTTTTGAATATATCTTTTTGCAAATCATCGCGGGTATAGTAACCATTTTAACGGCATCAGAGCTCTATAAACGAGCAAATCTCTTTATTTCGGTAGGTCAGATTACCTTGATCTATATCATCGGTTATTTTGCCTTTCATGCCATTCACGAAGGAAATCTTGAAAACATCGAATGGGTATTGTTTGGGGTTTTTGTTTTGAATGGACTTTTGACCCTTTTTGCCCAACCACTGATCTATATGTTTGAAAAGATTTTTGGTTTGGTTTCGGATGTTTCATTATTGGAACTGTCCGATACCAATTCCAAATTATTAAAAGAACTGTCCGATAAAGCACCGGGCACATTTCACCATTCCTTGCAAGTGGCCAATCTAGCGGAAGCAGCTGCGAACGAAATTGGTGCAAATGCCATGCTGGTCAGGGTGGGTGCATTGTACCATGATGTTGGTAAAATGGAAAGGCCCACGTATTTCACCGAAAACCAAATCACTAATGTGAACCCACATGATGACCTTCCTCCGCGTGAAAGTGCAAAGATTATTATAGACCATGTCATCAATGGAATTGAGATTGCACGTAAGAACAATATCCCTGACCGTGTGATTGATTTTATACGCACCCATCATGGAACCACTTTGGTGTATTATTTTTTCAAAAAGCAGCAGGAGTTGGAAGCCGAGGTGAATTCGGATGATTTTAGATATCCAGGTCCTATTCCATTTTCAAAGGAAACTGCTATTTTGATGATGTCGGATGCTGTTGAAGCTGCCTCCAAGAGCTTAAAAAACCCCACATTTACCATTATCGATGAATTTGTGGACAAAATCGTAAAGGGACAGATGCAAGCCGATCAATTTTTGAATGCCAACATCACCCTAAAAGAAATTGAGATGGTAAAAAAGGTTTTAAAGCAAAAACTCACCAATATTTACCATTTGCGGGTCGAGTATCCGGAGTAGGGATGCTGTAAATCAATTGCTTTTAAAAAAATTAAAAAATAGTTGCGATCTATCGGATGAAAAGGTACATTTGCATCCGCATTTTTAGAGTGCACGTTCATAAAATAATACTAGGAGAGGTGCCGGAGTGGTAACGGAGCAGATTGCTAATCTGTCGACGGGTAACTGTCGCCTGGGTTCGAGTCCCAGTCTCTCCGCTTTTTCCTTTTACATTGGAATACTTTTCGGGGTGTAGCGTAGCCCGGTTATCGCGCCTGCTTTGGGAGCAGGAGGTCGCAGGTTCGAATCCTGCCACCCCGACGAACCACTAAATAGGTGGTATTAAAGCACTGTTAATCGACTGATTGACAGTGCTTTTTGTTTTTTATGCATTCATCTGATATCAAATAAAACCATATAAAAGGTGTAGAGTTCGGTGAATGGTTCGGTACGTTTCTTGTGCATAATTTAGCTTCAGTTTGACGCTGTTTATGGGTGTTTTACAAACCAGTTTTGTCAAACCCAAAAATTATGTATTATGCGCAATTCCAACACTTTAAAGGTTCTAATCTTCACTAGGGACATTTCCAACAACCCTGAAAAATTGACCATTTATGCCCGTATCACCGTCAATGGAAAACGTGCCGAGATAAGTTTGAAACGTTATGTTTCGGTGAATGAATGGGATGAAAATAAGGGAAGACTCCATGGACTTACCCACAAGGCCCGTTTATTGAACAGCTATCTTGATGAGGTGTATGGAGAGATCATGGATACCCATAAACAGTTGTTGCGTGAGGACAAGATTATAACCTCACAGGCCATCAAGGCCCGTTATCTGGGACAGGATGAAGAGCACAAGACCCTTATGGAGCTTATCAAGTATCATTACGAATCACAAAAGAGTAAACTTCGCCCGGGAACCATGAAGAACTATTATGGTACAGAAAAATATCTCAAAAGGTTTTTGGAGCATACCCGTAGACTTCAAGACATTAACTTAAAGCGATTGAACTATAAGTTCATTACTGATTTTGAGAACTATTTGATAAATGGGCCTGATCTGCAAAAGGGAAAGAAGTGTACCAATAATGGGGCCATGAAACATTTGGAGCGGTTAAGGAAAATGGTAAACCTTGCCGTGAGGTTGGAATGGTTGGACAAAGACCCGTTTGTAAACTATAAAAAACATTATAAGAAGAGTGAACGCTCTTTTTTGACCGAAAGGGAACTCAGGCTCATTGAGGAAACAACATTTTCAGGAAGTGGGTATGAGAGGGTCAAGGACACTTTTCTTTTTTCATGTTATACAGGATTGGCCTATGGAGATGTAAAAGCACTGGATATTGATCATATGCGGTTCGGTATAGATGGGAACCTTTGGATCCATACGAAAAGGGAAAAAACTGATGAAGCGGTCAAGGTTCCCTTGCTTCCCAAAGCAAAACAAATCTTGGATAAATATAAAAACTGCAATGAAAGATTGGTGCACGGAAAGTTGTTACCTGTATTAAGCAATCAAAAGACCAACAGTTATTTAAAGGAGATTACAAAGGCTTGTGGAATCTATAAGAATATTTCTTTCCATACTGCCAGGCACACTTTTGCCACAACGGTAACACTCTCCAATGGTGTTCCAATTGAAACCGTTTCCAAAATGCTAGGTCATACCAAATTGACCACTACCCAAATTTATGCAAGGGTTTTGGAAAGAAAAGTTGGTGATGATATGCGAATGTTAATGGAAAGGATGGAAGGTAAATAAAGCATCTTTTTTTTGAACTTTATTCTGTTTCGTGTTGCTCAATGTTTCTCATTGAGATTAGGCCTTTAATTCCGAATGCCATAACAATATGTCCTAAAAGTATAACATATCTACTATCCAACACAAACGACCCTATTCCTATCATGATTACTCCTAAAATTGTTATTATAGACCATATTGTCCGTTCTCTAATGAACTTTCCAGCATGCATTGCCAATCCAAGGTAAAACAAAGCTGGTCCTATGGTCATAAATGGAATACTGATCGAAGGATTACTCATTATTTGATTTGTCAAATTTTTCATCCCTTCATAGTCAGTCCCGTAACTCCACCAAAGAAAATCTATAACTGCCTGCCCCATAAGGGCTATGATTCCTAATGTAGTAATCACTGCGGCTGTACTGTTGAAAATGCCTTTTGAAAAAATATAGTTTAGGGATAGACTTAAGAGGATACCCAGAAGCAATAACCAATGTGCATAGTCAATCGGTTTTTGGGTTTGGATAAATTGATTTCCCTGAAGAACCATTATTTGGTTTAGGATTAAAAATACTAATCCGGTTATGGCATAAATCTTCAGTTTCATTGAGTTTTACTTTGGAAGTTAAACCTATTTATTGGCTTATTGGAAATCGTTTATTTGAACTTATTCAATTATCATTCGTTAGTTGTTGATTCTTGCACATATCCATGTAGCTTCCAGAATAGATTTATTTTGAACATAAGCAATTCCAGATTGCTTAATCAGCCTGTTGCTTATCCTTATGTTTTTGATAACATATTTAACTACCTCATCATATTTTGCGCCATTAAAGAACCTAACATTTTCCATGCTAACAAGTCCAAAAAAACCGTCTGCCAAGCCTGCTTTCTTTATTCCCGCACCACCACATTGTGCCATTGACTCAATAATGATCATTCCAGGAACAAAATTGAATTCGGGAAAACTTCCAGTCAACATTTGATTATTTTTCTTATCGAATTTTTTTGTGCCCACAACTTCCTTATCATTGGAAACAAGAATATTGTCCACAAATAAAAAAGGGGAGCGATGGGGTATCAATTTATGAATGTCTGTTTCCATTTTTGAGTTTTAAAGAAGAATTGTACATGAGTTGTAGAAGTTGCTTCCCTAAAGATATGATTTTTATGAAATTAGGGTGCTCCGATAAGTTTTACAGAAACAAAAAGTTCAATTGAATAGAATCGGTTAATTACTTTAAGCTTATTTGGGACTTATTTTTCCGCATCATTTTAAAGTTAAGGCCTATTATCCAACCTAGAACTAAAGCAAAGGTCAGTTTCTGCAATAAGGGTAAAAACAGTATGAACTGTTGGCTGTAATAAATGTAATTGTTCAGTCCCAATAAAGCAATGCAGATAATACCCCCTATTTTATAATTGGTCATATTACTCTGGTATATTTCCCAGATTATCCCCAAAACAACAAGCACTCCGAAGATACTTGAAAGTGTTGTCATTAAATCATGGAATTCAGTAAACATTAGAAACGCTGATACCATGGATAAAATTCCAAATATCAGAATGATAATTTTCCAAATGGGGTTTTTTGTAAAATTTCCAGCAAACTGAATGAAGAATAGCATAAGACTTAAGCAAAGAACGAACATGGCTGCAATGGCAAAAGGTCTTGCTGGGTTTATCATATTATTCATTGCCCGTTCATTCATTAGGTTGCACCAATAATTGTTGACCCAATCAAACCCAACACTTTCCAAATTTACCTGTGAACCTCCTGGGTATAAAAAAGATGAATAAACAAATAGACCGATAAAGAGAATTATTCCAATCGTAGGAAGGAACCCAATCAACCTTATGTTTCTTTGTTCTTTCATCACTAAATAATAGTAGTCATTCTTCATTTTAACCAGTTATCCCTTCGATATAACAACCTTTTTTTTGATTAACATGTCATTTTCCATACTCTCCAGAATATATTCCGCAACACTTTGCCTACTTATCAAAAGATTTGGCTTAGGCACATTGTCAAAAGTCTCCAAGATGTTTTCTTCTCTATTTGAGTTGTATAGTCCGACTGGACGAACAATTGTCCACTCCAAGTTCGATTCCAATACTATTTTCTCTTGCCTTGCATGATCTTTATATGCAACACCTATATTGCTATTATCTATAAACCATTTGAACCATTTGGGAATTTCTTTTTTGGTTTCAGAAACTCCCCAAGCTGAACAAACTGTAATTCGATTGACATTCTGTTTTATAGCTATTGGGACTAAGGTAGTCATCACATCGGAAAGAAATGTGCTTGGTGTTCTCAAAGGCGACCAAGGAAAATCAGATTTTCTTGAAATATTTAAAACACTGATAACGCCTTCGCATCCAGATATTGCCTTCATCAAATCAGCTTTATTAGTTGGATTTCCTTCAAAGATTGACAATCCATCATTTCTTTCAATCCGTTTTGTTTTACGAGCAAGACAATTTACCTGATAACCTTTATCAAGAGCCCTTTTCAACACCAATTTACCAGTTCTCCCTGTTGCACCAAGTAATAGGATTTTCATCGTTTATTTGAACTTTAAGATATGTTATTTGATTTAATCCCGTAGATTTTCATCCCTGATTTCCATTAATTGATCAAAGTTGGGGTACTTCCTTTCTTTTGGCGTGTTCACCTCTTTTAAAAGTGATTCCCTAAAATCATTATTATCAAGCTTTTTCAATACTTCATCATTATCAATATATTCCATCTGGATTCTATATCGTCTAAAAAATTCTTTCTCATGTTCCTTTGGCACCAAACCTTTATAGTAATCCAACAGTCTGTGGTTTTCTAGGGGTTCATAAAAAACAAAACCATCAAAAACATCTTCATATTTTAAGTTGTCGGTGTTACCCTTCCACATATCAAAACCATCATTTCCAAAGACTGTTTCATGCAGATCAAACCCCATATTTCGGATGTTCTCTGATTTGAATGATGCATCCCATTTACCATCTTGGATGAGTCCATAGACAAACCCATTCCCATTGGATGTGAAAATTGGCCTGTTGGTCAAGATACTCGCCAATCGCTCCCCAAAATAATCTTGAAGATACTTACCTGCATTTTTGACGGTTTCTCCATTACTGGTCACCATATTGATTTTAAAAGCATGCCTGTAGTTAAGAATGATCAGGGCTTTATTGTTGCCCTTGGAACTGATCCTTTTATAGGTATTGATGATGTTCCGTGCAATCAAACTATCCCGTGGTTCTAATTCAAATTCTTGTTCCTTGTCATAGTCCTCAACATTGTTCACTTTTTGCCAATCAAATTCAACATCGGATGGGTAGTAGTGAATTTGATTGTCCGAGAGATTGTTGATGTCATAGATTGTTTTCAAAAGGAAGTGGTAATTGTAACGATCCCAAATGACCCAAAAGGAAGCATCCCGCTGAAACTGACTTAATCTCTTGTCTACAATCACACTATCCAATCCTTTAGTCTTAAGGAACTGGGTGATTTCAGGTTGTAGATTGATGAGCCCAATCTCTGTAAATAGGTTCTTTATATTTTTTTGAAAGCGTTCATCAGATAGGATTTCTTTGACCAATTCATATTGGGTGAATTCACTGTGGTCCCTTTCACATAGAATCACAATGTCATGGTCATCAAATTTCTGAAGTATGTAATCCTTTGCAGATGTCTTATCTATATGATTTAAAAAGTTAACATAAGGTTCTATTACTGGGTTTTGAGCAAACCCTTGAATTGATATTATAAATGAAACAAGACAAAAGAGGAATCTCATTATATCTAATCGTTTATTTAAACTTTTTGACTACTCGGTTTGATTATAGACTTTTTACCTACTATGCAGAGATAGTCGCCCTCATCATTTTCATAGGATTCCATGATTTTAAAAACTTCCCCATTATCAATGTCCGCTCTTAATTTTGACAATCCCATTTTCACTTCCATTTGATTTGCCAATGACGAAAATGAGGAAATTCCATTTCTTATTTGATCATCAAAATAATATTCAGGGTTATGCTTTCCACTGTACAGAAATTTATCTTGAAGATTGGGTTGGATAAAATACTTTTCTGTTTCGATGATTTCAATACCACATTTTTTAACGATATTTTCCATCTGCGAAAGACTTGGCATTTGTGCAATCGCATCATCCAACATTCTTGGAAAATAATGATTAAGCCAATATCCTTTCATTTGTTCTGGTGTTGATGTGAAAATCACGATTCTACCATTGACCTTGAGTACCCTACAAATTTCATGAAAGGCCTTATTTAAATCAGTCCAATGGTGAATGGTCAGACATCCAACGATTCCATCAATCGAACTGTTTGCGAGTTGAATGCTTTCAGCAGTAGCTTTTTTCCAATCAATGTTTTTATTTTTCAATCTTGCCTTTTCAAGCATTGCATGGGAGGGATCGATACCAATGAATTGATAGCCTTCTTTTTGGAATTCAATTGTATAATTTCCTGTTCCACACCCAATATCCAAATAATGGCCCTCCAATGTTGGCCGTAAATGTTTTAGAAAAGTTGCAACTAATAATGGGTCGGCCTTTCTTGTGACATTGTAGTTAACTCCTATTTTATCATATTTGGCCTCCACCCTATATTGAACTTTTAGTTTGCCATTATGATTTTGAACTTCTCAACAAGGGTCTCGACTTCTTGCCAACTTGAATTATTGGTCAAAATTATAAAACAAGAATCACGAGAAATATCTCTGTATATATAGGTTCCAAATCCGACCCAACCACCACCATGATAGACAATTTTAATCCTAGGATTTTTATTGTCCAAGAACCATCCAAAACCGTACTCAAACGCTTCCCCGTTGTTCAACTTGCCAGCTGTAAAAACCCTTTCAAGAGTAGCTGCCGTAACAAGTTCATCCGTATGAAGAATCCTATCCCACCTCAAAAGATCTTCTAATGTAGAGTACACTCCTCCGTCTCCTTTGGCAAAATTTAGAAAATGAGTATCATTTAATATTCGTTCTCCATTTTCATCTGAAAAACCAAAAACCCGTAACGGCATTTTGGGGTCTTGACCGTCAACGAATTTATAGACAGATGTATTGGTCATTCCGGCAGGCTCAAAAATTCTTTCTTTCAAAAATACTTCAAACGGCTTTCCAGAAACGCGCTCAACTATTGTCGCCAATAAAACATACCCTGTATTACTATATTCCCATTTTTGTCCAGGTTCAAAATGAATTTCAGGCGTTTTCTCAATCATCATTTGAACTATATCCTCATTACCGGAAATATACCTAGCGGGGTCATTCTCTTCAAGTTCAGGCTTCCAATGGTTTATCATAAGATCTAAGTAGTCCGGTAAACCCGAAGTATGCTGCAAAAGGTGTTCTACTGTAATTCCAATATATGGAAGTTCCGGTATAACATCCTGAATGTTTTGGTCATATGAAAGTACTCCATCTTCTTCAAGTATGGCAACCGCCATCGCGGTAAATTGTTTGCTGACCGACCCGAGTCTAAAAATAGAACCAATTTTTAAGGAATCGCCATTATTGATATTTGCCAATCCAAAAGCTTTTTTTAAGTTGATCTCTCCTTTTTCGAATACGAGTACATTGCCATTAAAGCCACCATTCTCGATTTGGTTAAACAATGCTTCATCGTAGCTCAGGTTATTGGTTTTACAAGCCATTAGGCCCATAAAAATAAAGCCTATGGTAATGTGGCATTTCTTCATCATATCTTTTGTTTTATACTTTGTGAGCAATCGTTTATTTGAACTTTAAAGTCAAGTATCAAAATACAGAGCTTTCAAAAAGTTTAATTTTTAAAATATATTTTACCAATTTCCTTTTTCATACAAGTCTAAAAATGAGGCTGCGGACAAGTTGAAAAAGTCGACCAAAAAGTGCGCTAGTACAATCCATCGTAAACTCGACGTTTTTTTAAAAACCAATGCCCAAACAATCCCCATAATGAAAGTTGATACTATAATGGTCATGCCCTTGTTTAGCTCCGAATTTACCCCAAAAACGGCATGGTTAAGGGCAAATACCAGACTTGTAAAAAGAATCGCTGCCCAGTTCGACCATTTTTTGGAATGCTCAAGCAGCAGTCCACGCCAATAATATTCTTCCAACCAAGGATTGATCAAAGCCAATAAAATCCAAGGAACCCAAACATTCCAATTCCCCAATGCTTGATAATGCATTAAAAACAAAGGCAGTGGCAAAAAACCAATCAGCAATGCCAAAAGGTTCCAAAGAAATGGCCCTTTTGGCCTTTGCAGCCATTTTGTTCTTATTTCTCTATCGGAATACCTATAAATGAAGAACAGAAATAAACACCATTCAATCAATATTATTGGTATAAAGGCCCATTTACCAATAATTCCCCCAAATATAAATGCATTACCAAAATTGATTGCAATTATCAAAATAGGGGATGCGAGTACTATTTGTTTTTTGGTCAGATTCATTTGAGGTTGGCTATATCTGAATGTTTTCCGTTTAAGGCTTATCTTTTATTTGAACTTTATCAACTCAAATTAAGTTTTGAATATTATCTAAATAATAGCAATGTTCATATTGGGTCATCCCTATTTTAGGATAGTAAGGAATAGCTTCAGGCGCGGCCAGTAAAATTAATTTGGCTTCTGGTGCTTCCATTTTCGTTCTTCTAATCAATTCTTTTCCTATCCCTTTTTTCTGATATTTTATATCAACTGCTAAATCTGACAGGTAGATACAAAATGAAAAATCAGTTAGCGATCTGGAAATGCCAATAAGTTTGCCTTTATGTCTAGCTGTAATAATAAGATTCCCCATCTCAACCATTTTCTTCAAGGTGTCAAGGTTATCTATTGGCCGACGGTTACCTAAAGTGGAATTTACCAAAACCTCTTTGAACTCTTCAACTTTCAAATTGTGTTCTACATT
Organism: Flagellimonas iocasae; assembly: GCF_042682725.1. Taxonomy (NCBI): domain Bacteria; kingdom Pseudomonadati; phylum Bacteroidota; class Flavobacteriia; order Flavobacteriales; family Flavobacteriaceae; genus Flagellimonas; species Flagellimonas iocasae. Next base: position 1,171,702 of record NZ_JBHUHU010000001.1, on the reverse strand, counting down.
GTATTCTATCATAGTTTATATGAGCTTTGGATTCTTTTATCTTATTACTCCCTTATTATTTTCATTAGGCTCCAAAAGGTCCCATAAATTACCATAAAGATCTTGAAACACGGCCACAATTCCATAAGGCTCCTTTTTAGGAGTTCTTACAAATGTTACCCCCCGATTGACCAGTTTGTCGTAATCTCTATTGAAATCATCTGTAAAAAGAAAAAATCCAACACGGCCTCCTGTTTGGTTCCCAACGCTGGCCAATTGTTTCTCATTGGCAGCTTTGGCGAGCAATAAAGAACATTCTTTTGCTCCGGATGATGCAACAACCACCCACCTTTTAAATTCATCAATCTTTGTGTCTTCAAGAAGTACGAAATCCAGTTTATGCGTATAAAAATGAATTGCCTCATCATAGTCCTTTACAACCAAAGCGATATGGGCAATTCTATTGTACATTAAAATACTTTATTTAAACCTATATAAATTTAGGGATTTACGATTAACAATATAAACCCTGATAGAGGACTTTTATGAGGTCATTTTTTTAGTTAATAAAATTGTATCTTTATATTATTGAATACTACTATTTAATAGTACGGGCGGGTTTTCCTTTTTGATTTGACTTTCCAAAAATCCGCACAAACAAAGAACATTTATAGGCTAGCTGATTTTCAATCATGCTGTATTTATTCGGTCCCGCTTGCGGGACGAAGGAATAGCAAGAGGGTGATGCGCAGATTGCGCCATCACGGTTGTTTTCGGGTCTTCAACAAGTTGAAAACCAGTTAATTGAGTTGGTTTTGGAATATTGCGCAAAATCAGGGGCTACAGTAGACTTTTCCGAAATCTACAGTAAACCCTTTGGGAAGCCCTGTAAACACTGGAAATTTTTGACGAAAAAATTGACGCAATTTGACGAAAAAACAAAATTGTACCTATGGAAAAGCAATCAACAAGCGGTAGAACAGAGAAAGGAACAGGTGGTTATTCCAATATCACCGTAAAGAAGGAAACGGCCAGACGTTTTCGGAGCTATTCCAAAAAGTTCAGCAAGTCACATAGTGAGGTGTTGGATGGAATGATACAATACTTCAAGGAGAACAACCTTGACCCTTTTGGAGAGGGAACGAAAATCATTATTGACAGTATCAAAAAGTTGGAGTTGAAGATGATGAGAAAATTCGATAGGATCATCGCCATTATCAAGAACATGGAAAAGACAAGTATCCGGCCCACCTATGAAATGATGTTGATACTTTATGAGGCCTATGTGAAAGATGGGAGGAAACCGAGACCTGAACCAGTCCAGATTCAGGAAGAGCGGAAGGATTTTTTGGAGCCAAGGAATACCGTTCCAAAAATAGAGCACGATAGGATACTGCAAGAATTCAAAGATTATAAAGAGCACTGCAATGAAATCCTCAACAGTGTTGAAAAGGTGGAGCCGATGATGGGAAAGCCGTATCTAAAGATCAATATGGGCATCAGGGATTTTGAAAGCCTGAAACATCAATTAAGATAACGCCAATGTACCTTACCATCTCAGCACAGAAAATGGGCAGTACCTATAATTCCAGTGTAGGGAACTATGTTGACTATCTGGAAAAGGAAAACGAGGACAGGTTGCCCGAACAAATGGAGGCATTCTTTGACCAAGAGAACGACAGCGTAAGCCCTCAAACGGTCATCGAGGAAATAGATGCCAATACCGCCAAGTTGAGGCAGAAAGACCCGAAATTCTATTCCATAGTGGTCAGCCCCAATAAAAGGGAACTAAAGGCCATTGCCAATGACCCCAATATGCTAAGGGAATATACAAGGAAGCTCATGGAGGACTATGCCAAGAGTTTCCACAGGAACCAAGAGGTCAAGGCCAAGAACCTTAAATATTACGCCAAGATAGAGCATGAACGTACCTATCGTGGATTTGACAAACAGGTTCAGGAGAATGCGCCCTATCGAGGGGAAATAGCTAGGCTCAGGAACGAGATACGGAAAGTGGAAAGGGGCGAGTCCCTCGGGAATGTCATTGAGCTCGAAAAAAGAATCAAAGAGCAAGAAAGATTGGCCCCACATAAACAGAACGGGCAATTGGTGGCCGCAGGGATGCAAAAGGAAGGGCCACAGACCCATGTCCATATCATAGTGAGCAGAAGGGACGTTACAAACACCTATACACTATCACCTATGGCCAAGCACAAGGCATCCGAGGTTGAATTGAACGGAAAGACGGTCAAGAGAGGGTTTGATAGGGACAGTTTTTATCAATCAGCGGAGAAGACTTTTGATAAAACAACAGGATTTAAAAGGAACTATGTGGAATCCTATGTTGGGAGAAAGGCCCATGCCAAGGAACCGGGTAAGTTCTTTGCAAAGGTCATGGGACTGCCCACCAAGGAAAAGGATATGGCCTTTAAACTTCTAAAAACGATGGGTGTGAAAGCTCCCAGTATACCGACCAATAAAGTGCAAATGGCGGCCAAGATAATCAAGGCACTTGGAAAGGGCATTGATAAGGCTAGGAGCACGGGTGAGGATATGGGCTACTGAAATCCATAAAGTAGGTTGCGCCCTATCGTGTTTTTGCTTCACGCTTATCTGCCGGAACGCTACAAAAACCCTACAGGATCCATGCGCAAAAGTTGGGGGTAAGTATTTGGGACGCTTGCAGCTCTTCACTGCGTTCCGTTCGCTTTTATTTAAAGAAGCATTGTTATTGAGATTGACTTCTTTATATTGAAAGAATTAGGGGTGGTTGGTTTACCTTCCTTTATTTAAACATTTCCAAATTAGTAATGATTAAATATATCAAATCTGATATCGTTCTTTGGCTCAGGTGGACAGACTTTTTGATATTGCTCAATACACAATTTACTTAGTATTGAGTGTGTCAGTTCTAGCAATGGCAAAAGATTAGTGAAAATTTGTCTTGAAACAAGATGATTATTGGAATCATCATGTGCTACCACTTTATCTCTGATTGTTTTAATTTTCTCAATGTTATCTTTATTGATAAACAAAGACCTTTCAATTTCAACTAACGTTTCTGCTGAGATATTAATATTTCCAACAAATCTCTTTTTCTTCAACCTAATTACTAAGTTCCAAAAACTATAATGGTTATTTTGCCCTTTTGTTAGTAATTTGGATAACTCTAAAATACATGTTCTGGCACAAACTACTCTCAGAAATTTTAAGGACTGCGAATTAGATATAATTCTCTTCTCTTCTTCACTGGCTTTAAGAAATAAGTAATCTGCATGATGGTAAGCATTCAATGCAAGTTCATAGATTCGCCAGGAGAGTTCCAACTCATGTTCCAAAATACCATGTTCATCAAGAATTGATATCTTCTTAGTCTGATGTCTCGCTAATTCCTTTTTTTCATAGTCTTCAATCTGAAGCAGATGCAAAAGAGACCATACAGGGCTAGTAATATGAGTAATACCATAATCCCTCAATGCGGACGGACCCTGATTATATAATTCGGGTTTTAATTGAAATGCTTCTATTCCATCGATGATTTTTTCAAACGCAATAGGAGCTTCTTGTCCATTTTCCCGTTTTACATAAACAGTGCTTCTGGTTTCATGTATATATTCAAATCCTTTATACCCATTGACTTTTGAAATCCCATTACCATAAAATCTCTCCAAAATCCTTCCTAATAGAATATAAGGGTTCATCTTTTTTTGAACTTAATTTATAGTTAAATTATATAAGTGGATTAGAGCTGTCAAGCCTCACAATTTTAGTACGCTGGGTATTGATGATAGAATCGCTTATGTTTATTAAATCTGTCTGCAATTTGGCAAGTTTATCACCACTCCTATCCTTAGTTTTTTTTCTAATCCTTAATTCTTCAAATATTTCATGAAATAAATCTTCCAATCTATCCCTTACTTTCATTTCGGAGGGAAACATAAATTTTATTTGATAAAGCAATGTACTCCACTCTCTTAACATTGCATCTAGTTCTTCCAAAGAACAATCATCGATTATAGAATCATAATGAATTTGCAATGCAATACTTTTTGAAATTTTATCCCTAAATGAATTGACCCATTCCTGCCTTTTATCGGCTATATGAACTGCCCTATCACTTTTTGTGCTTCTCCAGGAAATTATTCCAAAAACAATTGCAATTGCAATTGTTCCAATACCAATCGCCAGGTTACCGTATTCAATTATTTCGTTGGTTTTTTCTGTCATCGTTTATTTGAACTTTAACTTTGGTTTCTGTTAAGTTTCAATAAATATCTTGCAACCCTGCCTAAATTAGAAAGTAGAAGATACCCCACCAATAAATTGATCCCTGAAACAAACCATCTGAAATAGTCCCAATACTCTGAAAGACCCGGAGCCTCAAATGGACTTAAGCCAGTGGAGGAAATTTCCTTTTTGAATCCTAGGTAGCAATAATGAAGGAACTCTGGCAAATGGTCAAGAATCATAAATCCTGCAATAAAGATCAAAGCTATTTTGACAATTTCAAGACTTCCCAAATTTCCAAACTCTATTCTCTCATCATCAAAACCTTTGTCCAGTTTAAGTACATCGATTACCGTATCTGATTTTTGAAGTAAAAAGATGAACAAAAGAATCATGAATGCAGCCGAACCGAGAATTATGAGAATTGGCCAAATTGCCAATTCATAGGTCAAATAACTTACGTTGGTAGGAATAAAATTGAATACCGTCAGTAATAAAAGGTAAAGGGCAAATAGTCTAATAATAATCCTGAAAAAATCTCTTTTGGTCATAGGTTGGTTAATATTGATAGTGAGTCATTTTATTGAGCTTTTGAAAATAACCTCTAAAGAAATAGTCAGGAAAAAAATGGTTTTTCGGAGCTAGGTTTCAATTTTTACTTCAATTCCGCATATATGACCTTGGTTATCATGTCAGGTTCTATATCTAGTAAGTCTGCAAGTCTAACTATTTCTCCCATAGTGAACTTGTCGGGATGGTTCAGCTTGACCATATATCTGCCATAATTAATACCAAGGGATTTTGCTATTCGGGTCGGATACAATTCTGCAAGCGTGTACATCTTTCGAATTTTTCCCGTCTCGAACATTGAACCTATGGAAACCAGTGCAGGGTCTTTATGATCATCTTTTTTTGTCATGGGCGTATTTGTTAACCCTAAAATGACAAGTAATTCATTTATAGTACTGTAAAATATACTTATAATAAGTTAATAATTACGATTAATAAATAAATGATTACATTTGGTAAGTTATCATTAAAATTTTATGCTCGTGATTTCAAATATCGACAACAAACATCTTGAATTATTGAAGAAAGGTTGCTCTTCAACTTTTGCGGAAATCTATACCAGGTATAACAGACAGATTTTCTGGCTTGGTAAGAGCTTTCTTGATGATAGCTTTGTTGTGGAAACATTGGTTCAGGATGTATTCTTAAAGTTGTGGGTACATAGGGACAGTTTGGAATCACCCAAGCACATTTATTTTTTCTTGCGGTTTGTGATGAAAAGGGAGTGCCTTACATACTATGCACGCCCAAGGAACAAGTTTTTCAGGAAAGTCCACTCGTTGGAGAGTTTTGAGAATTACCAAGACTATATGGTCGGGTATGACCCCGCTGAAGACAATAACAATTTTAAACTTCAGGAAGGGGAACAAGAGAAGTTTGAAAGTATCAAACGCATCCTGCCCTTATTGGATGACAGCAAAAGACATGTAATCAGTCTGTGTTTGAAATACGGCTTTCAGTATAAAGCTATTTCCAAAGCAATGGGAAAAGGTATCAATGAAACCTGTAGAGAGATCAAGGAAGCCATTGAGGATATTAAAACCATTCTTCATCGAGGAAATAAGCTCGATTCCAGTAATAACAATATGGATGAGATAAAGTTTACTGGCGAGATGACCGAAGAGCAGACAAAGGTGCTTAAAATGCGTTGTGAACTAAGATATTCCTTTTCCGAAATAGCCAATGAGCTTAACCTCTCTCAAAAGGAAGTGCATCAGGAATTCATGATAGCCTATAGGCTAATGGAAGCAAAACATCAATTGCAATCAGCCTAACATGGAAAAGTCTACGCTAAAACTCACTCGAAAGATCCAAATACTGATTGATTTCCCTACCATAGAGGAGAAAAAGGAGGCCTTGGATAAACTGTACCAGTGGCAGAACCGATGCTTTAGGGCAGCCAACCTCATAGTGACCCATCTTTATGTTCAGGAAATGATAAAGGAATTCTTTTATCTCTCAGAGGTGATAAAATATAAATTGGCTGATGAAAAGAAGGATGAAAAAGGAATCCTTAACCGTTCTAGGATCAACACCACCTATCGAGTGGTATCAGACCGTTTTAAAGGGGAAATCCCCACAAACATATTGTCCAATTTGAACCAGGCCTTGATATCATCTTTCAAGAAGAACAGACCAGAGTACTGGAATGGTGAACGTTCTTTGAAAAATTTCAGAAGGGATATGGCCTTTCCTTTTGACTTGGAGGGTATGAGTGGATTATCCTATAATGAAGAGAAGAAAGCCTTTTGCTTCCGTTTGTTTCGGATTCCCTTTAAAACCTACTTGGGTAAGGATTTTACGGATAAACGAATGTTATTAGAGCGAGTTGTCAAAGGAGAAACTAAACTATGCACATCACACATCAAATTGAAGGAAGGCAAGATTTTCTTATTGGCAGTATTTGAAATTGAAAAAGAAAACCATGAACTAAGGCCAGAGGTTGTTGCCGAAGCCTCTTTGTCCCTTGAATATCCTATTGTAGTAAAGGTTGGTAAGGCAAGGCTTACTATTGGCACAAAGGAAGAATTTTTATACAGAAGACTGGCGATACAATCGGCACACAGACGGGCAAAGATCGGGGCAACATATTCCAAATCGGGTAAAGGCATCAAAAGAAAACTAAAGGCAGTTGACAGACTTGGCCAAACAGAACGTAAATATGTCCATAACCGTTTGCATGTCTATAGTCGGAGGTTGATTGATTTTTGTGTTAAACATAGAGCAGGAACACTCATACTTTTGAATCAGGAGGAAAAAACTGAGATTGCTAAAGAAGAGGGATTTGTATTAAGAAATTGGAGCTATTGTGATTTGATTACCAAAATAAAATATAAGGCCAATAAAGCAGGTCTCGAAGTTATAATTGATTAACAAAACCGATGGAGGGTGCTTGTACACCCGTAAGGTGAGGTCAATGACACTCACTAAATGCTAAAAGCATATACAACGCGTGGGCTCTCTTATAATTTTTGGACACAACCTGGAATAGATGTTTAGTTAATTATTTTAGGTTATTGTTAAAAAGTATATTACCCAAAGACCTTATGAATGTGCAATATTGGATTGCATTGATTTTTGAATATTCTAATCCTTATCTGTAATGTTTTATTGAAGACAATTCTATATTTATTTTATCTAATTTTGAATCTATTTTAGACTTGGAAGAATCTTTATTGTTTTCCCTTATATGCTTTCTTTTTTGCCTTAACATTTCTTCCAATTGGACTTTATTGATTTCTTGTTCTGGACATTTTGGGCCAAGCATGATTTCTTTTAATTGAATCGGAAAAACACTGCTATTCAATTGAAAATCGATTATTGGATTAAGGATTGTATGTGTAAAGGTTAAAACCCAGTCTGTTTTGATTTTTGGTATTTTGTCATCATCTATTACCATGAGTCTGACTTCATCCTCAATTTCGTATTCATATGCCTTAAAAAAATGCTTCCAGATACCAAGCTTTCTAAATTGAAATGAAAACCCTAAGGCATTACTAATTCTATTTTGTACAGCCAGCAAATATTCTAGCTCTGGATGTTTGCCATTTTTGTCTGCATATCTAACTTTTTGAATTAGTACGTGATCATTTGTTTTTTTTGTATTCACGCTAAATGTTAGACAAACACCTTGACTGTCATCAGCATATAACCGCCACATTGTTAAATCATCTTTTTTCTTAATAGAGGTGCAAGATGTTATATATCGTCTATTCAGAGCACTTATCCTTGAATGATGTTCATCAATCAAAGGTTTTTCAAATCCCTTTAGGTAGGTGTCCACATAATTAACCTCGGATTTGTCGTTCATGCCAACAAGTCCATTCATCCTAAAGGACATATAGTTAAGCATACTGAAAATAGTATTTATTGTAGTGTATCTACAGATTTGATTATCCTCAAATTTCCCAAGTAACGCGATAAAAAATTGATTTTCAAATTCAGAAATACCTGTTCTACTATCTTCAAAATAACATGAAAATGAGTTGTCCTTTAAGCTTAGGCAATCAGTGAATTCTTTTTGATTAATAAATCTTCGTAATACGATATTATCACTAAATAATTCCTCTTGAAGCTCAAGGAATACATTTTTAATCTTAAGTTTTTCTAATTCACCAAATTTTATTGGATCTGGGTTTGCAATCGTTTGAATTAACTGATCGAAAGATAATTCATTAAAATCCTCATTTTTCTTATACTTATCATTTACAAAAACAGTATCATTTGGAGTGACAACGATTTCGAACCTTGCTAAGGCACTTTCGTTGTCGAGGGAGAAATTAAATGGGTCGAAAATGGTACGTTGGGAATGCTTTTTAAATTCAATAACAGCAAGGGCATTATTCCACTTATAAATGACAATATCATGTTTATGATAATCATCTGGTTTAAAAAGGTCTTTATCATAGAATTTTACTGACAATCCTTGTTTTTTATACTCTCCAAGACCTTGTTTTAATTTTTCAAAGAAATTTTGTTCTCTGTTTAATCCAAAGTAATCCATAAGCTAAATAAGTTAAGCATTGTCAAATACCTATGGTAAATTCAATTAATTATTTATTGAAATTAGAACAAGCTTTGATGTTCCATTTCTTAATGTTTTTCAACAATTGCATTAGTAATTCTGATGTTTGCAATTAATAAGCTGACTTTGAATCACAACAAGTCAATGTGCCTGTCATATTGTCAAAAAACTGGTCAATACCGGGGGGAGATTACGGCAGATTATTTCTAATATAGTAATTATAAAATATATTGATAATGCTTCGTGGACAATTAGGGTGCTAAAGGTTAGAAAATCGAAGGAGGATTCCATCAGAAATCATAGTATAAATATTTTAGGAATTTTCTTAAATTTAAATGCTTATCATTGATTTTCATATTCCAAACACACTAACCATAAATGACATTTTTTGGGGCTTCTATACCTTCAATTTTTCAGGAAACAAATGAAGAGTTTGCGATTGCCAAGGCTGATGTTTTTTTGCGAGAAGGCCCATCCACTAGTTTTCCTGTATTAGGTGTTATAAAATTAGAAGATACTATACAGATATTGGAATCTGACAATTCCATTTGGAGCAAGGTAGAATATAAGGGTGTTATAGGATTTACATCGAACAAGTATATTGAGGAAATTGACTATCAACCCATTTCAAAAATAGGCCCTGAACTTTCTTCGGAAAAAGGAATGAATTCCAGTGAACAAGGTTTTCTATGGTTCATTCTGGTCTTGACCTTTCTCTTCATTTTTTCCTATTCTGCATATAGGTATGGAAAGAGGGTAAGAAATAAACATACAACTTCGTTGTTGGCTTTTTTTGGAGGAACAATTGGTTTACACAGGTTTTATTTAAATCAGGTATGGCGTGGGATATTGTATATTATATTCTCATGGACTTTTCTTTCCACTTTAATTGGAATTATTGATTTTGTAAGTTTTCTACTTATTGATGATGACAAATTTGATGCTAAATACAATGGGAAGTCAGCAGTCAATTATGGAGAAGAAAAGCTGAATTGGACCAAAGATATTAACGAAGTGAAAATTGACTCTCACAATTTCAGTGTTAATGTTGATAAAAAAGAGTATCAGGAGAAATCTACTAAAGATGATTTAAAACTTTCTGAGTTATCCAAAAATTCAAATGAAAGTGAAAATTTCTCAGAGAATGACGGGATTATTGATGTAAGTAATGAAAAAATCAATACCGAGATAGTCCAAGAAGAATTTGAAGAAGTTCCTTATTGGCCTCATCAATATATTTATTCATATGAACCTATAAATTCTGCCTCCAACAGCCATAAGAGATTCTATTCTAAGTATAAATCCAACTTTCTCAATGGAATATTGTTAGACATCAAAAGTAATACTAACTATGCCTTTATTCTTCATTTTGATTTACTTAATGACTTTCAAAGACATCAGGATATCCACAAATTATTGGAACAATTTATTTTCCTAGGAAAGTCATGTTCAAAGACAAAGTATTACAATTTACATGCACTTATAGACAGACTAAGGACTAGAAATGATCCTACTTCTCTTGAAATGCTTCAAAAGTTAGAAAATCCAAGCTACCAGTATGAGGTGGGATTTTCAGATTATGACCCAGATCAATACAAACTCGGCGCACTATATAAGTCGAAACTAAAATTGTCAAATGGGGAGACTAAATTATTAAATAAGTTTTATAACTCTCCCAATGTTTTCAATTCGATAGAAGGGTGTTGTATTGCAATCATAAAGCAATATCTATTGGTGGTTCAAGAATTGGAATCAAATTTTGATAAGGCTGGTGGAAGCCTAAATTCACAAATTAAAGGGCTTCAAAGGTTGGTCAAAGATCATTACAAAATAGGAGACAATTTTTATGAATTAAAGTACATAAACCAAAGAGTCCAGTCGGAAACTTACTTGACAATTTTCAAAAGAGTTGAAAATTCTATAAGAGATTGTTACAGGCACAACCGCAAAATCTCAGATAGGTTTCCTTATTCTGAAAACAAACTTAACACAAATTTTGAAGAGCTAATAGGTAAGTCTTTGGACGTTATTATTGAAGGGCTGAAATCAAAGATTAAGGAGCCAGACCGGCCTACGCTACTTGAATTAAACAGCCAAAACGTTAATAGGTGGAAATTCGAATTTGATTTATATAAACAAACCCTGAGCAAAAGAAATATAAAGGAATTTGCAGAGGGAATTATCTTTTTGGAGGATGTAAATCAGAAAAACTCCAACATTAAAATTATTTTTTATGATGCCTCAAAAACAGTTTCTAAATATAGTAAGGTTCTTAGTCTGAAATACTACGTCAAGTATATTGATTATGATTTGAAATCTGACAAGGTTCAGGATAAACAATTAACTCAGACTGTAAAAAAAATATTATTTGAAACAGAAAGCCAATTTATTGAGTTTAGTAGTATAATCGATGAGTTAAAGAAAGGAGGGAGTGTCGAGGATGCTTTGAATAAGCTTGATGATTTTTATGCTCCTAAAAGAAAAAAAATCATTCTAAATTCGGAGGAAATCCAAGTTGTTGAAAGCAAGCATTCGAAAACTATGCATATCCTTAGCAAGTATTTGGAGGGTGAGAGTGTTGAAGACAATAAGGAACAAGATAGCAAGAATGAGTCAGAAATTCCTGTCGATGAAGTTATCATAAATCAAAACAAGGAAATGGATTTCAGTGGGAAAATTACTTTGAGCATAATCCAAAAGGAGTTTCTACTCAAAATTGCAAATAAAAACTTTTCTATTAATCAAGTGGAAGCGGAAGAATTTGCCTTGAAAAATGGAATTCAGAAAAATCATCTCATTGATGGTATTAATGAAGTGTGCTTTGATGTTCTCGAAGGAGAAGTGTTGATAGAGGAAGATGAAGATTGCTATATTGTAGAAGAGTCTTATTACCGTGAAATAGTAAACTGAAAATCATATGGCATTAAGAATAAAATCGAAAGAAGCTAAAGCAATTATAAATTCATTATCTGGCGGGGTTGTTCCCCGAATAGGTGTTCAGCATATTACAGTAGGTAGAAAGTTGGAAATTGAGTCATTTACATCAGCGTTGGAAGATGTAAAAAACGGTCATAGTATGTGTAAGTTTTGGATTGGTGACTTTGGTTCCGGAAAATCCTTCATGTTACATTTGATGAACACTGTTGCTACCAAACAGAAGTTTGTCGTTTCCAATGCCGATTTTACTCCTGAAAATAGGTTGTATTCGAATGATGGAAAAGCTGTTGCCCTTTACAGTGCCATCATGGATAATATAGCGATTCAAACTAAACCAGAAGGAGGTGCTTTGCCTAGTTTGCTTGATAAGTGGATTGAAAAGGAAATGCTTTCTGTTGCCACCGAAAATGATATATCTATTATAGAGGTAAGGAATAAGGATTACTTGCCCAAAATTCAATCAAAGTTGGTGGAAACTGTAAATAAGGTTACTGAAACGGGAGGATTTGATTTTGGTGTAGTTATCTTGAAGTATTATGAAGGTCATATCAATGGAGATGAGTTTTTGAAAAGAAGCGCATTAAAATGGCTCAAAGGAGAATATGGAACAAAAACAGAAGCGCGGCAAGATCTTGGAGTTCGAGAGATAATTAATGACTCGAATTATTACGATATGCTCAAAAATTTCACAAGGCTTTTTGTGGGTATCGGATATAGCGGATTCATGATCAATTTAGATGAAGCCATTAATCTTTACAAAATTTCAACTTCTACAAGCCGTGCAAAAAATTACGAAAAACTTCTTTCGATTTTCAATGATTGTTTTCAGGGAAAGATTGAAAATCTATTTATGAATTTTGCAGGGACCAAAGAGTTTTTGGAAAATGAAAGACGCGGATTATTTAGTTACAATGCTCTAAAAACTAGACTCGAAACCAACAAGTTTGAAACAAAGGAGTTTAGGGATTATTCACAACCAGTAATAAAGCTCCAACCACTTGATCATAATGAAATTTTTGTCTTGCTTCGAAAGTTGAAAGAGGTTTATGATTTCAATTATGAGACAAACATTGGAGTTGATGACGAGGATATTCGAATGTACATGGAGGATATGTTCAATAAGCCAGGGGCCGATGAATTTCTAACCCCACGAGAGGTAATTAGGGATTTTTTGAACATTTTAAGTTTGTTAAGACAAAATCCAACAGCTAACAAATCTGACTTAATATCAAATATTGAAATTGCAGATGAAAGACCAAAGAATCTAGATATCGATTCAATAGAAGAGTTTTAATGGCATATTCACTATTATCAGAACCCATAAGGAAATATATCCGTGATAAAAGATGGGAAAATTTACGTCCGATTCAAGCTGCCGCGATCGATAGAATTTTGTCAACTGACAATAATTATATCTTGGCATCACATACAGCGTCTGGTAAAACTGAAGCCGCATTTTTACCTATTCTTTCCAAAATAAATTATGGGGATCATGGCGTTCAAGTTTTATATATTTCCCCACTCATAGCACTTATAAATGACCAATTTCAAAGAGTTGAGGATCTGTGTAAAAATTTGGACATTGAGGTAACTAAATGGCATGGAGAAGCTAGTCGTTCCAAAAAGAAGAAATTGCTTAATAACCCTAATGGCATTGTACTTATAACACCTGAGTCTATTGAGGCAATGTTTGTTAATTCTCCATTTAATATTAAACATCTCTTTTCAAACTTAAAGTACATCGTTATTGACGAGATTCATTCATTTTTAGGTACTGACAGAGGTTTGCAGTTAATGTCGTTGATTAATCGAATACAACAAGAATCAAAAAGTAGAATTATTATAATTGGCCTTTCAGCAACAATTGGAAAAGAAAATTTTCTTGAAGTAAAAAAAATTACCGGTAATGAATCTCATACCAAAGTTTTAGTGGACTCATCAATAAAGGAAACCGAAGCTCATTTCAAATATTTTGAATCTAAAGCCAAGGAATATTCTTTTGAATTATTAAAGGAACTTTATAAAGAGACACAAGATGAAAAGGTATTGCTATTTCCAAACAGCCGTGCGAAAACGGAAGAAGTTTCTGTGAAATTAGGCAAGATTTCTAAAAAGCTACAGGGTCATTCAAATTACTTTTCGCATCACTCATCCGTAGATAAAGAGATTAGGGAAAGCATTGAATATTTTGCCAAAACCAATAATAGACTTAATTTCTGTATTTCATGTACTTCAACGTTAGAACTTGGAATTGATATAGGAACTGTAGATAAAATCATTCAAATTGATTCAACCCACTCTGTTGCGTCTTTGGTACAAAGAATAGGGCGAAGTGGCAGAAAGGATGGAACTAAGAGCCGTATTTCCATATATGCTACAAATGAATGGAGTTTGTTGCAATCGCTTGCATGTTGGTTACTATACAAAAATGGATTTTTGGAACCCCTTAAAATTTCTGTAAAACCTTTTGATATACTTCTTCATCAATTGTTGTCCATTATTAAACAGACATCGGGTTTAACTAAAAATGATTTAAAACTACGATTAAAGAATAATCCTGCATTCATACAAATTGAAGAAAGAGACATTTTCGCAATCCTTGAGCATGGAATTAAAAAGGATTATCTAGAGGAAATTCAAGGAGAGCTCATTCTAGGAATTGAAGGAGAAAAGATTGTCAATTCTAGAGAATTCTATAGTGTTTTTAAAACGGAATCAGAATTTCGAATAATAAATGCGGGTAGAAAAATTGGTCAAATTCCCTTTTCTCCTCAAATCAAGGTAGGGGAAAATATATTATTAGCAGCAAAAATATGGAAGATAAACAACATCGATTTTGAGGGTAATAAAATTGATGTGGTAAAGGCAAAAGATGGTAAACCTCCTTTATTTTTTGGTTCAGGCGGAGAAATCCAATCTTCTATAAGAATAGAAATGCTTAAAATTTTGAAGACTAAAGTTGACTATTCGGAATTGGATGAAACAGTTAATTCCAAATTGAATGAATTGCGTTTTGATTTCAAGAATTTTATTATTGATGACTTTGATCTTGATAGGCCATTAATTGACAAAAATGATAAAACAGTATGGTTTACATTTTCTGGTACCAAAGTCAATAGAAGCATTAAGTATATACTTCAAGTTTTAGGAGTAGACGTGATTTCTAACGAAGACAAAAGTTCCCTTGAGATAGATCTTCCAATAGAGGAGTTCAAAGTCTTAGCAAAATCAATTGATTTTAAACATTTGAATTTGGAGAATAGTCTTGAACAAAAATTAAGGGAGAATGAGTCATATTTAAATTTTTCAAAATGGGGGGAATATCTCCCTATGAAATATAAAGTGGACATACTAAAGGAAAGGTATTTCGATTTTCCAAAAGCATTTGATTTTTTGAGAAAAGTTAATTTCAAGGAATCACAGCTTCACTAAATTTCTAAACAGGTAAGACTACAAAAGATTTAGAAACGATTGTCTTAACTATTATATTTACCTTGTTACTTAAATGAATATGTTGGACTTACAAATTAAAAGGAAGATATCTTTAGTTTACATAGATGAGCTTAATAGTATAGTTGATTCAAGCCAGAATAAGTTTAATATCCATGTGCCTAAAGATGTAAAAGCTGCTTCATTTGGTGTTATCCCTTCTTTCATTCAGTTTTTTGCTACAACAATAAGAAAAGAAAAATGCTCTAAACTTATAATGCCATTTTCTAATTTTGACGAACTTGAAAAGTATATTGAAGTAGAATTTGTTTACCCTTTTACAGTTCTCGCATGGAATTTAGAAATAGTTGATAGTAAAGGGGCAGATTTAAAAAATCCCTTAGCCACCATATCACAAAAATATTTCTCTAGACTTGAATTTTTGCAAGTTAAGATTCTTAGGTCATTGCCACTTTACAGCTTTGACCACGATATTATACAAAGAGGTCTTTCTAGATTTTTTTATGACTCAAATTATAAGCTTGTATATCAAGATCAGTTGGAATTTAACCTCCATCCCATCTTCAAAAAACTTGCGTTAGCCCATAATGTAAAAGATAATAGAAATACAATAGCTCCTATAATTGGTGATTTAACCGAAATCATATATGAGTTGTTTAAAAATACTCATGAACATGCGAGGACCAATATCAAAGGAGCATTCTACTTCCCAAATGTTCGAAATGTTACTTTGAGAATTCTTCGAAAGAAAAAAACTTCATATTTAGATGATGATGAACTTCCTGTGTCAGTGAAAGAATATTTTAGAAGTAATTTACCCCTTACTGAACAGAGTGATTTAATAATGCTAGAAATATCGGTTCTTGATAGTGGTCCTGGCCTTGTGTCCAGAATCTCAAATAAAGAGGATTTGTCGGAGTATACTTTGCAAGAAGAATTACAACTGACGAAAGAATGCTTGTTAAAGCATAAAACCTCTTCTAGTGCTTACTTAGCACCTGTTAAGGGTGAAGGATTGGACAAAGTAATGCAATTATTGGACAGAAAAGGGTTTTTGAGGATAAGAACTGGACGTTTGGACTTAATTAGAAATTTTATTTCTAATCCTTATGTTCCTACTAAGGATTTGAACGAAATAGTTTTGAACGATTATCTTACTAATTCGGGAGATCTAAAAGAACATGCTTTAGTAGCAGGGACTTTGCATACATTTTATTATCCTATAGGTGCGTAGAAATGAAAGATTATTTCATCTTCACATATAATGATAAATTCAATTTTAAAGGTGGTGAAAAATCAGTTACTGTTTTGTTTATTCCAGAGTCTTCTATTAGAAGTAGCACTCTAGTACAGGGTTTAGAGACCTTTAACCAAGAAAAGGTATTGACCGATAGGTTTGTTGCTATAATTCCAGCTTATGCCGAAGGAAGTCTGATAGAAAAATTAAGCACCAATGTTCTAAATACATTTGGCAGAGTTGTTGGGTTTGATAAATCTTATTCAGAATTTAATTATAGCGTCTATAAATTTGATGCCAAAGGGCATCTGCTTAAATTTTTTGGGTCACTAGCAGGACTTAAAAATAAAACCAGTTTCTTTTCAACTTTGTTTAGACATGGAAATCACCACATATTTGAAACTAAAAGTGGTCTCATAGAGTCAAACCCTGACCATCATTTTGTTTTTCCATCAGGAAAGCACAGTGAGAAATTTATCAGAACAGCGAATGTTCTTAGAGACAGCAATGAAATTTATTTCATAGCTATTCAATTACTGGGGAAATTTGAGGGAATAGAAACAGTATATTGTGATACGGCATCCATAAATGTTTTACCCTTTGCGGTTTTTGAGATTTTCAATAGATTTAATATAGGAAGAGAAATTAGGGTAAAGAGCTTCGAAAGCTATAAGCTTTTTGAAGACTTCAATCAAATATTTGATCCCAATTCTATAGTGTTGATTTCCTCTTCAACCTCAGGAAATATAATTGACCGTTTGAGAGAGAAACAAGTTTTAAAAGACAACTTGATTTTGGTCTTATTCTTTTTGGGTGATGAAGAGAGTTATGCCAAACATATATCTAACATCTTCTGCAATCTTAGTAAATCGGTTGAATTCGAAGTGGGTTACGAACCTTTCAAAACTTTTAAAAACAGTTTGGTTTGTAATTTATGTCAAAATCATTCTCAACCTGTAATAATACAATCGGATGTTTTCTTAAATATTGAACCTAAGTTCAATATAGTGACACTTAAAAAAGCGGATGCCCCTAGCTTTTTAAGTAGATTTGTTGAAAATCATCGAGCTCACAAAGAGGAGAATAATATTTTCAAAGTTCATTACAGGGATATAGAGGAGGAAGACTTTAACTATGAAATCTACTTGGATTTTTGTCAATTACTTAAAAATTTAGATAGTGAACATTACCCACAATCTTATCATGAAAAATTAACGAAAATATCTAATGCTCACATTCCTTTAAACACCAAGTATTTATTGCCTTTAAGAGATCCTGGATCCAAAGAATTGACTAAAATGATATTGCGAGATAATTCTTGGGTAAACGAGCCGGAAATAATTGATATTAATAATCCCGATGGGATTGACCCAGAAATTTCCGGTACTATAGTAGTAGTAGGTGCAACATTTGTTACTGGAAGGCATTATTTTTTTATAAATAGATTACTTAGAAATTTTCCTAAGCTTTCTGTTGTTTATTTCATAGGAATTGCAAGGTCTTTTTCAAAGCAATTCTCAGATAATATCAAGAGTAATTTGGGAATAGGCGAATATGGTGGAAAAACGTTTCCAGTGGTACAGGTTGATGAAATCTATATTCCCCAAGGAAAGGGTGAAAATAGTTGGTCTAAGGAATCTCTATTTATTAGGGAGCTTCTTGGTAAAATTGATTATACCTCTCAATTGTTCAAATTTTTTGATGAAAGAAATAGGGTTCTTTTAAATGCACGAGGTAAAAAAGGCCTTTGCAATGACACTTTTTTACCCACAGTGACTGGTGAAACTCTCTGCCTAAGGAAGGGTTTTGTTTACTGGAACTTTGAGGTCAAACCGGAATTAGCATTTCAGCCACAGGTATACTTTACGATTTCTTCTGTTATTAATCGATTGCGCAATGAACCTTTAAATGTAGAAAGAAGTTTAAATCAAAGTACATATGTTAGAAACCTAATTAGTGCTGAAACCTTTAATCGGTTTAATGATGGTATCATTCAAGCGAGTATTTTACGCGCGGCTGATTATAGAATGCTATCATATGATTTAGATGAAAATCAAAGCCTCGCAATGACCGTTTTCTTGAAAAGTCTGATTGATAGAATTGATGGAGATCATGGCGAGGCACTTCCTGAATTTTTGTTGGCACTTGGGCTAAAGAAATTAAGATTGAAAAGATTAGATTTTAATGATTTTGCAGAATACTCAATGAAGAAATTGCACAAGGGGAGTATGGCTTACGATTTTATCGAGTATCTGAAAGGAAAGCTTTTAAAATAGAACTTATATAGAAAGATTCCTTAGTCATCCCGAATAGATGATATTGAAAAAGAATAGCTCTTAACAAAGTCGTCTTAAATCAGTTAACCAATCTATATCCAAAACCCGGACCATCACATGGTAGGTAACCTCCATTGAATATTTCCTTGTTGTTCAAAATAGAAATATGCTCTTTAAGCGAGCTTCCACAGTTTTGAATCAAATAACTTTCTTCTTCATGTACAAATTCATAGTATTCCGAGTCTTTTGATTGAATCAAAGTATAACTTCCTGTTGCAATACTGGTGCTATCGGGGTATACCCTTCTTTTGACAAAGTGATTGTCAGAAGAAAGCTCAATGAACTCGTTAAACTCCAAATCCTTCTTCTCGATGATTTCCCCAGACATACCTGCATTGATATACTGAAGTTCAAAAAGGTTGTTACCTTGAAGGTCAATTTCTCCATCTGTACTATCACAGGACTGATTGATCGCTAAAGAAGTTAATGAAAGCAATATGACAAGCTTTTTCATGGTAAAAAGGAATTGTTTTATATCAATGAGATACATTGAACCATAAATCGTTGCTTATCAAAAAAATGCCTAAATTAGTGGTGTAAAACTCCCATAAGTTTTGCCTCTGGATATGCCGATTTGAACACGGTTCAGGGTTCGGTTAACTGGTCTTAGTTAACGGTGTAAAATATTGAAAATCAACTATTTATGTTTATAGGGATGGGCCTGCCACCCCGACTTTAAGATGTTTAGGATTGATAGTCTTCGGATTATCAATTCTTTTTTGTTCTAGGTAAATTTTCAATGGTGTTAAACGCACTTAATTTGAGTTCAAAGTAGACCAAAAAAGTAACTTACATTCAGTTTCGTGAACAAATGTCAGGGTGAAAATGGGTTTTTTATAGCAACTGACGGGAGGATACGATTTGAGACATCGTATCGGAAAACTTTACAGGAGCATGATTCGCTTTAAAAACAACTTTGGGCAATAACAGTTTATTATTGAAGTAGGTATTCAATGATTGACCTGCTTTTGTCCCTCAAAGACCCATGGATTGGGTGAAAAATACAGTATCGGATTCAATAGCATAAATTCTGGACACTAATTGGTGATCTAAATAATTTAGAACATCTGATTTTGAAATTGAGGTCCTATACCCATATCGGATATTTCGATCATGGGCATAACAGAGATTTCCCCCTACCTCATCATTTTCCAAAAAGCTCATGCCTAAATGTTCGGCCAAATGCAACATGAATTCCTCTTTAATTTCTAAAGCCAGCAAAGATTGCTTATCATATTGTAGCATATTGGGTTGCTGCCTAAAAATCGCGTTAAGTTTTACCTCCATTATGGCTTATTGACTTGTTTTCTGCAAATGATGAATTTTCAGCTGGAATATTTCAGCCATTTTTTCTGCTCTAAACTTGGCTTCAGCTGCCTTTTCACCCATAAAGTTTTCGTCAACGGTCTCAAAAAAAAGTAGCTTCCACCGATTAAAATGCGCACTTTGGACAGGAAGTTTGGCATGGGGTGCAAATGGACTTCCAAAATAGGTGTGTTCTGCCAACAGAACTGTTTGCCAAAATTTATACATTTTTTTCAAATGTGCTTCCCAATTATCTTTAATGAGCCTTTCGAAAATATGGCCCAACAAATCATCGCTTCGAACTTTTCCATAGAAAAGATCTACCAATAGTATTATTTCTTCTAGACTTGTGATTTCTTTTTTCTGCACCATTTTCTGCAAATCTAATGGTTGTTTTTATCTACTGTATGAATGAACTAAAGAATATGGACTAGAATTATTAAAGTATTGAATACAACGCTTAAAATTAAAAGGTTGAATGTGGTCAGGGGTCTTAATTGTGCC
Organism: Flagellimonas iocasae; assembly: GCF_042682725.1. Classification (NCBI taxonomy): domain Bacteria; kingdom Pseudomonadati; phylum Bacteroidota; class Flavobacteriia; order Flavobacteriales; family Flavobacteriaceae; genus Flagellimonas; species Flagellimonas iocasae. The sequence continues at coordinate 1,151,133 of NZ_JBHUHU010000001.1, read as the reverse complement.
AATACCGCCCCGTTGAAGGCCATACAGAAAATCGTCACAAAAAAGAGCAATGCCATTTTTAAGAGCGTGTTCATTTCTCCCATCAAAAGAACCATGGCCGCTGCTGAACCCAAACAGCTTTGTCCTATTATGGCAATGGTGCTATAGCCCATCTGTCCCTTCTTGAATTCAGTAAACAGCTGCTTGTGAATGCTTTTAAAGATATTGGTTTTGTGTTTGGTACCAAAATGGGTCATGGATATTGTTGTTGAACTTTTCATGGTTGAAATGTTTTTTTATGAAGATTAATCAAGCTTGTGAATTTTAGGTATTGAACAATTTGCGTTCCAGTACTTCTGCTTTTGGGAACAGGATGTTGTTCTCTAAATGGATATGCCGGTGCAGGTCTTCCTCAAATTCCTGAAGGAGGGAGAAGGCTACTTTATAGGTATTGCAAGCATCGGATGGGGGCGTGTAGTTACTGCTCAAATTGGCAATTTTTTCAAATCGTTCCCCTTCATTGTCATGTTCTTCCATCATCATCTGTATAGAATTACGGACTGTTTTAAAATGTGGTTGCCCCAATGGTTCACCATCTTGTGTTCCTTTCATCATTTTACGTATCCATGGGAATAGTACCAATTCTTCTTTTTTCATGTGCATGGACAACTCACCCGCAGAACTGTTGAAATGTTCAAAAATCCCGAACAGCTCCGGATGGTTATTGCCATGAACATGGCATAACTTGTTGAGGTATTGTTTTAAAATAGGGATGCGTTCTTCCACATAGCGATGGTGTTTTTTTTCGATATAATCGATTAAAAGGTCCAACGGCCATGTATTAAAATCCGGCTGATCGTGGTGATTGTCGTTTTGGGCTTCTCCCAACTCTTGCAATAGGGACTCCATGTTCAATCCTTTTTGCGCTGCAACTTCTTGAAGTGCACGGTTGCCTTTACAACAAAAATCAATCTTATGATTTTTAAATACTTGTGCCGTACGGTAATCCTCTGCCACTATTTGGCCCACTGTTTTTTCCAAGGTAAGGTTCATGATATTATAATTTATTACTTAAATTTCGGACAATTTTATCCTTTATTTTTTTAAAATTTTTTAGCGTTTCAAATAGGTCAGCCCTACTTCCAATCCCGTAGCCAATTCATACAAACTGGTATTTTCCAACATGTTTCTAAGGTCGTTTCGAATGTCAACAAACTTATCGTGCAACGGACAGGGTTTGTTCGCATTACATTCTTTTAGTCCAAGGCCACAGCCTACATAGATTTCATCCCCATCAATGGCATGTACGATCATACTCAACTTTACTTCATCCATCCTTGCACGTTCAATTTCAAACCCCCCTGTAGGACCTTTAACAGAATGTATGATTTTACTTCTGGAAAGTTGTTGCAGGATCTTGGCCGTGAATGCAATGGGGGAGTCTATCTCCTCGGCGATCTTGTTGACACTTACCCGTCTTCCTTCCATGGATTGCAGCGCAATATAAACCGCTGATCTGATACCATATTCACAAGCTTTTGAAAACATACAAGGGAACTTATTTTAGTACAAAGATAACATATAAAATAAAACAGGACAATTTTGTCCTTTATTATTTTTAACCTGAATTGATTCTGATTTTTTCAAATATACACTTTATAGCATACAAGTGGGTTGTGGACGATACGTCTTATGTTTAGGACCGATTTTTTACCAACAGTAAAACTAGGCTTATGGGAATCAAAAGACTGGTCAATGCCAAAACTTCTGTATACCCATCGAAGACGGCCCATTGCTGCCATGCTGAGAACCCTTTATAAAAAATAAGAATTTCAGTTATGAGGAATCCCAAGAAATACAAACGGTACAATTTTTTTGATATTCGGAACAGACCAAAATAATCCATCAAAAAGAAAAGACCAATGCTGATGACTCCCAAAAATGTCATGTGCAAATAGCCGATCGTAAATTCAAGATAGATAGTTGCCATTCGGGCAAAATAGGGTAGGGAGGTGAGCAATTGTAATACTATTTTTATCAGCACCAACAACATTACTGTCTTTATAAACAGGTTCTGCAGTATTGAAAGGGACAGGTTTATAATCTCATTTTTGATTATTTCCCAAAAGAACAAAAAGGCAAAGAGTTGTATCAAGGCCCCAAGTCCTGCAAGTAAATAAATCAGAGCAGAAGGTTCAATCCACAGGGAGGACAGGAAAAAAGTGAGCACCACCCCCACATTCAGCATCCAAAAAAAACGTTGAAAGCTTTTGTTTGGCACAATCGTACCGCGTTGTTCCAATGCGAATAGGAATAGCCCCACCAAGGCCAAAATCATCCAACCATTGTATTGAAAATGAAGATAAAAGTAAATGGCCAATCGATACCAAATGGATTGGGGACCCAAGGTGTTCATGATAGCTCCCAAAGCCCAAGGTCCCAAACTGGAGATTATCATATAGATAAGCGCTGCTTTTACACATTGCAGCCCTTTGCTGTGTTTGTATTTTGGGTCGATGTTTTTCCAGAAATGATAAACGTACACATAGGAAACCATTAGGAACAGCGTGGAAAAAATAATGGAGAACAATGCATATCCTTGAAAAGGGAAGGTGAACAACATCCCGATCAATGTGGCTTGAGTACTCCAGAAGATATAGCTATATTTTTTGTCCACTGTATCCCTCTTTACAAAGCAATAGTGCAGGATTGTTGTCAGAGCCACATATATCCATCCCAGTAGTGCAATGTGCGAATGGGCATGAACCATATGTCGGTAGTTAAAGTCAAAAGAGAATATAGCGTAGGACCGTAGCAGTATACCCAATAGTGCAGCGATGCCAAAATATACCATGGCAATCTTAACATGTTGTTGATGTACTCGGTATTTCACGTTCAGATGGCTTTAAAAATCCTTTTTCATGGCCTTATGCCGCAGTCCCAAAATAGGCAATAGGGTCCACAACAGTAGAATGGTTAAGGATACCAAAAAACCAAAATCGGTCCCAAAAAACTTTTTAAAAATAGCTCCTGTATACCCTAATAGGGCAGAGATATCCAATTTCAACAGAATCAAAATCCGGGAAAGGTCAATAGGATTGAGCATAGTGGCCACCAATGAAAAAGTATCAAGAGGATACTCCTCAAAAACAATCAGGGACATTAAAAAGAGTCCATCGTACACCACGGCCAAGAAAAGCCATAACAACACTGCGTATCCAAACCCCTTTATTTTGTTTTCATTGGATATGGCAATCACAAAGGAAAGTCCCACAAAAATAAAGGTCAGAAATGCCCCAGTGACCAGCAGTAGGGAAAAATCAAAAATGGCACTGCTCCGCAAAAGGCCATATAGGACAAATGGAATTCCCAGACCCAAGACTAAACTTAAGGTCAATGAGCCCGCCACGCCAAAATATTGGCCCATAAAAATTGCGGTGCGATTGATGGGCTGGGCCAATAACAATTCGGTGAATTCCCGGGAATTGTAGTAATACATCACCCCAAATATGGTCCCAATCAACGGAATCAGGACAATGATGATGTTCATTAAGGTAATTACGGCCTTGGAAACATCATTGTTGAGGAACAAGAGCACAAATCCAAGGGCGAGGTAAAACAAAAAGTACACGTAGCTCCAACGACTTCGTATAAGGTCAAAAAAGCTGTATTTTAATATTTTAAGCATGACTAGCTGTAGTTGTTATGGCCGCAATGGCGTGTTCAAAATCGTTCTGTCCAGTTTGTTCCATAAGTTGCTTTATTCTTCCTTTAAAATAGATTTCCCCTTCCAGTAAGTAAAGGATTTCATCGGCCATTTCCTCAACAAATTGCATAATGTGGGAAGTAACCAAAATGGTCTTTCCACGGGACTTTTCCTTTTGGATCAATTCCTTTAAACGAATCAATGCCTTTGGGTCCAGACCAGTGGTAGGTTCATCAAGAATGATCAAAGGACTGTCAAACATGAAGGTCAGTACAATATTCACTTTTTGCTTGGTGCCGCCTGATAACGTGGACAGTTTTTTGGTTAGAAAAGGTTCCAGACCAAAAAGTTGGATCAAATTGTCCTCCTTGCTTGGACTATTTCTAAGGTCCTTGATCATATGGATCAGTTCCTTGACCTTGATGTTCGGGGGAAAGTTGGCAATCTGTGGGAGGTAATCTATTTTTTGTCGATACTTCCAATCTTTTTTAATGGGTTTGTCCAATACGGAGATCTGTCCTTTATCGGGAATCACCATTCCCAGTATGTTCTTTATCAAGGTCGTCTTCCCTGAACCGTTGGGACCAAGTATGGCATAAATATAACCCTCATCCATGGTAAGGTCTACCCCTTTTAGCACTTGATTTTTTCCAAATCGCTTATGAAGATTGTTTATTGCAATAATCATGATCGTATTTTCATTAAGGGTTTGGCATCCTTTAAATTGTCCGGTGTGAATACGGGAGAGACCCTTTCGGAAAAATCAATGATATCCATGAACAGGCTCCGTAACAAAACAATGGTCTCCGGTGTTCGGTTCACGATATAGGAAAATAGTTTAACGGGACGATACGGCACATCGCCAATACCATTCTTGTCAAGGTCATAACCCGTATAGCTGCTCCAGAAATTACCCTCAAACACATTGTCGTTCAATTTACTATTGTACGAAATGTCAAAGGAGTTGTACAAAAAATTATTGCCTTTGAAACTGTTGGTATAACAAGCCCCGATCACACGAATGGCCCAACCATTTCCTATGAAGTCGTTGTTGGTGTAGTTGATTCGGTTAGACCCCTCGATATTGATGCCGATGGTATTTTCCTCAAACGTGTTTCCAACAATCTCTGCATCATTGATTTCTTTCAACAGCATACCGTACGCAGCAGTGCCCCAATTTTTCCGGAAGGTGTTGTTCTTCATTGTAATGAATTTGGAGAACATTACAGCGACCCCGGCGCCGTTGTTTTCAAAGGTATTGTTGGAATACACATCATGGTCCGAGAACATAAAATGAAGCCCATAGCGCAGGTTGTCCATGCTTACGTTGTTGGTAATGGTGATTTGGTCCGAAAACTCCAGATAAATGCCGTCCCGGGTACCTTGCACGTGATTTTTTAGCACTTCTACATCCGTAGAGTACCAAAGCTGTATACCATTGCCGGAATTGTATTCATCCACCGCTTCTCCAATGATCCTATTGTGGTACACTTTTCCAAGAGATGATTTTTCCAGATAGATACCAAAGAACAATTGTTCCAGGATCATATTTTGGATAAGAAAGTTTTTGCTCTGAACTACCCGTATGGCGGCATTGTCCTTGGTGTAACTTACCCCTACGTTGATGATGCGCAGACCGTCCAAGGTTACATTATCTGAATGGATTCTGAAGATTTCCCCTTTTTTCTCTCCATCTACATTGGGGTAACCCATGCCTTTTATGACCAAGGGCTTGTCCACTAAAATTTCAAATTCTTTGTAGGTGCCTTTTTGGACCAAAAGGGTGTCGTAAGGAGCGGCACGTAAAATGGTTTCCTTGATGGAACTGTTCCTACAGGTATTGCAAATGGTCCAAGTGCTTGCCAAACCTATTTGAAACCCCATCAAAAAAGCGAATCCCAGAATGCGTCTTATATGTTGTAAATCCAATTTCATAATCTATCTCCACTTCAAGCACTGAATTCCATCAATAAAACAAGATTGAAAATACTGACGCCGTGCCAAGAGCCAAAACTTCTTTTTTATTTGATTTATGTTAAATCCTCCACGGACTTTCCTATCATTTTGGTCACTGCAATGCGATATACCACTGGCATTTCCGCTTCTTGCAACCTGCCGGAAAAATGACTTAGAAAATGTGGGCGTTCAGCATTTTTATTGTCTATGGTGCGCTGTACGCCATCCGAAAAACGTTTTAAACATGACTTAGCACTATCTCCGGTAAGCTCCTGAAAAATACCGTGTACCTGTACTGATTTCCAATGACGAAACGACTTGATGCTATCAACCTGAAAAGAGACCTTATTGTATTTTCTTAAGGAATTGACCCTATGCCCATTTGAAGCGAAACATAAGATACTCCTTTCATCCTTGTCAAAAAAATAGGTCGATGGCACCACATGCGGTTCATTATTGGCCATATAGGCCAGATGCCCCAAATAGTTGTCCACTAAAAGTTGTTCACATTGTACGGGTTCCAAATCTATCATCATTCACATATTTAAGGTTTAAACCGTTTTTTGGTTTCTGCCCAAGTAAAAATATTACCACCTTCCTTATTCATTGTTTTCACGGCCGCCTCTTCATTGGCAAAGGCACTTAAGTATTCTCCCATGGGACTGGGAATGTTCTCGCTGATCAAATACGTGGCTTTGGTGGCGTCCACCAACTGTCCCGGTTGGTCAAAATCGTTGACCAAAAATAGGGCGATGGTAGAATTGTCTTCATCTTTTAAATAGTTCATCATACATTCAATAGCGTCAAAGTTGAAGACCTTGCCTTTGGTGGTGACAAGCTGGGCGGCATGTTGTTTGTCCACAATGGTCATACTGCAATAGTGACAACCGACATGACCATAATCAATGGGTTTTGGACTTACAGAGCATCCGTAACCAAGGCCAAGGACTGCAAATAATATGAATATCTGTTTTTTCATGGGAAATATATTATGGTTTTTTGGTGCTCTTCCATCCAAAGAATGCCGCCGCCAAGGTGAGCATCATACCAATGAACATGAACCAGGCCCCTGAAGCAGGCAAGGAAGTGACATCAAAATTCAGCATTTTAACATGCCCCAACAGAGGCGGTTTGTAGGTCATTGGAGTTCCATCTGGGTTGGTCAATTTCATAATGGCATTGGGATCTAAATTGGTGCCGTAGTCTACCAGCCATTGGTTGAAATCGTACATTCCCAACACCCCGAGTATGGACATCAGCAGGAACCACCCCAGGAACCATTTATAGCTCAGGGTATTAAAATAGCCCAAAACGCCTATAAGAATCCCTATGGCCACCATGATTCCTATGACCATGGGAAAGGTGCCAAACTCCCACATATCCTCAACTTTGGGAAGGGTATGCATACCGATATAATGATTTAGGCCATCAATGTTTTGGATATCGAATTCACTCACACCCCTAAGACCATTTATGTGGATGTTCAAACCCAATGGATCGGGATATTGTGGGGCGCCCAACATAATGTTCCAAAGTGGGAAAATGTAAAGTCCCAATAGGAAGAGTGGGCCAATGATCATTACTATACTAGCCTTTTTCATTTTTTTAGGTTTAAGGGTTACAAATTGATAGCGGTTTTTTAGCAGGTTGAGAGCCTTCAATTTGTGGAAAAAGCGGGCAGGTCATGGACACGGCCCGCTTTTTTGTTATGACAGTATTTCAATGTCATTTGTTATTCACCTAAAGACCATTTAAGTTCTGTATTAGAATTGGCAGGGGAGACCCTAACATATCCTTGCATTTCTTGGTGCAGTGCAGAACAGAAATCAGTACAATAGAAGGGCCATACACCCACTTCTTTGGGTTCCCAAACAGAGGTTTTGGTCTGTCCGGGCATTACAAGAAGCTCTGAAGAGTTTTGACCCAAGATGGCAAAGCCGTGGGGTACGTCAAAATCCTGTTCATGATTGGTGATGTGGAAATACACTTTGTCACCGACCTTGATGCCCTCAATATTGTCAGGGGTGAAGTGGCTTCTGATCGTAGACATGTACACATGGACCTCATTTCCATCACGTACCACTTTAGATCCATCTGCCGTTGTGACTGCAAAGGGATGTCTGTTTTCATCCAACCGGTAGATTTTTTTGGAATTTGCCGTCAATAGCTCAGCAGGGCATCCAGCGGCATAGTGCGGTTCCCCATGGGTTGGAAAGTCATAGATCAATTCCATTTTATCTCCTGAAATGTCATATAACTGTGCTGAGTGCTCCATTTCGGGACCAGTGGGCAGATAGCGGTCTTTGGTGATCTTGTTCATGGCCACTACATATTTGCCAAAAGGTTTTCTAGAGTTACCACCTGGAATCATTAAGTGGCCCACGGAATAATAGGTGGGTTTTCTGTCGAGGACTTCCCAAGTGCCCAATTGCCATTTTACCACTTCGGAAGAGATAAAGAAAGTAGTGTAGGCATTTCCCTTGCCGTCAAATTCGGTATGTAGTGGGCCAAGGCCTCCACTTTTTACCTGACCTGCCAAAACATCCTCAAATTTTAGGATGGGTATGCCGTAGGCTTCCCCGTCAAATTTTTGGCCTTCTATGGCAGCAAGCATTTTATCAAAAGAGTGTACGGTCAAATCGGCTGAAAGCTTACCGTTACCGATGATGTATTGTCCTGTTGGATCCACATCACATCCATGGGGTGATTTTGGCGTGGGCAGAAAATAAACCGCTCCAGGCACCTTGGTGGGGTCCACGGTCAAAACCTCGTTGCGCATGGTGGTTGTACCTGTGTGCGAATGTTCATCGTACACATTGTGCGCATAGTTGGCGGGCATTTTGGTTCCCCCACCATTGTTTACATATTCCTCTATTTTTTTCCAGTTGATAGCAGCAATAAAATCTTTGTCATTTTGAGATGCATTCACTTCCAAGAGGGAGTTGGCTTCTTCCGTATTGTAGGTGGTGAAAAAGAACCAACCGTGCGATTTTCCCCTACCTGGGTGGGATAGGTCGTAATTGAAACCGGGCATTAAAAGTTGAAACTTGATGGCCATGTGACCGTGTTCGGGATCTACACTTATAAAGGTGAGAGCACCTTTAAAGTTCCCTTTATATTCATTTATAGGCATATCCCGTTGTGGTACTGGAACTGCAAAACGTGTACCGGCTACAACATACTCTGTATTTTCAGTTATGAAAGAAGAACTATGGTTACCGGCACTATTGGGTACTTCAATGATCTCTGCAGTTTCAAAAGTACTGAGGTCAACCCGGGCGATACGAGGCGTGTTGTTCCCATTTACAAAAATCCATCGACCATCCAACTCGCCATTGGTCTGCGAAATATCGGGGTGGTGAAGGTCGTCCCAAGGTATAAACCCGTGGGAAGTGTTCAACATGGGCACGGTTTCTTCAGAATATCCATACCCAGACGTTGGGAACTGGGAGAAAACAGGAATCTCTTTGAACATCCTACCAGAGGGCAATCCGTAAACGGTAAGGTTACCACTGTACCCTCCTGAAAGGAAGGCATAGTATTCATCTTGCTCACCAGGGGCGACGTATACTTTTTCGGCGGCACCGGACGACAGCGCCCCATTGGAAGTTTTGTTCTGTTGGCCACAGGAAAACAGCATCAGGGCTGCTCCCATGGTCACTATAAAACGGTTAAAAATTTTCATTGTACTAGGATTTATTCGTTCTTTTTGGGTTAAATTATTGAGTGGGGGGTAAGATGACCTTGTCCACTATATGTACAATCCCATTTCCTGCTGGGATACTAGCTATGATTTTGGCCCCGCCAACAAAGACATCGTCACCCTGTACTTCTACGGGAACATTTTGGTTGTTGGCCTGTCCCAATTTTTTGAATTTTCTCAAAAAGTCCTTGGAATAGTTCCCAGGGGTCACATGGTATTTGAGAATGTTTGCCAGGGCATCCCTGTTCTCTGGTTTCAAAAGGTCTTCCACAGTGCCTTCGGGCAGAGCATCAAAAGCGGCATTGGTGGGTGCAAAGACCATGAGAGGTCCGGCATTTACCAAGACGTTCTCCAGATCCGCAGCCTGTACAGCAGCTACCAGCGTGCTATGGTCGGGTGATCCAATGGCTATCTGCAATACATTGGGTGTAGATTCATCGTCCTCAATAAAAGCCTGTCCCTTATTATTTTCAAGGATGGCCTCGGATTCGTTTTGGTCGGAAACTGCGGTTTCATTTTTAGGGCCATTCTTACAACCAATGTTGAATGCCAACAGTAAGAACAGCCACAGCATACTAAGTTTAAAGGTTGATTTCATAGTATTTATTTTAAGGTCCTGAAATATTCGAGAATAGCACGGGCTTGATCTTCTGTCAGTCCTTGGTTGGACATGGGCGATCCGTTGAATTCTTGGAGCAGGTCTTTCGCTAAAGGATCTTGCTGTACCATTTCCTGAGGGTTCAAAATCATGTTCATGACCCATTCCGGTGTTCTTCGCTCCAAAACCCCATTTGGTGGTGGACCAATGAATTTTTTGCCGATTCTGTGGCATGCCAAACACATTTGGTCATAAACTTCTTTGCCATTTGCGGCCAAATCCTGATCAATTTCGGGCGCTAATGTTACCGATTTGATCGGGCCGACTCCCTTTGTGGTCAAATCCACACGTTCGGATGCTTTGTCACTGGCCGTGTTGGTTTCAACAGGCTGTTCCGTTGTGGCCTTTTTTCGTTGTACACTGAAGCCTTCATCCTTTTTTTCTTCTTTCTTTCCTCCACACCCAATCATGATGAGCACAAAGAGTAAGGCCATACTTTTTACTATTGTTTTCATGTGATAAATGGTTAAAATTCCGGTTCAAATGTAGATAGGGGTATCCGTCTATAACATGATATAAATCATAAAAAGGATAAAAATGTCTTTTAATCTTTGTTAATGCAATTCTATCATGCTTTCCAATTCATCCAAATATGCCATAAAAGGGGTACTGTTTTTAGCATTGAACTCCGATGAGGACCATAAGATTATGGTCAGGGATATTTTTGATGTGGTTCATGTGCCCGAAGCTTATCTGGCCAAACTGTTGCAGGAACTATCGCGTCACAATATTATTTCTTCAACAAGAGGACCCAAGGGTGGATTCTATCTAAGTAAAAACGACCGGAAACGTACGTTGATGGACATTATAAAGATCATAGATGGGGAAAGGCGTATAAACTCATGTGTTATGGGCATTGAAAATTGCAATATGCACAACCCTTGTGTACTGCATAAGTTAGTAGGTGTAAACAAGTCCAACTTTATTAAAGTATTGGAAAGCACAACTATTTTGGATTTAACTGAAGGAAAACAGAAAATTGAGGAGTTTTTCCCTTTCTGATTCTTTTGAAATTGCTTTACCCAGATTAACGCTAAAAATCGGTATCGGTCACTTTTTGTTCGCCAATGGATTGGGATAGTTGTCTGACTGGTCTTCAATGGTTTCATCAAGACAAACAAAGTCTTTTTCAACCAAAAGGGAAAGTTGTTTGCCATCGGTAAAATCCATTAGGCCTTGGTATCCAACTCTATCCGATGTGGCCCAAGTAGCTTGTGCTTCATCAGGAAGGTATAGCGTAATGATATTGTTTTCAAAGGATGCTTCAAGTGAAGCAATGGCTTTCTTTGCTTTTAAAACATAAGTGAACAGAACACTTCCAAAATCTGTCGTTTCTTGGTAAGAACCGTCTTTGCAAAAGATTTCAACCTCTGTCTTCGTTAACCGGTACCGTATAGAATCTCCCTTAATCCGTATCTTCATTGCTTTAGCGCTGTTTTACTGTTCAACCTTTTGTTGTGTTTCGCTGAGATGATAATTTATAGTGACCCGGGTTCCCTCCCCCGGGGTGGAGTTGATGAAAAGTCTGCCATTGATATAACTGATTCTTTCCTTCATAAAAAATACGCCCATTCCACCGTCACCGCTATTTTTTGGCGGTTTGTCCAAAATGGAGGGATCAAACCCCTTTCCATCATCATCAATCACTACACTCAACAAATCGTTTTTATGGTTAATGGTCACCAAAATATAATTGGCATCCGCATATTTTATGGCATTGTTCACCGCTTCTTGGGTAACCCTATAAATATTGGTCTCTGCCAAAGAGTCAAAACGGATATTCTCCTCCGCTTTGTTTTCAAATAAGATGTTTTTACCTGTGAGTTTGCTCAATTCCGAGGTCATTTTCTGCAGGGCCGGAAAAATCCCATGGTCTCCCAATTCTGGTGGCGTCAGGTTAAAGGTGGCCGTTCTAACCCCTTTGATAAGGTCTGAGGTAAGGTTTTTTAAGTATTCAATCTTTTCCTTGGTCTTTTCCTTGTTCGTTAGGTTGATGGATTCAATATTGAATCGTAAGGCGGTCAGCATTTGGCCTATTCCATCGTGAATGTCCTTGGCAATCCGCTTGCGTTCTTCCTCTTGGCTCTCCACGATCAAACCAGCTTGAAGCTGTTTTTGCTTCATCCGTTCCTCATAATTTTGAAGTGTAAGTTGCTCCACTTTTTTCTGGTTCTGCATACGTTCGGTGATATCGGAACATAAGAGCAGAATACTCTGTTTTTTGCTGGAGGGATGTATAGGGATAATTGAAATGTCCAACCATAACTTTTTATCACTCTTGGTGGTTATTTCAATTTCCTCGGACCTTATATTTTTTCGGGGTTTGGTCAAGATTTCGCTGAGGTATTGCTGTTGCCCCTCATCTGTGGTAAGAAGTTCTGGAAGATGGGTATTTGGAGGAATATTGGGCTTTTCAAGAAGCGTAAGGAATTTTTTGCTGATAAAAACAACGGAACCATCGCTTTTGGCACTGGCAAACAGCGCTGCATTGTCGATTACAAAGTTCAGTTCCTTTAGTTCTTGAAGCGACTTTTCCTTTTCCTCGAATATTTTCTTGATTTCCTTGGCATCTTGGTCGGACCGAAGCTTGCTTTTGACCAGATCTCGGATGGTTTCCCTAATCTGTATGGACAATGGTCTGAAGATAAAGAGTACTTCAAGGACCAAAATCAACAGTGAAAAAACCAATAGCAGGTATTCCTTTACTTTTAAATTCTGTAATTGTTCCTTGCTGATGGTATCGTACTCATTTACGATAGCATCCATTTTTTGCAAAAAGGGTCCTTCATTGGCCAGTAAAATATTAAGCTGCCCTTGATTTTTCAATGAATCTGCAGTGGCCAACATCGACTCTACGGCATTGACCATGGCATCATGATAGGGGGAGAGTTCATTGAAATGCTGCAGGATGGATTTATTGTCCTCTTTGGGAAGTCCAATACTGTCATTTCCATTTTGAAGACCGTCATGGGAAATCTTCCATATGGTAAGCGTATTTTTTAATGTATTTAAGAGCTCTTTTCGTTCCTGTTCTCCAAGATGGTCTGAGTTCAGTAGGAGAGCCTCTTTCACCAACTTTTGACTGTATGCACGCTGTCTTCCCGCCACGTTGATGACACGGGAGTCGTCCAATTGGGAATTTAAGTGTTGCTGAATGAGGATTTGGGCAATAATGATCGTCAATGCAATCGCGGCAAGGGCAAGAAGATACCATTTTCGTATCCTCAAAAATGTGGAAACGTCCAATGTCTGTTGTTGGTTATTTCTTGCCATTTTCTGGTATATGCTGTTTATTTATCAGATAGTGCCTTTGACACCAATGCTAGACCTTGTTTGGAAAATGATAACTTGAGCGCGGATTCATGTCCTTTCGGTGACATTTTTTTCCATGTCTTTTGCAAAATGGATATGATTTTGTCATCATCATGTTTGGTCAAGAAAGGCTCATAATAATACCTTAAAAAGACAAGGCAGATCACATCTTCCAAGGTTTGGGTCTCATCATCTTTCTTTAATTGCTTTTTGAGCAACAGAAAATTCACGCGTTCAATGGTTTCCTCGTCATATCCTACTTTTTGCAAGATGGCACTGGCTTTTTCGGCATGAAACTTCTTCAGTTCCTGCCTCCATTTTAAATAACCAACGCGATTCATTTCATAAGAATCACGTGGAATTTCCCAGCGGCAAATATGTTGGCACCGTGCGGTGAGTTGCAAAGCTTCCGAAGCATTGGGTTCAAATTGGTTCAATATATCCGTCATGCGTTGCGCATATAAAAATTCCTTGGCATATTCCTTGCCTTCAACAACCTCGGTATTGGGATCTTGTGCATTTGCCGCATCAAACAATTTAAATGCTTCCAGAAGCTTTTTGGATTCGCCCATAACTCTTGATTTTTCTAAAGCTATTCAGAAAAACCAATATACACAAAGCCATTTTCCACTTTAACCGGAAAAGTGGCTATGGAGGGTAAATCGCCATTGATGTTTTCGCCTGTTTCCAGTGAGAATGTTTTTTTGTGCATGGGGCAGGCTATCTTGGCTATTCCATCGGCGTCTCCGGTCATTCCCCTACTCAGGACCATTTCCATTTTATGGGGGCAGAGGTTTTGACAGGCATACCATTTTTGTTTCCGTTTAAAATTGTAAACCGCAATTTGTCTGTTTTGATATTTAACACAGGCTCCGCCATTTTCTGGGATGTCCTTTTCATGGCACGCCTTGAACCAAACGACCACGTTTTCCAACGAAACAGACTTATATGTTTGCAATAATGTTTCCATATTCTTTTTTTAGGTGGTCCAGGGTTCGGGCATTTTTTGTTCTCGCATGGGAACAAAAACTAAGTTGTCATCCCTGTCCTCAGCATTTACATAATGCTTGAACCTTTTTGCGATTTCTTCGTTTTCCACGGCCTGTTTCCACTCACATTCATATTTTTCCACAAGGCCCTGCATTTCGGTCTCCAGTTCTTGGGCGATGTTGAGGCTATCCCCAACAACAATTTTTTTCAATTGTTCAATACCGCCTTCCAGTTTCTCCAACCATGCCGCAGTTCGCATTAGCGGTGCTGCAGTACGGATGTAGTACATTAAAAATCGATCTAAATATGAAATGACAGTTTTATTGTCAATTTTCTCAGCTAACAATTGGGCATGCTTTGGTGTGGCCCCTCCATTGCCGCATACGTATAGGTTCCACCCACCTTCCACGGCAATTACGCCAAAATCCTTACCACGAGCCTCGGCGCATTCACGGATGCAGCCAGAGACGCCTCCTTTAAGCTTATGCGGAGAACGCAATCCTTTATAGCGATCTTCCAGTTCAATGGCAAAGCTTACGCTTTCATCCATTCCATAGCGACACCAAGTGGAACCAACACAGCTTTTCACGGTTCGTAATGCTTTGCCGTACGCATGCCCACTTTCAAAACCGGCGCTGATCAATTTTTTCCAAATGGCAGGGAGGTCATTTAATTCAGCTCCAAAAAGGTCGATTCGCTGCCCTCCCGTAATTTTAGTATAGAGGTTAAATTCTTTGGCCACTTGTCCAATAACAATCAATTTTTCCGGTGTTATTTCGCCACCTGGAATTCTAGGAACCACGGAGTAGGTTCCATTTCGCTGTATATTGGCCAAAAAACGGTCGTTGGAATCTTGAATGACATCTTCTTTGTTGGCCGTATCGTTGTATATGGTCGCAAAAATGGAAGCCAGAGCAGGTTTACAAACTTCACATCCATCTCCTTTTCCGCATTTGTCAAGGGCTTCGTCATACGATTTGATGTTTTTGACCTTAATAATACCGTATAGTTCTTGTCTGGTAAATTCAAAATGTTCACAAATAACGTCTTTTACCTCTTTTCCCATGGATTTTAGGGTCTCATTGACCAATTCTACCACCATGGGCTTGCATCCTCCACAACCTGTGGTAGACTTTGTAAGACTGACAACGTCTTTAAGGGAGTTACATTTGCCTTCTAAGAGGGAGCCACAAATACTTCCTTTGGAAACGCTTTCACAAGAGCAGATTTGGGAGGTATCGGGCAAATCCATGGCACTTCCAAAGGCAGAACCACCTTCCCCTCTGGCCCCAACAATCAATTCTTCAGCATTATCGGGTAGAGGTATATTATTGAGGTACATTTGATGTAAAATGTTGTAATCAGCGGCATCCCCCACTAGGATTCCACCCAAAAGTGTTTTGCCGTCATGGCTAACATTGATTCGTTTATAGAGAAATTTAGTCTTGTTTTCAAAAATGATGGAAAGCCCTTTGCTAGCGGGCATATATGGTGTTCCAAAACTGGCCACATCGACCCCCATAAGTTTTAATTTAGTGGACATGTCAATTTCTTCGGGCATTACCATCTCCTCGGCTCCCAAAATTTGGCTAACGGCTACATTGGCCATTTCATAACCAGGAGCTACAAGCCCATAAATCATTTGGTTGTATAGGGCCACTTCACCTATAGCATAGATATTGGGTACGGAGGTTTGCATTTTATGGTTTACCACGATGCCACCACGAGTTCCCATTTCCAATCCGCAGGTTTTTCCAAGTTCATCTCGAGGACGAATACCGGCCGAAATGATGAGCATGTCCACATCCAGTTGGTCATCCTCTCCAAAATCCATTCCCTCAATAACCTGGTCACCAAGAATTTGGTTGGTCGCTTTCCCTAAATGCACATGCATTCCCATGGATTCCAATTTCAATTGCAGTACATTGCTGCTGCGGGCATCCAATTGTCGTGGCATTAATTTTGGGGCAAATTCCACTACGTGGGCTTCCAGCCCCATGTCCAAAACGGCCTTTCCGGCTTCGAGTCCTAACAGGCCCCCACCAAGAACGGCAGCCCGTCCATTGGTTTTTATGGCCTTTATTTGGGCAGCATATGAAAGCATATCCTCCAAGTCCTCAATGGTTCGGTAAACAAAGACTCCTTCTTTTTCAACTCCTTTTATAGGGGGCACAAAAGGGACCGAACCCGTGGCAATTACTAAATAATCATAGGAATAGGATTTACCGGAAATTGTGCGTACTTTCTTATCTTCAGTTAGGATGTCGGTTATTCGCTCCCCGGTGATCAGGTCAATATTATTCTTTTGGTACCAAGATGATGGGGCTAGCTCCAAGGCCTTGGCATCTTGATTTCCAAAATATTCGCTGAGATGGACCCTATCATAGGCTGGTCTTGATTCCTCTCCAAAGACCAAAAGATTGAATGCTATGCCGGCTGGATGCGCTCTGAATTTCTCACAGAACTTGTATCCTACCATTCCGTTTCCAACTACGATTACAGTTTTCATATGCGATAGATTTGAAATACGAATCAAAACTAAGTATAAATACTTAATATATTACTGATATTTTGAAAATAATTACGTATTCTTGTTACCAAATTGATAAAATGTTCTTGGAATAACCTTAATGATAATATGTAGTTATGAAAGCAAGAGTAAGTTTGGTGGGAGCAGGCCCTGGTAGTTTAGACTTAATGACAGTGGGAGGTTTACGAGTATTGCAATCCGCTGATATTGTATTGTATGATGCTTTGGTGAATAATGAAATACTTCAGCTAGTACCAGAGCAAGTCCCTAAAATATACGTAGGTAAAAGATGTGGTAAACACAGCTATTCACAAGGTGAAATCAATAGATTGATAGTGCAAAGCGCTTTTGCCCATGGACATGTGGTACGGTTAAAAGGAGGTGACCCATTTGTGTTTGGGCGAGCATCGGAAGAAATAGAATATGCCGAATCTTTTGGATTGCCCGTAGATATTGTACCGGGACTTACCAGTGCAATAGCCGTGCCGGCAAGTCAGGGTATACCAGTGACCAAACGAGGAGTCAGCAGTAGCTTTTGGGTGCTCACTGCCACTACTAAATTTCATGATCTTTCAAAGGATTTTGTATTGGCTGCACAGTCATCAGCGACTCTGGTGATATTAATGGGGGTCCGTAAAATAAAGGCTATTGCCAAATTGGTAAAACAGTACCGGTCTAAAGCGACACCGATGGCAGTGATTCAAAATGGGACTAGGCCCAATGAGAATTGTTTTGTGGGAACCTTGGATGAAGTTGATGGAATTTCCGCACAACTCGATATATCAAAACCCGGTATTATAATAATAGGAGATGTGGTTGCAGATCATCCTGCATTTTTTGATGAAGCTATACAAAGAGTCATGAATATGGAGTTCTGAGGGAACAATGAAGGCATTAGTTTAATATCTTTTTGTTTGATTCGTAATAAAAGCATGCTAATTTTAAGCATGCTTTATTTTTCGAATAAGTGTATTTACATTTCATGAAAAATACGTATTACGATGCCATAAATACGTATTAATACTTAAAAATACGTAGTTTTGGTCCTGTAACCTAAAAACATACGTAACATGAAAGCCACAACACTCAACCTTTTACATGTAAAAAGTGTCCCCATCAGAACTTTCTGGATTACTTCCATTGCTTTTTTTACCTGCTTTTTTGCATGGTTTGGGATTGTTCCGTTTATGCCCGATGTGGTAAAAGACCTTGGACTTACCCCCGCTCAAAAATGGAACTCTATAATCTTGGCGGTAACTGGTACTGTTTTTGCAAGATTGCTCATAGGTAAACTATGCGATAAATATGGACCAAGACTATGTTATACCTGGTTGCTCATTATTGGCGCCATTCCGGTAATATTGATTGGATTTGTACAGACCCCATTACAGTTTCTCATCTGTAGGTTGTTCATTGGTTTCATTGGGGCTTCTTTTGTGATTACCCAATTTCATACCTCCATTATGTTTGCGCCCAATATTGTGGGCACTGCCAATGCCACCTCGGCAGGATGGGGAAATCTGGGTGGTGGAGCCAACCGATTGGGGATGCCATTAATTGCGGCCGCAGTGGTCAGTTTTGGTGTAGCCGAGGAAATTGCCTGGCGCTATTCCATGGTTATCGCTGGGGTCATTTGTTTTTCAATGGGACTTGTCTATTACTTTTTTACCACGGACACTCCAAAAGGAAACTTTTCTGAGTTGAGGAAAACGGGGAATATGCCGGTTTTAAAAAAGGACAAAGCTTCATTTGCAAGTACCCTCAAAGACTACCGTGTTTGGATTTTATTTATAGTTTATGCAGCCTGCTTTGGTATGGAACTCACCGTTTATGGTACAATGGATGACTATCTTCAGAACACATTTGGACTGGAGCGAAGCACTGCTGGAAACATTGTACTTTCATTTGCATTGATGAACATCTTTGCACGAACCTTGGGCGGGTTTTTTGGTGACCGTTTTGGTAGATTAAAAGGCCTTAGGGGCAGGGTAATCTTCCTGACCGCCATTTTGATTGCCGAAGGACTCATGCTTTCCATATTTTCACTGTCAACGAGTTTGGCCGTGGGAATTTTGTTCTTGGTCGCTTTTAGTCTTACCGTGCAAATGGCCGAAGGAGCTACCTTTTCCGTTGTTCCATTTA
The DNA here is from genome assembly GCF_042682725.1 of Flagellimonas iocasae. Lineage (NCBI taxonomy): Bacteria > Pseudomonadati > Bacteroidota > Flavobacteriia > Flavobacteriales > Flavobacteriaceae > Flagellimonas > Flagellimonas iocasae. The sequence continues at coordinate 1,132,157 of NZ_JBHUHU010000001.1, read as the reverse complement.
TCAACAAAAAAGCCATCGGTTCAATTTCTGGAATTGTGGGGGCCGGAGGAAATGTTGGAGCCTTTTTGGCAGCTCTTTTTCTAAAGTCTAAATCAGCGGTAGCCGAAAGTGCAGCACTCAAGGCCAATGCTTCGCTAGGAGAGGAAGCCATGAAATCGGCACAAGCCATAGCTGCTTCTGAAGCAGTTTCAAGCGGTTACTTTATCATCGGGATTTTTGTTGTGGTTACTGCGTTGTCTTCCTTAGCAATTAAATTCTCTACAGCGGATGAGGAAGAGGTGTTCCAGGAAATGAAAGGGGAACTTAAACTTTCTTCTGTGAACGCAGATTAAGCTCAAGCGGACATTCAATCACTCTATTTTAAATCTTGAAATATGGATTCTATCAAAAAGAATACACTAACATTGCTATGTCTACTTGTAGCTAAAGTTGCTTTCGCGCAGCTTACCATTGATGGTCAATTTAGGCCACGAACCGAATATAGAAATGGCTTTGGCAATTTAATTTCGGACACTGCTGAACCTGGCCTGGCAACTTCAACCAGGGCTCGCTTAAATGTGGATTACAAATCAGATTCGTATCAATTCTACATAAGCCTTCAAGATGTGATGGTCTGGGGAGAGAATCGGCAATTATTGCCCGATGATGAAAACAATTCATTTACTGTTTTTGAAGCATGGGCCCAGTTGAATTTAGGGTCAGGATGGACCACCAAATTGGGAAGGCAGGTTCTTTCGTATGATGACCAACGTATCTTGGGCGAAGTGGATTGGACCCAGCAAGCCCGAAATCATGATGCTGTTTTAGTCAGGTATGCCAAAGAAAGTTTTATGCTTGATCTTGCCTTTGCGTTTAATCAGGATTTTGATAACCCAACTGGATTTCAATCTGTGGGCAATGCATATACCACAACGGGTTTTTTCAGTTACAAGACCATGCAAATGCTCCATTTAAAACAAAAATGGGAAAATATGTCCGCTAGCTTGGTGTTGTTGAACAATGGTTTCCAAAACTTTGATGATGAAACCAATCAAGACGGGTTGAGCAATTTACAGACCTTGGGAACACATTTTACCTATTCAAAAGGAAGTTTTGGACTGACGGCCAATGCATTCTTGCAAACTGGGGAACGCCAAGGAGAACTGGATGTGAAAGGAGCCTATTTATTGGGATTGGATGTTGGTTACAAGGCTTCCAACGCAGTTGGCTTGGGCGCTGGGTTTGAAATTATCAGTGGAAATGATGGTCAAACGGTAGGAGAGACCGGTGCATTTTTTCCATTGTACGGAACCAATCATAAATTCAATGGCTTTATGGATTACTTCTATGTGGGCAACCATGCCAATTCCATTGGATTGTTCGATATCCATGCCAGTACCAACGTAAAACTAGGTGAGAAGTCAAGCTTGTTGGCCAAGGTTTTGAATTTTAAAGGGGAGCAGGATTTACCCAGTGGGGAAAATGCTTTGGGAACTGAGATTGATTTGGTCTATTCCCAGAGCTTCAAAGGATATGCCCTAAAAGTCGGATATTCACACCTATTCCCATCGGACGGTATGTATGAACTCAAGGGTGTTGCCGAGGCCGATGCGGCAAGCTCTCAAAATTGGGCCTGGATCATGTTGACCATTAAACCTAAACTTTTTACCAGAGTCAAGTCGGATTAGCAGAATTTAAGTTTTCGAGTTTACTTTAAAGGGGCATTCCATTTTAAATTGGGGTGTCCTTTGTTTCATATAAGGTATTTCAATAATTCGATTATTTTTGTGCTATGCACGATTCGGGATTGAACAAAACCATATCAATTGTCTTGGCCGATGACCATTCGCTGGTCCGGGATGGTATCCGGGCATTGTTGGAGGAAGAACCTGACCTGGATGTGATTGGTGAGGTGGCCAATGGGTTGGAAGCCATTAAAATGGTGGGTGACAAGGTTCCCGATATTTTGGTTATTGATATCAGGATGCCGGAACTGGGAGGCATAGAAACCGTTGAACGCTTGAATGCCGATGGCGATTTGAAGACCAAGTGCATCATCCTTTCCATGCATGACTCTGAAGAATATATCCTTAAATCGGTACAAGCTGGGGCCAGTGGTTATCTGTTAAAAGATACGGGCAAAACTGAATTTGTAAAGGCCATACATATGGTTCATGAAGGCGGTAAGTACTTTAGTGGGGATATTTCCAATGTTCTGGTGAACAATTTGTTCGGTTCGCCAAAGAGTCAAGAAAATCAAACGCAAAAAGAGAAGCAAAACAATCCTTTTGACCTTACCAATAAAGAGCTTCAAGTTTTGGAATTGGTCTTGGCAGGATTTACCAACAAAGAAATCTCAGAGAAACTCAAGAACAGCAAACGCACCATTGAAACCCATCGCTTTAATCTCATGAAGAAGATGAAAGTGAAGAATCTCATAGATCTTTCCAAAACTGCAGCCAAGTATAATCTGGTATAGGTTAAATATTTACAACTTTTTGGGGCAATTATTACAAATCCTTCGATTTTAAGCAGCACTTTTACCAAATTAACACTACGTATTAGTACGTAATTTTCTAACTTCATCCCTATAAAACAAGGTGCGATTTCAATGCAGAAAAAGGATTCATACAATACCATTTGTTCCTATTGTGGGGTTGGTTGTGGCATTAAAGTGTCAAAAGATACCAAGGGCATATTGTCTGTTGAGGGAGATGAAGACTATCCTGTGAACAGGGGCATGCTATGCTCAAAGGGCAAAACATTGAACTATGTTGCCCAAGATACTTCAGATAGGATACTTTATCCTGAAATGCGCTGGAGTCGAAACCACCCTATGCAGCGGGTCACTTGGGATACTGCTCTAAAACGCGCTGCTGCTGTTTTTAAGAGTATCATGGACCGCCACGGTCCAGATAGTGTTGGTCTCTATGTTTCGGGTCAATGCCTTACAGAGGAATATTATTTGGCCAATAAACTGACCAAAGGCTTTCTGGGAACAAATAATATAGACACCAACTCCAGACTTTGCATGAGTTCTGCGGTGGTAGGCTATAAAAAGACGGTTGGTAATGATGCAGTTCCTATTGCCTATGCCGATATTGAACTGGCAGATTGTTTTTTGATTGCAGGTGCCAATCCCGCGTGGTGTCATCCTATCCTATTCCGCCGGATTGAAAAGCACAAAGAGGAGAATCCCAATGTGAAGATTATTGTGGTGGACCCTCGAAAGACGCAAACCTGTGCCTTGGCAGACCAACATCTACAAATATTGCCCGGGACCGATGTTATCCTATTCAATGCCATGGCACGATGGCTCATCGAAAAGAAAAAAATCAACAATTCATTTATTCAAAAGCATACTTCAAATTTTGAAGCCTGCAAGCAAATGGCCTTTGAGTTGACCATCCGCCAAGCTGCTGAAAAATGCGGTATTACGGCTGGTGAGATACGAACAGCTGCAAAATATATAGCCGATGCCAAAGGGTTCATCAGCATGTGGACAATGGGGTTGAACCAGAGTGTTATCGGAGTCGATAAAAACCTATCCCTGTTCAATTTATCCCTTTTAACGGGACAAATCGGCAAGCCCGGTTCAGGTCCTTTCTCGCTAACAGGGCAGCCCAATGCCATGGGCGGAAGGGAAGTAGGCGGAATGGCGAGTTTACTGGCGGCCCATCGAGATTTGGGAAATCCGAAACACCGAAAGGAAGTGCAGGAATTCTGGGGAGGAAAGGAAATCAAAGGAGAACCTGGTCTTACGGCAACGGAAATGTTCAACGCCCTTGAATCAGGTAAAATGAAGGCGGTTTGGATTATTTGTACCAATCCCATTGTGAGCTTACCGAATGCAAAAAAAATAGAGCGTGCCCTGGAAAAGGCCAGTTTTGTGATCGTGCAGGACATTTCTCATAATTCTGAGACCACAAAATATGCAGATCTGTTGTTGCCGGCTGCAGGATGGCTGGAAAAAGAAGGAACCATGACCAATTCTGAACGCCGTATTAGCTATTTACCAAAGGTAATTGAAGCTCCCGGTGAGGCTTTACCAGATTCGGAAATCTTATGGCGATTCGCACAAGAAATGGGATACCATGGGTTTGACTATAAAAATGCTTCTGAGGTTTACGATGAATATTGTTTGATGACCAAGGGAACCAACATTGATATTTCCGGTCTTTCGTATAGGCGATTGCAAACGGAAGGGAGTTTTCAATGGCCGGTGCCCACACCAGACCATAAGGGTACACCCAGACTATTTCAAGACCAACGTTATTTTACCGCTAATGGTAAGGCTCATTTTAATGCGCCCCAACAATTATATAACAAATCGGAAGCACCAACACCTGAATTTCCTATGGTTTTGAACACCGGAAGAGTTCGTGATCAATGGCATACCCGAACAAAGACTGGAAAGGTGAAGCGTTTGTTGACCCATATTCCCGCTCCTTTTCTTGAGATGAATAAAGTAGATGCCTATTTGCGCAATCTTAGGGAAGGTGATATTGCCGTGGTAAAGAGTCGGCGTGGTAGTGTTCGAGTAAAGGTGAAAATAAATTATGATATTCGGGAGCGAGTCGTTTTTTTGCCCATGCATTGGGGTAAAATCTTAAATGATGACTTCAGTCGGGCCAATAACCTCACCAATGACATTGTAGATTCCATTTCAAAAGAACCCGATTTTAAATATTGTGCAGTTCAGGTTGAAAAATATAAAAAACCAAAGCAAAAGATTATTGTTATTGGCGCTGGAGCAGCGGCTTATCGTTTTATACAAACCTATCGCGAGAAAAATAGGGAGGATGAACTCCATGTGTTTTCAAAGGAGGAACACCCATTCTACAATCGGGTTTTGTTACCTGAATACGTCAATGAAGAGCTATCTTGGGAATCCCTGCAAAAACTGAAGCAGGGCGAATTGGAAAAGCTTAAAGTCAATCTGTACCCTAAAAATGGTATTCAAAAAATCAATGCCCAAGAAAAGAAGGTTGTTGATGACCTTGGTTATATTCATTCGTATGACCTTCTCATTATGGCCACAGGAAGTCGAGCTTTTGTCCCAAATGAAGTTCGTATGGATCTACCTGGAAGATTTACCATGCGAGAGCGCGGAGATGCGGATCGTCTAAAGCGGTATTTATCAGATACAGGACTTCCGCCCAATCAACAGCACGTAGTCATTGTTGGAGGTGGTTTATTGGGACTTGAGCTGGCAGCCGCACTAAAGAAAATCAACATTAACATTAGTATTGTTCAGCGAGCCCCGAGGCTCATGGAGCGCCAGTTGGACCCAATTTCAAGTAGATTGTTGGCTGAAGATGTTTCCGAAAGAGGTATCCAATTATTCTTTGACAATGAGGTAAGCACAGTTTTTGAGGACAAAGAATCCCAATATACCCTTTTGGTCAATCTGAAAACGGGTCGAAATCTAAGGTGTAATGCCATTGTATATGCCATTGGGACCAGACCCAACATTACCTTGGCACAAGATGCTGATCTCAAAACCAGAAGAGGTGTTTTGGTCAATCCCTATTTAAAAACAAGTGACCCATCCATTTTTGCGTTGGGTGAAATAGCTGAATTTAAGAATGCCCTATATGGTATCACTTCGGCGGCAGAGCAACAGGCCGATGTGGCCGCCAATTACATTTTGGGCGATTTAAGCAGTATTTACCAAGGTTCTGTTCTGATGAATATCTTAAAATTTGAAAACTTGGATTTGTGCAGTATAGGCATGGTCAATGCCCCAAAGAACGACCCAACCTATGAAGAGATTTTGTTGATGGACGTTAGCAAACGGTTCTATAAAAAGTGCATTGTAAAGGATGATACCTTAAAAGGTGCCATTTTAATGGGGGATAAAAATGAGTTCGCCGAATTCAAACGGCTCATTGAAGAAGAAATAGAACTTTCCGAGAAGCGGAACGAGCTGCTGCGAGGAGCAACCAATTCAGAACCTATGAAGGGTAATCTGGTTTGTTCCTGCAGTCAAGTAGGTGATGGGAACATAAAAGATGCCATAGCCGGAGGGTGTACGGATTTTGCGCAATTGTGCTCCCAAACAGGGGCAGGTCTGGGCTGTGGAAGTTGCAAGCCAGAAGTACAGGCATTATTAAAAGGTGAGTTAAAAACAGTAATGGCATGGAACGATGAATGATGATTTGCATAGAATACTGATCAAGGGTGGAATTACTTCCCCGGGGGAGCTTAAGGACATTATTACCATGCTTGAGGCCGCGGGATTGTCTGAGGTGTATTTCGGATCACGTCAAGATTTACTTTTCCCGCTAGAGAATTTGAGGAAGGACCAGCTTGAAAATATTTCGAAATATAGCACAGATGTCATTTCGGACAGGACCTATCAAAATATTGTATGCTCCTACGTTTCGGTAGATATTTTTGATACCACTCATTGGCTTAAAGGGTCCACATACCTCTATCTTTTGGAACAGTTTGATTTTTTGCCCAAACTTAAAATTAATATTACCGACCCCAAACAACGGCTGGTGCCCATATTTAATGGCAATCTCAACTTTGTGGCCTCAGAACAGGAGGATTATTGGTATTTGAATGTTTTTTTGCCCCATTGGAAAACAAGTGCGCATTATCCAGTTTTGGTCTATAGCTGGGATATTGTCCACTTGTGTAGGGCCATTGAAGAGGTGTTCCACACCATGGACAACATTGACCAACTCTTTGCGGTATTAAACCAAGGTGTTAACACAAACAATAAGGCCATGGATAAAAAACTGACAGTTCCTTTTTTAACATTTCCGTATTATGAAGGCATGAACAAAATGGGGATTGATCAGTATTGGCTGGGACTGTATTGGAGAAATAATAAGTATAACCTGGATTTTCTAAAGGCAATGTGCGGATTTTGTCTGGATAACAGTATTGGAAAGATTTGCATTACGCCGTGGAAATCATTTATCATAAAAGGAATTCCCAAGGAGAGTCGCCCAGAATTGGAGCGGTTTCTCGGGCAAAGAGGTATCAATGTGAGACATTCACAGTTGGAGATGAATTGGCATTTGCCCGTTGATGACCAAGAAGCGTTGGAACTTAAAAAGTATTTGGTCAATAATTTTGACCAAAATGACATCAGCACCTATGGGCTTACTTTTGGTATTAGTAATGATGTAGGCAAGCAATCGCATTTTTCTTCCATTGTAATTGAAAGAAATCCCATATCCACCTTAGTGGCGGAATATGATGCCAAACCGACCTACAATGTTTGTCATTTTAAAGACTTTGACCCCAACACGGCGCAGTATTTGGTCTATGCCCAAGATGTGGATAAAATGGAGTTGCCCAACCTCCTAATTGAACTGAGCAAACATTACTTTTTGCAATTGGGCCAACAATCAGAAAAGAAAGGCAAAAAACTGGAAGATACGAAACCCATATCCCATATGGTGCACCAATGCCGCAATTGTTTAACGATATATGATGAAGCTTTGGGGGAGCCTCAGTCCAACATCGACAGGAATACAAAATTTGAGGACTTGCCAGAAGCGTATACATGTTTGGTATGCGGTGCAGAAAAGGGAACTTTTGAGTTGGTTGAATTAGCAATGGTCTGAGGTGGTCAGGAAATTTAGTAAAGTATCAAATGATAGTATTTGTTATCTTCAATTTAATGGAAGTCCAAAATGAAGCAAAAAGTGACCAAAAAGGCGACCTATCGGAAAGTTTAGTGATTAAACAGCTGATATTTAAATGTTTGTGAAATATTCTTACATTCTGCCACCCCGACTTTAAGATGTTTAGGATTGATAGTCTTCGGATTATCAATCCTTTTTTTGTTTTTAGGTCTTTTCCTTGAAAAGTAGTTATTGTTAATCAAATCATGTTAGGTAACCCATGTAAGGCGGTATACTGAGCATATTAGTTCAAATCAACTTTATAGGTCTGATCAATTCCTCCAACATCAATGGAAACTCCTGTTCCATTTCTTTTGGTCAGGTAGGTGAACTTTTCACCCCATTTGATTTCATCCGCTTTATAAGATGATTTGGAATATACCGTCTGGGAAAAGGATTCATCAAACGCTTTAATAAAAACAAGGAACTCGGCATCCCTTTTCATCATATCCTCTGCTGAAACCCCCAACAAAGGGCTATTCTCACCAATAGGATGCACAATGGTCCACATCGTTGGAAAAAGTATCACTTTAGATCGTTCCAATTCCAAAAGGTGAAATTCTCGAGCTTCGGGATTGTCCTTACGTTGCATGGAAAGTGTAACGGAGGCTTCGACTTCAATGAGCTGATTATTTTTGGGGTTGACCACCCGGAACATAAAACCATTGATGTCTAGATATGGTGCAATGAGTCCGAAAGTGCTATATTTTATAGATGCGTAGGGTTTAGAGAATCGACCGTACATAAGACCCGTGGCCAGAGCAAATAGCAAAAGACCCATTAGTGATTCGGTGGCGGCCACGATATTGGTTGGAAGATTCAATGGAGCTACTTGGCCGTATCCAAGCGTAGTAATTGTTTGGGCACTAAAGAAGAAAGAGTCCATGAATTTTTCCAGTGTTGTGGTCCCTCGAATACCCGTCAAATGCTCGGTACCTATAATTACGTATAGACTTGCAAAAAACAAGTTTATGACAAAATAAACGGTGGCCAATATCGTAAAAAAAGAGGGCCATGACATGGTGACCAAAGAATGGAACATATTTATGCGCTCCATGAAAGGGACATTGTGTTTTCTTACATTAAATGTTCCGTCCTTATTGAGTGCTCTATAACCACTATTACCAGTCTTGGTATCTAAACCTAAGTCCTCATATCTGATTTTCCGCCTGGTTCTCAATCGGTTCTTAATTTTGAATTTTTATAAATTTTCTTAAAATTAAATTTTTTTTGCATTCCATCTCATTCATTCATTTATTGAATAAATTGATTTCTGGCAGAGAAAATAAATTTGGTCATAAGCTTGTCCAAACCATCTGAATAGGGCTTGAAATTGGTTTTATTTCTATTGATGCGGTTCGTTCTTGGATTGTGGATATGTGCTGAGATCTTCATGTCAACCACAAAAATCAGAGCAGTAACGTGGCCTTTGAAGACAACATTCTTTAGGATAATCTATTGACCAAAAGAGCATTGGTTCAATACTAAAATTAGTAAACCTTTTCACTCGTTTTAGATGAGGTTTTCAGGGGCACGTTCTTCGGTGAGCTGGTCTTAATTCAAAGTATTGATTACATGTTCCCCCACCTGTTTTCCTTGCTCAACTCCATTTTTAATCGCAGGCATGTAATGGATTCCTCCGTACAATCTACTAATAGCCGCCTCATCTGCGGCGTGTCTAAAGGATTTAAAAGGGCGGGGTGGAAGCCCATAGGTTACCTCCGTGGAGTCTACAAAACTGTAGTTGTCTCCTAGAAGGTCGGTCAGTACGGTGGCGGCGGAGCTAGAAGCAACGCTATGTCCACTCGTATATTCAGGAAAGGCTGGAGTTTGTAAAATGGGTTTCCAATCAGGGTCAATATACCGATTGATATAGGTTTCGGGCCGAATGAGTCCAGTATTGTATTTTGCGGTCCAACAACTAATAAATGCATCAGCAATGGTTACCGCCGTTTTGGCCAATACTTCCGAAGCTTTCATCGGATCTAATTTTTCCTTTTTGGCCACTTGGCATGCTATCATGATCCAGTGTCCGCCTGGTGAAATTTGTTGCTTGTAAAACATCACATGGCCTTTGGTATAGGAGATGTTGGGATTGCAGTCCCAAAACTTGGCCTTTGCCAAATTGTCCTCACTTAGATTGTTCACCGATTCGTACACATGCATGGTTTCTTGGTAGAACTGGGAGGATGGAATAGAATCGAACTGGGTAGGCGGAGCGGGTTCAAATTGATTGGATGCCTTTAACGTAAATGGCCTTAGAGTGCTCCAATTGGGCTCAATGGCTTCCATATAGTTGGGAGGAGTGGGCTGCCATGTGCCTGGGTCATTATTGATTTGATATCGAGACATGGCACTTCGCTCTTTGTATCCGTCTTTTTTAACCCATGCCATAATGTGTTCAGCCATCTGATTGCCAAAAGTGATAGAATTTTCGAGTATGGCGTTGTCAATGTTGGTAGCACGTACCTCGTTGAGGTAACCGCTTTGCAATTTTTCCATGGCCTCAGTGTTGAACACCAAATTTTTACCTACGCTGGAAAATGCAATCATTGCAGCTATGGGAAAATTGTATTCCTTGCCTTCCTCCACATTAGGAGTTTCTTCCAAACCATTCAGTTTACCTGCAAAGCTTTGAAAATCTGAATTTGATTTGCACATCACCTCGTAAGCGGCCACATTGCAATAGGCATAGATTCGGCTGGAAACCGGTGGTGTAAAAATGTCTTCGACAATAACATCGGTCAATTTGGAGTTCCAATCCATTACGGCGGTTTCTTCAAGTTGATGCAGCTTGACTTCGTCTACCTGACGAGCGCAACTGTTGAACATCAATGCAAAAAGGCCGATTAAAAATGAGCTTTTGAGTTGTTGATTCATTCCGTTTATCATTTCTTTTCCTATTGCAGCTGAAGTGTTATGATTGAATTTCTATTTTTCTTTTCTCCCCAAGATAGTCCACAATTTCTATATAATTGGTTGAGCTGGGATCATACCCAAGACTGCGGGAAGAATGACTAAGGTAAGACTCTCCATAATAGAATTCGGTCTTAAAAGAGCTTCCATTTTTTAGATGAACAATGGCATAGGCATCCATAGTTTCGGGCATCAGGTGTTTTATTTTGTTTCCAAAACTGTAGGATTGCAATTTCCCGGAATTTTGCGCCACCACTACATATTGTTGGCCATCTGATGACGAAATCGTGGCCATACCTTTGGCATCTCCACTGATATCCAAACCACTTTCCGTGGTTGAGACCGATGTAAAACCACCTTTTCCATCTCCCAAGAGGCTTAAACCGACAAATGCGTCGTAACGACCCATAAAAGGTTCTACAGTGAATTGATTCCCGGCTATGAGCACATCTAAATGGCCGTCGGCGTTATAATCGTTGACTTGCATGCCAAAGATTGGTGAAAATTGGGCTTGAATAGGTAACGAATGTGATTTGAATTTTCCATTGCCCAAGTTTTCCACGTAGGTACTGGCCAAATTGGTCGCCTTGTATATTTGAGCCCCATCCATATCTTTTTCCGATAGGGTATGCTCCATATCCGCAACGGAATAGGACTCGTAGTCCAAAAACCGATTGCGCATCCCATTAATTTGGTCGATGAGCACATCTCGGGGATGTATTAAATGTTCACTTCCATTTCGAAAGCAACTGATTAGGGGGTCTATATTCCCATTTTCATCAAAATCTTTGGCGTAAAGGGTCAATGGTTCCTCTGGACTTACCTTAAAATCGTTGTTGAGTCCTAGATTCCCCATAATATAGTCGATGTCGCCATCAGCATCAAAATCGCCGGAAACAATACTGTTCCAAAGCCCGTTCATGTTGGTAAGGCCTGTTTTTGGTGTGTGGTTTACGAGTTTTCCATTTTCATTTTTTAGAAATTGAATTTCCATGAACTCGCCAACCATGATCAAATCCATCCAACCGTCATTGTCAAAATCCGTCCAAAGGGCATCGGAGATCATGCCCAGTTTTCCATCGGAACCGAAAACGGATTGGGTTGCATCCTCGAATGTACCGTCATTATTTTTTAACACATAACTTTTTGGACTGGTAGGGTAGGCCCCATTGATTATTCGGCCACCGATAAAAATATCCAAATCGCCATCACGGTCAATATCCGCCAGGCGCACCACAGAGCCTCTGGAATCCCGTTCCAATAGTGTTGTTGGTGAGAAATTACCTTTCCCGTCGTTCACGTAGAGTACATCTTTATAATCCTTCCGCGTCATTTCCCAGACTCCACCGCCATCAATGGAAAGTAGGTCCAAGTCCCCGTCTGAGTCAATGTCTACAAATACAACGCCCATATCTTCCCTTGGTTTTTCATCGCTCAAGTCCTTAGGAGCAAATGTTCCATCTTTTTGTTGAATGAAAAGGCTTCCAAATTTTTGCTTGCTACCCCCAACATAAAAGTCTTCCAAATAATCTGCATTGACATCACCAACTGCAATTCCAGGCCCCAATTGATTATACATGCGCAGCAAGGAAGGCTGCCATTTAAATTCTATGAAGTTGTCTTCTTCATGCAGGTAATCAATATGCAATGCATCATTCATTTTGGTGAACAGCATTTTTTCATCCCTACTTTTGTTTGAAATTGGCTGTGCATCTCCTTCATTCAACACCAAGGTTTGGTTGGATTTAATTTCTTTCAAGGTCTGCACGTTTCCATTTGGCCATATTACTTTTAAGGAATCCACTTGTGAAGTTTTGCCCAATCCGAAGTGAAAAGCTTGCTCCACGTTGGATAAATACCCCCGAACAGGAGAATACAATTGAAATTGCGCCGAGCCATCATTGTATATATAAACTTTGGTGCCAGTCGGATCCTTGGTTCCAGTGAACTTTACCCGAAGAAATTGTCTGCTATTGCTTGTGGTATCTTGTTGTTCGATTGCATTGTTCTTATAAATGCTGGCTATGTCATCAATATTATTGATGACGAGTTCCAGGTCTCCGTCGTTGTCAAGATCCGCATAAGCTGCCCCATTGGAATAACTGGGAAGCTCAAACCCCCATTCATCAACCATATCTGTAAAAGACAGGTCCCCATTGTTTTTATAAATGTAATTGTGCAGCTTAACCTCTGGAAGAGACTGTAATTTTTCCAGTTGGTCTTTTTCATTGACTTTCTGTGATCCAAACACACCATTTTGTTTACTATAGACCACGAAATCCAAATTGGTGATGTCCCTTCGGTACCCATTGGTGATAAAGACATCCTTCCAACCATCATTGTCAAAATCGGCAAGGAGTGGTGCCCAACTCCAATCTGTGTTATGAAGTCCTGTCAATTGTCCTACCTCGCTAAAGGTTCCGTTACCATTGTTCAATTGGAGGGTGTTACGCACAAATTGAGGAGAATACCCAATATCTAGATTTCTGTTGTAGGTATCATAACTGGGCTTCATCATGGTCTGTTTGATACGCTTGTTATCCTGAGGAAACATATCCAGAACCATAATGTCCGATTTTCCGTCGTTGTCGATATCGGCCACATCATTCCCCATTCCATTATAGCTTTGGTGCTTGATGTATTCCTTTACTTTATTGGTAAACGTACCATCTTGATTGTTGACATAAAGAATGTCGTTGGTCAAAAAATCGTTGGAAATATAAAGGTCTGGCCACAAGTCTTCATTGATGTCGCAGACGGTGATTCCAAGGCCAAAGCCTTCAATGGAAATTCCGGCTTCTTGGCTCACGTTGGTAAATGTGCCATCACCGTTATTATGATAAAGAAGATCGGTACTTTGAGCCTCACCTTTAACTTCAATGGGTTTGGTGTTATTTCGGTTGTAATCGACCAGGGCATTTGTTAGTAGATATAAATCCTTGTGCCCATCCTTGTCATAATCGAAGAATAAAGCTTGAATACTATATCCGGTATCGGCGATGCCCATTTCTTGTGCCACTTCCTTGAAAGTGCCATCACCTTCATTTAAAAATAAAAGATTCCTTTTATCCTCATCTGTTGCACCTCTTAGACCACCTCTACAAACATAGATATCAATGAAACCATCGTTGTTTACATCGCACATGGAAACACCATTGCTCCATCCGTTGGTTGACACTCCTGCTCTATCCGTGATGTCTTCAAAAGTGAGATTTCCTTTGTTGAGGTAAAGTTTTCCTGAAACTTGGTTTCCACTAAAGTATATATCACTCAACCCATCATTATTGATGTCACCAATGGCGACACCGGCACCATTATACATATATTCAAATTCCAAAACATTGACGGAATCTGTGTTGGTGAGCCGGTTGTTGAAATCCACATGGCTTTCTTTAGGATCTAAAAGCTGGAAAAGTGTCTTTTTTTGACTTTTTTCGGAACAACTGGCCAAAATCCCTATTAAACCGATTAGAAAGATTTTAAATTTTAGTCTTTTTAAGTAATCACGCATAGTTCTAGTTAAAAAGTAACGATCTATAGTCCTATCAATCACCTTCAGGTGATTTGGACAAACCCGAAAAAGATATTATAAATGGTTGAAATACAATATTTTTTCTGCATTTATTAATCAACTTTTTGATCTATTAACCTTCTATTAATCATTGTTAAAAATCTGGGATGAAGCGCATCAATTTGTATAAAAAGTTGTGACAGAACCAAGTGTTGCTGTAGATATCAGTTTTCTATCTTTTTATTGATGTAAACCTATTGGAGCATGGCTTTCCTTGGCATGACGTGGATTATCCACGGTATGATAGCCTTCAAAGGAAGAACTTTTAGTGCCCTGAATGGTAATGGCTACCTATTTGTCGGTGGCATGTAAGTTCACCAAAACAAATGCATCCTTATTTTTGGTACTCCCTTTGTTCAGTCTTAAATTCATTTTTTGATGGAATTTTGAAGAAATATATCCAATGCAATCATAAAAAATAATGAATCTTTAACGGAATTAAATAGGATTGTAAATATCCAAATATAAGGCAAAACATAACTTCCGATATCAAATAACAATACCAATCTTTTGCCTAAATCATTATGAATGATACCTTAAGGATAATTAATTTTAAGGTGTCCATGTTTGTTCAGGAACAGTTCACAAATTGGAAAGTTAAAGCTATGATGAACGTCCAAAAGGAAAATCTGCCCACCAAGGTATGTCCTGTGTGCCATCGCTCTTTTTCGTGGCGAAAAAAATGGGAACGGGATTGGGACAATGTTACATATTGTAGTAAACGATGCAGAAAGGGAAAACAGGTTTAGTGTGGTTTGGGAACAATCTTCGGGTCAGAGACAATAACGCTCTAACTTTGGCCACAAGCAAACATTCCAGGGTAATCGGTATTTATTGTTTGGATGTAGAGCGGATGAAAATAGAGCAGTACGGGTTTAAAAAAATGGGAAAATTCAGGGCTAAGTTTTTGTTGCAAACCCTACAAGACCTTAAAAATGAACTCGAAAAACTTAACATTCCCCTCTATCTTGAAAAGGGTTCCCCAATTACGGTCATTCCAAAATACTGTAAGGAATTTCAAGTAGATGTCATTTATTATCAAGAGGAATTCACTGCCGAGGAGATTGAGGAAATCAATTCCTTAAGAGAAAAACTACCGGCTCATATTGATACCGTTGGAAGTTTTGACCAATTTCTTTTTCATCCAGACGATATGCCATTTCAATTGGACCAACTCCCCCAGGTTTTTACCAATTTTCGGAAAAAAGTAGAGTGCAACTGCACCGTTTTGCATGAAAGTATACCGAATAAATTATCCACAGATACTCTCGTTGATGGGAACAGGGACATCCCATCCTTAAATATTTTGGGATTTGATGAAGTGAACATACATCCAGATACTGCTTTTCCTTTTAAAGGCGGCTCGAATAGCGCTTTGGACCGAGTTGACCATTATTTTTTTCAGACACAAAAACTATCGGAATACAAAGAGACCCGAAATGGACTTATTGGAGCGGATTATAGCTCAAAGTTGTCCGCATGGTTGGCAAATGGCAGTATTTCACCAAAGACCATTTATTGGAAAGTGAAACAGTTTGAAAAGGAATATGGCAGTTCCTCGTCTTCATATTGGCTAATTTTTGAATTGCTTTGGAGGGATTATTTTAAGTATTTAGCCCTTAAACATGGAAACAGTCTGTTCAAAAGAAATGGAATATTGAATAAACCTATCCCTTGGAAAAAGGATGAAATGGAAATAACCAACTGGATTGAGGGAAAAACGGAAGAACCGTTTGTAAACGCCAATATGATCGAATTGAAAAAGACTGGTTGGATGAGCAACCGTGGCCGCCAAAATGTGGCTTCCTATTTTTCAAAGAGCCTTGGTCTTGATTGGCGTATTGGGGCCGCTTATTTTGAGGAGATGCTCATTGATTATGATGTCCATAGCAATTATGGAAATTGGCAATATGTGGCGGGGGTAGGCAACGACCCAAGAGATCGTAAGTTCAATGTTTCGTTCCAAGCGGAACGCTATGACCCCGATGGAGAATACAGGAAGCTATGGTTACAATCATGATAGGGTGCCTGGGCTCCAAGGTTGTTTTTTTTTTTTTGAACTCCATCGAATCTCAACTAGTGCAATCAAACAAAAATATCCAAGTATTTCACGAAATCGGATTCCGGAATAATTCCATGGGGCTCAAGAGAACTGAAGTAAATGCTATCACCTTCTTTCAAAAGATATTCAACACGCCCAACCTTTATTTTAAGGGATCCCTCCAAAACATAGAGAAATTCTTCCCCATCGTGGGTCAATGAGTGCTTTTTTACTTCGCCCTTGACCGCAGTAAAAATAAAAGGCTGCATTTTTTTTTGATGCACCTTTGGTGCAAAAGGGTAAATACTATAGCCTTTGTTTGTTTTGGTAAGATTTCCTTCCACCTCCAACGCCAATGTCATTTCAGAACTTATCAGCGTGTCGGATTCCATTAAGTCGCTAACTTTTACCCCAAGTACACTAGCAATCTTTACCAAAGCTGCAATGGATGGAAGCGCCTTGTTGTTCTCAATTTTTGAAATCATGCTTTTCGACATCTCGCATTGATCGGCCAAATCTTGTAGGGTTCTTTTTTGCGAAATCCGAAGTTGCTTAATGTTCAATCCAACAATGCTTTGCTTTCTAGAATCTTTCATCTAATTTGGGATTATTGAAAACCAGTACGTTACCCTTGGAAACATACTGCGCCATCAATAGGTGTGTTAACTATGAATTATAATCCGTTGTGATACGGGGCTCAATATAGGAATTTATCCCAAGTAAACCGCTTGGTGCTAAATCCAAAAAAAGGGTTGAACACCTACTGGTCTTACGTCAAAATTAAACAAAGTATAATTCAATTCAACAAAGTTGAATTTACCAAATATTTTGCGTAGTATTGTTTTTGGGCAGGTTTGTTTGGAAAAAATATAAAGTTTGAGCCTTTCATTTATCATTTTGATAATCCGATTCTCTTTTTTGATTTAACTAGAATCAACCAAAAACGAATAGTACTAATTCTATATATCAACGTTGATTATGAAACAATACAATCTTATCCCTTTAAAATTGCATTTCAAGAAGGAGATTTTTTGGATGCTATTTTTCCTTTTTAGTATTCTCAGTTTAGAGTCTATCCATTCGCAGGCTGAAGACGTTGTTTCCATTGAAGTGGACCTCACCACGGAAAAAGGAGAGATGAAACCCATTTGGGCTTGGTGGGGCTATGATGAGCCCAATTATACGTATATGAAAGATGGGACCAAATTGCTTACGGAAATATCCAATTTGAGTGCCACCCCGGTATACGTAAGGGCACATAGTTTATTGGTTACCGATGAAGGCCCAAGAGCAGCACTGAAATGGGGCTCCACCAATGCATATACAGAAGACGCCAAAGGAAATCCAGTGTATGATTGGACGATTATTGATAAAATATTCGACACCTATGTAGATAGAGGAATGAAACCCATGGCCCAAATTGGGTTCATGCCAAAAGCCTTATCAAAAAAGCCAGAACCCTACAGACATTACTGGAAACCTGGGGCAAAGTATGAGGAAATCTATACAGGATGGGCCTATCCTCCAAAGAGTTATAAAAAATGGGCGGAATTGGTCTATCAATGGGTGTTACATTCTGTAGATCGCTATGGGAAAGAGGAGGTGGAAAGCTGGTATTGGGAATTATGGAACGAACCCAATATTGGATATTGGAGAGGCACTACCAAGGAGTACATCAAACTATACGACTATACGGCCGATGCTGTAAAAAGAGCACTTCCAACAGCAAGAATTGGCGGACCTGAGGTAACAGGACCCTCTTGGGATGTGTCCGAAGAGTTTATGAGGGAATTCTTGGATCACGTAACCAGTGGTAAAAATTATGCCACCGGCGAAACAGGTTCCCCATTGGATTTTATCACCTTTCACGCTAAAGGAAGCCCGAAAGTGGTCAATGGAATTGTCCAAATGAATATGTCAAACCAACTACGGGATATTGACAAAGGTTTCGAGATTGTGGCCTCTTACCCACAGTTCAAAGATCTGCCCATTGTCATTGGGGAGTCTGATCCCGAAGGTTGCGCAGCTTGCTCAGAAGAAGACTATCCGCACAATGCCTACAGAAATGGAACCATGTACTCTAGTTATACAGCGGCTTCTTTTGCCAGAAAGTATGATTTGGCGGACCATCATAGTGTCAATCTTTTAGGTGCCGTAACTTGGGGATTTGAGTTTGAGGATCAACCATGGTATGCTGGTTTTAGGGATATGGCCACCAATGGTGTTGATAAGCCCGTATTGAACGTGTTTCGAATGTTCGGGATGATGACAGGAAATAGAGTCGCTGTTACTGGAGATTTAGCCTATGACTACCAAGAAATTACCAATAACAGTGTTAGGGGCACCAAAACCGATGTGAATGCCATAGCCAGCAAGGATGATGGAACAGCGGCAATTATGGTGTGGAACTATCATGATGATAATATTGAAGGCGTACCAACCAATGTAAAAGTTCAAGTGAAAGGATTGCCCAAAGCACGGGTTTTAATGCACCACTATAGAATCGACAAGGAAAACAGCAATTCCTATGAGGTATGGAAAGAAATGGGCTCTCCACAAAATCCCTTGCCAGAACAGATTCAGGAACTTGAAAAGGCGGGTCAGTTGAAGTTGTTGACCTCACCTACCTATATAACTATTTCCGAAAGTACCTCGACTATAGAGATGGAATTGCCAAGGCAGGGCGTTTCCCTTCTTAAGTTTTCGTGGTAAGCGGGTATCAACAGTATGAATAATAGCTAATCTAAAACTGAATAAAACTAAATAACACCTAAATGAAGATTAAGAACATACGGGCTAAGCTGTACCAGTGGACAGGACCCGTAAAGACCAGCGACACAATTTTTGCCACGCCGCTTAGCCCATTGCCATTCCAGAAGGATTCACAAGCTCCATTTCGATTTTTTAGTTGGCTGGTGGTTGTGGTTGAAACCGATGATGGCACAATTGGTTTGGGAAATGCAGGGTTGTCTCCGGATGTGGCCAAGTTGGTTGTAGATGCCAAACTAACACCATTGCTCATCGGTGAAAACCCATTGAACACCGAATATCTTTTTGAAAAAATGTATCGCTCCACTGTTGCCTACGGTCGCAAAGGTGCTGTATTGGCAGCCATAAGCGCTGTGGACATTGCCCTATGGGACATAAAAGGGAAAATCATGGGGCAGCCCATCTTCATGTTGATGGGAGGAAGAACCAAAGAAATCATCCCTACCTATTACAGCAGATTGTATACACGTGACCTTGATAGCCTCAGGAAAGAAGCCGAACATTACAAAGCTGAAGGCTTTACAGGGATGAAACTTCGTTGTGGTTATCCGTTGCGGGATGGAATCCAAGGCATGAAAAAGAACGTGGAAATGGTAAAAGTGGTCAGAGAGGTTGTCGGGGATGACGTGGACATCATGCTTGAAGCCTATATGGGATTCAACTATTCCTATGCCAGACGTTTTCTTAAGTTGTTGGAACCTTATAACTTAAGGTGGGTGGAAGAGTTGTTATTGCCCGATGAAATCCATAATTTTTCAAAACTAAAACGAGAAACGGGAATTCCGCTTTCAGGAGGTGAACATGAATACACCAGATTCGGGTTTCATGATTTGCTCCAGGCGAATGCATTGGACATCTTTCAATTTGATACCAACAGAGTAGGAGGATTCACGGAAGCCTTGAAAATTTGCAACATGGCCCAATGTCATGGGGTAGAGATCATACCGCATGGCGGACAAATGCACAATCTACATGTGGTCATGAGCTCTTTTGCGTCCCCAATGGCAGAATATTTTCCAAAAACGGAAATCGAAGTCGGAAATGAACTCTTTTGGTACATTTTTGATGGAGAGGCCATCACGGAAAATGGACAACTTCAACTGGATGACCATAAACCCGGTCTTGGACTAACCCTAAAAACTGAAGATTTAACGCACTTTAATATCATTGAATAAAAACCTATAGATGAAGAACAGCATACTAGAACAACTTAGCTTACAAGGAAAAACTGCTTTAATTGTTGGAGGAAATAGGGGACTGGGCTTGGCAATCGCCAAAGCTTTCGCCGAAATGGGAGCCAACATATCCATTGCTGCACGTGATGATAAAACCAATCGCAATGCAGCGGATGAAATAAAGGAACAGTATGGGTCGGAATGCATTGTCCACAGCTGCGATGTTACCGATGAAGAAAATGTCAAGGAAACTGTTTCAAAAACAGCTGAGCATTTTGGCAAAATTGATATTCTCGTCAATTCCGCAGGAATCAATATTAGGGGGAAAATTGATGAACTCTCCGTTTCGGAATTCAATAAAGTACAGGAGGTAAATGTCACAGGATCTTGGTTGGCATGTCGAGAAGTAGTGCCCATCATGAAAAAGAACGGTTATGGTAGAATCATCAACATAGGATCAATGCTATCCTTGACCGCAATCCCAGAAAGGACCCCATACGCAACCAGTAAGGGGGCCATTTTACAGCTGACGCGAAGTTTGGGAATAGAACTTGCCAAAGAAGGCATAACAGTTAATGCCATTCTTCCTGGTCCATTTGCCACGGAATTGAATCTGCCACTCTTGGAAAATCCAGAAAAATACAAGGATTTTATTTCCAAAATACCAATGGGAAGATGGGCAGAGCCCCATGAAATTGGTCCATTGGCACTATACCTCGCGAGTCCCGCTTCTGGATTTGTTACTGGGGCAGGATTCTCAATAGATGGTGGCTGGATAGCTCAATAAGGAAGACGAACCAAAATAAAACTGAAAAATTAAATGACCTCGAATAAATTACATCTGGTGCAGCTTCAGCATCCGACAAATGGAAGGGCAATAGCCATGGTAAAAGAACCCAATCTTGTTTTGATAGATGGATTTACCTCGGTGTATGATTTGGCTTTGACCGCTATTGAAAATGAAGATTCCATACAATCTATTGTTCAGTCCAAATTGTCCAATGATACGTTGGATTATGATTCCATTTATAAGGGAAACAGCGATTGGAAATTACTTCCCTCCTTCGATCATCCTGAAGACCCCTTAAAATGTATGGTCTCAGGAACAGGACTTACTCATCATAACAGTGCATTAAACCGACAGATGATGCATCAATCGGAGAAAACAACTCCTACGGACAGCATCAAAATTTACGAATGGGGAGTCCAAGGTGGTTTTCCAAAAAAAGGAGAAATAGGAGTTCAGCCCGAATGGTTCTACAAAGGAAATGGCACCGTCCTTAAAGGTCAAGGCGGCTCTCTTGAGATACCCACGTATGCGGATGATGGGGGAGAGGAACCCGAATTGGCGGGAATTTATGTAGTTGATAAAAGCGGTCGGCCTTGGAGAATTGGACTAAGTGTTGCCAACGAGTTTTCCGATCATATTATGGAAAAAAAGAACTATTTGTATTTGGCACCTTCCAAGATAAGGCAATGTGCAATAGGACCAGAAATCGTTATCGATGCTGATTTTACCGAATATACCGGAGAGGTAAGTATCACCAGAAATGGAAAGGAGCTGTGGAAATCCGCGATAAAAACTGGGGGCACCAATATGTGCCACAGTCTGGAAAATCTGGAATATCATCATTTTAAATATCCTTCCCATCGCATACCATTTCAGGCTCATGTCCATTTTTTTGGGGCAGATGCCTTTAGTTTCGGGAGCCAGATAACTTTGGAACAAGATGATACAATGACCGTTGCATGGGATGGTTTGGGAAGACCATTGCAAACCAAATTGAATCAGGTCACAGATGAGGAAAAGATGATTTCTGTACAATCCTTAAAATAGATATCACGAACCATGACAATTTTCAATACCGTTCCCTTCAAGCTAGTTTTAGATAAAAACGGTTAGAGTTGGTGCTAATGATAGAAGGTAATTGGGAAGAAGAAAGTTTAAGTGGTGCGCAGTTAAAAGACATATGACTACACACGTAGCACATAAAAAAATCTTGATAGTCCTTTTTCTTGTAGCATTTGGATTTACCTCATGCAAGAACAATGACAAAGAGGGAAAAACATCAAAGCCTGGGCTAATATTTAGGTTGGCCTTGGAAATGAAGCCTGAGACCAAGATTTGGGAGGTGGCAAATCTCTTTCGGGAAGAGTTACAAAAAGCCTCACCAGAGCATGGGATTGAACAGGGTGAAATTGTAGTGGATTTTTATGATCAAGGGTCTATCGGAACAGAACGTCAATTACTGGAGGCCTGTAGTTTTGGTGTGGTCGAAGTGGTACAGGTAAACTCTGCGGTGGTGACCACCATAGAACCCTCGTATGCCATTTTAAACCTTCCCTACCTTTTTGTTGATAAAGAACACCATCAGAAAGTGTTGAATGGCCCAACGGGCAAAGAAATGTTGAATATGCTCTCGAAGCACGATCTTCAAGGGCTGGGATTTTATAGTGCAGGTTTTCGGAGTATGTTCTTTACCTACCCAAAAGACCGCCCATGTGCTTCTACGCCGGAAGAATTTAAGGGGCTTAAAATTCGAGTAATGGAAAGTCCTACCATGATCAACACCATCAATGCCATGGGTGCGAGTGCATCGCCCTTACCTTTCTCTGAACTGTATCAGGGCATAAAAACCGGTGTGGTTGATGGTGCAGAGAACAGTGTAAAGGTATTTGCTTCTTACCGATATCAAGAGGCAGGGTGCAACTGCTTTTCCCTAACGGAACATTCTGCAGACCAGCATGTCCTTATTGTCAACCAAAAATGGCTGAATGATTTAGAACCAAAATATAGGAATAGGATCAAGGAAGTGGCTTCTGCTATAACCCCAAAATATAATGCTATTTGGGATGCTACAAGCAAAGAGGCTATGGAATATGTGGAACAAAACTCGGTCCGTGTACAGGAAGTGGACAAAACAGCTTTCATGGAATCCGTGACCCCTGTTTATGATGAATTTTTTGAGATATATCCGAATGTCTCGAGAGCCCTTTTTAATCAAATAAAAAATGATTGATGAAACACATAATAGATAAAATGGTGGATGGACTTTTGGCATTAATACTGGGGTCGATGTCGCTCATCGTGGCTGCTAATGTCTTCTTTAGGTTTGTGCTGAATGCATCGCTCTATTGGGTGGATGAGGTTGCCCAGATACTGTTGGTCTGGCTCACCTTTATTGGAGCCGCATTGGCAATCCGGGAAAAGGCGCACTACGTCCTTAATTTTTTAAGTGAAAAATTGAAGGGTAAGGCCCAACGTCCATTTTATATACTACAACAAGTACTCATTTTATTTTCCATTATCCTGCTGTTGTATTACGGTTCCATAGTGGTATGGAAGATTCGATATTGGGTAATGCCCGCCACGGAGATTTCCAGAATGTTCGTCTATATCGCCTGCCCTTTGGGGTGTGCCTTAATGTTGTACTATGCTCTTTGGGGAATTCGATCGGAATACATCAATAAAAAAGAGCATCAGGAATGACAAGCTCAAGAAACCAATACAAAATGATCACTAAAAGATTCCAATGGGCACCATACTTATAATTACCTTTTTGATTTTACTGCTCTTGGATGTGCCAGTGGCTTTCTGCATGGTGCTATCTTGTTTTGCGGCCTTATTGTATGTGGGTGTAGATCCCATTATGGTTGGTTTGGAAACCACCCGGTCCTTGTCATCTTTTTATTCCTTTCTGGCTGTTCCGTTTTTCATCCTGGCAGGTGAACTTATGAATTATGGAGGTCTATCCCAACGATTGATCAGACTGGTTAAGGCATTGATAGGCCATTATAGAATTGGGTTGCCAGCGGTAACCACAGTCTCCTCGCAAATGTTTGGAGCGGTCTCAGGTGCCTCCGCGGCCACTTGTGCTGCTGTTGGAGGAATTATGATTCCCGCATTGGAGAAAAATGGATATAACCGAGCTTTCAGTACAGCATTGGCTGCATGTTCAGGCACTACAGGGGCTTTGATTCCCCCAAGTATACTACTGCTCATATATGGTACGTTGGCCAATGTATCCATTGAAAAACTGTTCATAGGTGGCATTATTCCGGGAGTTCTTGTTGGAATC
The DNA here is from genome assembly GCF_042682725.1 of Flagellimonas iocasae. NCBI lineage: Bacteria > Pseudomonadati > Bacteroidota > Flavobacteriia > Flavobacteriales > Flavobacteriaceae > Flagellimonas > Flagellimonas iocasae. The sequence continues at coordinate 1,107,981 of NZ_JBHUHU010000001.1, read as the reverse complement.
AGTATTATAATCATTAGCAGCTATATGACTCGAAAAATGACCATAGTAAAAGAGCCAAAAGCTGACCTCAAGGAAATAAAGGAAAGTTTTATAGGGGCTCTTTTTCCAATCGGTTTGGTGGTTGTGATCTTTGTAGGTATCATGGGTGGATTTTTTACCGCCACGGAAGCTTCGGCAGTGGCAGTGGTCTACGCAGCTTTGGTAGGATATTTTGCATATCGTAAACTAAAGTTGAAGGATCTTCCAAAAATTCTGTTGTCATCGGCCAAAACAACGGCAGCTTTGAGCTTTTTGATTGCATGCGCAAGTCTGTTCGCTTGGACTTTGGCCATTGGAAAAATTCCAGAAATGATTACCGGGGACTTGATTGGTTTTTGCGACAGCTTGATCGAATTTTCAGGCATTGATTTTTCACCGGACACCCTTGCAAGTGTCAGAGTATTTTTGGTTCTCATTGTTCTTAACATCACTCTTTTGTTTGTGGGAATGTTCATTGATGCAGGTCCAGGCTTACTCATTGTCGTACCCGTGGTATTGCCCATAAGTCAAGCTATAGGGATGGACCTTGGACTTGATGCCGTACATTTTGGAATACTTGTGGTTTCCAATATGATCATCGGGTTGGTAACACCACCGGTAGGTTCCACACTTTTTGTGGCAAGTGCCGTAGGAAAAGTGTCGATTTCAAAAATGACTCCATATGTATTGAAGTTTCTTTTGGCAATGATCATTATTCAAATCCTAATCACCTATTACGCTCCAATAACGACGTTTTTACCCTCATTGATGCCTTAGAATCATGACGAAATAAAAAACTCATAATATTAAAAAGAAAGTGCAAGTTAGTTAGTTTAGTTCTTTTAGTGAAAAGTGCAGTGTAAAAGCTGAGCTTTTTAAGTGTTAGTTTTATTCAGTTGATTAGCGAAAAGCGTAGTGTCATAGCTGCGCTTTTTTTATTACAAAAGAATGACATAATCATGAAGAATGGAGGTGTTTTTTTTTGCCAAATAATTGTATCCAAGAACGTTATTGACTCAGCTCAATCAAGAGCTTGTAAAATTAATCATCATTCTGACCAAAATGAATGATTCATGATGGTTGCGTTATTCTGAAATCTTTCACATTATTAATACTGGAATAGCAAATTATACCATTGGTAACTTCTAAAAGCGCACTGAACAGGTAACATAGTATCATAAAAGGATAAGATAGGATTAAAATATGAGTTTTAGTACACTAATTTTATAAGTGTAAAAACATCACTTGTAAACCTTTGGTAATTCCAAGGGTTTGATACAGAGTGTTTTTTAGAAAAATCCAGTCAACTAAACTATTAACTATGGAATTCACCAACTTATTAAAAAATGAGGTTTTGTGGGTCAAGAATTTTAATAAAAAATTCTTTTTCCCCATGCTATGTTTATTATGTGTGCAGGCTGCTATGTCCCAGCAAACTGTTAGCGGTACCATTACTGATCAGCAAGGGGTTCCGGTAGCCGGAGCTTCTGTTGTTGAGAAAGGCACCAATAACGGGGCTGTATCAGATTTTGATGGTAATTATCAAATAACCACAACCGGACAAGGTGCAGTATTAACCTTCTCTTATCTAGGGTTTAAGGCCCAAGATATCCCAGTAGGGTCGTCAGGGGTTATTGATGTGCAACTTCAAGAAGATTTGGAACAATTATCTGAGGTTGTGGTCATTGGTTATGGTACCCAAAAAAGGGAAGAGGTCACCACAGCAATTGCAACGGTAAAAGCTGAAGACTTTAACCCTGGTTTTGTTAGGGATGCAGCGGACCTTGTAAAGGGTAAAGTAGCAGGGCTTAGCATTACAAATGGTTCTGGAGATCCTTCCGCAGGTGCCAATATATCACTTAGAGGGGTTTCCTCTTTGACAGGTGGAACAGCACCTTTGGTGTTAATCAACGGGGTTCCCGGCGGCCTAAATACTGTTGCTCCAGGAGAAATTGAGAGTATTGATGTGTTGAAGGATGCATCAGCAGCAGCTATTTATGGAACAAGGGGTGCAAATGGGGTAATTTTGATCACTACCAAATCAGGAAAAACGAATATGGCCCCAACACTTTCGTATTCACATTATTCCTCGCTTTCATCTTTTAGCAACACTGCTGATTTTGTGGATGCAAATGATGCCAGAGCTTTGATTGCACAAGGAATTACACTTCCGGTGGGTGACGATTTGGGTTATACTACAGATTGGCTTGATGAGATTAGCAGAACGGCCCTTACCCAAAACCACAACCTTAATTTCAGTGGTGGTAATGAGAATTCAACCTATGCGGTAAATGTGAACTATACAGATCAAGAAGGGGTATTTAAAAAATCGTTTAACGAAGAATTTAGATTGAGTGCCGATGTAAGTCATAGTATGTTCGATGGAATTTTAAAGTTCAATGCCAATATTATCAATGGTATTCAGAATACAGGCGCATTGGGTAACGGGGATTCCTTTGACAATAGAATTTATAGGCAAGCTTTGATCCGCAATCCAACCGACAGAGTGCGTGAAGATGATGGCACTTTTGTTCAACGAACCAACAAATTGCAATATGTGAATCCAGTAGGTATGATCGAGCTAACAGATGGTGTCATCGAAAGACGCTGGATGCGATTGACAGGAAATATGACCGTTACTCCAGTAGCAGGCTGGGAAAACAATATTATGGTGGCAACCGATAGGAATAATATTTTTTCTGGTTTTGCCCAGAAAAAAGAGTACCTCGGCTATAACGGAGAGCGTTTTAATGGTTTTGCTTCAAGAGGTACTACACAACAATACACTAATCTTATGGAGATTACCTCCAAATATTCCAAAATCATTGACCAACATAGTTTTTCGGTTTTGGGAGGTTATAGTTATCAATACTTTACCAGTGAGGGAGCCTCTTCAAGCAATAGGGATTTCCCAACAGACGCATTTTCATATCATAATCTAGGGGCAGGACGCGGCATAGATGAAGGAACCGCGTCAGTGAGCAGTTACAAAAATGATGACAGGCTAATCGGATTCTTTGGACGTTTGAGCTATGGGTTTGACTCCAGATATAACATTTTGGCCAGTTTTAGACGTGAAGGTTCTTCCAAATTTGGAGCGAACAACAAATGGGGTAATTTCCCAGCCGTCTCGGCAGGTTGGACCATCAGCAATGAATCGTTCATGGATAATGCAGATTGGGTGAACAACCTTAAGTTAAGAGCTGGTTATGGGGAAACCGGGGTAATTCCTTCCGCTTCCTATCAGTCCCAGACCTTATTGGGATATGCCGGTAATTTTTATGTAGACGGCGAGTGGGTACAAGGATTGGAAGCTCAAAGTAATCCAAACCCGGATTTGCGTTGGGAGGTCTCAAAGGAAGTTAACCTAGGTTTGGACTTTGGTTTTGCAAACAACAGAATCAGTGGTAGTTTGGATTTTTATCAAAAGAAAACCGAAGGCATGCTTTGGAACTATAGTGTGCCAATTCCACCAAACTTGTTTGGGTCTACCTTGGCCAACGTTGGGGAAATGGAAAATAAAGGTTTTGAAATATTGTTGAATGTAACACCCGTTCAAACTTCCAATTTCTCATGGGATGCCAACATTACACTATCACACAACAAAAACGAATTATTGAGCTTATCCAACGATCTTTATGAGATTGAAGGGGATTATGTGAATCTTGGTACCTTAAGTGAACCCGTTTCACAGGTTACCCATAGATTTGAAGTGGGGCAACCTATTGGAACCTTCTGGGGACTTAAATCGGTCGACATCAATGATGATGGACTATGGGTCATTGAGCTGCCAGATGGAACTCTGGAACCTTTTACTGATGCGCTTCAACAAGATGATGCCAACAGACAGTATCTCGGAAACGGTATTCCCAGTTATACTGCCGGTATCACAAACACCTTTAGGTATAAAAACTTTGATCTTAGCTTTGTGTTGAATGGAGCTTTCGATTTCCAGATAATAAATGCACAGCGTGTATTTTATGAATATCCACATGTTGAATACAACGTGTTGAATTCCGCTTTTGACCCTGTGTATGGCAAGGATATACAATTGTCCAACACATTAGGGCAAAATTTTGTAAGTTATTATGTGGAAGATGGAGATTATGTTAAGCTGGACAATATCACTTTAGGCTATAATCTGAATTGCGACCGTTGGGATTTCATTAAATCAGTTAGATTTTATGTAACAGGTACCAACTTGGCCACAATTACAAATTATTCGGGAATTGACCCTGAAATAATTAGAAACAATCCCCTTGTTCAAGGAACTGATGATCGTGATAAATACCCATCAGTAAGCACATTTACACTAGGGCTTAATATAAACTTATAAAATTGCTGGATGATGAAATATAATAAAACAAAAAAATGGATACTCGCTACAATGGCACTTTGTACTTTAGGTGCTGGTTGTACCGATTTGGAGGAAACGGTTTACAGTCAAATTCTTGCCGAAGAAACCGTCTTTACCGCTGACGACCTTAACCTAATTGTGGCCACTCCGTACGCCAACATGAGAGGTATTTATTGGGAGTGGGAAGGACTTTTTGATGTCTATGAAGAGTCTTCAGACCTTTATGTTACACCAAGACGTACCAATATCGGTTGGGGTGCACAATATATTTTGATGCACCAACACACTTGGGGACCAGGGACTAGTCACATAGAGTCATTGTGGTTTAGATCTTACAGGGCCATAAATAATGCCAACAAAGCCATTCTTCAATTGGAGCAATTGGAAGGTGAAGGTGTTGAAAACTACATAGCCGAAATGAAGGCATTACGTGCACTTTGCTATTACATTTTGTACGATAACTTCAGAAACATTCCATTGGTAACACAATTTGATGTGCCAGAAGGATTTTTACCAGAACAAGCGTCGAATCAAGAAGTCTATGATTTTATCATTCAAGAGCTTACTGATGCCTTGCCATTATTGAGCCAGGATAAAAGCGGAGCTACATATGGTCGTTTCACTTATTGGGGTGCCAAAATGACCTTGGCCAAAATGTATCTAAATTCCGAAGTATATATCGGCACACCACGATGGGATGATGCGCTTGATGAAGTACAGGATATCATTGATAGTGGATTGTTCTCAATGGCAGGGGATTTCTCAGATATTTTCGCCATTGAAAATCAAAACCTTCCCGAGACAATTTATGCTATTCCATTTGATCAAATAAATGCTTCTGGCTCGTATTTGGCCTATAAAGCACTGTTGGGATCAAGTAGGGCTACTTTTGACCTTTCTGGTTCGCCATGGGGAGGTAGTGCCGCCATTCCGCAGTTTATAGATACCTATGATGAGGATGATCAGCGTTTGGAAGATACTTGGTTGGGAGGTCCACAGTTTACGAGTTCAGGTGATCCCTTGTTGTTAAACCCAGATGATCCCAATTCCCAATTGGATTATATCAACTATATCAAGAATGTGAACGAGGCAGACGATGCGGATGGTTATCGATTTGTACGTTACGAAATAGGAGCAGGAGACGTAGGAACTACATCCAACGATGTGCCTTTCTACAGATATACCGATGCCCTTATGATCAAGGCTGAATGTTTGCTAAGGACCGGCAGTCCAGATGAAGCCGCTGCCATTGTCACCGACGTTCGTGCCAGGGCATTTAAAGATACTGACCCTGCAAAGGCAGCTGTTACCGGAGCCGAGCTTATGGGTGGAAGTATCTATCAATATGGCGTACAGGAAGATGGAGTGATCACTAACCTAGAAGGTGGCGATGACATAGAATATGGACGATTCTTGGACGAACTGGCATGGGAATTTGTGGGAGAGCATCACAGAAAACAAGATTTGATTCGTTTTGGGGTTTATACCACCAAATCATGGTTTTCTCACACACCTAATGGAGATTACAGGGAAATTTTCCCCATTCCGTTGAGTCAGATGGAGACCAATCCTAACCTGACCCAAAACCCAGGATATTAAACAATTAGCGTTTTGTATTATTTAAAGTTAGTTTGAGTTAGTTATGAAGCCAAGGAAGACGAATTGTCTTCTTTGGCTTTCTTTTTCCAGTTGATACAAAAACTCATCTAGACTTACTTGTTTCCTGAAATTTTTAGTAAATTCTAGTATTAATCTGTTACCCAATCTGATAATCACGGTAGTATGGGACGATTTCTGACACTTTTTTTTGGTTTGACACTTCTATTGCATTCCTGTGCAAAAAAGGAAGAAGCGCCCATTGATGGCAAAATATTTGAAACGTTGCCATCCAACATAACAGGCATAGAATTTTCAAACAACCTCACAGAATCACACGCCCTTAATTATTTTACTTACTCCTATTTGTACATGGGAGGAGGGTTGGCTGCCGGGGATATCAATAATGATGGATTGGTAGACCTCTATTTTACAGGAAATCAAGTTTCCAACAAGCTCTATCTGAATAAGGGCAATCTCAAGTTTGAGGATATTACCGAAAAGGCCGGTGTTGCCGGTGATGGTAGATGGTACACTGGCGTTACCATGGCCGACATCAACGATGATGGTCTTTTAGACATTTATTGCTCCGTCAGTGGTAAGTTCCCACCATTCAACAACCAATTGTTCATAAACAATGGGGATGGGACCTTTACCGAAAAAGCGGCTACCTACGGAGTGGCGGATGCGGGAAATAGCATTCAATCCACATTCTTTGATTTTGATAAAGATGGCGATTTAGATTTGTATGTAGGGAATTATCCCCCTGCCAATTTTAATTCACCCAATGCCTATTACCTTCATAAAATGAAAAACCACACCTATCAGGAAGTGGACCATCTCTATAGAAATGACGGCACAACATTTACCGATGTCTCTGCGCAGGCGGGTATTGCCAATTACGGTCTCACCTTGGGGACTACGGTGGGCGATTTAAACAACGATGGTTGGCCGGACATTTACATCTCCAATGATTTTAGCACTCCGGATTACTTATATCTGAACAACGGGGATGGCACCTTTAAAGATGTTTTACGCCAAAGTACGGGTCACACAGCTTTTTATGGGATGGGTATTGATGTGGCCGATGTCAATAATGATGGTAACCTGGATGTGTATCAACCAGATATGGATTCTCCTATCAACCGAAGGCAAAAAGCCAATATGGTAAGTATGAACCCCGAGCTTTTCTGGAGTACGGTGCGGTCAGGTTTTCATTATCAGTATATGCACAATTGCCTACAACTGAACTCAGGAGTCTTTTTTAACAACATTCCGTATTTCAATAATGTGTCCAGAATGGCAGGCGTGTCTTCAACCGATTGGACATGGGGTGGACTCTTTGCCGACTTCGACAATGATGGCTATAAAGACCTTTTTGTTTCCAATGGAACCCGTAGGGAAGTCAGTAACCACGATTATTTTGATGACCTGGAAGGAAAACGAAACGAATTCCTGAACCTATCCCTCAGTATTCCCTCTGAACGCATGGACAATTTTATGTTCAAAAACAATGGCGACATGACCTTTAAGAAGATGAATGAGGATTGGAACATCAAATTTGAAGGGTTCTCCACCGGAGCCATTTATGTGGATTTGGATAATGATGGTGATTTAGAAGTGGTGACCAATAATTTGGATGATAAAGCTTCGGTTTTCAAAAATAAAAGCAGTGCCATCAACAATCATATCACCCTTCAATTTAAAGGGAAAAAAGGAAATTCATTCGGTTTGGGTACCAGGGTTTATGTTACAACCAACCAACAGACCCAATTACAGGAGATGACACTATCTCGAGGTTTTCAGTCATCAGTTGCCCCGCAGCTCTATTTTGGATTAGGGAATGCCCCTAAGATTGATGAGCTTAAAATTGTTTGGGATGATGGAAAAGAACAGGTGATGCGTGAAATTGACGTCAACCAAATAGTAACGTTGGATTATAACGATGCCGTAGTTGCATCTGAAAAAGCGGAGTCAACGAAGAAGACGATCTTCGATTCATTTAACAAAGGGTCTTTCCCAGTATTCAGGCACAAAGAAAATTATAATGATGATTTTTCAACTCAGGTACTGCTACCCCATAAAATGTCCACTTTTGGACCTGCTCTTGCCGTGGGCGATTTGAATAACGATGGAAAGGATGATTATTTTGTGGGTGGTGCTTCCGGATTTCCGGGCACAATTTTCTTGCAAACAGACGATGGTTTTGATTCCGTTGAGGCGCCTGTTTTGGAAAAGGACAAAACTTCGGAGGATATTGGTGCAGTCATTTTTGATGCCGATATGGATGGAGACAACGATCTGTACGTAGTAAGTGGAGGATATGAATTTTCACCAAATGCAGCTGAGCTGCAGGATAGACTGTATCTAAATGATGGTAAGGGTCAATTGACGAAGGCTTCCAGTGGAGTTCTTCCCAAAATGTTGACCAGTGGTTCCAAGGTGTACGCTGAAGATTTTGATAAAGATGGCAAGCAGGATATTTTGGTCCTTGGTAGACAAACCCCAGGGAATTATCCCAACGCCGCTTCCAGCTACCTCCTTAAAAATGTTGGAGAGAATGGAAAACCGAAGTTTGAGCATTTCTCATCCCAAATAACCGAACTATTGACCAACTTGGGTATGGCCACTGGTGCCTCCATTACCGATTTTGACAAGGATGGTTGGTTGGATATCATCATTGTTGGTGAATGGATGCCTATTACCATTTTTAAGAATTACCAAGGGAGTTTCAGGAACGTTTCAGAAGAAATGGGACTTACTGAAGCGACAAGAGGTTGGTGGTGGAGCATACAGGAAGGAGATTTTGATGGCGATGGGGATATGGACTATATCTTGGGCAATAATGGCCTCAATTATAAATACAAGGCCAAGGAAGAAGAGACCTTCGATATTTATTTTGATGATTTTGATGAAAACGGAAAAGGGGATATTGTTTTGGGATACTACAATCAAGGTGAGCAATATCCAGTTAGGGGTAGAGAATGTTCCTCACAGCAAATTCCAGGGATAAAGGATAAATTCAAGAACTACCAAAGTTTTTCAACAGCAACCCTGCAAGAAGTCTACGGCACGGAAAAATTGGAAAAATCATTGCACTACCAAGTAAAATCCTTTGCCAGTAGTTATATGGAAAACCGTGATGGAAAATTTATTCTTCATGTACTCCCAATGGAGGCCCAAGTTTCAAGCGTGAACAGAATTTTGGTGGATGACTATGACAACGATGGTCATTTGGATGCCCTCTTGGCCGGTAACTTATTTGCCTCAGAAGTAGAAACACCACGGAACGATGCAGGTTATGGAATATTTTTAAAAGGTGATGGAAAGGGCGGTTTAATACCGACTGCCGCAAGCGAAAGTGGCTTTTTTGTTCCGGGAGATGTAAAGGATATGGCCATGATCACAGCACATGGAAAGCCCTATATCTTGGTAGCCAAGAACAATGATTATATGCAGTATGTTCGCATAGGAGGTTAAAATCTTACAGCACTTGGATTTTCAGCAAAGCTGCATGCACCCATTTCAAATTGTCTTAGAAATGGATGCGGCAACCTTATAAGGATAAGTATTATTGGTAAATCCTTACGTAGTCGATTTCCATGGTATCCTCGGTAAAGGTATCCGGGACGTCTCCACCAAGATTACCTCCCATGGCAACGTTCAAGATTAAATAATGCTCTTGATTGAAGGGTTTGTTGGATGAATTTGAAAATTCATAGATCAAGATGTCATCCACATACGTTTTAATGCTGGTACTATTCCATTCCATGGTATAGACATGAAATTCCGAAGAGGCATTGGTGATGGGTAGTTCACCTCCCTCATCATGGTATACTTCGGTGTTGAGGTCGCCCCAGTGATAATGTGAAATGATGATGTTTTTATCCCATCCTGTCTGTTCCATGATGTCAATTTCACCACTTAGCGGCCATCCAACGCTACCATATTGGTCACCAAAGTAATTACCCAATTCATTTACACTGGCACCCAAGGTCCAAATAGCAGGCCAAGTACCGGCAGAGCTTGGGAGTTTCGCACGAACTTCAATCTTGCCATACGTGAATGCAATTTTGGCGTTCAATCTGGCGGAGGTATAAGCTTTTGTAGAACCACTGGCAGTGTAATCTTCTTTAAAGGCTTTTATTTTCAAAGTACCCTCACTTACATTTGAATTTTTTGGTCTATCGGTGTAATGTTGAAGCTCATTGTTGTGCCAATTTCCATTGTCTGGTGGAATGACTTGGTGGTACCACTTTTCGGAATCTGGACTTCCATCATATTCAAATTCATCTGAAAAAATCAACGTTGCAAACGCTTGGTCCGATTTGAACACTTCAATGTTTACGGTTTGGGTCACAAAGTCACCGGTTTCAGAATAAGCCCATGCCACCACAGCGTAGGAGTGGGTGCCATCTTGGGTGAAAGTGTGCTCCAAGGTTCCCGTTGAACTATCGATTTGGTCCCCATTTTCAAAGCGAAAAGCGTATCTGGTAGCATTTGTGGCTGATGCGGCCACTTGGATTCTTCCAGAACCGTCTCCATTGGGATTTAGCTCATTGGAGCCAACGATGGTTATATCAACCGTTAAGTTTGAAGGAATTGTATTGGATTCAGCATCCTCTGAGCTACAGGAGAGCACTAAAGCCAAGGTCAAAAGGGATATGTTGAATAAATTCATTTTAAAGATTTGATAAACAAAATTTCTATTGATTTTTTTCATGGCATTTTTTGGGATTTGGACCTCTACCCCTAAGGGTAGAAGCCCTTCCGATGACTAACTAGCTAACTTAAACCAAAACACATCTGCAACTATCTGTTTTGGATTTGAATCAATTATGAAAATATACATTGTCCACAAAAATGGTCATGGAGCCTGCAGGTTGCCCTGCATAGATGAGTTGTGCAATATTGGCACGTGTGGTCAATCCGGTAAAGTCGGTTAGTGGAATATCCAAGGATATCCATGTACCTTGCTCTGGATTAGAAATCGTAATTTCATGTTCCACATCGTCACCACCATCAAAGGCACCGTTTGCTCCAAAATCTACCAGTTTTATTCTGATTTCGGTAGCGTCCGCCGTCCAAACATCCGTATGAAAATGGGTCATTCCAGAAGCATCTATTTGATTGGCCACGGTTTCAATTCCAACGAAGTTTAAGGAACGGCATTACTTTCCACAGAAATATCTTCCAAAGTGGCTACAGACCAATCTGTTCTCCAGGTATCCACAGGCACATCGGTATAGGCATCGCTGAATAAGGATATTACGTTTGCTTCAGGAACCGTTGGGTTGGTCGCTGCAACCGTAGGTTCTGTAGCGGGCGGATTGTAGAAGTAGATATTGTCGAGGTAAATGGTTCCGTTTCCATCAAATTTCAATTGTATCACATCCGTTAAGTCCACCACGCTTGAAAACTCGGTCAAAGGGATATCAACACTTACCCATTCCCCTGTGGTAATGTCAAAAGAATGGGGCGTTTCCGAAGGTCCAGTGCTGATGAGATAACCGTTCAGTGTGGACGAATCGGGAGTCCAATAATCCACATGTAGCATGGTCATTCCTGAAACATCAAGAGGAGCGGCAAACTGTGTTCCCTGATAGTTCAAGTTTTCATATTTCAAGGTGTTGTTCCCAGCAATATCCTCTTGCGTGACAATTGTGGCCTGACCCCATGCAGGGTTAAAGTCCGTTCCGGCTACGTTGGTGTACGTATCGCTAAAAACGGAAATCACGTTCGCTTCAGGTACGGTGGGCACAGGTGCTCCGGAGGTTGGTTGGGTAGACACACCCGCTTCGTTGTAGAAGAAAACGTTGTCCACATAAACCGTGTTCTGTTTTGAGGGTGCACCTACAAAAATAAACTGCGAGATATGCGCTTGCGTTGTCAAACCAGTAAAATTTGATAACGGAATGTCCAAACTCACCCATTCTTGTTGGGTTGGGTTTTCAAAAACAATCTCGTGTTCGGTGTCATCGCCACCATCAAAAGCGCCATCTGATCCAAAATCCACCAATTTAATTCTAAATTCAGTGGCGTCCGCCGTCCAAATATCGGTATGGAAATGGGTCATACCAGTGGCATCAATTTGATTGGCCACGGTTTCCACTCCCACAAAACTCAATTCACTATATTTTTTCACAGCGTTGCCATCAATTGTGATGTCTTCCAACGTAGCATCGGACCAATCTGTTCTCCAAGTATCCACTGTTACATTGGTATAAGCATCGCTGAAGAGCGAAATAACCTCCAATGGGTCAATAGTGGGAGCAGGTGCAGCGGTAGAAGGCTCGCCGGTTTCACCAGGTTCTTCCACTTCGCCACCTTCACTCATCACGATATCATCAAAGTAATGGGTGGATGGCGCATCTTTTGGACCGTTGAAGTCAAAGAAGAGCACCAACCTATCAAATTTGTCCGAATCACTGGGTGAAAAAACAAAGGAAAGTTCTTCCCATTCATTGGCCACAGTGGTTACTGCCTGTACTTCTTTGGAAATTGAACCGTCTGCACTATCCTCAAACTTCAAAAGGACGATTTGGTCCGCTGCTGGAGCATATACCTTAATATTGACGGTCTGCATTACCGTGAAATCGACCTTGCTGGCCAAGTCAAAGAAAAAGCCGGCCCATGGTTCTACACCATCAGTTTGGTCATATTGAACTACATTTTCAGAGGTGTTTACTCCAGATGCATCTGGATTTTCCACGAAGTCGAGCGTAAACGACCCATCCTTTTCACCAAAGAATTCAACCTCTGGGCCACCGCACTCAAAGTCAATGCCATCGGCAATTTCAGGAACAATGGTAGAAAAAGTACAATCTTCACCCGGCTCCGGTTCCGGCTGTGGCTCTGGGGCCACATATGCGGATGGAGGAGGTGTGTCATCCTCGATTTCACAGGAAAGTATAGTGCCCAATATGCCCAACGCAACGAATAACGAGAGGAAAGGCAATCTTGAACGTGATGTTTTGTGGTTTGTTCTATACTTGTTCATTTCTTTCTGTTTTAATTAATCTTTCGTTGTGCTGAGGTTAGTTGTATCCTTCATTTTGAGGATAATTAGGGCCCAAAAGGTCCATTTGCTGCTGCGGAATGGGCCAATTCTCCATATATTCCCGAAGCAAAACCTTTGGATTACCTTCTGGATAGGACTCATTCATGTTGTCATTGTTCATGTGATCCAACAGGAATTCGAACAATTTTCCGGTTCTTTTCAGGGTATACCAGCGTTGTCCTTCAAAGGCCAATTCGCGTGCCCTCTCATCTAAAATGGCCTGTAGGTCGATGGTGTTTACCGGAGCAGTGTTGGCTCTTTCCCTAACATCATTGAGATACTCCAATGCTTTAGGGGTATTGTTCAACATCATGTGGGCTTCCGCACCAATGAGATAGGTTTCGGCCAATCGGTAGATCATAATATTTTTGAAGTGGTTTCTATCTGTTGGTTCAACGGTTTCATCAAAAAACTTTAATATGCCCGGGTTTTGTCTTCTGTAGTACAGCATAAACTCGTTTTGGTCCGTTGGGCTGTTTTCATACAAGTCTAACGGTTCACCCAACTCCTTTCCTGCTGGAAGTCCACTTTCATCATTATAGGCATATTCAAAGATGTAATAGGTATTGTTTCTGCGCTTATCATTGGGGTCTTCATTGAGGAGGTCGATGGTGTATTGGTTCAACGAGATAAAACCGGCACCTGCACCACCATTTTCCACAGATTGAACCAAACCTGGGGCATCAGAATAGGCTGAGACCATGTTCCAGTTCATAATGTGTTGACTTCCGCCTCCAATGGTTTCCCTTTCAAAATTGATAGCGAAAAGTGTTTCGGAATGGTCCAATTCGCCAGCGAATACCTCTTCGGTAGGTACCAAACTGTGATTGCCACTGGTAATGATGGCATCAGCTTGAGCAGCGGCTTCGGTCCAATCCTCTTCCCACATGGCCACTTTTGCCCTAAGGTGTCTGGCAGCTCCCTGTCCCCATCGTCCAAATTGCTCTGGATTGTAGTCCAAATTATCGATGGCAAAATCCAAATCGGACCGTAGTAGGTAAAAAATTTCTTCAACGGAAGACTTGTCCTGAGGGACATCGAATGCATTCTCAGGAGTTGTAGGTTCAGTGGTGATATAGATATTGTTGAAAAGTCTGTAGAGTGAAAAATAAGCGTTGGCCCTCATGCACATGGCTTCGGCCAATATTTGATTTTTACGGCTTTCATCAATGCCCTCCAAGTTTTCTGCACCTTTTATGATTGCGTTGCAGCGGTCTACAATTCGGTAGTGGTGCACCCAATGCGCATTGATTCCAGAAGTGGTTCCAAAATCGCCCAAACTGGCGCCCCAAAGCAATCTGCTGTACAATGATACTTCTCCGGTTATCCCTACACCCAAGTCACTTTTGGCTTGAAGAATCAACGGATAGGTCCCATTTAAGCTGAGGTCTTGGTAGATTTCCCGGTTAAGACTGTAGAGTCCTACCACGGCAGATTCCAGACCTTCGGGTGTTGTGTATAGGAAATCCACCGAAGTATCTGAACGCAATTTGTCTTCCAAGAAATCTTTTTCACAGGAAGAGAGCACTACAATGGCAGCCACCATTGTAAAGAGTCTTTTTGATAATAAATAAAGGTTCATATTTTTCATATCAATTTTTTTAAAATCCTAATTTGACACCTAGGGTAATATTTCTGGTCTCTGGGAAAGCGGTTTCAAATCCATTTACTGGGTTTTGTTCTGGACTGTACGATCTAAAATCAGTGAACGTGAACAGATTGGTTCCAGTAACATAGACCTTGGCATTTTGCAATCCTATTTTTGAGAAGGTCCTCTTTGGTACATTGTACCCAAGGGTCAACGTTCGTAAACGCACGTAGGAAGCATCCCGCACTGCAAAGGGGAACAGGTGCAAATGTGTGTCTGGTTTTGGTCTTGGATATTCGGTTGATGGGTATTCAGGGGTGTAGTATTTAGCCCTGATGCCGTTTATGGCCCCTTTCCAAAGTTCACCGTTTGCAAGAACAGGATTCAATCTTGTAGCGCCTTGCACAATATAAATATCGGCGAACAGGTCAAAGTTTTTATAGCTGATGGTATTGGTGATGGAACCGTACCAATCAGGGTCTGTATTGGTAAATACATTATCCCTGTCATCAATTTGGCCGTTTCCGTCTTGGTCGATTACCCTAACGTCTCCAGGCTGGGCCAGTGGGTTTCCAGAGCTGGCAATATCATCACCTTCTTGGTAGATACCGTCATACTTGGGCAACCAAATATTGTTGATGGATTGTCCTACGGACAACCTTCTTCCAAATGTGTCGGTAATATCGATTTGGTTTCCGTCATCATCCAATTCCCCGGTAAGAGAAATCACCTTGTTTCGGTTTCTGGAGAACACCAATCCCAAGGACCATTTAAAATCATCCTTGCGAATAAAATTTGTGGTCAACGTGGCCTCAACGCCTTGATTTTCCAATTCCCCTACGTTGAATCTGATCACATTAAAACCAGTGGTTCCTGCAATGGAGCGGTCCAAGAGCAAATCAGTGGTGTTGGCCTTGTAGTATTCAAACGTTCCTTCAAAAAGGTTGTTGAACAATCTAAAATCCACACCAGTGTTCAATGTGGCAGTGGTTTCCCATTTTAGATTGGGGTTGGGCAAACGGGAAGACGCAGTTGCACCCGCTACGGTTTGGTCACCAAATACATAAGGACGATCATCTGCCACGCCCAAGGATTCCAATGGATTGATTCCTTGGTTTCCGGTGGCACCATAACTTACCCTGAATTTCATCTCATTGATGGCATCCAAATTCTGCATAAAGGGCTCGTTGTGCATTTTCCAAGCCACAGAGACGGCTGGGAAGAATCCCCATTTGTTGTTCTCGGCAAATACAGAGGCACCATCAGCCCGAGCGGTGGCTTCCAAAAGATATCGATCTAGATATCCGTAACGCAACCTTCCCAAAAAGGAAAGTAATCTTCGTTGGGAAACATCCCTGAAATTATTGAGCAGGGTAGTGGCGTTTCCATTATAAAGCAACGCATCATTGGTGAAACCTGACTTGTCTAGTTGGGTGTACTCATTGCTTTGCTCATCAAAAGCCTGAACAAATGTTAGGTTTAGATCATGATTGTCATTGATTTTCGGAGTGTAGTCCACAATGTTTTCTACAAGCACCTGCTTGAAAAGCGTGTTGGACAGCACACCAAGTCCATCAATACCTTCGTCCCCGCCAGAATGCAAGGAAGTGCGATACAAACCTCTGTTGGTATTTCTGTTTCTAAGGAAGGTTTTTAACGTATAGCTGAGGTTGGATGTAATGTCATACACTAAGCTTAGGTTGATGTCGGTGAGGTTTATTTTTGTGTCATCCGTTGATTCTCTCTGGTCCCACAATGGGTTAACAGCGGTGTTTGATGGGCCTAAATAGAACTTCACAAGTTCGCCTTCATCATCAAATGGTTTGGCCAGTGGGGTAATGGTGGTGAAATTTAGACCTCCGGTCTCCCTGTCTTGTGTTGCATTCTGATAGTTGATAATTCCGCGGAACAGGAGCTTATCGGTCAATTTTTGGTCGATGTTCAACTTAAAGGTGCCCCTGTTAAAACTTGAATTAGGGATGATACCTTCCTGAGTGAAGTAATTGACACTGGAGTAAACTTTGGTTTTTTCGCTACCCGCAGAGAAGCTCAAGGAATGGCTTTGAATTACGGCATCGCGAAGTACCAAGTCTTCCCAATCCACAAAGTTTTTGTTTTCAATGGCCTCCAATTCAAATGGGGAGAAGATGTTCTCATCACTTATATAAGCGCCGGTGAATCTATTTCTATTGGCCTCCCTTCTAAGGTCTATGAATTGCTGCCCATCGTATTGGTTAAAATTTTTGGTGAGGGTTTGCACTGTGGTATATCCATGGTAGTCAATGCTCACTTTTCCCAATTTTCCGGTTTTGGTGGTGACCAAGATGACACCATTAGATGCTCTGGAACCGTAGATAGCGGTAGATGAAGCATCCTTTAGGATTTCAATATTTGCGATATCATCCGGAGCAACATCATTTAGATTATCAAAAGGCAAACCGTCCACAATAATCAATGGGGAGTTACCATTGGGAGCCACGGAAACATTACCCCTAATAACGATGTTGGAGTTACCTCCGGGGCGGGCATCGCCCAAGTTCACCTGAACACCCGCAGCTCTACCCCGCAGCATTTCCGATACATTGGTGGTAGGTACGCTGGTGGCTTCCTCAACTTCAACGCTGGCAACGGAACCCACAACATTACTTTTCTTTTGGGTACCATAACCGACCACAATGACCTCATCAAGGTTCTGTGTGTCCTCCGTGAGCACAATGTTGAATACATCTTGGCCGCCCACTAGGACCTCTTGTGTTTCAAAACCAATATAGCTGAACACAAGTGTATTGTCGCTTGCTACATCCTCTAGGGTAAACTCTCCGTCAAAATCGGTTACCACGCCATTAGTGGTTCCTTTTACCAGCACATTTACTCCGGGTATTGGTCCGGTAGCATCAGATACAGTACCTGTAACGGTCTTTGTCTGAGAAAATCCATACGCTGTGCATAGGAACACCATTAATTTTATTAAGCCATATCTCATTTTAGAGCGATTTTAATTGAGGGTAAAAATAGATGGCTTAACGTATTCTTAACAAAGGATGCACCTCTATAAAAAACCTACATCATTAAATTATATGGCTAAAAATTGACTATTTCGCATAATAAGGCTTCGAAACCTATGGAATTATAAATATTACGGGGTTTTGTTAAAATTTGATGTGAGGTAGTTGAATTGAGTCTAAAAACACAAAAGTAGAGTTGATGTAGAGGTGTTTTTAGGATTTGTAGAGTACGTAGTGGTTGAAGGTAGAGTTCTTCTAAAAGTTTAAAATGTAATCGGTAAGGTTGTCCTGGTGCGGTAAATTGAATTTTTTACGGAGTCGGTACCGCTTCATTTCAACGCTTTTTACCGATATGTTGAGGAGTGGCGCTATTTCTTTCGAAGAGAGGTTCAACCTTAAATATGCACATAATCTTAAATCATTATTGGTAAGGTCCTCATGTTTTGACTTTATTCTTTTGAGGAAATCTTTGTCGGCATTGTTGAAGGCATCTTCAAAGAATTTCCAGTCATCTTCGCTGTTGATATTGCGGTCTATTTCCTTAATTACCGTTTTTATGCTCTTGCCTTTGTCGGTAACGGTGTTCAACTGCGATTTTAACTGCGAGAGGAATTTGTTCTTTTTTAGGATGCTCATAGTGGAAATGGCCAACTCCCGGTTTTTGTTTTCAATCTCATCTTGAAGCTTGTCGTTAAGTATTTGTGCAATGCGCTCTTTTTCTTGAAGCTCCCGACGCTCCAATTCCTTTTGATTTTTAAGAATCAGCGTTTCTTGTTTTTTACGGTAATACCTTTTGTAAAGTCTATGTATCAGAAAAAAGATGAGACACAATGCAAGGATATAGGCAATAATTGCGCTGATGGACCAATACCAAGGTCGTGCAATGGAAAACTGGTAAGAAGCCGTATTTTCGGTCGCGGAGTTTCCTACCATGGCCCGAACTCTAAAAGTGTATTCCCCAAAAGACAAATTGTTGAATGTGGTCTCCGGAATTTCATCCCATTCGCTCCACTCATCGTAAATGCCTTCCAACTTATATTGGTACTTTACTTCCGTGTATTTATCAAACTCTGGTACGCTATACTCAAATTTTACATTGTTGTTGGTATAGGAGAACTCACCAATAGATTGCGTTGGAATTCTGGTGGACAAATTAGGGTAATCTCCATAAAAAACATGGTTGATTTTAATCGTGTTTTCAATTGGAGTTACGTTGTCCAAATCTAATGTTACGTACCCATTTGAGCTACCAATAAGGTATTTGTTCTCTGAGATTCTGGAAATGTTTTCAAACCCCGAAACCCCAAGGTTGCTCCGAAGCGTGCTCGACATGGGAACATAATTCACACTCAATTTTCCACTCAACGTGCTCTGCGTAATATATTTTATGCCGTTTTCGGTAAAAAACCATAACCGTTCTTGAATAGTATCTGGTATTACAATGCTAATAGGGTTCTCATTTTCAACAAAAACCATCTTGGTCAATGTACTATCCAAAGAAATGTTGTCAAGCTCATTTTCTATGGTGTAAATACCGTCGTAGGTCTTATAGTACAATCGATTTTTAAATTTGAATATGTTGGAGCTATGACCAACAGGTTCCTCGTTTATCACCTTTTCAGCCCGTTTCAAGTTGGGGTCCAAGAAAATATGATAAAGTCCTTTTTGTTCATGGTTCACAACGATTTCCAAAGAGTCTACTATTTCAAAAAATCGACTGGAAATACTAAAGTTTTCAATGGTATTTCGGAGTTTCCATGACCCAGCATTTTTTTCCAAAACACTGAGACCATTGTAATTTCCCTGAAGGATAAGATTGGGAGTAGTGGGCATCGGTTTCACGCCCCAAGTCCCTGGAAAATCGGAAATTTGTTGCGCACGACTGCCCTCAACCACAAAAGTGCCCCTGTTATGTCCGCAAAAAACGGTAGAGTCTACCAGTTGTAGATTCCAAACTTGCCCTTCAGTGCCGGGAATCATTCTAAATTCTTCAGCCCCCTCTTCTTTTCTAAAGAAAAGACCTTGATTTGTCCCAAGGTACAGATAGCCATCATGGTTGAGCGCGGCATAGACCAGACCGATATTTCCGAGCTTATCCACATATTCATTAAAAGGAGAATAGAGATTGACCACGCTAATGCCATTGTCCAGCCCCAGCCACAAATTATGATCTACATCCTCAAAAAGGGATAAAACGGTATTATTGTTGAGACCCTTCGCTTGGTTGATGTTCCTGAGCAACCGCCCATCCGAAGTCAAATGATAAAAACCATTGGATATGCTCCCAAGGACAAAGCTCCCATCTTTTAAGCGTATACTGCTGTATAAGGTGATGTTCAATGAATCCAAGTCGGTTGGCCAAGGTGTGAGGGATTCAAAATTATATTGGTAAAATCGGGCATCTTCGGTTACAATCAAAAGGTAATTCTCAACATCATAAATGCCGATTATGGATGTATTGGTCAAAACAGTAGCGTCATTTACCAATATGGGCTCTCCGTTTTCAATGGTAAAGAGTCCTTCCCTGTCTTTTTGAAAATAAACCTTATCCTTGACCAAGTTGAGATTGGCTTTGGCCGAATTCGCCTCTATGATTTTAAAACTATCTTCCAGTTGGTCATAAATATAAATCCGGTCCAAGGATTGAAAAAGCACCCAATGGTCCAAAGCAAGGATATCCCAAAACTCCTCATCTTCAGAGAGTGGCTTGTCCAGTCTTTCCGAAAGGGAGGTGTATAACAGTTGACCGGTTTCGTCTTTGCTCCAAAATCCGAATTCTCTATAAGATCCCGTATAGATTTTATCATCAACAACGATTACCGAACGGATTATGGATGAAGTAGGAAGTTTAAAACTGTGCCATTTGTTTCCATCAAACTCCAAAAGACTGGTGTGGTTGGCCACATATATGTTTCTAGAATTGGATTGCGAAATACCCCAATTCTGATATTCCCCATTATATTCTTTTGGGGTATAATTTTGAATAGGAGGCAACTCTTGGGCACAGAGATTCGCGCTGAAGCCTACCAGAAAAAAAAGAATTGAAAGCCTCAATGCAACTAGTTTTTGACGAGTACGAATATGTTGTGAAGATATGAAAAATAGAATAAGGGTTTGGGCCAAAATGAAATGATATCAGTAGAGCCCTGCCTCTACGAATTGCCTGATTCTTTTCCTGCTTTAGTTTACCTTTGCCGCCTTGAAAGGTGTATTTATTGCACTTTCCGCTATTCCATCTTGCATATGAAGATAATCAACAGGATTAAATTGGACCGCTTTGTTCTGGCCATTATTCTAGTGGTATTGTTGGCCTATTTTTTTCCCGGTTTGGGTGGTAGGGAAAGTAAGATTCCTTTGGACCAGATTTCCAGTGTGGGTATCTCGCTCATCTTCTTTTTCTATGGTCTAAAACTCAGTCCGGAGAAAATAAAAACGGGATTAAAGAATTGGCGACTCCACTTTTTGGTACAGCTTTCTGTTTTTCTGTTTTTTCCGTTGCTGGTTCTGACCTTTTACCCGTTCTTGGGTTCTGGTGAAAATAGCAGCATCTGGCTGGCTTTTCTGTTTATGGCAGCCTTACCCTCAACGGTTTCTTCATCGGTGGTGATGGTATCTTTGGCCAAAGGAAATGTTCCGGCAGCTATTTTCAATGCAAGTATTTCAGGACTTATTGGAATTGTGGTCACACCACTTTGGATGGGTATCTTTTTGGAGCAGGGGTCAGGTGATTTTGATTTGTTGGACGTTTATCTAAAACTCCTCACCGAAATTTTATTACCTGTGATTTTGGGTCTATTGTTGAATCGATATCTGGGGAAATACGCAGCTCGTTACAGCTCTTATTTGACGCTTTTTGATAAATCCGTCATTTTGCTGATCATTTACAAAAGCTTTGTGCATTCCTTTGAGGACAATGTTTTCAGTTCAGTGGATTTGAAAGATTTTCTATTGATTTATGCGGGTGTTTTAGGCTTATTTTTTCTTGTGTATTTTGTTATTGGATTGGTTGCGGATAAACTTCAGTTTAATCGAGAAGACCGAATAACGGCCCAATTTTGTGGGACAAAAAAATCATTGGTGCATGGTACCGTGTTTTCCAAGATTCTGTTCCCAGCTACTATGCCCATAGGAATCATTCTGCTTCCGCTAATGCTTTTTCACGCTTCGCAGATTTTTATCATAAGTATTATGGCTACCCGCATTGGAAATCGGCAACCCACTCAGTGATACCATCAACAGGCAAATCGTTTATTGTTGAAGCAAATGCATTTAAGGCGAAAGTACAGTTCGAAACCCAAGATGCTCCATTCCAGAATCGGGGCTGGTGGCCATTCGTGCACTGATGCGGTAGCTGGCACAATACGAAGCACTGCACAAGAATGAACCTCCTTTGATGACCTTTTCTATGGCATATGGGTTTGAAGCGTTGAACGCCTTTGTTGCACCTTTTGGATTTTTGGTAGTCTCATTTTTGTTTGCTAGCTCAGTATAGTAATTGGAATTGTACCAATCATTGGTCCATTCCCAAACATTCCCTGCCATATCATAAAGTCCAAAATCGTTTTTTGGGTAGCTCATCACCGGAGCCAAACGTTCATAACCATCTTCTTGACTGTTATTGACAGGAAATTCGCCTTCCCATGAATTGGCATAATTTTGTAATACGTCAATATCATCACCCCAGAAAAACAAGGCGTCGGTTTTACCTGCCCTTGCAGCATACTCCCATTCCGCTTCCGTAGGAAGTCTTCTGCCAGCCCATTTGCAATAAGCCAAGGCATCTTCTAGGGCAATATGTACCACGGGATCATTTTCTTTACCATCAATAGAACTGTTTGGACCACTTGGGTGGCTCCAATCAGCACCAATCCTCCATTCCCACCATTGGGAATAATCGTAAAGATTTGGCACACTGGACTTGGTCTTTTTGAATACTAAAGAACCCGGTTGCAAAATGGAATCGTGGGGTTTGGGCGTGCCTTCGGGCAATTGCTTTTTCATTTCCTCCCAATCAATTTTGCGTTCAGCTACGGTAACATACCCCGTTTCCTTTACGAATTCGGCAAATTGGGCGTTGGTCACTTCATGTTCATCCATAAAGAATCCATCAACCGAAACACGATGCGCGGGACGCTCATGTGACATGGCCATTTTGTCATTGGTAACGGCACCTTGCACAAAATTTCCACCCGGAATCCAGACCATTCCCTCTGGAGCTTCCATGGAAGGTGCTTTCACTTCAACGGAATCTTTCAATTCCGCAGTTTTAGTGGAGCCTATATTTTTTTTGCAGCTTGATGAAGCTATCAAAAGGATGAAGAAGAACAACCCCCCGAATTTTAATTTTGGTATCCTGATCATCTTATTTTTAGTGTAAAAACAGTATCATAACATCCATCAAATATACAATATGCAATTATTTTTGAATTGTATTTGAAGTGGATTGCCACCTGACTTTTTAGCCAAGGAGAGGTAGATTTTTGGTAGCACGGATACCATTATGTCGATTTGATTTTCTTAACTTTGCATCATGCAAACAAAAACACAAAGGTCCGTATCATCGTTTAACCAAGAGCTGAAGCTAAAAGGGTTCAACGTTTTCAAGATTGAAGAGGATAATAGCGCCACAAAGATTTACAGTCGAAAGGACTTTTACAAGATTTGTTTGACCACTGGAAAAAGTATCATCAACTATTCTGATCGAAGTTTTGAGCAAGAGGGAACCATTCTATTTTTTGGGAATCCGCACATCCCATATTCATGGGAGACGATTTCTACTTCGTATGTTGGTTATACCTGCTTGTTTTCTGAGGATTTCCTCAATTTATCTGAACGATCTGACAGTATTCTTAAATCACCTTTGTTTAGTTTGGGAGGTACTCCGGTATTGAAGATAAGCGAGAACCAAAGACTGTTCTTGAATGCCATTTTTGAAAAAATGATTGAAGAGCAGCAAACAGACTATTCCCTTAAAGATGATTTAATTAGAAATTATATTCACCTGATTCTTCACGAAGCCCTGAAGATGCAACCTTCCGAGAATTACGCCCAGCACCAGAGCGCGGCCTCTCGGTTGACCAATGTGTTCTTGGAGCTGTTGGAAAGGCAGTTTCCCATTGAGACTGCGGATAGTCCTTTACAGTTGCGCACCCCTCAGGATTATGCCGATAACCTATCGGTGCATGTGAATTATTTGAATAAATCCATCAAGGAAGTAACAGGTAAATCTACATCGACCCACATTTCGGAACGAATTGTTACGGAAGCAAAAGCCCTTTTGCAACACACCAATTGGAATGTGAGCGAAGTAGCCTATGCACTCGGTTTCGACTATCCCACCTATTTCAATAACTATTTCAAGCGATTAACAGGGACCACGCCCAAGGCCATTCGGTCTTAATATTTGAATTTCTTAATTTTTGATGTGATTATCGTTATCTGGAGGCTCTATTCCAGCCATACCTTTGTGCCATATTCTTTTTACAACAAAGAAAATGGGCAATGGAAAACGAATCTAACAACATCTTTCAACGCCTAAAAAAGGGAGTGGCACTTTCATTTGACGAAGTTGAATTTTATAAACTAGCCGAAGGAGCGGAACGGGCCATGGCCATTTTAGTGGAGCTGAACTCATCCAAAACTATCGGTGATATCAGAAAACAGCTCAGCACTTTGGTTGGGTATCAGGTAGATGAAAGTACTACACTTTACACCCCCTTCAGTTCCAATTACGGAAAGAACATTAAACTGGGCAAGAACGTCTTTATCAATCAGAATTGCCAAATACTGGATTTGGGAGGCGTTACCATAGATGATAATGTAATGATTGGACCTCGAGTAAATCTCTTGTCCGAAACACATCCCATTGCACCTGAATCCAGAAAGTTTCTAATCGCAAAACCCATTCATATAAAACAAAATGCATGGATAGGAGCGGGAGCAACCATTCTTCCGGGAGTAACAATTGGGGAACATGCGGTGGTTGCGGCAGGTGCTGTGGTCTCGAAAGATGTTCCTGCCCGAACTGTAGCGGCGGGTATTCCAGCCAAGGTGGTTAAATCAATTTAAAAATGAAAAAAATGAAACAGATACTATTTATTACAATCGCTGCAGTGCTTGTTTTTAGTCAAGTATTCAGTCAATCAAATTCAAAACAAAAATTAAGCAATATGAGCAGAACAGCAGAACAATATACCTTCGATTTAAGTGATCAGGTATCCAGACAGAGTGTAACATTCAAAAACCGTTATGGAATAACGTTAGCGGGAGATTTATACACTCCTAAAAATACAGCAGGCGAAAAATTGTCCGCCTTGGCCATTAGTGGACCTTTTGGTGCGGTGAAAGAACAAGCGTCAGGTTTATATGCCAATCAAATGGCGGAAAGAGGTTTTGTGGTGTTGGCCTTTGATCCTTCCTACACAGGGGAAAGTGGGGGTGAGCCAAGACACGTAGCTTCACCGGATATCAATACTGAGGATTTTAGTGCAGCAATCGACTTTTTGGGACTGCAACAAAATGTAGATCGTGAAAAGGTGGGAATCATCGGAATCTGCGGTTTCGGAGGTTTTGCCTTGAACGCGACTGCGGTTGACAAAAGAGTAAAAGCGGTTGCTACCACAAGTATGTATGACATGTCCAGAGTCAATGCAAAGGGTTACTTTGATTCCACTACACCAGAGCAACGTACCCAAATGTTGGAACAAATGAACCAACAAAGATGGGTTGATGCAGAAAATGGAACCGCAGCTTTATCAGGACTTGGATTGCCGAACGAAATCAAAGGGGATGAACCTGAATTTGTAAAAGGATATTTTGATTATTACAAAACAGACAGGGGCTTTCACCCAAGATCCATCAACTCCAACAGTTCTTGGACAGTTACCACCCCAATTTCTCTCATGAATATGCCAATTATGACGTATATCAAAGAGATTTCTCCAAGACCTGTATTGATTATTGCTGGGGAAAATGCCCACTCTAAATATTTTAGTGAGGACGCTTTTGAAGCAGCAAACGAACCCAAGGAATTAATGATCATTCCTGGAAAAGTACATACTGACCTTTACGATCAATTGGATGTGATTCCTTTTGAAAAGTTGGAAAAGTTCTTTTCAGATAATCTGTAAAGAATTGGTTGCTAGTGCTGCGGTCAGACTTTTGATCGTAGCACTTTTTTGCACTTTTAAATGAAACAATAACTCCAAACAGAAGGAATTCAAAAACTAACAATGATAAGAGTAACTTTTTTGACAATTCTTTTAGGCGTTTTTGGAATGGTGTATTGGTTTTCCCATATAGAAAATCGACCTTTAAAAGAACAGGTAACTATCAAAAATATGAAATTGAAAATCTCATTCGGAGACACTGAACTAACCGCAACTTTGAACGATAATGATACCACACGGGATTTTATTTCCATGCTTCCAATTACAACACAATTGGAAGATTATGCAAATAATGAGAAGATTTTTTACCCGGAAAGAAAGTTGACCAAAGTTGGGGCGCCAGGCGGATATCAACCCTCAAAAGGAGATATCACCTATTACGCTCCATGGGGTGATGTTGCTATTTTTTATAAAGATTTCAGCTATTCTTTGGGGCTTATTCGATTAGGGGAGATAGATGGCAACAGAATTGAAAAGCTTCAAAAAATAGCAACCGAACCAGTAACTTTTGAGATTCTTGAAGAATAGCATATCAGTCAAAAGTTTATTCAAACCAAGTAACCCCAACGGCCACAAAAGCATAACTTCTGAGCTGTTTTAGCAAAATCAGCATGTCTGTTACCGATAAAAAGCAAAACTATGGTTTTCGTTGAAAACAAAATGGTAACTTACTTTAAAACAATTTGTTATGAATTATTTTCTAAAAAATATAGTGTGGTTGGTGTTGTTGTTGTTGATGGTAGGGGGAATTCAACTATCATGCAGTTCCAGTGAAGCCCCGGGAGCTCCGGATGTTGAAGAACCTCAAGGCTCCGACGATGATACAATCGGAGACGACGAAAATGATGATAGCGATGACGACCCATCAACCCCCGAAGAAACGTTAGATCCTGTGGAAACGGCAGACCCAAATGCGGATTATTCCCCTGCGTTTGAAGGACAAACAAGAATCGCAGGTGCCCAGACGGAAACCGAATATACCGTGTCCGTTTTTGCAACGGGTCTTACCAATCCTTGGGGGATGGCCCAGTTACCCGATGGTAGAATTTTAGTGACTGAAAAGGGTGGGAATATGCGTCTGGTTTCCGTTTCTGGGAGCGTAAGTGCGCCTATCACAGGTATTCCATCAGTGAATAGTGCAGGACAAGGTGGTCTTTTGGATGTGGCCATAGACCCAAATTTTGATGAAAATAGAATGGTTTATTGGACCTTTTCCCAAAACGGACCTGGTGGCACCGCAACTGCAGTGGCAAAAGGTAGACTTTCGGACAGTGAAGACCAAGTAGAGGACGCCACAGTAATCTACACCGCCATTCCAGAATTTGATAGTACACTCCACTATGGATCTCGACTGGCTTGGGATGGACAGGGAAATCTATTTGTTAGCACAGGGGAGCGGTCCAGTACAATAACTCGTCCAGAAGCTCAAGAATTGGATGCTGCCTTGGGCAAGGTATTGCGGATTACCACTGATGGAGAACCTGCAGCCGGTAATCCATTTACATCGGAAACAGGCGTTCTCCCCGAAATTTATTCGTACGGACATCGGAATGTGCAAGGATTGGCCATTCATCCTATTACCGGTGACCTTTGGGAATCAGAACTGGGTCCAAGGGGAGGGGATGAAATCAACCTGATTGAAGCTGGCGCCGACTACGGCTGGCCCACCATCTCTTACGGTTTGGAATACAGTGGTGCGGCTATTGGGGCAGGCATAACCCAACAAAGTGGAATGGAGCAACCTGTATATTACTGGGACCCGGTAGTATCGCCAAGCGGTATGGATTTTTATGCTGGAAATGCGATTCCTGAATGGACCAACAACCTGTTTTTAGCAGCTTTGAGTGGTGAACATGTTGTACGATTGATCATTAAGGATAATGTGGTTGTGGGTGAAGAACGATTGTTGGTAAGCGAAGGTCGTCGGTTCAGGGATATTTTGGATGGAGCAGATGGTTCCTTATATGCGCTTTCCGATGGTGATAATGCGGTAATATACCGTGTTGGACTTTAAGATAAGCTGCAACTACTCATAAAGAGCGTTATTTTTTAAGTACTGAATCCTTGATGGTTCTGTGCTCAAATGCGTCAAACTGTATCGCTATCAAATCAAGGTTTGATTCTCTTAATTTTAGATTTGATTTTCATTATACTCCGCATTTATCATAGTCGTAACTTGCTGATGTATTGATTATTAAAGTGGTGTTAATGGAATTTTACATGTTTTTCTGAAAATTACACATCGCATCAAAATAAGAGGTCTCAAATTTGAATTGAGACCTGATTCCCGACATGAATTTTAAAAAACCAAAAAACAGAAAAGCAAAAATGAAGAACACAAGTTTAGCGCTAATCACAATGGTTTTTGTTTTGCTTCTTAGCTGCAAGCAAAATGAAAAACAAGAGGAAACAGAAGAGATTGTAGATATTCAAAAAGTAGAGGCAATTTTCCCTCAAGGTCAAAAAGGTTCAGATACACTTTTTACTGGAAATGCCTATAACTATGGATTGGTACCTATGGACTCTACCTATACCATGCTCGTTGGCAATGTTTATTTTGAACCGGGTGCCCGCAGTAATTGGCATACACATCCCGCAGGTCAAATTTTGATCATTACCGATGGTGAAGGATTTCATCAGATAGAAGGACAGCCCATTGAGGTACTCAAAAAAGGAAGTGTGACCAAATGCCCACCCGATGCAAAGCACTGGCATGGCGCAAGTCCTGAGAAGGGCATGCAACAGCTCTATATCCTTCCCAATACAGAGAAGGGTGTGGTAAACTGGATGGAACCAGTCACTGATGAACAATACATGGGTAATTAGTTTTTGCCACAAATGTTTAAATCGAATAAATACTATTAAAAAACATACTATGATACTACAAGAAACATATACATTAAATAACGGAGTACAAATTCCAAAATTGGGATTGGGTACTTGGTTTATAAGTAATGAGGATGCTGTGCAAGCAGTAAAGGATGCTGTAAAATTGGGATACCGCCATATTGATACCGCCCAAGCATACCAAAATGAGGAAGGAGTGGGAAAAGGTATCAAAGAAAGTGGTGTGGACCGAAAAGAACTCTTCGTAACCACAAAACTTGCTGCAGAGGTTAAATCCTATGATGAAGCAGTTGCTGCTATTGATAAATCATTGGAGGTAATGGGATTGGATTATATCGATTTGATGATCATCCACAGCCCAAAACCATGGCAGGATTTTCAGGGAGAGGAACGTTTTTTTGAGGGCAATCTTGAGGCTTGGAAAGCTTTGGAAGAAGCCTATGAAGCTGGAAAAATAAGGCCATTGGTTTATCTAATTTTGAAGTGGAAGATGTAAAGAACATCCTTGAAAATGGTACAGTGAAACCAGCAGTGAACCAAGTGTTGGCACACATTTCCAACGTGCCAGAAAAGACGATTAAGTTCTGTGAAGACAATGGTGTTTTGTTAGAAGCCTATTCCCCAATCGGTCACGGAGAATTGTTCAAAAATGATGAGGTGGCTGAGATGGCCAAGAAATATGGCGTATCCATTCCGCAATTGGGAATCCGTTTCGATTTGCAATTAGGACTACTTCCTTTGCCTAAAACGGCCAATCCCGACCACATGAAAGGAAACGCCCAATTAGATTTTGAAATTTCCGAAGCCGATATGGAAACACTTCAGAATATGGAAAAGATCAAGGATTACGGAGAAGCTAGCAAGTTTCCCGTATTCGCTTAGGTTTTTGTTGTAAGAAATTTTAAATAAATAAAATTAGAGTCATGAAAATTTATAAAAATGGGGAAATCCCATCCATGAAAGGACCCGATGCATGGTTCACGGGAGATGTGATCGTAGACCCATTGTATCAAAATATTGAAAATGTCACCAAAGGGGCAGCTGCCTTGGTCACTTTTGCACCAGGAGCAAGAACGGCTTGGCACACGCACCCTGCAGGGCAAACGTTAATTGTGCAATCAGGATTGGGATGGATTCAAAAGGAGGGCGGCCCCATTGAAGAAATACGCCCTGGGGACATCGTGTATTTCGAACCCAATGAAAAACACTGGCATGGGGCTTCGGCCAATAAAGCCATGAGCCATATTGCTATTCAAGAAGAAGTGAATGGTGAGGTGGTGACTTGGATGGAAAAAGTGTCCGACGAACAATATTCCAAAAGCTAGAACTAACTTAAAAATTTATTGAAAAAGAAAATTTGACTTTGGGTAACGGGGTAACTCGATTACCCAAAGTTTTTAAAAGAGGACGATGATGAGCACAATATCAAAAAACCTAACAACTGAAGAGATTGAACAAATTGCAGAGGCTGATGATTTTCACATTTCAGTTCTTCGGGAAGATGGAGAAACTTATGGAACATTGACCTGGATTTGGTCTGTGGCAGTGGATGGAAAACTATATGCACGTGCGTATAATGGTATTAATTCCAGGTGGTACAAATCAGCCCTTAAGCAAAAGCATGGGAAAATAGAGGCTGCCGGAATGGAACGAAAAGTACATCTTGAGCCCTTAAAAGGTGCTTTGAATGATAAAATTGACCAAGCCTATCGGGATAAATATAGCTCCAGCCCATATTTGGGTTCGATGATAAGCGATAGGGCCAGAGCGGCAACCGTTAATGTGATTTAAAATCGATAAGGATGCTATTATTTGAACAATCGCTGTACAAATGTTGTTAAATAGTCGCGCCAGTTGTTCCAAGTGTGGCCACCACTGGTTTCAACGTATTCATATTTCATACCGATGGCATCCATTTCTTTTCTAAAGTTCTCATTCCCTTTGTAAATCATTGCCATGTCGTCTTCACCCATTCCCATCCAGTATAATTGATACCCATTTTTCATTTGTTGCTTTAGCTTTGCTTCCTTGTTTTCATACATCTTTGAGGTTACATTGTTCATGGGAACACCCAATGCTGAAGAGAACAACCCCACATAATCAAATGTGTTGGGATAGTTCAACGAAATATTGGCGGTATGGAAACCTCCCATAGACAAACCAGCGATGGCCCTATCCGCTTTGGTTCCCGAAGTTCTGTAGTTATCCTCAATAAATTTGATGACATCACCAAACGTTTCTTCAAACTTGCCATCCATGGTGTTGGGGAGCATAAAGGTTATTTTAGGAAATCCACTACTGCCATTTCCTGGTGAAGCATCTTGGTAAACATTACCATTGGTCATTACCACGATCATGGGTTCTGCTTTTCCTTGTGCAATTAAGTTGTCCATTATTTGGGCCGCTCTTCCAGAGCCTAACCATGCCTCTTCATCACCGCCAATGCCATGTAAAAGGTATAATACGGGGTAATCTTCGGTGTTGTTTTCATAACCGGAAGGAGTGTAAACGGACAGTCTTCGCTTTTTAGAATTCCCGGGGGAATCATACCATCTATAGGCAACAGTGCCATGCGGCACATCTTGAACTTTGTACAGGTCTGCTTTACCTCCCTCCACCAAAAATATATTGGAAAGATTGCTCACATCCCTAATAACATAAGAGTTGGCGGGATCAACTGTGCGGACACTGTCCACTATAAAATTATATCGATACAATTCAGAGGGCAAAACCGGTGTGGTAAAAGACCAAATACCCTTCTCTCCTTTTTCCATGGAATAGGTAATGGGAGCAAAAGCATTTTCACCATCCAGACTTCCGGACACGCTTACCGATTGGGCCAAAGGTGCCTTAATTTTGAATGTAACTGTTTTATCTGGATTGATTTCAGGGGAAACTAGGGCCGGTTCATTAAAAAGGTCTTGCTGTGCCTGCAAGGAAAAGGTGATGAATGCTAAAATTAAAACACTGAGCTTTTTCATAGTAATATCTTTTTAAAGAGTTTTTGGGACGCAGTTCCGTTATTCTACCGAGATATTCTTTTTGGACATCATGAGGAATAAAATTCCACATAGCAACCAAGCTGGAAGCGTCATAAAAGATAAGAAAACATCGAATGTTATGGAAACAAAATAGCAGAGACCAAAACTTATGATCCATGCCCAAAATACCGCTCTGTTGAACTTAATGTTGATTGTTTCAGCATAGTTTTCCACTAGGTTTACCTTTTTTCCGAAGAAATGTTCAAACACAATAATGGCTCCCATGGGTGCCAAAATGAAGCCGTAAAGTGCTACAAAATCCAATAACTTCATGGCAAATGCAGGAAACAAGCCGGCCAGGGTGGCCACACTTCCGGCTATAATGGTCACCCAAAATGTTGAGGTTTTGGGAACAATGGCCTGAAAGGCCAATCCTGCCCGATAAATGGTTGGGTTCGCTGTGGTCCATCCTGCCAAAACAACGGCGATGGCACCAAAAATGCCCAAAGCATTATAAGCCAATGGCCCGGGTGCTACAGTGGGTGCGGTGCCCGCTGATAAAGCGGTTTGAGCTTCTGGCGATTTTAAATACACGGCATAGAGTAGGGCGGCGGCTATCCATGCCATATAGTGCCCCACATACATTCCGGCCGCTGTGGTCCATCCAGAGCTTGCTTTTTTGGCGAATCTGAAAACGGATAGATCGGACATCCCCACGTGCATGGCGGCATTGGCAAACCAAGACCAAATAGTCACATGCCAGAATGTGTATTTAATTTGTCCTGGAAAAGGCTCGCTACCTTCACCCCAAATATTCCAAAAATCGGAAAAGTTATGTACGTTCAAATCGCGAAGCGCAACAATACCGCTTGCTAAAAATGCCAATACAATCACTGGGGCCATCCAATTGGCGGCTTTGGAAACGGTTTCATAGCCTTTTGCGGCGATAATTGAAATCACGGCACCAATGGCCAAAACAATTATGATCCAAGTGATGCCATTTGGCATAGTATCGGTCAGTTTGGGCATTTCCATGTTGAAGGGGATACCTACCGCAGTCGCGGAAACCGTAATCATTGCCCCGGCCAAGAAACAGAACAAAATTCCATTGGCAAGGTTGTACCCAATCACGAGTTTTTTCCCCACGATTTTCTCCAATTGATAGTACAGCGTCAATCGATATTTCACCGCAATTTCTGCGGTCAAAAAACGCCAGCTCAATACGGCCAAAAGATTGCCCAAGAGCAGACCAATAATCAAATCAAAAGCACTTACTCCGGTGGTCAAAAAAAGTGGGCCAATCACAAATTCCGTTCCTGCCGCATGTTCCCCGGCATACATGCCCAAAAAGCTTTTCCAGCTTTTTAATTTGGATTGAGGTACAGGTTCGCGTTCAAATTCGCCCCCTGCGATTTCCTCTATTTCTTCGTCTATGTTGAATTGGCTCATGAAATTTGGTTTGTTTAGTTAATTCGAATGTGCATTATTTTTATATAATTAAATGTTGGTGGAGGTCTTGGATACTCTCACAGCACAATTGATCCATAATCTGTTGTAGTTGAACTTTTAAAATAGTCATCGTATGGTCACCTCCTTTATTGCCCATGGCACCCACTCCGTACATAAAAGAACGTCCCATGAAGGTGAACTCTGCACCGCATGCCAATGCGCGGGCCATGTCTGGTCCAGAACGCATACCGCTGTCCATCATAATGGTGATTTGGTCCTTGTATTTGGCAGCGATTCGTGTTAAGGGAGCAATGGTGGACTCGCCAGCATCCAATTGCCGTCCTCCGTGGTTGGAAACAATAATGCCATCAAATCCTAAGCGAATGGCTTGTTCCGTATCTTCTTCGGAAGCTACACCTTTGAGCACCAATTTGCCTTTCCATTTATCTCGAATGGGCTTGATGCGTTCCTCGTTCAATCGACCTGAAAAAGTTTTGTCCATAAACTTGCCCAATTGTTTTAGATTAAGGCCTTCTGGAGTGTATGGTTTTAAGGTTTCAAAGGTTGGAATGCCATATTTCAAGGTTTGGATTGCCCAATTGGGTTTGCCTAAAATTTGAAGGATATTCGCCATGGTCATTTTTGGCGGCAGGGCCAATCCATTTTTAAAATCGCGAGGTCGGTACCCAAACGTTGGAACATCGCACAACAAAACCAAAACCGGGCAACCAGCGGCTGCAGCCCTATCCAAAATATCGTTTCGCACCGCATCCTCTGCAGGATTATAGAGTTGAAACCAAGCGTTACCTTCGGTAAGTTCACTTGCCCGCTCAATATCCATGGTAGTCACCGTACTTAGAATAAAGGGAAGGTTGTGTTGGTGTGCTGCTTTGGCCAAAATCTCGGGTGAGTTGGGCCACATCAGGCCTTGCAATCCCACAGGAGCCACCCCAAAAGGCGCATCATATTCGTACCCAAACAGATTGGTCTTTATGGAAGCTCCACCAAAATCTTTTATGTAGGTCGGTTTGAGGGTGATTTCCCGGATTTCTGAAGTGTTCCTTCGAATATTGACGTCTTCATTGCAGCCACCATCCAAATATTCAAAAGCAAACCGAGGGATTCTTTTTTTAGCTTTTTCCCTGAGGTCATCTACAGATGGATAACGTGTGTCAAATGTTAAGGCCATGGATTAACTAGTGATTAAAGGTCTGTGCTTTTTTAGGGCGTAATTTTTTTTGAGGAACTTGTCATCCAACTTTGTATTGGAAATAACCAACGCGGCACCCAAAGCTGAGCCTAGAGAAGCATCCGTAGTTCGAATTTTGATTCCCTTCAATCCTCTGGACAACAGTTCAATAAAAATTTGATTGTTGGCAAATCCTCCATCAACATAAAGTCGGGTAATCGTGTCTTTCCCGATAGCTCTTCGGATACTCTCAATCTGAAGATCAACCAACTCCAACATCAATTGGTGATAGGCTTCCTCATAAGAGCTGAAATGTGGTTCACCAGTGATTGCCTTTGATTCGACGTTCAGACTTACCCATGTAAACTTTGGGGTGAAATTATCCGTGATGCGTTGTAGCAGTGCGGGATCAAAACTCACTTTTTTGTGATAGTCTTCAGGTACGTTGAAAAGCTGTGCGAGCTCCTTTATTTTTTCATTGTATTCATTGCCCAGAAACAACCGTGCTGCTTTCACCGGACCACCATTGACCCGCATGTAATTGATGCAGTTGGAGTTGGTGTCCTCATCTGACAATAATTCTGTGGAAAACGGATTCAAAGCAATGCTCCAGGTCCCTGTGGACAACAACAAAAATTTCTTGTCGATACTACGGATATAAGGTAAAAGTGCAGAAGAACTGTCATGGATGCCTATGCCCACTTTTACGGGATGCCCCAAAAGATTCATATTGATGCTGGTTCCTGTGTCTACAATGGGCGGTAATTTTTCGTGAATCCCTTCCAAGTAGACCCATTCGTGGTAATCCTGTTTTTCAAAATCCCACATAGCGGTATGACATCCGATACTGGTATATTCGCTCAGAGGGGTGCCAGTAAATAGGTAACTTAGGTATTGCGGTAGATGCAGAGCGTATCTGATTTTTGCAAATACCTCTGGTTTTGCTTGTTTCAACCAATACAATTGCATTCCTGAGTTGAGCAACCCTTCTTTGGTGGTCCCAGTTTCTCTACTGAACTTCAGTTCAGGGCCGTAGTTGCCGTAGAATTTTGTGATGATTCCCTCGTCGATGGGCTTGGTGTAATTGTACAGTGGAGGAATGGCATTCCCATGGTCATCTACGTGCACGAAGCTGGCCCCATACGATGAAAAGTTCAACGCTTTAATGTTATACTTTTTTGATTTTAGTGCACTTTGAAAGGTGTCCTTGATCCAATGTTGAAGTTCGATGAGGTTTTCCGTGGGGTGACCATCTTCATCCTCAATGGGTTCTAGATAGGTGTAATCGCGATGAACCTCCTTGAAATCCATATCAAAGAGGAAGAATTTTTTATTGGTCTTTCCAATATCAAAAATAGCGATTACGTCTTTTGCCATAGTACATGCATTTTATAGGCCCGAAGCCACTGAATGTTTTCCGCGTTCCAATACCAATTGTTTCCGAATTTCAAGATTTCGGAAGGCCTTGATAGGGGATAGAGCCCCACCGTTGAGTATCCGTGCTCGTTCCAATAGCAGTCTTACGTCTGTGTTATAGGCTTGATGCAGGATTTCTTGGCATTCCACCACATCATTTTCCTGTTGGGCGGACTTAAGAGCCTTCTGGTCTACAAGCAAAGCTTTGGTATAGGCCATCAGAATCGCCTCAAGGGATTGCATCAAATCTTCAAGTGGGTCTTTTGTATTGTGACTGGCATCAATCATCCAAGCAGGGTATGGATTTTGGGGGTTATTTTCCATTCCATACACCAATTCGTTGAAAATCAAGAATAAGGAATAGGGTTTTATGCTTCCTACGGTAAGATCATCATCGCCATACTTACTGTCATTAAAATGAAAACCGCCCAATTTTCCTTTCATCATGAGGGTGGCCACAATCTGTTCAATGTTCGTATTGGGTAAATGATGTCCCAAATCGACCAAGGTATAGGCTTTTGGGCCACATTCATTGGCCAACATAAAGGAGGTGCCCCAATCTTGGATCACCGTGCTATAAAAATAGGGTTCGTAAGGTTTGTACTCAATGAAGAGTTTCCAATCCTCTGGAAGTTGGGCATAGATTTGCTTTAAACTATCCTGGGTGTTCTTCAAAACAGTTTGAAAGTTGTTCTGCCCCGGAAAGTTAGCTCCATCCGCCAACCAAACAGTAAGACTTTTTGAACCTAATTTCTCTCCGATTCGGATGACATCAATATTATGCTGAATGGCTTGCTCTCGAGCCTTGGTGTTCACACTGCAAAGCGACCCAAATTTGTAACTATGTTCTTGGTTGGGCTGATCTTGGAATGTATTGGAGTTCATGGCATCGAAGGTTAACCCATGGGATTTGGTCAGTGCCTTGATTTTTTCGGGATCTTCAGGCACATCCCATGGAATGTGCAAGGATATGGCCCCAGCGGATTGGGTTAGGGCGTGAAGCATCCCAACATCCGCTATCTTCTGCTCCAAGTTTCCAGGCTCTCCATGGTAGGAAAACCGACCAAAACGTGTTCCTCCTGCGCCTAGTGCCCAACTGGGAATGGCAACCTGGAAATCGGCTATTTTTTTGATGATATTTTCTACATCAAAACCTTGTTTTTCAAGAGTGTTGGCCAAAAAGTAAAAACTCTGGTTGTGGGATTCCATAAGTTTTTTATCGTGTTCCTGTACTCTTGATATATCGATTTTCATGTGCTATGCTTTGTTGTTGAAAACCGCGGGTCAATACATTGACCCGCGGAATTACTTGAATATAAAATAACTAACTGTAAACTATCGTACAAAGGCGTTGGCCATTCCCCCATCTACATTGATGATGTTTCCGGTACTTTTGTCCAACAATCCCACAAAGGCAAATACCCCATTGGCAATGTCCTCTGGATAGATGATTTTGTTCAATAAATTTCGTTTTGCGTAGTGCGCGGGGAGGTCTTCAACACTGATTCCATAGGCTTTAGCCCGGCCTTCGGCCCATTCTCCTTCCCAAATCTTACTACCAACGATAACCCCATCCGGATTTACGGTATTCACCCGAATGTCTTTTGGGCCAAGCTCAGCAGCAAGCAGTCGTACCATATGCTGTTGGGCTGCTTTGGCCGTTCCGTAACCCACATTATTGGGCCCGGAAACCAGTCCATTTTTGCTTGCGATGCTTATAATATCACCCCCCAAATCTTGCTTTTCCATGATTTCTACACCTTGCTTGAAGAGCTCAAATTGACCTTTGACCAAAACATTCTGGAGCAGGTCCCAATCTGCACTGGTCGTTTCCTCCAACGGTTTGGAAATAGCAAGCCCAGCACTATGGATGACCATGTCGACACCACCAAATTCTAGACAAGTAGTTTTATAGGCTTCCTCAATAGAATCAGAATTGGTCACATCACAAACGGCATAAGCTGCAATGTCTCTTTTATAGGTGCTAATGGCTTCTTTCAATCGGTCTTCCGCAATATCGGTAAGGACAACGTTGGCACCTTGTTCCGCAAGTTTGTCTGCAATAGCTTTCCCAATTCCTCCACCGGCACCTGTGACTAAGGCCACTTTTCGGGATAAAGGCTGTTCTTTGGGCATGCGTTGGAGTTTTGCTTCTTCCAATAACCAATATTCAATGTCAAATGCCTCTTGTCTGGGCAAGGAAGTGTAAGCGGAAATGGCCTCTGCTCCCCGCATTACATTAATGGCATTGATATAGAATTCACTGGCCACACGCGTAGTCTGCTTGTTTTTGGCAAAGCTGAACATTCCAACCCCCGGATAAATAATAATGACAGGGTTTGGGTCCCGCATCGCAGGGCTATTGTCATGCTTGCAGTTTTCATAATATGCTGCGTATTCTTTGCGATATTGTTCAAATGCGGGTTCTAACTTTTTAAGAACTTCCGCTGCATTTGAGGCATCTTCTTTTGGATCAAGTGTCAAAACCAACGGTTGAATTTTGGTCCTCAAAAAATGATCTGGACATGAAGTTCCCATGGGAGCCAATTTCTCCAAATCATTACTGTTGATGTATTGCATCACCACGTCCGCATCGGTAAAATGGCCTATCATACGTTTTTCGGAAGAACAAAGTCCGCGCAAAAGAGGCATCATTTGGGCCGCTTTTTCCTTACGCTCTTCGGCTGGGAGGGATTTTACTTTCTCTCCACCGAAAACACTTCCTTTCTCCTTTATTTTCTTTTCGATATAATTCGAAGCCATTTCAATGACCTCTAAACTGTTGATGTAGCATTCATATGAGGTATCACCCCACGTAAAAAGACCGTGACTGCCCAAGACAATACCACGAATTCCAGGATTTTCGTTGAGGCACTTTTCCAATTGAAGTCCAAGATCAAAACCGGGTCTTTGCCATGGTACCCATCCCATGGTATCTCCCCAGATTTCCTTCGTCACCTTTTCGCTATCCTTGGCAGCGGCAACGGCAATGAGGGCATCAGGATGAAGGTGATCTATGTGTTTAAAGGGGAGTAATCCGTGCAGAGGGGTATCAATGGATGGCGCGCGACTGTCCAAATCATAGATGCAATGGTTAAAAAGACCCACCATTCTATCCTCATCGTGCAATCCTTTGTAGACTTTTTTCAAATCTCTAAGGCGCTCGGTGTATAAACCGGCTATTCCTGAACGGGTCAATGTACCAATATCGCCACCAGAACCCTTTATCCACATCACCTCGACCTCTTCGTTGGTCAAGGGGTCTTTTTCAATGGTCTTGCAGCTCGTGTTACCTCCTCCATAATTTGTAATCCTTAAATCAGACCCCAAAATATTGGAACGATATAAAAAAAGAGCCACCTGGTCATCACCAAGTTCTAGGGCTTTTTTTTCATCCCATAGGTAATCTACGTGTTTAAAAGTCTTTGTCCCCATCAGGTTATTTTTTTTATTATTGCTGGTAAATGTAAATAGCCAAATTTTATTAAGTGTTCTGTACTATTAGGTAATTTGGCATTAAAAGTTACTAAAATGCTCGAGTTAATCGATATAAAAGAAGAATCTAAGGTACCTAAGTACAAACAGATAGTAGATTCTATATTATCTGCTATTGAGAACGGGAAAATAAAATTGGATGATCGATTGCCTTCAGTCAATGAACTTTTGATAGAGTTTGATATTTCCCGGGATACAGTGGTGCGTGCATACGATCATCTTAAAAAGAATAAAATTATAGAGTCGGTTCCTGGAAAAGGCTATTATGTTCGAAAGGACCAACTGGCCCTGAAGGCCAAGGTATTTTTATTGTTCAACAAGTTGAGTCCCCATAAAAAGATCATTTATGATTCCTTTGCCAAGACCTTGGGTGACAGTGCCACCATTGACTTTTTTATTTACGAAAACAACTATCGCCATTTCAAGGATCTTATCTTGGAATCCAAAAAAAGAACGTATACCCATTATGTGGTCATCTGCCACTTTGAGGAAGGTGGGGATGATGTCCTAAATTTCATTAAAAAAGAAATCCCACAAGAAAAACTGATTGTATTGGACAAAAGATTGGAAGGACTTTCAAATAAGGTTTCTTGCATCTACCAAGATTTTGAGAAAGATATTTATTCCGCATTGGTGGAATTGAACCCCAGTCTTCGAAAATACCATCAGATCAAACTGTTGCTTCGCAAGCGAACCTACCATCCCACCGAAATAAAAAAGGGCTTCATTAAGTTTTGTGGACAATATGCCTATGAATTTGGAATTATTGAAGCCATTGAAGACAGCGAAATTGAAAAAGGGACAGTTTATATCAATCTCAAAGAAGACGATTTGGTAATCTTGATCAAGAAAATAAAGGAAACCAAATATGTTCTTGGAAAGGATATCGGGATTGTTTCATATAATGAGACTCCCCTTAAAGAAGTATTGCTTGATGGCATCACGGTCATCTCTACAGATTTTGAAAATTTAGGTAAAAAAGCAGCGGAGATTATCCTAAATAATCAAGTGCTTTCCACCGAGAACCCCTTCTACGTGATTCCCAGAAACTCCTTATAATCAAGGCGGAAGTACGGTAAGAATCAATCCATTACAGAACAGTACAGAACGGAATAGTTTTCATCTAACATTATCTTAACGTTGTAATCAATCGATTACTCTACGAGTGGTTGAAGACCCAAGATGGGCCCATTTCCAAGCACAAAAAATGGGTTTGTCGATTCAAATTAATTAACTAAACGAAAACTATGAGAACTAAAAAAACTTTATTGTTAGGGTTTCTTCTGCTTCCATTTTTCTGCTTGGTCTCTGCACAGGCCCAAGAGAGAATTACCATTAATGGAACCATTACGGATGCAGAAAGTGGCGACCCATTGCCAGGGGTCACCATTATTGAAGATGGTACAACCAATGGCACCAGCGCAGATTTTGACGGTAATTATACGATTACCGCTGGGTCAAATGCTGTTTTGGTATTTACTTCGGTTGGGTATGCACGGCAAAGAATTTCAGTGAACGGGAGAACCCAAATTGATGTTGGTATGACTGTGGACAGCCAGCAATTGGATGAGGTGGTCATTGTGGGCTACGGAACCCAGACCAGTAGAAAGGTAACGGGAGCTGTTCAACAGATAGACTCCGAAGCCTTGGCAGATATTCCTGTTCCACAGGTAACCCAAAAGCTTCAAGGTAGATTGGTAGGGGTGCAAATCAATCAAACCACAGGTAAACCAGGAGAAGGTATGCAGGTTAGAGTCAGGGGACAAGCCTCCATTTTGGCAGGGAGCGAACCTTTATATGTTGTGGATGGATTTCCCATTGTTGGGGATATCAGTTCCATCAACCCAGATGAAATTGAAAGCATCAGTGTCTTAAAGGATGCAGCTTCTACCTCTCTTTACGGTTCCAGAGCGGCCAACGGAGTGGTTTTGATTACCACAAAATCGGGTAAATCAGAGCAAGGAGGATTGTCTTTCAGCTACTATGGGGGTGTTCAAGTAGTACCTCAAAAAGGCAGGCCCGATTTAATGAACGGGCAAGAATTTGCCCAATTTAGAAAAGAGCATTTTGAGGATTTAGGCCAACCCGTCCCAGAACCTTTCCAAAATCCAGCGCAATATGGAAAGGGATATGATTGGTATGATGCCATGTTCAGAACTGCACCTATCCAAAGCATCAATGTAAACTGGAACTCCAGAACAGAGCGAACTTCATTGGCCATTGTAGGCGGTGTCTTCCTCCAAGATGGAGTTATGGTAAACTCCGACTTTAAGCGGTACTCACTGCGGGCAAATTCCACATTCAAGTTGAATGACGAAATCAATCTTGGGATTTCTGTGGCGCCTACCTATTCTATTGATAACATTCCAAGTTCTGATGGAGCATTCTATGCCACACTGGTCAACGCTGGTATTCCCGGTGGATTGGTGACCAATGCCATGCAAACTTGGCCAATACTTCCTTTTAGGAATGAAGATGGCAGTTTGCCACTTACAGCATGGATTCCTGGGATAAGCGCATTTCCAACGCCAAACTGGTTGAGAGCTGCTGAAGAAATCACCAACGAAACCAAGGATGTTCGGGTACTGGGGAACGCTTATTTGGACTATGAGCCCATCAAAGGTCTAAAGTTGAAGACTTCTATCAGTGGAGATATGGGATATACCTCATTTTTCAACTTTCAACCGTCAACTGCATCAACGGCTTTTGCATCCTTGCCTCCAACCATAGCTACCTCAATCCGAAGGGAGAGCAAATATGTAAGTTGGTTAAATGAAAATACGGCTACGTATTCAACCTCTTTTGGAGATCATAATATTGAGATTTTGGGAGGTATTTCTTATCAGAAATATGAAAGTGAGAACGCCCAGTTATATCTATCCAATTTCCCAGACGATCGTGTGAGGACCATCCAATCAGCTTTGAATATTGATCGTACACGATCGTTCAACAATATCAACGATTGGAGCCTTACATCGTATTTCTCTAGATTGAACTATGATTATATGGGTAAGTACTTGTTCACAGTATCTCTTAGACGTGATGGTTCTTCCCGATTTGGATCCAACAATCGCTGGGGTAACTTCCCATCGGTATCGGCTGGATGGGTATTCTCTGATGAAGCCTTTATGGAAAATACCGACTTCTTGAGTTTTGGTAAGATTCGCGCCAGTTATGGTATTATAGGTAACAACAATATTGGTAACTACACGCAATATGCGCTCATAGACAACTCATTGAATGCCGTATTTGGAAATACCATTGCACCAGGTGCAGCGCTTACCAGTTTAGGTAATGCCAATCTTGGATGGGAGCGCACCAAACAGTTTGATATTGGATTGGATCTACGTCTGTTCAAT
This sequence comes from Flagellimonas iocasae, assembly GCF_042682725.1. Lineage (NCBI taxonomy): Bacteria > Pseudomonadati > Bacteroidota > Flavobacteriia > Flavobacteriales > Flavobacteriaceae > Flagellimonas > Flagellimonas iocasae. The sequence continues at coordinate 1,065,453 of NZ_JBHUHU010000001.1, read as the reverse complement.
GACAAGGTGGAATTCATTTATGATTATTACAAAAAGAACACTACGGACTTGTTGTTCAATGTTGCAATTCCACAAGAATCTGGTTTCTCTGATTTCAATGATAATGTGGGGGAACTTGAATTTTGGGGACATGAATTTGCTGTGATCAGCAGAAACATCGCCAACGATAATTTTACATGGACATCCAACTTTAATATTTCATTTAACCGAAATAAAGTGGTCGCTTTGGCCGAAGGGGTAGACCGAATCTATTCACCTGGAGGGGCTTACACTAGTATCACACGTCCAGGAGAGCCCATTGCACAGTTCTGGGGACTTATTCATGATGGGGTTTACGATAATCAACAAGAATTTGATGCATCACCAAAAGCCGTTGAGTCAGAAGTGGGAACTGTGAAGTTTGTCGATGTGAATGGAGATGGTGTCATCAAATTTAATACGGAGGATGACGATAGGACTGTAATCGGTAACCCATTTCCAGACTATATTTTTGGTTTTACCAATGATTTCAAATGGAAGAATTGGGATGCCAGTATTGTAATGTCCGGATCAGTAGGTAACGATATTGCCGTGGGTAATGATCAAGGTACCACCAACTTGGACGGGGTTTTTAATGTATTGAGCGAAATCAAGTATAGATGGAGGTCTCCCGAGAATCCTGGTAAGGGCAAATATGGTAAATCTACAGGGGCCACCTTTATGGAAAGGGACTGGTTTAATTCAAGGTTCATTCAAGATGGTAGCTATCTAACGGTCAAGAACATCACGTTGGGGTATACATTTAAACTCAATGAGTCTTCGTTTTTGAATAGGGCCAGAATTTATGGTTCAGTTCAACAAGCCTTTGTCTTTACCAAATATAAAGGGGTGAACCCAGAGATCAGTACTTCGGTGCAAGGCCAGCAAACATCAACCCTTGCGCAAGGGTTCGATTGGGGAACATATCCCGTACCACGAACATTCACGCTAGGCTTCAATCTATCATTTTAAAAAAATATGTCATGAAAAAAATTATAGGAATCATATCAATAATTACGGCTGGTTTGTTTCTTTCCTGTAGCGAGGATTTCTTGCAAATCCCACCGGAAGATTCACTGAGCCAGGCCATATTCTTTGAAACACAGAGCGATTTTGAACAGGCTATAAATGCCACATACGCCCCTTTGAGAAACTTGCACCAAATACCAGTTGGTGTGAACAACCAAGGTGCTTGGGGGATGGGGGAGCTAACTTCCGACAATACCTATTACAAGTACAACGGAAACTTTAGAGCGGTGCAGAACGGTGAAGGTTTGGCCGATTTTTATGTCAATGACGGAAATGGGACTGTTGAGAACAAATACGACAACAACTATTTGATCATTGCCCGGGCCAACCAGATTCTCGCTTTAATTGATGAGATTGAGTTTGAGGATAATGCAATGAAGGACAACATAAAAGGGCAAGCCTATTTTTTAAGAGCCTTGTGCTATTTTGATTTAGTGCAGTATTTCGGTTCTGTTCCATTGCATTTGGTGCCCGTAACAGGTCGTGATGATGCGGCATTGCCTTTATCTACTGCTGATGAGATTTATACACAGATTATTGCAGATGTCACAGAGGCCATTTCATTATTGCCCGTTAAATCCGCTCAAGAAGTGGGAAGGGCAACCAGAGGGTCCGCTCAAATGCTTCTGGGTAATGTGTATATCGTTCAGGAAAATTGGTCAGGCGCTGAATCCGTACTTTCCACGTTGATCACCTCAGGGGAATATGACCTATTGGGTGATTATGCCAGTGTTTTTGATGCAGGTAATGAAAATAGCATAGAATCCATTTTTGAGGTTCAGTTTTTGGAAGGGACCCAAGGTTTCGCCAGTTCCTTTACCTACGCATGGTTGCCCATGCCATTGACAGCAGAGGAAGTAGGCTCTATCACTGGTGTGGCTGGTGCTCAAGCGGCAAATACCCAAGGATTCAACATTCCTACCCCAGATTTGCTCAGTGCCTATGAAGATGGTGATCCAAGAAAAGAGGTTTCCATTGATAGTATTGAAGTCGATGGAGTGTACTATCCCTATATCGATAAGTTTTGGACACCACATTCCACTCCTTTGATCACAGGTACCAACTGGCCAGTTTACAGATTTTCTGAAGCCCTGCTTTTCTATGCAGAAGCATTGAATGAAGGTGGTGATCCTGGAGAAGCGGAGACATATCTAAACCTAGTAAGGGATAGAGTTGGACTAACACCCATTACAGGGTTGGATCAAGCTGCTATGCGACAGGCCATTATGGATGAAAGAAGAGTGGAGTTGGCCTTCGAGAACAAAAGATGGCTGGATTTGGTACGAACTGGAACTGCACAGGAAGTCATGTCCGCATTCGGAGCGCGAGTTAAGGCCAATCCACAGGATTATTATTTCCCAGCAGGATTTGGACCGCCAGCGGCAGCCTTTGCAACTATCTATACGCTGTTCCCATTACCTGCTAGTGAAGCTATATTGAACCCTAATTTTTAAATTATTTAAATATAGAATTTGAGTTGAGTTGATTTTAATTGGATTATCCCGGCATCGTCCACAGTGCCGGGTTAGTTCTTTTACTGAGGTGGAGATTTCTATCAATAGAAAATACCCATCACCGCTTTTTTGAAATCGGGTATTCAAAAGATTTTAAACTGAGACAAAATCGAAATTCATGAAAAATGCACTTTTACTAGCCCTTGTATTACTTACGTTATCTGCTTGTAATGATGCAGCGGAGCAACCCAACTATGATATTGCGGAACTGCGTTCCAACTTTCAAAATCCGCCTAATGAAGCAAAACCAAGAGTTTGGTGGCATTGGATGAACGGAAACGTTACCAAAGAAGGAATACAAAAGGATTTAGAATGGATGGAACGGACAGGAATAGGGGGATTCCATAATTTCGATGCGGGACTTTCCACTCCCGAGGTTGTCGAAAAGAAACTCGTTTTCATGACACCCGATTGGAAAGATGCCTTTAAATTCACGACCGACCTCGCCATTGAAAAGGGTATGGAAATGACCATAGCCGGCTCTCCTGGTTGGAGTGAAACCGGAGGTCCTTGGGTAGCCCCGGAGGACGGAATGAAAAAATACGTTTGGACCGAAACAAGGGTCCAAGGAGGAAAAACTTTTGAAGGGGAGTTGCCCCAACCTGCAAATACCATTGGAAAGTTTCAAGATATCCCTACCGAATCTGGTGGTGTTATGGGAGGATTTATGGGAGAGCGACCCACCTATTATGAGGATGCCCAGGTTTTTGCCTATAAAGTTCCCGAAGGTGAAAAGAGATTGACCGAGCTCAATCCGAATGTGAGTTCATCTGGGGGAAACTTCAATTTGACAGAATTGGTGGATGGAAACCTTCATCAATCCAATTATTTACCTCCGTTGAAAGTGGGAGAGGAGGCATGGCTTCAATATGAATTTAACGCACCACAAACATTCAAGGCATTGTCCATTGTGGGAGCCTCAACATCGGCTTTGGGAGAATTTCAAGGGAACCCAAACAATAGAACGCTTCAAGTTAGTAATGATGGCATTTTGTTCAAGGATGTAGTGGAAATCCCTGGTTCTACGGTACCGCAAAGCACAATTTCCTTTGTGCCTACCACAGGAAAATACTGGAGAATGGCTTGGCAGACACTTCCGCCTTCAATTAATCCTTTTATGGCAATGATCGGCCTATCTGCACCCACGGAACCTGCTGGGGTTGAGGTGGCCGAGTTTAAGTTGTTTACCACAGACCGCATTGACCAATTTGAAGATAAAGCGGGTTTCAGCCCTTGGCGGGAAGACACACCCACCTATTTGCCAGAAAATGCAGCCAGCATCCCTTCAGAAAATGTGGTGGACCTTACACAAAAAATGGATGATTCGGGTAGTTTAACGTGGCAAATTCCCGACGGAGAATGGGTCATTGTCCGTATGGGATACTCATTGACAGGAAGACAAAATCACCCAGCTTCACCAGAAGCCACTGGTCTTGAAGTGGATAAATTGGATGAAGACGCTGTCCGGAAATACATCAACCATTATTTGGACCTATATAAGGATGCCACAGGTGGGCAAATTGGCGAGACCGGATTGCGTTCCATCATCTTGGATAGCTACGAGGCAGGTCATATGACATGGACCCACGACTTTCCGGAGGAATTTATGAAAAGACGAGGCTATTCTATGTTGAAATGGTTGCCTGTTCTTACGGGTAGAATTGTGAACAGTGTGGACGAAAGCGAAAAGTTTTTATGGGATTTCCGGAAGACCATCGGGGAGATGATCGTGGAAAACCATTATGAGGTCATTGGTGAGGAATTACACAAACGCGGCATGAAACGCTATACAGAATCCCACGAAGGGCGACGTATATTTTTGGCCGATGGAATGGACGTAAAACGAAATTCGGATATTCCTATGAGTGCCATGTGGACCCCGGGCAGTTTTGGTGGAGGTACCGATGAAGAGGTGAGGAGTGAAGCGGATATTCGGGAATCAGCCTCGGTGGCCCACTTGTACGGACAGCCTTTTGTGGCGGCCGAGTCCATGACGTCCATTGGGAAATCCTTCGTTCACACACCAGAAAAATTAAAACGTACCGCAGATCTTGAAATGGCCTCCGGTTTAAATCGCTTTGTTATACACACCTCCGTGCATCAACCCCTGGATGATAAAATGCCAGGTTTTTCTTTGGGTCCTTTTGGTCAATATTTTACGAGGCAGGAAACTTGGGCAGAACAAGCCCATGCTTGGATTACCTATTTGGCCAGGAGCTGTTATTTATTACAACAAGGAAATGCAACGGCAGATGCTTTGGTATACTATGGTGAGAATGCCAACCTTACCTGGGAGTTCAATGAAGAATTGCCCAGAATTCCAGGGTATTCATACGATTTTGTAAATGCCTCAGCCTTACAAAATGCCCTATCCGTAAAAGACGGAAAATTAGTTTCACAAGGAGGAACGGAGTACGGTCTTTTGGTGCTTCATGAGAGTGCTAAAAACATGACTTTACCCACGTTGAAAAGATTGAACGAATTGGTACAGGCGGGTGCAAAAGTAACAGGAACCAAACCAGAACGGTCACCCAGTTTGGCAGATGACCCAAATGAATTCAAGACCTTGGTAGAGCAAATCTGGTCCCATGAAAATGTTTTTGAGGAATATCCAGAAGCAGTTTTGACCAAATTGGGTATTGCTCCAGACATGCAAGTGCTGGAATCACAAGCTGATGTTTTGTTTGTGCATCGAAATGTAGGGGGCTTGGATATATATTGGGTGGATAGCCGAAGTGATAATAACAATTATGCTGAACTGAGCTTCCGAAGTTCCGGAAAAGCACCAAAAATATGGCATCCACAAACTGGTGAAATCCATGATATTTCATGGAGTATCAAGGATGGACGAACCATTATTCCTGTAGATTTTGCTCCGTGGGAAGCCTTTTTTGTTGTTTTTGAAGAAGATACTGATGAAACAGAACATATCGTTCCAAATACCACCGAAACGGAAATCCAAACCATAGCAGGACCTTGGGAGGTAACCTTTCAAGAGGATAGGGGAGCACCTGCCTCGGCCACTTTTGAAACATTGGGTTCATGGACTGTAAATAAGGACGATGGAATCAAATTTTTCTCTGGCACGGCTACTTATACCAATACCGTCACCATGGATGAGGTTCCCACATCGGGTAAAGTTATACTCGATTTAGGCGAGGTAAAGGATGTTGCAGAAGTGACCGTGAATGATAAAAACCTTGGAGTGCTTTGGAAGACACCTTTCACCACTGATATCACGGATGTAATCAAGACCGGTGAAAATACACTGAAAATTAATGTGACCAATGTCTGGGCCAACCGCTTGATTCGGGATGCACAACCAGAGGTTCAAGAAAAAATAACCTATACCACCATGCCTTTTTATCAGGGGAATGAACCTTTGCTTCCTTCCGGTTTGTTAGGCGAGGTAAAAATCTTGCTACAAAATTGACCATGGCGTAAATTGAATATCAAAAAATCAGTACAAAATGGCAAAGTTTCTTTATCAGAAAAAATATGAAAAACAGAATAATTGAATTCACCATACCCTTTGCACTATTTATGGTTCAATGTATTAATGCGCAGGAGGTCATTCAACTGGAAAGCATAACGGCCCCTGAGGGATGGCAATGGACCCGGCCCGAGGAAATAGTGGATACCCCGGATCCAAACAATGTAGTAGTGGCCAATGTTTCAACACCCAGCATTACAGTCTATAGACCATCAGCAGAAAAAGCCAATGGTACAGCCTTGATCATAGCTCCAGGTGGCGGTTTTCACATGCTGAGTATGACGAACGGTGGGACAAAAGTTGCGGATTGGTGTGTCGAAAATGGAATCGCTGCCTTTGTTTTAAAATATAGGTTGGTTCCAACCCATGGTAACCCTCAGGCAGAATTTATGAAAAAGGTACAAGAGGGAGCCGATAAAATGGATCAAGAAATCAAACCCATTATTGAATTGGCCAAAGCAGACGGATTTGCAGCAATTACCTACGTTAGACAACATGCCCAAGAGTTTGGAGTGAAGCCTGATCAGATTGGCATCATTGGTTTTTCAGCAGGGGGAGCCTTGAGCGGAGCAGCAGCATTTAAATTTACAAACCCGACCAATAGACCCGATTTTGTAGCCAATATTTACCCTGCCCTTCAAGTGGTTGATACTTCCCATATGCCCGAACAACCCATGCCTATGTTTATAGCGGTCACCTCGGATGATGTTTTTGGTTTTCAAACATTGAGTACACAGTTGTACAATCAATGGAACAAAGCAGGAGAGCCTGTTGAAATGCATATTTATGAAAAGGGTGGACACGGGTTTGGAATGCGAAAACAGGACCTTCCTTCAGATAAATGGATTGATGCTTTCGGAGAATGGCTCGACTCGCATGGATGGATAACATACAAGTCATAACGATTAAATAAGAATACGTTTAATGAATACAAGAAGAAGTTTTATGAAAACCGTGGGCGCATCATCAGCTTTGATGTTCCTTCCAGGTACAATGATGCCTTTTGGATATAAAGGCTGGGATATTCCTGAAGAATGGGTTGAAGCAGAAATCTCCAAAGGAAAGATTAAAGGAATGCGGTCTGCCGGGGTAAATATATTCAAAGGCATTCCGTATGCCGGGAAGGTTTCAGGAGACCGAAGGTTTCGTAGACCAGGACCGTTGGAACCATGGACCGGGATACGTGATACGTTCGAATTGGGCCCACCTGCCATTCAAGCGCCACGACGAAACGAACCTGCACCCGCGGAAGATTGTCTATTCTTGAACGTTTGGACACCCGCCAATGACGATAAAAAACGACCAGTGATGTTCTACAGTCATGGTGGTGGATTTGTCATTGGTTCTGGAGGTTCCGCCGGTCAAGATGGGGCCAATTTGGCTCGGTACTTTGATGTGGTTGTCGTGGAGACGAATCACCGTTTGGGTATGCTTGGGTTTATGTATCTGGACGAGGTGGCAGGACCTGATTATACAGGTTCAGGAAATATGGGGCTTCTAGACATCACAGAAGGCTTAAAATGGGTGAAGGAAAATATTCACGTCTTCGGGGGAGACCCGGATAATGTCATGATTTTTGGTGAATCCGGAGGTGGTGCAAAAACATCCTGTCTCTATGCTATGCCCGAGGCAGCACCCTATTTCAACAAGGCTTCAATAGAAAGTGGCCCTGGGGTTCGTATGTTGACCAAGGATATGGCCTCCAGAAATACGGAATTGGTCCTCAAAGAATTTGGATTGACCACAAAAACGTGGGATAAACTTTTGGAGATTCCCACGGATGAAATTCTGAAGGTACAAGCCAAGATTCCATTTGTACCGCCCTTTCAGCAAAAGAAAAATACCGGAGGTATAACCGAACCGGCAGTTGGTGGCTTTGGTCCCGTGGTAGATGGTAACGCATTGCCCAACCATCCGTTTGACCCTATAGCACCTGCTATTTCAAAAGATAAACCGTTGATGGTAGGTTGGAATGAGGACGAATACACCTTTTTTGCCTGGGAGCGAAAGGATACCGAGTTTGCAACTCTCGATTTTGAAGGATTAAAAGCTCGATTGGAACCTCAGTTTGGTGCGGATACCTCAAAAGTGATTGAAACGTATAAAAATGCACGACCTGATGCATCCCCAGCAGATATTTTTGTGGCCGTATCATCTATTGTGATGATGGGATTGGGTTCTATTGAAATCGCCCAAAGAAAAACCGTTCAAGGTGGGGCACCAGTGTACCTCTACAACTTTGGGTATAAATCTGAAAAACTCATACCTGGAACGGATTATCCTATGGGAACCCCCCATGCCATGGATATTTCCTTTAAATTTAATAACGAGCAACCACCCAAGAATGGAGAGCCTGACCAACCCAGTTTTTTTGGAGGGGGGCGGCCTGAGCGTTTCATTGCTTCCCACAATATGGCAGCGTATTGGACAGGTTTTGCCAAAACAGGGGTACCGCATGCCACAGATTTGCCCAACTGGCCCGCCTATGCTCTGGAAACAAGGCCAACCATGCGCATCGATACAGAATGCAAAGTGATTGAGGACCGATTTTCGAAAGAATTGGCGATGTGGCGGGAAATAGGACGATTGCCATAAATACCATTGATAAATTTTCTAAGCTATTACAAATACCATGAGAAACTTTCTAACACTACTGATTTTATTTTCAAGCTTATCCTTGATAGGACAGCGTAACCCCAATGCCGAACCCGAGTGGACCGCAACTTGGATTACTTTGGGAGATGCTGATGCCGAAGCGGCCGGGATGTATCTTTTTCGTAAGTCCTTTTCGTTGGATGCTGTACCAAGTGAATTCAAAATCCGTATTTCTGCCGATAACAGGTATAAACTTTTTGTGAATGGGACATTGGCTTCCGTTGGACCTAATTGGGGCGACATCAAACATTGGAATTACCAAACTGTTGATATTGCTTCCCATTTGAAACAGGGTAAAAACACCTTGGCTGTCAAAGTTTGGAATGAGGCTGATTTGCGCGCCGTGGCACAATTCTCTTTTAAGACTGCATTGATAGTGCAGGGTGAAAGTGATACTGCAAAAGTGGTTGACACCAATAAAAGTTGGAAAGTAGTCGAAGATAAAAGCTATACGCCCCTAAAACAAGAAGTGAGAGGGTATTATGCGGCAGGAGCTGGAGATTTCATAGATTTTAACAAAGCCATAAGTAATTGGAAAAATCAAGATTTTGATGATAGCTCATGGAATACTGCGGATACGGTTTTTGAAGCCGTGGCCCAAGGTTTTGGATTCAGACAGCAGGATGGGTGGAACTTGGTTCCTTCAATTTTACCTGAAATGGAATTGACCAAGGAACGTTTGGTCAGTGTTCGAAAATCAGAAGGGGTAAAGGTGCCATCCTCTTTTCCGGAAAAGCCAGCTTCCATAAAGATTGATGCCAATTCCATAGCGAAAATTTTGTTGGATCAAGAACACTTGACCAATGCGTATCTCAGTGTTTTGTTCAGTGGAGGCAAGAATAGTGTTATTACAGTTCAATATGCGGAAGGACTTTATGATAGCGAAGGCGCCAAAGGTAATCGGAATGTGATTGATGGTAAAACCATGATTGGGAGAAGGGATAGTATCATTTCCAACGGAACCGAAAATCAAGAGTACACTTCGCTGACCTACAGAACGTATCGGTATGTGGAGGTTGAGGTGAACACCAAGAATGAACCTTTGACCATCACTGATATTTATGGGACGTTCACTGGATATCCTTTCCAGATGAAAGCCAACCTTATTTCCGATAGAAAAGAGCTATCCGATATGATGGAAATTGGCTGGAGAACCGCCCGCCTTTGTGCTGTGGATACCTATATGGATTGCCCATATTACGAGCGATTGCAGTATGTTGGCGATACGCGAATCCAACATTTCGTGTCATTTTATAACAGTGGTGATGACCGTTTGATCAAAAATGCCATCAACCTATTGGATTATTCAAGACAACCCGATGGCTATACGCTCAGTAGGTATCCCGATAGACAAAATCAGGTGATTCCAACCTATTCCCTTTGGTATGTAAGCATGCTGTACGATTATATGATGTATGGCAGCGATACGGATTTTATCACGGAAAAATTGATGGGTTCACGTCAGGTTTTGAACTACTTCATAACCTATTTGGATGATGACGGTTCGTTGAAAAATGTACCTGGCTGGAACTATACCGACTGGGTGCCAGCTTGGAACTTTGGTATGGCCCCCATGGCCGAAGATGGCTCATCAGCAGCGTTGGACCTTCAAATGTTACATGCATTGCAATCTGGAATTGCATTGGAAAAGGCAATGGGCAAGCCGGAGTTTGTGACCCTATATTCCACAATGGCGGACCAATTGACGGAGACCATCAAAAGAAAATATTGGGATGAATCCAAACAATTGTTTGCGGATACTCCGGCTAAGGACAAATATTCCCAGCATTCCAACTCTTTGGCCATATTGGCTAATATTGTGGATGATGACACCAAAAAAATCATTGGAAAATCACTATTGGAGGATGAGTCATTGGCACCAGCGTCCATATATTTCAGCTACTATTTGCATTTAGCCTTGAATGAGGCCGGCTATGGCAATCAGTATTTGGACTGGTTGGATGTTTGGAGAAAGAATATGGAATTGGGATTGACCACTTGGGGTGAAACTTCTCAAGTAGAAACAACACGTTCTGATTGTCATGCGTGGGGCTCTAGCCCGAATATTGAATTCTTTAGGATTCTTTTGGGGATAGAAAGTGCCTCTCCCAATTTTAAGACCGTTAAAATAGAACCTCATTTGGGTGATATTGACAAGATTGGTGGTAAAATGCCGCATCCCGCGGGAGCTATTTCCGTCAATTACGAAAAATCTGGAAAGAAACTCAAAGCATCCATTGAACTTCCAGAAGGCATAGCGGGTGAATTTGTATGGAATGGGCAATCAACACCGCTAAAATCTGGAATGAACAATTTGAGGTTGTAGGACGTAAACGTTCAGGAAGTGGAAAGGCCATCAAGAAATCTTAAAAAATGAAAATCAAGTACATAATGTTGATTTTTGGATTGATGATGGTTTTTCCTGGATGTAAGAGGAAGGTCCACTATTTGGATGAAAATTATCCGGGCCCCAGTCCTAAACTATATGCAGCGGGAATTATCAATGTGGACGGAAGATATCAGCAGAACTTAACGATGAGCCCAGATGGTCGAGAACACTTGTTTACCCAAACCGATTCAGCCATTTGGCGCTATGAACGGATTTTGAGAATTAAAAATGTAGATGATACTAGTGTGGTTTTGGATACGCCTCAATTTGTAAAGGAATTCAAGTATGAAAATTTTTGGTTCATTGGAGAACCCATGATATCTCCAGATAACCAAGATTTATATTTTGTGGCAGATTATCCGCCCAACTTTTGGAATTCCAAACGCATGAAAAATGGCGATTGGTCAGAACCCAAGAAAATGGATTCGCTGAGTTCTAATAGTCGGGATTGGTTTATGTCAGTATCCAGAAAAAATACATTGTTTTTTGCGACTACGTATCTGCCTGACCCTGAAAATCCTTCATTGGAAATGAATGGCAGGATATTTGAATCTGCATCCATCAATGGCTCACATTTCACAAAAAATATGGTAAACGGACCTTTTAATAAGGATGATGCAGGAGACCCAGTGATTTCTCCCAATGAAGATTATATGGTTTTTGGTTCTGTTCGTGATGGCGGTCATGGAAAGGCAGACTTGTATGTGACTTTTAAGGATGGGGATGGAAATTGGTCCGAAGCCTTTAATCTTGGGGATGAAATCAATACCGTTCATTGGGAAAGTGGCCCATATATTTCACCGGACGAAAGGTTTCTTTTCTTTTCCCGAAGAGATTCCTCAGGAGTGAATGCCCGATTTTCAAATATTTATTGGGTAAGCATGGAAGTCGTAAAAAATTTGAGGAGGAACAAGCTGTAAGATTCAGACCAAAAAAGTATTTTGTTTGATTGCGGTCAGCAAACCGCTTATACACAAATCATTTAAAATTAGAATTTCAAGTAAAACTATACAATCACAATTAAACAAGTAATGAGTATGAGAAAACTGTCATTTTTTCTAGCACTAGTTCTAATAGGAACAACTATTCAAGCACAATCAACCTGGAAATCGGATAATGCACATTCAAAAATAGGATTTGCAATTACCCACTTAATGATTTCAGAAGTGGAAGGCCATTTTGGAGAATTCGATATAACGGCAACAGCGGGTAATGATTTTAACAATGCAGCTTTTGATGTGACCATTCAAGTGGCAAGCATCGATACGGATAACGAAAACAGAAATAATCACTTAAAGAGTCCAGACTTTTTTGCAGCGGAGGAGCATCCTGTAATGTCTTTTAAAAGCACAAATTTTGAAAAAACTGGGGATAAAACCTTTACCCTCAAAGGAGATTTAACCATGCATGGAGTTACCAAGCCTGTAACCTTGGCCGGTAAAGTAAATGGTATTATCACGGACCAACGTAGTCAAAAGTTGAAAGCAGGTCTAAAACTTACAGGCACTGTAAATCGACTGGAATTTGGAGTGGGAAGTGACACCCCAACGCTGGGAGATGATGTGGAGTTGAACATTAATCTTGAGATGGCGCAGCAGTAATCAACAAACGTTTTGAAATAAAGGCCGTGCAAGAAATTGTACGGCCTTTTTACTTTTCTTGAATGAGGTAAGCACAGCGCCGAGCACCCGCCAAGATATGGTCAACGCGTTCCACTTTGGTATTAGGGCCAAGAATGGATTGAAATGTGTTCAATTCGGTGGAGCAAAATCCTTGGCATAAGGTAGCTGCTGCACAAATGGGGCAGTGGTTTTCTATCAATAGGAAATCGCCGTTCTCCGTTTTTTCAAAATAGGCCATATACCCTTCTTTTTCTCTGAGTTGCGCCAGTTTTTGGATTTTGGTCTCCAAGGAATCAGTTTCTAAAATGGATTTGCGATAGTTAGCCAAGTTATCCTGCCCTGTGGAACTGATAATTTCGGAGAGGGTATCCTCACCCAAATTTTCCTTTATCTTATTGATCAGCCTCAGAGTAAGTTCTGAGTGTGAGTCTGGGAACTTGGCATGTCCTTTTTGGGTCAACGACCAAAATTGTTGGGGACGCCCTCGCCCAATAGCGCGACTCTCGGACTTTACATAACCTTCATTGGATAGTTTCAAAAGCTGAAAACGGGCTCCTTCAGTGGTAACACCAAGTTGCTGAGCCAAATCCTTCAAGGTTTTTTCACCTTCATTCTTCAGTATCCAAATGGCTTTCTCGTTTTCTTGAATATTATTATTCATAATAAACAAAGTAAATATTTGGTTTATTATACAAATGTACTATCTTTGTACTGTATTTAAAAATCATTTAATCAAATCTACATATTATGAGTTACAAACTACCGGAATTACCGTACAGTTACGATGCATTATCACCCTATATTGATGCCACAACCATGGAGATTCACCATACAAAACATCATCAAGGGTATGTGAATAAATTAAACGATGCCCTGCAGGAGGCCAACTTGGAAGATGCTGATTTGGAGAGCTTGTTTGGCAAGATTTCTAAACTGTCAGGAGGTATAAGAAACAATGGTGGCGGACACTACAACCACAGTTTGTTCTGGACTATTTTAACACCCAATGGTTCCGAAATCCCTGCAAAATTGTCTGAAGCCATCGAAAGTGACTTTGGTTCTTTGGATGCGTTGAAAACTGCTTTTTCCAATGCAGCAGCCACTAGATTTGGCTCCGGATGGGCTTGGTTGATTGTAGATGGAGATGGCGATTTAAAAGTTACTTCCACCCCAAACCAAGACAATCCTTTAATGGATACGGCACCGGACCAAGGCACCCCGATTTTGGGATTGGATGTCTGGGAACATGCGTATTACCTTAACTACCAAAACAAAAGACCAGAGTACATTGATGCTTTTTGGAATATTGTTGACTGGAAATCGGTGGAGAAACGTTATTTAGCGGCTATATCATAACGACTTCTGCACTGCAAGCTAAATCCAGACAGCATCTGTTCTGGGTTTAGCTTTTTTCTTTTTTTACCTTCCATGCTTCGGTCCGTTTAAATCTTCCTCAATTACGGTCTTACAGTTTCCGATGGATTATATCAAAGTTGCCCCCACCAAGTTTTTCGAACTCTATTTTCAGCCGATGATTCCTTGTCTATTTGGTTGAGTGTATCATTGTGTGAAATGGGACAATTAAAGTGTTGTTTTCACATTTTATCCATAAATTTAATGGGATTTATTTCTTTTGGATGTTTGTCCAAAGTGGTACTATTGTTTTGAATCCTTGCTAACCAATCCAGTTTTATGAACTCTACGAAGCTTACCCCGCTATTTTTATTCATTGCGATGCTGTTCTGTGGTACATCACAAGCTCAAGACGTATTTATTACTAATACCCAAAACCGCAACTTCACCAGTCTGGATGGTAAATGGGAGTATGTAGTGGATGCCTATGAAACGGGTGGAATGGGAGGAATGCCTGTATACAAAAATGCGGTACCGAAGGACAAATCTGACCGTGTTGAATACGGTTTCAGTCGTGGAAAAACCCTTTGGGTGCCCGGTAGTTGGAACGTACAACACCCTGAGCTCTCTTATTTTGAAGGGACAATTTGGTACAGACGAACCTTTGATAAAGTCGATATTTCCGAAGGAAAACGATACTTCATCAATATTGGGGCTGCAAATTACATGGCCACCGTCACCTTCAATGGGGAGGTTTTGGGCAAGCATGAAGGGGGATTCACGCCATTCTCCTACGAAGTCACCGATTTGCTAAAGGAAAAAGATAATTTTCTCATTGTTGGTGTAAACAATTCTCGAAAGGCGGATTATATTCCATCCAAGGTCACGGATTGGTTCAATCATGGGGGAATTATTCGAGAGGTTAAATTGATTGAGGTTCCCAAAACTTTTGTCAATAATTATTTCATCGCATTGGATAAATCAACCCTTGGCAAAAGCACAAAACAAATACAGGGGAAATTGGAATTTACGGGGAATACCTTGCCTTCAAAAGCCCGTATTAGCATCCCAGAATTAAAAGTCGACCAAGAAATAATCATAAAAAATGAAGACGCTACAAGTTTTACCCTAAATGTGAAAGGGTTGGAATTGTGGTCGCCCAAAAATCCCAAACTCTATCAGGTGCACATACAAGCTGGGGATGATACAATCAGTGATGAAATCGGTTTTAGGACCATTGAAACAAAGGGAAAACAAATCCTGCTGAATGGGGAGCCCATTTTTTTAAAGGGTATTTGCCTTCATGATGAAAATCCACTTCGTAAAGATCGTGCCAATTCTAGTGAAGATGCAAAGCTCGTTTTGGACTGGGCGCAGGAACTGGGGTGTAATTTTATTCGGTTGGCCCACTATCCGCATCAGGAAAACATTGTTCGCTTAGCCGATAAGATGGGAATTTTACTATGGGAAGAATTACCGTTGTATTGGGGAATCCAATGGGGAAATCCTGAAGTGCTCAAAAAGGCAAAGGCGCAGTATAAGGAACTCATCAATAGGGATTATAACAGGGCCAGTTCCATAATTTGGTCCATCGCCAACGAAACAGCGTCCATACCAGACCGAAATGCTTTTTTGGGGGATTTGGCCGATTACATCAGAACACTTGATGATACCCGCTTACTTTCAGCAGCCATCAAAAAAGATCAAGAATTGGATGGCCATCCAGATAGTGTGTATACATATAATGATCCATTAATTGATAAATTGGACATCATCAGCATAAATGAATATTTGGGTTGGTATGGTGGCGCCCCTGAAGAGACCAGAGGGAAAACATTTAAAGCAGGTTTTGAGAAGCCCATTATTGTAAGTGAATTTGGAGGGGGGGGCTCTGCAAGGATTTTATGCTGACAAACGCACCCGTTGGAGCGAAGAGTTTCAGGAATATCTGTACAAAGAAAGCTTGGCCATGTTTGATAAAATTGATGGTCTTGTTGGGATGACACCATGGATTTTGGTTGATTTTCAATCACCGTTGCGGCAATTGCCGGGTGTTCAGGATGGGTGGAACAGAAAGGGTTTGATTTCAGAAAAAGGGTACAAGAAAAAGGCCTTTTTTGTGTTACGGGACTACTACAATAAAAAATGAGGTTGGACAGAAATACAATTTCCGTAGGTGAAAAGCTGCCCATTAAAATTGTTCAATTTGGAGAGGGCAACTTTCTTCGTGCCTTTGTGGATTATTCCTTTCAACGTTTGAATGATGAAACTGGTTTTCAGGCAGGAATTGCCATTGTGCAGCCCATAAAAGAAGGTTTGGTCCATGTTCTGGACCAACAAGATGGACTTTATACGCTCTTTTTAAATGGTATCAAGGATGGAAAGCCCGTTCAGGAAAAGCACCTAATTTCAAATATTGTAAAAGGGGTCAATCCATATGCAGATTTCAGTGCCTACTGTGATTTGGCTAAAGTGGAAAGCCTTCAATATGTCATTTCAAATACTACCGAAGCCGGCATTGCTTTTGACGAAAACGACAGCTTTGCGATGGAGCCGCCCAATTCGTTTCCAGCAAAATTGGTTCGATTTTTATTTGAGCGATTTCAGCATTTCAATGGTGATTTTGAGAAAGGACTGACCATCATTCCTTGTGAACTTATCAATTACAATGCAGATACACTAAAGGAGATACTGGTCCGCTATAGTGTAAAATGGGAACTTGGAAATGAATTTACCACATGGCTTAAAGATGCCAATTCCTTTCACAATACCTTGGTGGATAGGATAGTACCGGGATATCCAAAAGATGATTTTCAATCCTACGCTGAGCAACTGGATTACGAAGATGGATTGATGGTTACGGCAGAGCACTATTTTTTGTGGATTATTGAAGGAGGTGCCGCACTGAAGGAAAAATTGCCTTTTGCCAACATCGACTTAGATGTCAAGATTATTGAGGATATGCAGCCGTACCGCACAAGAAAGGTGCGGATATTGAACGGAGCACATACCGCGATGGTCCCTTTTTCCATACTTTTTGGCAATACCACTGTTCGGGAAACCATCGAAAATACATTTACGGGAACTTTTATTCGAAAAGTGGTTTTTGAGGAAATCATACCCACTTTGGATATGGATAAAAAGGAGTTGGAAAATTTTGCATATGCAGTTTTTGACCGTTTTCGGAATCCATACATTCAGCATCAATTGTCCAGCATTGCCCTCAATTCAATTTCCAAATTCAAGGTAAGGGTGCTGCCCAGTTTAATGGGGTATATTGAAAAAAATGATAAGCTTCCAAAAAGATTGACATTCAGCTTGGCCTGCTTAATTCGATTTTACAAAGGGGATTATGCAGGTGCAAAACTTCCGGTTAATGATGGCGAAAATGTGGTGAAGTATTTTGAAACCGCTTGGAATTTACCCAAATTGACGGATACCGTATCCAAAATCTTGGAAAATCCCGATTTTTGGGGGAGAGACTTGACCAAAATCCCAGAGTTAACGGAAACTGTTGCACTGGTCCTTCAAGAGATTGAAGTCCATGGGGTAGAAGAAGGATATCGGAACTATGCATCAAAAGTGATGGCCTAACATGAAAAAACTGCTAAAAATACATGAAGCCGATAATATGGCGGTGGCCCTTCAGGATTTGGCTGCACATGAATCTATCTTGTGCGACGGTGAACCCATTTTCCCTACTTCAAGTGTGAGTGCGAAGCATAAAATTGCTCTTGAGGATTTCAAAGTGGGGGAAGCCATTGTTATGTATGGTGTTTTGGTAGGAAAAGCATCTCGGCCCATAGCCAAAGGCGAGGTTCTAACGACCGAAAATGTGAAGCATGAAACCGCCAAAGTGAAGAAAAAGACCAGTATCACTTCTTGGATACCTCCAAATATTGAAAAATGGAAAAATAGGACTTACATGGGCTATCACCGAAAGGATGGCCAGGTAGGAACCCGAAATGTTTGGTTGTTCTTTCCATTGGTCTTTTGTGAAAACAGGAATATTGAGGTGCTTAAAGAAGTTTTTGAAAAGGAATTGCTCAATCAAAAAACAAGTGACCATCGGTTGTTTTTACGTTCCTTGATCAGTGGTAAGGACACAAATGAGCCTGAAACCATCAAAGAAAAGGTTTTTGACAATGTTGAAGTCAAGTTTATCACGCATCACGGAGGCTGTGGCGGAATACGGCAGGATTCGGAGTCATTGGCCAGATTATTGGCCGGGTACGTGAACAATCCCAATGTGGCCGGTTGTACTGTGCTGAGTTTGGGATGTCAGAACCTTCAGGTCAAGATATTTAAAGATGCCTTGGACAAACTCAACCCAAAAAATGAAAAGCCAGTGCTCATTTTTGAGCAGCAGCAAATGGGTACCGTTGATGAAATGCTCAAAATCATCATCAAGGATTCTTTTGAAGCCCTTAAAAAAGCTAATGACATTGCACGAACCCCAGTACCATTATCAACGCTGCGAATAGGTCTGGAATGTGGAGGCTCAGATGGATTTTCTGGAATTTCGGCCAATCCAGCACTTGGATATGTGTCCGACCTACTGGTTGCTTTGGAAGGTACAGCGGTTCTTTCTGAATTTCCTGAATTGTGTGGAGTGGAACAAGAATTGGTAAACCGATGTGTGAGTGACCATGAGGCCCATAGGTTTTTGGACTTAATGAACTCTTTTGAAAAATCTGTAGTGGAAGCAGGTTCTGGATTTGATATGAACCCTTCTCCCGGGAACATTAAAGATGGGTTGATTACCGATGCCATGAAGTCAGCGGGAGCAGCAAAAAAAGGCGGGACTTCTCCCGTAGAAGATGTGTTGGATTACGGAGAGTACATTTCAAAGAAGGGGTTGAACCTCCTATGTACCCCTGGCAACGATGTGGAGAGTACCACCGCAATGGCGGGAGCAGGGGCTAATATTATATTGTTCACTACGGGCTTGGGTACACCAACCGGGAATCCGGTGGTTCCGGTGTTGAAAATTTCGTCAAATTCCGAATTGGCACAACGAATGCCCGACATCATCGATTTTGATGCCGGCCCTATTATCCGAGGGGAAAAATCAATCCAACAAGCTGGGGAGGAACTTCTGGAATTCATAATTGATGTGGCAAGCGGTGTTAAAACCGTTAAGGCGATGAATCTAAATCAAGATGATTTTATTCCATGGAAACGTGGGGTTTCACTGTAGACTATCTTAAAAAGCAGCATACCCTTTAGTTCTCTTGCTAACAAAGAAAACCTCAGGGTATGCCACTAAATGTTATTGTTGATGCTTACTTGGTACCTTCATTAAAAAGCCAAATGCCATAGGTGAAAGCATCCGCTTCTCGAACGGGTTTCGGTTCATCGGGCCGGTACCATTGTCCAATATTGGTGAACGGGGTCAGAACCACATCGGTCTCACTTCCTTTATAAAGTGCTTTGGTTTTATAAACAGGACCTAGAATATTTTCGTAGGGTTTGTCAATTTGGATGGGTTCTACAGTTGTATCAATCCGGATATCGCCATCTATATCCACATCATCATTATGTATCTGCTTGTTCCAAACCATGTCAAGAGAATATACGATTGGGCCACGGATAAAAGCATAAGGAGTTTTGTCAGTCGGTTCCTCTTTGTACATAATCTCTCCACCAGGTAGTAGAGAAGTAACATAATCGCTATGATTTTCACGTTTTACCCATTGGGTTTCCATAGGAAAACTAATGTCGATTTTATCTCCTTGTGACCATTTCCCCTTTAATGTCAAATAGCTGCCAGAGGTAACATTGACAACAGACTCTCCATTGACACTTACTTTGGGAGAGGAACACCAAGAAGGAATCCTTAGATTGATGGTCTTGTGTACATTTTTTCCGGCAGTGAAGTTTATGCTGAAGTTTTCCGTTTCGGGATAATTGCCCGCTACATCAAAACTGAACTGGTCGCCAGCATAACTGGAAGGGATATATTGATTGATGAAAAACTCACCACCCTTTTCGGCATAAAGGAATGTTGGCAGTAAGGAAATGATTCGGTGCCCACTTGCCGTACAACAATCCGGTCCATGAAAAAACCCATCATGACCACTGGGTTTATCCCCGTTGGGTGCAGTGTGGTAACGGCATACCCCTCCTTGGCAATCCTGTGCAGCAAATACGTGGTTGATCATAAGACGTTCAATAGCGTCTCCATATTTGGTGTCTCCTGTTAATTGCAATAACAACTGGGTCAGTTGCATCCAAGACATGGTGGCGCAAGTTTCAACAACATTTCCTGAAAGCGGTTTTACATAATCGTATTCGTAGTGTTCCCCAACGCTGACCCCTCCGGTAATGAACATTTGACGTTCTCGGATATCATCCCATGCGCCAGCCACCTTTCTAAGGAGTGATTTATCTCCAGTAATCTGATATAATCGGAGAAAACCCATAAAGTTCATGTGGAAGGTATGGGAATGAACGTATGGTTGCAACTTATCCACCCCTAACGTTCCATCTGCAACGGAATCCAATCGGGAGAACGCATCCCAGCCACTCCATTTATCAATATTATTGACAAGCCATTGGCTCCAGTCCAGATACTTCTTTTTCCCTGTAAGTTCGTAAAGTCGTGCAATTGGGTCACATAGCAAGGTTCCTTCCCAGGAATAGTGTACACTGTGACCGGCAAATTCTGAGGTTCCTTTAACCTCTTTGCCCTTGTTTTCTGGATATCGAAGGTCTGATGGCCAAAATTCAAGTTTTCCTGGACCGAAATACTTTAAATAATAGTCAGCCAATTTTTCGGCGGCGGTCAATGCCTCCTGATTGTTTGTTTCTTCATACACCGTAAGAAATGCATGGAACACAAAATAAAGCTCGTAGGCATCCATCCCTCGAACAGGTCGCTCAGGAGTCCGGAAAGACTTTGCGGTAGCACCAACATAGCCTTCTTCCTCTTGCGAATCTATAATACGTTTTAGCACAGCTTTTGCTTTGGCCAGCAATTCTTCGTCTCCACTTTGGATTGCGGACAAATAAGCTGATTCCACCCATTTGCCATGTTGCTCAGCTTTCGTCCAATTCCATTCCGTATGCTGTCTGGACACAACAAAATCTACATATTCATCAATAGGAAAATCCTTAAGATAGACATCTCGATTCAATGCAATTCGGTCACCAAAGAAGCCTTCAATATCATTTACGGAGGCAATTGGAACAGGTTTTTCCAAAAAGCCAATCTTATTTTGGTTTTGGGCGTATGCCAAGGTCGACAGCAATAGCGATGTCAAGAATAAAAGGGTGAAGAGTTTGTTAGTTTTCATGTTATTTGATATTTAATTTAATTGAAGAATCCAATCAGCTTTAAAGGAACAAAAGTGGCTGGCGTTCTTTTGAGGTGTTATGAATTCGAAAGGGATGATGCTTTTATGTTGCTTGACTTGACCTAAATTCAGAGTCTTGGATAAAGTGTTTTTCTTGCATTCCTTTTTACATGTGTGTTTTTCACATTTATAAAATAACAAAAGATTTTGGTGTAAACCAAATAGTTGGGTTAAATAAGCTTATGAATTGTGGAAGGATTGAGAAGGAATTATTTAAATGGGGGTGATGTGGGAATAGTCAAATTTTAAAAATAAACCCTTCTTCCTCTACTTTTTTCTCGTACTTCTCTTTGTCAAACACATAGAGAAAGGCACCTCTTCGGGATGTCGTCATGTCTTTTTCATTGAGTTTGATCAAAACATCCAGCGAAATAATCTTATTTACAAAATTGCGCTTGTCCAATTTTTTGTTCAGAATGGACTCGTATAGGTTTTGAAGCTTTCGCATGGTGAATTTTTCGGGGAGCAATTCAAAACCAATAGGTTTGGTCATTGCCTTTCTTCTGAGTCGTGCCATTGCTCGCTCAATCATTTCATTATGGTCAAAAATTAAAGGAGGTGCTTCTTCTAGATCGAACCACTGGGCAGATTCAATATGAATACCGTCATATTGATAGGAACTGACATTGATTAAAGCATAGTAGGCAACCGAGATAGTTCGTTGCCCGGGATCCCTATCCACCTTACTATAGGTGTAGAGTTGTTCCATATATATATTATTTAGCCCGGTCAATGTACTCAGGACCCTTTCTGCAGCTTGGTCCAGCTGTTCATTTCTTTTAAGAAATCCACCAATTAGAGACCATTTTCCTTTTTCAGGTTGAAAGTTACGTTTGATGAGCAACACTTTTAAACTCTTTTTATGAAACCCAAAAATGATACAATCCACCGCAAGTAAAACCTGGTCCTCCTTTTGGTAATAATTGAGGGGCATAGTGTCTGACGTGGCTATTTTAGGGGCTTTGGATACTTTCATGTACTATAGGTCAAAATGTAAAAATATTACTTAAAAATTTTTGGGAGCGATAAATAGAATACCTGTTAAGTGTTAAATGTACATTTTTTTAACGAAATATTTGCAAATTCCAATTTAATTCACTTCCTTGCATGTGTAAAACGCACACTTATTTAACGTAAACTAAACAAAATGCTGAAAAACAAACAACTATCATGTGTGATGTTGCGAGTGCCCAAGAGTCTTTGGTTATTGGCAATTTTCACATTTCTATTGGGTGTACAAGTGCATGCCCAAGATGGAAAAACAGTTTCCGGTACCGTAACGGATGCCGCTACGGGCTCGCCCATTCCCGGTGCAAATGTCATTGTAAAGGGAAAGAGCGTGGGAACAGTTACCGATTTTGATGGTCTTTATCAACTCAATGTTGATAGCCAAGATGTTCTTGTGTTTTCCTATGTAGGATTTAAATCGCAGGAAATTACGGTAGGAGGCCAAACAACGATTGACGTTTCGTTGACGGAAGATTTTACCCAATTGGATGAGGTGACCATCACAGGAATTGGTTATGGTACCGTCGAACGTCGCGAGATTACCAGTGCTGTCGCCAGTGTTGACACCAAGGATTTTAACAAAGGAAACATCAACAACCCGGCAGAGTTGCTTCAAGGTAAAGTGGCAGGTTTATCCATTGCCAGACCAGGGAATGACCCCAACGGAGGATTTAACATCCGATTGAGGGGATTATCCACGTTTGGTGCCAACTCTCAACCTTTGGTGGTCATTGATGGAGTACTGGGAGGTTCTCTACAGAGTATCGACCCCAACGACATTGAATCCATCGAAGTTTTGAAGGATGGTTCTGCAGCCGCTATCTATGGTACACGGGGTGCTTCCGGGGTAATTTTGGTAACTACCAAGAAAACTAGAGGAGTTGACAACTCGCGTGTGGAGTACAATACCTATATATCTATGGAAAGTGTGGCTAAATTCGTTGAGAACTCTACGCCTGCACAATATATAGAAGCTGGCGGTATCGACAATGGCTATGAAACGGATTGGTTGGATTTGGTAACCCGCACAGGGGTAACTAACGTTCATAACCTTGCCGTTTCAAATGGTATGAAAAACGGAAATTACAGAGCTTCCGTAAACTACAGGGATGTAGAAGGTGTATCTCTTGGCAGTGGGTTCGATCAATTCAACTTGAGATTCAATTTGACGCAACGTGCATTGAATGATAAGTTGACCTTGACTTTCAATGGTACCTTAACAAAGAGAAAGGCAACCTTCATGCCTTATGAGGCGCAACGTTTTGCCATTATTGCTGACCCAACTGCGCCAGTTTACATAGACAATGACCCGGCTAATGGCTATTGGGAGCCCAATACGCCTGAGTATCACAACCCTTATGCCATTACTCAAGAAACCACTGATGATGGAATTTTCTCAACACTCTTGGGTACGGTTAAAGCGGATTATAAGCTAACAGACAATCTTAATGTTGCCGCTTTCTATTCTTTGCAGCACGAAAGTGATCAACGGTCGCAATATTACGGTTCCAAAATGCGGTTTTCTTCCGCAGCTGGACAAGGTGGTAGGGCTCGAAAGGAAGCTGAAGATCGTGAGAACGAACTTTTCGAGTTGACAGCCAACTACGAAAAATATTTTGGCGATCTTAAATTCACCCTATTAGGAGGATATTCATGGCAGGAATTTACATTCACAAATTTCAATGCATTTAACACAAACTTCATTACTGATGATTTGTTGTACAATGCCTTGGAGCTTGGTTTGGGTTCCGCTACAGGTAATGATGCCTTGGTAGGGTTGAATAGTCAAAAGGAAGAATCCCGATTGATTTCTTACTTTGGAAGGGCCATGTTTAACTGGGATGACAAATATTTTGTGAGTGCATCCTACAGACGTGAAGGTTCATCCAAGTTTGGTACCAACGAGCAATGGGGTAATTTTTATGCGGTAAGTGGTGGTTTGGATATCGCTCAGTTGTTTGACACCCCTTTTAGTAGCCTTAAGCTTCGTGCAGGTTACGGGGTTACCGGTAACCTTCCAACCCAGAATTACGAGTATAGAACCCGTTTAACAAGAGGTTCAAGGGTATTCTTTAACAATAGCCGATACTTACAAGGGGTTAACTTTGCATCCAACCCAAACCCAGATTTAAAATGGGAAGAAAAAGCAGAGACCAACATTGGTTTGGATTTCGGAGTATTGAACTCAAGATTGTACGGATCTATCGATTGGTACACCAGAAATACTTCAGACGTATTGCAGTTCATCAATGTTGCCGTACCACCTAACTTTTTTGACAGGACGCTCCGTAACATTGGAGAGTTGAAATCCAATGGTTTGGAGATTGCATTGAACGCTGCCTTGGTGCAGACTAGGGATGTGAACTATACTACAGGAGTAACGTTCTCAACATTTAATACCGAGTTGGTTACCTTGAATGGAGAAACAGAAAAGACATTTAGAGGAAATTTAGGACCTCCAGGATTGAATGGTGTTACCCCTATTAAATTGGAAGAAGGTGAACCTATTGGTGAAATCATTGCTCCAATATTTGAAGGACTTGCCGAAGACGGAACACGTATTATCACCGATCAAAATGGTGACGGGGTGATTACCCTTGAGGATGATGCTGTGGTTGTTGGAAATGGACTTCCAGATTTTGAATTAGCGTGGAGCAATACGTTCCGTTATAAAAACTTTGATTTGAGTGCTACTTTAAGAGGTGCATTTGGTCACAGTTTGGTGAACATCAACAGAGCTTATTATGAATCTCCAAGAGCTTCCAACAACTATAACGTTGTTCGTACAAAATACTATCTACCAGAATTGTCCGAAGGTGAGAACTGGAATAGTTATTATGTTGAGAAGGCTGATTTCTTCAAATTGGATAACATTACCTTAGGGTATAACATCGATTTGAAAACAGACTTGATCAAGGACTTTAGGGTCTATGCTTCAGGCCAGAACCTATTTGTGATAACCGGGTATACCGGGGTGGATCCAGAGGTACACTATGACTTTTTCGGTGACCCACTTGCTCCTGGAATTGACGACCGTAGCTCTTATTTCAGGACCCGTACCGTTAGTTTAGGTCTAAACGTAACATTCTAAAAAACAATTGTAATGAAAAGGACATCAATATTAACTAAATTGACATTGGTCGGCATTTTACTGGCGGGGACAAATTCCTGCTCAGATTTGGAGACCACTTTATATAGCGAACTTACCCCTGAAACGGAATATACCACAACAGATACGCAACTAGCAACCATTGTAACGGCTTATGCTCCGTTGAGGGATTATCATGAATCGTATTTTAATTTACAGGAACTATCCTCTGAGACCAGTGCCGCTCCCGCCAAGTTTGGACCTTGGGATGATGGTGGTATTTGGGCCCGCTTGCATAGACACGAGTGGGAGAATAACCTAGGAAGCATCGAGAATGCTTGGAGGGTTTATTTCGGGGGGATTTCCAACTGTAACCGATTCATTGAAGAATTCTCAGCAACTGCAGGTGATACAGAAGCTGCTATAAATGAGTTACGAGTTTTAAGGGCCCAATACCTCTTTATGGTAATGGACCTATGGGGAGATGTGCCGTTGGTTACTTCCTTTGCTGATGCAGAAGTGAATCCATCCCGTACACCTAGAACCGAAGTATACAATTTTATCGTTTCTGAATTGGAGGAATTAATTCCAACTTTGCCAGAAACTACTGGCGGCGAATATTACGGAAGATTCAATAAATGGGCAGCTATGTCCCTTTTGGCCAACGTTTACCTCAATGCTGAAGTCTATACCGGAACTGCACAATGGCAAAAAGTTGCTGATTTAACGCAGCAAATCATTGATGGCGGACAATATTTCTTGGAACCCGCTTATTTGGACAACTTCACTTACTTGAACGAAGGATCTGGAGAGAACATCTTGGTGGTTCCTTATTCCAAGACAAGTGGGCAAGCGTTGGTGATGCACATGAAAACGTTGCACCCATTGAACAAGGCCACGTATAATTTTACAGATGGTCCTTGGAATGGATTTACTGCGCTTGAAGAATTCTACAATTCTTTTGAAGATACAGATGCCAGAAAAGAAATGTTCATTACCGGACAGCAATATACGGCATCTGGAGAGCCAATCATGGACCCTAACGGAGCTATCGAAATTGATTCACAAGGAAACCCTGATCCAGATGGTGAGCCTTTGATTTTCACGCCTTATATCAATGAGTTGACACCTAAGGCTTTCAGTCAATCTGGTGCTAGGATCGGAAAATTTGAATTCGAAAGCGGTATCGCCTTGGCCATGGACAACGACGTTCCAGTATATCGATATGGTGGTATCCTATTGATGCGTGCTGAAGCACTTTGGAGAATGGACAACGGAAGTACCGAAGCTGTTGAGTTGGTAAGACAGGTACGCGAAAGAGCTGGATTGGGTGAAATAAGCCCATTGACCGAAGATGACATTTATGATGAAATCCAAAGGGAGTTGGCCTTTGAATGTTATTCAAGGACTGTGATGATCAGGTTCGACAGGTTTACCAACCAATGGTGGGAAAAAACCATCACTGATCCAAACAAGAATCTCTATCCTGTTCCTACCGGCGCAAGAAATGGTAACCCCAATTTGGCGCAAAATCCTGGATACTAGATTCTAAATCATTAGTTATTCTTTTATTAGTTTGTTTTAGTTAGTTTTATAGAAAGGACACAAATACTTTTGTGTCTTTTCTTATTTTTTGGAAATTGAAGTAGGATAGTATGTTAAAAAGGGGAGTCATTTGTTTGCTAATGTTGATGGCTGGATGCAAAGAGCATCCAGAACCATTGGATTGCGGTTCAGCAGATGACACCCTTTTTTCATTGCTGTCTGCCGAGGAAACCGGAATCAATTTCAGAAATGACCTAAAATACACCGAAGAATTCAACACCTATACCTACCGAAACTTCTATAATGGCGGAGGTGTGGCGATCGGTGACTTGAACAAAGACGGACTGCCCGACATTTTTTTCACCGGAAACATGGTCAGTAATCGATTGTACCTGAACCAAGGCGATTTAAAGTTCAAGGATGTTACCGATGATGTGGGATTGAATTCAGAAGGCGTCTGGTCCACCGGGGTGAGTCTAGCCGATGTGAACGGAGATGGTTGGCTGGATATCTATATCTGTAAGTCAGGGAAACCAGAGGGTGAAAATCGGCATAATGAACTATTCATCAATCAAGGGTTGGATGATGACGGAAATCTTAGGTTTGAAGAAAAGGCCAAGGAATATGGCATAGCCGATTACGGTCTTTCTACCCATGCTGCCTTTTTCGATTATGATAAAGATGGTGATTTGGATATATACCTTTTGAACAACTCAATTCGTTCTGTTGGAGGTTACACCCTTAAAAAGGACCAACGTTTAATTCGCGACCCCAACGGCGGCAACAAATTGTATCGGAACGATGGTGATTCTTTCACCGATGTTAGCGAGGCTGCTGGAATTTATGGCAGTGCCATTGGTTTTGGGCTTGGCGTTACCATTGGTGATATTAATCGCGATGGGTGGCAAGATATTTTTGTTTCCAACGATTTCTTCGAAAAAGACTACCTCTATATCAACAATGGCAACGGAACCTTCACCGAATCCTTGGAACAGGTTATTGGCGAGATTAGTTTGGGTTCCATGGGGGCTGATATGGCCGACATCAATAATGATGGCTGGCCAGAAATCTTTGTCACCGAAATGTTGCCCAAAGAAGAATCCCGCTTAAAGACAAAAGCCATATTTGAAGATTGGAATAAGTATCGAGCGAACGTGAACGCCGGATACCACCGTCAATTTCCACGGAATGTACTTCAGCTCAACCAAGGTCAACCCAACAGCAAAGGGCATATCAGCATGTCCGAAATCTCACGATTTGCCGGGGTTGAGGCCACAGATTGGAGCTGGGGAGCCCTTATAGCCGATTATGACAATGATGGAAACAAAGATATGTTTGTGGCCAATGGTATTTTTAAGGACCTTATTGACTTGGACTACCTTAACTTTTATGCAGACCCCATCACAACGGCCCGACTTTTCAAAGAAAAAGGTAGTTATCTTAAGCAGTTGATTGATAGTATTCCATCCAATCCCATGCCCAATTTTGCTTTCGCCAACAATGGCGACCTTACCTTTTCAAACACATCCGAAGCGTGGGGTTTAAACTGCCCTAGCTTTTCCAACGGGTCTGCTTATGGTGATTTGGACAACGATGGCGATTTGGACCTCGTGTTGAGCAATGTAAACATGCCTGCCTTTGTGTACAGGAATAACGCAGAATCCAAAAAAGCGGAAAACCATTTCATCAACCTTAAATTTGAAGGGCAAATACATCATATAAATACATCGGGATTAGGTACGCAGGCAACGGTATATTCGGGAGGGAACACCTTTTACCAAGAATTGGCACCCATGCGTGGCTATCAATCCACGGTGGATGACAGATTGCATTTTGGTCTGGGAAATACAAATCGAATAGATTCCATTCAGGTGAGATGGTCCGATGGCCGTATCAACACATTGCAAAATGTGGATGTGGACCAATTTTTGACCATTTCCTATTCCGATTCCAAGAATTTAGACGAAGGAAACAAAGGCTTTACCAGCGTAGAAGACCAGCCTTGGTTTGAGGATGCGTCCAAAACCACCTCCATTCCATACCTACACAAAAAATCATCCTTCAATGACTTTGATAGAGATTTGTTACTTTTTGATATGATTTCTGCGGGTTCTGCCCACGTCAATACGGCTGATATTAATGGGGACGGAAGGATGGATATATATCTGGGAGGCAACAAAGGCGAACCGGCCATGTGCTTTCTCCAAGACAGGGATGGGCAGTTCCATAAAATGGAACAACCCAGTTTTGAAGCAGATAAATCAAGTTTGGATTCGAACTCCGCCTTTTTTGATGCGGATAACGACGGCGATTTGGATTTGTACGTATGCAGCGGGGGAAATGAGTTTCCAAACAGTTCTTCTTCGCTCAAGGACCGTTTATATATGAACAATGGAAGTGGGCAATTTTCCGAATCCAAGCAATGGTTGCCCATAAATCGATATGAAAATAGCTCCTGCGTAGCTCCTGCAGATTATGACGGCGATGGAGACATTGACCTTTTTGTGGGGGTTAGGGCAAAGCCATTCAATTACGGTGAAGCTTGTAATGGTTATTTGTTGCAGAATGATGGTAAAGGCAATTTTAAAGAAGTAGGAGAGGACATCGCTCCAGCATTACGTGATTTGGGAATGATTACCGATGCGCAGTGGTTCGATTATAACCAAGATGGAGACTTGGACTTGGCATTGGTAGGGGATTGGATGCCCCTGACCGTATTTGAAAACACCAATGGACAGTTGGTGAACAAAACAGAAGAACTGGGATTGGCCAACACCAATGGTTTTTGGAACACTTTGGAAGTTGCCGATGTAAACCAAGATGGATTACCCGACTTAATCGCTGGGAACTTGGGTGAAAATACCAGGTTAAGGGCAACCAAGGATAAACCAGTGAGCATGTATGTCCATGATTTTGACAAAAATGGAAAGCCAGAACATATCCTGACCATTTATAATGGCGAGGAGGATTATCCTTTGATTGGTCGTTCGGACCTTGTGGAACAATTACCCTATTTAAAGAAAAAATACCTAAAATACCATTCCTATAAAGAGCAGACCGTGGAAGACATCTTCGGGGAACAAACCATAGCAGAAGCTCAAAAGTTGCAGGTCTTTACAACCGCTTCTTCTGTTTTTCTGAATCAAAAGAAAACCTTTAAACGTATGGACCTTCCAGCTGAAGCACAGTTTTCCAGAATTTTTGGCTTACGTGTAGAAGATTTTGATGATGATGGAATTCTGGACATTATCGCTGGTGGAAACTTTTATTGGGCCAAGCCCGAAGTTGGAATCAACGATGGTTCTAGAGGTGTATTATTGAAGGGATTGGGAGATGGCAACTTTAAAAACATCCCCATGGCAAAATCTGGATTGCAGATTGAAGGGGAAATCCGAGAAATCCGGCCCCTTCAAATTGGAACGGGAAAATTTTTGGTGATTTCACGACTCAATGATAGTCTAGTGGTATTAGAAAAGAATGCATTACAATGAAAAACATCAAGACAAAACTTGTTTTGGTAACCTTTACCGCAATGGTTGGTTTGGCATCCTGTAAAAAGAGTGAGGCTGAACGCTACATGGCCTATGAAAAGGAACAATTGCAAAATGGAGTGGTTCAGGATTCCCTTTTTTTGGGATTGTATTTTGGGATGCCCAAAAAAGAGTTTAGGGAGTATTGTTTCGATAAAAACCTTGAAAAGAAATTTTGGCAGGGCGGGCTCAAGAATATGAGTTGGGTCGAGTCCAAATTGGATGGAATGCAGTATCCAGCGGCCATTAATTTTTATCCAGAATTCACCAATGACACCATTACCGAAATGAACGCGGCAATTTATTATACATCGTATATTGATGGTAATTTTGATAGTGATCATCTACTACTGGATGTGTTGGACCTTCTGGACAAATGGTATGGTGGAAAAACGTTTAAAGTCAATAGTCCTGTTTTTTATAAGAATGATGTCCAGGTTCATCTCAAAGGGAATTGTAGAATTACCGTTACCCCAGATTTGGGCGGGCAATTGGTCAACCTTTGGTTTTACGACCTTAAGCGAGGCCAAAAGCATAAAAGCTAGTATGGAGAAAAATAGGATATATATAATTATGCTTTTGGTTCTGGTGGCTTCCTGTGGGAAACCAGAAAAAGAAGAGGCGCCGATGTTTGAAAAAATGACACCGGAACAAACAGGCATCGACTTTACAAATACCCTTACTTATGATAAGGATTTCAATGTGTTTACCTATCGCAACTATTATAATGGTGGCGGTGTGGCCATTGGCGATATAGATAAAGACGGCCTTCCCGATGTGTACATGACCTCCAACCTTGGTAAGAATAAATTATATCGAAATAAAGGCAATTTTACCTTTGAGGACATTACCGAAAAAGCGGGAGTGGGCGGTGCAAAATCATGGTCAACTGGAGTTACGATGGTAGATGTTGACGGTGATGGTTGGTTGGATATTTATGTCTGTAATTCAGGCGATATTGAAGGAGACAACAAACAGAATGAGCTTTTTATCAACCAAAAGGATGGCACCTTCAAAGAAATGGCGGAAACCATGGGATTGGCCGATAAGGGGCTATCAACACATGCAGCCTTTTTTGATTTTGATCATGATGGAGACTTGGATGCCTATGTGCTCAACAACTCGTTTCGAGCCATCGGGTCCTTCAATCTTCAGCAGAATGAACGTGATCAGCGGGATTCCATCAATGGAGACCGATTTTATATCAATGATAATGGTGTTTTTAGGGATGCTAGCGAAGAAGTGGGCATTTTTGGCAGCATTATAGGCTTCGGATTGGGTATCATGGTCACGGATTTGGATTTAGATGGATGGGAAGATCTTTATATCTGTAATGATTTTTTTGAGCGGGATTACATCTACATGAATAATGGCGATGGCACCTTTAGGGAAACCCTTACCCAACAGATGAATTCCATTGGTATGGCTTCCATGGGTGTGGATGCCACCGATTTGAACAATGATGGTTATCCGGATATGTTCGTCACCGAAATGTTGCCTAAGGATGAAGCTAGACTCAAGACCTCCATGTCCTTCGAAAACTGGGACAAATACCAGCACAATAGACGTTATGGTTATTTCAATCAGTTTACGCGTAACATGCTGCAGATGAACAATGGGCAATTAGCCCAAGGCGAGATCAGTTTCACCGAAAACGGGAGGCTAAAAGGTGTTGAGGCCACCGATTGGAGTTGGGCCGTATTAATGAACGATTTTGATTTGGACGGCTATAAGGATATCTATGTTACCAACGGTGTCTATCAGGATATTTTAAACCAAGATTATCTCAATTATCTCTCCAACGAAGTGGTTATGCGGAGCGTTATCACCGAAAATGGGGTAAACTTTAAGAAGCTCATCGATATTATTCCCTCCGTTCCCATTTCCAATTTCATGTATAAAGGTGGAGATCAAACCACTTTTCAGGATAAAACCAAAGAATGGGGCCTGTATGAGCCTGGATTTTCTAATGGTATGGCCTATGGTGATTTGGACAATGATGGCGACTTGGATTTAGTGGTCAACAATGTGAATATGCAAGCTTTTGTATACAAGAATGTTTCCGAAACTGCCAATCCAAACCGAAATTATCTTCAGATTGATTTGGAGGGAGAGCAAAAAAACACTCATGGAATTGGAGCCAAAGTGAGTTTGCTTCAAGGTGGACTTGCACAGGTACAGGAACAGATGCCAACACGCGGGTTTCAATCCTCCATGGACTATGTTTTAAATTTTGGGTTGCAAAATGGTCATCCGCTGGACACGTTGTTGGTTCAATGGCCTTCGGGTAAAACATCAATCCTTACCGATGTGGCTCCCAATCAAAAAGTAACAATCAAGGAAACAGAAGCGGATACTTTAACTTTCGACAATAAGTTTTGGAACAAACGTATTCAGGTCAATTTTGATTTTGTCAAGAATGACAGTGTGCTTCCCCAAGATATGGCACATCAGGAAAATCCATTTAGTGATTTTGATAAAGATGCATTGCTGTTTCATATGAATTCCACTGAAGGTCCAAAAATGGCCATTGGCGATGTCAATGGCGACGGATTGGAGGATATGTACCTCTGTGGAGCTGCGGGAAGCCCTGGAAAACTCTTTGTGCAGCAGGCCAATGGCGAAATGAAGTTGTTGAGCGTGCCCGATTTTGCCTATGATCGAAACGCTGAAGATGTGGATGCCCTGTTTTTTGATGCTGACATGGATGGCGACCTTGACCTTTATGTGGTCAGTGGGGGAAATGAATACCCATACAATTCAGCACCCTTGGCAGACCGACTTTATTTTGGCAATGGTAAGGGATACTTTAGCAAATCCACGGATTTGTTTCCCACCCAAACAGGAGAGAGCACTTCCTGCGTTTCGGCTGCTGATTTTGATGGAGATGGCGACATGGACCTCTTTGTGGGGGTTCGACTTAAGGACCGCTCTTACGGTATTCCCCAGAATGGGTACATTTTGGTGAACAACGGAAAAGGCCGCTTTACCAATCAAACCGCTCAATTGGCAAAAGTATTGGAGAACATTGGAATGATAAAGGATGCCATTTGGACCGATTTTGATGCTGATGGAGCCATCGACTTGATCGTGGTGGGAGAATGGATGCCCATCCAGATGTTCAAGAATCAAAATGGAAGGTTTAAAAATGTAACCGAAGACTATGGCTTGGAAAATCAAACGGGCTGGTGGAACACCATTGAAGCCGTTGATTTGGACAATGACGGCGATATGGACTATGTTCTGGGCAATCATGGATTAAACAGCCGTTTTAAAGCGAGCCAACAGCAGCCCATAAGTTGTTATATCAAGGATTTTGATAAAAATGGGATTCAGGATCAAATTATTTGCACCTATAATGGTGATACTGCGTATCCGCTTGCCCTCCGACATGATTTGACCAAACAGATGCCTTACTTGAACAAACGGTTTTTGAAGTATGAGGATTACCAGCTCAAGACTGTGGAAGATATTTTTACCGAAGAACAGTTGGATGATGCCCTGCACCAACAAGTCACCTATCTGGAAAGTGCCGTGCTCTGGAATACCGAAGATGGGTTTCAATTTCAAGCACTTCCCATTGAAGCGCAAGTGGCTCCCGTTTATGCAATCCACGCATCCGATTTTAATGGCGATGGTTTTGTGGACCTACTCTTGGGAGGTAATCTTTTTGAGGTGAAACCCGAAGTGGGTCGCTATGATGCTAGCTATGGGGTCTGTTTGCTCAATCAAGGGGGAAAAGGCTTCAAAACAGTGCCAAACCGGGAGATTGACTTAAAATTGGAAGGTCAGGTCAGGGACATCAAATCAATCAAGCTAAACGGACAAGACATTCTTTTGGTGGCCAAGAACAATGATAAGGTTGAAGCATTGTCTGTGGGGCATAAATAATTCGCTCGGTATGCATAAAATGAGCTTTTGGACTTGTTTTTTTCTTCTGCTACTGATTGTGGGTTGCGGAAAAAAGAGCAGTACCCTGTTCAGTGAAATTCCAAGTGCTACATCAAATATTGCATTCACCAATCAGCTCACCGAAACGGATTCCATCAACATCAACGAATATTTATACGCCTACAATGGTGGAGGCATAGGTGTCGGTGATTTTAATAATGACGGCCTGCCCGACCTTTATTTTACAGCCAATCAGGTAAGCAACAAATTGTATATCAATAAGGGAAATTTTAAGTTTTCGGATGAAACTAAGAACGCCGGTGTCGCGGGTTTGGTGGGTGAAAAAAATTGGACCACTGGGGTAACGGTGGTGGACATCAATAATGATGGGTGGTTGGATATTTATGTTTCCCAAGTTTCTGATGGAAAACGGTTTGAAGGACACAACCTACTTTTCGTCAACGATCAAGATGGTACATTTTCTGAGAGAGCATCTGAATTTGGCCTCGATTTAAAAGGGTATTGCCAACAAGGTGTGTTTTTTGATTATGATGGCGACGGCGATTTGGATTTATTTCAACTGAACCACTCCGTACACGAACTTGATGTTTACGTAAAATCGGAAAAAAGGGCCATTAGGGATAGTCTTTCAGGGGATAGAATGCTCCGCAATGATGACGGACTTTTTGTTGATGTAAGTGATGAAGCCGGCATTTATGGCGGGGCAACAGGTTATGGACTTTCCGTAATGGTTACCGACATTGACAACAATGGCTGCCCAGATATTTACGTTTCCAACGATTTCCACGACAACGATTACCTCTACTACAATCAATGTGATGGAACTTTCAAAGAAGGTATTGAAAGCAGTATGGACTTGAGCAGTAATTTTTCTATGGGTAGTGATGCGGCCGACATCAATAATGATGGCCTTATCGATATCATGACCTTGGACATGAAACCAGAAAATGAAGTTGTTCGGAAAAGCAGCGCAGGGGAGGACCCGTACTATATTTATGAGTATAAAAAAAGCTTTGGCTTCGGGGAACAGGGACCGCGAAATATGTTACAACTTAACCAAGGAGGACAACCATCAGAAGGGGTGACTTTTAGTGAGTTGGCACGGTACTCCGGTATTGAGGCAACCGACTGGAGCTGGTCTGTACTATTGGCGGATTATGACAACGATGGCAATAAGGACATTTTTGTGACCAACGGTATTTTGCGAAGACCCAACGATTTGGACTACATCAACTACGATTTTCCAATTGGAAAGGGAAGGATACCCAGTATGGAACTCACCCAAAAAATGCCAGAGGGAAAAGTGCATAACTACGCTTACAAAAATGTAGGTGACCTTCAGTTTGCAAATGTCTCGCAAGAATGGGGATTGGACTTGGTAGGCTGTTCCATGGGAGCTGTTTATGCTGATTTTGATAATGATGGCGATTTGGATTTGGCCATCAACAATCTTAATGCACCTGCTACGCTCTACCGAAACAATACTGAAACCGACCAAACCAATTATCTAAAGATAAAACTGAACGGTAATGCGGTCAATCCATTTGGAATTGGAGCCAAAGTCAGGGTTGAAATAGGGGATAAGACGTTGGTCCAGGAATTGTTCCCAGTGCGGGGTTGGTTATCCTCTTCAGATTATAATTTGAATTTCGGTTTGGGAAATAGTAGCCAAATTGAAACTGTCCATGTGCGGTGGCCAGATGGAAAAATACAGGAACTTCATGATGTCAAGGTCAATGAGACACTGGAATTGGACTATAAAAATGCTGCACATACAAATCAGGTGAAGGACGAAAACCCTACCTATTTTATTGCCATGGATAGCATCGGGCTGGATTTTGTGCACCAAGAGAATATGTTTATCGATTTTAATGTCGAAAGCCTTATTCCACATAAACTTTCTGCCGAAGGCCCGGCCTTGTGTGTGGGTGATGTGAACCAGGATGGGTTGGATGATATTTTCATCGGAGGTGCAAGTGGCCAAGCTTCGCAACTTTATCTTCAACAACCAGGCAATCAAATTCATTTTGAAAAAATAGAGGTTCCAGCTTTCGAACAAGATAAAACGGCAGAGGATGTTGATGCGCTATTTTTTGATGTTGACAATGATGGAGATTTGGATTTATATGTTGTGTCGGGTAGCGGAGAATCTGATGTTGTTGAAAAAAACCATGACAGGTTGTACCGATATTCCAATGGTACTTTTCAAAAGGATGATACCTTTCCTAAAATCCGGGATAACGGGTCGGTAGTAGTCGCAGAAGATTTTGATGGCAACGGGTTTGTTGACCTGTTTGTGGGTTCACGTTCCGTTCCGGGAAGTTATGGATTGTCGCCCAAAAGTCATGTGGTGTGGAACCAAGGTGAAAATGGATTTAAACTGGAAGAAAGAGAAGAACTTTCCGAATTGGGAATGGTAACGGATGCCAAATGGGATGAGAAAGAAAGCGTATTGTGGGTAGTCGGGGAATGGATGCCAGTGACAAGAATTCAATTCTCCGAAGGAAACGTACAAATAAGTGAACTACCCGATTCAAGCGGTTGGTGGAACAGCATAGCGTTGGATGATGTA
The DNA here is from genome assembly GCF_042682725.1 of Flagellimonas iocasae. NCBI lineage: Bacteria > Pseudomonadati > Bacteroidota > Flavobacteriia > Flavobacteriales > Flavobacteriaceae > Flagellimonas > Flagellimonas iocasae. The sequence goes on along the minus strand of NZ_JBHUHU010000001.1, from coordinate 1,028,367 downwards.
AATGGCGATGGAATAAATGACCTGCTATTGGGGAATGTTGGCGAAAATTTAGGATTGGATGCGTCCCCAGAAAAACCCTTGAAACTTTGGGTGAAGGATTGGGACAACAACGGTCAAATCGACCCCATTTTGGTGCAATATAAAGATGGTAAGGACAGAATATTTGCCAGTTTGGATGAACTAAAAAAGCAAATGCCATTCATGTCGCGGATTTTTAGAAGATACACAGTCTTTGCCGACAAAAGCGCCAAGGAAATCTTTCCCGATGAAGTGTTTGAAAATGCAGTGATCAAAAATGCCGTAACCCTTTCATCCCAAATTGGGTACAGTAATCCGGATGGCACCTATTCCCTGAAACCGCTGCCCAATACAGCTCAAATTGCTCCTGTCAATGATTTTGTCCTGCAAGATGTCAATGGCGATGGTATCAAAGACGTTGTGTACGTGGGGAATTTTTCTGGTTTTGCACCTTCAATCGGACGCATTAATGCTTCTTTGGGAGGAGTGTTGTTGGGTGATGAAAAGGGAGTTTACACGCCAAGTACCTCAAAAAAATCAGGACTTCACAGTATTGGAAATGCCAATGCCGCAAGTTTAATCACCGTTGGAAGTCAAAAGGGACTTTTAGTAGCGCTCAATGATAGAAAACTCCAGTTCTACAAATTGAATCCTTAAGATTCTCAATTTCTAATTACAGAGATGCAAGGGCCATTTGCCTGAAGTAGCCAACATTTATTTTGTCTATTTAGGTAATTCCTTGGTTTATAGGAAAAACTTTCGTTATTTTAGAAATGTAAAATCAACACGTGTAAAAATGAAGTATGGAATTCTAATTGGGCTAGCATGTATGTTAGTGGCCTGTGAGCAAGAGAAAGATGCAACAAGGACTAAAAATCAGGCACAAACCACTACAATCGAACCAAAGGAAATAAACAACCCTGTAATTACCGATGTCTTTACCGCCGATCCTGCAGCTCTAGTGCACAATGACACGGTTTACCTGTATGCCGGACATGACGAGGCTCCCAATGATTTCAATTTTTACCGGATGAATGAATGGTTGGTTTTTTCATCTACCAATATGGTCGATTGGGAACCGCATTCAGTTCCTTTGAAAGTTTCTGATTTTGAATGGGCCAAAGCAGATGCATGGGCCGCTCAGGTCATTGAACGGAATGGTAAATTTTATTGGTACGTCACAGTGGAACACGGTACTATTCTCGGAAAATCCATCGGAATAGCCGTTTCGGATAGCCCTCTTGGCCCTTTTAAAGATGCCCTTGGAAAGGCTTTGATTACCAACGACATGACCAAGAAAACAGATATTTCATGGGATGATATTGACCCGACCGTTTTTATTGACGATAATGGTCAGGCTTACCTGTTTTGGGGTAACACGGCCTGCTATTATGCCAAGTTGAAAGACAATATGTTGGAACTGGATGGTGAAATCAAAACGATTGATCTGCCCAATTTCACGGAGGCGCCCTACATTCATAAAAAGGGAGATTGGTATTATTTGTCGTACGCCTATCAATTTCCAGAAAAAACGGCCTATGCCATGAGCAAATCTTTGGATGGACCATGGGAATATAAAGGCATATTGAATGAATTGGCCGGAAATACCAATACCAACCATCAGGCCATTTTGGAATACAAAGGAAAAGATTATTTCATCTATCACACCGGTGGAATACAGCCCAATGGAGGCAGTTTTAGACGCTCTGTTTGTATTGACGAGCTGTTTTATAATGCAGATGGAACCCTAAAACGGGTGGTAATGACTTCGGAAGGGATTCAAAAATAAATAACCATGCGCATGAAGAAATTGTTGACACTTTTAGCTGTTGGTTTAGCTACCCTTTCATGGGCACAAGAAATGCCTATTGTTCATGATCCTGTTGTAATCAAGCAAGACAATACCTATCATCTCTTTTGTACAGGACGGGGTATTTCCCATTTTGTTTCCACCGATTTAAAGAGTTGGGAGAAGTTGGACCCAGTGTTCAAAGAAAAACCGATTTGGACAGATGAGGTGGTGCCAGATTTTAAAAACTACATATGGGCTCCGGATGTCCTTCAACAAAATGGAACCTATTATCTATTTTATTCCATTTCAGCTTTTGGAAAAAACACATCGGCCATCGGTTTGGTTACAAACACCACCTTGAATCCATCGGATGAAAACTACAAATGGGAGGATCAGGGCATCATTGTGCAATCTGTACCCGATAGAGACATGTGGAATGCCATAGACCCCAATATCATTTTTGATGAAAATGGAACTCCCTGGATGGCATTTGGTTCCTTCTGGAACGGCTTAAAAATGGTGAAGCTTAGCACGGATTTGAAGTCGATTGCCCATCCGGAAGAATGGCAAACCATTGCCAAAAGGGAGCGCAGCTTTAATTTGGTCGATAGTGACCCGGGCGATGCAGCCTTGGAGGCCCCTTTTATTTTTAAGAAAGGAGACTATTTCTACCTGTTCTTGTCTTGGGATTACTGCTGTCGGGGAGAGAATAGTACTTACAAAGTCGTGGTGGGTCGTTCAAAATCTGCAACAGGCCCATTTGTTGATGCCCAAGGAAAAGCACTAAACCAAGGTGGAGGAACTCTAGTGATAGAGGGAAACAAGAACTGGTCGGGGGTAGGACATAACAGTGCCTATTCGTTTGATGGAAAGGATTACTATTTCAGTCATGCCTATGATGCTAAAAATAATGGAGCGCCAAAGTTGGTGGTAAAAGAAATCACTTGGTTCGATGGGTGGCCTACCGTGGAACCCATGGATTGAGTTTCCATTGTTAGTGACGGAGTGGGTTGACTTAACAGTGACATCAAGGAGTTTGCTCACTTACGCATTCATACAGCATGGGGCCTCCTTGTACACCTGCCTTTACTTTTCCTGTGCTTTTTAGAATATCCATCTGAAAAATCCGCTTTCTAAAATTCCGTCTATCCAATTGAAGACCAAGAATATCCTCATAAAGTTGTTGTAGTTCAGAGAGTGTAAATTGCTTGGGAAGCAATTCTCCAATGACCAACCTATCTTTTAAATTATTTTTCAAGTACAAATGGGCATCGTGGATAATTTGGGCATGATCAAACCCCAGATTATGGGGAAGCTCATTCATATCGAACCAAGCAATCTGTTCTACGTTTCCTTTTAAAAAAAGAGGATGGTTTTCTGGACGAACCAGGGCATGGAATGAAACCGTGATTACCCGTTTAATGGGATGTCTGTCAATGGCAGCGTACACTTTCACCTGTTCAATATGGATATCCTTTACACCCGTAAGGGCATACAGGACTTTATGGGCACATTCCTGAAGTGTTTCATGCGCCTCCATGGCACCTCCGGGCAACATCCAATGGTGGGTAAATTGCCCCACAGACCTTTTGGTCAACAGAAGTTTTAACCGATTATCCACATATCCAAAAACCGCAATATCCGTGGTTATTGAGCACTCAAATGAATCAAGGTTTACTTGAAAATTTTGAAGAATCGGTAAATCAACCTCTTTTTTATTGCCCATTTGATTTTTTTATTACTTTAAAACATCTAAATTAGCAAATGCGTCAAATGTACACAGAAATAACATTCTCTTTATAAAATTGCATAAAATATTTTAAAGAAAATCATTTGAATGAATAATAAGCTTTTCAATATTTCCGATAAAGTCGTTCTTATAACCGGAGGAACAGGGGTGTTGGGATCAAGTATGGCCGATTATCTATTTTCCGAAGGAGCACGGGTCGCCATTTTGGGTCAAACCCAAAAAAAGGTGGAGGACAAAGTCCAATCATTTGAAAAGAACTCTACCCATATCCTAGGTTTTTCAGGAAGCGTTCTGGAAAGGAATTTTTTGGAAGATGTAAAGAAAAGTATTGTAAATGCTTGGGGAAAAATTGATGTGCTCATCAATGCCGCTGGAGGAAACATGCCCGGTGCAGTAATTGGTGAGAATCAGACTATTTTCGATTTAAAAATGGAGGACTTCAGAAAAGTATCGGAATTAAACTTGGACGGTTCAGTACTTCCATCTTTGGTATTTGGTGAACAGATGGCCAAGCAAGGTTATGGTTGTATTTTAAATGTATCTTCCATGGCGGCGGATCGGACCCTGACCAGGGTAGTGGGCTATTCAGCATCAAAAGCAGCCATCGATAATTTTACCAAGTGGATGGCCACAGAACTCGCCCTTAAATTTGGTGAAGGTCTTCGTGTCAATGCCATTGCCCCTGGTTTTTTCATCAGTAATCAAAATAGAAATTTATTAGTAAAAGAAGATGGGAGCTATACCGAGCGGGGGCAGACGATAATCAAAAATACCCCAATGCAACGCTTCGGTAGGGCAGAAGAGCTGCATGGAGCTGTACACTGGCTCATTAGTGATGCAGCAAGTTTTGTAACCGGAACCATTATTCCCATCGATGGTGGGTTCAGTGCTTTTAGTGGTGTTTAAAATTTGAATTATGGGTTTAGTGCAGAATTGAATCGTTGCTTTACCTCAATAAATAGTAGAATGAAACTAATCAAGATTGTTTTTTTATCTATCCTTGTTGCGCAACTTACAAGCTGTGTACAGGAAGATACCGCGAAGACAATCCGATTGGCCCATGGGCTGGATGTGAATCACTCCGTACATAAGGCCATGGTAAAAATGGGAGAGGATTTGCAAGAGCTTTCCCATGGAAAACTAAAAATTGAAATTTATCCCAATCAACAATTGGGTACCGAACGAGAGATTTTGGAGTTGATTCAATTGGGAAGTTTGGACATGACCAAAGTATCGGTGGCCACGTTGGAGAATTTTGCCCCCAAGACCAAGATTTTGGGACTTCCGTATCTGTTTGAAAGCCGAGAACATGCCTTTGAGGTGTTGGATGGCCCTATAGGTCAATCGCTTTTGGACAATGCAACACAATTTCGACTGAAAGGACTTGGGTATTATGATGCTGGTTTCCGAAGTTTTTACACCGAACATGAACCTATAAAAACCCCTGACGATTTAAAAGGGCTTAAAGTCAGGGTGATGGAAAGCATAACGGCAATGGACATGGTAAAAAGTTTGGGCGGGTCACCAACACCCATTTCGTGGGGAGAGCTGTATACGTCGCTTCAACAAGGCGTCGTGGACGGGGCAGAGAACAATCCACCCAGTTTTTACCTTTCAAGACATTATGAGGTTTGTCCATACTACTCGCTGGATGAGCATACATTTTCACCCGATGTCTTAATTGTAGGCACCCTGTTCTGGGACAAACTATCCGAACAAGAACAAGGTTGGGTAGATGATGCGGTTAAAAAATCACTGCAACATCAGCGGGTTTTATGGGCCGAGTCGGAGGCGCAAGCTTTGGAAGAGGTGAAGAAGGCAGGTGTGGAAATTTCATATCCAGACAAAGAACCTTTTAAAGAGTTGACGAAGGGTATGTACAAAGAGTTTGAAGATGAACCCGAGTTGAACAAAATGATACAACAAATCAAATCCCTTGCAAACTAATGGAATTCAAGAAAAAAGTGGATAATATTTTGGGGCACATCCTTGTCGTGTTGATGAGTCTTATGGTCTTGAATGTGTTATGGCAAGTGTTTAGCAGATATGTTGTGGGACAGCCAAGTGCATTCACAGATGAGTTGGCCAGATACCTTATGATATGGTTGGGGCTGCTTGGAGCGGCCTACGTGTCAGGAAAAAGTGGCCATGTTGCCATTGATATTCTGGCCAAACGCTCCAGCCACAAAAAGCAGAAGCTCCTAAAAAGAATAGTTTGTAGCGCTATCATCTTTTTTTGCCTTACGGCAATGGTCATCGGAGGTAGTTGGTTGGTCTATACCACTTATGAATTGAAACAACTTTCACCGGCTTTGGGACTGCCTTTGGCATATGTGTACATGGTGATTCCGATCAGCGGTCTTTTGGTAATGTACAACAAGACTTGGGAAATATGGGAAGCATGAGCATAATGGAATACATACCACTCCTTGTTTTGATCATCAGTTTTGTGGGGCTCTTGGCAATGGGAACACCAGTAGCTTGGAGTATCGCCATTTCATCACTGTTGACTTTATTGGTGAGCGTTCCTATGTTGCCTGCATTTGCCACAATTTCACAACGAATGGCCACAGGATTGGATAGTTTTGCCCTCTTGGCCATACCATTCTTCGTATTGTCTGGAGAATTGATGAACCAAGGCGGTATAGCCCATCGATTGATTGCCTTTGCAAAGACCTTGGTGGGCGCACTTCCAGGAGGTCTTGCATTGATCAATGTAATATCCGCCATGCTTATGGGGGCCATTGCAGGTTCTGCTTTGGCATCCGCATCGGCCATGGGAAGCATTCTTGGTCCCGAAATGGAAAAAGAGGGCTATAGCAAAGAGTTTGGTGCAGCCGTCAATATCACTTCGGCAACGACAGGGCTGGTCATTCCCCCCAGTAATATTTTGATTGTGTATTCCTTGGCAAGCGGAGGGGCTTCCATAGCAGCGCTTTTTTTGGCGGGATATATTCCTGGATTGATCACTGGACTGTTGCTTATGATTGTCGCCATGCTATGGGCCAAGAAAAAAGGCTACGGTAAAGGAGAACGAAGCTCCCTGAAACAAGTTTTCAAAACCTTTGTTGATGCCGTTCCTAGCCTATTTTTATTGGTGTTGGTCATTGGCGGGATTGTCGCTGGCATTTTTACTGCCACCGAAGCCTCGGCCATTGCAGTTCTTTACAGCTTGCTATTGGGCTTTGTATATAAACAGATAACCTTTGGCAAGCTTCCTGAAATCTTTTTGAATGCCTCGGCCACTACGGCCATTGTAATGTTGTTGATCGGGGCCTCAATGAGCATGTCCTGGGTGCTGTCTTTTGAGCATATTCCGCAAGAAATCAGTTCTGGACTTTTGTCCATCACCGATAATAAAATAGCCTTGCTGCTCATCATAAATCTGATATTGTTATTTGTGGGTATCTTTATGGATATCACGCCGGCCGTGCTCATATTCACGCCCATATTTTTACCGATTGTCACAAAATTGGGTATAGATCCTGTACATTTTGGAATCATCATGATCTTGAATCTGTGTATTGGGTTATGTACACCTCCGGTGGGTTCGGTACTTTTCGTTGGAGTGGGAATTGCCAAGACATCCATCGAAAAAGTCATTAAACCATTATTGCCACTTTTCGTGGCGATGATCGTGGCTTTGTTTCTGATCACCTATATACCCGAATTGGCCCTTTGGCTGCCAAGAGTGTTCGGATTATAATCGAGATAAAATGATAAAAATTAACCAATGACACATAAAATGAAAAACTTAAAATATGGCATTGTGGCACTTCTTTTTGGATGGGCCTGTACCGATGCTCCGAAGGATGACACTCCATGGGTTGATTTATTTGATGGCACCTTGAATGGATGGACCCAAAAAGGCGGGGAGGCCGATTATGAAATCAAAGAGGATATGATTGTGGGCTCAACGGTACACGACACCCCAAATTCCTTTTTGACCACGGATAAAATGTATGATGATTTTATTTTGGAGTTGGAGTATAAAGTGGATTCCACAATGAACTCTGGCATCCAGATTCGGAGCAATAGCTTTCCATACTACCAAAATGGAAGGGTGCATGGCTACCAGATTGAGATTGACCCTTCGGACAGGGCGTGGAGTGCCGGAATTTATGACGAAGGTCGTAGAGGCTGGCTGGTTACCTTGGACGATAATCCTGAGGCGCAAAAAGCCTTCAAACAAAATGAATGGAACCATTATCGCATTGAAGCCATTGGTGATACTTTAAGAACTTGGATCAATGGTGTACCCGCTGCCCATCTTATTGATGAGAAAACTGCCAGTGGATTCATTGCGCTTCAAGTGCACAGCATTGGAAAGGAACAAAAAGCAGGCACTGAAATCGCTTGGAAGAATGTCAAGATTTTGACGGATAGTCTATCAAAATACACAAAAGAAATACCATTGCCTCCCCTGATCACCAAAAACCATATTAATGTAGATGAGGCCAAAAATGGGTGGAAACTACTTTGGGATGGTAAAACCGCAGATGGGTGGCGTGGTGCTCGTTTGGATGAATTCCCAGATAAAGGATGGGTGATGGAGGATGGTGTGCTCACCGTTCTCTCCACAGGAGGTGAAGAATCTGCTGCAGGCGGTGATATTGTCACCACCGAGCAATATGGCGATTTTGAACTTATGGTGGACTTTAAACTGACCGAAGGGGCCAATAGTGGAATCAAATACTACGTAAACACGGATTTGAACAAGGGGCCTGGGTCTTCCATTGGGTTGGAATACCAAATCTTGGATGATGCAGTGCATCCTGATGCCAAACTGGGCAACCATGAAGGCAGCCGTACTTTGGCATCACTGTACGACCTCATTAAAGCGGACCCTGATAAACCCGCGAATCCCATTGGGGAATGGAACACGGCGCATATTATTTCCAAGGATAATTACGTGGAGCACTGGCTCAATGGCATGAAGGTATTGGAATACGAACGCGGCAATGATGAATACAAAAAATTGGTATCCGAAAGCAAGTATAAAGTATGGCCAAATTTTGGAGAAGCATCTACCGGTCCAATCTTATTGCAAGATCATGGGGACCGGGTAAGCTTTAAAAATATCAAGATAAAATCCATCAACAAACCTTAATCACATGACCACTAGACGAGATTTCATCAAAAAAACGACCACGGGAACAGCTGCTGTTACTTTGGGAAGTATGGTTCTCCCTTCTTGGGCCAATGCCCATATTTTAGGGGCCAATGATCAAATAAATTGTGCGGTAATCGGAGTGAGAAGCAGGGCCAAAGCGCATGTTCTGGCCATCCACCAAGATGCCAATGCCAAGATTTTGTACAGTTGTGATGTGGACGATACCATAATCGAAGAACACAATGCTTGGTGTCAGGAACACATCGGATATGTGCCCAAAGTGGAGAAGGATTTTCGAAAAGTGTTGGAAGACGAAGACGTTGATGCCATTTTTATCGCTACTCCGGAGCACTGGCATGCACCCATGGCCATAATGGGTCTCCAAGCTGGAAAGCATGTTTATGTGGAGAAGCCCTGTAGCCATAACCCCTATGAAAACGACCTTTTGGTCGCTGCACGAAACAAGTATGGAAAAAAAGTGCAGATGGGGAACCAACAGCGGTCGGCAAAAACCTCGCAATCCGCTGTGGAGGACATCAAAAAGGGAATCATTGGAGAAGTTTTTAAGGGTGAAGCCTACTATTCCAATAATCGGGGTTCCATAGGCAATGGAAAAATGATTGACGTACCACAAACCTTGGATTGGGAACTGTGGCAAGGTCCGGCCCCAAGAGAACGTTATCGAGATAATATCCACCCCTACAACTGGCACTGGTTCCGAAATTGGGGCACGGGGGAAATCCACAACAATGGTACCCATGAAATTGACATTTGTAGATGGGCCTTAGGTGTTGATTTGCCTGATACAGTGACTGCCTTCGGTGGTAAATTTGCCTATAATGACGATTGGGAATTTCCGGATAATCAGCAGGTGACTTATACTTTTCCGGGAAATAAATTCATTACTTGGACATCCCACAGTCGTGGTATTATGAAACCTGAACGGCCTGGAAGGGGGATTACCATTTATGGCAGTGAAGGGACCATTGAGCTGAGCAGAAACTTTTATAAATTGTATGATCTAGGGGGTAATCCCATCAAAATAGAATATGAAAAGGAGTTGAGTGCCACCACAAACACCCAAGGCATAGGTGCATTGGATGTAGATCATGTGGCGAACTTTTTCAGTGCCATCCGCAAGGATACCTTCTTAAATTCTGAAATCAGGGATGCCAGTGTTTCCACTATGCTTTGTCATTTGGGAAATATGGCTCATGATGCCGGTCATACACTTCAGGTAGATGCCAAAACAGGTAAAGTCCTGAACAGTGAAAAGGCCATGCAAAGCTGGAAACGAGACTACGAAAAGGGGTGGGAACCTAAATTGTAATATACTATGAAACGTCGGGATTTTATTGTAAAAGGGAGTTTGGCCAGTTCAGCGGCACTCTATGCTCCAACCGTTTTGGGCTACAACGCCCCAAGTGCTAATGACACCATCAATATTGGAGTTATTGGGACAGGAGATCGCGGCGGAGGACTTATTCCATTCCTCAATGAAATTCCAAATATGCGAGTGGTGGCTTGTAGTGATATTATTCCGTTCAGACTTGAGTCTGGACTTTCCAAAGTCGATGGAAAAGCCAAAGGCTATTCAGATTACAGAAAACTGTTGGAAGATAAGAACGTGGATGCCGTTTTAGTGGCAACGCCGCTCAGTACACATGCGCAGATAGTAGTTGATGCCCTAAAAGCAGGTAAACATGTCTATGGCGAAAAGACCATGGCTAAGGGTTATAAGGGAATAAAACAACTGGTAGATGCGGCGGAATCATCCGATAAAACATTTCAAGCAGGGCACCAATACCACAGCTCTAGACTGTATACTCATATTGTGGATGAAATCCATAAAGGTAAAATCGGGAAGATAACCGCTTTTGAATGTCAGTGGAACAGAAATGGGAATTGGCGTCGACCTGTACCGGACCCAAAATGGGAACGCATGATCAATTGGCGTATGTACAAGGAATATTCCAGTGGCCTTTTGGCAGAGTTGTGCTCACACCAGCTGGATTTTGCCAATTGGGTGTTGGGTGCCATGCCCGAAAAAGTCATGGGTGTCGGCGGAATCGATTATTGGAAGGACGGCAGGGAAACCTATGACAATATCCATTTGATATACAGTTACCCCAAAGGGGTAAGGGCGTCATTTACCTGCCTTACCAGTAATGCCATGGGCGATTACAAGGTAAAGGTGATGGGTGATAAAGGAGCCTATATCTTGGATTATGCGCAGGCATGGTACTACCCGGAAGGAAGTTATCAAAAAGAGATAGGGGAGGTCGATGGTGTTTCCGGGGCCACATTGAATTGGGATGAAGGCAGAGGCATTCCGGTCAATTTTGTCCATGAAGACTCCAGTAAGCAAGCTTTGATGGATTTTAGGGACAGTTTGATGAACAATACAAAACCTATTTCCAATGCAAAAACTGGTGCCATGGCCGCACTCTGCGTTCAAATGGGATTGGATGCCATGTATGAAAATACCATCGTGGAAACCAAGTCAAAAAATATTGATGAGATATTGGGATAGGTAAAATATATAGGCCAATTACAGTATTGGACCTAAAACCTCCCAAACATTTTCCGCCACTATTTTTTGCCCTTCTACGGTGGGGTGTATGCCATCACCTTGGTTGAGGTCAGGTATTCCCGCAACATTTTCGAGAAGGAACGGAATCAGCTGAACATTCTCTTTTTCGGCCAATTCTGGGAATATAGTTTCAAACCGTGATGTATATTCAGGTCCCATGTTTGGTGGAATCTTCATTCCGGCCAAAATAATTTTCGCTTCGGGCAACTTTTCTTGCACCATATCCACCATTGCTTGGAGATTCGACTCGGTTTCATTTAGTGGAACGCCTCGAAGTCCATCGTTCGCCCCCAATTCAATAATTACCACAGAAATGCCATCTTCCAACACCCAGTCCAATCGATTTTTTCCACTTGCTGTGGTCTCTCCGCTCAAACCGGCATTGATGACCCGATAACCCAACTCCAAAGAATCAATCCTTTGTTGAATTAGGGTTGGGTAGGCCTGTCCCATTTCAAGACCATATCCAGCCGTCAAACTATCTCCAAAAAAAAGAATTTTCTTATCAGAATCGCTAGAGGTGACCACCGTCTCCGATTCATCATTCGATTCAGCCTGAACTTTTTTCTCTGAGGTTTTTCCCCCACACCCCAAAAGTAGAAGGGTCAAAAAATAACAAAACATTAACTGCTTGCCGTGCCGAGGATTTTTTTTGATGAAGGTCAATTTTAGTATTTTGAGAGTTTTAACCAAAAGCATATATGTCAAAGATATTAAAAGTTCAAAACCTCCATAAAACTTATCGGAGTGGAGAACACGACCTCAATGTATTGAATGATGTTTCCTTTGAAGTGGAGCGTGGCGAAACATTTGCCATTGTCGGTCCATCTGGAAGTGGAAAAACCACTTTGTTGGGATTGTGTGCAGGTCTGGACATCACCAATGAAGGGGATATTTGGCTGTGCGGTAAAAATTTGGCTGACCTTGATGAGGATGGAAGAGCTAGGTTAAGAAATGAGAATGTTGGCTTTGTGTTCCAAGACTTTCAACTATTGCCTACGCTAACCGCGTTGGAAAATGTGATTGTCCCTTTGGAACTTCGGAGCATAAAAAAAGCAGCAGAGCAGGGTAAAGAACTGTTGGCTAAAGTTGGATTGGAGGACCGTGCTGGTCATTATCCTTCGCAGCTTTCGGGAGGGGAGCAACAACGTGTGGCCTTGGCTCGCGCTTTTGCGAATAAACCTTCTATATTATTTGCTGATGAACCTACCGGAAATTTGGACGATGAAACCGGCACCAAAATAGAAAAACTACTGTTTGAACTCAATAAAGAACAAGGAACCGCTTTGGTCATCGTGACCCATGATTTGGAATTGGCCCAAAAGACCGATAAAAGTATTCGGTTGCGGTCCGGTAAAATTGAGGAAAGTTATAGCTGATGCAGGAAGAACAGAAAAAAGGAACCGGCATAGGGTGGTTGTTTAAGATGGCATGGCGTGACGGAAAAGCAAGCTATGGCAAGCTTTTGCTATTCATCTTTTCCATTACACTGGGCGTAGCGGCTGTTGTCAGTGTACATTCATTCAGTGGATTACTTAAAGAAAATATCTCATCACAATCCAAAGCACTTTTAGGAGCAGATTTTGTGATTGAAAGTGATAAACCTGTCAATGAGAGTGTCATCGGAATCATGGATTCTTTGGGTGGTGCCGATGCCAAGGAAATCAATTTTCTTTCCATGGGAGCATTCCCAGGGAATGAAGGCACCAAACTGATGGAAGTCCGAGGTGTTGAAGGTGGTTTTCCATTTTACGGAGGTCTAGAAACCAATCCAACTTCAGCCATTGATGATTTTCGGGAAAATGGTGCCTTGGTAGATGCCACCACTATGATTCAATTTGATTTACAAGTGGGAGATAGTATCAAGTTGGGTGCCATTACACTTCCCATTGCCGGAGCTTTGAAAACAGTTCCCGGGAGTAATTCGGTGTTTGGTGCCATTGCACCTCCCGTACTGATTCCATACAACTATATCGAAGCCACGGGTCTTGTTCAAACAGGGAGCCGTATCGACTACAAATACTATTTTACGGCGGATGAGAATCAGGATATGGAACTTTTAAATGATGAATTGGACCCTATTCTCGATAGTGAAGATGCTGATATTGACACCCATGTATCCGAAGCGAGACGCATGGGGAGGCGGTACGAAAACTTCGGTAAATTCTTGAATTTGGTAGGATTCATTTCACTTTTGTTGGGCTGTGTAGGCATTGCAAGCGGAATGAGCATTTATATCCGAATGAAGTTAAAGTCCATTGCTGTGCTCAAATGTTTGGGTGCTACCAAATGGCAGAGTTACCTCATATTTTTTGTTCAAATCGCTTGCATGGGTTTGATTGGGGGACTTTTAGGAAGTTTAGTGGGCTATTTTATTCAACGGTTGTTCCCAGTATTGCTAGGTGACCTACTTCCCGTTGATGTTGGGATATCCCTTTCTTTTCAGAGCATTGTTTTAGGACTTGCCCTAGGCATTACCATGTCGGTTCTATTTGCTTTATACCCTTTAATCAGGACCTTATATGTTTCTCCATTGCAAACATTGCGCGTAGTGGAGGAGAAGAGGTCCCGTTCTTCAAAATCTACCATTGCGGTCGGAGCAGCGATAGTTCTGTTTGTCCTAGGCTTTTCCTATTGGCTTTTGGGCGATTTTGAACGATCTTTATTTTTTGTGCTGGGCTTAATCGTGGTTTTTTTGATTCTGACCGGAGTCGCCCAATTTTTCATGGGGATTTTAAAACGATTTTTCCCGTATTCATGGAGTTTCACCGCCCGGCAAGGACTTCGAAATCTGTTCCGGCCACAAAATCAGACCCTTATTTTGGTATTGGCCATTGGTATTGGAACGTTTTTGATCAGTACTTTATATTTCACCAAGGATATGCTTCTGCAAAAAGCAGCCATTGAAGATAGGGCCAACAGTGCCAATATGATTTTGATGGACATCCAAACAGAACAAGCAGGTGCCATAGCAAACACCATTGAATCTTCCGGGTTGCCTGTTATTGATGAAATCCCAATCGTGACCATGCGAGTTGAAACCTTAAAAGGAAGGCATGTGGAGCAAATCCGAAAGGATACTACCTACCAAGTGAGCCGTTGGATATTGAACCACGAGTTTAGGGTCACCTATCGAGATAGCCTCATTAATTCTGAACAAATAATAGAGGGGGAATGGCCAGCTTCAAGGCGGTACTCTTATATTCCAATTTCGGTAAGTGAGGATTTTGCCAACATGGCTAAGGTTTCTGTGGGCGATAAAATTAAGTTTAATGTGCAAGGGAAGATTATGCACACGAACGTAGTAGGTATCAGGGCCGTAGATTGGAGTAGGCTACAACCTAATTTTTCTGTGGTATTTTCTAATGGAATTCTAGAAAACGCACCCCAATTTAAGGTGATGACCACCAGAACAACCGATGATGAAAACTCTGCACAACTGCAACAGAAATTGGTACGGCAGTTTCCCAATGTTTCTATTTTGGATCTCAATCGCATGCTGACCCTTTTAGAGGACATTTTGGGGAAGATCAGTTGGGTTATCAACTTTATGGCTTTCTTTAGCATTTTTGTGGGTGTGGCAGTCCTTATGGGTGCCATTTATAGCAGTAAACACCAGCGTGTGAAACAAGGGGCATTGCTTCGGACCCTAGGGGCTAAAGGAACCCAAATTTTAAGCATAATTTCCATTGAATATGCTGTTTTGGGATTTTTGGGTGCTTTAATGGGTGTGATTCTGGCGGTCATTGCCAATGCTTTGTTGGCGTATGCCCTTTTTGATACCACGTTTACGCCATCTTTTGTTCCTTTCCTTGTGATTATGCCGTTGATTATCCTTCTGGTTTTTGTTCTGGGTGTAGGAAATAGTTTGGCCATCGTTAGAAATTCACCCCTTGTCGTTCTACGAAAAGAAAAGGAGTAGGGAATCAAAACCAATTTCTGCTTATTTGTTTTATATTGAACATCAGCGTGTTAAATAAACACTTATATTGGAGGTTCATTAGAAGATATGATGCAGATGACCAAAAGGCTCAAGGGTGATTTTGATTTCGTAAAGACAAAAAAGAACGTATTCCCTAAAATTACGGTGGTTAAGGGAGTGGTACTTGTCTTGATGATTTTTACGCTTCTTGTGGGAAATGCTCAAAACCAAAAAGCACAAAATCCCATCATCTTTGCGGATGTACCCGACATGTCGATGATACGTGTTGGAGATGCCTATTATATGAGTAGTACCACCATGCACATGAGTCCAGGGGTTCCCATCATGAAGTCCACAGATTTATCTAATTGGAAACTGGTCAGCTACGCCTATGATACCTTGGCGGACATGGATGAGCTTACTTTGGAAAACGGTAAAAATGCCTACGGAAGAGGATCTTGGGCCAGTTGTATCCGATACCACAATGGTGTTTTTTATGTTTTTACTTTCGCCGGAACTACCGGAAAAACCTATGTGTATTCTACAAAAGATATTGAAAATGGCCCATGGGAAGTGAAATCTTTTGAGCCTTCCTATCATGACCTGACCGTACATTTTGATGATGATGGCAAGGTGTACATGATTTGGGGCAATGGAAAGCTAATGATTGCTGAGCTAGAAGATGATCTATCCGGAGTAAAGGAAGGCACGGAGCGGGTGCTTATTGAAAATGCCAGTGCTCCAGCAGGAGATAATATTATGTTGGGGGCAGAAGGCTCTCAACTGTTTAAAGTAAATGGAAAATACTATCTGTTCAACATTGCCTGGCCTCGCAATGGGATGCGAACTGTTTTGATACATAGGGCTGATAATATTTATGGACCCTACGAAGGGAGAGTGGCATTAGAAGACCGAGGTATTGCGCAAGGCGGTTTGATTGACACTCCTGATGGCGATTGGTATACCTATCTTTTCAGGGATTATGGTTCGGTAGGAAGAATACCTTATCTAGCCCCGGTCACTTGGAAAGACGGATGGCCAATAGTAGGAGTTGAAGGCAAAGTGACCGAGACATTGGACTTACCCGCCAGTTCAGGATTGATTCCCCATATTGTGGATAGTGATGAATTCAGCAGACAGGAGGGAGAACCTGACCTTCCCTTGGTATGGCAGTGGAATCATAATCCAGTGGATAGTTTATGGTCAGTAACAGATAGAAAGGGGTATTTGAGACTTATTACGGGACGGGTGGATGAAGGCTTTGTTCAAGCGAGAAACACGTTGACCCAAAGAACCATTGGTCCGGTTTGTTCAGGCACAACAGCTTTGGATGTTTCAAACATGAAAGAAGGCGATTTTGCCGGGCTGGTTTTGCTCCAAAAGAAGTTTGGTCAGATTGGGGTGAAATACGAAAATGGACAAAAGAAATTGGTGATGGTAAGTGCCCAGAATGACCAACCTGAGGTAATGGAAAGCTTGCCATTGGCACAAGAGGTAGTCTACTTAAAAGCCGTATGCAACTTCATCGATTTAAAGGATGTCGCTGATTTCTACTATAGTATGGATGGTGAAGATTGGATTAAAATGGGGGCTCAGCTGAAAATGTCATACACCTTGCCCCATTTTATGGGATATCGATTTGGACTCTTTAATTATGCCACAAAGGAAATTGGAGGATATGTAGATTTCGACTATTTTAGGATAGCAAATAAAAATGATTGATTAATTTCAAACATCCGTTAACTAAAAACAAACTCAAAATGAAATTCAATTCAACAAGACACGCATTGCTATTGCTGTGCTTCGGTACGGGTATGACGTAAGGCATATCCAGTCACGCTTTCAGACTCAACTTTCTGACATTTATTTTAGGGAAAGACCTTTACGTCCGTTGTTTTTTGTAGATGAATGTATTCAAAAAATGATGGCATGGTGTTCGCCGATAGACGACTTGATACATGTGAACTTTAGCGTTTGTCGTCAACAATTTCTAGGGATGATTTGTGAAAAAACCAATGGCTTTTTCTGAATTAAGGAAGACAAGCCGTCTTTTCAAAAGCTTGTTTTCATGCATGTTATCCGCTGTCAAATTATAAATTGATGATATCGAATACCATTTTTTGCAAATTTTATCTGTAAATTTTATTGCGATTTCAACCCATTTAAAATCGATTTTTCATTGAAAAACCTAAAAGCAACTAGACTAATAAACATTGTACTTGTTGTTATGTTCCTGAAATGCTTTGGGGTAACTGCCCAAATTTCAGACTACGAATACAACTTTGTGAACATTGACCAAAGAAGCTCCCAGCGTGCGGTTTCTACCATTGTTCAGGATAGCCTTGGCCTAATTTGGATGGGTACCAACGGAGTCGGCTTGCAGAAATACAATGGTTTGGACTTTGTTTCCTATAAGCAAGATTTTACAGATTGCACTTCTCTGAACAGCTCATTGATTTATAAAGCTTTTGTGGATGTACGCAATCGATTGTGGGTGGGAACAGAGGCTGGGTTGAATGTATATGACCGTGATACGGACGCCTTTCATCAGGTAACTTTATATAAAGATTCCGTTGCGCTGGAAAGTGTGCCGATTAGGGCCATTCAAGCATGTGAAACTGGAAAGCTTATCGTAGGTTCCCATTACCATGGACTCTTTGCAGTTGATCCAGAAACCCTCACTGGACACAATGTATCCATGGGAGATAACGATGTTTCTTCCCTGGAAATTAACAGCATCATAAAAAATGAGGATAGGGAACTTCTAATAGGAACCAATCAAGGTCTTTTTTCCTATGAAGCTGGAAAAGTTGTCCAAGTTTCCTTGAATCTTCAGGGGTTAAAAAATGATAAGAATGTTCCTTATGACATTGAATCCATGATAAAGGACGAGGACGGGTCCATTTGGATAGGGTCATTTGAGAATGGCTTGGTCAAGATAGAAATTGATTCGTTTAATTCCTTCAAAGCGCACAATTACAGGATAAGTAGTGAGCGAATCCTGTCCATTGCCCAGGCCCCAGACGGAAATATCCTATGTGGCACCGAGAACGATGGTCTTTTTGCATTGAAAAAGAACGGAAAACTCGTTAAGCACTATCGGTATAATAAATTCGATGTCAATAGTATAAAAGCGAATTCCATCTGGTCCATATTTGTGGATAGACAAGACCGTATTTGGATTGGATATTACAATAACGGGGTGGGGGTCTATGATAAATTGTACGATAAGTTTATGGACATTAGAAGCCTTGCCAACGTTAACAATTCGTTGCAATCTCCATCGGTTAGTGCCATTGCGGGGGATAAATATGGTCAAATGTGGATTGGACTGGACGGTGGTGGGGTTGATGTCTTCAATCCTAAAACAGGAAATATAGTGCACCTTAACAATCCGCGGAATACCATGGGTGCCAATTTGAGTGCCGAAGATGTAACAGCACTCTTTATTGACAGTCGCAATAATGTTTGGGTAGGAACATGGAATTCGGGAATTTACCATTTGCCCGATGGTTCCAGAAGATTTATCAATTATACCGCTTCAAATACCAATGGAGGTTTAAAATCGGATAGGGTCATGAGTTTTGCGGAAGACCCACAAGGCACTATTTGGATAGGTTCCTATGTTGAGGGACTGCATTCCTATCATCCAGAGCGAAAAGAATTTGTGTATCACAATGAACGAATATTCAGTGACCCAACTCCTGGTGAAGGAGCAATGCGTATTGTACTGATCGACAAAAACAATACAATTTGGATGGGAACCACTGCTGGGCTTTATAAGCTATTGGATAATGGGGCTCAAAACCAAAAAGCAATATCGCTTAGAGGACCTATGTACAAAAGTTTGGGGAATCCGCTTGTTGTGGATGCCGTAGTTTCCCTTTTTGAAGATAGTCGCGGTGACATTTGGATTGGAACTGATGGTGCCGGTCTCTGTAAATATAACCCCGTTGCGGATAGTTTTACATGGTACGGAACCAATGAGGGAATTAAACAAGAGACTATCGCCTCCATTTTGGAAGATGACAATGGAGACCTTTGGATTGGCGGTAACAATGGATTATCCCATTTTGATTTTGAGGAGCAGGCCTTCAAGAATTTTGACATCAATGATGGTCTTCTGGCCAACGATTTTAATTTTAATTCGGCGTTCAAGGATCAAAATGGCATGTTGTATTTTGGTAACTATGGGGGTATAAATTACATCGACCCGAACCATGTAAAGACCAACACCAACAAACCCGAGGTCTATTTTACGGATTTGCGACTTTTTAATAATCGGATAGGTCCCAATGATGAGGAATCACCATTGGATAAGGTGATTGCCCAAACAGACGCACTAACACTAAAACATAGTCAATCTGTATTTACCATAGAATACGCCGCCATTAATTTTACGCGCCCCAAAAAAAATCAATACGCCTACATTTTGGAAGGTTTTGATGATGCATGGAACTACGTAGGCCAGACCCGAAGCGCCACTTATACCAACATTTCCCCAGGGAACTATACCTTTAAAGTTAAAGCAGCCAATAACGATGGGGTATGGAACGAGACTCCAAAAACCCTTCAAATAACAATTTTGCGCCCATGGTGGGCCACCAATGTGGCATTGGCTTCTTATATCTTGGCGATACTTTTGGTTTCCTATTTTTTGGCCCGCTATATATCCCAACGAATCCGTGAAAAAAGAATGGTCGAAGCAGAAAGAGAAAGAAGACTGCAAGAAGAAGCCCTTAATGATAAAAAGTTGCAGTTCTTCACCAATATTTCCCATGAATTTAGAACTCCGTTGACACTTATTCTGAATCCTTTGGAGGATATATTGCACGATTCAAGACACAAGTTATCCAGACTTACCCATGAAAAGCTCCGCGTAATCCATAAAAATACCTCTAGGCTAAAACGTCTTATCGATGAACTTATGGATTTCAGAAAGTTGGAAATCAATAAGTTTTCCGTTCGCATTTCGGAATTGGAAGCCACCAAGTTTGTAAATGAGGTGTCAGGACATTTTGAAGAAGAAGCCGCTTTGCGGAATATTATTCTCATGGTGGAGTCCGATGATGACCCCATTCCTTTTTGGAGTGACCCTTCACTATTGGAAAAAGTGATTTTCAATATTCTGTCCAACGCTTTCAAGATAACCCCGGATAACGGTTTTATCACCATTGGTGTTTTTAAATGTGGTCAAAATGTCCATTTCCCGTTGATTGATGCCCCAGATGGAGTGAAAGCATTGGAAATTTATATTGAGGATACGGGCCACGGGATCAAGAAGGAAGAACTTGAAAAAATATTTGAGCGCTTTTATCAAGTTAAAGAAATGAACCGTCAGTATTATGGAGGTACGGGCATAGGATTGGAAATGGTGAAAAGCTTTGTGGATCTCTTAAAAGGCAAAGTCATTGTGGAGAGTGAGGAAGGCGTGGGAACCAAGTTCCGGATATTTCTGCCCTTAGGCAAAGATCATTTTGAAAGCGATGAGGTAATGGCAGCTCCAAAAAGCGAAAACACTGTTGCTTCCCAGCCCATACCTGAAGACTCTTTGGAAACGACCTATTTGTCGGCTTCCAACCGCACGCTGCTCATTGTGGAGGACAATGCGGAATTAAGGGCCTATTTAAAGAATGAATTGGAGAGTGAGTACACTGTATTTGAAGCCGTAAATGGGGTGCAAGGACAGGAAATCGCCTTAAAAAGGCTCCCAGATTTGATTCTTACCGATGTGGTGATGTCAGAAATGGATGGGTTTGAGTTCTGTACACGGATTAGACAAGATATTAAAACCAGCCATATTCCGGTTTTGATGTTGACCGCCAAGGCAATGACCGACGATTGGGTGAAAGGAATTGATTGTGGTGCTGATATCTACCTAAGCAAGCCCTTTGAAATGAAAGTGCTTCGGGCGCAACTCAGACAAATTATACAGAGCCGACAAATCTTGTTCAATAAATACCTGAGTGATTCCGATAACTTCAAGATTCCGGACAACACTTCTTCACTGGACAAGAATTTTATGACTCAAGTGCTGAATTACATCACCAAGAATATTGCTGATGAAAACCTTAATGTTGAATCTCTGGCAGATGAGTTACATCTTAGCCGAAGTCAGCTGTATCGAAAAATAAAGGCGATGACAGGGCTCACTGTAACGGAGTTTTTACGTAAAATACGGCTGGAGCACGCCAAACGATTCATTGAAAGTGGCACAGAATCCATTAGCGAGGTATGCTACAAAGTAGGGTTTTCGTCACCTTCGTACTTTACCAAATGTTTTAAGGCACAGTTTGGTGTTTTGCCCACGGAATTAAAATAAGACCCTTCTTCGGCCCTAATTGATGCGTTCGTATTGCATGGCATCATTATTCTTGGCAACAAGGAGGTACTTTTTGTTTTTAGCTTCAATGGGAGCCATGTTTTTGACATCACCATTCACAAAGAAGCCACTTTCTGAAGCCTTTATCGCCTTAAAATTGCCTTTGCCATTTCCTTTTAACAGAAGTCCATATCCTGCGTCGTTTCGTGGTGTTTCTACCTCAGAGACATAAAGATTACCGGCAATGAGAAAATCCAAAGCGCCATCTTTGTCATAATCATCTACCAAAATTTGATTGATGCTGGACAGCTGGGCTTCTATTGGAAGTTGATGTATCTCGAACTTACCGTCCTTGTTTTCCAAATAAATGCTTGCAAACGATTTAACTTGATAATGCAAGGACGATTCCAATGGCTTTTCTCCATAAACATCAACCAAGGTTGCCTGTGAGAAGCTTTCGTAGTTCTCAAATTTCTTTTTGATGCCAGGAATCTGTTGAGAGGAGCATTCCCTACCTCTCACCGGATATTGTTTTCCCTCGTTGTAGTAGCTCAATACAATATCCACATTTTCATCACGATCAAAGTCATTGACAAAAATGTCGAAGGTTTCCTCTTCAGACGCTTTGTATTTATAGTTTAAGCCATTGTTGCCAACGATATAATCCATATCACCGTCATTATCAAAATCGCCCTGCTCAATGCTCCACCACCAACCCGTGGTGTCTATATTGAGACCCATTTCTTCGGAAGTTTCCACAAAGCCAGTCCCCGTATTCTTGAACACCCGAATAGGCATCCATTCCCCAACTACAATAATATCCAGCCAATCATCATTGTTATAGTCGGTCAGAACGGCACTGGTTGCCATGCCCAGTGCTTCAAAGGCTTCTGGCTGCATGTTCTGGGTCAATTGAAAGACAACTTTTTCAGGAGTGCTTTTGTTCATTAAAATATAGCTATGGGCCGGACTTGGATAATTCCCGGGTACTTGCCTACCCAATACCAATAAATCTTCCCTTCCGTCCTTATCAAAATCACCATGGTACGCCATAGAACCGCTCACTGGGATAGCAGGCATTGCATTGGTATCGGCCTTGGTGAAATTTCCAATTCCATCATTGATGTAAAGTCGGTCTGCAAGTTGCTCCGCATCTGGAGCATACTCGTAACCGCCACTGACCACATATAGATCTTGGTCACCATCACCATCCGCGTCAAAAAACAGGGCACCGTTGTCCTCACTGCCTTTGTCTTGTTCCAAAAACTGGGAATTGCCCATTTCAAAACCTGTTGCTGATTGAATGAATATAGCTCCGGACATGCCTTTGGATGCACCTACGAAATAATCGCTCAACCCATCACTGTTTACATCACCGACGGCTAAAGCTGGACCAAAGGAAGACATTTTGTGGGGTAAAAGCACCTGTTTTGCAAAATCATCGTTCGCATTTTCTTGATGGGTATACTCTGGAAAAAGTTGGGTAGTATCTTTTTGAAACAGTCTTGCGTCAACGGCAATATCTTTTGTGGATAAGTTGGCATCCGAATAATTGAAGACCAATTTTTGATTGACATCAATGTCATTTACAAGCTGCATTTTTCCATCGGGCCAAACCACCTTGATCTCATCTATATTTTCAAAGGCACCTAAACCAAAATGGAGTTCAGGGGCCACAGAGGATTGAAATCCTCGGGTCGAGGTAAGCTCTTGCATCTGGGTATGGCCGTCCGTACTAATATAAACCCGCGTTCCAAGCCCAAAAGCATTCCCTTTTTGACCCGAAAAGGCAATTTTAACGTAAGCGTTTTTCGTTGAACTTTTGTTTTCAAAGATTGAAGCAAAATCATCCAAGTTATTGGTGATGATTTCCAAATCACCATCATTATCTAAGTCGGCGTAGGCACAGCCATTGGAAAATCCTTTGTATTCGATGCCCCATTTTTCATTGGAGCGCTCAAATTTTAGGTCCCCTTTGTTTTGAAAAATGAAGTTGTCAATTTTTTCAGAGGGAATGTGCAGACTCAGTTGGAGGAGACTATCTCCCTTATTGTCCATTTCCTCAAGTTTGTTGAAATAGTCATTGTTGTTAATTTCCCGTCGGGTACCATTGGATACAAAAAGGTCTTTGAGTCCATCATTGTCAAAATCGGCAAACAGGGGACCCCAACTCCAATCGGTTGATGAGGTGCCGGTAATTCTTGAAACATTTGAGAAATGGGGCACACCATCTTCATAAAAACCAGAATTCAGTTGTAGGCAATTGTGCATATATTGGTAATGGAATCCGGCATTGACGACATCCCAGAACAATTTTGGATTCATGCTGGCCATATTGGCCTTTTTCCGTCGATTGGTCTTTGCATCCATATCAACCTGAAAAACGTCAAGATTTCCATCATTGTTGAAATCGGCAATATCCACTCCCATTCCATAGAAGGCAGTATGGGATGTAGCTTCTTTGACCACTTCCCTAAAGGTGCCATCTTGGTTGTTCAAGTACATGAGGTCCGGTGAATTGAAGTCACTTGAAACATAGAGATCTGGCCAAGAGTCGTTGTTCAAGTCACCTACTGTGGCACTCAACGACAGACCGAAGGCTATAAGACCAGCATCACCGGTTACGTTGGTGAAATGATCTCCATCGTTTCGGTACAAATGGTCGGATTCAATATCCGTTACATTGTTCATTCGGTAGGTGTACACAAAAGTAGGTGAACTGAAAGAAGTGGGAGGGTAGTTGGCCACATATAAATCCAGGTCGCCGTCTTTGTCATAATCGAAGAATGTGGCTTGAACGCTATTTCCTGGATCATCCAAACCATATTCGGCTGCTTTTTCGGAGAAGGTACCATCGCCATTGTTTAGGAACAATTGGTTGTTTCGCGGTCCAAATTTTCCACTGACGGAGCAATAAATATCCAAATAGCCATCTCCATTGATGTCGGCCATGGCAACGCCTGTATACCATCGGTCATCACCGGCAACACCAGCAGTTTGGGTGATATCTTCAAATTTAAGGTCCCCCTTGTTGAGATATAGTTTATTTGAAACTTGGTTGCCCGTAAAATAGATGTCTATTAGACCATCATTGTTGATGTCCCCAGTAGCAACGCCACCGCCCATATAGAGATAGGAGTATGTGAAATAGTTCAGGGAATCATTTTCCGTTAGGTGATTGGCAAAATCCACTCCAGTTTCTGTTGGACTCAATGTCGAAAAGATCTTGGCATCTTCAGCTGGCACAGATGTGTCTTTTTGATTGCAATTAAAAAAAATTGCCAAGACCACCACACTAAAAATTAAGGAAAATAAACTTCTTAAAACTTTTTTAATACGCATTACAAACAACACTCAAATTTTTACAGAAAAAAACAGCGTGCAATGGTACACGCTGTTTCACTAAAATTAATTCAAAAAAACTAACTCAAAATTAAAGTCTTAGTAGCCAGGGTTTTGATCAGCATCTGTTAATGCGCCGTTGGCATTGATTTCCCCTTGAGGTATTGGCAATAGCTCATGTTTTCCAGCTTGGAAGTTGCTTCCTGCCAATTCTGTATCGGCAATACCCCATCGTAAAATATCGTTAAAACGTACCTGTTCACCAGCTAATTCGCATTTGCGTTCGTGTACAATGGCATCGAAAACCTGCCCTGAATTCAACGAGGTGGATAATGGTGCCAAACCGGTACTTGGTCTTGTTCTTACTTCGTTGATATAACCAACGGCTCTTGCAGGGTCATTTTCATATACGCATTCGGCCATCATAAGCAATACATCAGCATAACGCAAATACTTAAAGTTGATACCCGATTGTTGATCTTCTGAAGCTTCGGCATAATAGTTTTGGTATTTCTTCCAACCGGCTCTGCGTACAGTACCACTAGCATCGGCCAAATCACTTTCTTGGATGGTGCCACAGCAATAATCATCTCCTGCTTGATAAAAACTATCTTGAATTCGACCATCGCCGTCTTCAAATTCATCCAAAAGGTCATCAGAAATGTAAACGTTGAACCAATTTAAAAGACCATATTCTTGACCTCTAAAACCTGCCTCTGCAGTTCCGGTGGAAGGAATGCCCCATGGCTGCCCTCCAATTTCATCGTCATATACCACTTCGAAAATTGACTCTTTTCCGAATTCGTTTGCCTCAGTGAAGTTGTCAAAAAAGTTTTCCTCCAACTCAAAAGCACCATATATCTTCTCAAACTCGGTCAAAGCGGCAGATTTATTGTTTCTGAACAAATAAACTTTGCCGAGAAAGGCTATGGCCGCTTCTCTGGTGGCTCTACCTGTATCTTCAACATTCTTGGAACGCAGTGTAGTTGTTGCATCCGTTAGATCTTGGATGATAATATTGTAGATGTCATCAACTGAAGCCCTAGGTTGTCCTTCGGTACTGGTACCATCATTGATTGGCACACCACCAAAACGTGTTACTAAAAAGAAATAGTACATCGCCCTCATAAACTTGGCCTCTCCAATAAATTTGGCCTTCATCGCACCCGAAAGTTCTGTTTCAGCGATTTCGTTTATTTTTTCTTCGTTATTAATGACAAAGTTACAATTGGTTATACCTCGATAGCACGCATCCCAGTATAATGGAATTGAAACGTGGTTTGGATTGAAGGAGAACTGGATATATTCTACTTTATCAGCTTCCAGCTGTTGGTTACGACCATTCTCTTGCGACATATTGTCCATCATAAAAAACATATGACGAGAGTAAAGCCCTCTTTCCTGCAAAGAGGCATACGCTGAATTTACGGCAGACTCCACCTGTGCCGAAGTGGCAAAAAAGGTTTCTGGAGAAAGCTCATTGGGATTGTTTTTGAACAGAGCATCTTCATCGCAAGAAACAATTAGTGCTATGATAAAAACTAAGCTTATTAATATTTTATTTTTCATGTCAATTTTTTTAAAACGTTACTTGTAATCCTAGCAATACTGATTTTGGTTGTGGATATTTTCCGCGATCAACACCGAACTCTGAGTTGTTGTTGGTTGCGTTACCTACTTCAGGGTCAAGACCTGAATACTCCGTAAAGGTCAATAGGTTTTGCCCACTTATATATATCCTTAATCGAGAGAAATACTCTGAAAGTCTCGAATCTTGTCCAATGGTATACCCTAAGGTTACATTTTTAAGTCTTGTAAAATCACCACTTTCAATGTATCGGTCAGATGAAGCAGTATTGATTCCATTGTTTCCGTCGAATGCACGTGGAACGGAATTGGATGGATTTGTTGGTGTCCATCTATCCAAAACGGCCACACCAGCGTTGAACGTTCTTGGCATACCCTCTAAATCATAAATATTGGTGTTGTATATTTCATGTCCTGCAGCTCCATTTAAAAACAGGTTGAAGTCCCAATTTTTATAATTGGCATCCAAATTTAATCCGTAGGTGAATTCTGGGTTGGGCTGCCCTAACTGTACGATATCATCATTATTGATCACACCATCGCCATTTTGATCCACAAATCGAATATCACCTGGTTGAATAGCGGTTTGGGTTGAACCCAAAACAGCTTCTACCTCAGCTTGGGTTTGGTAGATACCATCAGTTTGGTACCCATAGAAGGCATAAATTGGAGCGCCTACTTCAAGACCGTTTACTATGGATCCTTCAAATGTGGATTGTTGGGTAATACCGTCAGTTCCTTTGCTTAGCATTTCGGTTTTGGCGGTTGAGAAATTAAAGTTGGCGGACCAAGTAAAATCTCCCTCATAATCATTATACCCCAAACTAACCTCAAAACCTTTAACCTCAGCATCACCAATATTGGTTGGTACGGTAGAGGCCAAACTACCCAAAGACCCTGGTAATGGCAAATCAATCAATAAGTCATTACTCTTGTTGTTGTAATACTCAATGGCGCCTGTGAATTTGTTGTCGAACAATCCTATGTCCAGACCTATGTTCAACATTTCCCGTTCTTCCCAAGCAACATTGGGGTTTGGAATACCAGCGGGAGAAGTTCCCCCAACTGCATTTCCATTTATGACATAAATCCAGTTTGGATTTAATGTAGTCGCGAATCTGTAATTAGGAATGCCATCAAAACCGGTTGTACCCCAACTTCCTCTTAATTTAAAGATATTCAAGTTCGAATTTTCCATGAAGCTTTCCCCGGCTATGTTCCATCCTGCTGAAACGGAAGGGAAGGTACCCCATTTGGTATTGGGTCCAAATCTTGAGGAACCATCACGACGAATAGATCCCGAAAGAAGGTACTTGTTGTCATAATTATAGTTTAGACGTGCCAAATAGCCAATTTTGTCAACCTCGTCGGTATTTGATGTAGCCACAACCTGATCTGGGCCATGTTGGGTGATATCATTGGTAACTGAATTCTGGGAAGATGTATTTACTGCATTAAAGCGGGCCTCATTTTTTTCAATCAAGGCCAATACATCAAAATTGTGCACGTTATTGATACTTACATTATAGTTTAGGCTATTGGTATACAAAAATCTTCTGAAGGTTGAAGAGTTTTTTGTGATTGCAGCAAAGGCCTGTGCATGTGTTGATTGTCCATTACTATCATCATCAAAGGAGGGAATAAATTGGTCAAAGTTACTGTAGCTGTATTCCAAACCAAACTGAGACCTAAATTTCAAGCCTTTTATCAGCTCATATTCTGCAAATAGGCTTCCAAAAATCTCGGTGCCTTTGGTTCCACGGCTTCCATTTCTCTGGATTCTCACAGGGTTTTCGGCATCTTGGCCATCCAAAGCTGACGTAGGCCCTTGGAACCCCCCTGGATTATTTGGGTTGTATATGGGAAGGTATGGTGGAATTTTTATGGCATGCTCCAAGAGCGATCTATTCGTGTTGTTTCCACCAACTTCGGGTTTACTGTCCCTAAAGGTAACCGCCAAAGTTTCTCCAATTTTAAGTTTGTCCCAAACATTGAAATTACTGTTCAAACGAACATTGTAACGATTATATTCGGTCTCTATAAGCGTACCTTCTTGCTTTAACATACCAACAGAAGCCCTGAAGTTACTATCTTCATTACCGCCAGCCATACTTAGGTCATAATTCTGCATTAGACCAGTCTGGAAAATGGCATCTTGCCAATCAGTATCGTTACCGGAAGAGCTTAACGGAGTTGTAGGAACCGTACCAAAAGCATCCTCAATAAACGTTAGGTATTGTTGGGCGTTTAATAGGTCAAAACGTTCTGTAACAAATTGAACACCGGTGTAAGTATTGAAAGAAACCTCAGTTTTACCTGCCTTACCTTGCTTCGTGGTTACAACGATAACACCATTAGCCGCCTGCGAGCCATAAGCTGCTGCGGTTGCAGCATCTTTTAGTACGTTAATACTTTCAATGTCGTTAGGGTTGATAGCTCCAAGTCCACTGGAGATGACACCATCTATTACAACCAATGGATTACCACCATTCGGTGAACCCACACCCCTTATACGAACAACAGGTGCAACACCAGGTGCCCCACTATTGGTTACGGTAACACCAGCAGCCCTACCTTGTAGCGCCTGATCAGCTGTTGCAACAGGCAATGCACTGATCTCTTCTGAGCCAACGGTTGAAATGGCGCCCGTTACCTCAGATCGTGATTGTGAACCATAGGCCACCACAACGACTTCGTCCAAAGCTTGTAAATCTTCTGCTAAGCTAATATTGATGGAAGTTCTCCCATTTACAGAGACCTGTTGCCTTAGATATCCTATATAACTAAACACCAAAGTGGCATTGGAAGCTACATCG
The DNA here is from genome assembly GCF_042682725.1 of Flagellimonas iocasae. Taxonomy (NCBI): domain Bacteria; kingdom Pseudomonadati; phylum Bacteroidota; class Flavobacteriia; order Flavobacteriales; family Flavobacteriaceae; genus Flagellimonas; species Flagellimonas iocasae. Next base: position 999,112 of record NZ_JBHUHU010000001.1, on the reverse strand, counting down.
GATAAGGTATAATTACCATCAAAGTCTGTTTGGGTCCCATTGGTTGTTCCGGTTACCACTACCGTAGCACCAGGAAGAGGAGACCCCGTTTCATCGGTAACAGTTCCCGATACGGTCAATGATTGCGAATACGCCAAAGGCCCAATCATTATTAATAGGGTTATGACCGCATGTTTCAGTTTAATCATAATCTTCAAGTTTAAGTTAGTCAATGGATTATAAACATTGTATAGCAAAGATATTTGTGGCGTTCTGTAGGCACTAAAAGAAATGAAGCATATCATGAAAAATATGATGCATAATTGGGGTTAAAATTAGAATATATCATATATGGACCCCTGATATTGCTATTTTGTCGAATTTAAATATGCAAATATGTCAATACCTAATTTTAATCGTTAAAAAGCTCAATTGCACTACCCAATATGAAACTTAGGATAGGGTTGTATCATTCCTAAGAATTTAAAATGGACCGATGGTAGAATTATTTTTCAGATGCAACTGAGAATGAATTCAATCTTAAGTGAACGTTGAGAAGGAAGAATGAAAAATTGCCCCAATTTGCAAGAAGGTTAATCATTTTATAAAAAACAAAGCCCCATTAGTGGGGCATTGCTATGGGAAAAGTATGTAAAGAGGGGAAATTCGTTACATCCTATTATTTCCCATTTTTTAAAATATGATAAATCTTGGATTTACTATGCGGAAATTGCATATGCATTTTGTTTGTCTTTATATTCTTTAGGGCTGCAATTGTATTTTGCTTTAAAGATTTTTGAGAAATAACTTCTGCTGATAAAACCGATACTGTACACAACCTCGGAGATGTTCAAATCTGTATTTTTGATAAGATCTTCGGCCTTTCTGATTCGTACATCACGAATGTAGTCGGTCACAGTGGTCCCATGCATCAATTTAAATCCAGTCTGCAGTTTGGATGGGGATAATCCACCTTTCTTGCAGAGATAGGAAACAGATAGTTGTTTTTCTGGGTAATTGTTCACGAACAATGAAAGTTCTTGTACCACTTCCCGTTCTCTTGAGGTAAGGGAAGAATCTTTATATTCCGAATTTTTAAGGTCATCAGCGTGTTGTTGTATCTCAAGCGCCAAAATCATATGAACCAAACCTTCAATCATCAGTCTTCTTGCGATTCCTTTTTCGCTAATGGCATTCAATTGCTGAACTTTATCGGCCACTTTTAGATTGTAAGAGCCTATATAAGCCAAGTTATCGGCCACATTATTTTTAAAGAATAATTTTTGCAACTTTTGGTTTAAATGTTTTCCTTTTTCAAGATTTTGAACTGGGTTTACCAAAATTAAAATCATCTTTAGTCTAACATCCTTCTCAAAATAAAGGATATTGTCCTGCAATTTTTTGCTTGTAAGAATTGCTGTTTGGAAATTCTCCAATTCATGTTTCTCTCCATCCTCCCCAAAACTGTGTGCCATTTGTCCATTGGAACAATAGGCAAAACAGATTGGTGGATTTTTTGGCGATTTGGCAACCAATGTTATATCCTCTGAAAACTCCATATCAAACTCCAAATAGGAAATACCACCTTTAAAATCAATTCCTTTAATGATTCCTTGACCCAAAGGGCTGTCAATCTCTAAGATGTGTTCCTTGGTATCAATTTGGAGGTCTCCACCCATATCTTTATGAAACTGTTCAAAAATGGTTTTTACCTGGGCTGTTTTTATGGATAATGTCTTCATGATTTTTAGGTTTTAAGGTTGCTTTTGATGCTCTTGAATCAGATATCCAATTCAATAATGTAAAGATCGCAAGCGAAGACCCCTTTCTTCTTACACAATTTTTTGTTTCTGTTATACAATTATTGGATTTGCCCCAAAACAGCGTTAAAATGCTCTTAAATTGATGATGGGAACAAAGTGAAGAACCTCTGAGCATCCTTTTTAAAGGGTCCTTTAGGTCATAAATAGAAATGTTGTTTATGCTACGCGGGGAGGTACATGATAAAGGAGGAGCCATGGCCCAATTCGCTGGTAGCATGAATGTATCCATGATGGTTTTCCACAATTTTCTTACAAATGGCCAAACCTATTCCATTTCCGGAATATTTGTTTTTGGCATGCAAGCGTTGGAACACCTCAAAGATGGTTTCAGCATTTTCGTTGTCAAAACCAATTCCGTTGTCCGAAACAGTAATCTTATAATATTCTTTGGCGGGCTTTATAAATTTTACTGGGACTTCTTTGTGGGACACTTTTTCGGATGTAAGCTCAATTTTTGGGGTCACTATTGGATTGCGATATTTCAGCGCATTGGAAATCAGGTTGCTGAACAATTGCTCCAATTGAAAGAACACGCCGGGAACAGTGGGTAGCTTTTCAGAAGTGATTTTGGCATCAACATCTCCAATCCGTTCCAAAAAATCTTCATGGACCTTTTTAAGGACTTCATTTAAATCAATCTTCTCAAAATCGTTGGAGCCACTGCCAATTCTTGAATACGTCAACAGATTGCGAATGAGCGATTGCATGCGTGCGGCCACGAAACTGATTTTATCAAAATACTCCCTGCCTTTTGTGGTAAGCGTATTCTTGTCCGTTTCATCCAGTCGGGAAATGAACATCTGGATTTTACGCAATGGTTCCTGAAGGTCGTGACTGGCTACACGATTAAAGGATTCCAACTCTTCATTACTCCTTTCAAGCTCAAGATTTTTGATTTTCAGATCGTTCTCGTACTTGATCTGATCTGTGACGTCTTGCACCACTCCGATTTTAACGGTTTGTCCGTCCCGTTCCACAAATTGTCCCTTGGACCTTAAATATTTTACTACCCCTTTTTTGGTAATAATTCTATAAACATGTTCTTTGGGCTTTTTTATTTCGTTGAGCCAACTCGAAAATTCCTCGTATTGCTGAATGTCCTCCGGATGCACAAACGATTGATAGGTTGTTGATGAACCTTCAAACTCCCCTGGTTCGCAATCCAGTATTCGGTAAAAATTTTCGGAAAGCTCAGCCTTGTCGTTTTCCATATCCCAGGTATAACTTCCAATTTTGGCCATTTTTTTGGCTTCGGACATGATGAAGTTTTGAACCTCCAACTGTTCATTCAACTGCAAAAGGTCTTCTTTTGCGTTGTACTCATCTGTTTTGTTACGAACGACTTCCAATAACCCATTGTCCATTCCCCGAACAAATGTGTGGAACCAATAAGGCTCTCCGTCCACAAAGACCTCCCGCTCAAAATCAATGGTTTCATCATTCAGATAGCAGTTGATCATTCGTTCCAACTCATTGTTCTCCAATACAAATGGATAAACTTCGGATATTGGTTTTCCAATAATATCTTCCGGCTCCAGATTTAGGTAATCCCGATTGCATATATTGGCAAACATGATTCTGAAGTCCACCACAGTTTCATTGGAGTCATAGATGGGCTCATAATAATTCATGATATTGTCCGTACTCTGTACAATATTCTGCAGTAAAGCCTCTGAGGACTCAATCTGATTCTTGTGACGACGCAACCTAAAATAGGCCACCGTGAACACCACTATGGAGAAAAGGGCCAGTATTAAGGTGGTTAACGGGGTAAGAAATGTTAGCCTTCTGTAGGTGCCCAAATGTTCTTGAAGCAAACGCTCATTATGATCGAGCATGTTTGTTTTGATGCCTCGAAGATTTTTTAAAATTGCAGCAGCTTTCTCAACATAAATCATGGCTGTTGAGTCTGCTTGGGAAGGTCTAATTTTTCCGTGCAAGGCGGTCAAGGTAACATGAAGGCTATCCTTTAATTGGGTGATAGAATCCAAACTGGCATTCTGGTATGGGGTATCCTTTGCCAAATCGTAGAGTGTCCTGAGCGTTCGGTCACTCTCCAATTTGCGATCTATATAAGATTCCTCAAAAGTTGAGTCCTTTAAAATCACAGACCTAAACTCTGCTGACTCCATTAAATCATACTGCGAAAAAAGGGTGTTGATTTCCTTATCCACCATTAAAGAGTTGGATACATCTTCCATTGAAGTCTCCAAAGTCTTGATTTGTCCAAATAAAACTGCTGTGATGAACAAAAGCAAAACAATGACTATGGCCAAAGCAATTTTGTCCAATATAGGCGAATGGGCTATGCGGTGAATTAGTCTTTTAAGGTACATTTATAAGGTATACAACCAAATCTATGAGTTGGTTCTATCAATTAACATCTAATGATATGGCATAGTTAAAAATTATGCTTCACAATCGTTGTTACAATCGCAATAAAAAATTATCCCGATTGAGATTAGAGGTGTGGTATTGCCAGTTGATTTGCAACACCTTCTCTATGGATTCCCGTAATTTACTAAAGTTATTGGGCTTGTTCAGATAAATGTTGGCCCCGTTCACAAAAGTGTCCTCAATATCCTTTTCAGAACACGAAGTGGAATAAATGGCAACGCATACTTTACTCAACGAACCGTTGCTTCGGATTTCCTTTAAGCACTGCATTCCATTTTTAATGGGCATGTTCAAATCCAAAAAAACCAGATTTGGAAGGATAATATTGGGAAGGTTGAGATAATCCATCAACTCTTGTCCGTCATTGAACAACGATAATTTGGTTCGGATGGAAATATCATCTATCGCTTCTTGAAAAAATAGGCGGTCATCTTCATCATCATCAGCTAAAGCAATGTTTAGTATTTGCTTGCCCACATTAGAAGGGTTTATATTCATAAGGTTTGTTGTATTCTATTTTCCCTTCGTTTTTCCAAAATCTTTTGAAACTTGGTAGGCGTCAATCCCGTTGTTTTTTTAAACTGGCTCGAAAGATGTGCCACACTACTGTAGTTTAAACGATAGGCAATTTCTGTTAAGGTTAGGTCTGTGTTGGTCATGAGCTCTTTGGCATGGTCAACCTTTCTGAGAATCACAAAATTCTCAATGGATGTATAGGTCGCCTCGGAAAAAAGATTGGACAGATAGGTATAGGAATAATTTAAATTATCCGCCAGATATGCAGATACCTTGTGCGATCTAGCCATGTCATTTTGCAACATTTCATTTATGGCATTTTTTATGCGTTGAACCAGGGCGGTTTTTTGGTCACTCAAAATTTGAATACCATATTTACCGAGATTGCCTGTTAATTCCTCCATTTCTTCTGGTGACAGTGTTCTGTCCAGCTCCACCTCACCGGCACTATGAATCGTATGGGGAATGTCCAAACGCTCCAATTGTTCCTGTAAGACCGTTCTTAAAGTGACAGTTGCATCGTATTTTACATTGATTACCATAAGTTCATAAACAAATAAAGGGAGCAAAAGAATAATGGGGGAATCTCTGCTGGTGTGGATTAAAAGTAGTTATTTTTTTTACACGATTGCATTATACTTGAAATTGCATTTAAAGCTTTAAATCATCGATTTTGGATTACTCCTCAACCTCAATACGTTGACTGTTTGAAGAATTTTCCTCGGGTACGGATTTAAAGAACTCAGCGGCCTCCATATTGGTATTGGGGCCATATCCCATCAAATAGGTTCCTTTTTCACCTGCATTGGTTTCCAATACATACAAAATGGACATATCCGATGGATTGCTCATTCCCTCATATCGGTGTTCGGCAACAATATGCACCTCATTAGGTTTATAGGATTTTTTGGATTCCGAGGCAATCAACGTATCATTTTCGAATCTGAAATTAACATCATATCCTTTTTGCTGATACTCTTTTATATAGTCTTTTTCGTGTTTAGCATATTCATTTTCCATCATGATTTGAATTTATTGGCCGGTGATTTTGCGATGCTCACCGTTTACACATCCTTTCCTAAAAAATAGGGGTAATCCCATAAGTTGGTTGGTTCAATAGATTCAATTGTTGATGCTATTCCTTTTTTTGGAGCTTATAAATAGAATATGAAAAGAGTTTTTCAAATGCGTCAACATTTTTTTTAAAAAGGTTAAAGCGAATGAGCGATTTAAAATAATTTCTCCGCGATTAATGATAGAAATGATATGGAAAAGAAAGACCAAAAACAGCCAGAGGAAAACATGGAGTTCGTGAAAGAAAAAGGAGACTCCAAAAGCAACTACATCTTTAGAAAAAGTAAGATTACCAAAGTTGGATTTTTAATCGTTTTGGTAATCTTAATACTTGTTGTGGTAGGAGTGGTCCTCTCAGGTCTGTATTTTGAAACATCCATGGAGACACTTTAAATGGAATAGATTGAAAACTGCCCCTTTGGGGCAGCTTCAGTTTTATAGGGTTTACCCTCCCCAGGTATCCTTAAAGGCAAAATCCTCTTGAGGCATCCTAGTGCGGTCTGCTGTTTCCGCTTCCTGTAAATCTTCAGGCAATTTTTCCAGCACACCTCCATAATATCCAAGTGCAATGGCTGTAGTGACATGGTATCCTATCGGTACATTAAATATTTCTTGGGCTTTTTTCCAATCTACCCCGGCCATGTGGTGCAGGGCAATACCTAAATATTGGGCTTGAACTGTCATACTTCCCAAAGACAGCCCCAAATCATGCGATGCATGAAAATTCTCCTTGCCGTCATCATTTTTTTCTTTGTAGGCGCTCAACATTAAAACGGGTGCCATGCTGGCCCATTTTTTATTGAAGTCACTCAAGCAATCTATTATTTTATCATAAGCCTCAGTACCTTTTTCGGCATAAATAAAGCGCCAAGGTTGCAGGTTGTAAGAACTGGCCGACCAGCGGACCGCTTCAAACAGTTGTTTCATGTGTCCTGCTTCCACAGCTTCATTCCGAAAAGTTCTTGGACTATACCGCTGTTTCAACAATGCAAAAATTTCATGGTCTGTGTCAGCTATGTTTCCTAAAAGCACTTGTTCTTGTTCAGTCATCATCATCATTTTTTTTGTTATTAATGCTAGTATAAAAAATAGGTCAAATGGTGCTTGTCTCTATGCGGAAATATTTTAACCCAATTGATTTTGAGGTTATTTACATCATGTAAATCCAGCGATTGTTCTTTAGCGTCAATATTTTGATTCTTCCCGTCAACCAATCGTACAGAATGAAAGTAAATTGGATGGTGTAATTGAGTTATTAACCCTTAAAATAAATAGTATGAATAATGATCAGTTAGAAGGAAAATGGAAAGAAGTAAAAGGTAAGTTCAAACAAAAATATGGACAGCTTACCGATAATGACCTGACATATTCCGAGGGAAAGTTTGATGAAATGTTGGGTAGACTGCAACAGAAAACAGGAAAAGCAAAACAAGAGTTGAAAAAGGAAATAGAAACGTGGTAGAAACCATGTGATCCTGATGAGTAAGATAGCCCTCGAAGTCGAGGGCTATTTTTTTATTAAAAAGTGAGGATTGCAAGTGCTTGTTGAAAATTGGCATGTAACAAATCTATAATAGTTAGGCGGATTTGTGATTTTTAAGAGATGGCTATAGGATTTTTCCCATTTTGGACAGCACTGTCCGAATAAAAAAATGTAAATTGTACACTTGTGAACCAAACTAAGCACAATGAAAATTAGCAACTATTTCTATTTTGGTATTTTGACAATCATTGGGGTATTACTACCCAGTACTGCTTTTGGACAGGATGCCAATCTTCCCAAACCGGGAAATAATTTGGCCAAGGTGGCCTCAGCATCAACTTCGTTGCATTATGATAGATGGATGCAGGGCATCAATGATGGGGAAACTCCAACGGACTCAATTCGATGGAGGCCCAGAAACTTGGAAAATCCTCCAACGGACCAGTGGACCGAATATGAATGGGCCGCTCCAGTAACCACCAAAGAGGTAGCCCTCTTTTTTTGGGATTATTACGGTGTAATTCCGCTTCCTGAGACTTTTACGCTAACCTATTGGAATGGTGACGATTTCGTTCCAGTGAAGAATCAGTCTACCACGGCTCCATCCAACGGAATGTATTCCTTGGTCACTTTTGATGAAATTCAGACCACAAAATTGCGGGTGGAAACCAAAGCTTTGCTATTACCTCTTAATATAACGGAGTGGGTAGTGTATCAAACCCCGGGGTCGCCAAATCATCCCCCAATTGTTACCACAAATGGAGACAGGGATGTTATGTTGAATGGAAAAACCTATTTGTCCGGTGAGGTGAAGGCCGTTACCAAAGCAGACCAATATCAGTGGCAGAAAGTTTCGGGCCCAGGAGAAGTGAGCTTTAGTGATGCCAATTCATTGGAAGGTTCTGCCACGTTCTCAACAGTTGGGGACTATGTTTTACAGTTGGATGCTTCTGAAAAAGGAGTTCATTCTTCATCAACCCTAAAAGTTAAGGTTCACCCTCCTTTGAAAAAAGAACGACTAGACGTAGTTTACACCAAGCGATACAAAATCGATAATCCACTTTGGAACGATCGCGCCAAGGCCTTGATCACCAGTTGGATTCCATATTGTATTGATCAATGTAACCGCACCGACCTTGAAAGGGGAGCTGGTGGACTGGATAACTTTATTGAAGCGGCCAAAGCATTGCGGGGAGAACCACACGGCAAACACTTGGGATATGTATTCTCCAATGCTTGGGTGCACCAAACCGTCGAAGCAATGAGCATTGCATTGATGGTGGACCCACAAGGAGATAAAGAAATCATTGCGGCCCAAGCCAAAATGCGGGAAACCTTGGAAGACTGGATTCCTAAAATATTGGCAGCACAAGAACCAGATGGATACCTTCAAACGGCATACACACTACGTGATTCTGACGGGGATTGGGAAGACCGTTGGTCCGAAAACCACAGAAGCACCCATGAAGGCTACGTGGCGGGTTACTTTATAGAATCAGCAATAAACCACTATACCCTTACGGAAGGAAAGGACACCAGACTCTATGATGCGGCCAAGAAATTGGCGGATTGTTGGGTACGAAATATTGGTCCAGAACCGGGTAAACAAGCGTGGTATGATGGCCATCAAGAAATGGAGCAAGCTCTTGTTCGCTTCGGGCGGTTCGTAAACGATATGGAAGGCAATGGAAGAGGGGATGATTATATCGATTTAGCCAAGTTCCTTTTGGATAACAGAGGAGGTGGCAGTGAGTATGACCAAAGCCATGTGCCGGTGCAGCAACAGTATGAAGCCGTGGGTCATGCGGTAAGAGCTACCTACAACTATTCTGGGATGGCCGATGTAGCAGCTGAAACCGGTGATGTGGACTACCAAAGTGCCGTAATGTCCCTTTGGAACAACATGGTCAACAAAAAGTATTATGTAACCGGGGGTATCGGTAGTGGTGAAACCTCAGAAGGATTTGGACCCAACTACTCGTTACGAAACAATGCCTACGCTGAATCTTGTTCCAGTGCTGGCCTTATCTTTTTTCAGTATAAAATGAACCTGGCCTATCATGATGCAAAGTATGCAGACCTGTATGAGGAGACCATGTACAATGCACTTTTAGGTTCGTTGGACCTTCCTGGTGAGAATTTTTACTATACCAATCCTTTGGATTCTTTCCGGGGAAGAAACGCATGGCATGGTTGCCCATGTTGTGTGGGTAATATTCCAAGAACCCTTTTGATGATTCCAACTTGGACGTATGTTAAAAGTAATGACGGCATCTATGTAAACCTATTTATTGGTAGCACCATCAAAGTGGAGAAAGTGGCTGGCACCGATGTGGAAATGGTACAAAAGACCAATTACCCATGGGATGGTAAGGTGGCCATCACCGTGAATCCGGAGGAATCCAAGGAATTTTCGGTTTATGTGCGTATTCCAAACCGCAAAACTAGTGAGCTGTATACCCTTAGTCCTGCTATAAATGGATTTGAATCCTTCAAAGTGAATGGAAAATCCATCACCCCAAAAATGGAAGAAGGCTATGCCGTGGTCACCCGCAAATGGAAAAAGGGTGACAAGATTGAATTTGAACTTCCGATGAAGATTCAGGTAATCACCGCCGATGACCAAATTGAAGCCGACCGCGGAAAAATCGCTTTGCGTTACGGACCGCTTATTTATAATGTGGAGCAGGCAGACCAGAAGGATTTGGACAAATCTTTGGGATCAAAAGATTTTGAGCTGGAGTGGAGAGATGATTTATTGCATGGCGTTATGGTCATAAAAGGGGAATGGGCAGATGGTACTCCTTTGTTGGCCATCCCAAATTATGCCAGACACAACAGGGATGAGACTCCATTGAGTGAGAGTGATAGAACAAACGAAGATGCTCAGGAATACGCCAGGGAAAATAATAATTCCAAGGTGTGGATCAATGACTGATACCGAAATTTTTCATTCCCCCAACTAATTATGGGCATGGAAGGAAATACAATTTATGATATTTCAGAATTTCAAGAAATGGCAATTTAATAATTGCCATTTTTTTTTGCTTGCCGAAAGAACTATTTTACTTAAACAAGGTTGCTGAGCATTGAGATTAATTTTTCCTTGGTTAAAGGCTTAACCATATAATCTGTTACTTCACTTATGCTTTTAGCCTTTTCCACATCAGAAGGGTTCACTGAAGAGGAAACAATGTAGATGTAAATCTTTTTACCAATTCTTGGTTTTAGAAGGAGATAATTTTCCAAAAATTCCCATCCATCCATTACAGGCATAGTTAGGTCTAGTAAAATAACATCAGGTATTGAACTTGGATCATTCAAAGAAGATTCCAAGAAATCAATGGCTTCCCTACCATTTGAGAAAATTCGGATTGATTTAACCAAATTTATAGAGGAAATAGTGCGCTCAATAATGAATTGGTAGGTGTCGTCGTCATCTACCAAATACAGTGTGTCAATATCTTTCATAAGGATTAGTTTTTTAAAATTGGATATGAAATGTACTGCCTTTTCCAAATTCGCTTTCTGCATGGATGGTACCTCCCATTGTCTCTATTTGTGTTTTGGTGATAAATAGACCGAAACCTTTGGCATCAGGGTTATTATGGAAGGTTTTTCTTAAACCGAACAGTTTATTGCCATGCGCTTTCATATCAATTCCAATACCGTTGTCCTTAACGGCCAGGCATATAGAGCCTTCTTTCATATAACTCTTTACTTCAATTCTTAATTTTCTTTGAGGAGATTGATAGCGAATAGCATTGCTAAGAAGATTATGCAGAATACTCATCAAATATTTTTTAGGGTAGGTGATTGTTGGGGCCTTTTCAAAATTGGATTCTATTTTGATATCTGGGTGGACTACGGCAATATTGAGTATTTCGGTCGCCCTTTCAAGGCAATCCTGAAATTTCAGAGTATGTCTCTTTACTTCACTGTCCTGCCGTATTTGTAAGGACTCTACGAGCTCATTAAAAATCTCGTTGAGTAGGTTGACAGGTTTTCCAAGCTTTTGGATTAAAACTTTTTGCTCATCAAAATTTTCACTCTCCTCAATCATTGAGGTTAGTAAAAGAAGATTAGATAATGGTGCCCTAAGATTATGGGAAACGATAAAACAAAAATCTTCCAGTTGTTGGGACCTATGCTTTAACTCTAATTCTTGCTTTTTCTGCTTGGTGATATCAAACCGAATTGAGACGTATTGATACGGCTTTCCCTTGGCGTTCAAATAGGGAACAATGGTAGTGGAAACCCAATAATGAGAACCATCCTTAGCTCTATTTCTAATATCACCGCTCCAAACATTTCCCCGTGCAATGGTTCTCCAAAGATTTCGGAAAAATTCGGGCTCATGGTAGCCAGAATTAATAATGCGATGATTTTGTCCGATAAGCTCTTCCCGGGAATATTTGGAAATCTCACAAAATTTGTCGTTCACATAGGTTATATCCCCTTTGGTGTCCGTGAAGGCAACTATTGCGGATTTATCCAATGCAATTTTTTGCTGCTCCAAATCGGTAAAAACATCCTCAAGGTACTTGAACAAATTGTGTTTATTCGGTTCCTTGCTTAACATTCTTTGTTAGGTTGATTTGCACAATGTTGGGGAACAATTGCACTTTAAAGGTACTTAAAAATATGAAACTTTTTCTTACAAATCCAAGGTTGGTCGGGTCAGACTTCGTATTGTTTGCCATTGAAGGACAGCAAAAATCCAGCATAGTTTTGAGGTGCTAAGTATTGGATTTGTTCATAAATATTTGTGAATAAAGGTTTTCTTGTACAATATTACCGAACTCTGAACCTATATTGCTTTGTTTAGATGGTAGCTGTTCATGGTCTTGTTTAATCACATATATTTAATATATACCAACACATAAAAATGACTAATATGGTTACGATTTTTTTGCCCTTTCGGAAGAGTACTATTTCGATGACATTGGGCATCCTTCTATGTTTAGGCCTTGGTTCGTGTACCGAGCCCCAGCCTATTACAACAATGGGGCAACCTGGCCAGCTTCAAATTGGAGCGGCAGGTGACCACGCATTGCGAATTACCCTTAAGCCGCAGGATTATGATATGGACTCCTACGGACATATCGTTTTTGAAGACCACGAGAAAACAGCCTATACTATTGATGTAACTGAACTTCGGGGCGATTTAACTGAATCCATAAATGGACTTGAGATCAAAATTTCTCCAAATCCATTGACCATTACGGTAACCAACGAAGCAGGTGAAATGGTACAGCAATTGGTTTTTGATGCCGATGGAAATGTTGAATTTGCCATTGATGAATCTCCCATCCTTGGTTTGGGTGAAGGTGGACCAAAACCTGAAAAAGGAGCCAACTGGAGGGAAGATGACATTGAATTCGACCGAAAAGGCCGTTTGCACAAGATGCTTCCCCGTTGGCAAGCCACAGCCTATGGTTCCAGAAACCCGGTTTCCATGCTTGTTGGCACAGGAGGTTGGGGACTTTGGATGGTCACACCATGGGGGCAGGTTGATTTATCTTCGGACAGTACTGGAGTTTATACCCCAATCACTCCAGATGAGGGCTTTTATATACAGCAAAACCAAAAAAATCAGCAAGAGAATACAGGAAAAGGAATACCCCCAAAGTATATTCCAGGGCTTTATGATGTCTATGTGTTTGATGGCCATGATCCAAAAGCACTGATGAAAGACATCAGCACCATTAGTGGTCCCGCGGTAATGCCGCCAAAATGGACAATGGGATATATGCAATCCCACAGAACTTTGGAAACGGACAAGGAAATGATGGAGGTTGTGGATAATTTCCGTGAGAAGGAAATTCCTATGGATGCAGTTATCTATTTAGGAACCGGTTTTACACCTGTTGGATGGAACACGGAACAGCCTTCATTTGAGTTCAACCCTGAAGTATTTAAAAGGTCACCCCAAGATGTGATCGACGAAATGCACAGCAAGAATACCAAAGTGGTTATGCACGTGGTGCCTTGGGATAGGGATAGATTGGCTACGCTCCATGGTTCAATCCCTCCAAAAGAAGGTGAAACAGTGGATAGTTCCCATATTTTGACCCATTGGAAAGAGCACGAATCGCTAATGAACATTGGGGTCGATGCCTTTTGGCCAGATGAAGGGGATTGGTTCAATTTATTTGAACGATTGGAACGACACAAAATGTACTATCAAGGGCCGTTGTCCACAAAACCGAATGAAAGACCTTGGAGTTTACATCGAAATGGTTACTTAGGAATTGCCCAATGGGGCGGTTGGATTTGGTCTGGGGATACTGATTCTTCATGGAAAACCTTGGAAGGTCAAATTGCAGTAGGTATCAATTCATCCTTAAGTCTATCGCCCTACTGGGGGTCAGATATCGGAGGGTTCTACCCCAATGATGAATACACCGGAGAGTTGTTCGCCCGATGGTTTCAATTTAGTGCTTTCTGCCCATCCTTTAGATCTCACGGAAGAACGTGGTGGACCCACCTTCCATGGGGTTGGGGACTGAGCGAACGAGGGCCATTGGAAACCAGAACACCTCCTTTGGAATCGGAAATGAACAACAATTCCATAGAACCTATCACAAAGGCCTATGCGGAACTTCGGTACCAATTGTTGCCCTATAATTATACCTTGACCTGGGAGGCTAGGGAAGAGGGCTTGCCCATGATGAGGGCACTTTGGTTACATTATCCTGAAGATAGCAAAGCCAAATCAATTGGGGATGAGTATCTCTGGGGTGAAAAAATGTTGATTGCCCCAATTTTTGAGAAGGGTGCCACAGGTAGAAGTGTTTATCTTCCAGAAGGTACTTGGTACGATTGGTGGACAGGTGAATCACACGAAGGTGGAAAGACGGTTCAAAAAGAAGTTGACCTTACAATTATGCCGATGTATGTAGGTGCTGGTGCCATCATCCCCATGGACCCCATCAGACAATATACGGATGAAGAAATTGATGGCCCTACAACGATTAAAGTTTGGTCGGGTGCTGACGGTACTTTCGAATTGTATAGTGACGATGGTAAAACATTGGATTATTTGGATGGGGAATATAGCCTCAACAAATTTCAATGGAATGATGCCGATAAAACCATGACCATTGAAGCTGGTGAAGGTGGAAAATCCATTGAAAAGGAATTTATCATTGAGTTGATGCCGTCAGGCGAACAAAAGAATGTATCCTACTCAGGTGAAGCCGTTTCGGTGACATTCTAAAAAAGTATTCCATATTTAAATTGAATGAGGTGAAGTTGATTAAAACTTCACCTCAATTTTTTTACCGGTATAGGTAACCATTTTGGTAACATCATCAGGTAACAATTGTACTTCGAATGTTCGTGGGGAATCCAATTGCTTTGAAGTAGTGTCTGGTTCTATAACCAATGTCTTTTCCGAATCGTTCCAATGCAATTGTGTTTGTTTGATTTCACCTTTGGTGTAGTCCAAACTGATACCGTCATCCTCATATAATGTATAGTTTCCGTCTGCTCCTTTGTAAATTTTTAGGGTCATGGGTTCATCCACAACTTGGGCCGTAAACTGACGAATCGGGTCAAACGGAATTATAGCCCCGGCACGAACGTAAAGTGGAAGTGTCGCCAAGTCTACCTGCCTGCTGATTTCCTTGCCGCCCGTCTGCAACTCACTGGTCCAGAAATCATACCAAATGCCCTCAGGCAAGTAAAGTTTCCGTTCAGTGGCACCCTTGGTGTAGACTGGGGCCACAAGCATATCTTTTCCCCACATATATTGTTCACTCAAGCCAGCCGTATTGGGGTCATTTGGGTACTGCAGCCACATGGCCCGCATGGGAGGGATGTTGGTTTCGTGCGCTTCCCAGGAAAGATTGTAGTTATAGGATAAAAGTTGATAACGCAACTGTAAAAACTGTCGGGTGATGGGTTCCACAAGGCCATTTCTGAGTTCATCAGGATAAGGATATCCACCCTTTCCAACGCTTTGTTTGTCTTCACTATCAAATATGGAAGATTCAGGAGGCCCAATATCGCCTTGGTTCCAACCCCATGGCAAACGCAAATGCCATGCCCGTCCATGTCCGCGAAACGAAGGCGTAAAGGCAGCAAACTGGAACCATCGCACATACAATTCGCCAGTAAGCTCATCCGTGGGCACAAATCCAGCAATGTCGGAACCCCAATACGGAGATAAACTTAGGGAATGGTTGAGACCTATACCGATATGGGTTTTGAGTGTCTCCCAGGTACAGTCAGGGTCCCCGGACCATATCCATCCACCATAACGATGGGCACCGCTGTATCCGGTTCGATGTAGGCTCCAAGGTCTTGTATTTGGTTTTTGGTCGAGTGAGCCCAACCAGTACATGCGGTGTCTGGCGAGTCTGGATTCTGATGAAAGACCCTCACCACCATCGGGCCACCACCCATCAATTCCCGAATCCAAAATAGGCACATGTTGATTCCAATACGCTCCAATATGGGTGGAATCCGTAGGATTATAATCCAACGTTGACCCATGCAGACCCCGTGGAGGGCCATAGGTGTGCAACACTACTTTAAAATCCTGTTTCTTTAAATTATCAACGATTTCGTTCGGCTTGTCAAAAATCACCGAATTGAATTCAAACGAGCCATGACCGGTATTCCAGCCTGTTGGGGTAAAACCAGTGCCTAGATAAATAAGGGCATCAACAGGTAGGTTTCGTTCCCTGAAATTTCGGGCCACCCATTCAATTTCATCCACCCCGGAAAGTGTCCGATGGGATTGCATATACCCCCATGCCCATTTGGGCGGCATTGGAGTTGTACCCGATATTTTCTGGTACTCCGTAAAAATATCCTTGGGATCATCCCAAGCGGTGATTATTATTTTAAAAATGTCCGAGTTCTCCTGATCTGGTTGAAAAAGGCCTTTTCCATTTCGGAGGTCAATCATGTTCCTTCGGCTCATGGGATGCTGAACAAAAAGAGACCAACCATCAGCACCCACCAACATGGGCACTGCGATATAGGCTCCGTGGGTGGCACGCTCAAAAGAAGCATTGCCATCTTTCATGGGGTGCAAAAATCCCCTTCGGTCCAAGTGATTTTGAGCACCACCTTCTCCAAGTCCGTAAACCGGCGCATCGGTTTTAAAAGACATGTCGGGACTATCATTTTCCCATGAAAACTCTTGGATCCGTTTCCCATTTTTGTCCCGAATCGAAATAGTCAGTGGTTTGGATTTAAGTTCCACGGTCAAATTTCCAGCCGTAAACTTTTTAGCTCCTGAAATGGATTTTCCTTTCCACAGCTGTTTTTTGGGATAGTCAATCAGGATTTCCGATGAAGGAACGGGCGTTGCCTTTCCATTTTCATCTAGGGATGCCAATTGAATTTCAAGCGTTTGGTCGCTCACTTGGGTGATGGTAAGTTCTGCGGGTTGACCTTTATATTGGATTTGTTGGGCTAGTGCTGAACAAGCAAGAAAACTGGTGAACAGCAAGGTCACGATTTTGCAATATTTCATGAATGATAAAGGGTTGTGAATTCCCGGATATCCAAAATGGAAACCTTGGTTATGGGCACAATGGATGTTGGGCTTTTCGGGGTTTTGATTGGATTTATTTTCCTATAAATATACGGAGATATTACGCGAATTTCTGTTCCAGAAATTACGCCAAAGCCACGTCTTTGTTATATTTATTCCGATACTCAACCGGTGTAAGGCCCGTAATCTTCTTGAATACATTTCTAAAGGCTTTGGAATCGGTATAGCCCACGTCGAACATCACCTCTGAAATGTTCATCCGGGTCGACTCAAAACTACGTTTTGCGGCTTCCACTTTTACCCGTTGCAGGTATTCAATCACCGTATTGTCCGTAGCTAGTTTAAACCTTCGCTCAAAGCTTCTTCGACTTACGGCAACTCGTTGGGCAAGGTCATCAACGGTTATTTTTTCTTGATAATTTTTCTCGATGTAGTCTTGGGCTTTTTTTACCGCTTCGTCATTGTGGTCCTTTTGTCCGCGGAACATCATAAAGGCGGCCTGACTGTTTCGGTCAATGTCGATTGCAAAATATTTTGAGGCTAAAATGGCGGTATCGCGGTCCGTATATTTTTCTAAAATATAGAGTAACAAATTCCAAAAGGAATGGGCGCCGCCACTGGAATAAATGCCATTTTCTTCGGTAATGACACCACCATCAACCACTTCAACCTTTGGAAATTGTTCTTTGAACTCTGTGTAAAAAGCCCAGTGGGTGGAACATTTTTTGCCATCCAACAATCCAGTTGAAGCCAACAAAAAAGCTCCAACGCATAACGAAGCCAATTCAGCGCCATTGGAATGCTGCTCAATAATCCAAGGTAATGTTGTCTTGTTCAAGGCGATTGCTGCGTCCATATTGCCAAATAAAGGTGGAATAATGAGTAAATCGGCTTGCTCGGCATCCTTCAAAAGAACATCCGTAGTAATGGAATAGGCCCCATCCTGAATTCGGACTTCTTTGGTTTGTCCTACCATCTGTACTTTAAACAATGGGTCTTTGCCAGCCGCCTGTAAAAATTGGTTCGCTGTGGTAAAAAGATACCGTGGGCCAGTGACACCGGAGGCCACGGCCGTTTCTGGAACTAGGATGGATATTGTTTTCACATTGTAAATGTACTAAAATACCATGGCGGAATCAACCCGTGCAATCGCCGTTTTCACACCCTGTTGTTCTGCATTATGATCACCAAATTTGTAGTGTGCCAGATATAAAAAAGTATGAATCAAATCATAACATATCTTACATTTAATGGTAATTGTAGGGAAGCCATGGAGTTTTACAGGGAATGTTTGGGGGGAGAACTGAAAATTCAAACTTTGGAAAATACCCCAGATGAACTGAGCTTTCCTTCCAACCTTAAAAAATATGTGGTACAGGCTGTGCTCAAAAAGGAAAACATGCTCTTGATGGGAACGGATATGGCCAACGAGAAATTGATCAGCGGTAATGCCATTTCCATTCTTGTGGATAGCGAGGATGAAGGGCAGGTGCAGAATTACTATGAGAAACTAAAAGAGGGGGGAACTAGCATTTACCCCTTGGACAATACATTTTTAGGTCACCTTTTTGGTGGGTTGATTGATAAATATGGGCATCAATGGTTGTTTCATTGCAAGCGATAACAAATTCAGATTTAAGCATGGATAAGAAGAAGTTTAAAACCGTGGATGAATATTTTCAAAACATACCGAGGCATACTTTGGAACGGATGGAAATCATTCGGAAAGCATTGAAAGAAACGGCATCATTGGCCGAAGAGGTCATCAGCTACAACATGCCAGCTCTAAAATACCATGGCATCTTGATGTATTATGCGGCTTACGAAAAGCATATTGGGTTTTATGCCGTTCCATCTACCCATGAGACGTTTAAAGAAGAACTTTCCAACTACAAAGCGGGAAAAGGTTCTGTACAATTCCCCAATGATGAACCCCTGCCTTTGGATTTAATTAAACGAATGGCGGCTTATCGATACAAAGAAAAGTTGGATGCATCAAAAGAATAATTAACACCTAAAACCAATCATAATGAAGAAAAAGATTCTATTCGTACTTACCCTACTATTTGGGTTACTGTTCATCAACGCAGGACTGGACAAGTTTTTGCATTACATGCCCATGCCAGAAGAAATGCCTATTGAGACGGTAAAAGATTATGAGGCCATGATGGAAATTGCGTGGTTATATCCATTGATTGCCATCGCTGAACTGGTAGGAGGCATTCTAATTATTATTCCCAAAACTAGAGCATTGGGTGCTCTTGTCATCTTACCTGTTATGGTGGGTATACTGTTGGTAAATACCGTGGTATATGCTGGTGGAGCTGTATTTGCCTTTATTTTGGCCGCTATTTTAGGTTGGATTATGTATGAAAACTGGGGTAAATACAAACCCATTTTTGAATAAACTGAAAGACAAATTTCATGAAGACCAATAAAATTGAGATAAGCAATACCATAAAGGCCCCAGTAGAAAAAGTTTGGGAATCTTGGGTTAAACCAGCCCACATAACCCAATGGAATTTTGCGGCGGATGACTGGTGTTGCCCAAAGGCTGAAAACGATTTACGGGTTGGGGGAAAATATAGTGCCAGAATGGAAGCCAAAGATGGCAGTTTTGGTTTCGATTTTGAGGCTATTTATGATGAAGTTCTTCCCATGGAGAAGATTTCATGCACCATGATCGATGGGCGCCAAGCCATTACAACCTTTGAGAATGAAGGTAACGTAACAAAGGTGACTACCCAATTTGACCCGGAAGACCAAAATCCAATTGAGATGCAAAAAGGAGGATGGCAGGCCATTCTGGACAACTTTAAAAAGTACGTGGAAAACCTTGATGGGTAGAACGAAAGACTATTAAAGAATTCAGGGGAAATGGTAGAAATATTCCAAACAAACCTTACGAACGGGAGGGCTGCACAAAAGCTTTTGGAGCAGTTAAGCCACCTTTTTCCTGAGTATCGAATGAACTTTGATTTGGAGGATTGCGACAATATTCTTCGGGTTGAATCCGTAAAGCATAGCGTGGAGGTGATTCCCATCATAGAAGCAGTTCAAGGATACGGTCATTACATTGCCGTTTTACCCGATTGATTTCCTCAAAAGAGCTTCATATTCATTCGCTCAAGAAAAAAAATGGCTTTATCGATGCAACCATCTGGCAATTATCCCATCAATCAATAAACCTTAAAATCTTTATTTTAACTATGAAGCGAATAATTTTTAATATTGGTGCATTGTTCATGATAGGCGGACTTGTGGTTTCATGCAGCCCGGATGATGGCTCCAGTTGCCCTGAAGATTATACTGGGGCGTTACAGGCCACTGAAGAAAAATTGGTAGGGGAATGGGTGCTTAGCGGCATCATGGCCGATGAAGCTGTTGATATTACGGATGATGACCAGGATAACCCAAGCACAGACCTTTTTGTCCAGTATGATGAATGCCAAAAAGAAGCGGCCTATACCTTTGATGAAGACAGATCGTATACGTATCAGCAGGGGATAAATGGAACGGACTGTCCAAATAGAGCATCAATTTCTGGTTCTTGGCAGTTTTCGTCCAGCACGTTGAGCATCATCTTTTCATGTGACATTCAGAATTTGGTCATCACCCTTAACGGAAGCGATACTGCATTTTCATTTTCAAACAACTTCAATGTTACCGATATAGATGGTAACGTAGTTAATACCGACATTACCTTCACGTACAGTTTAGTGCCATAACCTGTACGGTTTTGTAATCGTACTAAAAATGTTCCACCTCAAAGTGGAACATTTTTTTTCTGGAATCTTTTCAGTTTTCTCTTTTTCAACCTGCGAATTTTAATAGGATTTTAATCTTTTTAAGTGCAGTAAATCAACAACTACCATTTATTTTTGTGAGTTTGAGACCTCGCATCTATGAGTACAATTTTATTGGTTGAAGATGAGCAGAATGTGGCAGATATCATAAAGAAGGGTCTGGAGGAGGACGGGTACTCGGTAATCCATAAAAAAGAAGGTACCAGTGGTATAGAAGCTTTAGGAAAATCATCCATTAACCTCGTTATTTTAGATATTCTTTTACCCGGTATCAATGGTCTGGAAGTTTGTAAACGAATTCGTGAGTTGGGTTATGATGAATTGCCCATCTTAATGTTGACAGCATTGGGAAGTGTTGAAAATGTGGTGCTTGGTCTGGATAATGGGGCCGATGACTATTTGACCAAACCCTTTAAGTTGATTGAGCTTAAAGCCAGATTGCGCACTTTGCTCAGACGGGCAGACGTTATGGACAATGCCAAATTCAAAAATGGAAATCATTATTCGTTCGCAGGGATTCATATTGATGACTATTCCAAAACGGTGACCATAAATGAAGAAGAGGTCAATTTTACATCCACTGAATATAGACTCTTATTGATGTTTTTGAAGAATCCCAACAAAGTATTGTCCCGCACCGATTTGTTGGATGAGGTTTGGGGCATCAACTTTGACATTGGCACCAACGTGGTAGATGTTTATGTAAACTATATCCGAAAAAAGTTGGAAAGAAATGGTCAAGACCGTGTGATTCATACCGTAGTGGGAATGGGTTATGCCCTAAAAGAGAGCAAATGAAAATACATTACCGAATCATATACCTGCTGATTTCGGTATTTTTCATTTATACCCTGCTCTTCTGTGGTTTCATTTATTACTCAATTTCCAATTATTCCTTTACCGATTTTTACAAACGTCTCGAAATACGGGCGGCCACAACAGCGACCATTCAACTGGATAACCCCAAAAATGTATCGGTCATTCGGGAGATGCGACAAGAGTTTTTGGAAAAGCTGCCCAATCAGGAAGAATACATTTATCAAATACAGGGTGATAGTGTTGTTGTTGTTGAGGAAGGACAGGAAACCCTAAACGAAAAGTTTATCGACAATCTGCTGGAAGATGGAACTGGAAGCTACAGAAAGGGTAACATCTTTTATTCAGGTATTCGGTATACTTCCAGAAATGGAAGCGAGTATATTGTGGTAGTGTCCGCGGAGAATTATTTCTTTTCGCACCATATTGCTTATTTGAGGAATCTACTCATCACCTCATTGTTATATGCTTTGCTACTGATTGTTTTGGTTTCCATGCTTATCTCCAGAACCTTGATTAGACCGGTACAGCAGATTATAAAAGAAGTGGAGAAGATAAGTTCCGAAAACCTGCATTTAAGATTGGAGATTCCCAAGACTCGGGATTCAATTCAAAAGTTGGCCAATACCTTCAATGATATGTTAAACCGGCTTGAAACCACTTTTGAGACCCAAAAGAATTTCATCAGCAATGCGTCCCATGAGCTCAACACACCTTTAACGAGCATCATTGGGGAGACAGACTACGCACTGTCCAAAGAGCGGGATGCTGAACAGTATAAAAAATCACTTTCCAATGTTATGGCCGAAGCCGAAAAACTGGAGCAAAAAACCAAGGCTCTGCTTTTATTGGCACAGACTGGCTTCGATGGAAAATCGCAAAAACAGATACGTTTGCGAACGGACCAATTAATATTGGATGTAAAGGAGACCGTGCAAAAGCTCAATGCCAAGTTTAAAATATACTTGGACTTTAGTCTTCTTCCCGAAAATCATGAGATGCTAAAGGTGAAAGGTAATTTTTATCTGCTTCATTTGGCCTTGACCAACATTGTGGTAAATGGTTGCAAGTATTCCAACTGCGAGCCAGTGTACATTGCGTTGGGTGCATCGGATACCCATGTGGTCATTGTAGTGCGCGATTCTGGTATTGGAATTCCTGAGCGGGACATGCCGTACATCTATGATCCCTATTTTAGGGCGTCCAACACATCGGATTATGTGGGTTATGGAATTGGACTTCCATTGAGTAGAAATATCATACGCATGCATAATGGCGAGATTGAAGTCACCTCCATTGAGAATCGGGGAACGGCTGTAAAAATCAATCTTCCCATCTGGAGCGGGCCGCTTTAATCTCATTTTAATATTGAGGTTAAATTCTAAGACTTTTCTAATCTTTTTCTAAAACCCGTCTAATTTTAGCCGTGATACCTTTGAAAAAAAAGAAATCATGGGTATAAAAAAAGTTCTTGTTCCGACCGACTTTTCGGTAAATTCCTTGGAGTTGGTTCGTAAAGCTTTGGAAGGTTCATCCACAGAATCGTTGGAAGTGGTTTTGCTTCATGGAACCTATCTTTCCAATTCAATCACCGACTTGTTGTTTTTTTCAAAATCAAAACTTATTCAGAAACTCCAGACCAAAGAGTTTGTAGAGGCATGTACGGTTTTAAGGAACAAGTATCCTTCCAAAATACATGCACTATATGTTGATGTAATTACCTCAAACAGCAATGCTTATTTCAAGAATTATGTGGATGCTTCACAAATTGAAGAAATCATCGTACCCCATAATGGATTTTTGAATTTTAAGAAGGTAGGCGGTATAAACACCTTGCCTTTGTTCAAAACCTGCGACGTTCCTTGCACATATGTGAGCTTGTCGGAAGGAATAGATGCACAAGCCATTGAAAAACAACAATTAGCCAACGTTTTCTTTTCAGGGCTTAAATAAAACATACCATGAAAGTCTGGCCGATATACCTCTTTTTTGCACTGCTTCTTGTGTTCAGCAGCTGGTCCCTTATTGATAAGGATAGTCCAGAGGTATTGATTTTAGGTGACTGGGAAGAAGTATCCTGGAAGTTTGAAAAGCTTGACCATAACAATGAATTGGACTTCAGTATCAATGATCTCCAAAAACAGGAAATCTGCAAGAACTTGATTATCCACAAGGCAGAGACCTGGCAATTCAGTCCAAACAAAAGGTTGACTTTTCTGGAAGATGGCAAAGTTCGGGAAGATTTAAAATGGAGTATCAAGGGCCGTGGACATATTTTAGAACTAAAGCATAACAATGCCGTTGTTGAGGACTACCAAGTGGTGGGCATTTCAGACAACGAACTGGTGGTCCAATTTAATTTTGATTTACAAGTAAAGGGAATCGTTAAGATGACCTTTAAAAGAATACCGAAAAAGGAATATGCTCAGAAAATATAGCAATTATAGAAGTTTTGCAGACAATGTTGGACTGGGCGTATTAACTGCATTTTCGGCGGGTATGGTCAACGTTATTTCCGTAATAGTCTTCTTTTCTTTTACCAGTAACGTAACCGGTCATTACGCCATACTCGCCCAAGAAATAGCCAAGGGAAATTGGTACCAAGGAGCAGTAGTATTAATATGGATTTTCTTGTTTTTTGCCGGCAATTTCACTTCTAACTGCCTCATTATCCATAATAATACCCCTAAGGGTAGGTACGTAGCCCACGCCATCCCGGTTTTTTTAGAAATGGCGTGTTTGATGTTCGTTGGGATTTATCTCCAATACTTTTACACGGAAAGCCTTCAGGAAACTGAGATTTTGGTGGCTGCCATGCTATTTGCCATGGGACTTCAGAATGGACTTACGGCCAGTATCTCCAATGCAAAAGTAAAGACCACACACCTTACTGGATTGACCACGGATTTGGGTATTCTGTTCTCCATGTTCACCAAAAAGGAATTTAGAAACGACAAAAACCTTACACAAAAAGCCAAGTTGCTACTGGCCATAATGTTCTCTTATATGGCTGGAGGAATTCTTTCTGGGGTGCTTTATTACGAAGTCCAGAATGTCACCTTCGTTATCGTTGGGATGGTTTTGGGTACGGTATTACTGTATGATTATTCCAAGCTGCAAGTAACCAAATTTGTGCAGCGTAGAAAATCGTACAATAGAAGATATATACTTTCTAAAAAGCAAGTATAAAACTTAGTTGGTTGCCACAACGTAGAGGTTGTGGATGGTTGGATAGCCTTATCATAGTTTGAAAAAACTTTGGTAAGGCTTACTATTTTATAGTACTCCAAAGTCTTCATTTTATACGGCCAAAAATAGCCATCTCTCTCAGCCTAGTATGCTATTGTTTCAGTATTTGAGGCACAAAATCAAAAAGTTGATAATTATTGCCCAAAAAAAATGGGAATCTCGGTATCATTTTAACGATTTGGCCCTTATATATAATAAAGGCGGTTTAGGCTTATTGTGACTTGCCAAAACAGAGACCCTTTACGAACACGAGTTAGAATCGATACCAAATAATATTAATCTAAAATGAAAGCTAAAATGTACCTATATGTTTTAATGCTGTTACTAGGCGTTGTGCTGGCAGTTCATCTTTCAATGAACTCACAAGTAGGGTTGACCCTTAATAACCCACAGATGGGAAATGCCATCTTTTGGTGTATTGGAGCGGTCACCGCTGTAATTATTGGCCTTACCAATTGGGATCCCGAAGTGTTTGCCCGATTAAAAGATGTTCCCGTATGGTTGCTGACCGCTGGTGCCATTGGAGCCGCTTTGGTTTTTGGAATCGCTTGGATCATTCCACAAATTGGTGCAGCACCGGCATTTCTGCTAATGATAGCCGGACAAGTTATTGCCGGAATGGTGATGTCCCATTTTGGATTTTTGGGAGCACCGGTAGAACCTATCTCAATCACCAAGATTTTGGGAGCACTCATGTTGATTGGAGGTGCAGGACTGGTGACCTTCTCCAAATAGAAGAACTATCAAATAAAAATGTTATGCGTAAAATGAATGAATATTCCAGACGGGATTTTATAAAGAAAAGTAGCGCGGCGGGACTTGCGGCAGTGACATTGCCCAATATGGATTTCATCAACAGCTTGGAAATAAATGAAAAGTTCCAGATTGGGGCCACCTTTATTCTTTGGGGGTATGGCTTGGATAATTTGGAACCTGCCTTAAAAGAAATGAAGCAGTTGGGATACCATTGTTTTGAAACGTTCGGTTGGACCATTCAGGAAATGGAGGACAAAGGAATTCGGTTGGAAGAGATGATAGCCAAACATAATATTCCCATCCGTTCCGCATTTTGTATGACTGATGTGCTTGACCCATCACCATCAAAACGGAAGGAAGAGCTTGCAAAATTGACCAGTTGGGCCAAGCTTTTAAAAAGAGCAGGAGGCACCTTGGTGGAGTACTGCCCAGCCTCCATAGACAGAAAAGGGTTCGATTATAAGGAGCATAAGAAAACCATGGTGGAGTCCATGAACGATTATGCCAAGGCAGTGACGGACCTTGGACTCACCTGTGCATTGCATCCGCACACGGGAACTCCCATCGAAACTGAAGAGGAAGTTTATTTCATAATGGAAAATGTGGACACTACTTACATGAAGTTTGGCCCTGATGCCGGACAATTGGAAAAAGGGGGTGCCGACCCCGTCAAGATTTTCCGGGACTTTATGCCTCTAATAGAACATGTTCACCTGAAAGATTATGAAGGGGGTGACAATGGCTATTTAGGATATGCCCCATTGGGAGAAGGCCATGTTAAAATCAAGAAATTATTAAAAATGCTGGAAAGAGGTAGAGACAAGATGGTAGGTGACATCATGTTCGAGTTGGATTATGACAACAAGATAAAACCCGCCTATTCCACCTTTGAAGCTGCAAAAATATCAAGGGATTATTTAAAAGACCTTGGTTATAGTTTTAGCTAAAAAATAGGTTGTAAAGACCAAAAATCAGTGATAGTAGAATAAATCAAAATCAAAATCAATAGAAAATATAAGGTTTCTAGATATGCATTTAGAAACCTTATTAATTAATGCTTTATGGAAATACTAAAAAATTATGTAGGTGGCTCTTGGGTAGATAGTGCGGAGAAAAACACCACGGATGTAATTAACCCGGCATCTCAGGAGGTACTCGGAAAGGTGCCTTCCGGAGCGGCTACGGCCAAAGATGTAAATACAGCCGTGGAGATTGCTGAAAAGGCATATAAAGAGTGGCGGGAAGTCCCCGTGATGACACGAGTGCAGCCACTATACAAACTTAAGGCCTTGTTGGAGGAGCACCGAGAGGAAATGGCCCAGACCATTACCAAAGAATGCGGTAAGACCATTGGCGAATCTCGCGGAGAGCTGCAACGTGCCATCGAAAATGTGGAGGTGGCCTGTGGAATTCCAACGTTAGGTCAAAGCGAGTTTTCCGAGAATATAGCAAGGGGCATCGATGAATTTATGATTCGTCAGCCATTGGGGGTTTGTGCCTGTATTTCACCCTTTAATTTTCCTGGAATGATTCCGTTTTGGTTTCTTCCCTATGCCATTGCCTGCGGAAATACCTTCATTTTAAAACCATCCGAAAAAGTGCCGTTGACCATGATGAAGGTCTTTGAACTTATAGATCAATTGGACCTGCCCGAAGGTGTGGTCAATCTGGTGCATGGTGGCAAGGAGACAGTAGATGAACTTTTAGAGCATCCAAAAGTAAAAGCCATCAGTTTTGTGGGCTCGACCCATATCGCCAAATATATTTATTCCAAAGGTGCAGCGAATGGAAAGCGTGTTCAAGCCCAAGGTGGTGCCAAGAATCCGGTTATTATTCTTCCTGATGCCGATTTGGACATGTCCGTAAAAATTATCGCGGATAGTGTTTATGGATGTGCTGGACAACGCTGTTTGGCAGCCTCCAACATCATCACTGTGGGTGATAACGGAAAAGTAAAAGAAGCATTGTATGAAGCGGCAAAATCCCGTTCAACAGGATACGGACTGGATGAAAGTGTGGAGATGGGTCCTGTAATCACAGCAGAAAGCAAAGCGCGTATCTCAGGGTTGATTGATCAAGGGGTAAAGGAAGGTGCCAAGCTTTTATTGGATGGCCGCGATGCAAAAATTTCCGGCTTTGAAAAAGGTAACTTCATAAAACCCACTATCTTAGAGAATGTTCCTTTGGGTGGAGAGGTCATTAAAACCGAAATTTTTGGACCTGTAATGAGTTTGGTGGAATTGGATACTGTGGATGCAGCTCTAGATTTCATCAATAGCGGAAGATATGGTAACATGGCCTGTATTTTCACAAGCAGTGGAGCCAATGCCCGCAAGTTCAGGAATCAGGCCAACGCAGGGAACATTGGAATCAATATTGGGGTAGCTGCGCCTATGGCACCGTTCCCTTTTAGTGGATGGAATGAGAGTTTTTTCGGCGACCTTCATGGACAAGGTAGACATGCCATTGAGTTTTTCACCCAGACCAAAATTGTCATCGAGAGATGGCCGAGAGAATGGTCCAGAAAATTTTAAATCAATTACATGGCAAAATTCAAAGAAAACCCCATTCACGATTTTGAATTACTGAAATCTGATATCAAAACCATTGGGACGGATTTACAACGACCCGAATGCATTTTGGCGGAGCCCGATGGTTCGCTATGGGCCGCTGATGCACGAGGCGGTGTTATGAAAATTTCACCTAATGGATCACAGAAATTGATTACCCAAACGGGTTCTGACTTTTTTGAAGCTGCTGATAGTGAGGCTACAAGATATTTGGAAGGAACGCTGCCCAACGGTCTTGCATTTGCGGATAATGGGGACATCTTAATTTCAAATTTTGGAACCGACCGTCTAGAACGTATGACCCGAACTGGGGAAACCATTGTTTTGGCCGATACCATTGAAGGTGAAGAAATCGGCAAGGTGAATTTTGTGTTGCGGGATTCAAAAAATAGGATTTGGATAACCATTTCCACCAAAACAAAAAATTGGATGCATGCCCTAAAACATGACCTTAAAGATGGCTATGTGGCCCGCTATGAGGATGGTGCTTTCCGAATCATGGCCGATGGGTTTGGTTTTACCAATGAAATCCGGTTTGACAAGAACGAGGAATTCCTTTATATCGTTGAAACCACGGGAGGCTGTATTACTAGAATGCGCCTTACCGAAAATGGAGATTTGGTTGACAGGGAAGTTTTTGGCCCCTCCAAATTGGGTAAAGGCGCTTGGCCAGATGGCATCGCGTTTGACGCCTATGGGAATTTATGGGGAACAACGGTGTATTCAGATAAGCTATTTGTGCTGACCCCGGAAGGTGATATGAAGACCCTCCTCGATGAAGGTGACCCCGCAAAAGTTGATGCATTGGAAAAGGCATTTTTCAGCAATAATGTTACCGAAGATGTGCTCTTTGCCACAGGTCAGGGAATAGCGCCTTGGATGGCCAGTGTTACGTTCGGTGGGCCAGATTTAAGCACCGTTTATATTGGTTCCTTGAAGGGCAAGAACATTCCGTATTTCAAATCTCCGGTACCTGGGTTACCCATGGTGCATTGGAAAAAATAAAAAACAAAAGAAAATTTATGCAACTACCAAAAGAAATGAACGCTCTTGTCCTAAAAGGGGTAAGAGATTTTTCAATAGAGACTGTTCCGGTACCTTCACCAGATGCTGATGAGGTGATTTGTAAGGTGGACACCACTTTCATCTGTGGAACAGACCCCCATATCATTAATGGTGATTTCCCAGGCTTTTGGCCAACCGGATTTCCATTTATCCCCGGTCATGAATGGTCAGGAACTATAGTTCAGACTGGAAACAAAGCAGCTCAACTTGGATGGAAAGAAGGGGACAGGGTCTGCGGTATCTCGCACTGCGGTTGTGGCTACTGCGAAATGTGTCAAAAAGGACGATATAACATCTGCCTCAATTACGGTCATGAAGAAAAAGGCCATCGCCAGTATGGCCACTATACCCCTGGAGCGTATGCACAGTATATGCGGACTTCGGTAAAGAGTATTTTTAAAGTTCCTGACGGGATGGATTTGGAATATGCAGCTTGTGTGGACCCATTGAGTATTGCGCTCTACACAGTTGAAAGGTCAAGGTTGAAACCTGGTGACGATATCCTCATTTTGGGAACCGGACCTCAAGGTCTCATGGCCATTCTTTGTGCCAAAGCTTTGGGAGCTGGTCGGATTATTGCTGCAGGAAGTGGTGAACGACTCAAAAAAGCAGAGGAATTGGGTGCTATTCCCATCGATTACCGAACCGAAGATGTGGTATCCAAAGTGAAAGATATGACGAATGGAAGGGGTGTTCCTGCGGTATTGGAATGTGCAGGAACCGCAAAATCAATTCATACAGCTTGTTTGGCAGCGAGTAAAGGAGGTGTGGTCTCTATGATTGGTATTCCACATTCCGACCCTTCGCTTCCCATTAAACGAATGGTTTTGGAAGAGGTGGAATTGGTCGGAAATAGAGCCAATCCAAACACAGCACAACCTACCATTGAAATGTTATTGAACAACAGAATCGACCTTACACCTTTGATGACCCATCGCTTCGATTTAAAAGACTTTGCAACGGCATTGGACACTTTTGAAAACCGAAAAGATGGTGCCATCAAAATTGCCACAAAACCAAACGGATAAATAGTAATAAAAAAAATAATACACATGGATAGTAAAGTAATGATTGTAAGCGGTGGAGCATCCGGACTGGGATTGGCCGCTGCTGAGAAATTCGCCGAGAACGGATACAATATTGTCATTGTTGATATTGATCAAGAAAAGGGAAAAACAGCCGTAGGAAAAATAGAGGCATTGGGTAAAGAGGCCATCTTTTGTTACTGCGACATTTCCAACAAGGAACAAGTGCAGGATGCAGCCAAAAGGACTAAAGAAAAATTTGGTAGGGCTGATGTTTTGATTAATAACGCAGGATTGGAAGTACGTGGAAGCATTCTGCAATGCACCGAGGACGACTGGGTAAAATTGTACAACATCAACCTTAAGGGAATTTATTATATGTCGAATGCTTTTGTTCCTATGATGGTGGCGCAAGGTGGTGGTGCCATTGTGAATACGGGTTCCATTCTTGGGTATAGAGCCGTTGGAGAACGTGCTGCCTATTCCTCTTCCAAAGGAGCCATTGATACGTTAACCCGCAGTATGGCCTTGGACTTGGCCGAAAATAATATTCGGGTGAATTGTGTGGCCCCGGGTGCCATTGACACCCCATTGTTGAGAGGTTCCATCAATGATTCTCCCGACCCAGAAGAAACCGAAAAAGTACTGGGGGCAAAGAGTGTGTTCCACAGATTGGGTACTTCAAGAGAAGTGGCGAATGTCATGTATTTCTTGGCATCGGATGAGGCTTCCTTTGTTACGGGAGCAACCTACTTTGTGGACGGTGGATGGTCCATGCTATAGAAATTGACCAAATCCGAATAGGATATACTAAAGATTAAAAGAAGAGAAACACGTGGTGTATTTAGATGATAAAGATTCCCTTGTTAGAAAGGGGATAACCCAATTACTGGAAATCAAAGATGCCGATATCCGGATGCTCAGTCTGCATCAATGTAGACATGCCATAGACAATGCCATTCATATTGGCGGGGCCTTTTCGGCCACCATTCCCATGGTGAGTCTTTTTTATGGCGGCATTATCGATATTGATATTGAGAATCCTACCTCAATTCAACAAGACCAATTTGTTCTGAGCAAGGGGCATGCGGTGGCCACCTTGGCTTCCATTTATTCCGATTTGGGGTATTTCGACAAAAAAATATTGGAGAATTCCAGATCTATTGAAAGTATTTTGAATGGACATCCTGGGCCTTTATTGCCGGGAGTACATTTGGCTACCGGACCCATGGGTCAAGGCATGGGTGTGGCCCAAGGGATGGCCATCGCTGGGCAGCATGCCCAAAAATTTGATGTGTTTGCCCTTACTGGTGATGGTGAACTTCAGGAAGGTCCCATTTGGGAAGCGGTAATGTATGCTGGTGCCCAAAAGTTGGAGAACTTGTGTGTAATGGTCGACAATAATGGTGGGCAATTGGATTCCGTAGCGCGACTGCACTATCCCTATCACGGACTTGGGGCCAGTTTTGAAAGTTTTGGCTGGAGGGTCATTGAGGTGGATGCAACACGTTATCATGCAGTTTATGATTCTTTGCATTCGTTTAAATATGGCGCCAGGGATGGTCGCCCCACAGCGATTATCTGTAAATCGACAAAAGGGCATGGTGGTTTTTCAGACCAAATGAACAACCACAAGGCCAAAATTGATAATGCTATCCTAGATCAAGAGAATGCTCAACATGAAAGGGTAAGAAGAGAGCGGGAAGCTTATTTCTGTAACTTTTTTAATGCATTGGGAACTGAGGAAGGTTTAGATGGAATTCAAGCCACCATAAAAAAACATGCTGCATCTATGGGATTGGAGTTGGTTGGTGGTAAGGCCATAAAATCCGTGAAATCCAATCCTTCCAAAGTCAAAACGAAAAAAGCAGCGGAAAGAGATAAAAAAATCGCTTATGATGCTGCTTCGCTTCCTGTTTTGGAAAAGGGAAGTTCACATTCTGCCCATAAGGTCATTGAAAGTGCCATGAAGGTTTTTGCCAAGGATTCCAGGGTTTTCTCCGTGGATTCAGATTTGGCATCCACCAGCGGGCTTCAAGCTGGTATTGGATTTGTGGATAAGGCAAGAGCCCACAATGCAGGAGTTGCCGAAGCTAATATGATGTTAATAGGCGAAGCCCTTGGTATTTTAGGTTCCAATGTTTGGGTGAGTACGTTCTGTCCTTTCTTTGATTGGAAAGTCCTCAGAAGAATCGCTGTTGGTCATCAAGAACGATTGGAAATCATTCAAGAAAAAGGCTGGCTCTCCGAAGGGCACGGCATTGACTATACTATGTTGGCCACTGCGGCCGACTTGGAAACCCAATCCAACGGTGCTACGCACATGGGGAATGATGATATCCTCGTCATGAATGAAACCGCCCAGGTCAAAATCATCAATGTGTCCTGTCCACAGCAATTGTTGGGCATCATGAGGTGGATTATGGAAGGTAATAAAGGCATTATCTACCTGCGAATCCTTCGGGCACCTTCAAATGTATTGTACGACACGGATTTCACATTCGAGTTTGGAAAAGCATATACCATCGAACCCAAGAAAACCATTGACGCTTATATTGTGAGTAGTGGGAGAGGAGTTTCTGAAGCCCTGGAGGCAAGTAAATTACTTGCCAGAAACGGATTAAGTATTGAAGTCGTCGATATGCCCTCCATTGATTCAGATGCCATCCATACGATGTACGAATCAGGCAAGCCTGTGTTCATTGCTGAGCAGAACAACGGTTTTATTTGGACGCATTTCAGAAGGGTACTTTTCTCGACAAGAACTACCATAGATACGGCAAATCTGTATCCTATCAATCTTTCTAAAAATGGAGAGATACACTACATCCATTCTGGAACATATAATCAATTGGCGGCACATTTTGGATTGGATGCTGCCAGTCTCAGTGAAACGATATCAAAAACTTTAAAATAGACACCATGACCATATTGCATGAAAGTGACGTAGAAGAAGTTAGGCACCCTGGGCGGTTTATGCGTTGGCTTGCCAATGAAGACTCTTTGCAGGCCAATAACCTTTCGGTTTGTGTGATTCGCGTAATGCCGGGAGAGGCCGTTAGACCGGCACATTCCCACCCAAAAAGTGAGGAATTGATTTACATTATTACAGGTTCGGGAAAGGTGATGATTGAAAATGAAGTAGGGGAGGTAAGAGCAGGTTCGGCCATTCTTTTTGAACAAGGAAAGGTTCATATGCTCAAAAATACCAGTGATATTGAAATGAAGGTGATTTGTTTTTTTGCTCCCGCTACGACTATTGACAATTATAAAATGTTCGAGGATATTGAATTTCCGGAATAGTCAATTATCCAAATACATAGTTCATCACATAAAAAAAGAGAGGTTTTTGCCTCTCTTTTTCTCTTGAACTAAAAAAACTACTAACACAATTAACTCCTACGGGGTTAATCTTACTTTTCTATTTCTTGTTCCAATAGATATAGGTTCCAGTATTGGTTGATGTGAGTATGTCAACGGTTCCATTGTTGTCCAAGTCAACAGCATCTAATTCAGAACCTACTCCAGACCGATTATGAATCAATTCGGGGACAAATTTTGCCCCTCCCGGAGCATTGGTATCTCTTACGGTTTTGTACCAATATAGTACGGGTGGGCCATAGGTGTCCGGGTCATAATAATTGTCCAAATGGGTGAACAAACGCTTTCCAACAATAAAATCTAGAAGACCATCATTATCCACATCGGCTGAGGTGGCCCCATGAAGCTGGGAGAAGGTAACTCCGCCAGCATTATTGAAACCATAGTCGTCGGCAATCATGTGGCGGACAAAGGTTATTTCTCCATTGGTTCTTTTTTGTTCATACCACGCCAATCCGAATCCATGGGAATTTAAATTGGCAACCACATCCAAAAGCCCATTTCCATTCACATCATAAACGGCCATGTGACTGCTTCCAATATTGGTGCTTCGCTTACCATATCTTCCAAAAGCTACGGGGTGATATTTCCATGTTTTGGTGCTGTCCAATACTTGGGGCTGTTCCCACCAACCCAGCGCATTGAGAATATCGATTCTACCATCACCGTTGATATCACCAGTGCCAATTCCATGCGCAAGGGCGTGCCCTGCTTCGGAAACATTGTACACGGTCCAAGGTTGGGTTGGGTCATTGGCATCAGGTTTGGCATAGCGAACGAAGCCTTTGGCACCATACACCAATTCGGGTTTGCCGTCGTTGTCGATATCGGTAAATTTTGTAATCTCACTCTGTCCGCCATCGGGCAAAACATCGTAGCTTTTCCAGCGCTTGTGTTCTCCTTTTGGATTGATGTATAGGGTAGTGGCGAAAGCACTGGATAACACATCTGGCCACCCATCATTGTTGAAATCGTATGCATCCTGAACCCGATTGTAGGCGAATTCCTTGGAAGGACCAGCAGCGATAGCTGGAAAGATTTCAATACGATTAGTGAAATCTGGCCCATAATAAATGTAGGGTCCGGCCACGATGTCGATTTCACCATCCTTGTTGAAATCAGCCGTATCCGTTCCCCAGGAATAATACATATCACTTATGGGTTGGATTTTGAATCGGTCTGAAACCTTTTCTGAAGGTGTGTTTTTTACGTATGCATCTTTGAGCATTATGTTTTTAAACTGGACTTTTCCCTTTCCACCAATGTAAAGCGCAACGGGACCAAAACCATCATTGTTGGTTTCTTCTCCGGTGGTGCCGCCCACTTCTCCGCCATCATTCAAAAAGGAGCGGATAACATTGACGTCCATATAACCTTCCAGCTGATTCCATTGACCTTCCACAAAATCAGTATTGGGTTGAGTCACGGGAAGGTCTTTTGGTGGTTCTGGCCGTTTATAGCCGGCAAAAGGATTGCCTTCCTCTTCTTTGATGGGCGGAGCAACCCGATACCAGATGCCACCGGCCCGGGCCAGTTTGGTACGATTTGTTTCATTGCCCTGAGCATCAAAACTGATGTTGTATGGTGTCACAGAACCATCCGCAGCAATGCTGACCAAAACCGCATCGATGGTATCTCCTTTCTTTTCAAATCGAAATAAAAATCCGGTTTCCACGGAACTTTCCCGCTTAATGGATGCCTGCAAAGCCACATCTTGAAAAGATTGGTCAAACAGCAAAATTCCGGGTTTGGAGGTGTTGACATTTCCAGTGATCACACCATTGTTCGCCGACCATTTATTTTCCCTAAAAGGTTTCCATTGGTCCAGTTCTGAACCAGCAAAAAGGTAATCTGGAAGAAAGGTAATGGCCTTTACATCTTGCAGTTTGTCCAAATCCTGAGCATGTCCCAACGTTATCAGGAACAGAAACAGTCCAAGAACACTATATTTTTTCATCTTCATTGTTTTTAATGCTTCTTAAAGTTAATCAGGTAAGGTATAAATTACGTAACCTCCCTGTGCATTTGGGTCTTCCCCTTCTTCAGGGATACCGTCCCGACCAAATTTAATTGGGGTGGCCGCGGGAACCGCCAAATACTGTTTCCCATCAACTTCATACATGGCTGGTAAACCTTCGCTGCCTTTTGGGAGTTTGGATTTCCATAATTCCTCTCCATTATCTGCATCAAAAGCATAAACCCGTCCATCTTTTGAGGTTGAAAAAACCAGCCCGGTTGCGGTAATGATCATTCCATTTCTTTGGGCCCGAAGCACCCCTGTATTTTTGTAGCCCATTTTTAAGGCTTCTAAATCTTCACCTAAAGGTCGCTTCCATTTTACGGTACCTTCATTAAGGTCATAGGCCATGATTTCTGACCATGGTGGGCTGATAATGTATGGGAACTCCAAGCCCCACTGGTATAGATATAGTCGTTCATGGTCCACTTCAATACCTTCTGGATAGGGTCCACCATATCGTCCTGAACCGCCAACTACTTCCCGGTCCTCAAGACCTCCTGGAGCTCCACCGGAAGCCACAACAGGTCCTTCGGGTGTACCATCATCGCCACCGCCAAACTGTGAACTAAACCTACTTGCTCCATCTTCCGATAAAAATTCAAACAAATCTTCTATTTGTTTTGTAGTTAAATCGGTAAACGCAGGCATGTCGCCCTGACCAGAAACAATAATATTTGTAAAATCCTTGATGCTCATTCGTTCGCTGATATTGCTAAGAGCGGGACCTACCAATCCTTCGGCCTGTTGTCCGTGGCAGGCGGCGCAATTTTGAATGTATGACCTCGCATTACCAAAGAAGCTACCAATGTTGGCTGTTTTCGCCTCGATTTGTTCCAAGGTCAATAATTTGTCATAAACCGATGGATAATCCAATGATATGATATAAAGAATCCCCTTATCTGGGTCAGCAGCCGTATTACCCCAGTTAACGCCTCCAACGGCCCCAGGCATGGCCAAGGTTTCAAATTTATCTGAAAGTGGGGTGAACATTCCCGTTTGTATGCTGTCCTTTAGTCTTCTGGCCCAATCGGCGCGTTCTTCTTCGGTAAGGAAAATTTCGCTTAGGTCAGCTTCAGTGACTTCTTGTCTTGTGGTTGGTGGAATTACCGTAGGTATGGGTTGTGTAGGCCAAGCCTCTTCCCCTTCAACATGACTGGGAGGTACCGGCTTTTCTTCAATCGGGAATAAAGGCTCTCCGGTATGCCGATTGAACACATAGACCAATCCATTTTTGCCAACAACAGCCACTGCTTCAATTTCTTGACCTTCATGATTCACGGTAAGCAGCTGTGGAGCAGAGGTTAGGTCATAATCCCAAATATCATGGTGCACGGTTTGAAAGTGCCAAATTCGTTTTCCTGTTTTGGCATCCAACGCCAACAGGGAATTCCCAAAAAGGTTACTTCCGATTCGGTCTGCTCCGTAGTAATCAAAAGTTGGGGAACCTAGTGGGTAAAACGCGATGCCATTTTTTGCATCCACTGTAATTTCCCCCCAAACATTTACACCGCCAACGTATTTGTAGGCATCTTTTGGCCAGGTGTCATAGCCATATTCTCCAGGTCTTGGAATGGTATGAAACGTCCAAGCCAATTCACCTGTTTTCACATTGTATGCCCGCAAAAATCCCGGAGTGGAAAGATAGGATTCCCCGGTTCCGGTACCTAGGAGGATTAAATCTTCAAAGATTTGGCCGGGAGTGCCTGATTGGGCCCTGCTGAGGGTTTTGGGGTCCCTGTCCAGTCCCTGTCTTAAATCCACCAAACCGTTGTCGCCAAAGGTTAAAATAGACTTTCCGGTGGTGGCGTCAATGGCTTGCAAGTAATTGTTAATTTGAAATAAGAGTCTTTTGTCCGTGCCATCCTCACTTTCCCAATAGTTGATGCCTCTTCGGGCAATTCTGGATAAATTGGCATGAATCCAAATTTCTTCCCCAGTTTTGGCATTTAGAGCCACCAAGGAATTGTTTTTGGCAAGCACATACATTACAGTATCAACCACAATGGGGTTGAATTGATATATTTTGTTATCCCCACTGGGGTAGAACCAAGCAACTTCTAAATCCTTTACATTGGATTTATTGATTTGACTTAGCTCCGTATATTTTGATTGGTCATTTCCACCACCATAATTGCTCCATGTTTTGTGTTGGTCAGCTGCATCAATCGTTTGCTCTTTATTGGTGCATGCCGCTAGAAGACTAAAAAGGACCATTGTAAGGAATGGCCCAAATAGGTAGGAGGGAGAGGTGTTTCGAGCTCCTACAGAAAATGAAAAGGAAGTGAAATTTTTCTTCATGGTTGTGGTCCGGTTAAGGAATGACTCTTTGTTTTTTTGACTCTTACTTTGACCTATCCATGGATGGGCTTTGTAAAGTAAAAAGGGAAACTTGTTTTGTATTGTGTGAAATTAAAAGGGTATGAAAGATGGACCTCCATACCCTTTTTAGTTTATTAATAACCTGGATTTTGAGTAATCTTACCGTCGCTCAAATTGATTTCTGTTTGAGGTACTGGGTAAATTTCATTGACACCATCCCGGAAACCTGCACCTTTGGCAGTGTCGTAGGTTTCAGCATAGTTTCGCATCACCTGTCCGGCTCTTCCTTGGCGAACAAGCTCCCAGAATCGTTCAAATTCTTGACCAAACTCAACGCGTTGCTCATGCCAAATGATTTGTCTTAGAGCCGTTTGGTCTGTTTCTGTAATCTCTGGAAGCACAGCTTCTGCACCTCTTGCACGGGCACGGATTTCTTCCAAAGCCCATAGTGCTTCATCTGTATGGTTGTTTTCATTTGCGGCTTCGGCATACCAAAGCAATACTTTCCCATATCGCATGTAAATGTCATCACGACCAATTTGGATGGAACCACCTACGCGCTCATAATCGGGAACATAATATTTCTTGTTCAAATAACCGGTAGTACTGTTTCCAACGTTGGCCGTTTCGCCATCGGGCATGATGTCTCCGTTTTTATAAACGGTATGCCCCAATCTTGGGTCACCTGGTTCAAATGCATCCACAAAATCTTGGGTGGGAAGGTTAAAGCCCCATCCGTTACGTGCTCTACTTCCAAAAACCGTGGTCAGGATATTCCTAACCGGGGTGGCACCTTGATCGTGCAGAAACTGCGTTTTGAAAATATGCTCTACACTGTTTTCCCCATCTCTCAAGAACATGCCCAAGTAATCAGGGTCCAAGGAATATTCTCCAGAATCAATGACTTGTTTAAAATAGGTTTCAGCATTTACAAAATCATTTAAATAAAGGTACACCTTGCCCAAATAGGCCAATGCGGCTCCTTTTGTGGCTCTTCCTCCGTCTGCGTCGCTATAGGCACTTCTATTCGGCAATACTTGGCTGGCTTCCTCCAAATCTTGAATGATCTGGGCATATACTTCGGCTTTGGGGGTTCTCGCCAAATCATAGGTTTCCAAATCAGCGTCCAGAATCAAGGGTACGTCCCCAAAGGTTTTTACGAGGTTGAAGTAATACCAAGCCCTTAAGAATTTGGCCTCGGCAAGGAATCTATTCTTCAAAGCTTCATCCATCTCTATATCCACGATGTTGTCCAGCACCATATTGGCCCTGTGCACACCTATATATTGGTTTTGCCATGCAAAACGTGTGGCATCGTTATCGGATGGAATATTGAAAAGGGAAACTTGTTGTGCATATAACTGGTCAGAACCTGATTCACCTCCTTTTTCGGTGTCATCAGATGCCACATTTCCCAAAACCCAGTGCATGTAACCACCGTTTCCATAGTTACCACAACACCAGTTGTTACCGGTCAAGGGATGATATGCTGCAGTTACCGCCTTTTCAGCATCTTCGGCTGTCACGTAGGCACTGCTCGTACTTAATGCTGCCAGAGGTTCTTTTTCAAGAATGTCTGAACAGCCCATCATTAACAGACTTAACAAAACTGTTACTATTGACAATATATTTTTCATGATTTACTTTTAATAATTGGACTTTTATAAACCTACTTTTAAACCAATGGTATAAATTCTTGGAACGGGATAATTGGTTTCGTCAATACCGATATACAATGGGTTGTTGGCATTGTTGGTACCAATTTCCGGGTCGAAACCAGGATAGTTCGTAATGGTAAAGGCATTTTGCACAGAACCATAAATGCTCACGTTAACATCTTTAAATATCTCATCTGGAAAGCGATAGGCCAATTGAATATTTCTAACCCTTAGGTAATCGCCACTCTCCACATAGTATTCAGAAGATCTCATGTTGTTGTTGGGGTCATTGGTGTTGACTCTTGGAACAGTGTTACTAGTTCCTGGTCCGGTCCATCTGTTGTCCCAAACATTCTTGGTGTAGTTGAAGAAGTTAGAGCCTTCTGTTCTAAACTTCAACCCCATAAAGATATCGCTACCCGCTACCCCTTGTAACTGAAAGCTGAAATCAAGATTCTTGTAGGACAATGACCCGTTAAAACCATAGGTGAACTTAGGCCAAGGATTTCCAATGATGGTCTGGTCATTGGCATCGATTACACCGTCATCATTAAGGTCTTTGAATCGGATATCACCCGGTGCAGTTCCTGAACTCTGGAACGCATGGGCATCCACTTCTTCCTGTGTTTGAAAAAGGCCATCGGTTTTCCATCCCCAAAAAGAGGCAATAGGAGCACCTACTTGGGTTGTGTTCACCAATCCGACAAAGGAGATGAACTGATTCAACGCAGAGCCGGCATTACTCAAATCCAATACCTCATTGGTGTTTCTTGCCAAGTTTCCAGAGAAGCTATAGGTAAGACCACCTGGGGTTGTGTCTTTGTAGCCCAACATTACCTCAAAACCTTTGTTTAGAACGCTACCACCGTTTACGAATGGGGATTGCTGAATTCCAGAGTATCCGGCTAATGGTACTTGCAATAACATATCTGAGGTTTCTTTGCGGTACCAATCGAATGAAGCGGTGATTTTACTGTCAAAACCAGTGAAATCGAATCCAAAGTTGATTTCTTCGGTGGATTCCCACTTCAAATCTGGGTTACCCTTCCCTGTAGGAGCCTGTCCATTATACACCACTTGTGTATCCCCAAAAACGTAATTGATGTTGGGTGTAACCAAATTGGCGAATGCATAGTTGGGCAACGAGCCTTGGTTACCCAAAGAACCCCAGCCTCCTCTAATCATTAAATTATTGATCCAATCTTCGTCGACCAAAAAGTTTTCTTCGGAAAGTTTCCATCCCAAGGAGAATGAAGGGAAATACCCCC
This sequence comes from Flagellimonas iocasae, assembly GCF_042682725.1. Lineage (NCBI taxonomy): Bacteria > Pseudomonadati > Bacteroidota > Flavobacteriia > Flavobacteriales > Flavobacteriaceae > Flagellimonas > Flagellimonas iocasae. The sequence continues at coordinate 958,393 of NZ_JBHUHU010000001.1, read as the reverse complement.
ACTTGTTGTTTTCCCCAAATCGAGATGAACCATCCACCCTAAAATTGATGGTGGTAAAATATTTGCCAGCGTAGTTGTAATTAACACGCCCCAAATATGAAAGAATTCCGAAGGAACCTGCATTACCGGAAGCATTGTCCGATTGTGTCGCAAGATCTAAATACCGAAGACTCTCATTGTCCGTGGCATTGGCCGGTAAACCAGCAGCATAAGCACGTACAAATTTAGTGTTGGACTCCTGGGTTGTGAAACCAGCAAGCGCATCTACACTATGCTTGCCAAATGTTTTGGCGTAGGTCAATGTATTGGCAAAACTGTTATCGTTAAAACGAGTAGAGTTTTCGGTTAAATCGGAAAGATCTCTAAAGTTTCTTGAAGAAATAAAGAATTCTGGCAAAAAGACTACGTTTTCAGAATATCCTATGTTGAAGTTATACTGCGAGCGAAACACAAAATCCCGCAAGAATTTAATTTCAGCATATGCATTACCGTTAACTATTGACCTTTTGGTGTCGTTGTTGGTAAAATGTATCGTAGCCGCTGGGTTTGTCGAGTTCAGCGAAGTTTCCGAATACCCCCATGAGCCATCGGGAAATTTCACAGGAATTTCAGGGTTGGCCGTTAGGGTAGTTCCTAAAATCGAACCAAAATTAAATTCAGAAATGTTATTGTATTTAGAAACGCTTGCCGATAGATTCTGACCGACTTTTATATTAGGAGTGATGTCATGGGAAGAATTGATCCTTAAGTTCACCCGATCAAACGAGGAACCTTTTACAATACCTTCTTGATCTACATAACCTCCGGAGAAAAAATAGCGGCTGGATTCGCTTCCACCACTGGCCGAAACTGAAATATTGGTCATGGGAGCCATTCTAAACACCGCTTTTTGCCAATCGGTTCCTTCACCCAAAGCTTCAGGATTAGGATAGATGGGCGCATCCCCAGCATTCACCAAACCCTCATTGTACAAGGTGGCATATTGGGTGGCGTTCGTCATTGGAATGTTTCGTTGCAACTGCTGAAATCCTTGTGAAAAGTTAATGTTCAACGTGGATTTACCAGCCCTACCTTGCTTAGTAGTAATCAGAATAACACCGTTCGCACCTTGGGCACCATAAATAGCTGCGGCACTCGCACTTTTAAGCACTTGGATACTCTCAATCTGTTCTGGAATCAAATCGATGGGGTCCACGTTTGGGTTTCCATCAACTACATATAAAGGTTCCGAATTGTTCACCGTTCCTGTTCCACGTACCCTGATCAAAAGTCCAGACCCAGGAGCACCTGAGTTTTGGGAAACTTGAAGACCTGCAACTTTACCTTGCAAAGCCTGACCTACTTGTAAAACGGGCTCATCTTCAAATTCTTCCGCGGATACAACGCCTACGGCACCCGTAATGTCACTTCTTTTTTGGCTACCATATCCCACTACAACAACCTCGTTCAAGGCGGCTACATCTTCCTGCATAACCACATTGATTACGGTTCTGTTTCCAATTGGAATGTTTTGGGTGGCCAGACCGATAAAAGAAAAAACCAGCACTGAACCTTCAGGAACGGTAAGGGTGTAATTTCCATCGAAATCCGTTACGGTACCAATATCACCACCTTGAACCACTACCGAAACACCCAATAAAGGTACTCCGTCGGTCCCAGTGACTTGACCGGTAATGACCACATCGGCAAACTGATCATCTATGGATGATTCTTGAACGGATGGGGCAGCCAACCGTACATTGATATTATTGTTGACTTTTTTGAATCGTAATCTGGATTGATCGGATACTTTGTTTAGCAATGCTTCAAAGGAGATTCCTTTTTCTTTTAAGGTAAAGCGTTTGTTGTACTCTAGGATTGATTTGTCAAAAACAAACTTGTAGCCTGAAATGGCTTCCAATTTTTCCAAGAGTTCTTGGGTAGTGATGTTTTTCTGACTGATATTCAGCCTGTCATCATCATTTTGGATGGTTACATCAGTCTCATTGAATGCTGTAAGATCGTCTTGCCCCGAGGCCATTTGCGTTACGGACACAAATGCCATGAGCAAAAGTAACCACCTACGCATGCTAGATTGGCGTAGTACTGATTTTTTTTTCATAATTTTGAGTTGATTTTGATTAATACTAAATCTGGATATTGACCGTCACATCATATATTCAGAAATTTGGTTTTGATTTAACTATAGCGGCTGGCAATTTTTATTGCTGGCCGTTTGTCATTTGATCAAAAGGTGATTGTGATGTTCTTCCCTTGATGATCGTAATTGTAATTCATTCCATATATAAATTTTATACCTCTTAAAATGTCTTCTATTTTTTCGTTTTGGTAGGTACCATTAAGGCTCCAATTTTTTGGTGGTGTCCCCTTGATATGAAAGTTTACACCGTACCATCTTTCCAGCTTTACGATAAAATCATCAAACCCAACTTCTTTAAAGATTAGGGTTCCATTTTTCCACGCAATGGCAGTTTCTACATCAAATTCGTTTTTGACCATTTCCCGTGAAACTTTATTGAACTGAACTTGCTCTCCGGGACTAAGAAAAATACTGTCTGTGGCTATAGCATCCTCAGCGGTTTTCCTCACTTTGACCTTTCCCGTGACCAGTGAAATGTCTAGATCATCCAGATAGGAAAAGGAATTAATATTAAAGGATGTACCAAAGACCTCTGTTTCCAACATGTCCGTTTTTACGATAAAGGGATAGTCATCTATGTGGACCACATCAAAAAATGCCTCGCCATGGAGTTCCACCAGTCGGGTTTTGGAGTCAAATTTTTTCGGATACTTTAAGGTGCTTTCATAATTCAAATCCACCAACGTGCCATCAGGCAAGGTAATCTTGGAGCGTTTTCCTTTTGGATTGGATATGATCTCCCACTCAACTACTTCCATTGCCTCGGTGGCTGTTTTTTCAGCGGTCAAGGTGTCGTATATCAACAAAGTGGTGATCACAATTGCAAAAACGGCTGCGTAGTTGGCCAGCTTTTTAATCGCCGGGGTAACATTGGCGCTAAAAATTTTTCGGGAACTACCTCTATTACCATCGGTAGTGTTCTCCTTTTGGATGATTTTCCCGAGAAGATCGTCCAATTCGCTATTGGACATTTGATTGTCTTCATGCCACATTTTTTCCACAAATGCCTTGGCCCTGTAAAACTCTTGGGAGTGTGCGGGTTTTTCTTTAAGCCACTTTTCCCAAAAGAAATCACTAGCCTCATTGGGGTTTCTTACCCACTCAATAAAGCCTTTATTGAGAATTAAATGGTTAAAAATGTTCTGTTCTTGCTCTGCCACGTAAAGCCTTTTATATATAAATAGGGAAAAAAGCCGCAAATGATACCGACAATGTTATTTTTTAACAGAAAAAATTATCAATTTCTCAAAATGGCCTTTTTGTAGTGGGTTTTAGGTGGCCATAAATGGGACAAATGGAATATTCAAGTTGAAACTTGAATATGATTTTTTAAAAAGAAGTGTGATTGAAGAAGCTAGATCTAGAGAATGGCCTTCATTTTTTTCAAGGATCTGTAAATAAGCCTTCGAGCTGAAGAAATATAGGAGAAATCCAAAATCTCGGCGATTTGTTCGTAGGAAAGATTTTGATAGTAGAAGTAGTAAATCGCTTCTCTTTCCTTTGCGTTGAGCGATTTTAATGCCTTTTCCAGATTAAGGAGTTTGGTTTCCTCTTGTTGTTGAATGAAAACAGTTTCATGCATTCGATTGCTATAAAAGCCATCCAAAATCACCTCTTGGCTTTTTTCCTTTTCTTTTTTGCCTTTGCGCAAATAATCCAAAACACGTCTTTTGAATGCTTTTAGAAGATAAAACTTCACTGAAGCCGGATTTCCCAACCCCTCCCTTTTTTCACGGAGGTATACAAAAAAATCTTGTAGGCAGTCTTTCACCAATTCATTGTCCGAAGTAAATCTGCAGCCATACCCATAAAGCAAATTGGCGTGTTGTTCATACAATAGAATGAACGCTTTCTCATCACCAGCTTTAAAGTCTTGCCAGATTAATTGGCTATCTTCTTTAGAAAGACCTCCTAAAGCATCTTTGCCCAGGATTTCAGATTGATTCTTGTTGAGGAATTTTAACTGCACAAATATTAGCGGGTTTTTTTAGCAAATCGTCATCAATTATACAATATTTTGTAGATAATGCAAAACAAACTGATTTGACTGATTTTTTTTCAAAGCGAGAAATTGGTGAAAATCCAAGGGTAAGTTTCGCAAAAAGGATACTTTTCGGATGTTGAATGTAACTTGGTTTAAGGAGGTTTATAACCTTAAGTTTCCTTACCATATTGGAAGAAATTAGCGCTATTGGTAACATCTAAAAAACTGTTATTCAATAGGTTTGTATTTTCTAGGTTAATTTATGGATGATGGTGGGAACTTGGGTGAAACTAGTTCGAGTCGGGAGATATGAGGGCCGAGCTTACTACACCCAAAATAGGACCAACTATAACGTTTGAGTAACTCAAAATTTAACAAAAAAAAACAAAAGTTGAAGGTTTTGTTGTAATCTTAAAGGTACAAATGAGTGGTTAAGCGATATTTTGTTGGGCCGGAAGTTAGAGTTCCAAATTGCCTGCCAACTGTTTTAGAATGATCTCGGAGAGTTTGGCCTGAAACTTTGCATTGCTATGGCGAACCTTGGCATTGATATAGTTAAGCTGTGCAGTTCTAAATTCGATGGTCGGGATGATTCCAATTCTATATTTTTCAACGGTGATGTCCAAGTTTTCCTTGGCAATGGACTCATTTTTATCCTCCAATTCTATCAAACTAATATTGGTCAAGTAGGTTTGATAGGTTGAATTTACAAGGCTTGTCAACTCTTGTTCCTGTTGGGCAATCGCTATTTCCGCATTTTCCAAGGCTACTTTACCGATTTTTTCCCTCCGGTTCTGATTGAAACCATCAAATAGGTTGAGCGTGGCCCCAAATCCATAATTAAAACCTCGTGAATCTGAGCTTACGGCAAATCCCAACTCGGATTTGGAACTACCTATGTTGTATCCAGAAGTCACAAATAAGGATGGGTAACGTGCTGCTTTTATTTGTTTGAGCTCCAGTTCACTGATACGCTTGTTGATTTTTTCAGCCTGTAACTGCGGATTTTCTGAAGCTATCTTGGCTTCCAACTCGTCCAAAACCAGTTCTTGGTTCACAAAGATTTCTGGAATTACTTTAAAATCAATCTTAAGGTCACGTGCCAGTTGCTCGTTCAGTTGGATTTTGGTGTTTTTGTACAGTTCCTGCTGCCGCTGCATCAGGGTTTGGTCAGTGTTCAAATCCACCTGTGCATTCAACACCTCCAGTTTAGAAGCTTTTCCAATTGTAAATCGGTTCTGCGCAAGTTCCACCCGCTGATTTGAAATAATCAAGGTGCTGTCCAAGGCCAATAATTGCTGTTGCTGTTGAACAAGGTCGTAGTAGGTGATCATTACTTCGCCCACTGTGGTTAAAATAGCCTGCTTTAGTTCGGCCTCTCCCAATTTCTTGGTTTCTTTTAATTGTTCAAAGTTGGCAAACATGCGTAGGCCATCAAACACGGTCCATTCGAGTGCTACACCATAATTTAGACTACTATTCTTTACATTATCTCGTTCCTGAAGCGTACCATCGTTACGTAACTGGGATAAATTCTGAATACTGTTGTTGTCCGTTAGATTGGCATCCAGCCTTGGAAGTATTCCTGCTTGCCCTGGGGAGACTCCCAGTTCATCAATCTTCAGTTCGTTTTGAGCAGTTTTTATCTGATAATTGTTCTCAAGAGCTATTTTTACGGCGTCCTGTACGGTTAAGATTTCTTGTGCATTTGCCCAAAAAACACCTCCCATTACACATAAAAAAATGCCTATTCTTTGCTTAATGACCATGTGAGGAAAGTTCAAGATTTTTGAATTCTGGTCGTTGTACTTTTTTCCTTGACCACATAAAATAAAGCGCTGGAATCACAAAAAGGGTCAATACCAAGGAAAATAGTGTTCCTCCAATGATAACCACACCCATACCTGTTCTACTTGCAGAGGCTGCGCCAAGCGACAAGGCAATGGGCAATGCCCCCAATGCAACGGTAAGACTGGTCATTAGGATAGGACGTAACCTTGATACGGATGCTTTCATAATGGCATCCATTTTTGAGATATCCTCATTTTCCTCCTGTAACTGATTGGCAAATTCCACAATCAAAATACCGTTTTTCGTCACCAGTCCGATCAGCATGATTGTTCCAATTTGACTGAAGATATTCCATGTTTCACCAAATAACCAGAGCGAAAACATGGCTCCAGCAACCGCCATTGGCACGGTTAGAATAATAATGAATGGGTCAATGAAACTTTCAAACTGCGCGGCCAAAATCAAAAAGATAAGCAAGAAAGCCAAACCGAAGGCAAACGCTGTGTTAGAACTACTTTCCACAAAATCCCGTGATTCACCACCTAAATCTGTAGTGAAGGTATCATCCAAAACTCTGTCCTTAATCGCGTTCATGGCCTCAATACCGTCGCCAATACTCTTACCGGGGGCTAAATTCGCCGATACGGTGGCGGACATATATCTGTTGTTATGGAACAATTGTGGCGGACTACTGTGCTCACTTGTGGTCACCAAGTTGTCCAATTGAATGAGAAGGCCGTCCTTGTTCTTCACAAAAATGGAGGTCAAATCCATAGGCTCATTTCGGTCCTGTTTGTCAAATTGACCAATGACCTGATATTGTTTTCCGTTCATTAAGAAGTATCCAAAACGCTGACCACTCAATGATAATTGAAGGGTTTGGGCCACATCACGAACCGAAACACCCAAACTTTCCGCTTTTTCCCGATCAATGGTGACATAAATTTCAGGCTTGTCGAATTTTAAATTCACATCGGTAAAGGAAAAAGTGGGGTCTTTTTCCGCTTCGGCCATAAATTCTGGAATCTTTTCTTCCAATTTCTGGAAGTTCTTGGCCTGAATGATAAATTGAATCGGAGGGCCACCTCTTCGGTTCACCGAAATGGTTGGTCTTTCTGAAACGTTGGATTTTCCACCCACAAATACTTTGGCCCATCTGCCTAAGTCTTCGGCAATTTCACGTTGGGAACGTTCTCTTTCATGAGGCTCTACCAGGGCAATATTCGCCCTTCCACTATTAACTGAGGAAGAACCAAATCCTGGTGACGTCAAAACCAAGCTAACCTTCTTTTCAGGGACGGAGTCGTTGATGAGTTCGGTAATGCCGGTCATCAAGTGGTCCATGTATTCATACGAAGCTCCTTCGGGTGCTGTAACGTTCAGGCGAACAAAACTTCGGTCATCGTAAGGTGCTGTTTCTTTCTGAAGTAGGGTATAGAATAGCACAATTAGACCGATACAGCCAAAAAGGATGGGTAAACTCAGCCATTTCTTCTGCATGAACCTTTCCAAGGAATTTGAGTAGGCTTGGTTCATGGCCACAAAATATTTTTCGGTAACCTGATAGAAACGGGATCTACTTTGTTTTCCGGGTTTGGTCAAATATGCATTAAGCATAGGGGTTAGCGTAAGTGATACAAAAGCAGAAACCATTACAGCTGCGCCAAGAACCACACCAAATTCACGGAAAAGTCGACCCACAAAGCCTTCCAAGAAAATCACTGGAAGAAATACAGCCGCCAAGGTGACGGATATGGAGATAACCGCAAAGAAGATTTCTTGGGAACCTTTAATGGCCGCTTCAATGGGATTCATCCCTTCCTCCACTTTTTTATAGATGTTCTCCGTAACCACAATACCATCATCCACCACCAATCCCGTGGCCAAAACAATTGCCAAAAGCGTCAATACATTGATGGAAAATCCAAACAACCACATAAAAAAGAAGGTGGCAATCAGCGAAACAGGGATGTCCAATAGGGGACGAAGTGCCATAGACCAGTTTCTAAAGAAAAGGTATATGACCAAAATTACCAGAATGATGGATATCAATATGGTTTCGGCTACTTCGGTGACCGCTCTTTTTACAAAAACGGTGTCATCGATAACCACATTCAATTTAAAGTCTTCGGGAAGGTCTTTTTGAAGGTTTTCGTATTCTTCGTAAAAGGCATCAGCAATTTCAAGGTAGTTGGTCCCGGGTTGCGGAACCACGGCTACGGCGATCATGGGTTGACCTGAGTCACTCATTTTGGTCTCCATGTTTTCGCCTTCAAGTGTGGCTTTACCAATATCGCGTAGCTGAACCAGTTTTTCCCCATCCGCGAGAATAATAATGTTATTGAATTCCTCTTCGGTATTCAGGTTTCCAATAGTTTTTACAGACAGCTCGGTATTATCACCGGTAAGTTTACCAGACGGAAGTTCCACATTCTGGGCCAAAAGAGCGGCACGCACATCGGCAACGGTAAGTCCGTAGGAAGCTAATTTTAATGGGTCTATCCATAGTCGCATGGCATATCTCCGTTGTCCCCAAATTTGAACTCCACTAACGCCGGGTATGGTCTCGATGCGTTGTGCGATAACATTCTCTGCATAATCAGAGAGCTCCAAAATGTTTTTGTTATCACTTTGAACGGTCATGGAGATAATCCGCTGGGCATCGGCATCGGCCTTTGATACCACAGGAGGGGCATCCAAATCGTCAGGTAGGCTTCGTACCGCTTGCGAAACCTTATCACGGACATCGTTGGCGGCATCCTCCAAATTCTTGTCCAGATTAAATTCAATATTGATGGAACTCGACCCCTGAACACTGTTCGAGGTGATGTTTCGAATACCATCAATGGAATTGATGGCTTTTTCGAGCGGTTCCGTAATCTGGGATTCAATAATATCGGCATTGGCTCCAGAATAGCTGGTACGGACCGAAACTATGGCAGGGTCAATAGAAGGAAATTCCCGTACGCCCAAAAATGTATACCCAATTATTCCGAAGAGAATAATGGAAATGTTCATTACAATAGTAAGAACGGGTCGTTTAATGCAAATGCTTGAGAGATTCATTGTACTGCCGTCAAAGGTTCAAGTTCTTCAAGTACCACATCCACAGGTGCGCCATCCTTGAGCGCCATAACACCATAGGTTAACACGGTATCTCCGGGTTTCAGATTGGTAAGTACCCGAACTACACTGCCGGTACGTGCACCAATTTCCACATCAATTTCTTTGGCCACCCCATCACGATACACAAATATTTTCTTTCCGTTTTGTACGGGAATCAGTGCTTCAGTGGGTACCAAGAGGGCATCGTTAACGGTTTCCAAAGGCAGTTGCACGTTGGCATACGCCCCAGGATAAAGTCCTTTGTCTCGATTGTCCATTACAGCACGCATCCTAAGGGTACGCGTTGCGATGTCCACCTCGGGGTCAATCGCATATATGGTAGCTTCATACACTTCATTGGAATCTGAAGTGGTAAACGTTAAAACGGTACCGACGCTTATTTGCGATGCATATTTTTCAGGAACTGAAAAGGTGATTTTCAATTCATCCGTATTTACCAATTTAGCTATGGTGGTTGTCGGAGTCACATAGGTTCCTTTGGAAATGGCCCGTAACCCGATGGTTCCAGAAAAAGGCGCACGTACTGATGTTTTGGATAATTGGGCACCAATCAATTCCGATTCGGCCGAAGCAGATTGAAAGTCTGCACTGGCAATATCGTATTCCTCTTGGCTAATGGCTTGTTTTTCGAGAAGCAATTTGGCCCTTCTTTCATTTTCCGAAGCCAATTTTTTTGCGGTCACTGCCTTGGAAAGCTGCGCCTGCAGTTCAATATCATTCACTTTCAACAGCACCTGCCCTTGTGAAACCTTGGAACCTTCCTTAAAATTGATGCTTTCAACAACCCCGGAAACCTCACTTCGGATATCAATTTGTTCATCAGCCTCCAGCGTACCTGAAAGCGATATGTTATCCTTAAAAATTTGTGGTTTTAGGATGATTCCTGTCACGGTGGGTATGCTGGGTCCAACATTTCCTACCTTTCCTATTTCTGAGTTGGATTTAATCCGATAGGCAACAAGAGCTACAATTCCAATACCCAATAGGGCATAAACAATATGTTTTATCTTCATGTGAATTGAAAAAAAACAAACACCATTGGGGCAATAATGGGGTTTTTGGCAAATATAATTCTTACCTATTATTTTCTTAAAAAACGAAATGTTATTAAACTCCCAAAATTTGGCGAACAGCTTAGTATTCTGGGTCAACGACCAAATCACTGCCTTTAACTACAGCTGGGTCCACGTGACCAAATTTTAACATATTGGTTTTATCTTGGCTTTCATGAGCTACATCATTTTGGGTTTAAAATATGAGATTGATTATAGTCGCTCGTTAGATTTGAGCGTATTTTAGTAGTATGGAAAAAAAGGAATTCAATATCATTAAATCCACAGGGGAGAGGACCCGTTTTTCTGTTGAAAAATTACGAAACTCCTTGAAATCCAGCGGCGCCACCCATAACTTGGTCAATCAAATTGTAGATCAGGTGATGGATGAACTATATCCCGAGATTACCACCCGTGAGATTTATAATAGGGCGTATGCCTTGTTGAAAAAGGCCAAATCCGTTTATGCTTCCAAATACAAGCTGAAAAAGGCCATCTACGAGTTGGGACCAACAGGTTTTCCGTTTGAGCGTTTTATTGCTGGAGTGCTTCATTATTCAGGATACGAAACCAAGGTGAGTGAAGCAGTGCAAGGCGAATGTGTCTCCCATGAAATTGATGTGCTGGCCATGAAGAATGGAACCCTGAATATCATTGAGTGTAAATTCCATAGTGAGGACGGGCTCAACTGCAATATAAAAGTGCCTCTGTACATTCACTCCCGGTACAATGATGTAAAAGGCCCGCTTCAATCCCAAAAGAACAAAGATTTTGAGGATACTTTGGGATGGGTCGTTACCAATACCCGATTCACTGGGGATGCCCTCCAATATGGAAAATGTGTTGGGTTGTATTTGCTGAGTTGGGACTATCCCACTGGTGATGGTCTGAAAGACCGAATTGACCGTTTGGGACTCTACCCCATTACCGTTTCCACATTGCTTACCAACCGGGAAAAACAATTTTTATTGGATAGAGATGTGGTGCTTTGCAGGCAATTGCGGCAGGATTTATTTTATCTGGACCACTTGGGAATTTCCAACGGAAGAAAGGAAAACATTATCAAAGAAATGAAATCCCTATGCATTTCATAAAGCCATGAGAAAACTGAAAATTCATTTTTTAGGAGGTTCCGGTACCGTAACGGGCTCCAAGTTTTATTTGGAGTCAGAGGGCATCAATATCTTGGTGGACTGTGGATTTTTTCAAGGAACAAAAGAACTTCGCCAGCAAAACTGGTTGCCACTTCCCATAGATGTCTCCCAAATTGATGTGGTATTGTTGACGCATGGCCATTTAGACCACTGTGGATACCTTCCACTTTTGGTAAAACAGGGTTTTCAAGGAACTATTTTGGGCACGGCACCTACCTTGGCCATTGCCGAAATCATATTGATGGACAGTGCAAAAATTCAAGAGGAAGAAGCCGAAAGAGCAAACGAGGAAGGATACAGCAAACACCATCCTGCATTACCGTTGTATGATCAGGAGGATGTAAAACGAACCCTTCCTCACTTTAAAAGTGTAGAGGAGGGGAAGCAGATTGAACTTGCTCCAGAATGCAGTGCCAAATTCAGGTACAACGGACACATTATCGGCTCAACCTTTATTGAGCTGAATCTCTTTGGAAAGCAATTTGTCTTTTCTGGAGATGTGGGGCGATTGAATGATGATTTATTGGATGCACCCTTACAACCAGAATGGGCAGATTATCTTTTTGTGGAGAGCACCTATGGGGACAAAAACCATCCTGTGGAAGACGTGGAGGGCATTTTACAAGACTTAGTCGCCCGAACCTTACAAAATCGAGGCAGCTTAATCATCCCCTCCTTTGCGGTGGAACGGTTACAGTCCCTGATGTATCTGCTCTGGAAACTTTACAATAAGAACAAAATTCCCAATATTCCCATTTTTGTGGACAGTCCTATGGGTACCAATGTTCTTAATGTTTTTGGTCGTTTCCCAGAATGGCACAAGCTTTCCATGAGTGAGTATAACAATATGCGGAATCATGTGACATTGGTGAGTTCGTATCGAGAAACTTGGGAGACCATTGATGACCCAAGACCCAAAATTGTGATTGCGGGAAGCGGGATGGTCACAGGAGGTAGGGTACTTACATATTTGAAACAATTGATGGACAAGAAATCCACTACCGTATTGCTTGTAGGATATCAGGCAGAGGAAACCCGGGGAAGGAAGTTATTGGAGGGTGCCCAAGAATTAAAAATGTTCGGAAAGCACATCCCGGTAAAAGCACAAGTGGAACATTTGGAAAGTTTATCGGCCCATGCGGATCAAAGCGAGCTGTTGCATTGGATGGGGAACATTAAGAACATTCCAGAAAAAGTGTTTTTAATTCACGGAGAAAATGAAGCCCTGCATACTTTCAAAAACAAAATAGAGGAACAACAAGGTTGGCAGTGCCATATTCCCCAGCTTCATGAAGTACTGGAAATCATGCTATAACTTTTCACCATAGGACAAATCCCCGGCATCACCAAGACCGGGAAAAATGTACCCTTTGCTGGTCAGGCCCTCATCAATGGAGGCTATCCAAAGTTGGGTTTCCTTAGGAAAAACATTCGCAACGTGGTCTACCCCCTCATTTGACCCAATCACTGAAATAATATGGATTTTCTTGGGGGTACCATGATTCCTGAGCGCTTTCAGCACATTTTCCAGGGTTTTGCCCGTCGCCAGCATGGGGTCGGTTAGAATTAACGTTTTGCCTTCCAACGAAGGAGCAGCAAAATATTTGACGATGACATCAAATGCATCTCCACCATCTGGATGATGTCTGTAGGCGGAGATAAAAGCATTTTCTGCACCATCAAAATAGTTCAAAAGGCCATGATGAAGCGGCAACCCCGCACGAAGCACAGAGCAGAGCACCAGCGAATCCGAAGTTTTTGCACTTTCCTTTGGACCAAAAGGCGTTTCTATCACAAGGTCTTCATAGTCCAAGGTCTTACTAAGTTCATAACCCAATACCTCACCAATCCGTTCAATGTTTCTTCGGAACCGCATGCCATCTTTCTGAATGTTTTTGTCACGGATTTCGGCCATGAACGTATTTAAGATGGAATTTTTATGGTCGAAACGATGGATTATCATGCAGCGGTGGTTTTTAGGTCAATTTGAAATTGAACGATAGCCCTAAAAATAATCAGAATATTGAATACTCAGATCATCTCTTGGAATCGGGCTGTTTTAACAAAATCCAGCACAAAGGCTTTCACTGCATCCCAATCGGTGTACTCGTGGTCTTTTGAGGTATCTGTGGAACCCCCTTCTTTTTTGGCGATCATCCGCATAATGAGTTTTTTAAAATAATCGTATTGGGTATACTTTAAAGCTCCGGCCATGTGATTGATTGCATCGGGTTTCCATCCTGTTTTTTCCACAAACTCCGTGGCTATCCTTTTAACTTCTTCATGTTCTTCCTCTATGTCGGAAGCTATCGCCATGCATACCGAAAAGAATGCGGTATGTTTTTTGTTGAGTTCATCCACATTTTTCATGATATAATCCCGGACAGAGGAATGGTATTTTTGGATATGAATGGAGCTCCCGATAAGCACGGCATCAAAATTTTCTGGTGAGGGGGGCTCTTCAGTGGCATCGGCAATGACCACTTTATGATTCTCGGCTTGAAGGACCTCTTCCATAAAGCGGGAAATTTTTCGGGTTTGTCCCTCACTTGTGGCGTAAACGATTAAAATTTTCATCGGTGTGAATTTTTGATTGAAAGTTTGCATTACCTCGCAAACAGGCTATAAATGTAGCCGATGAGGGTCACTGCTGAAATGACCTTTGTCAATAACCGAAAAGCGTATTTTGCATTAAGGAAGCGCGGCCGCCAACGCAATCTCCACCATATCCCGAAACGAAGTTTCGCGCTCATGGGCGGAAAGTCGCTCATCCGTTACCAAGGAATCTGAGATGGTTAAAATGGTCAGCGCACGAATATTATATTTAGCTGCAATAGTGTACAGTCCCGCAGTTTCCATCTCAACGCAAAGAATCCCATATTGGGCCCAAAGCTTGTATTCCTCTGGGTCATCCACATAAAATTCATCCGACGAAAGTATGTTTCCTGCTTTTATGGGAATTTGGTTTTTTTGAGCGTAGTCCACCGCTTTTTGGAAGAGTTCAAAATTGGCAGTGGGGGAGTAATCCGAATTGATGAACCTTGAATTGTTGATTCCTGAGGTAGTGGAGGCAGCCATGGCCAAAACAACATCGTTCAACTTTACATCTTCTTGATACGACCCAGCGGACCCTACCCGGATAATATTCTGCACGCCGTAATCCTTAATAAGTTCATGAAAATAAATCATGGATGAAGGCATGCCCATACCGCTTCCTTGCACAGAGATTCTTTGGCCGTTAAAGGTGCCCGTATAGCCCAACATACCACGAATCTTGTTGTAGCAGATGGGATTCTCCAAAAAGGTTTCTGCAATCCATTTGGCCCGTAAAGGGTCTCCTGGCATCAAGACCGTTTCTGCTATCTCTCCTTTTTTGGCTTCAATATGTATGCTCATGGATATGGATTAATTCAATAATGATGGTCCAGAGGAGGTTCCAATGCGGGAAACCCCAAGGTCAATATATTTTAAGGCCGTCTCTCGGTCTTTGATTCCTCCCGAAGCTTTGATCTTTGCTTTATCACCTACCATTTTTTTCATTAGAATAACGTCATCAAAAGTTGCTCCGCCGTTGCCAAATCCTGTGGATGTTTTTACAAAATCCGCTCCGGCCTCAACAGCCAAGATGCAAGCTTTTTCTTTTTCAGAAGGGGTAAGGTAACAGGTTTCCAAGATTACTTTTAAAGTGATGTTTCCGATGGCTTGTTTAATGGATTTGATATCATTGCGCACCAAGTCAAATTGATTGGACTTTAACCACCCGATATTGATGACCATATCTATTTCGTCCGCACCGTTTTCCACGCAGTCCTTGGCTTCGAATACTTTGGCTTTGGTGGACATGGCCCCTAAAGGAAACCCGACCACAGCGGCAATTTTTACTTTTGTGTCTTTCAGCGCTTCCTTGGCCACGGAAACATGGCACCCATTGACACAAACGGCATAAAAACCGTAGGTCTTGGCTTCCTCACATAGTTTTTTTATGTCTGATGGTAGGGCCGTAGGCTTCAGGTTGGTATGATCTATAAAATCCGGTAAAAACATATCAGTGGGTAAAGAGCTGTTTCAACCTAAAGATAATCAACATCTCTGATTTGTTTTTACCTGCGTAGGATTTGGCAATGCTCTCTGCTGTTTCAACAATCAAATCCTTAACTTTTGGTGGAAACTTTTCGGGATGATCCTTATAAAATTCCTTGAACTCATTAAAGTAAGCTTCGCCATCCTTTTCCTCGCCATCCAACCAATCAAAAACGATTTCTATCTGGTAGGCCGCATCGGTATGGAACTCGTCCTCAAATCCATCCAAATCCAACCAATGTTGCCGAACATACTTCCGTAGCCGAGTCACTTCTGCAGGTCTCACATGTTTGTCGACCATGGCAACGGCATAAAAAAGCATGCCTAGATTTTGATAGAATTCATTCCCTATTTTTTCGGAATTAAGCATCACAAAAGGGTTTTAATTTCTATTAAAGATAACAGCAATCCCCATTGTTTTTTATGACAACCATCATTGCATCGTTAATTGACTCTTCGTTGTACGCTGCGGTTGCTTCTTCCTCTATTGGTGTTGTTCTCTTGATGGTACCGTTGAATGTCATCATCATAATAGTTTCGAACACGTTCGTACCTTGTTCGACTCAAGTTATAAGATTTATATCGGACTGGAAGAACGTTTCGTCTTACCCAAACACCGCCATCCAAATACAGATAGGTTCTTGAGGATAGATCGTAATACATAGTCAATTCAGGGAAGAAAATATAGCGCACGGCTTCCACTCGATGGGGATAAAACCACGGTGGAGGAGGGTCGGCCAATCTGTGGGATACAATCACGGGACCACAGGCTTGAAATATTAGAAAAGCAAGAAATAAAACTGGATAATGAATATACTTTTTCATGGCGAAAATTTTAGTATAACAAGGTAGTATCCCCGTGTTTTTGAAAAAATGACCCAGGTCATTACACAGGACTTGGCTTGGTAATAGCTTTGAAAAAGTTTAATTTAAATAAGGTTGTCATGTTAACTGATCATCCAAAAAAATATCAAGAAATCACTGAACTAATGGGGCAACTGGGAGGTAAAATTCCTAATACTATGGAAGCTTTTGAACGGCTCCATATTTCAAGTACCGAAGATGGTACACTCAGCAGAAAAATCAAAGAGCTTATTGCCTTGGGTATTGCCATTACGGTACGATGTGATGGTTGCATTGCTTTTCATGTGCATGATGCCCTAGATTCTGGGGCAACCTCCGAAGAAATATCAGAAACTATTGGAGTAGCCGTACTTATGGGCGGCGGGCCCTCAGTGGTATATGGATGTGAGGCATTGGAAGCTCTTGAGCAATTTTCGGTACTAGCAGATTAAAGTTCCAGTTTTTTAATTTCCCAGTTGTCGTCCAACTTTACCGCAATCAGCCTATTGTTGAGCACTTTGGACCAAATGGGGGGTATTTTATACCGTTTTTTGGTCATTTGAATGTTGTAGCGTCTGTTCAAGAACTCGAGGATGTTGCCGTCCACATCCATGAGCACTTCATGAAACTTGTATTCATAAATATCAAGATTGAACTCGTTTTTACCTCTGAGCACCTTTTCAAAAATGATACCTGTTGTCATTCCATTTTCAAAGGGCCGAACATTTAAGAATTGTGGTTCAATCACCATTTTTCCATGGGTATCTATGAATCCAAAAACGGGAATTTCATCCACCATTTTTTGAACAATACAGCGTCCATCTGAAAATTTGGGGTAATGCACCGTCCTCACATCGTCATAAGGAGTGGAAGCATCTTGGTTCCAATAGAAGTCGTTCCTAAAATTAATGACCGTGTTGCCCACATCATCAATGAAGGCCCAATCGTTTCCTTTTTTCACGGCGGCAAGCCCTTCACTGAATGGTGCCACAAAATCTAAATCTTTTGGAAGCTGGGCATTTATTCCTATTGAGATAAAAGCTGCGAATATGATAGGTAGTGTTTTCATGGCGTTTTTTTTTGATTCTCATAAAGATCGCTCCCAATTCCAGTTCCTGAAATGACTTAGGTCATGGAAAAAGTAGTGGACACCCTCTAATTTTGATGTCAAATTCAAAATAAAGCAATCATGAACACAGGTGTCAACACTTTGGATTCCACTTTCTCCTATCACTGGAAAAGTGAAGTTTTACTAACAGCAGAAATTTCTCTAATGAAAAAGATATTGGTGCCGGTCGATTTTTCGGAACATTCCGAGTACGCTTTGCAAGTTGCTTCGCAAATAGCCAAGCAGCATGATGCGGGAATCATTATTCTGCACATGTTGGGATTGTCCGAATTCGTTCAGGCAAATTCTGAGGAGGAGGAAGAGAAGGAAGCAAAATATTACATGAATTTGGCCAAGGAAAAGATTATGGATTTTACGGACAAGGAATATCTTGCTGATATCCCTGTGGAGGCTATCATCCAGAATTATAAAATTTTTGATGAGGTGGATGAGGTGGCCAAGGAACATCATTGCGACCTCGTTGTCATGGGATCTCACGGCGCAAGTGGTCTAAGCCATCTTTTTGTGGGCTCCAATACCGAAAAGGTGGTTCGGACTTCCGAAGTACCCGTTTTGGTGATCAAACAGCCACATAAGGACTTTAAAATTAAAAAAATTGCATTTGCATGCGATTTGCAAACAGAGAACACAGCTGCCTATGAAAAAGTTATGGCCTTTGCCAAGCTTTTCTCTGCAAAACTGGAAACCGTTTACGTGAATACCTCGGGAGCCAACTATATGGGATATGCTGATATTGAGAAGAAGATCGCGAATTTTACCAAAGCGCTTGGTGAAGATGTGCCTATTAGGGTCTATAACCACCACAGTGTTGAAAAAGGTATTTTCAATTTCTGTTTGGAGCACAAGATTGATTTGTTGGCCATAACCACCCACGGCAAAAAGGGGTTGGCCCATTTCTTTTCAGGAAGTACAGCCGAAAATGTTTCCAACCATGCCAAAATACCAGTCCTCACACTAAAAGTGTAATTAGGTACGGAACAACAGCTCAACACGTCCCAAAAGAACCAATTCAGACTTATTGCTGCCAGCAAAAGCTGATGTGATGGCCCTTGCAGTGGACATGATGAGCTGTTTTATGTTTTTGGGAAAAAGGATTTTGTGGTCAGTATAGAATTCCGCAAACGCTTCGAACAGTTCTTCGCTGTCTTTTCCGTATTCCAGAAACCAGTCAAAGACGGTCTCGATTTGAAAAGCCGCATCGGTTCCATATTCGTCTTCGATGTCATCCACATTCAACCAATGTTCATGGACCACCTCTTTTAATCGGTCCACTTCCTTGACATGGATACTATGGTCGGCCATGGCCACGGCATAGAAGAGTTTCCCTAAGTTTTGGTAAAATTCATTCCCAATTTTCTTTTTTGAATCCATCATTTCTCATTTTTTAACCTTGAATAAATGTAGAAATACCACCCGCTTTCTGCCATGATCTAAATCAGTTATTGATTAACTTTAGGGTGTGAAACTGTTCGAGAAAAATGATGTCTTCAGGATTTTAACGGAAGTAATTTCGGAAGGTATCCTCATCGTTAATGATCAACAGGTAATCGTGGCTAGCAATGAGGTGGCCAACCGTATGTTTGGTTATGAAAAGGGAGAACTCAGTGGTATACCCTTGGAAGTTTTGATTCCTCCCGAAAAAAGGGAACGCCACCGTGTTGATGCCGATGCTTTTTTTAAAAAAAGCAAGAATCGACAAATGGGGCAGGGGTTGGACCTTGTTGGTGTTCTTAAGGATGGCAGTGAGTTTCCCTTGGAAATAGGGCTGAATCCATTTACGCTGTTGCAGAAAAGATATGTAATGGCCATTATAGTGGACATTTCGGAACGAAAGAAAACGGAGCAGACCATAGATCACTGGTTCCAGATTTTCAATGAATCGCTCAACGAGATTTATGTGTTTGATGTGGAATCCTTTGTATTTATCAATGTAAATCGAGGAGCACAGCTCAATTTAGGCTACACTATGGATGAATTGAAGCAACGGACCGTGCTCGACATCAAAGCAGACTTAACTGAAAAGAGTTTACGACGGTTAATCGCTCCCTTGATTCATAAGACAAAGGAAAAGGTGGATTTTGAGACCATACACAAAAGAAAGGACGGTTCCATCTATCCTGTGGAGGTGCATCTTCAATTGTCTTCCATCGGCAAAAAAGAGGTGTGTCTGGCCATTGTGCTGGACATTACGGAACGAAAAAACTACACCCAACACTTGGAAAACAAAGTGGAGGAGCGGACACATCAGCTTCGTGAAGCACTAAAGGCGGAACAGCAATTGAACGAGTTGAAAACCAAGTTCCTTTCCTTGGTTTCCCACGAGTTTAAAACCCCTCTGACCAGTATATTAACGTCTACCTCCCTGCTATCAAAATATACGGAAACGGAACAGCAGGAAAAGCGAGATAAACATATCAATACCATCAAGGAGAAAGTGAAGTATTTGGATAACATCCTTACCGATTTTCTTTCCATTGAGCGACTGGATACGGGCAAGGTAAAGTATAACCAGACCACATTTCCGTTGAGCAAGATCATCAATGAAGTGGTGTATAATTCCAACACGCTGCTCAAAGAGGGGCAACGTATCCAGTATCCACAGAATATTGATGGCATATTTGTAACTTTTGATGAGAAAATCATGGCATTGGCCCTTTCCAATTTGTTGCACAATGCCATTAAATATTCTCTGGAGGATACCAATATTGAACTCCGGGTCAAGGAGAGCAATAAAAACCTTCAGATTGCTATTATTGATGAGGGAGTCGGGATCCCGAAGGAAGACCAGCCCTTTATTTTTGAACGTTATTTTAGGGCAAGCAACGTTTTGACCAATCAAGGAACGGGGATTGGGCTCAACATTGTAAAACAGCACATGCACAACCTAGGAGCAGATATCAGTTTTAAAAGCACGTTGGGCAAAGGCTCAACATTTACATTGACCATACCAATAAAGAACAGCGCAGATGAAAAAGATTCTATTGGTTGAGGATGATACCTCATTACGGGAAAATATTGAGGAACTACTGGATTTGTCCGGATTTCAGGTGTTTTCCACCCCAGATGGACGAATGGCGATTGAAATTGCGAAAAAGGAAAACCCTGATATTGTTCTGTGTGATATTATGATGCCCGAAGTTGATGGCTACGAAGTGCTCGCGCAGTTTTCTTCCTGTGAAAGCACCAAACATATTCCATTTATTTTTGTTTCTGCCAAAACCGAGCGACAAGATGTGCGAAGAGGCATGGACCTCGGTGCCGATGACTATTTGACCAAACCTTTTGAGGAAGACGAGCTATTGAATGCCATCCAAACCCGTTTGGAGAAAGCCGAGCAGCTTGAAACTATTTTCGTGAAGCGCAATGAGCACAAGAAAGAACATGACATTAGGTCGTTACACGAATTAAAGAACTTTTTTGATGATCATGGAGAGCTGTCATCCTTTAAAAAGGACGAGACCATCTTTACCATTGGCGAGCATTCCAACATGGTGTACCTTATTCTAAAAGGTGTGGTAAAATGCTGTGGTTTGGACGAAGAAGGCAAGGAGCTCATTACTTCGGTATATGCGGAAGATGATTTTTTGGGATTTACATCCTTGACCGAAAACCTCCCATACCGCGAATATGCCATTGCCTTGGAAGATGTGGAGCTCGCCGGAATTTCTAAGACCCAGGTCAAGCATATATTGGAAGAAAACCAGCAGGTTTCCTTGGAATTGCTCAATGTTATGGCCGAAGATTTGGTGCACATTAAAAGGCAGTTGCTACAGATGGCATACAGTTCAGTGCGTAAAAAAACTGCGCAAACCCTGTTATTATATTCCAAAGCGATGCATAAGGGAAAAGAAACCCCTTTGAAAATAGCGAGAAGTGACTTGGCCGGAGTGGCCGGCATTGCCACCGAAAGTTTGATCAGAACCTTATCAGATTTTAAGAATGAAGGTCTCATCGCTATAAAAAACAGAGATATATGGGTTCTCGACCAAGAGGCCCTTCATCATGTCCACTAGTCTGGAATGACATTTATCATTCCATCTTTTATGGGGAATGACAAACTTGCAGGGTCATTTTAGTGGATTATGAAAAACATTTTAATCCCAACCGATTTTTCAGAAAATTCCAAGAATGCGCTGCAGTATGCCCAAGTACTTTTTAGCTCGATGGAATGCAACTTTTTTGTCCTAAATGTGGGTACGCTCTTGGACACTAAAGTGGAACCTTTTGGGGTTTCGGCTGACATGGATAAAGATTCATCCAAAGAAAATACCAAGGAACAACTGTTCGATTTGGTTGATGAATTCAAAAGCCAAAGCATCAATAAAAAACACCATTTTTTTGCTGTTCCAGAGTACGGGTTTTTTATCCAGAGCATCAAAAAGAGCTTGGAGGAACATCACATTGATTTGATAGTCATGGGCACCAAAGGAGCATCGGGACTTAAGGAAAAAGTAGTGGGGAGCAATGCGGGGGATGTCATCACAAAAGTGCAGTGCAACACCTTGGTCATTCCAGAGGAAGTGGTTTTTTCAAAGCCTAAGGAGGTTGCTTTTCCAACCGATTTCAATATTTTTTATTCCCACGGAATATTGAGTTCCATGGCGGAAATCTTACAGTTGGGGGATAGCAAATTTAGGGTGATGAATGCCGTGAAAGACGGGGATTGGCTCACTGTGGAGCAGAAAAAGAACCGGGAGTATCTTTTTGATTATTTGGAAGAGACCTTTCCGAACAAGTATAGCTTTCATATAATTACCAATAAAAATGTGAAATCGGCCATTCAGTGTTTTGTGGAGAGCCGGGATATTGAAATGATCATTATGGTGGCCAAAAACCTGAACTTCATTCAGCAAATTTTGTTTGATTCTATTGTGGAGAAAATCAGCTTTCACACCAAAATTCCATTCTATGTGGTCCACGAATAGTTCCCACTTTCTCGGGGATTGACCAATATCATTTTTTACCATTTCAAGCACGGCTATCTTTGGGAAAAGAGGTCACCATGCGAACTATTCTCATTCCCACGGATTTTTCTACGAATGCGCTTCATGCGCTGCAATATGCCCAAGAGCTCTATAAATGCGAGCGCACTTGCTTTTTTGTGCTCCATACGTATATGGACGAGGTCTATGGAAAATACAAAACAACATCTGCAGAGGCCATTGAGGTGCAAAAGGAGGAAAAGAGGAAGGAATCTGAGCAAAAGTTGGATGAATTGATTCAGTCTGTCATGGGAAATCCTGCCAATCCGCTCCATAATTTTGAAACGGTCGCATCTTTTGATAGTCTGGTGGATGGCATCAACGATTTTGTCAACGAGATGAACATAGACATGGTGATCATGGGGACCAAGGGAAGCACCAGTGACCATCAGTCTACCTTTGGTAGTTATACCATTGAGGTCTTCAAATATGTAAAATGTCCGGTGTTGGCCATTCCCGAGGATTTTGAATATAGACAACCCAAAGCCATTCTCTTTCCAACAGATTATATGTTGCCCTTCAAACGTAGGGAACTTAAACTTTTGGGAGATTTGGCAGGAAAGTTTAAATCGGAAGTGCATTGTCTGTACTTCACCGATTTTGAGGACCTGAGCCCCAGACAGGCAGATAACAAGCAATTTTTGGAAGATGCCCTTTCAAAGGCTTATCTGTCTTTTGAGACCACCTCGGTAAAGAACAAGTCCGAGGGAATTATGGAATACATAGAGGCCAACGAAGTAGGAATGTTGGTCATGGTGAACTCCAGGCATTCCTTTTTTGAGGATATGCTGTACCGCTCCACTGTTGATTTGCTCGGATTGAAAGTGAAAATTCCATTTTTGGTCATGCAAAATCTCAATCGATGAATTATAAAGAATACGATGATGAAAAAGATATTGTTGCCCACTGATTTTTCCAAGAACGCTTGGAATGCCATTGATTACGCACTCCATTTTTTCAGTAATGAAAAATGTACATTTTACTTATTGAATGCGTACACCCCATCTTTCTACAGGGTGGATTACATGTTCGGGGGTCCTGCGCAAAGTGCCATTCCTGATAATGGTATCAATCTGTCCATTGAGGGGTTGGAATATGCCTTAAAACGTATCAAGAAAGAATACAAAAACCCCAACCATCAGTTTAAGATGATCTCTGCTTTCAACACCCTTACCGATGAGGTCCACGAGGTATGCAAGGATAAAAATATTGATATGGTGGTAATGGGAACCCAGGGTGCTTCAGGCGCCAAGGAATTTTTCCTTGGTTCCAATACGGTTCATGTGCTTCGAAAAGCACCAATTCCGGTTTTGGCGGTTCCTACGGAATATCGTTTTAAGGAGGTGAACAAAATTCTCTTACCAACGGATTATTGGTCCAAATATAAACCCAATGAAATAGGGCCTCTAATTGATTTGGTCAAACAATTTAACGCCACTTTGCATGTGGTCCACGTAGGGGAAGACCATGATTTAACCCCACCACAGTTAAAAAACAAAGAACATTTGGTACATCTATTGGCTGATGTCCCAACCGAATTCCAAGATATTACGGACGCATACATGCCCAATGAGGTCCATACCTATATGGAAAAGAATGCTATTGGCCTCATTGCTATGATGAACAGAAAACATTCATTCTTGGAGCGGTTGATACTAAAACAAAACGTTGATGCCGTGGGCTATCATAGTGCAGTGCCCTTTTTGGTGTTGCCAGACACTGCGGAAATATCAAAAATTGGAAAAGATGAAAAATATTCTGTTGCCCACTGATTTTTCCAAGAACGCTTGGAATGCCATTTTTATGGCTGTAAAGCTTTATGTAGACATGGAATGCAACTTCTATGTTTTGAACACTTATGAACCCAAAAAGGAGAATATAGCTGGTTTTAAGAGTAGCACCAGGGCAGGAGTAGTATATCAATCATTATCTGAGGCATCTGAGAAACAGCTGATGGAAGTATTGAACTATTTGGAGAAAAACCATAAGAATCCAAAGCATCATTTTGAAAAACTGTCCAGTGCGGGAGAGCTTGTGGAAACCATACAAGAGCTTGTACCAAAATACGACATCGATACCGTTGTCCTGGGGACCAAAGGAGCAACTGGGGCCAAGGCAGTTTTTATGGGAAGTAATGCCGTAAAGGTGCTGAAAAGAATTAAAAACTGTGCTTTAGTGGTAGTTCCCGAGTGGTATGATTTCCAAAAATTGGAAGCGGTTGTGTTTCCAACCGAGTATGCTCATTTTTTTCCAAAGAATGTGCTTCGACCATTATTGAAATTGATGGCTCAATGGAATTCCAAAATCAAGATTTTCCATGTGGCACAGACCTTTGGCCTATCAGAATTTCAAAAGGCCAACAAAGAAATATTGAAAAAGCGTTTTGAAGGTCATCCTACCTCGTTTCATAAAGTAGCTATTAAAACCACCGTAGCCGCTGCCATTCGCCAATTTGCGGAAGAAGAAAAGCCTGATATGATTGTAATGACCAATTATTCCCACGATTTTTTTGACAAATTGACTCAAGAGCCGGTCGTAAAAAACGTAACTTTTAGGACCGAAGTACCGCTGATGGTATTTCCAGATTTTTCAGGATGACCACTAACCACTAAGCAATGAGACGAATAGTTTTGCCCACCGATTTTTCCAAGAATGCATGGAATGCCATTAGCTATGCACTTACCATATTTAAGGATGTGGAATGCGAATTCTTCATTGTTAACGCGTATCAAGTAGGGAGTTCGGGGCTGGCCACAAAAATGGGTAGGGCCAATGACACCCGTTTGTTTCGATTGATGAAGGAACAGTCCGAAAGAGATCTCGGAAGAACCTTGGAACAGATACAAGAATTTGATAAAAATCCAAAGCATAGTTTTAAGCCCCTTCCCGTGGTGGACAATCTGGTGAATGCCATTGGCAAAACGGTGTACAACAAAGAAATTGATTACGTTGTAATGGGCACGAAGGGCGCATCAGGTCTTAAAGAAGTTTTTATGGGGAGCAACACCTACAAGGTCATCAATGAGATAGATTTTTGTCCCATTATTGCTGTCCCGGATGAATACCAGGTTCGGGACTCCATCAATGCAATTGTACTGGCAACAGGATACGAACACGAGGTGGAAACCTATGAGCTCAATCCACTTTTAAAACTCGCTGCGCTTTTCGATGCTGAGATTTGGGTGACGTATGCCGGTAATACCGATGAGCTGACCCCCGAACAAATGGCCTCCAAAAAGGCAATGGGCAAGAAATTAAAAGGCGCGAAACATAAATTTATTGAGGTGCCAAAAGAAACCTCAATTCATGGGGCTATCCAAAAAATTGTGGAAGAAAGTAAAGAAGTGGATATGGTGGCCATGATCAATTATGGTCATGGATTTTTTGAAAAGCTCACCCATGAAGCCATTATCAAAAAAATATCCTTCAATACACAAGTACCTTTTCTGGTACTGCACATGTTTGAGTAGCTTACATAAAGGACTTTACAACCTGCACAATTTGGGATTTTTGCAATACTCCAGATTGACGCCACAACTGTTCTCCCTTTTTGAACAGCATCATGGTGGGTACACCCCTCACTTGAAATCTATTGGCCAAGGGTTGGTTTTTATCCACATCAATTTTTACAATTTTGATGGAGTCACCGAGTTCATGTTTCACATCCTTTAGGATGGGTGCCAACATTTTGCAGGGACCACACCATTCAGCGGAAAAATCAATCAAGACCAGTTGGTCAGAATCTATCAGGGCATTAAAATTTCCTTTCATCACACCAAAATTAGTATATGCAATTTATGAAATCCGATTTTTATGGGAGTTGATGGATATCATGGTTTAAGACGCTTCCCTGCTGTAGATTTGATAAAATTAACACGTCATGTTACGGATTGTATTGCCTACCGATTTTTCGGAAAATGCCTTTAATGCCATTGCCTATGCGGCTCGATTGTTTAAGGATACTACCTGTATTTTTTATGTGTTGCATGCCTATACACCGCCCATTTATCGGGTGGACTATGCCTTGGGAAGTCCAGGGCAGTTGGGCCTTCCGGATGACCATAAATATGCAGCAGAGCAGGCTTTGGACAAGACCATTACCAGAATTCGGTCCAAGTTTGATATTCCCAAGCATGAATATGTGTCCCACGCGGCCTTCAACACGCTGGAGGATGAATTAAAGAGCTTTGTCAATAAGGAAAACATAGATTTGGTCATCATGGGAACGCAGGGAGCAACCGGTGCCCGTGAAATTTTGTTTGGTTCCAATACCGTTCATGTTTTTAATAAGGCCATTGTTCCCGTTTTGGCCATTCCGTCCGACTTTGGATTCATTCCTCCCAAAAAAATATTGTTCCCAACAGATTATGAGGTGGATTTCAATAAGGCAGCGGTTGAATTTTTATTGATGTTGTCGAAGCTATGGGAATCCAAAATTCATGTGATGCATGTTACACCTCCTGCTGGACTTTCATCCCAACAAAAAAAGAATAAAATGGTTCTTGAAAAACTGATGAAAGGTTCTGCACACACCATCCACGACCTTCCAGACCAAGAACTGATTGAGGCCATCAATGGATTTCAGGAAGAAGTCCCCATAGAGCTTTTGGCCATGGTAAAAAACAAGCATTCATTTTTGGAACGCCTGTTTATTGAGCCCGTTGTCAAAAATATAGGATTGCATAGCAAAGTCCCTTTTTTGGTACTCCCATATAACCCATAAAATTGAGCGCCATGTTACAAATAGTTGTGCCCACCGACTTTTCCAACAATTCATATAATGCGCTGTTCTATGCCATTAAGTTGTTCAAAAATGAAAAATGCGTTTTTCATGTGGTGAATGTATGTGGCAACGGAAGTGATTCAGTTCGCAAAGAGGTTCAAATAGAATCTGAATTGGGTCTTGATGCCATTTGCCACAGATTGATTCGGGATGCTGGAACCAACAAAAATCATAAGCTAAAAAAGGTCTCATTATGTTCCAATGTGCCCAAGGGTGTTTCTGAATACGTAATAGACCATAAGGCTGACCTTGTGGTCATTGGGAACAAGGCTAAAGAGGAGGTAAAGCACATCCTTTTTGGCACTAATGCCATGCAATTGGTTCGGGAGGTCACTATGTGTCCCATTCTCATTGTTCCTTTGGAAATAGATTTTAGGAGCATCAAGAAAATTGGATTCATCTCCAATTATACACATCCATTATCCGATGAAAATTATAGAGCCCTACAATTTTTCCAATCGATGACAGATAGCGCCATGGTACCAATGAGTATTGATGATGGTAATCTAGACAACACAATAACAATGCACAAAGACCGATTTTTGAAGGTGTTCTCCGAAAGTATTTTCAAAGAGGTGGTGCTCCCGGTTTTTAAGGACAAAACACAGACCATTTTAGAATTTGTTGATTTATGGAGTATTGATATGCTCTGCATGGTCTATTATCCCCATCATTTTTTCTTGGAGTTCATCGGAAATGGGATTATCAAGGAGTTGAACACCAAACTTTCGGTTCCATTTTTGATCTTACCCGGCCAGACAAATTGACCTAAATCATGGCATAGGTTAATGGGCTGATCTAGTTTTAAAGGAAACCTGCAGTCCTTGCAGAGTAATTTGAATGATAATTGAAAAAATGATAGCATGAAACGTATTGGAATTTGGATGGACAAGCAAGAGGCCCTGGGAGTGGTCTTTGAAAATGGAAAGGAAAGTGATTTTCGTGTTCTTTCAGAAATGGATTTTTTCAATCCCAAAGGTGGCGCACGATCCAAGACAAAATGGGGCCCCCAAGATGTGGTGCAGGACAGTAAGTATTTAGAAACAGAAAAGCACCAGATGAGGCGTTACTTTCAAAAGATTGTGGAAGCCGTTGAAGATGCCGATCAATTGGCACTCTATGGCCCCGCGGAAGCTTCAGGAAAATTTGAGAAAGAACTACATGAGAACCATACACGGTTGGCAAAGAAGGTAAAGATTAGGGAAAGAACAGACAGTATGACCCAAAATCAGTTCAAGGCTATGGTGCGGGAATTTTTTAAGATTGATGAGTCATTATAGCTTCTCCAGAACTAATTCACCAAATTGATTTATATCATTTCGTAGAAGGTGACCAAGTTTTAACTTCATGCTCGCCTAAAACAAATGAAGGGCATTTCATCATGGTAGCAGATAAGAAAATAGACGCCATTCACAATGAACTACAGCGGTGGAAATCCCATCTAGAGTTCATTGAAGATGAAATGTCCTTCATTCAAAAGTTATTGAATTCCTACCTCTTTGAACCAAGGACTCCCAATTTGTTTGAACGGTTGCAACAGTTTAAACTGGAGTTCATGGCATCCAAAAAGGAAAAGGAGAAACTCACAAAGTTGATTCGCGGTCACGAAAGCCGTTTAGGGGGCATTTTTGAATGTACTTCTGAGGTTTGCGATATCAGCTACTACGAAAAACACAGCAAGCTAGAGAATAGGATTTTGCAGTATTTGGAAGAATATGTGAAGCTAAAAGCCAAGGTATACAACTATGCAGGGTCCGTATTGAAGCGAAGGAAGCCCGCGGAGTGATGATGTTCACCCAGCGATGATCATCAAGGTTCAGTTGCCTTAAAAACTAGATTCATTAATCTTAAAAATCAAGAATTATGTCACTTGTAAAATTTAATGGAAAACGATTTCCATGGAATGAAAGCTTGGTCGATTTCTTTAATCGAGACACGTTTGTCGATGATGATTTTTTCAATTTGGAAAAATCACATCCCTCAATGAACGTAAAGGAGCATGATGATGATTTTGAAATTGAAATTGCGGCCCCAGGGTTCAACAAGAAAGATTTTGAAATCACCATGAAGGATGACATCTTGGAAGTTTCCGCCAAAAAAAGCAATGAGGAAACTAAAAAAGATGAGGAGTACACCCGAAGGGAGTTCAACTACAGTGCGTTCACCAGAACCATGCAGTTGCCCAATTCGGTGGACCGTTCAAAAGAAGTAAAAGCAACCTACAAAGATGGAATTCTAAAGCTCAACCTTCTTAAGATGGAGGAAGCCAAACAGAATCATAAAAAGGTCATTGAGGTTGTTTAGGTAACACATGCGGCAAATGGAACTCCATTTGCCGCAACAAAAGCAAAAGCTATGAAATCCAAAACCCAAAAAGGAACATTCAGGGAGTGGTTCAGCGCGGAGGAGTTGCATGAAGAATCCAAAAAATGGTGTTCTGAACTCAAATTTGCCCGCGATGAGCAAAAATTTCTCAACCATATGATCAAGGACTATACCTTGGATATATTGGATTCTGATATGTTCAATACCATTCAGTCGGTGGTGGCATCATTGGAAAAGTCCGAATCAGAGTTGGTCAACATCTTCAAAAAAGTTCAATTGCATGAAAACCAATTGCAGATCATGGTAGATGATGTAGATCAAAACAAGATGGAAAATGCCTATTTGGATACGCATTCAGAATTGGCCAAGGAAGTCGAAGGATATTTTTCCAAATATCAGGACTCCAAGACCAAGATTTTTGATATCGTATCCAAGGTCATCAAAAGAAAAAAGCAAAAAAGGCTTCTTAATTGAGCAAATTTCCATTGGAAAAATCATAGCCTTCTCCTAAATGGGAGTAGGCTATAGTTTATAAAATGCAATTGAATGTTTTGTAACACGTAGACAATGAAAGTACTTGTATTCAGTGCCAAAGATTTTGAGATTGACAACCTTAAAAAAGCCAATGAGGGTAAGCACAAATTGACTTTTGAAAAAGAGCCATTAAATGCAAATACAGCGGTAATGGCGGCAGGATATGAGGCTGTTTCCATCTTTTCCAATGATGACGCCTCGCTGGTGGTTCTCGAAATTTTAAAGGAATTGGGTGTGAAGTACATCACCTTGCGAGCAACAGGTTACAACAATGTAAGTGTAAAATCCGCCAAAAGAATTGGGCTAAAGGTGGCCTACGCCCCTGAGTACTCGCCACATGCCATTGCAGAGCACACCGTTGCTCTTTTGCTGGCATTGAACCGAAAACTGGTGTTGGCAAATGCACAGGTTCATCAGCATAATTTTTTATTGGATAATTTGGTTGGTTTTGACCTTAATGGTAAAACGGTTGGAGTATTTGGAACAGGTCATATTGGGTCAATTGTGGTAAAGATTCTTCATGGATTTGGCTGTAAGCTACTGGCCAATGATATCAATAAGAATCAATACTTGGAGAATCATTACAACTTGGAATATGTTACATTGGATGAATTGTGTGCACAATCGGATGTAATAAGTATCAATGCGCCGCTTACCTACGATACCCATCATATTTTTAGGAATTCCTTACTCAAGAACATGAAGAAGGATGCCATTCTTATCAACACTGCCCGAGGAGCCATTGTAAAGACCAAAGACGTTATTCAAGCCCTTAAGAAGGGCAATTTGGCCGGGTATGCCACAGATGTGTACGAAGGGGAGGAAGGCATATTTTTTCGGGACAACAGTACAACCGGCATCAAAGATGAGCAGTTGTTGGAGCTTCTTGCATTGCCCAACGTGCTTTTGACCCCACACCAAGCCTTTGCCACTAAGGAGGCCTTGACCCGTATTGCACTCACCACTATTTATAACTTAGATTGCTGGGCAGAGGGTAAAAGTTGCAAAAACGAGTTGGGATACGAAACCTTTGTCTCATAAAACAGGACTGAGCAGTTTAGCAATGCCTTCAATCAATTTATTGATCCAAGGGCGTTTACTAAAGGTATGGTAGTCGTTCAGCATGATGGACTTGGAACAATCCTCCAAAAAATCTTTCTTCATCTGCTGGCACAAATGAG
Source organism: Flagellimonas iocasae (assembly GCF_042682725.1). Lineage (NCBI taxonomy): Bacteria > Pseudomonadati > Bacteroidota > Flavobacteriia > Flavobacteriales > Flavobacteriaceae > Flagellimonas > Flagellimonas iocasae. Next base: position 927,289 of record NZ_JBHUHU010000001.1, on the reverse strand, counting down.
CGTCGTAAACAATAGCATTCGCCTCATAGTTCTGTTGAAGGCTCCTGTTGTCTAGATTGGCAGTACCGATGCTCACAATGTCATCATCAGAAATCATTACCTTGCTGTGCAAGAATCCATCGGGATAGAGGTACACCTTGATGCCCGCTTTTAGATACGACTCAAAATACGATCGAACACACCAATCCACCCATTTAATATCTGTACTGGAAGACATCAGCAGTCGTACATCGACCCCACTCAAGGCTGCTGTTTGCAAACTTTGAAGGATGGCATGGTTGGGAATGATGTAAGGGTTGATGATATAAACGTATTTTTTAGCATGGTTCATGATGGAAAAATACACTTGCTCCATCACAGCGAAATCATCATCTGGACTGCTGGGCACAATCTGAATGGGAGTACCCACATTCGGTGTCTTTGTAATATTAAATTGGGATACATCTACTTTTTTCTTGCTGGCCAAATACCAATCGGTGATGAAAAATCGATTTAAAAAATCAACGGCTTCCCCTTCAATTTTTAAATGGGTATCGTGCCACCTGCCCAAATGAGGATCGCCGCGGTAGTATTTATCCGAAATATTGATACCTCCCGTAAAACCGATCGCATTGTCCACCACAATGATTTTTCTATGATTTCTATAGTTCAGGGAAGAAAGGAACCGTCCAAACCGGAAGGGTAGGAATTGGGCCACCTCCACACCACACTTTTTGAGTCTTTGCAGGTATTTTCTACTCAGCGAGTAGCTGCCAATACCATCATACAACAGCCGAACCTTTACATTTTGGGCCACTTTTCGTTCAAAAATTTCCAATAATTTATCCGCTAAACTCCCTTCTTCAAAAATGTAGTATTGCAGATGAATATGCTCTTGGGCACTTTCCAAGGCTTCAAAAATACTTTCAAATGTATTTTTACCATCCTTCAGAAGGGTAAGGTCATTATGCTCGGTAACCGGACATTCAACCGTTTTATAAATAAGGCTGGAAATCTTTTTGTGCTTATCCGAAATCGTAATTTTTTCTGAGTCAATCGAAAGCTGATGTCTCGCACTGAACTCATTTTTTAATGAAAAAAGTTTGTTCTTCCTTCGGTTTCTTCCGAATAGCAGGTAGAGCAAAACACCGCCTACGGGAATGGTGAATATGGCTAAAAGCCATGCCAAGGTTTTACTGGGACGAACACCATTGATGAGAAGACTCGCCACGATGGCCAGCCCTATGATGATATACGCAATTATGAGTATGGTGAGCAGCATAAAGCACTAACAAAATCTCCTTAAACAAAGATAACCTACTTATATAAAGGGATCCCTGAGATAAATCAGATTGATTCAAGTTGAAATTTGTCCTAACAAGATGGAAGTTTACTTGTATCTCCAACTGGTCAAATCGGCGCCTTGTGGTGCACTTTCGGCTATTCGTTTCATGATTTTGGGAACATACATGGAGTTGTACCCTAGACGACTAATGGCATTGGGTTGTTCCGGGTCACCATTCCAGCAATGCTCCGCGCGGTCGCCATACAACACTTCGCCTTCATAATAGGGCTCTGTGGTACTTTCCAGAAAATCTTCCATCAAGTAGACGGCATTGTTGAGGTAGTAGTTGTCCATATCACCGCAATAAATATGGATTTTCCCTTTCAATTGTGGACCAAGTTTGTCCCAGTCGCGTTCCAGAATATGCCGTAAATCGAAGTTTTCCTTCCAATATTCCGCCACCTCATGGTCAATATCTCCCGTCATTTTGTCCCAGATGCGGACAGGGTAGCCATCATCACCTTGAGGTGAATAGGTGGCCTCCCAAATATCCCATTGTTGTCCCGATCGGGATTTATCCCCCAAAACCAATTCTAAATGATTCCCTTGTCGTAGGGTGGATTGAATGTCGCCCAGATAGTTTCGATGGGCAGGAACCTCCAACTTTTTATGGTCAGAATCGTAATAATAGGCGTTTTCATCCTCATAAATATTGGTGAGGCAATAGGCTCTGAAATCGATGGGGTCTGGGCAGGCGGCAAAGCATCCATTGTATTCTTCAGGGTATTTTACTTGCACCGCCAATGCTTCCCAACCTCCGGTTGACCCACCGTACAAGAAACGGGACCAACCTTCGCCCATGCCGCGGAATTGTTTTTCAATTTCTGGAATGAGTTCGTAGGTAATGGCATCCCCATAAGGCCCTTGACTGGCCGAATTTACCGCATAGGAATCATCATAATAGGGAGTGGGATGTTGAATTTCGATAATAAGAAAGCGAGGGAAATCGGGTTCGTTCCAACGCTGATAAAAGTCGTAGGCTTCTTGTTGTTGGATGAGGTTGTAGCCTTCCAAATCGAATCGTGCCGAATATTCAGGTTCTAAATTAGGGTCGGGCGGTGTGGTTCGGAAACCACTAAAATCACTTGGAAAATGTCCGTGAAATACCATCAGCGGATATTTCGCTTCGGGATGTTCATCAAATCCTTTGGGAAGCAAAACATGGGCACCAAGAAAGATATCCCTTCCATAGAATTCCGATAGTTTTTCGGACTTTACCTTGATGTGTTTTATCCATTCCGTATCCTCTGGTTCTGGAATCGGTGGAATTTCCTGATCCATGACCAAGGAAACATTTTCGATTCCATTTTCACCTACTGTTATCTTGAAGGGTTTGCTGTATAAATTACCTGGGGATGTGTTCCAATGTTGTCCCTCACCATTGTCCATAGGCAGTTTTACCGTATGCCCTGTGGATAGGTTGAAAGTTTCATACACATGTAAAAGGGCCTGGGCATTATATTCACCGGGAGGAACGTCTTCCAAACTAGGGTAGGGGTAGCCAAAAATGGATTCATCAAAAACGATGGATTGACCGGGAGCCATCCCATCCACGTTCATTCCGAAGATGAGTTGCGTGTTTAATCCATCATTGATTTGAAAACGGGGTTCTTTGCTATCGTCCGTTGAGAGCATCAACAGCAATCGACCATCTTTATTTTCGGTACTTGCAGTATCGTTGAAACTTACGGCGATATTATATTTTGATTTTTCAGTTGGACTGCAGGAAATCAATAAAAGGATACAACTGCTGAGGAAAAAATGAATCTTGGTCATGCTGGCGGGTTTAGACGAAAAAGATAGTTCATTTTATCAACTAACCCAAACCATAAAAGCCTTATTTATACGTATACTCGTTGGGTTCTATATGAATGAGAACATGCCCCAGTTCAGGAATTTCTTCCCTTAAATGGTCTTTGAGTTGATGGGCAATCCAGTGGCTCTTTTCCACCGTAATCTTGGCATCCACAATGGCATGAAGGTCAACGTGGTATTTCATGCCAGATTTACGGATAAAACACTTCTCAGTACCTAAGATTCCTTCCACTTCGGAGGATTTTTTTCTGATTTCCAGAATCAAATCATCATAAAGGTGTTCGTCCATGATTTCACCCAGCGCAGGGCGAAAAATCAAATAGCTGTTGTAGAGAATAAAAACCGAGGCTAAAAGGGCAGCCCAATCATCAGCGGTTTCGTAGCCTTCACCAAAAATGAGGGCAATGGAAATCCCCAAAAATGCCATCACCGAGGTTATTGCATCACTTCGGTGATGCCAAGCATCTGCCCGAAGGGAGGAACTTTGCGTCTGCTTACTTTTCCTGATGACGACTTGATATGAAATTTCTTTCCAAAGGATTATTCCACCCAGCACAAATAAGGTCCATGATTCAGGAACTTTATGTGGCGTTTGTATATGTTGAATGCTTTCGTAAGCTATAATGGTGGCCGATGTTACCAAAAAGGCTACAACAATGAAGGTAATCAGCGGTTCAATTTTTCCGTGGCCATACGGATGGTTCTCATCTGGTGGCTTTTCCGCGTATTTAAAACCCAACAAGACCAAAAAGGAAGAAAAAATATCCGTGGTGGATTCTATGGCATCCGCAATCAGCGCATAGGAATTTCCGAAAAAACCGGCCAATCCTTTTATCAAAGCCAAACTTATATTTCCAAGAAGGCTAAAATAGGTGGTTCGTATCGCTGTTTTTTCGTTGCTCATTTGGTTTTGTTGAGACTGCGCTAAGTTCGTGAATACAAATTAAAACTAGGGATATAAAAAATCCCCGGATTTTTAGTTTTTAAAAATACGGGGGATTCAACCAAGTAAAAGTCGATTGGTCAATTTTCATTCAAGGCAGCCTGAGCAGCGGCTACTCGGGCAATGGGCACCCTAAAGGGTGAACAGCTTACGTAGTTCATTCCTACTTTTTGACAGAAGCCTACAGAGCTGGGTTCACCACCATGTTCCCCACATATGCCTACTTTAAGGCCTGGATGGCTTTCCCTACCCCTTTGGGTGCCTATTTCAATGAGTTGCCCTACACCTTCTTGGTCCAAAATTTCAAAAGGGTCGGCTTTTAAAATTCCTTTTTGAAGATAGATGGGCAAAAATTTACCTGAATCATCCCGTGAATAACCGAAGGTCATTTGGGTTAAATCGTTGGTTCCGAAGGAGAAGAAATCCGCATATTTTGCAATTTCATCGGCTACCAAGGTAGCCCTTGGGGTCTCCATCATGGTGCCTACGGAGTACTCAACGGTATCTTTGCGTCGTTTGAAGACCTCTTCCGCAGTTTGGTCAATCACGGCCTTTTGTTGGATAAATTCTTCTACCGTACCCACTAAAGGAACCATTATCTCTGGTTTGGTATTGATGCCTTCTTTTTTCAAGTTCAGCGCAGCTTCCAAAATCGCTTGGGTCTGCATTTCGGTGATTTCGGGATAGGTATTTCCCAAACGGCATCCACGGTGTCCCAACATAGGGTTGAATTCTTCCAATTCAGCCACTTTTGTTTTTACGGAGGACAGTGAGATATGCAAATCTTCGGCCAACTCTTTTTGTGTTGCCAATTGGTGGGGCACAAACTCATGCAATGGAGGGTCAAGCAATCTAACGGTTACGGGATATCCCTTCATAGCTCTGAAGATGCCCTCAAAATCGCTGCGCTGCATGGGAAGCAATTCCTTCAAGGCTTGTTTTCTACCCTTGATGGTGTCGGCTAGAATCATTTCGCGCATGGCTTTGATTCTATCCACTTCAAAGAACATGTGCTCGGTACGGGTGAGTCCAATACCGGTGGCGCCAAAGCTTCGGGCAATCTCAGCATCTTTTGGGGTATCTGCATTGGTGCGTACTTCCATTTGTGCATAAGCGTCGGAGAGTTTCATCAACTCAGCGAATTCACCACTCAACTCAGGCTCTTTGGTGGCAACTTTGCCTTCCAAGATATTTCCGGTGGAACCGTTGATGGAAATCCAATCCCCTTCATGGTATTCATGGCCGCCTACGGTAAGCGTTCTGTTTTTATAGTTGATTTTTAACGCGCCAGCCCCAGAAACACAACATTTACCAATACCTCTGGCAACAACGGCAGCGTGTGAGGTCATACCACCACGAGCGGTTACGATACCCTTGGCAATGTTCATACCTTCTACATCTTCAGGAGAGGTCTCGATACGGACAAGAATGCTGTTTTTGTATTTTTCGGCCTCATCGGCAAAGAAAACAATCTGTCCGGTCGCAGCTCCTGGAGAAGCGGGCAAACCTTGAGCGACCACTTCGGCATCCTCCAGGGCTTCAGGGTCGAAAATGGGGTGCAATAATTCATCCAATTTGCGGGGTTCGATGCGATTCAAGGCAATCTTTTCATCAATTAGCCCTTCTTTCAATAGGTCCATAGCGATTTTAACCATGGCCGCACCGGTTCGTTTTCCATTGCGGGTTTGAAGAATCCAGAGTTTTCCCTGTTGAATGGTGAACTCCATATCTTGCATGTCTTGGTAATGGGTTTCGAGCTTATTTTGGTATTCGAAGAGTTCTTTATAAATCTCAGGCATCAGCTCTTCTAAAGAAGGATACTTTTCTTTTCGTTCCTCTTCTTCGATTTGAGCAAGTTTGGCCCAACGTTGTGAACCCAATAAAGTAATTTGTTGTGGTGTCCGAACTCCAGCAACCACATCTTCCCCTTGGGCATTGATGAGGTATTCGCCATTGAACACATTTTCACCGGTACCGGCATCTCTGGTAAAGCAAACCCCGGTTCCGGAATCCTCACCCATATTACCAAATACCATAGCCTGAACGTTTACAGCGGTACCCCAATCTTCAGGATAGCCATGCATTTTTCGATAATAGATGGCTCGGTCACCATTCCAGCTATCAAAAACAGCTAGGATAGCACCCCAAAGTTGGTCCCATGGATTGGTGGGAAAGGGTTTTCCGGTTCTTTTTTTAACGATATCCTTAAAGTCATACACCAAATCTTGAAGGTCTTGAACGGTAAATTGAGTGTCTTGTTCAATTCTTCGTTTGTCTTTTAAGTGGTCGATGATTTCTTCAAACGGGTCCAAATCTTCTTTGGATTCAGGCTTAAGACCCATGACCACACTGCTATACATTTGAATGAATCTTCGGTAGGAGTCCCAGGCGAAACGTTCGTTGCCGGTCATTTTAATGACCCCTTTTATAGATTCGTCATTCAAACCAAGGTTGAGTACGGTATCCATCATACCGGGCATGGAAACCCGGGCACCGGAACGCACAGAAATCAATAAGGGATTGTCATCATCCCCGAACATGGCACCCATGGTTTCTTCAATGCTGTTGATGGCAGCACGTACTTCGGGCTCAATGCGGGCAATGACAGCGTCCTTACCCTCTTCATTATATTGTGTACAAACTTCAGTGGTGATGGTAAATCCTGGTGGAACAGGAATTCCAATACGGCTCATTTCGGCTAAATTGGCTCCTTTACCTCCCAACAGATTTTTCATTTTGCGGCTTCCATCAGCTTTTTTGTTGCCGAAGGTGTACACGCTTAGATTATTATCAATAAGTGTTTCCATTATTTATCTATTAAGATTGTACTTGGTGTTAGAAATCTACTTGTAAAAGTAGTAGCTCTATAAACCACAGAACATGATAAAAATCAGGCTTTTACCTATTGACCTTTGGAGAGCCCAAATTCAAGGCATTGCAAATGCGAAAAACCTTGTATTTGTCATGATGAGTTGAATTATTCTCGGTTTTGATAAAAATTATTGAAGTGTAAAGGGTTAATAATCATCAAACTATAAATTTTATGTGACTTTAATCACTAAAAATGAGGGTTTTGGGAAAATACTGACATTTATCATCTTTTAGGAAAACTTCGTGTGTGAACTTTGTCTCGATTTAAAAAGCCAAATATTATGCAATCACACAACAAATATCGTCAGTTTTCACTGCAGGCAGTTATCCTAGTAATGGCATTGAGCCTACTTCCTGTAGCAATCTCTGCACAGAGCTATAAGTTAAACAACAGCGAAGGGGAACTTATGGTGACCGGGACTTCCACCCTTCACGACTGGGAGGAAGTGGCAGAGCAAAAATCGGGTTCCATCACTCTGGACAATTCGGGAGAACTTCCAAAAATCAATTCCTTAAAATTTACGGTTGAGGCCGAAAGTTTGAAGAGTGGAAAGGGAGCCATGGACAAGAATACCTACAAAGCCCTCAATACAGATGACCACAAGCAAATTGTATTTGAGATGAAGCAAGTAAAAAGTATTTCACCCGTAGTGTCCACAGCCAATAAATATAAAGTTGTTGCCACAGGAAGTTTGACCATTTCGGGGACTACCAAGACCATAGACCTACCTTTTACATTGACCCTTAATGATGGTAAGGTGATGTTGGAAGGCAAGAAACCCTTAAAAATGACAGATTACAACATTGAACCTCCAAAAGCACTTTTGGGAACAATTACCACAGGTGACGAAATTGAGATTCACTATAACACAGTTTGGAAATAATTTAAAATAATACTCAACTAATAAATCTACAGCAATGAGAAAATATGTAAAACACGGATTAATGGTAACTGCGTTTTTAGCAGGTGTACTGGGGTATTCACAAAGTCGTCAATTGGACAACTTTAGATCGCCCGATAAGAATGGAGTCAACGTTTTTGAGGCTCCAAAAGATACAGCAAGCACCTTTGATGGTGTAAAAGTAAGGGTAGGAGGTTCTTCAACCTTGCAGTTTCAAGCGGTGGACCACGAGAATTCCGGTGCCGTTGAATTGATTGAAATTGGTGACAACTTTAACTTGGCAACTGCCAACTTGGATTTGGACGTGGCCTTGGCCAAAGGTGTACGTATGCACTTAAGAACCTATCTTTCTTCAAGACACCACCCAGAACCTTACGTAAAAGGCGGGTATTTTCAAGTAGACAACTTGGATTTCATCAGCCCCGGATTCTTGGAAGAAGCCATGAAGTATTTGACCATTAAAGTAGGTCACATGGAAAACAACTATGGTGATGCCCACTTTAGAAGAACAGACAACGCCCAAGCTATGCACAACCCATTTGTGGGCAACTTGATCATGGATGCGTTCACTACAGAAGTAGGTGGTGAGGTTTACTACAGAAACAATGGATTCATCGGAATGTTCGGTCTATCAAACGGTAAATTGAACCAAGCAGTGAACAACCCTGGAACAACTGGAGCTTCCATCTTGGCCAAATTAGGATATGACAAACAACTCAGTGATGACTTTAGATTGAGAGTGACAGGATCTTTGTATTCCACTGGAAAATCTGGAAGGGTATACCTATACAGTGCAGACCGTTCAGGTTCTAGATACTACTTGGTGATGGAAAATACTGAAGCTTCAACTTCCAGCAACTTCCGATCTGGTAGATATGATCCAGGGATGACCAATGAAATCACTTCCTTCATGTTCAACCCCTTCCTAAAATATAAAGGATTGGAGTTCTTCGGAACCTTTGAGCAAGCAAAAGGAAAAGCTGATGCCGAAGCAGACAGCAGAAAAGCAACACAATTGGCAGGAGAGTTGGTGTATCGATTCGGAAACAACGAAAACTTCTACCTAGCTACTCGATACAACACCGTAGATGCAGAAACTGCTGCTGGTGAAGACGTGACCATCGATAGATTTCAATTAGGTGGTGGTGTTTTCTTGACCAAGAACATCTTGACCAAGATAGAATATGTCAACCAACAATACGATGGATTTGACCCAACAAGTATCTTTAACGAAGGACAATTTAAAGGACTTCTTCTTGAAGCAGTAATCAGCTTCTAAATCAAATGGATTGCATAGACCTAGGGCAGAGGGTTGACCAAAGTCCTAGGTCTTGCCATTAAAAAATTGTATATTTAGTTATCATGTTACCTTTAGTTCCACATAGCATCAAGAGTTTATTGGCAGTTTCCATTTTTCTGCTTGCCATGGGTTTTTCTGACCCTGAGCGGGAAATGAAGGTTGCCGTGGCTTCCGAAAGTGAAGTGGTCATTTCAGGAACAACCAATATAAACTCCTTCAATTGCAAGTATAATCTTCAACCGCTTGAACTTCCCATTCGAATGGTGTATGATGAGCGGGACAATCGCATTCTTTTCCAGAATGCCAAATTGGAGTTGGCCAATGATTGTTTTGATTGTGGAGGAAAAATGATCAACAAGGATTTTAGGGAGTTGCTCAAAACCGAAACGCATCCCCAAGTGGAACTACGGCTTTTGTATGTTGAGCCTCCAAAACCAGAATCAAAAGAAATTGCAGTGGGAATGGAAATCATCATTGCGGGGGTTACTCGTAAGTATGAAGCCAATCTAAAATGCGACGATCAAAAGAACATTTGTGTTAACGGCACCTTGGAACTTCGTTTAAGCGATTTTGGACTGGAGCCCCCTAAAAAAGCTTTGGGCATGATCAAAGTGGACAATGACATAAAAGTAAATGTAGCCTTAGTAATTAAGGAAGCTTAGGATTCATAATGTTTTTTATAAGATTAAGCACTGTCAGGGGGTTGTTGGCAGTGCTTTTTACTTTCATTCATTATAATCCTGAAAAAAATAATCCCTAGGAAAGCAGTATATTGCTCTACTAATAGAACTACAATTAACTACAAACAATTTTACAATGAAAACGGTATTTATAACATTCAAGAAAATTGCTCCTTTTGGACTTTTTGTATTGCTGATGACCTTGCAGGCTTGTGCCCAAGAGAACTTTGGAGGACTTGCATTGTACACGGTTAGGGATGATATGGGTGGAGATGCAAAGGCAACCCTCAAACAAGTAGCCGATGATCGTTACGCTTACATTGAGGCGGCCGGATACAATGAAGGAAAGTTTTATGGAATGGAGCCAGGAGAGTTCAAGTCCTATTTGGAAAGTTTGGGATTGCAGCCCGTTAGCACTCATATGGGTATGGTAACTTTAGAAAATGCAGATCAATTGATTGCAGATACCAAGGCAGCAGGATTTGAATATTTCACCATTCCAGTTCCACCTATGGGCATGTTTACCTTTAATCCTGAAAACAGGACTATGGGAATGAAGGGTTCCATGGAAGAATTTGCAGAAATACTTACTACTCTTGGAAAAAAATGTGAAGCCGCGGGGTTGAAGCTTTTGTACCACAATCATGATTTTGAATTCAAGGACAATGAAGATGGCATTAAGCCGATTGTATACCTTTTGGAAAACACAGACCCTAAATATGTAAACTTCCAAATGGATTTGTTTTGGGTGACCAAAGCAGGGGCTGACCCATTGGCCTATTTTGAAAAGTACCCAGGAAGGTTTAAGGCCTGGCACGTAAAGGATATGGATGAGCAGGGCCGTTTTGCCCCAGTTGGACAAGGTACCATTGATTTTGGAAAAATATTGGCAGAACAAGAAAAGTCCGGTATGCGCTACTATTTCGTTGAACAAGACCAAACCTTTGATGGGCTCCAACCGTTGGAGGCAATTAAAATCAGTCATGAAGGGCTCTCCAAATACGGGTTCGAATAAATTTTTTTAAGTTATAGCCCTGCTCCGCGGGGCTTTATTTTATAATGCAAAACCACTTGACCACCAAATGAAAATTCTCAAAGACCTAAGGTTTTCCCTGTTGTTTTTATCCCTTGTTTTCCTTGGATGCAAGAAGGAGGTCAATTCATTGAACCTTACCGTTGGTGAAGGGGAGCATATTGTTCTCATAGGCAACAACCTTGGCTCACGCATGATGAACTTTGGTCATTTTGAGACCGAGATGCATCTTAGAAATCCAGAAAAACAATTGTTCATCAGAAACATGTGCGATGGAGGCGATACCCCAGGTTTTAGGGCGCATTCAGGTAGATTTTCCCCGTGGGCTTTTCCGGGGGCTGAAAAATATCAGGATGAATTGGCAAACTTCTCCAACAGCCAAGGCCATTTTGAAACACCGGACCAGTGGTTGACCAGATTAAAAGCAGATAAGATTTTGGCTTTTTTCGGGTATAACGAATCATTCAATGGACCGAAAGGTTTGGAGGCGTTTAAGGGAGAATTGTCTGATTTTGTATTCCATACCCTCAATCAAGAATACAATGGTGCAACACCACCACAACTTATTTTGGTGTCCCCAATTGCCTTTGAGGACCGGTCCAACGATTTTGACGTGCCAAATGGGGAAGTGGAAAACCAGAATCTGGAATTGTACACGAAGGCCATAAAAGAAGTGGCTGAAAAAAATAACGTGGCATTTGTAGATGTTTTTCACCCTACAAAAAGTTGGTTTGCCAGTGATGAAAATTTTACCATCGATGGTTTTCAATTGAACGATATGGGATACGAAAAATTTTCTAAGCTTTTGGTTGATATGGTGTTTGGTGATGATCAGAAGATAGTGGAAGAAAACCGGGAACCTGTGCGAAAAGCTGTTTTGGAAAAGAACTGGTTCTGGCATGATGATTACAAAAGTCCCAACGGAGTACATGTTTTCGGCCGCAGGTACAATCCTTTTGGCCCAGAGAACTATCCTGACGAGACACAAAAGAAGCGGGAAATGGCAGCCATTCGCGATACTGCCATTTGGCGCACAGCAATGGGCGAACCTTATGATTTGGCAGCAGCGGATGCCAAAACCCATAAATTACCCGAAGTTGAAACCAACTTCATCAACGGGGACTATGGCAGGGGAGAAGCCAAATATTTATATGGTGAGGAATCGCTGAAAACAATAAAAATGGCGAAAGGTTACCAAATTGAACTATTTGCTTCCGAAGAAGATTTTCCCGATTTAGCGAACCCTGCACAGCTTTCTTTTGACAATAAAGGACGTTTATGGGTGGCAGTGATGCCGACATATCCCCACTATAAACCTGGGGATCCCAAACCAAACGATAAACTTTTGATTTTGGAAGATACCGATGGAGATCATAAAGCGGATAAACAGACCATTTTCGCCGAAGGTTTGCATATTCCAGCTGGATTTGAACTTGCCCCAGAAGGGGTTTATGTCTCCCAAGGAACCAATTTAAAATTACTGACAGATACGGATGGGGATGACCATGCGGACAAGATAGAAATTGTGCTCAGCGGATTTGATGACCATGATACCCACCATGTAATCAGTGCATTTTGTGCAGATCCTTCGGGGGCAATCATTATGGGAGAGGGAGTGTTTTTGCACACCAACGTAGAGACCCCATACGGACCGGTACGTGCTACAAATGGTGGTTTTTATCGGTATAGTCCCCAGCAGAAGAAATTACAACGTGTAGCCCAAGTTTCCATTCCAAATCCGTGGGGAACTGCCTTTGACCGTTGGGGACAACCCTTTTTTCTGGAAACTTCCGGTCCAGAAGTACGATGGATGCTTCCGGGCAGCATTAAAAATAGATATGGACAATTCAATGATCTTGGACCGAGTCTCTTGAAACAAGAAGATATGGTAAGGCCTACCTCGGGATTGGAATTTGTTTCAAGCAGACATTTTCCTGATGAAGTCCAAGGAGATTTACTACTGAACAATACCATAGGGTTTTTGGGCATGCGTCAACATAAGGTAACAGACACTGGAACTGGTTACAAACTGGAAAAAAGGCAGGATTTGGTTGAAGGTTCAGACAAAAATTTTAGACCGGTTGATATGGAATTTGCACCAGATGGCTCATTGTATTTGGTGGATTGGCACAATGTATTGATTGGTCATATGCAGCATAATGCCAGAGACCCTTTGCGTGATCATGTGCATGGTAGAATCTATAGAATAACCTATCCCGACAGACCTTTGGTAGAACCAGCAGATATTGATGGCGCTTCTTTGGAAACGCTGCTCAATAATTTAAAACTACCAGAATTCAGAACCCGATATAGAACCAGAAGAGAGTTAAGAGGACGTGATGCGGATGAAGTTATGGAGGCTGTATCAAATTGGGTTTCTGAATTGGATGCTGCTGATGAAAACTATGAACACCATCTTTTGGAGGCTTTGTGGGTAAGCTGGGGCGCTAACAAAATCAGTGTGGATTTAGTAGAACGTTTGCTTGGTGCTAAGGATTACAGAGTGCGTGCAGCAGCCGTCCATGTATTGGGATATGCTGGACATCAAATCAAAAATCAAAAAGAACTACTGCTGAAAATGGCTGAGGATTCAAATAGTCGTGTACGAATGGAAGTTTTGGTAGCTGCGTCATGGATGACGCAGGATGATGGATTGGAGATTTTACAAAAGGTTGGTAATCAGCCAATGGATGAATGGCTCAATGTTCCTTATGAACGAGCCATAGCGCACCTAAAAGGGGAGAACCTTGCTTCAAAAACGGAAGAAATCGTTACTCATTTAGAGGGAGCGGACCGTGAGGCCTATGTAAAAGGGAAAGAAATATATGAACGTGAAGGATTCTGTATTACGTGTCATCAAAAAAATGGGGAGGGACTAGCAGCAACGGGGTACCCACCTTTACGGCAATCAAAATGGGTGGTAGAAGATGAAGAAAGACTCATAAAGTTGACCCTTAAGGGCATAATGGGGCCCATAGAAGTTCAAAATCTAAACTATGACGGTCAAGTGCCCATGACACCTTTTGGGGGAATGTTAAACGATGATGAAGTGGCCGCTGTGCTGACTTATGTTAGAAACTCTTTCAGCAACAAAACTACAGTCATCAGTGCTGATAAAGTGAAAACGGTAAGGGAGCAAATCAAGGATAAAGAGGGGTTTTATTCAGCAGAAGAATTACTAAAACAACATCCCCATAAAAAGGTAGAAGGGAAGGCCTTGGTAAACTAACGAAAATCATGAGGAAACTTTGGATTATTGGGTTGACACTGATGCTGGCACTCTCTTGTAAAGAAGCCAGCAAAGCCAAAACAGGAGATGAACCATTGGAGGATGAAACAGTAACCTTTCTTAGGTTTAATGGAGCTGAAGGTAAGGAGTCATCGGAAAAGATAGTCTTGGTTTCTGGAGATGAGGAATATCGGTCTGAAGAACTATTGCCCCAACTTGCTAAAATCTTAAGCCAAAAACATGGTTTTGATTGTAAGGTGTTGTTTGCCCAAGATTCAACCAAACCTGGAATCGTAAACCCCAATTATCGGTTTAATATACCAGGCTTGGAACATTTGAAAGATGCCGATTTGGTCATCTGGTTTACGCGATTTAGAGAACTTCCAGAGCAACAGATGCAATACGTTGAGCAGTACCTTTTGAAAGGAAAGCCGCTTATCGGTATTCGCACCGCTACGCATGCGTTTAATTTTGAAGATAAAACCCATCCTTTTGTCCATTATGGATGGAACTATGAAGGCAATGATGAAGATTGGAAATGGGGCTTTGGCAAAGAGATTTTGGGTGAAACTTGGTATACACACCATGGGAACCATAAACACCAAAGTACTAGAGGAATAGTTGCTGAAGGCGCATCAAACCATCCTATTTTAAATGGGATAGAAGATGGAGCGCTATGGGGACCTACGGATGTTTATGGGGTGCGCACTCCAATGGGTGATGATGCCAAAATACTTGTGTATGGTAAATCGATTGAAAGAGCTGGTTCCTTTGATGAAACCGATGTATTGTATGGCATGCGGGAAACCGATACCGTCACGGCCAAGATTTCTGGCCGGGATAATAAAACCTATGACCCAAATGAAAATATGCCTCCAATTGTTTGGTTGAAGACCTATCAGTTGAAGAACGGCAAAAAAGGGGATGCATTGACATCAACACTTGGAGCGGCGACCGATTTTTTAGATGAAGATGTACGAAGACTATTTGTGAATTCTGTCTATTATATGCTAAGCAAAGAACCACCGCAAAACGTAGATGTTGATATCGTGGGGGAATACAACCCGACCCAATATGGTTTTCATGACGATGCTTATTGGGAAGCCAAAAATCTACTTGTGGAGGAATTAAATTAAGAGAATTGGGTACAAAATGAATTTTATCTTTTTTCAACGTAACCAATTTTATATCTTTGCGCCCGCAAAAGGTTAACGTGCCCACTAGTTTTTATTGGGATTTATACTTTTGCAGAAGAAAACGGTCGCGTAGCTCAGCTGGATAGAGCATCTGCCTTCTAAGCAGACGGTCGAAGGTTCGAATCCTTCCGCGATCACTTTAAGAGCTCAAATAAAAACAAAACCTTGCATATCTTATTGATTTGCAAGGTTTTAATTTTTTAGGAGCCCCATTTGAATTGGTTTGAAATGGTATGTTTTGGTTTGTAATTCGGTTAGTAAATTTTTTTCTTCAAAGTGTTAACCGAATAAGCATGTAATTAACTATATTACAATCACTTAGTATTTGACTTTCGTAGGTAATTATCGTTCAATTTAACACAAAACCTATGAGAACCCGGACAACATTTTCAATCAGTTTCTGGATAAGTACTTCCCGAAGAAATGACGGCAACGCAAAGATTTATGCCCGAATCACCGTTGATTCGCAAAGGGCAAACATGAGTTTAAAGTATACTATCCCAAAAGAGATCTGGGACAGTAAAGGGTCGAAGGTTCTGGGGCGAACAAAAGAAGCTCAGGAAATCAATACTTATCTGATGGAAGTTGAAACAGAACTTTTTCAATGCTATCGTGAACTTCGGTCTAGAACGTCCCATATCACTCCACAGATGGTGAAAGCGCACTATTTTGGAGAAGATGTGAGTGAAGTTACTTTAAAGAGTTTGTTTGAGTATCACAACACACACAATGCACATAGTCTTTGCAAGGCTACTCTTAGTCATTACAAGACATGTCAGAAGTACCTGTTGAAGTATATCAAACAACAATATAAATGTGATGACTACAGACTATCACAACTTAAACACCAATTTATAGTCGGATTTGAAACATATTTACGCAAACTACATCCCATAAATCATCACGCTAACCTTTCAAACAATGGTGCAATGAAGCATATTCAACGTCTACGAAAAATGATTAGAATAGCCGTTGATAATGAATGGATAGATAAAGACCCATTTCAAAAGTTTAAAATTAGAATGGAAAGAAAGGAAAGGGAGTTTTTGAACTTACCTGAACTCCAGAAAATTCAAGAATATCACACAGGGATTGAACGGTTACGTATAGTAAAAGACTTATTTGTATTTAGTTGCTATACTGGTATTTCTTATTGTGATATAATGGGTCTTAGCGAAGATAACCTTGTACTTGGCATTGATGGAAAATATTGGATAAGCACAAAAAGGATGAAAACGAAGAATAGTTTTAAGCTTCCATTGGTTGGTCCAGCATTATCTATTATTAAACGATACCAATATCATCCTAAACGAGAACCTGCAAAACTATTCCCTAGAATCTCCAATCAAAAATTGAACAGTTATTTAAAGGAAATCGCGGATGCATGTGACATTCCAAAAAATGTTTCTTTCCATATGGCAAGGCACACTTTTGCAACTACGATTACTTTGAGTAATGGGGTTCCCATAGAGACGGTTTCCAAAATATTAGGACATACAAAATTGGCCACTACCCAAGTTTATGCAAGAGTATTGGATAAGAAAATAAGTGAAGATATGAGTGGTCTAGAAACGATTCTGGATTCGAAATTTTCAGATTCAAATGACAATAGGGAAAAGTTTGGAGATCTTGACTTTTGATTTGTAATTCGGAAAAGCCATTCATAAATGCACATCATAAATTTTGTCCCAAGTCTGAACTTCACCTTCTGTATTTGGTTTCTAATTTGTTTTTATAGTTCGTGAAGATAAGTCCAATCAACAGCTACAAAGAGACAAAAACCACAGAGTTTATCGATACTCCATACACTAAAAGAAAGGTATTTGGGTTTTCACGCTTGCGTGAAAAAACGAATAGCAAGAGGGTGATGCGCAGATTGCGCCATCACAGTTGTTTTCGGGTCTTCAACAAGTTGAAAACCAGTTAATTGAATTGATTTTGGAATTTTGCACAAAATCAGGGGCTACAGTAGACTTTTCCGAAATCTACAGTAAACCCTTTGGGAAGCCCTGTAAACACTGGAAATTTTTGACGAAAAAATTGACGCAATTTGACGAAAAAATAAATTGGACCTATGGAAAAGCAATCTAAAGCTTGAAATAAACGAAGGTGAGGTTGGAGCAATATAAACGTGATTCAAACAATCCTTTGGATTATCTCAAAGGCTGTGAGAAGTGTTTGATGGATAGAATTACCTCGCTCAGTAAATTAGTTAAGGGTAAGATTTGGGGCTTGCAGCACTTCACTGCGTTCCGTTCGCTAAATTTTGATTTTTTAATATTCAAGGAATCTTGAGTAGCTTAAGCTTTTCATAAAAGCGCTAAAGTTTTCTAGAACTTTCCGGTCAATTGCCCATCATCCCAAATACCTTTTTGTAGTATTTGATGCTCTTTGTTATAAAAAATGCCAAGTCCATTACGTTTTCCTTGTGAAAAATCACCCAAATAATATTGTTCGCTAGGTCTATAGAATTCTTGACCGTAACCGTTATGCTGTTCATTAACAATTGTTCCGATATGCGCCATTCCAGATTTCCAAGAGTAAGCACCTAAATGATCTCTTTTGCCATTGGTGAAAAATCCAACATAGCTATCTCCATTATCATACTTATAGTATCCAAATCCATTCTGACAGTCACCTACACAGTTTCCCTTTGCTATTTTGTTCTTATAGTTATTGGTTAGTAGGTCTTGGGTCAATTTCCCTTTTTCATATTTACCCGCTTGCAATATTTCACCCCCATTTTTGATGTAGCCATATCCGTTTTGAAAACCCTTTTCCCATTGTCCGATGTAGTAGTTTTTACTGCCGACCCAGGTGTATATACCGAATCCGTCCCTGAAACCATTTACAAAGTTGCCTTGATAATATCCTGAATTATCCTTGTAGAATAAAGTTCCTTGGCCATTGGCCTTGCCATCACTAAAAAAACCTTCAATGGTATATGTCCCAAAATCAGCTTTCCCAAACCCATTGGAACAGTCACCGTTTAAACATGTTGGGGAAATCTCGTTTTTAGTTGCGTTGCTTGTACCTTCGTTGTTTTTGTTTCTGAGCCTAGTGATATCTTGAAGGAATTTCATGGATTTGGACATCAATATGGGATCGCTGAGTTTTGGGAGGTCTTTCAATTTGCTCTGGTTGGATGAATAGGCGATTTCTGGAGTACTTGGCACATTGCTACCTGTTGCCGTGCCATCTATGTACGTGATGGTCCTGTATTTTACCTCATCGATGATCCATTGATATTTGGTTTCGGTAAAGTTTGATGCCCTAAATTTGGTTCTTTCAATCCAATTGCCACGCTGGTCGTAAACATACTTATATAAAATGCTTTCCCAAATCTTGGACATGCCCAATTCTTCCTCCAATAACTTTTTGTCATTGTATTTAAAATAACGTATATCCTTTTGATTATAGGATTCATCTAGTTTTAGTCCATCGTAGGTATATTCACTGGAGTAGAACACCTTGCTTTCTCCATTTTTTGCTTCCGCAAGCTCATAGACGATCACGTATTTTTTGTACTTAAAGATCGCACCGTATTTTAAACCGCCAAGAACAATGTATTGACCTTCATCGTTTTTTACGGTTTCGGGTAGGTCATCCGAAATTATGCCGATGGGTGTTTCATAGATATAAAGGGTTTTATCGAAACCTTCTTGTTTACCTAATGGATTGAATTTTTTCTCTATGGCTTTTGACGCATTATCAATGTAATCATAAGTGGTAAGCTTTTCGTAATTATTATCCAGGTAAAGTTTGTCCTCTGTTAAATAACCATCGGGGTTGAACACGAGTTGGTTCTTCTCACTGTACAAATGGGCTCCGATAGCATGATATTTGGTGATGGACATCGCTGTTACCTGCCCATATTTGATGTCAAAATTGCTGAGGTGAAGGTTTTGGGCACACCCTTGGAAATGAAAAAAGTGGGCAAGAATTATAAATAGGGCAGGGTAAAGTCTTTTGGTATTGGTAATGGAATTCATTTTTTTGCTGGATTGGTTTTCAGCAAAACTATCTGTATGCAATGCCATGGCGCAATAGGACAATTGCCCTATTGTGAGGATTCTGGAAGGCCCTAATTTTGGCTCTACCAAACTGTAGATCATGTCTAAATTGGAAACATTGCCCTTAGAACATAGAGATAAGACCAAGCTCAGACGTCAATTATATGGCATGTTGTTGTTTCCGGTAGTGGTTATCGGTATATTCTGGTTGTTTCTGTCGTTTATGTTCAATTCAGGTTTTTCAGATGATTCCTTTGGAATCTACATGATGGTGGCCTTCTCGGTCTTATTTTTTAGCGTCATAGCCTATATTATTGCATCCACGGCAATCGATTTGAAACGAGGTGTAAAATCTCGGGTCTCTGGAAAAATCACTGACAAAAGGATGCATTGGGCCACCACGGGAGACAGGCCTGTTCAAGGGCACAAAACAAGGACCCGAACCAGGAGGTCATATTATGTTTATATAGATGATGAGGAGTTTTCGGTGGACTATTCTTATTACTCAAAAGCCAGGGTCGGAACAGACGTGCAGCTGGACCGAGCGCCCAAATCAGGAATTACACTGGATCTTCAAGTTTTGGGGCAAGTTGAGGATACCCATGTTGCTCAAAAGCTTGATGAAGAAGAAAAGTTTCTGGAAAAACACATTCCACATACTCGCTATACCCCAAAAGATTATGAAGCCTTGCACAGGATTTGGAAAATGGAAATAAAAAAACGTTTAATAAGGTCCAGTCCATTTATCAGTATTGGCTTTTTAATGATCATTAGCGGTTTTTGGAGTTTTGTCGTGTTATTGTTTCCAATTTGGGCTGTCCCTCTTTTTCAATTTTATAGATTATATGTGGCTTACCGAAATTATAACATGAACAAGGAAAGGTCCCATAAACGTGGAGTTCCATCCATTGTCGAAGATAAATTCGCACTGACTTCCAACCGATATTCCAATTCCAATCGAATCATACTCACATCAGGACCGCTCTTGGTAAACTCAACCCTTTACGACAAACTTTTTATTGGGGCCAAAGTATTCGTTTACAAGACACAATATGGCAATCAGCCGTTGAGCGTTGTGCTGCCCAATGGTGAGGAAGTTCATTTGGTATAAAAACATTTTATGTTCGGTAGTGTACTATTGTTGATTGCGATGCTTGGGCCCATGGTACTTTTGGCAACTATTCTGTATTATCGTTATCCTGAAACAGCCGTGAGCCGTATGAACCAATGCATACCACCGACAATATCGGCGATTTCAGCATGGGCGCTATGCACCAGTTGGCTGTGGTTCTACCTATTCAACCTCTATTTGAGTCTACCTGCGTTTGTTTTGGCATTAGCATTGCACATTTATGCAACTCTGAAAAAATTAAACCCACAGTTGCAACGCATCAATTCGGCTTTGCTTTTGACAACATTCGTAATAGGGCTTTTAAGCTTTTTCTATTTTGATATTTGACACATGGCCCACCTATTCCCTATCATTTTACGACAATTGCCCTATTGAGTTCAAAGCCATTGGATACTACGTTTGTTCAAAACTTTAAACCAATAGTATGAAACGTATCAATTTACCCATGTTATCTTTTCTGTTGATCCTATTATGTGCACAGCCAGTTACCATTGCACAAAATGTAAAGGATTATAAAATAAAAATGTTGGGACCGGCCAACTTGAATTTTAGAAAAAGTCCAAAACGAATCGTCATTTCCGATTTTCAGGTCAATTTTCAAACAGCATTGCAGTTAGAGGACAAGAAAAAAGGAGGCAAAATGTGGCGAGGCGGATTAAAAGGAGATGCAAAGGCGTCCTTGACCTTGGTGCTGGACGGGCTCAATATTGAAGACCTTCAACAACTTACCGATAAACTCTTTGAAGAGTACAAGGCGGACCTTGCAGCAAAAGGATTTGAAATAGCTCCCATTGAGGAATTATGGAACCATAGTGCCTATGAGAAAAACCGTGAAAAAAGATGGGATTTGAGGTCTGGTCAAGGTGGAGAAAAAGGAGATGAGTTCGGTGACATAGTAATGCGTCCCACAGGACAAAAATTTATCGTGGCAAAGCAGAATATGGATAACAAGAAAGCTGGACCATTAAAGCTTGCCAATTACGAGGAGCAGGTCGAAATGAAGGTGTCCAACCAGAAAAATGATTTTATTTTCAACAAGGTAGTGCTAAATGTTATTTCTTTTGATAATGCATTGAGCGAAACTACAAGAGCCTTGAACAGACATGCCGGGTACGCACAGGTAAAGGCAGAGACCGATTTTAAGATTGATGGATCCAGTTTCAACAGGTTTGGCATAGGCCAGATGGTTTCCAATCGTGGAGTGGAAGTTGAGGGCGTACTGGAAAAGCAAAAATTTGATGCTTCACAAGGGGCAGATGTTGACAAGCGCGGAATGGATGCCGGGGTGTTCCATGTCTGGAGGGTAGAGGACAAGGAAGACATCAATGTTTCGGTCGTAAAATGCGATTCGGAAAAATATAAGCGGGGTGCTGAAATGGCCATTGAATCGTTTCTGGATGCCACTATCCAAAAGTTGGTGGACAAAGCGAATTAATTCTTCTGCAAAGACTTAAATTATAAAATCAATTGAATTAATTTTAAGCACCAACCATTTTTTGCTTTAATGACCACTTATTACAAATTTCCAATCACCTTTCTATTCTTTTTGATATTCTCAGGACAGTCAATTTTGGCACAGGATTTTAAAAGAGAAATCAAAGCACTAAAGGATACCGCCCAATTGAAGAAGGGCGGCAAGAAAGTGTTGGCATTGAAAGATGTTGGAATGAAGTTTCGGTCTGTCAATATGGACAGTGCCAGATATTATGTCGACTTGGCTTTCAAGGAAGTAGAAGCATTGGATGATGATTATTACAGGGCAAGAATTTGGATGACCTACGGTATTCTTTCATGGGATGCTGGTAGACCTAAAGAAGCATTGGAATATCACATGAAGGCCAGGCCCATTTTGGAAAATTCAAAGGACTACTATGTATTGGGAAGTCTCTATACCAATATATCCAACGCCTATGAGGCCCTTTCTGAATTTGACATCGCTGTGGATTATCAGTTCAAAGCCTTGGAGAACTTTATTGCAGGGAAGGACAGTCTATGGATTGCAGGATCCTATTTGAATTTAGGAAACAGATACAAGCTGGTTCAAGAGCCTGACCTATCACTGGAATATTACCAAAAGGCATTGGCTATGTACAGGAAGATAGGAAACGATTATTTTGTGGCGATGTCCTATAATAGCTTGGCTGCGGCCTATCTTGAAAAAAAGCAGTTTGATAAAGCATTTGAATATGCCAAAAAATCATTTGAGGACTATAAAACCATCGGTGCGAGATTGGATACAGGGTATCCGTTGACGAACATGGCCTTGGCAAGTTGGGCGCTTGGAAATTTTGATGATGCTGAACTTTTTTATAACCAGGCCATAGCCATTCAGGAGGAAAGGGGAGAACGTTTGGCACAGGTTTCCTTAAAAAACGATTTGGCCAATATCTATCTAAAACAGGGAAAAGTAGAGAGAGCGGAAGAATTGGCTTTGACCACATATCAAGAAGCAGATTCAATAGATTACCTTCCAGGTATTGATGTGCTTTCCAAAACCTTGTCCCTGATATATGAAGAAAAACTGGATTTCAAAGAGGCCTATGTTTACCATCAAAAACATAAGGCGGCAAGAGATAGTCTTTACTTTTCCGAAAAAGCGAGGGAAATGTTCAACCTAAAGGAAAAGTACGAGTCGGAGCAGAAGCAAAATGAGATTCTGCGCCAACAAAAGGAGTTGGCAGAAAATGAACTAGCTCTGAAAAACCGGAACAATATGCTTATGGGCAGTGGAGCTCTTCTGGCAATACTGCTCATTGTCGGGTTTGTGATTTTTCGTGAGCAAAAGGTAAAGGAGAAAAACTTTGCACGTGAGACTGCTCTGGAAAAGGCCATGGCAGAGGCCAGGGCACAGGAAAACCTTAAGGAGCAACGTTTGCGGATTGCGCGGGATTTACACGATAATATTGGTTCGCAACTCACCTATTTGACATCGATCACCGATTCGGCAAAGCGCGGAATAGACAAGGGAGAAGTATTTTTAATGGAAAAGCTTACCCAAATGAAACAGTTTTCACTCGTTACTATTTCCGAGCTTCGGGATACCATTTGGGCCATGAACAAGGACGAAATCAGTTTGGAGGATATCAAGGAGCGTACCCAGCAATTGGCCGCGACCGTTCATGAGGCAACGGATGATAAGATCAATGTGAAAATTGAGGGAACCCCAAACAATAAGGTGCTCAATGCCTTTGTGGGGATGAATCTTTTCAGGATTATTCAAGAATCCGTGAACAATGCCGTAAAACATTCAGGGAGTGAACATATTGAAGTCCGGTTTACTGATTTTGATAAAATGGTGCAGATTGAAATAGAGGACTTTGGAAGGGGTTTTGATACATCAAAAGAGTCGACAGGAAACGGACTTCATATAATGTGGAACAGGGCCGAAAAAGCCGGCATTTATTTCAATCAAGAAAGTATAATCGATAAAGGCACCAAGGTAACATTGCAGGTAAAAGCATAATTCTTTCACCATAAAAAGTATAGATTATGAACAAAATCAAGCTGGCCATAGTGGACGACAATACATTCCTGGCTCGTGCCATAAAAGAGAAGTTGTCAGATTTTGAGGATTTAGACATCAAGTACATGGTCTACAACGGTAGTGAGTTGCTGTCCAAATTGGAAAAGAACCACAACCTTGATCTGGTGCTTATGGACATAGAAATGCCCGTGCTGGATGGTATAGAAACCGTTCGTATCGTAAAACAGAAATATCCCCACATTAAGGTGCTCATGCTTACCGTTTTTGATAATGATGAGAATATTTTCAACGCCATTCAGGCCGGTGCCGATGGGTATTTGCTGAAAGAGATTGAAGGACATAAGCTGTACAACGCCATTACCGAGACCATTGAAGGAGGCGCGGCAATGAGTCCTTCCATTGCGGTAAAGACCCTTAAATTATTACGATATCCCGAAAAACAAGAGTCACTGTCCGTACAGGAAGACGACGTTTCGTTAAGTTCACGTGAAAAAGAAGTATTGGAACAACTGGCGGAAGGGTTAAGCTATACGGTGATTGCCAATAATCTCTTCCTATCACCAAGTACGGTAAGGAAGCATATCGAGAATATTTATAGGAAGCTTCAGGTCCACAACAAGTTAGAGGCTGTTCAAAAGGCTAGAAGACAAAGCCTCATATAATATACTCATACAAACCTTTGAATTTATTCATGGGCATGAATGTAGATACCCCGATTTTTAGGACAGGTTTAATATTTTATAGTTAATTTTGGGTCCTACGAAATGAGATTGCTCATAGTGGTCTGTAATTCGGTTAGTTACAAAACATAAGCAAGGCGAAACCCAATAAAATTAAGGGTTAGCGGACGGGGTTCAAATCCTTCCGCGATCACGAATACATCAAAAGCAAGCAAAACATAAAGCTTGCTTTTTTTGTTTTGGGCTGTGTTGATTTTCAAAACGGAACGCTTTGGATATACAATCCTTCCGCGATCAACGCTTGAAACCCCCACTGGGAAATTACCCACAAGAAATTTCCAAAGAATTCTTGCCCACTGAGAATATACCCAATGAAACTAAGCTGACCTTGAGTCACAAAAAATGGGAAGTATGGGGCTATTTTATCAAATGAACAGTTAAACTGGATGTTCCCTACGAAATAATTGGCTACATTTTATCCCTGTTTTGACATCTTTACAACTAGCTTATTGAAATACATGAATTCAGATTTTTACAAAGGCCTAATAGAGAACAATAAAGAATGGGTAGCTTCCAAATTGGCCGCTGATCCAGAATTCTTCAAGAAATTGGAAAAAGGCCAGCAGCCCCCTCTCCTGTGGATAGGTTGTTCCGATAGCCGTGTACCGGCCAATGAGATTATTGGTGCCCAACCCGGTGAGGTGTTTGTTCACCGAAATATTGCCAACATGGTTGTGCATTCCGACATGAATATGCTCAGTGTCCTTGATTACGCTGTCAATGCGCTAAAAATCAACCATATCATTGTATGTGGCCATTACGGCTGCGGTGGTGTAAAGGCTGCGATGGAAAATCATTCCTACGGATTGGTGGACAATTGGATACGGCACATACGTGATGTTTACAGACTTCATCAAAAAACCTTGGAAGAAATTCAAGAACCACAGCATCGGTTTGACTGTTTTGTCGAATTCAATACTCGGGAGCAAGTACTCGATTTGGCCAAAACTTCCATTGTACAGTCGGCATGGAAGAAAGGACAGGCCCTTCACTTGCATGGTTGGGTATATGGAGTTGGAACAGGAATTGTTAAGGACCTTGATGTTAATATGAACTGCAATTCCCAATTGGAGGAATTTTATAGATTGGAAATCAAAGAATAAAATTTCATCCAAATGCTTTGGGTATAAAACCGAAGCCTGATTACACTCTTTTAATTTTGAATTGGAAAGGTAGATGTCTCGCCAATTTCAAGTAGGTTCAGCAATCACTCATCCAATTTCATTAACTCTATATTCCTGAATTCTACAGGATGACCTTCCGCTTGAAGCGCAATATAACCTTCACTGATAATCCGGGGGTGGCCTTTTTCCATAAGTTCCCGAGCAAATTCATCGGTGTCATCATATTGAGGTTTGGCGTATTCCATAACGATCTGGTCATTGACCTTATGAATTATTTTTTCACTCCCGTGCACTTCAACTTCCATTTTTACCCAACTGGAATCGCTAATAGCAGCGTAGCTTGAATTGGTGCAATGTTGGGTGATCAGACTATCATTCATTTCAATATGGGTGCCGGCTGTGCACACATTACCTGTATAACGTTCCGTTTCTCCATCACCCCCAAGTATTTGGGCTTCAACGGCCACCAAGAAAATTTGGTTGAGCGGCAGTTCAGAAGGATGTGGGGAATGAATTTTAATACCACTGTTTTTGAAGGCCCAGGATGGCGAGCCCGGCTCTTGCGCTCCCACAAAGCGATATTCTAATCGCAGCCTGTAGTTCGAAAGCTTTTCTTGATAGAAAATATGGCCAAAATTGTTGTCAAAATTATCGTAGCCATCGTAGCTGACCATTAACTTTCCATCTTTTGCTTGGAAAGTGTTCAGGTAGTTTTCTCCATACTCCTGACCTGTGAATTTTGTGGACCATCCTTTAAGGTCTTTACCATTGAAAATTGATTTCCATTCTATGTCCTTTTTCCGAGCGCAGGAACAAGTCAAAATGAATACGGCCATTATAGCTGGGTATAAGAAACTTTTACTTTTTATCATTTTAGGGTTGCTTATCAGTGTTTTTTGTGTTTACGATTGTAATCTTACGTAAATATTCTGAGTATTTCTTTGGATAGAAATAATGCGGAACGGTCAACGTCATTTTGCTGCAGCGTATCTCACATTTGCCGTTACGAATTTTGCTCTTATTTCTTCCTTTGTACTGGACCATATAAATATAAGTGTTCTTTTTACGCTATCCCTTCCTTAGGAGTAAAGGATAACTTAAATTTGAATGGGCGAATTGCCCTATTGTTCCATATGGCCTCGGTGTTTAGCTTGATTTCTTTCAGATAAACACGGCAAAACAAGAAGATGAATGAAAAATAGAACATTGCCATCAATCCATTGGTGTTTGACATATTTTGCAATTTTTTTACTGGCGCAATCCCTTTATTCACAAACCAAATATACCTTGGGAATAGATTCCGGAACGACCTTTCAAACCATGGACAATTTTGGTGCAGCGGCCTGTTGGTTTGGTGAAGGAGTGGGAAAATATTGGCCCTCAGAAAAGAAAGAGCAAATCGCAAAACTTTTGTTTAGCCAACAAATGGACTCCTTGGGAAATCCGGAAGGTATTGGACTTTCAGCTTGGAGATTCAACATAGGTGCGGGAACCTTTGAGCAAGGCGATGAAAGTGGGATCAAGGATTTTAGAAAGAGAGTGGAATCGTTTATCAACCCTGATGGCAGTTATGATTGGAGCAAGCAGGAAGGATATTTATGGCTGGTGAAAAATGCCAAAGCGTACGGAGTAGAAAAATTGATTGCCTTTTCCAATTCCCCACCGGTATATTTTACCAAAAACGGTCGGGGGTTTAAAACGGAAAAAGATTATACCACCAATTTAAAAGAAGACAAGTTTGATGATTTCGCAGAATTTCTTGCGAATGTGATTTCACATTTCAAAAATGAGGGTCTAACCTTTGATTATATAAGTCCGGTAAATGAACCTCAATGGGATTGGTATGGTAAATTTGGTGAGGCTAAGCAGGAGGGAAGTCCGTGGAGCAATAAGGATATAGCCAAGTTGACCAAATTATTGGATAAATCCCTTAAAGAGAACGACCTGAAAACCGAAATACTGCTTTCAGAATCCGCCATGCTAACCTTTTTATATGAAGGTGAAAGAAACTCCCACAGCCAAGTTGAAGCGCTGTTTAACCCTTCCAGTCCCAATTATGTTGGAAACTTGGAGCATGTTGCCCCTTTAATCGCTGGTCATAGTTATTTCACGGACACCTCTAACGAAAGAATGGTCGATATCCGTAGAAAAGTCAAGCAAGTCACGGAAGAAAATAATATCGCATTTTGGCAATCAGAATATTCCATGCTTGGCGATGGTTTTCGAGAAGGAACAGAGAAAAAACTAACTGCAATGGACTGTGCCCTATTTTTGGCAAAGGTCATCCATTTTGACCTCACGGTTGCAAATGCCAGTGCTTGGCAATTCTGGAACAGTATGGAGCCAGGTAATCCCGATTTTGATACGAGATATTACTTTTTGGCCTTGGAACCCAATGAAGATCACACCGATGGAAATTTTTATCCGGTAAAAACACTCTGGGCCATGGGGCATTACAGTTATTTTGTTAGACCTGGAATGACGCGTATCAAAGTACAGGGTCCAATTTTGTCGGGTGAATTAAATTCAGAACTAATGACGTCGGCATTCATGGATGAAAAAGATGGAAAAATAGTAATGGTACTCATCAATTATTCTTCCGAAGACATCCCAGTGAATTTTGAAACAGAACAGCTTAAAGGATACAAACTTTTCCAACAGTATTTGACCACTGAAGAAACTGGAATGGACTTGAAAAAAACGAAAGAAGGCGATTTGGAGGAGACTGTTGAACTTCCAAAAAGATCCATTTCGACCTTGGTATTTCAAAAGAACAAATTATGAAAAAAAGGATATTGGCGATTGTAGCGGCTTTATTTGGAATTTTAGCTGCAACTGCACAAATTAAAAAGGAAAAATCCGGTTATTTATTCACGTATTTCACTGGGAACAGCGTTGAGGAAGAATCCATTCATTTCGCAGTAAGTCCGGATGGGTTTCATTATTATGCGTTAAATGAAAACAAACCCGTGTTGGATTCCAAAAAGATTAGCTCTACAGGTGGAGTTCGTGACCCACACATTTTACAGGGCGAAGATGGTAATTCATTCTACATGGTGGTTACGGATATGACTTCCCATTTGGGATGGGATTCAAACAGGGGCATGGTATTGCTGAAATCCAATGACTTGGTGAATTGGCGTTCCAGTGTTGTAAATATCCAGAAGAGGTTTAATGGTCATGAAGACTTAAAACGGGTGTGGGCGCCTCAGACCATTTATGATAAAAAGGAAGGGAAATATATGGTCTATTTTTCCATGAAGCATGGAACTGGACCGGATATTATATACTATGCCTATACAAATGATGATTTCACAGATTTGATATGCGAACCGAAGCAGTTGTTCTTCCCTAAAAATGGCAAATCTTGCATTGACGGGGACATCATTGAAAAGGATGGGGTATATCATCTGTTTTATAAAACAGAGGGACATGGAAACGGTATTAAGCATGCCACCACCCAAGATTTAACATCGGGAGATTGGTTAGAGGAAGACGACTACAAACAACAGACTTCTGAGCTGGTAGAGGGGTCCTCCATTTTCAAACTAAACAATTCGGACACCTACATTTTACTGTACGATATGTACACAAAAGGCAGTTACCAGTTTACAAGCTCTACAGATTTAAAAACGTTTGAAATTATTGATGACCAAATATCCATGGATTTCCATCCAAGACATGGTACCGTTTTGCCGATTACTAAAAGTGAGCTTGAACTTTTGTTTGATAAGTGGGGGAAGCCGATGTCCTATCAGAATTAAGGAAGAATTAAATAAAAACCTCTGCAGAGGTAAAATTGATGAGCCCCACTTTAATGCGAAACTACTTTCAGTCCAACTATGGAAGCTATCAATGACGTGATGAAAAATAGTCTCCAAAATGTTAATGGCTCCTTAAATACCAGAATTCCAACTAAAACTGTTCCCACTGCTCCAATGCCTGTCCAAACCGCATATGCTGTTCCAATCGGCAGCTGTTGGGTCACTTTTACAAGGAGAAACATGCTAATGCCCAAGCAAATCAAAAAACCGCCATACCAATAGGTTGTTTCAATTCCGGTAGTTTCTTTAGCCTTTCCAAGACAGGCCGCAAAGGCGACTTCAAAAAGCCCTGCGATTAGTAGTAGTATCCAATTCATAAGCAATTACTTAAATAATGTTTTGATGAAAAATTGTTTTTAAGCCCTGACAGAAAATATTTTACGCAATGGCAATTTGGCTAAAATACTATTGATGCCGGCATTTTTATAGAAAAAATGATGTCCCTCTAAATAAGT
The DNA here is from genome assembly GCF_042682725.1 of Flagellimonas iocasae. Classification (NCBI taxonomy): domain Bacteria; kingdom Pseudomonadati; phylum Bacteroidota; class Flavobacteriia; order Flavobacteriales; family Flavobacteriaceae; genus Flagellimonas; species Flagellimonas iocasae. The sequence continues at coordinate 897,224 of NZ_JBHUHU010000001.1, read as the reverse complement.
ATTAAAAATAAATCGCGTTTGTAAATAGAGTTTTTACATATGAATTATTAAATCACTCTTCAAGATTCCAACCAAAGGATAATTTGTTTAAAATCCACCATAAGGTTTATCTTTAGGGAACAAAACAACCTAAAGAAAAAACCATGCTGATTCTTTCCTGGAATGTAAACGGTATCCGAGCTATCACTAAAAAGGGCTTTCTGGAAAATATTGAAAGTATGAATCCAGATGTGCTTTGCATTCAAGAGACCAAGGCGCAGGATCACGAAACTGAAAAGGAGCTATCAGATTTAGGTGATTATAAGCTTTTCTCAAATTCAGCGGAAAAAAAAGGCTATTCCAGTACAGCACTTTTGAGCAAGATATCACCTCTTTCGGTCCAAAATGATATGGGAGTTCCAGAGCACGACTCGGAGGGGAGAATTCAATGTGCAGAATACGATGATTTTTTCTTGGTCAATGTGTATGTTCCCAATTCAGGACAACAGTTGGATCGTTTGGATTATCGCAAGACATGGGATGCCGACTTTCTAAAATATCTCAAAAAACTTGAGGCAAGTAAGCCAGTAATCGTTTGCGGGGATTTTAATGTCGCGCATAGACCAATTGACCTCAAAAACGACAAGTCCAACTACAACAAAACAGCGGGCTATACCCAAGTCGAAATAGATGGAATGGACAATTTTTTGGATTCAGGTTTTGTGGATTCCTTTCGAAAATTACATCCAAATGAGGTGGCCTATACCTATTGGAGCTATCGTTTCAAGTCTCGTGAACGAAATGTAGGATGGCGAATCGACTATTTTTTGGTCAGTCCCCAATTGATGGAGAAAGTAGAATCGGTAGATATTTTTTCAGATGTATATGGCTCGGACCATTGTCCAATAGGATTAAAAATCAACATTTGATTTTACAGTTTTAAAATTGAAATACTTTTGGCAGGTTTCAAATGTTTGTTCTTCCCTTGAATTTGATGGTGAATGTTGTTCCTTCGTTCACCTTGCTCTCCACTTTGATAGTACCCCCTAAACTGGTCACATGGGTGTGCACCAAATAAAGTCCAACCCCTTTGCTGTCCTCATTGCCATGAAACCTTCCATTAAGTTTAAAAATAAGATGGCCCACTTTGTCCATGTCAATACCAAGACCATTATCTGAATAGATCAGTGTTTTTTCGTTATTGGTTTGATGGGTTGTGATGGATATTTTTGGGGGAACCCCCGGTTTTGCATATTTAATGGAGTTGGTGATGAGATTCAAAAAAATACTTTCCATGAAATCACTTTTGAACTGGGTGCTTTCCAATTTGGAAAAATCTATTTGAAAATGAACCCCAGCTTTATCGATAAGTGCCCCTATTGAGTTTTGGACTTTTTGCAGAACTGTTCCAAAACGTACTTCCTTTAAATTTTCTGTCTGAATATCATTTTGTTTATACGAATCAATAAATGCATTCAGCGAATTGTTGACCCCCTCCGCGGAAAGCCTGATGAGACTAAAAATTTCCCTCGTTTCCTCATCGTCTATTTTGGTAAGGTCAATTAAATTGACAAGTGACATGAGGTTGTTTAGTGGAGACCTAAGGTCGTGCGAGGTGGTATAATTTTGTTGTTTGAGCTTTTCATTTACCTCATTGAGTTGGTTTAGATAGGAGATGCGCTCCTTCTCGAGCTTTTTACTGTGGGTAATATCTTTGGCGATAGCATAGATCAAACGCTCGTTTCTCAATGGAATTGAAGTCCAGTGCAACCACACAAGCTCTCCCGATTTGCTAACATACCTATTCTCAAAATTGACCAGCGGCACATTGTTTTTCAATTTTTCCCGATGTGCTGCAGTACGTTCCTTATCCTCGTGATAGATGAATTCGGAAATTAATTTTGATTTCAGTTCTTCTTCGGAATATCCCAAAAGGTTCTTGAAGGCAGGATTTATTTTTACAAAATACCCCTCATAGTCGGCTATACAAAGACAATCTACGGATTGATCAAAAAAGGGCTCTAGTTCCAGGTTCATTTAATTGGTTTTTACAGGCCTAATTCCTTATTTTGTCAGAACTGGACCAAGCTTATTTTGATGTGCTTAAGCGGTTACAAACCTCAATTGTAAATGGTTTTAATTAACGTTCAAAAATAGGCAGATATTGGATTGATTTCTAAAAAATAAGTGGCTTCAACAGAGTCATTGAAATTCGTTACTCCTCTAATTTTTGTTTTCATGTTATACTTTTTTGATTATCAGTTCCTAAATCAAAAGAGTTTCAAACCTTGATGTTTGTTGGGAAAAATCGTTAATTGAAAGTTAAACAATCGGAAATTAATAGTATTACTTTTATATTTGCGCTTGTTGATTTCAAAATGCACATAAAAATGGAAAGATTGATGCAATCTCTTCGTATGGGAATTAATGAAAAATTATATTTAAAAGACCCCGAATCATCAGACTTGGGGAAGAAAATTATTGAACAAAGCATTCTGATGATCAATGAGATAGGGTTTGAAAGCTTTACTTTTAAAAAATTGGGAGCAGCCATTCAATCCAATGAAAGTTCCATCTATCGGTATTTTGAGAATAAGCATAAGCTTTTGCTTTATTTGGCCTCGTGGTATTGGGGGTGGTTGGAGTATCGAATGGTGTTTGCTACTTATGGTATTTCGGATGACGTAAAAAAACTGAAGAAGGCCATAGAGATATTTACCCAAAAAGTAGAGGAAGACAATACGTTCTCGCACATCAACGAAGTCATTTTAAACAAAATAGTCATCAATGAATTTTCCAAATCTTATTTGACCAAGGAAGTGGACAAAGAGAACAAAGAAGGTTACTTTTTAGTTTACAAAAGATTGGTCAATAGGCTTACCGAGATGATTGTTAACGTTGATTGCACCTATCCATATCCCATTAGCTTGGCTAGTACCATTTTTGAAGGATCTCTACATCAATACTTCTTAAAGGAACATTTTCCAGCTCTTACCAACTGTAATGAATCTGTTACTCCACTGGAGTATTTCACAGATTTGATTGACCGAACTTTAAATGTAAAAACGAATGACTAAAGACATTTTGACGGCATGGCAACGATTGGTACGCATGCTCACCTTGGATAAAAAGGACATTTTCCAAGTATTTTACTATGCAATTTTCGCGGGATTGGTAAACCTGTCACTTCCCTTGGGGATACAGGCCATCATTAACCTAATTCAAGGTGCACAGATTAGCACCTCTTGGGTGATACTCGTAATTTTGGTGACCGTTGGTGTGGCCTTTGGAGGAGCTCTGCAGTTGATGCAAATCAGGATTATTGAAAACGTTCAACAGAAAATTTTCACACGATCTTCTTTTGAATTTGCCTATCGATTTCCAAAAATAAAGATGAGCCAATTGAGCAATTATTATCCACCGGAATTGGCCAATCGCTTTTTTGATACCCTTACCATTCAAAAGGCACTCTCTAAAATATTGATTGATTTTCCAGCGGCCCTGCTCCAGATTATTTTCGGATTGCTGCTCCTTTCCTTTTACCACCCATTCTTCATTATTTATGGGTTGCTTTTGGTCCTTTTGATTTATGTGGTGTTCAAATTTACAGCGCAAAAAGGTTTGGAGACCAGTTTGGATGAATCCAAGAACAAGTATAAAGTTGCTCATTGGATTCAGGAAATTGCCCGATCTATTATCAGTTTTAAACTGTCGGGAAAAACGTCCCATGCCATGGACAAAAATGATGCACTCGTAGCAGATTATCTTGAAGCTAGGGAAAGTCATTTTAGGGTAATTGTGCTGCAGTTCATCCAAATGATAGGGTTTAAGGTATTGGTGACTGCTGGCCTACTGCTGATTGGTGGACTTTTGGTTTTGGATCAACAAATGAACATAGGTCAATTTGTAGCTGCGGAAATCATCATTCTTTTGGTGATCAACTCTGTTGAAAAACTGATAACCGGATTGGAAACCTTTTATGACCTACTTACCTCTTTGGAAAAATTGGGCCAAGTGGTTGATAAAGAATTAGAGCCACAACAAGGAGAAACACCTTTTAATGGCTATGATGGCATGACGATTGAGCTTCAAAATGTGGTCTACAAAGTACCAGGCAGGGACAAGAAGGTCCTAGATGATATTTCGTTTACCATTACGCCAGAATGTTCCATCTTATTAAAAGGACCTAGTGGTTCAGGGAGGTCCACTTTACTTCGTCTCATTGCTGGTATTTTGGAACCTGACGAAGGGAAAATTTATGTGAACAATGTTGATTTAAAAGGAATTTACCTCAATAAATATCGCTCCTTTTTAGGACAATCCCTTACCGAAGAGTACCCTTTTGAAGGGACAATGTTGGATAATATCACCTTTGGCGACAAGTCAATCCCAATGGAAGATGTGTACTGGGCCATTGAGAAAACAGGTCTTACCCAATTCGTGAAGGAACAACCGAAAGGGCTTCAAACCATATTGTACCCTGAAGGAAAGAAGATTCCGTACATCATATCCAAAAAGATTGTCTTGGCAAGAAGTATTGTGCATCGACCCAAACTTTTGATTCTTAAAGATCCCCTGGACCAATTTACGAACAAGGAAGCTGATCAAATCATGGACTTTTTAACCGACAAGTCCAATGGATGGGCCTTGGTCATTGTGAGTGAGAACCCAAAATGGGAACGGCTGTGCAATCGCACCATAGCTATTGAAAATGGAAGATTGATTAAAGACTAAGAACCATGCTGAACATATCACATAACAAATTAAATCAGAAGGTAGACATTACGGTATACAAGGCGGGTAAAGTCTTTCACAAGCGACATTACAAGCAATTCAATCGCTTTTTGGCCGTATTTTTTATCATGGGATTCATTGTGCTGTTTCTACCGTGGACACAGACCATCTCCGGTCGTGGTTTCTTAACCACATTGACCCCGGACCAAAGACCCCAGACCATTCAATCCCCCATCCCGGGACGAATTGAAAAATGGTTCGTCAGGGAAGGGGATTATGTAGAAAAGGGAGATACTATTCTTCAAATTTCTGAGGTGAAAAGCGAATATTTTGATCCAAGATTGGTTGAGCGTACCGGACAACAAATTAAGGCCAAGGAAATGTCGGTGACCTCCTATCAAGAAAAAGTGGGCGCGTTGCAGACCCAGATAGGGGCATTGTCCCAAGAACTTCAGTTAAAATTGGAGCAGGCCAGGAATAAATTGATGCAATCCAAACTCAAGGTAAAGAGCGATAGTATCGACCTTGAAGCGGCCAAAACCAACATTACCATAGCACAACGACAGTACGATCGGGTGGACCAACTGGAAAAGGAAGGACTGAAGGCTGTGACCGATTTGGAAGAGAAACGTTTGAAGCTTCAAGAAGCGCAAGCAAAGCTTATCTCACAAGAGAATAAGTTATTGGCCAGTAAAAACGACGTCATCAATGCGCAAGTTGAAATTACTCGGGTTCAGGCGGAGTACACCGACAAGATTTCCAAGGCACGTAGTGACTTGTACTCGGCCCAATCCAATCAATTTGATTCTGAGGCGCAGGTAACCAAGTTGGAGAATGAGTACACCAACTACGAAATGCGGAATAGCCTTCAATTCATCAGGGCACCGCAAAGTGGCTATATCAACAAGGCGCTTCAATCTGGGATTGGAGAGACCTTCAAAGAAGGGGATAGGCTTGTAGGCATTATGCCTGCAAGCTATGATTTGGCTGTTGAAACCTATGTGGCCCCCATTGATTTACCCCTGATTCACGTAGGGGAGAAGGTTCGGGTTCAGTTTGATGGTTGGCCTGCAATCGTATTCAGTGGATGGCCCAATGTTTCTTATGGTACTTTTGGGGGTAAGATTGTGGCCATTGAAACCTTCATCAGCCCAAATGGAAAATATAGGGTACTCTTGGCTCCAGATGAAGAAGAGGCGGAGTGGCCAAAAGATATTCGTGTAGGTTCTGGGGCAAGTACCATGGCCTTGTTGGAGGATGTTCCGATTTGGTTTGAATTGTGGAGACAGCTAAATGGTTTCCCACCCAATTATTATCAACCTCAAAATTCAAACACTGATGGCACTAAGCAGTAGGACAAAGAAGTTATGTTGGATTTTTTTCCTCATCGCTTTTGCTTTGCAAGCCCAACAAGATAGTTTGGTTTTGGGTTTTAAGGAGTATTTGGGATATGTGAAAAAATACCATCCCATTGCCAAACAGGCCCAATTGACCATCGCCGCTGGGCAGGCCAACCTCATGAAGGCAAGGGGAGGTTTTGACCCCAAGGTTGAAGTGGATTACGACCGGAAGCAGTTCAAGGATACGGAGTATTGGGACCGACTCAATACCACCTTTAAAATACCAACATGGTTTGGCATTGAACTCAAAGGGAATTATCAACAGAATGAGGGAGAGTACCTCAGTGCAAGCGAAACCTTGCCCGAAGATGGGCTATATAGTGCCGGAGTGTCCATGTCGTTGCTGGATGGTTTTTGGGCCAACGAGCGTATGGCCACCTTGAGAAAGGCCAAGTTTTTTAGGGAGCAATCCAAGGCGGACCAAGATATCTTGGTGAATGAAGTGCTATATAAAGCATCCATTGCTTATTTCGATTGGATGAGGGCGTACCGCGATGCCGAAGTGTTTAAGGATTTTTTGGACAATGCCGATATTCGGTTTCAGGGAATACGGGAAAGCGCACTTGCGGGTGATATCGCGATTATCGACACCGTTGAGGCCAAAATAGCTGTTCGAAATCGGGAACTAGGCTACGAGCAGGCCAAGGTGGAATTGATGAAGAAATCCCTCGAAGTCTCCAATTTTCTATGGATTGAGGATGTCCCGGTGGAGTTACAGAACGAAGTGACCCCGGACCTCAATATAGAAAGTGAGATTGATGTAACCTTAGAAATTCTCGGCAAACCGCTGGATAGTTTTAGTCTGGAAAATCATCCCAAATTGAGGTCGTTGGAATATAAAATAGACGGCCTTATGGTTGACAAGCGACTCAAGGCCAATAAATTGCTTCCCAAACTGGATGTGGAATACAATTTTCTTACAGAAACACCAGATATGATAAACTCTTTCGTGACCGAGAATTACAAAGGAGGCGTTTCATTTCAATTGCCGTTGTTTTTGCGGAAGGAAAGGGGTGACCTAAAATTGGCCAAATTCAAGCTAATGGATGCCGAGTTTGAACGCGACAATGCACAGGTTGAGATTCAGAATAAGGTGATTGCTATTTATCGGGAGTTGGACTCGTTCATCACCCAGAATGAATTGATAGCGAATATCGTTCAAGATTACAGTACTATGTTGGATGCGGAGGAGCGTAAGTTCAGTTTTGGAGAAAGTTCCTTGTTTTTGGTCAATTCAAGGGAAAGTAAGTTGATTGATGCATATCTGAAACGGAACGAAATGCAGAACAAATTTTTTCATACCAAAGCCAAATTGTTCAAGAGCCTGGCCATTAACCCCGAAAACTTGTAACCAGTCCCTGTTAAAGATGTTTAATGTTTAAGTAAAAAACTTAAACGTTTTGTATCTTTACAAAAAACAAGGACAATGGCTAAAAAGAAGAATATTTCCAAGCAGCAAATAGTCTCCTGGTTCATGGATTATGTACTGGAGCACGACCAAGAACCAGCTTCGGTATATAAGTTTTGCAAGGCTTACAATCTGGAAGAGAGCAGTTTTTATGACTACTTTGGGTCGTTTGGTTCGATTAAATCTTCCATATTCTCAACGTTTCTTGATAATACCTTGGAGTTACTTCAAAAAGATGAGGCGTATATCAATTCCAATGCCCGAAATCAGCTATTAAGTTTCTACTATACCTTTTTTGAGATTTTGACGGCCAATAGGAGCTATGTTGTTTTGGTCCTACGAAGTAAAAAGCAGGTATTGGACAATCTAAAAACACTGCATAAACTTCGGGAAGGCTTTACTACTTATGTGGATAGCTTGGACATAAAAACCTTGGATATTGACCAAGAGCAGATAAAAAAGTTTCAGCGTAAGGCCATTTCAGAAGGTGCATGGGGGCAGCTATTGTTTACCCTAAAATTTTGGTTGGATGACAACTCGCCTTCCTTTGAAAAAACGGATATCCTTATTGAGAAATCCGTGAACAGTTCTTTTGATGTTTTGGAAGCGACCCCATTGCAAAGTCTTGTGGACTTGGGGAAGTTTATTTTCAAGGAAAAAATGGCGATGTCGTAAATGAAAACAATAGATAGTATCCCCACTTCCAAAATCCAGCGTGCTACGAAATTGGTACAAACTGGAGCCAAAGTCGGTGTAAATTACATCAAGTACTATGGTAATAAGATGGCCACTTCAGAAGCGGAGGCCAAGGAAAAACTCAATCAAGACAATGCAGAGGATATTTATGGTAGTCTCCGGGAATTAAAAGGTAGTGCGCTTAAAGTGGCGCAGATGCTGAGCATGGAAAAGAACATGTTGCCAAGGGCTTATGTAGAAAAATTTTCCTTGTCCCAGTTTTCCGTGCCGCCGTTGTCCGCACCTTTGGTGAACAAAACCTTCAAAAAGTATTTTGGAAAGTCCCCATCCGAAGTTTACGATGCTTTCAACCCCGAAGCGGTACACGGTGCCAGTATCGGACAAGTCCATCAAGCTGAAAAAGATGGAAAGAAGCTGGCCGTAAAAATTCAATATCCTGGGGTTTCGGATAGTATTGCCACGGATTTGGCCCTTGTAAAGCCCATCGCCCTAAAAATGTTCAATATTAAGGGGAAGGACAGCGATAAATATTTTAAGGAAGTCAGGGATAAGTTGATGGAAGAGACCAATTATCTGTTGGAAGTTGAACAAAGCCAAAGTATTGTGGAAGCCTGTGGCCACCTGCCCAATCTCAAATTCCCATCCTACTATGCAAATCTTTCTTCAGAAAAAATCATAACGATGGATTGGATGGATGGGGAACATCTTTCCGAATTTACAGCACACAATACTGACAGCGGGGTGTCCAATGTTTTAGGCCAGGCCCTTTGGGACTTTTACATGTACCAAATTCACCGTTTGAAGAAAGTCCATGCGGACCCACATCCAGGTAACTTTTTGGTGTCCAGGGATAATCAGTTGGTAGTGTTGGATTTCGGTTGCATCAAAGCGATACCGGATTCATTTTACGTTCCTTATTTTGAATTGGCCCGAAAGGAAAACATCTCCAATCCTGAGTTTTTTCAACAGAAACTCTTTGAGCTGGAAATCCTTCGTCCTGAAGATTCACCCGAAGAAATTAAATTCTTTACGGCCATGTTTCAAGAAATGCTGAGCCTGTTTACCCAACCGTTCCATAATGAGGTCTTTGATTTCTCGGACGAGGTCTTTTTTGGAAAAATAACAGAACTCGGTAAAAAATATGCACAAAACACTGAACTGCGACGAATGGACGCCAACCGTGGTTCAAAGCATTTTATTTATATCAACAGAACGTTCTTTGGACTCTACAACCTCATGCACGACCTCAAGGCCAATCATGTTCAGGTTAATAATTTCAATACGCTATGAGGTGTTTTACGCAATCGGACTTGGATTCCATGGACAGGCTGTATCGCATAAATTTGGTGAATAGTCTGTCCGGTTTTAAATCTGCCAATCTAATCGCAACTGCGGATGACCAAGGTAATCAGAACGTAGCGGTTTTTAGTTCGGTAATCCATTTGGGTTCTGACCCGGCCGTTCTGGGATTTGTGCAAAGACCCACCACGGTAGCAAGAAACTCCTACGACAATATAAAACAGACCGGTTTTTACAGCATAAACCATATTTCAAAGGAGATTATGGAAGATGGGCACCATACTTCGGCTAAGTACCCCAAGGGTGTATCGGAGTTTGAGATGACCAACTTACAATCTGAATATATTGCTGATTTCAAAGCTCCATTTGTGGCCCAAGCACCTATTAAGGTGGCCATGAGATTTGCGGAGGAATATCCTATAAAACTGAACGGGACCATCCTAGTGGTGGGTGAAATACTTTCGGTTTATATTCAAGATGACCTGCTTGAGGAAGATGGATTTGTAAACCTTTCCAAAGGAAACATTGTCAGTATTAATGGTCTTGATGGATACACTTTGCCCCAACTACAAACAAGATATCCCTATCAACGTCCCAAGAAATAAAAAGACATTATAAATGCGGATTCTCATCACAGGAACAACGGGTTATATTGCCAAGCGATTGGTACTGAATCTGCTGGCGAAAGACCATCAAATCATTTGTTGTGTGCGTGATTTAAACCGGATTCCAGATGAAATTGAGTCCAAAAATGGGATTGAATTCATTAAAGTGGACTTTTTGGAAACGGAGGACGTTGTGTTTCCTGAAGACATTGATGTTGCTTATTACCTGATTCATTCCATGGCAGCTACAGGTGATAATTTCGAAGACCTAGAGCAACAATGTGCGCAAAATTTCAAGAGTTTAATTGAAAAAACAGCTTGTCGACAAGTCGTTTATTTAGGGGGCATTGTGAATGATGCATCCCTTTCCAAACATTTAAAATCCCGGTTGGCCGTGGAAAAGACCTTAAGGTCTGATGCGTATGCGCTGACCACTTTTAGGGCGGGTATTATTGTGGGAAGTGGTAGTGCTTCCTTTGAAATTATCCGTGATATTGTGGAAAAACTTCCAGTTATGGTCGCTCCTAAATGGTTGAACACGCGAACGCAGCCAATCGCCATTCGGGATGTGCTCCATTTCTTGGAACGGGCAGCTGGAACAGAGGAGGTCATGAACCAATCCTTTGACATATGTGGGCCGGAGATTCTTACCTACAAGCAAATGTTGTATCAATTCGGACAGGTACGCGGATTAAAACGATATATTCTTACCCTGCCTGTGCTCACCCCGCGATTGTCATCCTATTGGCTCTATTTTGTGACATCCACTTCTTTTAATTTAGCCAAGGCATTGGTGGATAGTATGAAGGTGGAGGTAATCGCCAAACCAAGTCAAATCAATGGAATTTTAGGAGTACGACCGTTATCCTATAAAGAAGCGGTGCGACTCGCATTTCAAAAAATCGAACAAAACTCGGTCATTTCCAGTTGGAAGGATGCCATCAGCAGCGGAGTTTTCCATGACCAATTGTCCGACCATATTCAGGTGCCCAACCACGGTTGTTTTAAAGACGTGCGTTCGAAAACTGTTTTGGATGAAACCTATACGCTCAATAAAATCTGGTCTATTGGTGGAACAAATGGTTGGTATGGATTTAATCTGCTTTGGCGCATTCGTGGGTATTTGGACAAAGTTTTTGGTGGTGTGGGACTTCGCAGAGGGCGCAGACACGATACCAATTTGGAAGCAGGAGACCCCTTGGATTTTTGGCGGGTTTTGTTGGCCGATAAAAAACAAAAACGATTGCTCCTGTTCGCTGAGATGAAGTTGCCGGGTGAGGCCTGGTTGGAGTTCAAAATAGTGAAGAACACCTTGTTTCAGCGGGCTGTTTTTAGACCAAAAGGGCTTTGGGGACGCCTGTATTGGTACATGGTACTGCCATTTCATGCTTTTGTGTTCCGGGGGATGATCAATGCTTTGGTGGGCAAATGAAAAAAGCAAGTATCCGTTTTCCACACCAACTTTTTAAAAATTTGGATTTGCTTCCCAAAGATGCTCCTGTTTTTTTGGTGGAAGAAACCTTGTTTTTTAATCAATATAATTTTCACAAGCAGAAAATCTTGTTCCACCGGGCTAGCATGAAATTTTATGCCGATTACCTTTCTGAAAGCGGTTACAAAGTTCATTATGTGGAGGCCCAGCAAGAGCAGTCGGACATAAGGGTGCTGCTGAAAGAGTTGAGAACTGAAGGATATGTAGAGTTTCATATTATCGACCCAACGGACAATTGGCTGGAGAAACGAATTAAATCAAGTACTTCTGGGGTCGATATCAAGTGGTCTGATTCTCCACTTTTTTTGAACACCACGGATGATTTGTCGCATTTCTTCAAACCCAACAAGAAGAATTTTTTTCAGACATCGTTTTACAAACAGCAGCGTCAAAAACGTAATATTTTGATGGAAGGTGAGAATCCAAAAGGTGGGAAGTGGACTTTTGATGTGGACAATCGGAAGCGATATCCCAAGAATGGAACCCCTCCGGCCATCTCTTTCCCTGATGCGGATGCTTATTTTGAAGCAGGCAAAGCTTATGTCGAATCCCATTACAAGGACAACATTGGAGCACTTTCACCAACACCGTTGTATCCCATCAATTTTGAGTCGGCCGAACGTTGGTTCCAAGATTTTTTGGAAAACCGGTTTCATAAATTTGGAGATTATGAAGATGCCTTGGTAAAGGATGCTTCATATCTGCACCACAGTATTTTGACCCCTATGCTTAATGTGGGTTTGCTATCTGTTGAAGCTATTTTGCATACATCGCTTTCATTTGCTGAAGAGCACAAGGTGCCCATCAACTCGGTGGAAGGATTTGTACGACAGATTATGGGTTGGCGCGAGTTCATCCGGGGGATGTATCACGTAAAAGGAACCGAAGAACGAACCCGTAATTTCTGGGGCTACTCCAGAAAGATTCCAAAGTCATTTTATGATGGAACCACTGGAATCATACCTGTAGATATTACCATTAAAAAGGTCTTGAAAACGGGCTATGCGCATCACATAGAACGATTGATGGTGCTCTGCAACTTTATGTTGTTGTGTGAGTTCGATCCCGATGCTATTTACCAATGGTTCATGGAATTGTTCATTGATGCCTATGATTGGGTAATGGTGCCCAATGTCTACGGCATGGGGCTTTTTGCGGATGGAGGACTTATGAGCACTAAGCCGTACATCAGTAGTAGCAATTACATCAACAAAATGGGAGATTATGCAGGAGGAAAATGGGAAGAAATTTGGGATGGCCTCTTTTGGAATTTTATGGACAAGAATCGTGTTTTTTTTGAGCAGAATCCAAGACTGGGTATGCTACTCCGCAATTTTGATAGAATGAAACCCGAAACCAAAGTAACGCACCTGCAAAATGCGAAGATGTATTTAGAGCAACTGGATGCTTCTTAAATTTTAGTATGAATTGAAACAAAAGTAAAAGCTCCCAAGAAATTCATCTTGGGAGCTTTTTTGAAACTAGAAACTAACTAATTATTAATTCGTTGTATCTGGAATTAGAACACCATCAAGTACATGGATAACTCCGTTAATGGCTTGAACATCGACAGCATCAATACCAATACCGGTATTTCCAGCACCATCGGTTACATCAGCAATATTATCATCTGTGCCAGGCAGGTTGATTGTGATATCATCACCTTCAAGGGTGGTAGCAGAAATGCCGTCGGATAAATCACCAGAACGTACATTAGCCCCTGCGACTACGTGATGTTGCAAGATTGGAATCAAATCAGTTTCGCCTGGAATAGCAGGAAGTGCTTCAAAGGCGGCATTGGTTGGAGCAAAGACCGTGAATGGGTCGGCACCATCTCCATTTTGGGCAGACAACACACTCACAAAATCTGTACTTGGAGTAAGCTCTGTCAACGCTTGAACCAAAGTGGAAAAATTAGGGTCTGCAACAGCGAAGGTTACTACTGTAGGTAAGTCAATTACGGCATCCACGGCATGAATCACCCCGTTGGTGGCTACAATATCGGCAATAACAACAGTACTCACGCCATTTAAAGTAACTCCATCATCGGTATTGATATAAAGACTTAAGTTCTCATCTGTGTCGAATTCCGCAGCGGTATTCACGTAGGAGTTCATCAATCCTGTTGAGAAGGCAGATGCACCCACCACCACATGATTGGCCAAAATGGCATTGATATCATTGGAATTTGGATTTGTAAATGCAGCGAAGGCATCATTGACAGGAGCAAACACGGTAAACTCTTCTTCAGCATTGGACAGAAGGTCAGTGAATGTTGTGTTGCCTCCATCGGTCAAGGCAGCCACCAAAGAAGTCAGACTTGGATTGGCCACAGCATGATCTACAATGTTTGGTAAATCTATTACAGCGTCAACCACATGAACCACTCCATTTAGAGCTTTCACATCAGGTGTCACTACGGATGAAACTCCATTGAAAGTAACCCCATCAGAAGTATCGAAAAATATGCTCATATTTTCATCTCCTGCTCCAGTGGCCAAGGTTGATGTATATCCAGACCCTAGACCTTGCAAATCGGTGCTGTAGACCTCGCCTGAAATTACGTGGTTCAATAATACTTGGGTCAATACCTCGGTTGGAATGTCACCTAAGGAAGCACCATCCAAGAAGGTTTCAAAAGCGGCATCAGTTGGAGCCAAAACCGTAAAAGGTCCATCGCCTCTCAAAACCGTTGGCAAATCGCCATCAGCAGCAACAAGGGCTGCCACCAAATTTTCCAGATTTTCGTTGCCCATCGCCAAATCTGTGATAGGAACAAGGATGATATCCGCCAATTCATCAAGAATGGCTTGTGGAAGAAGTACCTTATCTATAATATGTACCACTCCATTGGAGGTCTCCACATTTGCGGTAGTTACTTGGGCATCCGTATCGGTGGCATCATCAATAAAAACGCCTCCAGTAGTACTTACGGTCAAAGAAGAACCTTGAAGCGTGGTAAGGGTTTGGCCATCGCTCAAGTCAGAGGACATGGCCGCTGCTCCAGGCACCATGTGATAGGTTAGAATTACTGCTAAGAGGTCTTGAAGTTCTTGGGAACTAAAATCATCTAGCGAATCAAATCCGTCCAACTGTGCCAATAAATCAGCAAAGGCTTGGTTGGTTGGAGCAAAAACGGTGAAAGGACCCTCACCGCTCAGTGCGGTGATTAAATCGTTGTTGGTACTTTCATCTGCTTTTTGAAGGGCAGCCACCAATGAGCTTAAATCTGCAGTTGCTTGGGCTGCTTCAACAATGTTTACGGTGACTTCTGGTGGGGGGTCCATTCCATCATCATCATCCGAGCATGAAGCAAAAATGAGTAAGAAGGGTAACAGGGTTCGTCCGGTTATTCTAAGTAAAGTTTTCATGTGACTGTTGTTTAAAATGTTTAACAATTTCATTATAAAGTTAAACAACAAAAGTTTTGTTTAAGAATTATTTTAAAAAGTTTAACAAAATACGTGACTTTTCTTAAAACTGGGTAGATGAGATGGACAGAAGGGCAGAAGAGAAATTTATAAACGTATTTTTTACGTTAAATAAGAAAGAAGTTAGGATGTTCTTAAATTTTTACGATATTTATGAGCACCGTAAATCGATTCCTATTTATAAGGAATGGTTGAAAATGGCAATCAACACACATTTCGGAGATTATCCGTGATAAGGAAATGACATATTGATTCATCAAGAATCAAAATAAAACAGGCTTAAAGGGTTGCCACCCTTAAGCTTTTTTTGTTGTTATTAAGCTTCTTGAGAGGGTCGTTGGTCTAAAAATTAGGGATTCTAAATTGAAATTTGTGAATATTCATCGTTCACCCAAAAACACACATGTAACTGTGCTGTACAGAATTTAGATTCTGCTGGTTTTTGGAAATGGTAAAGAGTTTAATCAGTGTTAAATAACAGCTTGAAACACAATGCAGATAATTGAAAATTCAACGGTCTACGATGCTATTATAGTGGGATCGGGAGCAGGGGGAGGTATGGCCACAAAGGTTTTGGCCGATGCAGGCCTCAAAGTGGCCGTGGTAGAAGCAGGTCCGTTTTTTGACCCCGCAGACCCAGAACAACGAACCCAGTTACGATGGCCGTATGAATCCCCAAGGAGGGGAGCAGGAACTGTTAGGCCTTTTGGCGATTTTGATGCCGCCTATGGCGGATGGGAGATTGAGGGCGAACCCTACACTCACAAGGATGGAACAAAGTTTGACTGGTTTCGTTCGCACATGTTGGGTGGGCGTACCAACCACTGGGGACGTATTTCCCTGCGGTTTGGCCCAGATGATTTTAAACACAAAAGCCTTGATGGCTATGGAGAGGATTGGCCTATTAGCTATGATGATGTAAGTCCATACTATGACAAAGTCGACAAATTGATAGGAGTCTTTGGAACAAAGGAGGGACTTCATAATGATCCTGATGGATTTTTCCTTCCACCACCCAAACCAAGACTGCACGAATTATTCTATATAAAAGGAGCTAAAAAATCCGGGGTGCCTGTATATCCATCCCGATTGTCCATGCTCACCAAAAGAATAAATAATGATAGGGGCGTTTGTTTCTATTGCGGACAATGCTCTAGGGCTTGTCAAGTGTATGCCGATTTTTCCGCAGGAACTTGTTTGGTGTTTCCCGCTCAAAAGAATGGGGGACAGGTTGACCTTTTTGTCAATTGCGTTGTGCGCGAAGTCACTACGGATGATGAAGGTAGGGCAACAGGGGTATCCTATATCAACAAAGAGGATAGACGGGAATACCAACTGAAAGGAAAAGTTGTGATTTTGGGCGCTTCGGCTTGTAGTTCAGCTCGAATCCTACTGAATTCAAAAAGCCCACAGCATCCTAATGGATTGGGGAACAGCAGTGACAATGTAGGTAGATATTTACATGATTCCACAGGTGCCGACCGAATGGCCTTCGTACCTGATTTAATGAACCGAAAAGTATCCTACAATGAAGATGGCGTAGGAGGAATGCACGTGTATTCGCCATGGTGGGGTGACAACTCCAAGTTGGATTTCCCAAGAGGATATCACATTGAAATTTGGGGAGGAATGGGAATGCCAAGCTACGGTTTTGGATTCAATGTAAATGAATTCAATAAATTCTTTGGAACCAAAGTTGGAGGTTATGGCGACATGCTTCGAAGCGATGCCAAAAAATATTATGGGGCACTGGTCGGACTCAGTGGTCGTGGTGAATCCATCGCCCTGCGTGACAACTACTGCGAAATCGACCCAAATACGGTGGATGAGTGGGGTATTCCCGTGCTTCGCTTCCATTATAAGTGGTCTGATAATGAACGGAATCAGGCGAAGCACATGCAAGATACTTTTGAGGAAATCTTGGTCAACTTGGGCGGCGAGCCTGTTGGTGACAAGCCAGGAAAGGATGTGGATTACGGTCTTCATGTTCCCGGACGAATCATCCATGAAGTGGGAACCACGCGAATGGGAGATGACCCAAAGACCTCAGTGACGAATAAATATCAGCAGTTACATGATGTGGACAATGTTTTTGTAGTGGATGCAGGACCGTTCACCTCGCAAGCTGATAAGAACTGTACGTGGACCATTTTGGCCCTCTCTTGGAGAGCATCAGATTATATTGTAGATCAATTGAAAAAGCAAAATCTATAGGCAATGGATAGAAGGAAAAGTTTAAAATCGATTGTATTGGGCTCCGTGGCTGGAGGACTGGCACTCAATGGATGCAAGCCAGGAACTGAAGAAGTCATTGATGAAAAGGCCATTGAGAGTTCCGCAGTTAAATGGCGTACCGAGAGGGAGAATGAGGAAGTTGCCAAACTGTATGAAGAACAGTTTTTTACCAATTATGAAATTGCTACCATGACCGTTCTCTGTGATTTGATCTTGCCTGGAAGTTCTGAATTTAAAAGTGCTTCCGATGCCGATGTGGTTTCTTTCATAGATTTTATGGCCAAGGATTTGCCTGAAATGCAAACCGATTTAAGGGGAGGTATCATGTGGCTGGACCATAAGAGCAATACTGATTTTAAGGTGGAGTTTAAATCTGCTACGGAGGAACAGCAAAAGTCCATTTTGGATGAAATAGCTTTTTACGACCCAGAAGTGCCTGAGAGTGAAAGACCATTTGAAGTCAATTTTTTCTCCTTGGTTCGAAATCTCACCATGACCGGTTTTTACACCTCAAAAATTGGAATCGAGGAATTGGGTTACAAAGGAAATATGCCCAATGTATGGGATGGAGTTCCTGATGATGTTCTCGAACAACATGGGGTCTCCTACGACCCAGAGTGGATTGCCAAATGTGTGGATCAGAGCAAACGAAACGACATTGCAGAATGGGATGACGATATGAATCTGATTACGTAATCCAATAGCAGAAATATAAAATAAAGCTTGCCCTACATGGCAAGCTTTTTTATTCTAGTCCGGTTTTGTTTCCTGTAGTAGAAATGGAACGGTCCAAAATATTGGCCTTAACGTCTTCCAGATAGCTTCTTCCGATAACGTAGCGTTTACCCGCTATCTCAACACTATTGCCTTCCAAAGCGTCAATTTTGTCGATGGAAACGGTGTGCGACCTGTGAATTCGGATAAATTTATCGCTGGAAAGCTCTTCTGTAAAGGCACTCAAGGTTTTGTGCACGATATGATTGCCTTTTGTGGTAATTATTTTGATATAATCTTTTAGGCTTTCCACAAGGATAATCTCATCCAAGTAGATTTTTTTCATCTTCTTTTTGTCAACCTTCACAAAAATGTGGTCACGGGTAGTATCCCATTTTGGGTGGTCCTTGCATTTAGCAATGGCCTTGTTCACCGCCTTTATGAACCTCGGTAGGGAAATGGGCTTTACCAAATAGTCCAAAACTTCTTGGTCAAAGCCTTTGGCCGCATGTTCTGCATGGGCGGAGGTGATAATGACCATAGGCTTTTCATCCAAGCTGTCAAGAAAGCTGAATCCGTCAATAATAGGCATGTTCACGTCCAAAAAAAGCAGGTCGGGTTTGTTCTCCCGCAAATAGGCAAGGCTGTCAATGGCATTGTTGAAAACGGCCATTTCCTCCAATTCCTTGATTTGTTCAATATAATTCTGGATGACTTTTACCGCCAACGGCTCATCATCAATAATCACACATTTTATATTCATCTGAGTTTGAGCTTTAAGTTCACAATATATTCATCCAGTTCCTCATGTATGTCGAGTTTGTACTCATCTTCACCATACCTCAATTTTAATCTTTTCTCGACATTCAAAAGCCCTATGCCCCCAGCATACTTTTCTTTGCTGTTTAGGTGGTTTTTTGGTTTGGTATTGCTGATACCAAAGTAAAGAAACTTTTCCTCAATCAGAACTTTTATACTTATCCTGACCTTGCCAATATTCTGGTTGGCCCCATGTTTAAAGGCGTTTTCAATGAATTGTACCAAAAGCATTGGTGCAATTTTTTTCCCTTTGGGATCTCCGGTTACCTCAAACTCAAGTTTAAGGTTATCGGTATACCGAATTTTTTCAAGATCTAAGTAGTTTTTTATGAAAATCAATTCTTTGCGTAGACTTTGATTCTTGTCCTTGGTCTCATAAAGTACGTAACGCATCAAGTCCGATAATTTAATGATGGTATCTGGGGTTTTATCGGATTTCTCTAGGCTAAGGGAATAAATATTATTGAGTGTGTTAAAGAAAAAATGCGGTGAAATTTGTGCCCGCAAAAACCGAAGTTCTGTTTCCAATTGTTCTTTTTCCAATCGGGCCGCCCTTCCAGTTTCCCTGAGCCAATCAATGGTCAATTTTATGGAAGCCACAAAGGTGATCACATAGAGTTCACCCAGCATCATCACTATAGTGTAATTTAACGTAAGGCTATGTGTTTCAGGGCCTTCAGGCCAAACATCCTCCCTTATCAAGAAATAGGTAAGGAGGTATTTAATGACTACCATTACAAAAATGGAGGAAAATAGAACAAGAACAAAAGCAATGATTTTTCGCTTAAAAATAAAGCGGGGTATCAAATAGTATATGGTGAAATAGGTAAGGAAAATATGGATTGGAAATCCCAAAAGATTGGATTTCAAGGAATAGAGGTAATCATTAAAATAGCTGCCCCATCGTAAGAAATTGAAGGTAAAATAGATAAGCCAGAATATGATATGGTGTACCGTGGTAATTTTGAACTGCGTGGCGGCATTTACCAAGAATCTATTCTTGACTTGTTTCTGTAGTTGCATCTGGCTAATGATTACATTTTTTGAACATTTGGCTTCCCTTAGCTGTCATTGGTCTAATAAAGCGCATAAATCCGGATGAAATTAGGAATTTTTACAAATAACTAAATATGGAATGGATTTATAACCGTTTAGTTCGGCTTCAAATGTAACTAAAGCAAAGTTCATGAATCGTTAATATTGAATTCGGTCCAATGTCAAAAATGTTTCAAATAGTGGTGTTGTGTTTGTGTATGGCAAACGTGGTTTCCTGTGCTGGTCAGCAAAAGGAAACACCCCGATCCATTATTGTCTACAAGACCAATGAACCGATTACGATTGATGGATTAGCGAATGAGTCCGCTTGGGGCAAGGCAGAGGTTTCCAAGGATTTTATCGATATAGAAGGCGTAAAAATCCCAAAGTACAAAACCAATATGCGGATGTTATGGGATGAAACTTACCTGTACTTTTTTGCTGAATTGGAAGAACCCCATGTTTGGGCGACCCTAAAACAACGTGATACCGTCATTTTCTATAATAATGATTTTGAAATTTTCATAGACCCCGATGGCGATACCCATAATTATTATGAGTTTGAAATGAATGCCCTAAATACCATTTGGGATTTGTTTATCGTAAAGCCCTACCGGGAAAATGCGCCTGTTGTTGACAGCTGGGACATTTTGGGATTGAAATCAGCAGTACACGTGAAGGGTACTTTGAATGATGCTTCTGACACGGATACCAGTTGGAGCGTTGAAGTGGCCATGCCCTGGGAAGTATTAAAGGAGGGTAGTGGGAGGAATGCCATACCAGAAGGGGATTTTTGGCGAATCAATTTTTCGAGGGTGAATTGGGATTTTGACCTTGTTGATGGAAAATATTTCAGAAAAAAGGACGCAAACGGGAAATATCTCCCTGAATATAATTGGGTATGGTCTCCACAAGGGGTCATCAATATGCACGAACCCGAACATTGGGGTTATGCTTATTTTTCATCCAACATTGCGGGAGAGAAGGACCATTTCACCATTCCTGAAGATGAACAGATTCGCTGGATGCTTTACCGTTATTATCGAGGGCAAAAAAAATATCGTGCTGAACATGGTTCGTGGGCAACGAGTTTGGAGAAACTTGGATTGGAGCCTGTCTTGAAAGATGGTACCCAACTGGACCTTGATATGGAATTACATCGGATGGGGTGGTCCATTCAGGTAAAGAGCCCATTCACAGGAAAGACCTACTCCATTGTGGAAGATGGAAAATATCAACAAGTAAAATAAGGTGTAGTGAGAATATCCCAAATCGTCATAGTACTTCTAGCTTTAGCCGCGGTTTCCTGCATGGATAATATAGGTTTAAAGCCCAATGCCAAAATTGTGGGTAAGGGCGAAAAGGAGTTGGCTTATTGGGTCTGTATTTCCGCGGATTCAAGTAAGAAGGATGCCTACTACATTGAAGAGTTTAAAAAATACAAGACCCAAGGATTGCATATTATTTTGGTGGAAAACGGAAAGGATTCTGTTTTTGTGGAACATTTGGTGGTTTTGGCAGAAACTGAGGGCGTGGAGGTCCACACTGCGTTCAATGTTCCTAACATGAATCCTGATACTTTACAGGAGGCCATTGAACAGGCCAAAAAAAATGGAGCTAAAAAAGCCATCTTTTTTGATCAAACGGCACTGTCCAAAAAATAGCGGAACACTTTCTTACTCATTTGTCCAAAACTTGGATTGCTTCATCAGGTCTTTGTTGCATTTTTTTCGGCCAAACTTTAAATTGGTTTAAAATCCAATAACAAAAACAGGCTTATTTTATCTATTTCCTTTTTTGGTCGTCATTCGTTTTGCTTTCAGCAAACAAAACCTCCCTTCGGCTTTTCACGTTTGTTGTTGGTCGAATTTTTTTCTCCAATACCCAACAATTGGGGACTTTCACTACATACGTTAACTTTAAATTAACGTATTTCTTAATTACTAACGATCAAATAAACTAACATGATTCAAAAACTTAAGTATGTATTTGTTTTTGCGATTATGATCTCCATTCAAGGAGTCATGGCGCAAGCAATTACCGGAACGGTTTCTGACGAAGCTGGCACACCGTTACCTGGGGTCAACATTGTTGAAAAAGGAACCAGTAATGGGGTTACTTCCGATTTCGATGGGAACTACAGTATTACAGTGTCCGGTAGCAATGCCACTCTGGTATTTTCCTATTTGGGTTACCAGACCATTGAAATTCCTGTTTCGGGAAGATCAACGATTGATTTAACTTTACTGGAGGACACGCAACTTCTAGACGAGGTGGTGGTAACCGCTTTAGGTATCAGTCGGGAGAAAAAATCACTGGGTTACGCAGTAACCGAGGTGGAATCGGAGCAAATTAACACAGTAAAAGACTACAACGTGGCCAACTCCTTGGTAGGTAAGGTTGCAGGTTTGGTGGTCAACCAATCCGGTGGTGTGGGTTCCAGTTCAAGGATTGTACTTCGTGGTAACAATTCCATTACCGGGAACAACCAAGCACTTATCGTCGTGGATGGTATTCCAATTGATATGTCTGATACCGAATCTGGAGGTAGCGTTTACAGTAGTAGCGTAACTGGTGGTGGTATTACCGACCTTAACCCAGAAGATATCGAATCAGTATCGGTATTGAAGGGACCTAACGCAGCGGCCCTTTACGGTTCTAGAGCAGCCAGTGGGGTGCTTTTGATCACTACCAAAAAAGGAAGCAAAGGAAGAGGCCTTGGCGTTTCCTTCAATTCAAACGTAACCTTGGAAAACCCAATGTTCTTACCTGATTTTCAGAATCAGTACGGACAAGGTACCAATGGAGCGCCTTATCCTGATGTTGCAGGTATGGGAACTTCCTCTTGGGGTGCTAGAATGGATGGTTCACAACAAATCTATTTTAACGGAGAGCAAAAAGCATACTCGCCACAGCCCAACAATGTTGAGAATTATTTTGAAACTGGCGAAAAGTTGATCAACTCTGTATCCGTTGATAAAGGAGGTGAGGATTACAGCATGCGTTTTTCATATACCAATAACCATACAACATCCATCATCCCAAATTCCAAATTGAACAGTCACAACTTCAACTTGAGAACGTTGGTGGACATTTCTGACAAGTTGAGTTTTGATGGAAAGGCAACTTTTTTCACCCAAGACTTGAACAACAGGGTAAATTTAGGTTCTGAAGGGGTTTTGGGCTATGTCTATTACATGCCTAGAAGTGTTGATGTAAACGACCTTAAGACCTACCAAATGGATAGTCCTTCATTATATGATCCAAGTAATGGAATCAGTGAATATGATGTGATCAGCTATTCTGGTAGTGGAAAAAGTATTGGTAACCCCTACTGGATTCAGTATGAAGATATCAACGACCAAAGACGTGACCGTTTCATCGGTTTTGGTAAAGTAAACTATGAATTCAACGATTGGTTGTCCGCTTTCATTAGAGTTGGTGGTGACGTAACCAATGTAAGAACCGATTTAATTAATCCTGTTGGACATCACTTCAACAGATACGGACGTGTTGAGTTCAAAACGGACAAGTTCACCGAAATGAACTCTGACTTCTTGATCACAGCTACTAAAGATTTTGGAGAGAAACTTAATGTTTCTGCAAATGTGGGTGGTAACCTATCCAAGCGTACTGCCGAAAGAATGAGTGTGGTGGGGTCACAATTTAAGATTCCAACCCGTGCTTTGTTGGCCAACACCAACATTCAATCCAGCACACATACTCCAATGGAAACTAAAAAGGTGAACTCTTTGTATGGTTCCGTATCCTTGGGTTATGACAATTTTATGTATTTGGATTTAACAGCAAGAAACGACTGGTCATCCACATTGGCGGCTGACAATCGTTCTTATTTTTATCCTTCTGCGAGTTTTGCGGTACTATTGGATAGATTCATTGATCCTGAAAGAAGCGTAGTGGATATGTTCAAATTGAGAACCAGCTGGGCCGAAGTAGGTAACGATACCGGTGTTTACCAGTTGTACCAAACTTTTGATGTACCACAACAAGGTTATTTGGGATTGACCACTTTAAGTGCACCTAACATCAGATACAACGAAGATTTGAAACCTGAAAGCGTAAAATCCATCGAATTTGGTGCTGAAGGACGCTTTTTCAAAAATCGTTTGTATTTCGACTTCTCCATGTATAACATTACGACCAATGACATGATTTATGATTTGCCTGTGGCAGCCGCTACCGGATTTAACTTCTACAAATCAAACATTGGTGAGGTACAGAACAAAGGTGTGGAACTGTTGATTGGAGGTATGCCTGTGAGAACCGAAAATTTCTCTTGGGATGTTTCCTTTAACTTCTCCAAAAACAAGAACACGGTGAATTCCTTGATCGAAGGTTTGGATGGTACCATCCTAAACACCACCAACTCCGGTAACGTAGCTATCGCAGCAAACGTAGGTGGAGGTATCGGTGACATTTACGGTACAGTTTGGGCCACAGATGATGCTGGTAATAGGTTGGTAAATGCCGAAGGTATTCCATTGGCATCTTCTGAAAGAGAACTTTTAGGAAATGCACAACCCGATTGGATTGGTGGTCTTACCAACACCATTTCATACAAAAATGTTTCCCTTCGATTCTTGATTGATGGACGTGTAGGTGGTGAGATTTATTCTGTAACTTCTGCAAGCCTAGATGGAGCCGGTGTTTCAGAAAGAAGCTTGGAATTCAGGGACGGAGGAGTTGTGGTTGATGCCATTAACTCTGGTACCGGTTCAGCAAATACGGAAGCAATTACAGCCCAAGAATACTGGGGTGCTATGTCTGGCATTGCTGAAAACTATGTATATGAGCAAACCAACGTAAGATTAAGGGAATTTGCATTGACCTATAACTTTAGCAGTGACTTGGTTAAGAAAGTTGGTCTTAATTCTGCATCCTTAGGATTGATTGGAAGAAACTTGTTCTTCCTTTACAAAAAAGCAGATGATATTGATCCAGACGCCACTTTAGGTACTGGACTGAACGGACAGGGTATTTCCATTAACAATGTACCCACGGTCAGGAGCCTTGGTTTGAACCTTAATCTGAAATTATAAAAAAATGATGATGAAAAAAGAAATAATGAAAATAGGATTGGCAGTTGCCTCCCTATTGTTCGCAATAAGTTGTTCCGATTTTGACGATATCAATGTAAAGCCAAATGCCTTTACATCTGACGAGGTCAGTGCCAAATATTTTGTGACAGAAACACAAATTAGATTATATGCACCGGACAGGTTCCCCTATTGGAGGGCTCAATTGATCCATTGGGATCGTTTTGCAGGTCAGTTCTGCTTTGGATTCAATGGTAGCTGGTGGACCGATGGTCTAGGATACAGTTATGATTCTGGATATACCGATGCCGCCTACGATTATTTGTCAGGTTATGTAAGTAGCCTAAGTGCCTTCATGAACTTTGTTGGAGAAGGTGGTGAGCTTGAAAATCAAAACTATTATGCAATAGGATTGATCATGAAGGGACTGTATTATCAAACCTATACCGATGTATTTGGAATGGTTCCTTATTCTGAGGCACTAAATCCAGAGATCATTACACCAGCCTATGATACGCAAGCTGCTATCTACCAAGGTGTGATTGCCGAGTTGGATGAAGCCATGACTATTATTGGAGATGCTAGTGCTACTGGTGAAGGTGTAGAGCTTTTGGCTGAGAATGACCTTTTCTTCGGAGGAGATTTGCAACAGTGGAAGAAATTGGCCAACAGTCTTAAATTAAGAATGGCACTAAGAGCCCAAGGAGCTCCAGGAGCTGACTTTGCCACTGCTGCTATTAATGAAGCTTTGGCCGGTGACCTTTTGGTAGCAGATACCGACAATGCCTTAATGGAAAAGGATACCGAAATTTCACAGTGGTCCAACGCTGCCTATGGCGATGTTTGGCACAACTTCGGTGTTGGTTCCAACTGGACGGTAGGTAAGACTTTGGTGGATTACCTTCAAGCCAACAATGATCCAAGATTACCCATGTACGCACAACCTATTGATGGTGGTGAAGTGGTTTTCACAGAACCTGTTGAAGGTGAAGGTGTAGCTCTTTTTGGTAAACACGTAGATTTTATCTTGGAACAATTGGATAATGCTGGTGTAAGCTACACTAGAGTGGATGGCACCAACGGAGATGGATTGGCCACTGTTACTATCGATGTAGCAACTGATACACCGTATTATGTTGGACAACCCACTCGTTTAAATGGGTTGATTTACACCCATGTAAAAGAAGCGCTTTTCTCAAGACCAGCTCCGATTATTATCAATGCCAAAAACCAAGGGAACGATATTTTCCCTGAGATTGTTTTCACTGCGGCAGAAGGTAACTTCTTGCAAGCCGAAGCGATTGTAAAAGGTTTGGCTACCGGTGATGCTCAAACATTCTATCAAGAAGGTATCAGACAAGCCATGCGAATTTGGAATGTTGACGATGCTGCTATCGAAACTTTCATCAGTACAGAAAACATGGCATTACTTGATGGTTCTGCTGACGAAAATCTTGAAAAGATAAGCATCCAAAGATGGATTGCCGCTTTCACTGATGGAGCAGAAGCTTGGGCCATTGTTAGGGATAGTGGATATCCTTCGGAATTGGCTGCAGGAGTTTCCGATTATGACCTATACAGTGCAGGAACGCTTAACGGTGCATACCCACAAAGAATGCGTTACGGTACCAATGCATACAATACCAACGGCCCAAATACAGAAGCTGCAAATGCCGCTCAAGGAGCCGATATGCAAGGAACTACGCTTTGGTTTGCACAATAAGCCAAAGATGTTATGGAATCAATCCGTTGGGATTACTTCATAATTTGAGTTAGTTTATTTTGAGTTAATTAAGGTAAAGGAAGAGCTGCTCTTCCTTTACTTTTTTATAGGCCTTAAATTTATCCAAATTGATGTGCCATATTTGTTGTACTTTACTTTTCTAACCTAATTCCGATTTTAACTTAGACTATTATGATATCATTAAATACGTGGGATATACTCATCATCTTTGGCTTTTTTGCCATCACTTTGGGTATTGGACTGTATGTTTCCAAAAGTTCGGGAAAAGACAGTTCCGAATTCTTTCTCTCCGGTAAATCCATGCCTTGGTGGCTGTTGGGGATATCCATGGTGGCGACTACATTCTCCACAGATACGCCCAATCTGGTCACGGATATTGTCCGAACCAACGGGGTGTCGGGAAACTGGGTTTGGTGGGCCTTTTTACTAACAGGACTCCTTACCGTTTTTATCTATGCCCGACTTTGGAGAAAATCCAACGTCAATACTGACCTTGAATTTTATGAATTGCGCTACGGTGGAAAACCTGCCCGTTTTTTAAGAGGTTTTCGGTCTATATATTTAGGGGTCATCTTTAATGTTATTACCATGTCCGCCGTAACGCTGGCTGCCATAAAGATTGGTGGTATCATGCTTGGGTTGGAGCCTTGGCAGACCGTCGTCAGTGCTGGACTTATTACCGTTATTTTTAGTGCCGTTGGTGGATTCAAAGGAGTGGTCTATACCGATTTCCTTTTGTTCTTTGTGGCCATGGGTGGTGCCATTGGTGCGGCATACTACCTAGTCAATATCCCAGAAGTAGGAGGTTTGGAAGCGTTGCTGTCCAACGAAAATGTAAAGGCAAAACTGGATATTTTACCAGATACCAGCAATACCAAAACCTTGATAACCCTATTGATTATTCCACTGGCAGTACAATGGTGGAGTTCTTGGTATCCGGGTTCAGAGCCAGGTGGTGGTGGGTATATTGCCCAGCGTATGTTGTCTGCAAAGAATGAAAAGCACGCTATCGGCGCTACCTTCTTTTTCAATATTATGCACTATGCTATGCGTCCTTGGCCTTGGATTTTGGTTGCGCTTGCGTCCCTGGTGGTATTCCCAGATTTGGAAAGTTTACAACAGGCTTTTCCTATCGTAGCCGATGATAAACTGGGTCATGATTTGGCGTATTCTGCCATGTTGACGAAGCTACCGTCTGGATTGTTAGGATTGGTTTTGGCTTCGCTGGTAGCCGCGTATATGTCAACCATTTCAACGCAGCTTAACTGGGGCTCCTCGTACATTGTTTATGATTTTTACAAGCAACGGGTCAATCCTAATGCTTCTGAAAAACGATTGGTGGCCGTTGGGCGGATTTCCACCGTTGGTCTAATGATTCTGAGCGCCCTTTTGGCATTGCTGTTGCAAAATGCCCTTCAATTGTTTGAGGTACTGCTCGTATTTGGTGCGGGTACCGGCCTGATTTTTATCTTAAGATGGTTTTGGTGGCGTATTAATGCGTGGAGTGAGATTACGGCCATGTTTGTTTCAGGAATATTATCATTACTGTTTAAGTTGACTCCATTGGGTGATTATTTGTTCGCCACGGAAATAGGTATTCTGCCCGACTGGATGGAGTATCCAACAGTAGTATTGATCACTACAGCCGCTTGGTTGATTGCAACCTACAGCACAGCTCCAGAAAGCAACGAAGTATTGAACAGTTTTTACAAAAAGATTAATCCAGGTGGCCCAGGCTGGAAAAAAATTGTGGAAGAGGCTAGGGCAGAGGGCACCGAACTGGACAATGGCGAAAAATGGAGTGTGCCCAGTGGTATTCAAGCTATGTTGTATGGTACTGTTTTAATCTACAGTTTGCTGTTTGCTACCGGATATTGGATTTATGGTCGATGGACAGGAGCCCTGATATTGACCGCAGTGGCTATACTTTCAGGTTCCGTGTTAATTCTAAAATGGAGACAGATTAAAGCCACGATTACCTAGTAGAAAATTGACTGATAAATGTAGAGTTGGCCCAAAGGTGTGTTAGTCTTCCATCATGTAGATTTCCGCAGCTTTTTGGGCCACTTTTATTCGTACCCCTGAAGAATTACTTCGTCCATAAGCCGCTTTTGTCTTAAAAACCAATACCGTTTCAATAGCGGGATAGACCGTAATATTTTGTCCCATGGCTCCTTTGGCGGAATACGCTCCTTCAAACCGAGGGTCTTTAACATCTTGCCACAACCACCACATGTAACCATAGCCGTAGTTTACCCCCGTTCCTTGAAAAACGGGGACATTTTTGTTCAGTTCTTTATGGGAGGTTCGGGATTTCAACATTTCATCGACCCATGCTTCACTGATGACCTGTACATCTTTCCATTTTCCTTTATTGAGCATCAACAACCCCAATCGAGCCATATCACGGGTTGAAAACCACATAGGGTAAGCCAAGTATTTAGAGATGGAAGTATTTCCCTCTTTATGCTGTAAGGAACGGTCCCAATCTTGCATGTGCAAGGGATTTACAAGTTGTCGCTCTACCTCGTCATAGATGTTCTTTCCGGTTTCTTGCTCGAAAATGTATCCGGCCACATTAAAATCCCAGTTGCTGTATAACCAATAGGACCCAGGTTGAACGGAACCGCGTTTAGGTGCATATTCTTGCATTCCGCCCCCGTATCCTTCGGGGTGGTACACTCCGGAACGTGCAGAAATAATATCCCGCACAGTAGCCGCTTGCTCAATGGGAAGTATGCCTTCAACATCATCTATGCCTAGTTCCTTGATAGTTTTGTCAAGTCGGATAGAACCATCTTCGACATACTGACCGTACAGCATAGATAGCACACTTTTTCGGATTGAGGCGATGTAACTAAGTTCCTCAACATCCCCGTAGTCGAACACCACCTTGCCTTTATGGATTATCATCAATCCCGTAATTTTTGTGCTGTCCACCAAATACTCATGAAAGGCTTCCGCTTTTGGATTGTTCCATGCTTTGGCTTCGGTTTCTGAGGCCCAATGCCAGACCCGGTCTGGGAAAACCTGCGCTTTTACAGCATAAAAACTAAGGAGAAAAGCTAGCGAGAAAAGTATTGGAATTGATTTCATGTCATTCTGTTTTTACAAACCAAAGGTTGCGAGCTCTACCATTGGAAATCCACACTCCAGAGACGTTGCCATTTTCACGTTTAAACTTTAGAACATCCAATGGATATTCGCCCACCAGTAAACCCTCAAATTTTTGCTTTAATTCCAATTCTCCGTGCCGGATATGATAGGCAAATAACTTTCCTTCCCTGTAAAAAATGGAATAGGAAGTGTGAATCTCCGGACTGTAGTAAGCTCCGATATATTCTTTTGCAGACTCCTCAGTAAGTGGTTGCTCAATGAACTTTTTGAAAATCTTGGTTTTTCTATTATACGGACGATAAATGAATTGTCCATTGCTGAATTCCAATCGAGTACCATTTTGCGGGTCCAAAGCTTCAAATAGATTTTCTTTTATGGGTAGAAATGGTGTTTTCGACGCCCCAAGAAAAAGGGTATCCCCTTTTATTTCGACTTTTTCTTCCTCATAAGTGGTATGCTCCCAATAATCTCCCGCATAGGAATCCATACGACTTTTGGAAACCTTTGCCACCTCCAAATGTTTGTGATAATTGGGCTTTCCAAAAAGAATCCCCGCAATTTGGTTCGATTTATCACCTGGATTAGCCGAAGAAAAATTGGTAATGATGGCAATGCTGGTTTTTTCATCGGGAAATACCGCTGCATTGGACCGAAAACCACCAATAGAACCGCCATGGGTCACTCTTTTTTTGCCGTATAAAGTATCCACATTGACTCCGAAGGCATATTCACTAAAACTACCATCATTCAGAAGGTCTAAAGTCAACATAGTTTCAAAGGCCTTTTCCCAACCGGATAGAGGTTGATAATAATTTTTGAGGTATTTCAGTAGGTCGTTCGTGGTCGTATGCATATTTCCAGACCCGATATAGCCCCAATATTCCGCGGCACGTACGAAACCCTCTTTTTTGGAATAATAGGAGGTTGCATTGTTGGGAACAATCGCGTCATAGTCCGGTTCCACATAAGTGTCATTCATTCCCAGCGGCTCAAAAACATCCTCCTTCATATAATCCACAAATTTTTTGCCCGTTACTTTTTCAATAATATTGGCCAAGAACATATATCCAGTGTTGCAATACATGTATTCGGAGCCAGGCTCAAAATTTAATTCAGTTTGCATGGGTATGATTCGGTCCAAATCGGCATTGGTCCTTGAGTCATCGTTTCGCCATCCAGCCAAGGCAAAAAGGGCATGCAGACTTCGGAGTCCACTGGTGTGGTGCATCATCTGCCGGATAGTGATTTGTTTTCCGAAATCAGGTAGACCACCAATGTACTTATCTATGGTATCATCCACAGAAAGTTTTCCCTGAAGATGCAGCAATACAATCCCCAAAGCACTGAACTGCTTGGAGACAGAGGCCACATTGAATTGGGTTCCCGGTGTATTGGGAATAGTATACTCCAGACTTGCCAAACCATATGCTTTTGAAAAAACAATGCTGTCCCCCTTCATGACGGCCACAGCTCCTCCTGGATGGTTGGGTTGGTTCCATTCCAGAAAAAGGCTGTCAATTTGAGCGATATTGTCCAACTGGGCCGAAACAAGACTTGCATATAGAAAAGCAAGGCAAAAGGATAGCCTGAATATTTTTCTTTTCATGTTTTATTTTTCTAATCCTGCTTGGGCCAATGTGATCAATAACGCCAATTGAATGGATTCAGCACCAGTCTCATCATTCATATACCATTCATGAAGGGAGTGTGCTCCTCCTCCTTGTCCACCACGGCCAATACAAATGGAAGGAATTCCTTTGGAAACCGGAATATTGATGTTGGTGGAACCCCTTCCCAACGAAGGTTCTACGCCAAAATACTGGGTAGCTGCCATCGCTCGCTGAATCAAGGGTAGGGTAGCGGGAAGCTCGCCGGAAGGGCGATCACCGATTTGCTCCAATTCATAAGTCACCTCTCCTTTAACTCCACTGGCATTGTATTCGGCAATGGCTTTTTCCACGGATTTTTTGAAAATAGCTTCAATTTCATCCAGATTGATTGGGCTGAGGGCACGCATGTCAATCTCTGCCCAAGATTCGAAGGGAATGGAATTGACCGAAGTTCCGCCACCAATTCGACCAACGTTGAAACTTGTTTTGGGAATGTCGCCAGAGGTGTAAGCCCAAGCATCTTTCGAAAAGACATCGATAGCCTTACCGAGGGCATGATGGGGATTGGCGAGGCCAAAATCGCCCCACGAATGTCCACCTTTTCCACTGATGACCAATTTGTAACGTTTGGAGCCCAATCCAGCATTGCTGATTCTACCGATACTGCCTCCATCAATGGCAATCCAAGAATCGATGTTAAGTCCTGATTCGTTGAACATGTATTTCATGCCACGAAGGTCACCGAGTCCTTCTTCGCCTACAGTGCCAACGATGAGTAAATCTTTTTCAGTTTTGATGTCCGCTTTGTTCATGGCCTTGAGCATACTGATGAGCATGGTAAGTCCACGGGTATCGTCTCCAATACCGGGAGCTTTCAAGGTATCACCCACTTTGGTGACGGTAACATCGGTTCCTTCAGGGAAAACCACATCCAAATGGGCATCTACACCTACATAACCAGGCGCTCCCGAAGTACCTTTCCGTAAACCAATCACGTTGCCCACTTTATCCGTCCAAATGCTGTCGATACCTGCATCCATGAGCATGGAAGCAAAGACCTTCCCTCGCTTATCTTCCCCGAAGGGTGGTGCAAGTACCTCAGTCAAGGTGACCAAATCTTTCATGGTCTGGTCTTCTTGTTCCGTAATTAGGGAAAAGGCGGTTTGTACCTTTTTGGCCTTGGCCAACTTGTCAATTTCTTTGGTATACTTTTTATCAATTTCTGGACTTTCCTGGGCAGAACTCAGGTTTGAAAATAGGAAAGTGGCCAATACAAGGCCCGTAAAAATGTGTTTCATAACTAAATGTCTATTTTTTTCGTAATACTGTTCCAGACCGTACGTCATGGAATTCACCATTATCCACCGCTAAAATCCCATTTACGATGACAAAATCAATTCCTTCTGGATATTGATGTGGTTTTTCGAAAGTGGCTTTATCAATGATGGTTTCAGGATTAAAGATGGTAATATCCGCCCGCATCCCTTCTTTGAGGATTCCTCTGTCGGTTATGTTCAGACTTTGGGCGGGCAATAAGGTCATTTTACGAATGGCCTCCGATAATTCCAACGTCTTCTTTTCACGAACGTAGTGCCCCAAAACTCTAGGAAATGTTCCATACCAACGTGGGTGGGGATGACCCATTCCGGGTGCTACCAACCGACCATCAGAACCAATCATGGTCTGCGGATGTTGCATGATTCGGGTTACATCCTCTTCGGCCATTGCATGGAATACGCAGGCAGCACCCCCATTTAGTTGGGCCTCGATGACCAAATCGGCCCCATTTTCAACCGTTGGTTCCAAGCCTTTTTCCTCGGCCCAATATTTTAAGGTTTTTCCTTCCAGTTCAGGTTGCCACTCCACACGGGCAAATTGAATTCGGTCTAGATCAGAACCTCCGCGATCATTTAGGATATTGAAAACAATTCCGTTTTTGATGCTATCTCTCAGCACAGGGTCTTTGGTCCGTTCAGCAAAGGCTTCTTCACCACCTGCCTTGGACCAACTAGGGATGAGTACGGAAATTCCGGTATAGCTGGCGGTGTAGGGATATTGATCCATTTTTATGTCGAGCCCTTTGGCACGAGCTGAATCAACCATCGCGAGCGTTCGAACACTTTTCCCCCACATGGGTTTTCCGATGGCTTTGTGGTGGGTCAATACCACAGGGATATCAGCCTCAGCGGATATTTGAATGGCTTCTTGGACGGCATCGAATAGACCTAAACCTTCTTCCCGGAGGTGGGAAGTATAAATCCCACCATATTTTGAAGCCACCTTAGATAAAGCAATCACTTCATCTACCTTAGAAAAAGCACCAGGTAGGTATTTGAGTCCCGTTGAAATTCCGTATGCACCTTCTTGCATGGCACTGTCAATCTCAGCTTCCATTGCGTGGAGTTCCTCGGCGGTTGGGGCACGATTTTCTAATCCCATGATGTTTTCCCGGACGGTATTATGACCAATAAGGTATGCCACGTTCATACCTATTCCTTGCTCAACAAGACTGTCCATATGGGATTTTAGAGGCCAAGGTGAATTTCCATCTGGACCGCCTAAAGCCGTGGTGACACCTTGCCTCACATGACTCTCACACGATAATAATTCCATGATGGGCTCCAAATGGGTATGCATATCGATAAATCCAGGTGAAACAGCAAGACCACTGGCATCTATGATTCGGGTTGCGTTGGCATCGCTTAAGTTTCCCACCGCCACAATTATGGAATCCTTTATGGCAATGTCAGCTTTGATGGGAGCGCCACCGCTACCATCGTAAACAGACCCGTTTAATATAAGAATGTCGTAGGTAGGTCCCCCACAGGAAAAGAGAAGGATGAATGCAAGTCCTAAAAACAGTTTATTGAGAATGTTAATGGGCGCTTTCATATTTTTTTGTTTATAACACCAACTTTGAGGGCTCTAAGTTTTTAAGGTCAGCAAAAGCTTGCTGTAATTTTTTGGTGATGGGTCCAATGGCATCAGGAGTGTGATAGATATGGTCACCCAGTTTGGCGATGGAAGCAATTTGGGTTGTTGTTCCCGTAAGAAATGCTTCGTCCATATCATCAATTTCATCGACACCAATGGCCTTTTCCATCATAGGAATGTCCAAATCCTCGCAGAGTTTCAATACAATTTTACGTGTGATGCCATCCAAAATTAGTTGGTTGGCCGGATGGGTGTATACTTTTCCTGATTTTACAAAGAAAATGTTGGTGTGCGAACCTTCGGTAATAAATCCATCACGAACGAGAACCGCTTCATCCGCATTTTCTTCCATGGCCCTTTCATTGGCCATGACATTACCCAACAATGAGATGGATTTTATGTCGCAGCGGAGCCAACGATTATCCGAACGTAAAATGGCGTGTGAGCTTTTGCTATTGATGTGTGGTAGGGTATAGGGCAAGGCATACATCATTACCGTTGGGGGGACATCTTTTGGGAAAGCATGTTTCCTCGGCGCCACACCACGGGTTACTTGCATGTAAATCAAACAGGGCTTGTTGGTGAGGTTACTGGACACTAAAAGTGGGTCTAACTGTGCTTCCATTTCGGTTACGTCATACGCGATTCCAATTTTATCCAAATTTCTTTGAAGCCGCTCCCAATGCGCATCTTTGTAGAACAACCCATTTTCCAGCTGTACCATGACCTCGTAAATTCCATCTCCAAAGAGAAAACCACGGTCAAACACAGAAATAGTTGCCTCATGGCTTGAAATCAGTTCACCGTTCAGAAAGATTTTTTCCGGAAAATTACCTTTTGGCAGCATAATTTTAGGGTTGGTTCAATACGCAAAAAGGTTAAGAAAGACCTTAATGCACTGCCAGTGAAGGTAACGGATATTTTTCTAAATTAAAACCTTACGCTCCATTTCCTTATGGGATTTTTTTCAGTTTGAATACATCCTATTTTAGGGGATAGATTTTAAGAAAATAACAGAAATTGACGCCTTTTTAGATGCTTATGCTGAAAGCATATCTTGGTTTTTTTGCAAGAGTTCGGCAATTCTGGTTTTAAGTTCCTCAGGTTCCACAATTTTGCCATAATCCCCGAACATTAGGTACCATCTAGCAAAGCCATTTTTTAAATCTGTGGTCATAAAAGTCATTTCTACCTGACCGCCTTTTGCTTTTTCAGACACAAAACCATAGTATTTTTTGCTACCGCTGATGTATTTTGCCACCGTTTTATTCACCAAAATGGTCACTTTGGTTTTTTGAATTTCTTCGTACTTGCTCCGGTATTCATCAATGGTACCATGCTGCAGGGCAAAATTATGAGGTGTTCGTTTAATCTGGAGGATTCTATCTGTCCGGAATTGTCTATAGTCACTTCTAAGATGACAATAGCCTAGAATGTACCAATAGTTGTTTTCATGAAAGACTCCAACGGGTTCAATATTGCGTTCAGATGGGTCATCTTCACGGAGGGATTCGTATTTTAAAAATACCTGTTTCTTTTCAGCAATGCTCTCAAAAAGAATTTCAAGGGCATTGGGGATATCTTCGTTGAACAGTTCTTGCCCGGGAAAAATGGACACTTGCGATTCCAAAGCTTCTACCCATTCTTTTTCTTTACCACGAAGAACCGATTTCAGCTTGAACATGGCAGATTCGTAATAGGTTCCAAGCGATTTGTCCGTGAATTTTTGCATCAGCTTTTCGGCCGCGACAAAACTCCCTGCTTCCTCACGGGTGAACATCACAGGGGGGAGTCGATACCCTTCCATAATGGAATAGCCCACCCCGGCCTCACTGACAATGGGAACACCCGATGCCTCCAAGGTTCGGATATCCCGATAAATGGTTCTAAGGCTTACATCAAAGCGATCGGCCAGTTCTTGGGCCTTTACAATGCGTTTGGACTGTAGCTGTATCAAGATGGCTACAATCCTATCAAAACGTTTAGCGGTATCCATTCCCATAATAGAGCGACCTATCTCCCAAAGATATGATTTCAATCCAAGGTAGGTGGGCCATTTTTGGTTCATTCTTTCAGTTTTAGCATCTCAAAATTAGGGTGGGTCACTGACAGCGTATTGTCAGCAAAGAAAATTTTGACCGCACTTTTTACTACTGACACGGGGTTGTCACACCCCCCATTTACCTTTGGTTCCAGAATCAAAACATAAAAACAATGTATCATGGAAAACACAGTGGAACAACAAAACGAAACAGCACAAGTTATTACGTCTTCCCAACTTTTGGAGCATTGGCAAGGACACCGAAGAGTAACCCGCAGGGTCATCGAGGCATTTCCAGAAAAGGAGTTCTTTACCCACTCCATTGGAGGAATGCGTCCGTTTTCAGGGTTGGTATCAGAACTTCTGGCCATAGCGGTTCCAGGACTTCAGGAAATAGTGTCGGGCAAGACTTCAAAGTTTGAGGAACAAATGGATCATAACAACAGTAAGGCCAAAATGTTGGAGTGGTGGGATGAGGCCACCGAACAAATCAATGAATTGTGGGCTAAAATTCCAGTCGAGAAATTTCAGGAGGTGGTAAAATTGTTTGGTCAGTATGAAGGAACCGTGCAATCGCAAATTTTTTATTTCATCGACAATGAAATCCATCATCGTGGACAAGGGTATGTCTATTTACGTTCATTAGGTATGGAGCCACCATTTTTTTACGACAGAAGCTAATTGATAATTGAACATGAAAAACGTATTGGTATTTAAAACATCTGTTTCAGGTAAAAGCGAAGTAAAAAGACTTAAACCCTTACTGAACCGATTGGTAAACCAAAGCGGCTATTGGA
This sequence comes from Flagellimonas iocasae, assembly GCF_042682725.1. Classification (NCBI taxonomy): domain Bacteria; kingdom Pseudomonadati; phylum Bacteroidota; class Flavobacteriia; order Flavobacteriales; family Flavobacteriaceae; genus Flagellimonas; species Flagellimonas iocasae. The sequence goes on along the minus strand of NZ_JBHUHU010000001.1, from coordinate 860,077 downwards.
ATTTCGACTTGGAGGATTGTGACAATATCCTCCGGGTCGAGACCCAAAGTTTAACCGCACCTGCTATTTCATCCCTTTTGCAAAAAAGTGGGTTTAATTGTGAGGAATTGCATTGATGCTTTTCGGTAACTATTTTTTGACCATTTATTGAGTTTTTCCGTACTTCACAGAAAACAGTTTATATGACCATTTTTGTGGATATGGATGAGGTAATTGCCGATGCTTATGGCGCGCACCTTGAGTTGTATAATACCGAGTTCAATGCAAATCTTACTTTGGAGGATTGTTACGGCAAGGAAGCTTGGCAATGTGTTCCTGAAGAACATCAAGAAACCGTAAGGGGACATAATTGGCGAATCGGATATTTTAGAAACCTAAAAGTAATTCCGGATAGCCAAGAGGTGCTGTTTGAATTGAGCAAAAGACATGATGTCTATATTGCTTCTGCGGCGATGGAGTTCCCCGATTCACTAAAGGAAAAGTCGGACTGGTTAGACGAATTTTTTCCGTTCATTCCATGGAAAAAAAGAATTCTTTGTGGGGATAAATTTATTTTAAAGGGTGATATCCTGATTGACGACCGTAGCAAGAACCTCCATAATTTTGATGGACGGAGTATAATGTTCACCTCGCCACATAATACAAATACTAAAGAATTTGAACGCGCGAACAATTGGAGAGAAATCGCAGACAAACTTTTGTAACTTGTAGCATGCAAATTCTTAAAATCACCTCCAAGATTGCACTTTTTGGTGCAGTGTTGTTTCTTCAAGCTTGCGCGGCACAATCACAGTTGATTGAGGATGAAGTTGAAACCGTTACCAAGGAGGATTTACGATACTATCTTTATTTTCCAGAGGACTATTTTGAAAAACCGGAGAAAGACTTCGGCTTATTGCTTTTTCTACACGGTGGGGGAGAATCTGGAAGAGAATTGCTCCATGTGAAGAAAAATGGTCCGCCAAAACTTTTGGTTGAAGGGAAACAATTTCCATTTTTAATACTTGCACCTCAGAATCCACACGAGAAAAAATGGTGGAACACTCAAGCAGTCAATCAACTGTTGGATTCCATTGTGGACACCAATCGCGTGGACAAGAACCGAATTTATCTCACAGGGCTCAGTAGAGGAGGAAGCGCAGCATGGGAAATGGCCACGCAGTATCCGGATAAATTTGCCGCACTGGCCGTGGTTTGCGGAATGGCTCCATTACCCTACGCACATTGGATTGACAAAAATATGCCTATTTGGGTTTTTCACGGGGATAAAGATGAGACCATCAGCGTTGGGGAATCGGACAGAATGGTGGAAAAGCTCAAGGAAATGAATTATGATGTCAAATACACCCGATACCAAGATGTGGGTCATAATGCATGGGATAGGGCATATACTACCGATTCGTTATACACATGGATGGCCAAGCAAAAACGTATAAATTGAGTTGCATGAGATATTTCTTGTTTAGTTTGATGGCACTTGTCTTTTTCAATTGTAGGGAAAAACAAAAGAAAGAGAAGGTTGTTGAACAAGAACCAATTGTTGTTCAGCAGGTCGATTCCATGGTTGAACCGGTTAAAGAGCTAAAGACTTTTGAAGGTCTCGCCGATACTGCATTTGTTCGTTTGGCAGATTTCAGTGATGATTTCGCCTATGACCTTCGCTATGCCACTGAAAATAATTTTTTGAAAGCAAAAGTGTATGATTGCGCTGAATGCTACACTCGGGTAAAAACCGCAAAGGCATTGATTGAAGCCAACAACGATTTCTTGAAAGAGGGCGTAAAAATAAAGTTTTTTGATTGCTATCGCCCGAATTCGGTTCAGTACAAAATGTGGAAAATCGTGCCCAACCCCCAATATGTAGCGGATCCCGTAAAAGGGTCCATACACAATAAAGGCGGTGCGGTGGACATCACCTTGGTGGATTTGGAGGGCAATGAACTGGATATGGGAACTGATTTTGATTTCTTCGGAAAAAGGGCATACCACGATAATTTTGATCTCCCCCAAGAAATTTTGGACAACCGAAAATTATTGAAAGAAACCATGGAATCCCACGGATTTTGGTCTATCCGAACCGAATGGTGGCATTATAATTTATCAGCGGCTTCCAATGATAAGGTGACCAATTTTAAATGGGATTGCAACAATTAACTAAAAACAAACAAAGTGAAACAGTCAAAACGCACATTACTCCTCATGATTTTTTTAGGATTATTCACCATGGGCCTATCAGCCCAAAAAGCCATTATACCGTTGTGGCCAAATGAAATTCCGAACCAGAAACCATCCGATGAAAAGGAAAAGGTGGAGACCGAACGATTCATATGGATCAGTAATGTGCAAGAGCCCACCATTGAGGTCTATTTGCCCTCAAAAAGCAATGCCACCGGGCAAGCTGTGGTTATTTTTCCAGGTGGAGGTTATTATGGTCTTGCTTACGATTGGGAGGGAATTGATATGGCAAAGGCATTAAACTCCAGAGGAGTGGCAGGGATTGTGGTAAAATATCGCCTACCATTGTCCAAATCCATTGTAAAAGATAAAGAAGTGGTTCCATTACAGGACGCGCAAAGGGCCATGCGTTTGGTGCGAAGCAAAGCTTCTGAATGGAATATTAAGGAAGATAAGATTGGAATTATGGGATTTTCCGCAGGAGGACATTTGGCCTCAACTCTGGGCACACATTATAACGATAAGGTTTATGAAAGACAGGATGATGCAGATGACCTAAGCGCACGACCAGATTTCATGGCGTTGATTTATCCCGTAATCACCATGGAAAAATCAACTACCCACACGGGTTCCAGAGGAGCATTGTTGGGAGACAATCCTTCTGATGAAATGTCAGACAGATTTTCTGCGAACAAAAATGTGACCCAAGATACGCCACCGACTTTTCTATTGCATGCCCAAGATGATGGAGGTGTACCTGTTGAAAACAGTATTTTAATGTTCAGTGCCCTTAAAAAGGCAGATGTGCCCGTAACCATGCATATATATCCGAAAGGAGGGCATGGATTTTCTTTGGCCTTGCAGGATAAACGTCTCAAAAATTGGATTACACTGCTCTATGACTGGATTGACAACCTAGAGTAGGTCAATCCAATTTTTCGCATTCTAAAACGGTTAAGGTGTCTGAAGCGGTCTTGGTAAAGAATAAATAAGTGTCGCCCCCATCTTTTATTTGATGTTTTTTACGGATTTCAGCCACAGAAACAGGGAAATTTCGTGTGGTGATGTTGGCCTTTTTATGAGTGAATTCTTTGAGAGCTTTTTTGGAATAGGCCAATGTTCTGGAAATGGAAAACTTCCTTCCTGGAAAATCTATCAAAACATCGGATGTGTATAAGTGTGAATGCTGGTGTAACTTTTTGAGACCAAATGTATCTGCCACAGATTTGAATCCCCCAGATTTTAAAATGGCTGAATTGGGTTCGTAGAGATACTTTTTTGGCTCATTGAATCCAACTGAAACGGTTGCTTCATCTTCCAGCCTAAAATTAAAAGTCATTTTTTGATCATGGACTTGGTTCATGGTTTTGATGACAATTGGGCCATCATAATCTTTATTCAAAACAAAGAGCAATTCTTTCACTTCATTTTGAATTGCTACAACATGAATTTCCTTTACAAAATTCAATTCCTCTATGCCCTGTTTTATATCCAAAAGGGGAGAGGCTTTCACTAAAATATTTTTGGATTTTTGGAAAAGAAGATGGAGGTGTTCGGGAAGATTGGGGAGACAATCCTTAAATAAAAACACCTTTCCAATTTTGTCATTTCGGCGCGAGGGATCTACAAACAACCAATCAAAATTTTTGTCAGTTTTTGTTAAAAAATCCAAGCCATCTTTAGGAATACAACTAATGTTTTTTTGACCTAAAACTTCAAAATTATGGTGGGCAATTTCACTCAAATTTTGATTGATTTCGCAATGAAAAACCGAGTCAACTTTTTTGGAAAAAAAGTAGGTGTCAACACCCAATCCTCCGGTGAGATCTAGCAGCGTTTTTCCATCGACCAAATCTGATTTATATTGCGCTGTTTCTTCGGAACTGGTTTGCTCAATATTGAGTTTATTGGGATAATATATTAGAGGCGTATTGAACCAAGTTGGAAGTTTGTACTTGCACTTTTTTTTGGCTTCCAGCTGCTCGGCCAGCTCTTGTTGAGAAATACCGTCAAAAAGTGGTTTTTTAAGCAAAACTGACATGATGTCACCTTTCCATTTTTCAGATATAAAACCCTGTACACCAGTATTTAATATGAGTTCATTCAAATTTATGCTATAAGTTCCTGGTCAATTTCTTTACCACTGAATTTTCAGCTAAAAATTCCTTTAAAATCACCTTTATAGCAGTATATCCAGGAACAGCGACGACCATTCCAACTACTCCAAAAAGTAATCCGGCGATGATGATGACCAAGAAAATTTCAAGCGGATGCGACTTTACACTAGTGGAAAAGATGAAGGGCTGTGAGAAGAAATTATCCACCAATTGCCCCACCACCAAACCGATGAAAACATAGAAGGCTTTTGGTAAAATTACGGTGCTAAAATCAGCCCCCAAATAGCTTGTCATTGTGAGTGTGATCATGATGACTCCACCGATGATCGGACCCACGTAAGGAATGATGTTGAAGAGAGCGCAAAGGAAGGCGATCACGATGGCATTTTCTACCCCAACCAGTAAGAGGGAAATGGTATAGATTACAAACAAAATGAACAACTGTAATAAGATTCCAGCAAAGTATCTTGAGAGCAATCCGTTGATTTTGTCAACCGATTTTACCAGATTACTTTCCTTGTTGTCCGGCACAAAAGTGAGCATGCCATTTTGAAAAAGTTTGCTGTCCTTTAAAAAGAAAAATGAAATGAAAAGGACAGAGAAAAATCCAACACTAAAATTGCTCAAGGTGTTCACAAATGAGTTGAGAAAGTTGGGAATAAATCCAAAATCCAAATCTTTGAGCATGCTTTCATCAAGATGGGAATCTTTGATTAAATCCTCAATATTTCCCGAGGGGGCTCCGAAGTATTCCAAGATTTGGATGTACAGGGCATTGATGTCCGCTTTCAATGAATTGATGTCCAAAAGGGACAGATTCTTGCTTTGTTCGGTGATCAAAGGAATGAACAAGGCCAATATCCCCATGAAAATCCCAAGCATAAAGACCATGGTGGCCACCACGGCCAAAGTGTTGGGAAACTTCAATCTTCGTCTTAAAAACAATACTACGGGTCTTCCTAAAAGAGCAATTACCGCAGCAATGGCCAAATAGGCCAATACAGACTGAATTTTATACAGAAAATAAGCAAGTAACAAAACGCCCACTATGATGGCGACGGCCCTAAGAATTCCGTTGGCTATGGTTTTTGAAGTCATGTACTAACTTTTAAAGGCATATTCCACAATATTGGCACCCATTTGTAGGGCTTTTAATCGTACATCTTCAGGGTCGTTGTGCACGGAGGGGTCTTCCCAACCATCGCCGAGGTCAGATTCAAAAGTAAACAATAGTATCAACCTTCCTTTGTCAAAAATGCCAAGGGCTTGAGGCCTTTTGCCATCATGCTCGTGTATTTTGGGAAGTCCGTCGGGGAATTTAAATTTTTGATTGAAAACAGGATGGTCGGAACCTAATTCCTCCAACTGTTTTTCAGGGAATACTTTTTTCAGTTCCCGTTCCAAATACGGAGCCATCCCATAGTTGTCATCGATATGTAGAAACCCACCGGAAAGAAGATAGGTTCTAAGGTTTTCGGCCTCCTCGTCTGTAAAAAAGACATTTCCATGGCCTGTCATGTGTAGGAATGGATATTTAAAAATGGTGACGCTCCCCGTTTCCACGGTTTCGGGTTCGGAAGCTATCCGTGTGCCAATATTGGCATTGCAGAATTGAATGAGGTTTGGCAAAGCTGTGGGGTTGGAATACCAATCGCCACCACCACCGTACTTTAGAATGGCAATCTCCTGCGCCGATGCTGAACCGATGATCATTAGTGTCAGCAAAGAAACGATTTTGATATAGTGCGTCATTACGGAGAAATTGTTCATATCAAAAGTACTGATTCATAAGCAATAAATGGGAGGAGCTTTTTAATTAACTATTGATGATAGCCACGGTGGTACATGCTACGACGGCGGCAGTCTCTGTTCGCAAACGTGTATTTCCCATGGAGATGGGGACAAAACCTTTTTCTTTGGCAAGGTCAATTTCTTCTTTGGAGAAATCTCCTTCGGGCCCAATTAGGATGGTCACGTCCATATCGGCAATCACTCGTCTTTTTAATTCCATTTTTTCTCCCTCATCACAATGGCCTATAAATTTCAACCCCGTGTGTTCCCCTTCGATAAATGTTTTAAAGGGGGTTGGGGGATTGAGTTTTGGCAAAACGGTTTGTAAGGACTGTTTCATGGCGGATTGAAGCACACGTTCCATCCGATCTAGTTTTACGGTTTTTCGTTCAGAATTATCGCAAATAATAGGAGTGATTTCATCTACACCAATTTCTGTGGCTTTTTCAAGGAACCATTCGTAGCGATCGTTCATTTTGGTAGGTGCTACGGCAAGATGTACATTGAATCGTTTGGGAATCGATTTTTTGGTGGATATGATTCGGGCTTTACATTTTTTTTGGTCCGCCACCATAATTTCAGCCTCGAAGGTATACCCTTTCCCGTTGGTGATGTGCAGTACATCTCCCTCTTGTTTTCGGAGTACACGAACAATATGTTTGCTTTCGTCAGGAGGAAAAACAAACTGTGTGGCACTATGATCTAAAGAGGGATTATAAAAGAGCTGCATTTACTGTAGTTTACTTTTTGCATGTTCCAGCCCCAACTCTATCCAAAGTTGCAATTGTTCTTCACTCCTAAAACCGTTTTGCGACACAAAAACAAACTCTTTCATTGGTTTTCCCGTAAAGTCCATGGGTCTGGTATGTTCTTGTCGCAATGCGGATTCCATTTTGTTGTCGAGTATACGAACCATCAACTCATCCTTTACCACACCGACCGTCATTTTTCCATGGTACAGGAAAGCGACGCCCCCAAACATTTTCTTTTCAGTGAAATTTTCGGGAATGAGTGCAAGAGCATGTTGAATTCTTTTTGCTATTTCGTCGTTGTAAGCCAAACATCAATTTCTTGAAAGGAAAGGTAGGGAAATAATTGTGATTTAGGTCAACTTCCTATGGCATATCGGGCCTTGGCGGCAACACTCTGGTCGGTAAAATCACCAGCTTCAAATTTAAGATAGCCAACAATTCCGATCATGGCAGCGTTGTCCGTACAATACTCAAATTTAGGGATGTAAGTCGTCCAGCCGAGGGTTTCTTCAGCCTCTTTTAATCTACCTCGGATGCCAGAATTGGCAGCAACCCCACCACCAATAGCAACATGGGTTATTCCTGTTTGTTCAACGGCAATCTTGAGTTTTTCCATCAAAATCTCCAAAATGGTATATTGAACGGATGCACAGATATCATCAATGTTTTGTGAAACAAAATCGGGATTGTTCTTGGTCTCCCGCTGCAAGAAATATAGGATACTGGTCTTTAAGCCGCTGAAACTAAAATTGAGCCCATCCACTTTTGGTTTTGGAAAATCATAGGCCAAAGCATTGCCTTGTCGGGCGTGCTTGTCTACCAATGGTCCTCCTGGGTAGGGCAGCCCCATAAGCTTAGCGCTTTTGTCAAAGGCTTCGCCCACGGCATCATCCAAGGTTTCGCCCAACACTTCCATAGTAAAATGGTCAGAGACCTTTACAATTTGGGTGTGACCTCCGCTGATGGTCATTGCCAAAAATGGAAACGGTGGGGGAGTGCGTGTCTCATCTTCGATAAAATGGGCCAAAATATGGGCTTCCATATGGTTAACTTCTATCAAAGGAATGTCCAGACCAAGTGCCAAGGACTTGGCAAATGAGGTGCCGACAAGCAGCGAACCCATGAGTCCCGGGCCACGCGTAAAGGCTATGGCGGATAGTTGTTTTTTATCGATATTTGCCTTGGCCAAGGCTTGGTGTACCACAGGGACAATATTTTGTTGATGGGCCCGCGATGCCAACTCTGGGACAACACCTCCATATTGCTTGTGGATTTCTTGTGTCGCCACCACATTGCTCAGTACCTTTGTATTGCAGAGAACGGCGGCTGATGTATCATCACACGATGATTCAATTGCAAGAATGTAATTTTTTGAATTTGCCACTGGCTTTGGAACAAAAATTGGACATCAAAGGTAAAACATAAAGCCCTATCAAAAAACTTCGGAAAATACTACTTCGTTTCCTATTGGCAATTTTGCTGATCATGGTACTGGGCTCGTTGATTTTATCCATGCCGGCAGTGCAGACCAAGATGGCCAAATATGCCATGGAAACTATTAATAAGGAGTTTGGCACCAATATTCAGATAGATCAAGTAAGTCTTTCCCTCTTTAATCTCAATGTTGGGGTAAAGGGCATTTACATTCAGGATTACAAGAAAGATACGCTGGCCTACATCAATAAACTGACCACTTCAGTTTTGAACGTACGGAATATGGCCAACGGCAAAATGGAGTTTGGGGATATTGAAGTAGATGGTCTTTTCTTCAACTTAAAGACCTATGAGGGTGAATCTGATACTAATTTGGATGTATTCGTGGCCAAATTGGATGATGGGAAACCCAGACCTCCGGGCACGCCACCTTTCTTTTTGTCCTCTGATGAGATTCAAATCAATGATGGAAGGTTCATGCTGAGTGATGAAAATTTGGAATCACCCGGTATCCTGAACTTTACCGAACTGAATATTTTGGCCAACGATTTTCAAATTTTAGGTCCCGAGGTCACACTGGACATCAAAGACCTTTCTATGGAGGCCAAACGAGGACTTCGGCTTAAAAAACTGGCCACAAAGTTTAAGTATACCAAGGAACAGATGCGGTTTGATGAGCTTCTGATTGACACGGAGCAGTCCGAATTAAAAGGAAATTTGGTGTTCAATTACAATCGGGAGGATTTTGCGGAATTTGTGGACCGCGTGCAGCTTGAAGCCAATTTTACCGAATCAACCGTAGCCTTAAATGAGGTAAACACTTTTTATGATGAATTTGGTCAGGATAGGGTGGTCACCCTTACCGGTGATTTTTCTGGAGTGCTCAACAAGCTTCAAGTAGATAATCTGTTTCTTTTTACGGACGATACAGGGGTCCGTGGGGATTTTGAGTTCGATAACATGTTCACGGACCAAGCTCCCTTTGTTATTCGGGGCGATATTGACAATCTAACCTCTAGCTATTACCAATTGCGGGCGCTCTTACCCAATATTTTGGGAAGGAACATTCCAGAAACCGTTCAGAAATTAGGTCAATTTACGGTTCGCGGCGATGCCGAGGTAACGGAAACATCTTTGGATGTGAAAGTAAACCTCAATACTGCCGTGGGGAGCAGTTATATGGACGTGCAAATGACCAATCTCCAAGCAAAGAACGATGCCTCATACATCGGATTCATTTCATTGATTGACTTTGATTTAGGGGATTTTATTGAAGATGATGAACTGGGCCTTACCTCTTTGGATGTGAATGTGGAAGGAAAAGGATTCGCTGCGGAAAATCTGAATACCGAAGTCATTGGGGAAGTGTACAAACTGCAGTTCAACAATTACGAATACAACAATATTAAAATATCAGGTATTCTCAAGGACCAATTGTTTGATGGTACGTTGCTCTGCAATGATGAGAATTTCCGTTTCGATTTTAAAGGGTTGGCAGACTTTGGGGGCAGTGAGAACAAATTCAATTTTATTGCGGCAGTCGACTATGCAGATTTAAAGGAACTCAATTTTATTGATGACAGCATTTCAATCTTCAAGGGGCATGTGAACATGGATATTGAGGGTCGCACCCTGGACGATATGGCAGGGCAAATGCGATTTTCCAATACCACCTACCAGAATCAAAACTCTACGTACTACTTTGAGGATTTTTCGGTGTATTCCTCATTTGACCAAGATACGGTGCGGACTGTGGAAATCAATTCGCCGGACATCATCACCGGATATGTAAAAGGCAAGTTCAAGGTGAATGAGATCGGCAAGTTGGTGCAGAACTCCATCGGTAGCATTTACACCAACTACAAACCTTATGAAATTTCGGAAGGGCAGCATTTGGACTTCAATTTTAAGATTTACAATAAAATTGTAGATGTTTTTTTCCCGGAAGTGGCCTTCGACCCCAACACATTTATTCGCGGTAACATTGTTTCGGACGAAGGGGATTTCAAACTCACTTTTAAATCACCCAGCATCGTAGCCTTTGGCAACACATTCGACAACATTGAACTGAAAATTGACAATAAGAACCCGCTCTTCAATACCTTCGTTTCGGTTGAGGATATGGCCACCAACTATTACGACATCAAGGATTTTAGCTTGATCAATACCACCTTAAAAGATACCCTGTTCTTTAGAACAGAGTTCAAGGGTGGTAGTGAATACAATGATAGTTACAACCTCAATTTCTATCATACCTTCAATGAAAACAACAGGTCCGTGATCGGCCTTAAGAAATCCGATGTTAGCTTTAAAGGTAACACTTGGGTGCTCAATAAAGATGGGAACAGCCAGAACAAGGTGATCATCAACAGGACCTTGGACAGTATTCGAATTGAAGATGTGGTAATGGACAACAATAACCGGGAGCAGATTCGGTTAAGGGGTGAATTTGCGGATTCAACCTATAAGGATTTGGACCTTCAGTTTAAGATTGTTTCGCTGAACAAAATCACACCGTCCATTGATAGTCTCAAGCTCAACGGTTCCGTGGATGGTTTTTTGAATATTCTACAGAAAGATGGGAAATATTTGCCCACCTCCAGCCTTAACATTAGCGACTTTAGTGTCAATGATATTCGTTTGGGCGATTTGGAAGTAGGTATTTTTGGAAATAATGACCTTACTCAGTTCGGAGTGAGCACATGGCTCAATGACAACGGAAAAGAGAAGATGAGCATCAATGGCAAGGTGACCAATTACAACAATAAACAGGAATTGGACCTGTCCGCGAATTTCACCGATTTCAGCTTGGAACCCTTTGCTCCTTTGGGTGAAGACATTATATCAAATATTCGAGGTAGTATCATAGGAAGTGCAAAGATTACCGGAAGTGTCAACAATCCATCCATTAATGGGTCTTTGAGTCTTGTCAATGCGGGTATTGGGATTCCCTACCTGAATGTGGATTATAATTTTGCACAATATTCTAGGGTCCGCCTGTTTGACCAAAGTTTTTATTTTGAAAATGTGGGCCTCTCCGATGTGGACGAAGGCACCAAAGCCACTCTGGATGGCACCATAAGTCACACCGGGTTTGAGGATTGGTATCTGGGCCTAGATGTGGATACGAAGAACAACCGCTTCATGATTCTGAATACCGAGTTCGATGAGGAATCCCTTTACTACGGTCAAGGGTTCATCAATGGTACGGGAAGTATTTATGGGCCAACAGATGCACTCACCATCAAAGTGGATGCCACCACCGCGAGGGGTACTTCGCTAAAAATCCCGTTGAGTGATGTTACCAGCGTTGGCGACTATTCCTTTATCAATTTTATTGAAAAAGGTGAATCAGAATCCTTTACAGAAGAACGCGTACTTCAAGATTATCAGGGTCTGGAAATGGAATTTGACCTTGCCGTGACACCAGAAGCTGAGGTAGAAATCGTGGTAGATCGTAGTTCAGGAAGTTCCTTGAAGGGTACTGGGGAAGGAATCTTGCTGATAGAAATCAATACCAATGGTAAATTCAACATGTATGGGGAATTTGTCGCGGTAACGGGAGAGTACAATTTTAAATATGGGGGTGTCATCGACAAAAAGTTCAAAGTACGTCCCGGAGGGACCATTCTTTGGGAACGAGACCCATTGGCAGCCCAATTGAACTTGGAGGCGGTCTATTCGCTTAATGCCAACCCTGCGCCACTATTGGACAATCCGGGCTATACCGGAAGGATTCCTACCGAGGTTGTCGTTCGGTTGGATGGCGAGTTGGAAAGCCCGAACATTAATTTTGGGATTGATTTTCCGGGAACCAACTCCGTAGTTCAGTCAGAATTGGAATACCGATTGCAAGACCCAACGGTAAAAGAACGAAATGCCTTTTTCCTTCTGGCACAGGGAACATTTGTGAATGCACAGACCGGAATCAACCAACAGGCGGTAACTGGAAACCTCATTCAGACCGCATCAGGACTTCTTAATCAGATTTTGGCGGGGAATAATGACAAATTCAACCTTGGACTATCCTATGAGCAAGGACTTTTGGACCCTAATGCGGATATCAAAACTGAGAATAGGATTGGTGTAACGGTATCGACCCAAATCTCAGACCGAATCTTGGTCAACGGAAGGGTGGGGGTTCCTGTAGGCGGCGTTTCGGAAACTGTGGTAGCCGGTGATGTTGAGGTTCAGGTTTTATTGAATGAACAAGGAACCCTGAGTGCAAAAATCTTCAATCGAGAAAACCAGATTCAGCAATTTTTAGCGGAAAGACAGGGGTATACCCAAGGTGTGGGTCTTTCCTATCAAGTGGATTTCAACAGCTTTAAGGAGTTGATGCAAAAGGTATTCAACAAAAAGGACAAAGTAGAGATTACTCCAGCGGCGGAGGAATCCGAACAACCCGAAGCCCCATTGGAAACCATGGGAAAGGATAGTTTAATTCGTTTTATGCCCAAAAAGGAATCGCGGTTAAAACAACCGTGATACAACTGAATTTTTTCACTGTTTTTGATGAATTTCTTACGAAAACGTTTGAGGATTTCAGGGAAAACAAATAAATTATCATGTCATTCATATTTTGGATAAAGTTTCCTAGTTTTGACCCTTTAAAATTTTGAATGGCCTCAGAAATAAAGAAAATAGGAGTTTTTACCTCCGGTGGAGACTCTCCGGGGATGAACGCGGCAATTCGCTCTGTGGTGCGTACGTGCGCGTACATGAATATTGAGTGCGTAGGTATTTACAGGGGATATCAAGGAATGATTGAAGGCGATTTCAAGACTTTGGACGCCCGTAGTGTAAACAATATCATCAATAAAGGAGGTACCATCCTAAAATCTGCTCGTTGCAACGAATTCAGAACACCGGAAGGAAGGAAGAAAGCTTACGACCAATTGGTTAAAGAAGGTATCGATGCTTTTGTGGTGATCGGTGGTAATGGAAGTTTTGCAGGGGCTATGATCTTTAACGAAGAGTACGATTTCCCCATCATGGGAATTCCAGGAACCATTGACAATGATATTTTAGGTTCTTCGTATACCATAGGTTTTGACACAGCCATCAACACGGTAGTTGATGCCATTGATAAGATTCGGGATACCGCTAGTTCGCATAACCGTCTGTTTTTTGTTGAGGTAATGGGTCGAGATGTAGGTCATATCGCCTTGAATGCAGGTGTAGGGGCAGGTGCCGAGGAAATATTGATACCAGAACAGAACTTGGGACTTGAACGATTGTTGGATTCCTTGAAGCGTAGTAAAAAATCTGGAAAATCATCCAGTATTGTAATTGTTGCTGAAGGGGATAAAACAGGTAAGAATGTTTTCGAGCTAAAAGAATATGTGGAAGAACACTTGCCTATTTATGATGTAAGGGTTTCCGTGTTGGGCCACATGCAACGTGGTGGTAATCCAAGCTGTTTTGACCGCGTTTTGGCCAGTAGAATGGGCGTGAAGGCAGTTGAAAGTTTAATGGAAGGGAAATCTAACTACATGGTGGGTATACGAGACACCAAGTTGGTATTGACACCCATTGCAGAAGCCATAAAGGCACACACAGAAATAGATGAAGAGCTCATTAGAGTTTCCGATATAATGACAACTTAATGTAAACACTTTAAAAAAGTAAAAATGTCAAATTTGAAAATAGGAATCAATGGATTCGGTAGAATTGGAAGGTTGGTATTTAGGGCAACCGTTAAAAGAGGTGATGTAGAGGTAGTGGCCATCAACGATTTGTTGGATGTAGACCACCTTGCCTACTTGTTGAAGTACGATTCAGTACATGGTTTGTTTGATGGAACTGTAGAAGTAAAGGACGGCCATTTGGTGGTAAACGGTAAAACCATCAGAATCACTGCAGAACGTGATCCCAAAAACTTGAAGTGGGATGAAGTTGGTGCCGAAATCGTTGCTGAGTGTACCGGTATCTTCACTACTTTGGAAACCGCACAGTACCACATTGATGGTGGTGCCAAGAAAGTGGTTATCTCCGCTCCTTCAAAAGATGCTCCTATGTTTGTTATGGGTGTAAACCATAAAGATGTAAAGCCATCAGACACCATTATTTCCAACGCTTCTTGTACTACCAACTGTTTGGCTCCGATTGCCAAAGTACTTAACGACGAGTTTGGTATTGCTGAGGCATTGATGACCACCGTACACGCCACTACAGCAACTCAGTTGACAGTTGATGGTCCATCAAGAAAAGATTTCAGGGGAGGTAGAAGTGCCCTATTGAACATTATTCCTGCTGCTACAGGTGCTGCCAAAGCGGTTACCAAAGTAATCCCATCCTTGGAAGGAAAATTGACTGGTATGGCCTTTAGGGTTCCTACTGCTGATGTTTCCGTAGTGGATTTGACCGTAAAATTGGAAAAAGACACGTCTTACGAAGGAATCAAAGCTGCCATGAAAAAAGCTGCTGACGGAGAGTTGGCCGGTATTTTGGGTTACACTGATGAGTTGGTGGTTTCCCAAGATTTCGTTGGTGACGTTAGAACTTCCATCTTTGATGCCGATGCCGGTATCGAGTTGAATTCTAAATTCTTCAAGGTGGTTTCTTGGTACGACAATGAGACCGGTTATTCCAATAAATTGGTTGACTTGGCATTGCACGCAGCAAGCCTATAATTTTAGTATCTTACACGGATTTCCTGAAGGGGGTTCCCCTCTTCAGGATTTCTTTCTAAAAACTTGACGTATGATTTTAATCGTGGATAGTGGCGCCACCAAGTCAGATTGGATTGCCTTGAGCGATAAGGGAGAACAGTTGTTCCTTACCCAAACTTTGGGACTTAGTCCAGAAGTGCTTACCCGTGAGGTAATCGAGGATCGTTTGGCCAACAATTTTGAACTTTCCAAAAACAGGGAAGAAGTACGTCAATTATACTTTTACGGTGCAGGCTGTGGTACCGATAGAATGAAAAATTTCCTGAAAGCCATTTTTAAGGACTTTTTTCCACATGCCAAAGCCGAAGTAAGGGAAGACACCTTCGCGGCCATTTATTCCACCACCAAAATTGGCAGGCAGGGTATCGTTTGCATTTTAGGTACAGGTTCCAACTGCAGCTATTACGATGGCCACCAATTAATTCAAAAAGTAACCTCTTTAGGCTATATTTTAATGGATGATGGTAGTGGTAACTTCTTTGGAAGAAAGTTGTTGCGTGACTACTATTTTCATAAAATGCCACAGGATTTAGGCATAAAATTCGCCAAGGAATATGATTTGGATGCGGATGTGATTAAGGAACATCTGTACAAACAACCCAATCCAAACACGTATTTGGCCACTTTTGCCCGATTTATCATTGAAAACAAGGAACACCCCTATTGTAAAGGTGTTATTGAGAAAGGGCTACAACAATTCGTAAATAACTACATTATGCAATTTGAATTGGCCACCAAAGTTCCTATTAGCTTTGTGGGCAGTATTGCACATTTCCTTCAAAATGAATTAACGGCTTGTTTGGAGCGAAACGACCTAATTTTAGGAGTTATCCGAAGAAGACCTATTGAAGGGTTGGTTGAGTTTCACAAAGAAACTATTTAACTGCAATCATTGAAATTTCAACGTTGACGAACTTGGGAAGGTTCGCAACTTCCACAGTTTCACGCGCTGGTGCGGTATCCGCGTCAAAATAAGTGCCATATACCTCATTGATCAATGCAAATTGATGCATATCTTTTATGAAGATGGAGGTCTTTACCACATTTTCAAAGGTCATATCCGCAGCTTCAAGAATGGCCTTAAGATTTTCCAACGATTGTTTTGTCTCCGCCTTCACATCACCTTTTATCAATTCTCCGGTTGCTGGGTCTAGGGCAATCTGGCCAGAAATATAAAGGGTGTCCTTTACAAGAACGGCTTGGTTATAGGGGCCTATGGGGTCTGGTGCTTTGGTAGTGTTGATTATTTTTTTCATAGCTAATGCTTATTTCTATGTTGAAGGTATTCAAAATTATCGTCTGCCGCTAAAAGGTTGGCTTCTGTTTTCCCATTTCAGGTCGCTAAGTAGGGAACTCTTTATCCCAATAAAGAAGTACCATCGCTCATAGCGTCCAAAAGGAGTCCAATCAAAACTGAGCCTAAAACTGCTCAAATCGCGTTTAAAGTTAAATCGCGTATCGGCAAAGCCTTTGTTCTTAAAATCGTATCCCGAGTTAAACCCAACCTCCCATTTGGGCGAAAGCTGAATGTTCCCGGTAAACATCAGGGAATGGTTGGTAATCTCTTTTTCACGGTTTCTGTTACCATAAGTGGCGACATAGGTCAATCGCATATCCCAAGGGACTTTGGTGTTATAGAGCGGGTTGTCCACGTCACCACCTTCCTCATCACCTTGCTTAAAATGGGGCTCCGCATCTCGTGCCCCTTTCAATTCAAATGGGTTGGCACCATAGTCAGGTTCTTCAATGGGTTGCTCACCGCTCTTCTTTTTTCCTCCTTTCTGGAACATTTCACTATTGATGGAGAATCCAGTGTTTAAACGGGCCGAGGTAAGTCGTGCCAAACCACCACCATTTTTTACGTTCAGGGTATTGATTCGCCTACCATTATTATCTATGGCGTAGGGGTCAAGAGTTGCCGAGAAGTTAATGGGTACATTTTTAATAATTTCAGTAGCACCACTTATGTTGATGGGACTTAGTTTTAAGGAGTCCGCTTCAAAATTATAGTTGGTAGAAAAGGTCAAGTTGCTAAGAATGCTCACTTTTTTAGGCTCTGTTGCCGTGGAATCCTTGTCCCGTACTTTGGCTTCAAGGGTATTCTGTAATGAGAAGTTAAGTGAGCTTCCACGGGTCAATGAGGGCCTTCCGTAGATACTTGTCTCAAAAGGGGTATATTGAACATCTTCGCCATCCTCATCTGTGTAGGTATCATAAAACTGTTCAAAAGAGGGAGTGTAGCTATAGCCAATGGAGGGACGCATTACGTGGCGTATCGCCTGAATTTTTTTATCCTCACCAAAGTTGAAGGTACCATAAACCACTGTTCCTATACTAGCCCCAAGGTTGTATCGGTTAAATCGGTCAAAACCGGGAATGGTATCTGTAACCACGGCTTCTTGTTCAGCATCATATCTACGACGAACGGTTTCCAGTGTCCAAACATCTTCATAACTCCCGTTCATACTGACACTGAGGTACTTGGCCACCTTAAAGTTCGTTCCGATAGGAATACGGTGCCGAGCTCCGATTCGGGCATCCTCAAACATTTTGCTGGTGAAGAAATCCTCTTCCGTAGTCGTGATGCTGTTTTGTGCGTTTACATCGTACTGAAAGTTGACGTTTTGAATAATCCCCTTTTTTATACCCTCTCTTTTGGCAAAGGGGAAAATCCGCTCCATACTCGCTTGAAGGGTCGGCAAGGACATGTTAATGGCTTGCGTTCTGGAGTTTTGCGTATGGCTAAGGGTTAAACTGGCATTGACGGATGGATAGGCCGGAAATGTTTTGGAATAACTAATGGACGAAGCAAAAGTGTTGGTCTGTGAATTGTTTCGGTTGACTTGGTTCAGTGAGTTGGTGTAGTACTGACTACTCCCCAGGTTCACCGAAGCGGAAAATCGTGAATACGGACTTGCCTTGGGGTCTTGGGTATGCGATATTCGAATGTTATAGTTGCTCGTGCGGCTGTAGTCATCAAATCCTTTTTGACTTCGGACCAGGTTTTCGTAGCTGACGTTGACGTTTCCTCTAAAATTATAGCGTTTCGCATAAATGGATTGCCCTCGGAAACCATAGCTGCCATTGGTGTAAAAATCTCCCATCACGCTCAAATCCACATAATCACTAATGGGTAGATAGTATCCTCCATTCTGCAGAAAATAACCACGCTGTGGATCATTTCCGAAGGTGGGGAAAATCAATCCCGCCGTTCGTCCTTGAGATAGCGGAAAATAGGCAAAGGGCAAGGCAATTGGTGTGGGAACATCAACAATGTACATGTTGCTAAATCCTGCAATGATTTTCTTTTTGGGAACAAATTTTGCCTTGCGCACTCGAATGTAATAATCGGGGTCAGCTGTATCTTTTGAGGTCGTCAGTTTACCCTCGCTCAAAAAATACACCGAATCGTTTTCCTTTTTGGTAATTTCTGCATAGACGTTCATGGCATCACTGCCCAATTGCCCCACACCGGCCTGCTGTTCCGTTCTGGAATTCCAGATGAGTGCCTTTTGTGTATCAAAATTAAAACGGATGGAATCGGGTCTTACCTCATTATCACCCTGTTTAAAGAAAGGCAGTTGCGTGTATTCCCCTTTATCATCCTTAATACGACCGGCGTAGACTTCATTCTTCACATAATCCATAACAATAACACCGGCTTTTAATTCGGTATCTTGATAGTAAATTTCTGCCTCGTCGTATAAATAAATTTTGTTATCTTTCTGGCTAAGTTTTACGTAATCCTTGGCCTTATATTTGATTTTGTCCAGCAATAAAGGCTGCTTTTGGGATGCGGAATCTACCTCGACTGAATCAACCTCATTGGGACCTTTTAGAAAATCGGCAGGTATCAAAGGAGCCGTGATACTATCCTTCATAGCCTTGATTGGCAAAGGTGTAATCGGGTCTTCCTGAGCTGTTAAGGTGAGTCTGCCGCATAGAAGAACAAATAGGAAAACTAAAAGATGTTTGTTTGATTGCAACGTGATATATCCTATTTTTGTGCTAGTTTGGCTCAGTTTTTGGGCTCAAACTTACATATATTTTTTATTCCACTTGTGGGGGATTACGATATTTTTAACCAATAGAGAATACCATAATTAACAGTTCGTATGAATAAAAGTCGGTTTACATTTTTAGTTTTTCTTTTCGTAGTCCTTTCCTTGACCTCTTTCACCAAAAATGATACCGAACTACCCCCCAAAGATAAGTTTATTGTGGTTTTGGATGCAGGGCATGGAGGGCACGACCCAGGAAATATTGGAAATGGGTTTTTAGAAAAGGACATTGCCTTAAAAGTGGTGCTTGCAGCGGGCAAGGAGCTGTCCAAAGATCCAAACATTCAAGTGCTGTATACTCGGGATGATGATACCTTCGTTGACCTCTTTAAAAGAGGGGAGATAGCCAATCAGGCCAATGCAGACCTTTTTGTATCGGTTCATTGCAATTCCCACAGTTCAGACGCTGATGGAGCGGAAACTTTTGTGTTGGGATTGCATGCCAATCAGCGAAACTTTGAAGTGGCTAAAAAGGAAAACTCGGTAATTTATCTAGAGGATGACTACGCCAAGCGATATGCTGATTATGATATTAATTCACCAGAATCAATCATAGGATTGACCATTATGCAAGAAGAATTCTTGGATCAGAGTATTCTTTTAGGTAAAAAACTTCAGGATAACTTCACAAAAAGGCTCAACAGAAAGGACAGAAAGGTAAAGCAAGCCGGGTTTATAGTATTGCACCAAACCTTTATGCCCAGTGTTTTGGTGGAAACCGGATTCTTGACCAATAAAAGTGAAGGCACCTATTTAAATTCAAAAAATGGGCAGAGCGAAATGGGCAAGGCCATAGCCGATGCTGTGTTATCCTATAAATCTGAAATCAATACAGGGATTGATATCAGCAATATATCCAATGAAATTGAAGGCAATGAAGTAGCTGTGGATATTCCTGCGGAGACCAAAGAAGAAGAAAAGGAAGAAACGAAGGAAGTAGTCAAAGAAACGGTCAAAGAAACTCCTAAAGAGGAGGTAACAGTGGTTGTTTCCACCCCAAAAGAAAAAGTGAAGGAAACCGTTGAGCCTGCTACCAATCGCGTTGTTTTTAAAGTGCAGCTTTTGGCCAGTGCCAAGAGTATTCCCCTAAAAGGGGAGAACTTTAATGGGCTGGATAATCTATCTAGAGAACCATATAACAACCTTTTTAGATATATGTATGGCAATGCAACCTCCTTGGAGGATGCCAAAAAACTAAAGGCCAATGCAGATGCCAAAGGGTATACTACTTCATATATAGTGGCTTACAAGGATGGCAAACGGGTGCCTTTGTCCCAAGCAGTGAACTAGATTAACATCTTTGGCACCCTTGTAAAAATTATTCCTAATTTTGTTTAAACCATAAACCGAATCCTTTGAAGCTATCTAGGGAAGTTAAAACCGGGGTTATTGTACTCGTAGGAATTTTTGCCTTTGTTTTCGGGCTGAGTTATTTAAAATCCTCCCCATTATTCGATAATAACAAAACATTTTATGCCGTATACGAGAATGTAGGCGGCCTACAAGCAGGTACACAGGTATCCATCAATGGGTACAATGTGGGCAATGTTACCAGTATTGGCTTTAAGGATGATTCCGGAAAGCTGTTGGTGACCTTCTCTGTGAGCAATGAATTCGATTTCTCCAAAAACAGTATCGCAGAACTTTTTGATACAGGAATCATTGGTGGAAAAGGAATCCAGATTGTTCCTGTTTTTGATGGCGCACCGATGGCAAAATCGGGTGATACCCTGCAATCCAAAATAAAACCTGGAATTACAGAGTTGGTTCAGCAAAAGCTCACACCATTGCAGATGAAAGTGGAAGGAGCGGTCTCCAATGCAGATTCGTTGTTGATGAACGTCAACCAGATTTTGGACGATCCCACCAAGAAAGAACTTAAAGAGACCATTGTTTCTTTGAATGCATTGGTAAAAGCATTTAAGGGCAGCGCCGATAAAATCAATATGCTCTTGGAAAATAACAAGGAGCAATTGGTCAGTTCACTCAAAAATGTGGATAACATCACCTCCAACTTTTCAAAGCTTTCAGATTCCTTGGCCAATGTGGATTTAGCGGGAACCTTAAATAATTTCCAAGAAACCGTGGACAAGCTTAACGGCATTCTCGGAAAAATTGAGCAGGGCGAAGGATCTTTGGGAAAACTTCATAAAGACGATGCGTTGTACGACAATCTGGCGGAATCTTCACGGCAATTGGAACTCTTGTTGCAAGATTTCAGGCTTAACCCCAAACGATATGTCAACGTATCCGTTTTTGGGAAAAAGCAAAAGGACTACACGCTCCCAGAGAATGATCCAGCTGATTCAATCCAGACCCAGAACTAGGACACCATGGAATATATACCCAATATACTTTTTGTGATAGCCCTGATTGCAGGCATTGGTTTCTTTACAAGAAATGTCAAAAAGCTGTCCCGAAACATCAAATTGGGAAAAGATGTCGATGTAAGTGACCATAAACCCTTACGTTGGAAAAACATGGTGCGTATTGCACTGGGGCAGACTAAAATGGTGGTACGACCCATAGCAGGACTCATGCACATTTTTGTGTATGTAGGTTTTGTAATCATCAATATTGAGGTATTGGAAATCATCTTGGATGGGGTTTTAGGAACCCATCGACTGTTTTCACCACTTGGTGGGGTGTATGATTTTCTTATTGCGTCTTTTGAGGTTTTGGCTTTTTTGGTCATTGTGGCCGTAGTGGTTTTTTGGATACGTCGGAATATCATCAAACTACAACGGTTCATTAAACCCGAAATGAAGGGATGGCCCAAAACAGACGGGAACATGATTCTTTATATTGAATTTGTGCTGATGCTGTTGTTTTTGACGATGAACGCGGCAGATTCCCAACTACAGCAGATGGGAGCTGCCCACTATACTGAAGCGGGAGCTTTTCCAATCAGTCAATTTATTGTGCCGTTGTTGGATGGACTTTCTATGTCTTCGTTGATATTGATTGAGCGTACCGCTTGGTGGTTGCACATTTTGGGCATTTTGGCTTTTTTGAATTATTTGTATTATTCAAAACACCTGCACATTCTGTTGGCGTTTCCCAACACATATTATGGAAGGGTGAAACCACAGGGACAGTTCAATAATTTGGAATCCGTCACCAATGAGGTAAAATTGATGATGGACCCATCGGCTGACCCATATGCAACTCCGCCAGAGGATGCCCCACCACCAGAAAAGTTCGGCGCATCAGATGTGATGGACCTGAATTGGGTGCAACTGTTGAATGCCTACACCTGTACCGAATGTGGTCGTTGTACCTCTGAGTGTCCTGCCAATCAAACAGGAAAGAAACTATCACCCCGAAAAATCATGATGGATACCCGTGACCGCTTGGAAGAAGTTGGGAAAATCATGGATGCCAATAAAGGCGAATTTGTTTCGGATGGCAAACAATTGTTGGATGATTATATCACCCGCGAAGAATTATGGGCATGCACCACGTGCAATGCCTGCGTGCAAGCCTGTCCCGTAAGTATAGATCCCTTATCTATTATTGTGGAAATGAGACGTTATCTGGTCATGGAGCAGTCCGCTGCACCGATGGAGTTGAACAATATGATGTCCAATATCGAAAATAACGGTGCACCGTGGCCTTACAATCAAATGGACCGATTGAACTGGGTGAACGAATAAATTTGGAACTATGAGCGAGCAATTGAAGGTAAAGACCATGCAGCAGTTTATGGCAGAAGGAAAGCAGCCAGAAATATTGTTCTGGGTGGGCTCAGCAGGTAGTTACGATGATCGGGCCAAAAAGATTTCCCGTGCTTTTGTAAAGTTATTGAACAAGGCCAACGTTGATTTTGCTGTTTTGGGTACTGAGGAAAGTTCCACGGGTGATGTGGCCAAACGTGCGGGGAACGAGTTTTTGTTTCAGATGCAGGCCCTAATGAACATTGAATTGCTCAATGGTTACAAAATAAAACGGATTGTAACCTGCGATCCGCATTCCTTCAACACACTAAAAAATGAATATCCAGAGTTGGGGGGCAAGTATGAAGTGCTGCATCATACCCAATTTTTAAAGGAATTGATAGACAATGGCCGTTTGACGATAGAGGGGGAGGTGTACAAAGGAAAACGTGTTACGTTTCACGACCCCTGCTATTTGGGGAGGGCCAATTCGGTTTTTGAAGCTCCAAGAGAATTACTTTCCAAAACCAATGCGGATGTGGTGGAAATGAAACGTCATAAAAAAACAGCGCTCTGCTGTGGTGCTGGGGGCGCTCAAATGTTCAAGGAGCCGGAAAAAGGCGATATGGACATCAATGTACTACGTACCAAAGATGCTTTGGAGACCAATCCAAATATCATAGCCACCGGATGTCCGTATTGCAATACCATGATGACGGACGGTATCAAGGCTCATGAAAAAGAAGATAGTGTTATAGTTTTAGATGTTGCTGAACTATTGGCAAACTCCTTAAATTTGTAAAAAGAAAATTGTCCCTTGAGGCCTGCCTGCCGTAGGTAGGGAACTACAGGGGTGTTTCCTCGAAAAAAGAAAAAAACATGCTAGTAGATTTTAATACACTCCCAGATACATCCCGAATTTGGATTTACCAATCCAATCGTAGCTTCACTGAAGAAGAGCAACAGGAAATAGAACAAAATGTCTCCGCTTTTTTAAAAGAATGGACGGCACATGGTGCTGAATTGCATGCGGGTTTTGAAATGAAGTACAATAGGTTCATCATTATCGGTTTGGACCAGACCAATGCAAGTGCTTCCGGTTGCTCCATTGACGCTTCCGTACACTTTATCCAAAGCTTGGAACAAAAATTCAAAGTGGAATTATTGGACCGAATGAACGTTTCCTTCAAGCAGGGTGAGTTCATCGCCTATAAGCCATTGATTGACTTCAAAAAGATGGCCAAAGAAAAGGCGGTTTCTAAAAATACCGTGGTTTTCAACAATTTAGTGGCCACCAAACAGGAATATTTGGAAAATTGGGAAGTACCTGCCAGTGAAAGTTGGCATGCCCGATTTGTATAGCCGTTTCTTAAATAATCTTAATTTCTGTGCATTCTTCGATGAAATGCAATATTTTTATGTGCTGTAAGTTCATGTCATAGACAAGATATTTATGCGCATAAAGTTCTACTTCCCCATTTTCATACTTATTTGCACGCATGTAATAGGCCAAAATAATCCATTGGTCACCAGTGATTCTATTGCCCAAGCCAATTGGGTGAAGGGGCAGTACAGCAGGATGAGTCTGGAAGAACGTGTCGGGCAGCTGTTTATGGTGAGTATTGCTTCCAACCAAGATCAAGCTTCAAAAGATAGGGTCAAAAAATTGGTGAAAGAAGAAGGAATCGGTGGTGTCATTTTCTTGGCAGGTGGACCGGTTCAGCAAGCAAAACTGACCAATTCTTATCAATCTGAAGCTAAAATTCCTTTATTGATTGGTTCTGATGCGGAGTGGGGCATGGCCATGCGGTTGGATTCTACGTACGCTTTCCCATGGAACATGACCCTTGGCGCCATTCAGGATAATGCCATTGTTGAGAAGGTCGGGTATCAAATAGGAAAGCATGCCAAGCGTTTGGGGGTACATATCAATTTTGCTCCAGATTTGGATGTCAATAACAATCCACAGAACCCCATTATCGGGAATCGTTCTTTTGGAGAAGACCCGGCAAACGTGGCCAAAAAGGGAATTGCTTTTATAAAAGGAATGGAAAGCGCTGGGGTTTTGTCTTGTGGAAAGCATTTTCCAGGTCATGGCGATACGGCAACGGATTCGCACAAGGCATTGCCCATAATCAATTCAACTAGGGAACAGTTAGATTCCATCGAACTTGTTCCTTTCAAAAAAACAGTGGAAAACGGACTGAGTTCCGTGATGATAGCCCATTTGGACGTGCCTAGTTTGGAAAGTAGGGAAGGGTATCCTTCATCACTTTCCAACGATATTGTTTACGGACTGCTTCAAAATGAAATGGGTTTTCAAGGACTGGTTTTTACGGATGCCCTGAATATGAAGGCGGTTTCCCAATTTGCGCCTGATGGTGAAGTTGAACTTCAAGCATTTTTGGCAGGGAATGATATGCTTTTGATGCCCATTAATGTCCTCGAAGCCAAGAAAAAACTCATTGAGGCGTATAATACCGGTGTCATTTCGGAAGAGCGTTTGGCCCATTCCGTCAAAAAAATACTGATGGCCAAGTATAAAGCAGGTTTGTACAACTACCAACCCATCGACCTGAACAATCTTTATGAGGATTTGAATGACATCGAGAACGATGTGGTGTACGAAGAGGCGATTGAAGGCGCCATGACAGTGGCCAAAAACAATTTTTCCTTGATGCCCATCAGAAAATTGGACAATAAGAAGATTGCCTACGTGCACTTTGGCGATGATTCAGGGGATACATTTTATGAGACACTCAATAAATATTACAAGGTCACAAAAATTGAGGCCAAGGATATCGCTGGGTACAAGAAGGAGCTGGCAAATTATAATCTGGTCATTATTGGGTTTCACAAAAGCAATGAAAGTCCGTGGAAAGGATATAAGTTTTCCCAGAACGAATTGTTTTGGTTGGAGGAAATTTCAAGGCTTCGAACCAGTAATACCATTTTAACCCTTTTCGCAAAGCCATACGCATTCTTGGATGTCCTTAATTTCGACACGATGGATGGGGTTGTTGTTGGATATCAGAATAGTGAAATAGCCCAAGAAAAGGCTGCCGAGGTCATTTTTGGTGCCATTGGTGCAACGGGAAGACTTCCAGTTTCTGCCCATGGGGAGTTTCCTGTGAACTCTGGGGTGGATGTAAAATCTTTGGAGCGACTAGGTTACAGTATTCCGGAGCGAGTGGGGATGAGTTCTTCACAATTGGCCATGGTAGATACGTTGGTGCAACATGGTCTGGATTCGCTGATGTATCCCGGCGCCCAAGTTTTGGTAGCTAGAAAAGGAAAGGTAATCTACAATAAGAGTTTTGGGAAGCCTACCTACAATTCACAAGAACAAGTGAATGAGGAGTCCATTTATGATTTGGCTTCGTTGACTAAGATCCTTTCCACATTGCCCTTGATCATGAAAATGGAAGAAGAAGGGAAAATTGCGCTGAACGACACCTTTAAGGAACTGGTTCCAGAATATGAAAGCACCGAATTAAAAGACGTCACTGTGCTTAAGGCGCTATCACATTATGGGCGTTTGCCCGCTTGGATTGCCTTTTATTTGGAAACATTGACCAAGGACAGGAAACCTTCGCCGGAGTTTTACAGTCAAAACCCTTCCCAAGATTTCCCATATCAGGTAGCGGACCATTTGTACCTCACCAATGCGTATAAGGATTCCATTTATGATAGAATTGGTCGCCAAAGTTTAAAATCCAACCGCTATCGGTATAGTGATGTTGGCTACTATGTTTTCAAAAAGTATATTGAAGATACCTATGGAAAGCCCATAGATGAACTTATCGATGAATTTCTTTACAAGCCCATGGGGCTGCAATACACCTCCTTCAATCCACTTCATAAATTCCCTAAGGATGAAATTGTTCCCACGGAAGAAGACGATTATTTTCGCTACCAAACCATTCAGGGCTACGTGCATGATATGGGTGCTGCCATGCAAGGTGGTGTGGGAGGACATGCTGGCTTGTTCAGCACGGCGAATGATGTGGCCAAGATTATGCAGATGTATCTTCAGGGAGGTTATTATGGTGGTGAACAATTTTTGAATGAGCGTACGGTTAAAAAATTCAACACCTGTTACTTCTGCAATAAGAATGTTAGAAGGGGAGTTGGTTTTGATAAACCACAGCTTGAGGAAAGTGGGCCAACCTGTGGTTGTGTGTCACCCAAAAGCTTTGGACATAGTGGTTTTACCGGCACGTATACCTGGGCCGACCCAGATGCGGAGCTTGTTTATGTGTTTTTGTCCAATCGTACCTACCCATCGGCCACCAATACATTGCTGATAAGATCGGGATTGCGAACCAGGATCCAGCAAGCTATTTATGATTCCATTATAAATTAGAAAACAAATATTGGCTTAGATTTGTAGTCATGAAAATTGCAATTGTTTGTTACCCTACATTTGGTGGTAGTGGTGTTGTAGCCACTGAATTGGGTATAGCTTTGGCCGAGCGGGGTCACGAAGTACACTTTGTTACCTATCGGCAGCCCGTGCGCCTGGGACTTTTGGGGAATAATATTCATTTTCACGAAGTCCATGTGCCTGAATATCCTCTTTTTCATTACCAACCGTATGAACTGGCCTTGTCCAGTAAGCTCGTGGACACCATCAAGCTATATGGAATAGAACTTCTGCATGTGCATTATGCCATTCCCCATGCCTATGCGGGGTATATGGCAAAGAAAATGCTTCAGGAATATGGGATTTTTATCCCGATGATTACCACCCTCCACGGAACTGACATTACATTGGTGGGTAAACATCCATTTTACAAGCCAGCGGTTACCTTCAGTATCAATAAATCTGATGTGGTCACCTCTGTTTCTGAAGCTCTAAAGCAAAGCACTTTGGATATTTTTGATATTGAAAAGGAGATTGAGGTCATTCCTAACTTTATAGAAAAATCCAAGTACAGTACAGAATATACAGATTGCCAGCGTTCCTTGATGGCGAAAGAGAATGAACGGATTGTAACCCACATCAGTAATTTCAGGAAGGTTAAACGTATTCCTGATGTGATCAAGGTTTTCTATCGGATTCAGAAGGAAGTCCCTGCAAAACTCATTATGGTAGGTGAGGGGCCAGAAAAAGAGAAGGCTGAACAAATGTGCGATGATCTGGGCATGAAGGACAAAGTATTGTTCTTGGGAAATAGTACAGAGATAGATAGAATCCTTTGTTTTTCGGATTTGTTTCTATTGCCATCTGAAACGGAAAGTTTTGGTTTGGCGGCTTTGGAAGCAATGATCAACAAAGTTGCCGTTGTGTCCAGTAATACCGGAGGTATACCAGAAGTGAATAAAGATGGAGTCTCTGGATTTATGTCCAACGTTGGTGACGTAGATGACATGGCAGCAAAAGCGTTGCAGATTCTGAGGGATGATGCAGTTCTGGAAAAATTCAAACAAAATGCCTATAATGTCGCTTCAAAGTTTGATATTGTCCATATTCTTCCGCTTTATGAAGAACTTTATGAGAAGGCATTCAAATCCCGATTCAAGAATACATTTTGATTCATGAGATTTCTGCTGCTGATATCACTTGCCTGTTGTCTACTTTCTTGTAATGCCCAGAAAAAAATGGCTGGAGAAAAAATGGAGGAGTTGGTTCTTGTGACCAACGATGGTTACAGTGGCATTGCACAGTTTGATGTGATGGCCATTCGTGATACAAAATCCTTGAATAAATTCTATTCTCAAATCAATAAGACCCGAAAACCAGGTCTTCCCGTACCTATGATTGATTTTTCCCATGAAATGGCCATAGTGGTCTGCATGGGGGAGCAACAGGGGCTAGTGGAGCCATTGCTGTCCAAAATCAATGAAACGAATGAAGAACTCACCGTAGCCGTTGAATTATCTAAAGTTGATGGCCAGGAGAAGAATGAAGACGCGCCTATTTCATATCCATTTTACCTTTATAAAATGCCAGCTTCGTCAAAAACCTTGAATTTTCAAAAAGTCGGCTGGTAAACTCTCATTTTTACTTCTTATCGAAAATAAGCGCACTTGAAAGTGCAAAGTTTCCCTTTATGGACACTTGACCTAGCTTTGTTCCTGATAACCTCAAATCATATTACAATGAATATTTCAAAACCAGCTCTTGTGGCTTTGGCTTGTGTCTTCACGTCATCAATTTTTGCCCAAGAAACTCAATTAACAAAAAAAGACAGTATTGTCCAGAGCTCATGGATAGTGACTTTGGGCACCAATATTGTGGATGATTCAGGCGATGAATTCGGTGACCTTTTCGATTTCAAGGAAGGCTGGAACATGGTTCCTTTTCCTTCAAGAGTAAGTGTTGGGCGCTATTTTAGGAATGGTCTTGGTCTGGAAGCTATTGGAACCTATAACAAGTACAACGAAGGGAAAATAATCGATAATGTTGTAAATCCGGAGGACATTGATTATTTCGGTCTTGATTTTAGGGTGAGTTATGACCTTAATATGATTTTGGGTGAAACTGGCTTTTTTGATCCTTATATTGGAATTGGGGCTGGATATACTGATGCCAACAATCAGGGCAGAGGAACTTACAATGCAGTTTTGGGGTTCAGGACTTGGTTTTCGGACCATTGGGGATTGGATTTTAACACCACAGGTAAGTGGGCCATGAGCACTGAAAATGCTACAAATCATATTCAGCATGCCTTAGGGGTGGCGTATCGATTCAACGTGGAGAAAGGACTTTCCAGAAAAGGGGAGGAGAAGCTTGCCATGCTTGAAGAAATGGAAAAAGAGCAGCAAAGAGTGCAAGATTCTATTGCCAAAGCTGAAGAGGAGGCCCGTTTGTTGGCTGAGAAACTGCAACGCGAAAAGGAAGCTGCCGAATTGGCCGCTGCTGAAAAAGCCAAAAAAGAGGCTGAAGATGCCAGACGCGCTGCACTTCAAAACAAAATCAATGCCTTGGGCAATGTGTATTTTAAACTGAACTCTTCTTACCTTACCAACCAAGACAAGGAATTGTTGGATAAATTGGTCGGTATCATGGAAAGCGAACCAAACTTGGGCATTAAGGTAAATGCGCATACAGATTCTAGAGGTACAACCACGTATAATCAATGGCTGTCTGAACGAAGGGCAGAACGTACAGTGGAATATGTTACATCAAAAGGAATTTCTGCGGATAGAATAAGCCACGAAGCCTTTGGGGAGACCCAGTTGGTGAATGAGTGTGGAGATGGGGTTTATTGTACAGAGGACAAGCATTCCAAGAACAGAAGGTCTGAATTTGAAATAGTCAACTATTAAGAAAAAAAACATAGCATTAAATAAAAAGCCGGGCTTTATCGCCCGGCTTTTTTTATTTGAAACTAGTAAGGGGTTATTCCCATTTTTTTATAGGCATCATGCGGTCACATTTAGAAAACATGAGTCCTTCCTTAAAATTGTTGTATCTGTCAACGGAATTTTCACCATTGAGCCAAGAAAGATAAATGGCGGGGGTGTTTATCCCTGCTTCGTGCGAAAAAGGATATCCACCTCCAAATCTAGGATTCATTTCTAAATAATAGACTTTATCGTTGCTCACAAAAAAGTCACAATCCATATTTCCAATATGTTTGGTTTTTTCGGCAATGGTCTTTGCTATTTTCGAATATTCTTCGTTGATGACCGAAATGGCCTTATCCGTTTCTCCGGAGCGCATACCCATCTTCTTTCGAATAAAGGAGCCATAGTGGTTACCTTCGAAATCATTTAGGATATCTATTCCATATTCATCACCATCAATTTTTTGCTGGATCAGGATACTTTTTTCAATATCGTTTGAACTGGCATCCTTCAATATTGATTTTTGAATCTTAATACGCTGCAATTGATAAGCGAGTTCAAGTTCTTGTTGATTTTCAACAATATCTATTGAAATTGAAGCACTTCCCCATCTTGGTTTTATGACCAAAGGGAAACTTAATTCGTCATTTTTCAGTGCACGTTCCGCATCAGGTAGAGTGATATAGGTTTTGGGCGTATCCACACCTATTTCCTGAAAAAATTCAAAGGTTTTCAATTTGTCAAAAGCAATGTCAATTACCTCTGGGCTTGAGATGATAACCTTTGCACCCAAAGCTTCCAGTTCATTTTTATGCTTTGATAATATGGGAAGCTCTAGGTCATTAAGCGAAATGATGGCGCTAATATCATAGGATGTAATCAATTCCTTGAGTTTTTCCACGTAAGCATCGCTGTATATTGAAGGGACTTGTATTGCTACATCCGCATCTACCAAAGCTGGTGCAGACAGCTGATTATCGGCTGCCAAAACCAAACCATCGCCTTGTAAAGCATCTTTAAAATAATTGATGAGATAATTTCTGCGACCTGCACAGGTAAAAAGGATGTTGTTTTTTTTCATTGAAATAGTATTGTTTGGCCAATCGATTATGATTTGCGTTTCTTTTGGCAAAGAAAAGACAAGATTCCTTTCTTTGAAACCTTGAATATACTAATCTTGTGGTCATAATTGATTTTCAATTGTCCAAGGTCGATATACGGTAAAAAAAACGGACAAAAGTGTCTTGACAAGTGTATAACTTTTATTTTTAAACCTGTCTTTTAGCACAAGCCAGCAAGCTCGTTGATGATTACTGAATTTTTTCCAATGAAATTTTTAATGTTGTTTAACCAGTGATCGTCCTGGATTTCCAACCATGGTAGCTTCGGACTCAACACTTCTAATGATTACACTACCAGCTCCGATAAGCGCTCCTCTTCCAATTTCATCAATATTGGACATTATAGTTGCTCCTATCCCAATATAGGCGAATTCTTTAAGTGTTAGATTGGCTCCAATATTAACACCTGAAGAGATAAAAACGCTTTTTTCTACGGTCACATGATGTCCAACAGTAGACCCAATACTGACCATCACATAATCTGAAATGACCGTATGTGGCATTATTGCGCTTCCTGCCAATATGTAGTTGGCTTCGCCCAATTGAACATCCGGACCAACAACGGCAGTAGGGTGTATGAAATTTGGAATATTGTATCCCAATTTCTTTGATTCGCTCAAATATCTTTCTCGGATAAGGTTATCGCCAATAGGGCAGTAAATATTGTTTATCCATTCTTTGAAGCTATTTTTTTTAAGACTTTCAAAGTCTCCAATAACGGGAATACCCATTATTTCTCTACCCCATAATCTAGGGTCATCGTCAATGAAGCCTATAATTTCAATACCTGATTCTGTGAGGTATGAGGCATAGGTTTGGCCGTAGGTGCCAGCACCAATGATAGCAGATTTTTCTTTCATTTTTCGGGGGATGAAAATTAATTGTATTCTTTTTGAAACTCATTCAAAAAGGGGGTCTTGAGAAATCCTCTATCTTAAAAACTAAAAGAGGGTAAAATGTTCGGGTGGGGTTGTATTGAAGGTGTTTTCATAGAAATAGATTTAAGGTTATAAAATGGGGCAAAAACCAAAAGAATACAATCTTTTGCAATTACAAAGTACGATAAAAATGCCCAAATCTGAAATGAAACTACACTGAATTTTGAACTATTGCGATTAAGATATTGACTCTTCCAATGATTAAAATTGAGCATGAAAGCTTACCTGTTAATAATCAGCTGGCTAGAAATGGCAGTTCTAAAATCATTCGATGAGCGCATTATTTTAGGGAAAGTACATTTTGGCTGAGTTGACATTTATAGTATTTTTTTGCGTTTCATCGATATTTTAGATCAAAAACATTTAAATGGTGGACAGAGGTATATTTTTGTTTATAACTCCCCATTAAATCAACCTTAAAAGTCCATTTTCAATGATTAAAAAACTACTCTCAATTGTACTGTTACTTGGGGTTTCCAGCGCAATTGCACAAAACCTTTATGATGATTCCAATGCGGCCTCACCCACCAATGAATCAAACTCTACTGCAGGCTGGACAAATACCGCTCAGTTATTTTCTGACAATACCACTGCCCAATCAGGACAATTTTCTTTGCGTGCCGTTTCCACAAACAATAATGGCAGGGGAATGGAATATACGTTTAATGCGGTGGTAGGTCAAGACTATGATATTACCATCTGGGCAAGGGAAGGGGCTCAGTCCAGTGACCCGGCATTTGCCAACTGGTTTGGATTTCAAACATTTCCTGTTACACCTATTGTTGGAACTACGTGGACCCAATATTCGTGGACACTTACGGCGACTACGGCTACCCCCACAATACGCATATTCACCAGTTCCTATAGTCAAAGATTTGTTGCGGGAAATACAATATATGTCGACAATATTACGATAGTTGAAGCAGGTGGAACTGCTGGTGATACTGAAGCTCCAAGTACTATAACCGATCTGGCATCTTCCAATACAACCACGACTTCTACCCAGCTTAGTTGGAGTGCCTCAACGGACAACGTTGGCGTTACCAATTATGAGGTTTTCCAAAATGGGATAAGCATCGCGAACACTGGAACCACCACTGGTTTCAATGTAACGGGATTGACTCCGAGCACAAGCTACAATTTTACCGTGTTTGCCGAGGATGCGGCCGGTAACACCTCAACGGTTAGCAATACAGCCGTGGTCAATACCTTGGCTCCTCCTGATAACCAGGCTCCGAGTGCGGTCACTGACCTTGCATCATCGAACACAACAACAACTTCCACTCAACTTACTTGGAGTGCCTCAACGGACAACGTTGGCGTCACCAATTATGAGGTTTTCCAAAACGGTGTCAGTATTGCCAATACAGGGACCACCACTGGTTTCAATGTAACGGGATTGACCCCGAGCACAAGCTACAATTTCACAGTTTTCGCTGAAGATGCAGCGGGGAATACCTCAACGGTTAGCAATACAGCCGTGG
This sequence comes from Flagellimonas iocasae, assembly GCF_042682725.1. Taxonomy (NCBI): domain Bacteria; kingdom Pseudomonadati; phylum Bacteroidota; class Flavobacteriia; order Flavobacteriales; family Flavobacteriaceae; genus Flagellimonas; species Flagellimonas iocasae. The sequence continues at coordinate 826,578 of NZ_JBHUHU010000001.1, read as the reverse complement.
TCAATACGTTGACCCCTGCGGACAACCAAGCTCCGAGTGCAATCACTGACCTTGCATCGTCGAACACAACAACAACCTCCACTCAACTTAGTTGGAGTGCCTCAACGGACAACGTTGGCGTTACCAATTATGAGGTTTTCCAAAATGGGATAAGCATCGCGAACACTGGAACCACCACTGGTTTCAATGTAACGGGATTGACTCCGAGCACAAGCTACAATTTTACCGTGTTTGCCGAGGATGCGGCCGGTAACACCTCAACGGTTAGCAATACAGCCGTGGTCAACACGTTGACCCCTGCGGACAACCAAGCTCCGAGTGCAATCACTGACCTTGCATCATCGAACACAACATCAACTTCTACCCAGCTTAGTTGGAGTGCCTCAACGGACAACGTTGGCGTAACCAATTATGAGGTTTTCCAAAACGGTGTCAGTATCGCCAATACAGGTACCACCACTGGTTTCAATGTCACGGGATTGACCCCAAACACAAGCTACAATTTCACCGTGTTTGCCGAGGATGCGGCCGGTAACACTTCAGCCGTGAGCAACACTGAAAGTGTAACTACCTCTGCGGGTAACGGAATAGTGGATTATACCTCAGAAAATGCCAATCTTTCTACAGTGGACTGGACTGCAAGAGATTTGTACGCAACTCAGAACGTAGGAATTGGAACAACCGATACGCAAGGATATCGATTGGCTGTCGCAGGAAATGTAATTGCTGAGGGCGTAAAAGTTGAACTCCAAGGAAATTGGCCCGATTTTGTTTTTGAAGAAAGTTTTGATTTAATGGATTTGGAAGAATTAAGGAAATTCATAAAAACCAATGGTCATTTACCAAATGTTCCCAGCGCGGCAAAAGTTAAGGAGGAAGGAATTGATTTAGGAAAAATGAATGCCAATCTTCTCCAAAAAATTGAAGAACTTACACTTTATATACTATCGCAAGATGAGGAAATCAATAAACTCAAGAATGAGAATGCGATACTAAATGATGTTTTAAAGAGACTTGAATTATTGGAGAAAAAGCAGTTGGACTAATTTAATGGTCAAACAACCCAATTGTTTTATGAGTCATCATTTAATTAATAAATAGTACAAAATTAGTAACATACCCAAGCTTATCTTATCTCATGAAAAAAAATTACATTACAATTGTCAGTTTGATTCTTTGCGCGCTTCTATATCAACCTATGGCAGGTCAAGGCATTCGGAAAGGTTTTCAAGAGATGACCGATTATGAAATCACAGAACTGGTCGATGCATTTTATGCGTTGAGGAGTGGTCCCGGGCCTGATTTGTTCGATGATATGGCTGATTTTCATGCTGAATTTTTCAATTTTGATGGTACGGCAGACCCAACACGATTAGACCTCCATTTTAATGCACCGGAAGAACCGACTCGGGAAATATTTGCAGCATGGCATAGAGTGTTGACTTTTGAAATGGAACAAGCGGTCCAGGAAATTAATCCAGAATTGAGTATACCGTATTGGAATTCTACCATTTTTCAATCACCAACTGACGCACTTTGGGATGAAAATTATTTAGGCAGTTTTGATGACGCTTGGGGATTGGGCCGGACCTTAGGGGTGGATAATAGGATACCCACTCCCACTGAATTGGCCAACCTATTGACAGAGACAGATTTCTTGACCTTTACAAGTACCATGGAAAGATTAAATGTCCACCGGGGAGGACACGTGTGGACAGGCGGAGCTATGAATTCTGGTCTATCCCCACGGGATCCTGTGTTCTTTTTTCACCACTCCTTTATTGATTGGGTATGGTCTCAATGGGAAGAAATACATGGCACTTCAACTTTTATACCAACATCCATGATCCGTTATGATGGAACCTATGTGTTTGATGGAGAAACCCTACCTTTAATAGACCCCAATGATATTACAGATCGAAGAGTTTTCGGGACGTTTTATGCAGAGGATGGCTTGGTAGAGATGGATAATTATATTGTGAGTAATACGTACCATCCTGAAGAAGTATTTTACTATCAGTTCACAATTGAAGCAGGAAATAACTTCATAGTTCCAGCAGGAGCAGTAGCTAGGTTCGAATCCGTGAATGAAATTAACTTAGTTCCAGGCTTTGAGGCATCTTCTGGATCTTCATTTGAGGCATCCATAGATACCCAAAACGGGAACACAAGCAAGATTGCACCACTATTGGCGGGTAGGGAAAAAAACCCTTACCCTTACGATCAAAGACAGTTTGAACCCATAGTTTGGGAAGAAGGTGGTGATTTATTAGATGACAAACCAATTATTATTACAGCTGCCCCAAACCCTTTTACCGAGAAGATTACAATCAACCTGAGCAAGCGTAAAGATTGCGTAATAGAGGTTTTTAATATGATGGGAATGTTGATCAAGGAAGAAGCATTCCAGAATACAGATACCTTGGTCATCAAGAATCTTTTTGGATTGTCTTCTGGATATTATGTTATCAGGGTAAGCGATGCCAATGGAAATATTTTGGTTGTAAAGAGAGTTGTTAAGATGTAAATGCGAAGATTATTACATAAAAAAGGGAGCTGAATTTCAGCTCCCTTTTTTATTGAATTTAAGCAAATATCTCAGTCTTTGTGATTTTCCATGTTGTGATCCATTTGCATGCTGTTGGGGTCTCTGTACTTACAACATTCAGGTAATTCGTTGTAAACTTCTTCTGGAGCCGTAAACCCTTCAGAATCGTGTCCTACTTCCGCGATTCTCTTTTTAATATCGTCAATTTCGCACTTTCTTTCATCAATGATTGCTTGAAACTCTTTGGTTTCAGCACTCCAAGCAGCATATTTCACTCCTTTGATTTTAATGGCTGCCTTTTCAATTCGGCTTTTGCACATTCCGCAGTTGCCTTTTACTTCAAAACTGACGGATTTATTCTTATCCTGACCATGGCCAAGACTTATTACTAAAAGTGCTACAAAACTCAGTAGTGTTGTTTTCATTTTTATTTGAGATTAAATTTTGTATCTAAACCCTGCATAGTACAAACTTGGCAGAACAGGGCCATATAAAATCGTACTGTCAAAATAGGTGCCAAAAGGGTCATTGCTGGATAATATGGGGTTGTTTTGGGTAAAATTACCAATATTTTCACCTCCAATATAGATTTCAAACTTCTTTGAGAAAACTCGGGTCACCTGTGCATTCATCAGCATATACGAAGATGATTCCGGAGCAAGCCGAAACTCTTCTGGATTGCTTGTTGTATTCGGTAAACGTTGTCTTCCCAGCCAATTTGTAGTAAAGTCAAAACGCCAAATCCTACGTTCAAACTTTGGTTGGGTCTCATAATTAAGGTTGATGAAAAAGCGATAGGAAGGTTGTAACGGTTTTTTGAGCTCTCCACTATTGTAATCGGTGACCACATCAAAAAACTTATAAGTGGACCTCAAATGAAAATTTTGGAGGATTTCATAGTTCCAGTCAATCTGGAGACTGTTGGAATAACTTTTTCCCTCCAAATTGTAAAAGGAAATTTCCCTCGGATTTTCCCAATCCACAACAACTTGGTTTTCAAAAGAAGTTCTGTAAAAATCAACGGAAAAATCCATCACTCGGTTCCAGAGGTACAGCTTTTGAATGAAGCTTACCCCATAGTTCCATGCCTTTTCAGGATTAAGTCCGTAGTAATTTCCTCCAGTTCCATTGATAACTATTTGTCGGGATGACGCAAAGAGTTGCTGATTTTCGGCAAATATATTGGCCCCACGCTTTCCGCGTCCAAATGAGGCCCTAAAGCTGGCTTTATCCCACAAGGAGTATCTTAAATGGAATCGTGGCGTTAAGAAATCTCCCAGATTGTTGTGGTGGTCTGCGCGAAGTCCAGCCTCAAAACTGAGCCCTTCCAGATTATCAAAAGTATATTCCAAAAATGCACCAACGGAATTGTCGTTACGGTCATATGTGTTGGAGTTGACCACCTCTTCATATCCATCGTGAGTGAAGCTGAGTCCCGTTTTAAATTTGTGCTGTGTACTCCCAATAATACTGTTGAAAATAAAGTTGGAGTAGAACGAATTTTGATTGATGTCATATTGATTCAATCCGTAAAAGGAGTTTTGGTCATGCGAGCTGTAAGCCGTTTGAAACCCAAAACTTTGATACGGCAGTTCTGGAAACACATAGCCCATTTTTGCAGAAAGATCCAATCGGGAGGTATTTATTTCACTTCCCCATGCGTTGGTGGTGAACTTGTCGGTGTCCACGTTAAAATCGGTCTGACCCAATTCCTTGGAATCGGACAGGTACTGTACATTGGCGTAGCCTACCCAACCCGTTTCAGGATTTTGGTATTGCCAACGATTCATAAAATTGACTTGTTGGGCCAGTGGCGTATCAAAAAAGGAATCTCCATTTTCATCAATGTAGCCATTTCGCAGATTGGCATGTATGTACAGGCCTACACCCAAATTATCAGAAATGTTGTGGTTCAATCGGGTATTGAATTCATACCGTTCGTAGTTGTTACCATAGACATTCAAGAAAAAGCGTTTGTCCGTAAGCGGTTTTACCAGTTCACTGTTTATGTGTCCCGAAATACTTTCAAATCCATTGAGTACACTGCCTGCACCTTTGGTAATTTGGATGCTTTCAATCCAAGAGCCAGGGGTAAAAGAAAGTCCGAAAACCTGGGAGGCTCCCCTAATTGAAGGCATGTTTTCTTGCGTGAACATAAGGTATGGACTATTCAACCCCAGCATTTGTATTTGCTTGGCACCAAGAATGGCATCCGAAACATTGACATCCACAGTGGGGTTGGTTTCAAAACTCTCCGAAAGGTTACAACACGCGGCCTTGAGCATTTCCCTGCTATCCACAGACACCACATTTTGCACTTTGAACAGTGATTTCTGCAAAGGCGCAACCTCTTGCTCCACCACAACTTCGTCCAAGGCTACAGTAGAGTAGAGGACAATGTTCCCTAAGTTGGGTCTATTTACAGGAATCGTGTCCGATCTATACCCAACCGAACTTACAACGAGTTTTTTAATAGCAGCTTGGTAAGGCGTTGAAAAGTTTCCATCAAAGTCAGAAATTGTCCCGATGGAACTCGAGAGCCAATACACATTTGCATTGGGTACAGGTATAATTTTCCCTTTGTCATTGTATTCTACAACCTTACCCGTAACTTGAAATTGGGAATGTGCAAAATATCCGAACAATAGTAGGCAAAACAATGGGGACAATCTCATGCTGAAGCGAGGTCTAAATTTTATACATAAAATTATAACTTTCAGAGGTCTTAGTGTAATTAAGGCCCTTATTTTAACAGAGAGATGCAGTTCATGGATTTTTTTTGAACTTTAAAGATTTAAATATAGCTGGCGGGTCCCTATACGTTTATCTTAGTTAATTGTTTATGAATGATTTTAAGTTGTACCATGAGTGTTTATAAATCAATTTTTGTGTTGTTTTTTTTATTCTTTTCCAAAGCAGGATGCAAGAATGGACAAGCGGTGCAGGAGACCATAAAAGTGCGCGTAGCAAACAATAGTGATGTGGCGTTTACCCGAGTAGCTTTGTTTTCTATGGATTTTGGAGGGTTGAACCCTGGGAACGTTTCTGATTATAAGATATTGGACTTTGATCCTTTTAGGGACGACTCCTTACTTTATTGCACCCAAGATGATTACACCCATTCCACTTATGTACAAATGCCCGATAAAGATTCTGGCAACTACACATATTCCATTGACAGTATTAGAAATAAGCTGGTGTACATCTCCATTGAATTGGATTGAACTTATTTTAGGACAGCTTTTTACCTGCAATCCTTGTGTAGGTATGATATCCTAAATGTTCGTAGAAACCTTTTGCTTCTTTGTTAAGTTCCCAATAGGACAACTCTATAAGATCTATTCCTGCAATCTTGGCATCCTCTTCTATTTTTAGCATCACCTTTTTTCCAATTCCATGGCCTTTGAAATCTTCCAAAATGCTGATTTGGTCAATATAAATGGCCTTGTAGGATTTTCGAAATGGATTCTCATGATATTCCTTTATGAAATAAGAAACATATCCCGCGTTATTGCCATCCAGTTGAACTAAAAAAGCACTCCAATTGGGTCTTTCAACCTGCCTTTTGAAAAAAGCAATAGAAACAGTCTCATCATACACCTTAAAAAATTCAGGATACTTTTCGTGGTGAAGATTTTGAACAGGTCTGTTCAGTTCTGCTAGTATAAAAGGGTCTTTTGTTGGCACGAAATCCATTTGGCTCCTGTTAGTTTTTAAGAAATAGTATTAAGCAGCTAAAGTTACATTCCAATATTCTAAAATTGGCAACCGCTTGTAAAATCTTTTAAGCTCTATACAATGGGAAAAAGTTTTTCCCTTCATCCACTTTTTTTGCTGATGCCAGGTTCTCATATACTTCAGGGTTGGCAATGTATTTCCAAACTTTGAAAGGAATATGACTTTTGGTAAAACCGGATTTCATCATATATAATGAACCTTCTCTGCCACCTGCACCACCACCGTAATTCAAATATTTTAGATTAAGTTCATTGCCAATCAATCGTATCTCGTCATAAAGCAATTTGGCTGGGCTCATATACAGAAATTCATCTTTTGTCCCCATTAGTTCTCCTTGAATAATACCATTGGTAATGGTTGAAAGGGATCCTGCAACAATCTCACCTGTTTCAATGGACAGGACTAGTATAACTTTTGTATCAAAATTTTTACTGGAAGTGACCATATCAAAGTATGCATCACCTAGGATAAATCTTTCATCAGCTTCAACCCGGGCCATGGTATCTGAGTAAATCTTCTTAAAGGCAGCAAGTTCTTCTTCGGTTTCCGCAAGTTTGGTGGTGAAGACCCTCCGTAGTTTGTTCACATCGTTTTTAACACTCTTACGGTACGTTTGCCTTTGGAGGGTTGCATCGGTGGTCAAATCAATATACAGCAATTCGCCCACTTGCTCAATAGTGCCCAATCCATCCAAAATAACCTCCTGATGATCAATGTAGGGGTTTAATTTGGAGAACGCGGAGACAATATTGTTTTTAAGCAACAGATCTTGAAACATTTCACGAAAAGTTGAAGCATCATAAGGCTCCGACCCTAAATTTGAGGCTGGCCCCAAATAACCATGCACAATATTCAGGTCGAAAAATTCAGTATCAAAAATGGGGCGTTTTACGAAGGGGATAGCAATATGCTTGTTGCCATCGGTAAAATGAATCAGCCATGGCTCTTCATTTTCCTTGAGTTTTGTTTGGTGATATTCATACGTGTGATAAAAGTCAAAGTTTCCACAGGCATGCAATGCCTCGGTCCAATCTTTTTCATTTTGTATGATTTGTATCATCTTCTGGATTTAAGGTTGGGCCAAATAATTCAAAAATCCACCAGTATGCCAAAAAAATATGTTGCCTTTGAGTTTTTTGTCGTTGAAATGGTTCAACATCCCATAAAATGCCTTACCGGTGTAAGTGGTATCCAGTGGGAACCCATACTTGGATATGGAATTTTCCGAAAGTTCCTTTATTCCGGGGTTGTATTTTTCATAGCCGCCACATAGGTAATCATCCAATACTTTTGTGGTACTTTTTTGGGTGGGCTCTATGTTTAAAAAATGGCATAGGTCTTCATAAGATTCACGGACAATATTTTCGGCACGTCCACTTTCCCTGGCAACTGAAATTCCAATGACATTGCAATCAATCTTATTTTTTGAAATACCCGCCATAATACCCGCTTGTGTTGAACCAGTTCCGGAAGCCAGAAAAATATAGTCAGGACGAATCTTGGAATTTTTAAGTAATTCATCCACAGCTTCAACATAGGCCAATCCACCTTCCAAGTTATGGCCGCCCCCTCTTAAATAATATGGGCTATATCCTTTTGATTTGTAAAGGTCCATGGCCGAGTCCATAGCATCAGAAATACCATTGGCTTCGGTAAAGACGATGGTTGCCTTGGCATCTCTCATCAATTTTGCATTGCCACCTTCTTTACTAAATCTTCTTTCATCACCATGGATGACCAAGGTACAGGGCATTTTATTTTGGGCGGCATAGATTGCTGCTGCCCGGCAATGATTGGATTGAATACCGCCTGTTGTGACTATTGCATTAAGGCCGTCTTTGTTTATTTTGGAACCGATAAAATCCATTTTTCGGCCTTTGTTTCCTCCTCCTAAAGAAGGGTAGAGGTCATCCCTTACCACAAAGATGTTGTCTTCTATAGCGTTGATTATCATAGTCTACAATAGAAATTTTATTGAACTATCCTTGTTTTACCCTATAATAATCCAATGCTCTAAGTTCGGCATTGGTCACCGTATTGGATGAATTGAAGAGCTTCACAAAAGTTAGAAAAAGGATTTTGACATCATTCACAAATGATAGGTTTTCCACGTATTTTGCATCCAACTCCAATTTATCATCCCAATTCAGGGCATTTCGTCCTGAAACTTGTGCCAACCCTGTAATTCCAGGCCTTACGGAATGTCGCGTTCTTTCCCTTTCGGAATAATACGCAATATAATGAACACGCAGCGGTCTAGGCCCGATCAAGCTCATGTCTCCTTTGATCACATTGATCAATTGCGGAATTTCATCCAAAGAGGTTTTTCGGATAAAAGTTCCAAATTTTGTCAACCTCATGTCATTTGGCAGTAATTCGCCATTGGCATCCCGCTCATCCGTCATACTTTTGAATTTCATGATACTGAACACCTTTTCATTCTTTCCGGGTCTTCTCTGAAAAAATAAGGGGTTTCCCTTGTTCACAAAGAGCAATATCACATACAACAGAATGAATACGGGCAACAAAATGACAAAACCTACCAAGGATAGGATAAAGTCTAGAATTCTTTTAAAAAAATTGGAATACACGATGGTTGAATTGGGTTCTTTATAAAAGTACGTATCTATTTACTTCAAATCTCGCATGAAAAAAATAATTTTAGGTCTTCTAAATCACTTTTTTAGACCAAAAGCTTATTAAAAAGTTGAATAGTAAGGATTAAAAGAAAGCCTTTCGGCCATCAATCCATATACCATATACGGGTCGACTAAATTTCTTGATCAATTAAATTAATCAGTTTTTTATTGATAAGCTTTACATCAAATCGCTCTTCAGCGTATTTTCTACTCTGATTCCCCATTTCCTTGATGTTCTTCGGATTTTCCAGAAAAAATCTCATGGCATCAATTAGGTCTTCCAAGCTTTGAGGACGAAGGATTTTGCCATTTTCATTGTTTTCAACGGTTTCCCTGCACCCAGGTGTATCCGTGGTAATAATGGGCATTCCTATTGAAAGTGCCTCTAAAATGGACCTTGGTATACCTTCGCGGTAATAGGTTGGAAGCACAAAGACATCTGACTGTTGAAGAAATGGAGTAACATCGTTCTGTATACCATGGTACACAATGATGTTTTCTTCGTGCAGCTGGTTTAACCTTTCCATTTTTATGGCAGAAGGAGTTTTATCCGGTGCTCCTAGAATGTGAAATTCGGCATTTGGAAATTCAGATTTTATTGCTTCTGCGGCATTGATGAAAAGGTTTATGCCCTTTTCCATAATCAATCTGGCCACAAAAATAAAAATCACGTTCTCCGTTGTCTTTTCATTGATGCGGTGGGGAAACTTCTCCAGATTTATTCCGGAACCATCAACAATATCCGTCTTCTGTTGGGGCAAAAGAATGTTGAGTTCCCTGAAGAGTTTTTCATCATCTCTATTTTGAAACACAATGATCTTATTTTTTCTGATGGACCTTTTATACAAAAACTCAGATACTTTTTGCAGGATTTTGGCCTTTTTGGAAATACCGGTAAACGTGAAACCCAATCCTGTAATTAATGAAATTACTGGAATATTTAGGGAATTTGCCGCCATAGAGGCATAGATAACAGGTTTTATGGTGTATGGAAAAACCAAATCAATGTTGTTCTCCAACATTAGTTTTTTTAACTGCTGAATTGACCTAAGATCACCAATAGGGTTTAAGCCAGCACGGCTAAGCTCGTAGGATAGGGGAGTGGCACCAAAGGATTTGAGTTTTTCCACAACAGGTGGCGTTAAATTTGGAGCCGCTGTAAACACATCATAGTTTGCTTTGATCAAATCTGAAATAAAGTCCCCTCTGAACCTTACCAAAGATCTATCCGATGAGCAAACAATAAGAATTCTTTTTTTAGTCATTATAGTTTTGGGTAGGTTATTGTATTATTTAATTTCCATTTCATGAAAGGGAAGCGTTGATATTAGTTTTATGCTTGGGATTGACCTTTTTGATATAGGAGTTTATATTGACTGCACATAGTCACTATATCATACTTTTTGGCTCTTTCCTGACATTTCACTGCAACGGTATTATAATAGTCTCCATCCTGCATTAATCCATTAACTGCACTTACGAAACTTTCCATATTGTTATTTTCAAATAGTACCCCAGCATCTTTAACAACTTCGGTGAGTCCAGGTACATCTGAGGCAAGAAAAGGTTTGCCAGATGCCAATCCTTCCACACTCGATAAGGACAATCCTTCAAAATGCGATGATAGAACAACAAGGTCAACACTTTTTAATAATCTTGGCACATCTTTTCTAATACCCAAAAAGAGTACTCTATTTTCCACACCCATTTTTTCTGCATATTCCTCTGAGGATTTTCTCAACATACCATCACCTACCAGCAATAATACATAGTTTTCAGGGAGTTCAGTTAAAGATTTGATTAGAAAATTCTGATTCTTTTGCGCTGTAAAACTGGAAACCTGCATCAAACAAACATTGCTATCGGTAAGGCCCAATTCCTGCTTTGTATAGGGTTTGGATTTGGTGATTTCCTTGAGGTCTATTCCATTATAGATTTTGGTGATGTTCTGGAAGGAACTTCCTAAATGTTCTTTCAGGCTTTTATCAACCGAATCCGATATAGAGACAATATCATCATATCTTCTATAAATTACTTTATCAAGTAATTTAAAAAGTGTTGACTCTCTTCTTCTATTTGTGGTATTATGCTCGGTATAGACTAGCCTGTAGCTCTTGTGGAGCATGGACGAAATACCCGCCCAATATAAACAAGGGAATAGATGAACATGCACTACATCGTATTTGATGAAATGCTTTTTGAGCTTAAAAAGTAAAAGTGGATTGTAAAAACTGGCTGTTTCAGACAGCCAATAGAGATTGATTGAGGGATGATTCTTGAGCTTATCAATAAAGGGTGATTCTTTCTTTTTTAGAATCAAGATATCTACCTGAATACCCAAGTTTGAATAGGTAATGGCTGCATCCACCAGAAGTTTTTCAGCACCTCCTGCGCCCAAAGAGTTGATTAATTGTAAAACTTTCATAGTTACTTTTGCATTACTTCCAAAAATAGATTCTCATAACTTTTTAGGATTTTGGGACTGTTGAATTTGTCGAACACGGCTGAACTTACTACACCAGGGTCCATTTTTTGTTCGAGAAGTAGGTTTAGCTTATCAACAAACTCATTTTCATCTTCAACAATATAGCCGTTGACACCATCTTCAACGATTTCATCAATTCCACCTGGAGCCTTAAAGGCCACTGCTGGGGTGCCGCAAGCACAGCTCTCAAGAAGTGCGTTTGAAAACCCTTCCACAAAAGAGCCCTGCAAAAATACATCTGCCTTTTTAAGGTGATCAGATACAGTATTGGTGAATGGGATATGTGTTATGTTCTCTTTTATTCCATTTTCCTCCGCGAACCTTAATATATCCTCGGAGCTATTCCCGTCACCTACAAGGATATATTCAAAGGGACCATTAAACTTTAGGAGTGCACTTAAAATTCTTTTATGGCCTTTTCTCTCGACTAAACTTCCGACCGTTATAAATTTTGGGACTTTGTTTTCTGGATAAGTTGGTTTGGGGGTAAATGATGTGGATATTGGATTATTGATAATTCTTATTTTTTTCTCGGGCACGCCAAAATTATCCTGCATATCACGAGCCATATCCTTGGATTGACAGAGGATGATATCAAGCAATTTATAGGAATACTTGGTCAGATTTACAGGGAAATAGGTTTTTTTGGAAGGCTGTATTTTTCTGAGAACACTGATTACATTGACCTCTCTTCCAATGAAAATGATATTTCTAAAGAAAATCGATTCCAAGGCCATTAAGGTGTTGACGTGACCAATGGCACTGATCACTATGTTTGGCCTGTTCTTTTTTAAATAGTTAAATATTGAAAAAAATGAATTTAAGACACGGCTTTTTTCCAAGAAGACAACCTTTGCATCTTTTATGGCATAAGATTGGTCCTTGCTGTGACCGATGACCAATAGTGTCGCATCAAACAAATTAGGGTCAAGATTTTGGGCTATATAGGACATTACCCTTTCCGCGCCCCCGGCCCTTAGTGATGGAATAACAAATAAGACTTTGTTTTTTTTTTGCATAGATAGACGTAATACTGTTCAAATATACCCTAACTTAAAATGAATGACTGGCGTGTGTGTTTCATGAAATGGTCTAAATCTTAACGAAGTAAAACAGGATATATTTGGCTTCCCGCAATAATTTACCTCCTGAAAATCTAATCTTTCAGGTTGGGTATTATGTTGGTGACATCTATGGTTTTTATTTTTTTGGCAGGGGAACCGGCAATCAGGATGTTATCTTCTAGAATGGATTTGTTCACACTGGAATTGGCGGCGATGGCAATATTATTTCCCAAGGAAATGTCTCCATATATTTTGGCTCCTGGCCCTATATAAACATTGTCTCCAAGGGTCGGTGCTTTGGCTATTCCCCCGGAAGCTCCAATATTCACACACACATGGATTCGGCAGTTTTTACCCACCCGTGCTTTTGAATTTACAACTATGGTCCCATAATGGGCAATGGAAAGGCCCGGACCAAATACATTTTCCGGAATTGAAAAGGAAAGTTTTAAGGCAAGCTTTCTATGTCTGGATTTTAACCAAAAATAATAGAGCTTATTGATTATGCCCTTTTTGCAATTCCTGTAGTATTCGAGTTTCCGTAATCTTTTCTGAAATTTCCAGATGTAGTTTGGAGCTATTAATTCACGAACAAATAATGTAAATCCTGTACCGTTGATGTTTAAGGCTGCTTTATCGGCTTTTAAATATTCGTGGTATTTTTTTTTTGAATCAATCACTGGTTTTATGGGCTAGGAGGTTAAATAGGATTCTTTTGGTGGAACAATATTACTACTATTGCTTCAAAAGGCAATCCGTTATTTAAGGAAAGGTTTGAAGTCGTTTGATACGACCTCTAAAACACGCTCTTTGAAAGGTTTGGAATAATCCATTTCCGATTTTGAAACATAACTTTCCAAAACGCGTTTTTTGTAATCCTCGGTTTTGGCAATGATCCTTGCGGGATTACCACCAACTATAGAACCTGAGGGTACAGATTTTGTAACAACGCTACCTGCCGCCACAATTGAATTGCTTTCAATTTTGACTCCGGGCATAATGATGGCGTTTAGGCCTACAAAAACATTGTCCTCAATTTCAACCCGTGCAAAGAATTCCCGTCTTCCATCTTCATCCTCTACCAGCCAAGTAGCACCATCATGGGTTATGATCCGTACACCGGAAGTGATGGTTACTTTATTTCCAATTTTGATCAACCATGGTTCAGAACCAAAACTAGAGGTCAATATTCTACAGTTTTCACCGACCTCAACCCCAACATATCTTGCGTATGCAGCCCCAGATTTGGAAATCCTATAGTATTGACTTTTTAAAATAGTAACGATTTTCTTTAAACCCATTTCGTAAAACTTTCTAATTGTCCTCTGTGTATACTGCACAATAACCTTTGTGACACAAAAGAGATATGGAAATTCAATGCGAAAATTATGCAATTAAATTTCGAAAAACAATCAGTAAATAAAACGAATGAACAAAAAGGTTTGTTGTATTGTCAATAAGAATTAATCCTGAAATCAGCAGGAATGAATCAATGTGACTGTTTGATTAAACCAAAATCTAATAGGGTGAGGGTTTTAATTGAAATCAACCTGATACATATACTCCTCGATGTTGGTGTAACCATCGCCATCATAATCGTCTCTGTAGCTTTGCTCTAGATTTCCAAACCTTCTAATTTCCCATGCATCTGCCATACCATCATTATCAGTGTCATAAGAGCTTGGTCTGGTGTTATGAGGGATATTGGGTAATCTCCAATTAGCCGTATTCTTTGGTTCATAATCAACATTGTTCAATACCACTGTGAGTTGACTTGAATCGAAGGAATCACGGTATGTCTTAACGTAACCATTATCATCGATGTACTTGTAGGCTCCAACATCTCCATTTCTTACCAAAGAGTTGAATGCCTCATCCGCGGATACTACCGAAACAGGATTTGGGAATCCATGATTGAATTTGGTAGACGTGAAATAGGAGGATGGTGCAAGGGTATTGGCATCTAACGTAGACCACATTCTGGAGTTATTTTCCAAAAGGTTTCCTGTCAAAATAACAGAAATTCCTCCAACTCTACCGTCAAATACATTTGAGCTGGTATATACCAAGGGACTTCCTGAGTTGGAATCCCTTACATCAACCCTAACTTTATCTGGTGTTGTACTTTGTCTTTGATAGAAGTTACCTTCCGCATTTAGTCTCATAGAGTGATAAACGGAGGTGTTTTTGGATGGCGTGTTGTGAATAACATTATTGATTTTCTCCGCTCTTCCACTAAAGGCAAGGTTTGGAGTTCTATTTACAGAAGAGAAAACATTGTTATGCCAGCTTACAGCATCTACCAACGCCTCTGGGTCACCAGGTCTATTAGGGTTTATTTCAACATAAGCCCCGGTGTTTGAATCTTGAATAAAGTTATGGGAGAAGGTCAAATTTCTAAGACCTATATTTCTTGATGCATGGGTTTCGTCTATATAGGCGCCCATTGCTTTATCCTGCGCAAAGGATACAGAACAGTGGTCCACGATTATATCTTCACCTCCATAGAACATAAGGCCCCATGTAAAGCGGTCATCATCGCTAGAGATAGCACCATCTTGATTGTAAATAGGTCTACTTCTTAGATATCTAAAGATTAAGTTATGGTTGTCTCCAGTACTCCCATCGAACCTTATACTTCTTTCGGTTAGTGTTATTCCTCCCTGTGGAGCAGATTGCCCGAAAACAGTTTTGTTGTTAACGTTCTTAAAACCTGCATACCAAGCTCTACCGATACCCATATGCAAATCCCCTGAAACATTAAAAACAATGTAACCTACTTTTTCTTCTTGTAGGGCAGAAATAAAACCTCCAGTATAATATTCATCATTGCCGCCACTACCTGCATGGTAGGTTAAAGATGCGTAAGGGTCCAGAGTGTTTACAATGGCCAAAGTCTTGCCTCTACCACCAGTTGCGATAGAACCAGGGCCAAAGGCAGCTGGAAACGCTTTAAGGGGCCCCATATTTTGAGAAGTACCGTCACCACCAGGGTAGTGCGTGTTTACAATAACAGTGGCTTCCCTTTCTTGTGTTTCCCCATTTACGGTAATCATTACGGTATAAGTGAACTCATCCGTGACAACTTCTCCAGGACCTTTATCACTGCTAATATTTGGCTTGTAAGAGAGCATGTTGTCACCAATGGTCAATTCTCCTTCTGCAGGTGTTGAAGTCTGTACAATTTCTACTTCAACATTATCTGGAATGATATCGTTGGTCAAAACATCAAAAAGAAAAGTCTCGTTAATTGCATTAATGACAAAGGTGTCATCCGATAGTTTAAAGGAACCAGCAGGTTCTTCACCATTACCATCGGTTTCCTCACCAGTGGTCGGGTTTTTTATAGGATCCTCTATTTGGTCCTGAATAACATCAGCGAACAAATCCGTGTCCTTGCTACACGAAAGAGTTAGAATCGAAAAAAATAATAGCAACATCATGTGCTTTGGGGTCATGCAAAAGTGGGGTGCCATCATGTAGGTAATCAAGGGGTTATAATAAATAATGTCTACTTGGCAGGCAAAATTATTACAATTGCACAATAAATCGGTGAAATCTCATTTTTTTCGATGAAATGCACGTTTATCGCAATTTTCCTCTATTTATCGATGCTTTTTTGAACCAAAAAGTAGCGCATATAATGCAGCTTTTTTGTGATTTTCAAAATTTTACATCCTAGTTTTTGGATTAAATTAAGTGTTTTGGTCCATTTATTTTCTATAGCGTAAAATAACAATTGAAATTTATAAATGACATATTGTTTTTTCAGCAAACAGGAATATCATGTAGTTTAGGGAAAACAAGTTTATATGGCAACAATTTGGCAACTTACCCGTAAGTATTCAATGTGGAGGACAAACAATAACCCTAGTCCTATGCTCAAATTATGCTTTTTGAAAAATATGGGTGGTAAATTAAAAATAAGGGGCAATCAATTTGCAAAGCTCACGGGTAACCTTATTTGCTCCAAAGATATTGAGGTGATGAAAATCTGAAAAGTCCTCATTTTTTATCACGGGTTCTGCAGTATAGTTGAAATCGATAAATACCACGTTTTTTGATTTATAAAATTCTGCATAATAATCATGAACATCATCTCCACGGCTTATTTCCATTCTATGTGGAGGGTAAGGTGTTCTCAACGCAATTAATTTTGCATTGTTTTCTTCAGCAAGTTGGTAAATTTTTGAACAGTAATATTCAAATTTTGTTTTGTCTACATTGGTTGTAGTTAAGTTTGGGATAGGTCCCAGTGACATAACTTCTTTGGGAGTAATGATAGTTGAATTTATTTCAAAACCTTTGTACCAACTATTTTCGTCCTCAGAAACACTTTTTCCCTTTCCCTTAAATAAATTGGTGAGGTCATTTTTAAGGTGATACTTATATTTAAGAATTGGTGTAATTTCATTTGCCAATCCTTCTACGCCAAATCCTTTTATGATAAGACCGTACTTATTTCCATCGCATTCCATAAATGAGGCATTGCTGAGAATCGGGTAATAATTTATATTTCTATCTAAAGATTCAATAAAGTTATCCAAGAGAATAACTTTAGGCTTTTGATAGCACAAAATTTCCTTCAGCACATAATAGGTTTCAGCAATATCTTGGGATGGGGTTCCCATATTATAGGAGTTACCACCCAATACACTGTCTATAATTTTCGGGTTGTAGCCCGTGAAAGACCGGCTAGAGCCTAGAATCAATATATCGTACTTTTCTTGACCGTCATGCATGTCCTTCCACTTGTTTGCAATTTTGTGGGTACCTTTTGCGATTGCCTTCCTATTGGGCATGCTGTAGAAGAAATCAAATATATAGTTGATGGCGAAGAACATCAGACCAAAGACAAGTACTCTTTTTAAAAATGATTTCATAGCAATTAAAATTGAAAATAGATGAACTGCTGTTGTTCTCCATTAAACATGATGATCGAGAATATCAGTATAAAATATAGTACCCATCGTTTAATGTCAAAAGTTGCCTTTGCATCTTCATTGACCTCCAACGGATGCAACTTAGACCTATTGAACCATTCAAACCCTATAAGCACTAGAATAAATGCAAATGCCCTTATTGAGAAAACTTCTGGAACAGCGAAGAGTTTGGTGGTAAAAATATCTGATAGATATTCCATGGCATGCGAAACTGAATTGGCCCTAAAAAAAATCCAAGCCAATACGGTCAGTGAAAATGTAGCCAGCATCTGACCAATTTCGGTAAAGCTGGGTAAAAGTCTGCCCTCAGCCACCAAATCGGTATTCTTTCTGTTTTTTCCAGAAAGCATTAATGGTAAAAAATAAAGGGCGTTCAATAATCCCCAAACAATGAAAGTCCAGTTAGCACCATGCCAGAACCCACTGACCAAAAAGATGGCGAATGTATTTCTAATTTTCATTCGGGTACCTCCCTTACTACCTCCTAATGGAATATATAGGTAATCCCTGAACCACGTTGAAAGTGATATGTGCCATCTTCTCCAGAACTCTGCCATATCACGCGAAAAATAGGGGTAAGCGAAATTTCGTTTTAGGTCAATCCCAAATAATCTTGAGGTACCTATGGCGATATCTGAATATCCACTAAAATCGCCATATATCTGAAAAGCAAAAAAGAATGCTCCCATAAACAGTGTGCTTCCAGAATATTCCTCCGAATTATTGAAAATGATATTTGCATATGTGGCACAGTTGTCCGCAATCACTATTTTTTTGAACAAACCCCATAGAATTTGCCGTAGTCCATCTTTGGCCTTATCATAATCAAAGGTTCTGGGTCGGTAAAATTGGGGCAATAAATTGGTGGCTCTTTCAATGGGTCCAGCGACCAATTGCGGAAAGAAGCTCACAAATGCGGCAAAAGCCATTACATCTTTGGTTGGCTCAAGGTTTCTTTTATACACATCAATAGTGTAGCTCAAGGTTTGAAACGTATAAAAGCTGATTCCAACGGGAAGAATAATGTTTAAACTGCTTCCTTGAATTTGGATTCCAAAAAGATTGAAGAGGTCTACAAAACTGTCAATGAAAAAGTTGTAATATTTAAAAAACCCGAGAAAACCTAAATTGACGACGATACTGGTCCATAAATATAATTTTCTTCTGGATGGCCTGTTCTCATGATTTAACAGAAGGCCTATTGAAAAATCGACCAACGTGCTAAAAATAATCAGCGAAAGAAAACGCCAATCCCAAAGGCCATAAAAGAAATAACTGGCGCAGACTATAAAAAAGTTTTGGAGCTTTAAATTTCTATTTACAACGAACCAATAACATAGAAATACCAGCGGTAAAAAAATTAAATACTCGTAGGAATTAAATAACATATAGTTGGCTAGATCGGATAGTCTTTTTAGGGGTTAAAAACTTTCTTTTAACAAATTTATTTTAAGTAGATAGAAATTCAATCAATAATCCATATAAAGCAAAAAAAGAAGTCCAATCGAAATTTGGTGCTCCTAAAAATCCCTTATGATCTTGTTTTTATCTCCTGAAATAAACCTTCCCAGATGTTAGCAACATTCTCAATGCTATACTTTTCTAAGCTTTTAAGCGCATTTTCCCCTAATTGACGTCTTAAGTGCTCAGACTCCATTAGGCGGGTCAATCCCTTTTGCATTTCCTCTTCGTTTTGATCATCGATGAGTAAACCATTCACATCCTGGGTAATCATTTCTGATGGGCCCGTTTTACAATCGTATGCAATACAAGCCATTCCTTGAGACATGGCCTCCAAGAGAACCATGGGCAATCCCTCGAATCTTGATGGCAAAATAAATATTTCCGACTCCGCCATTAAATCCCTGACATTATTCACTTGTCCCGTAAAATGGATGCGTTCCGATAAATTGTTTTTGGCAACCAAATCGGTCAAAATAGGTTTGCCTTTATCGCCTCCACCTATAATTTTTAAATCCCAATCCTTGTTTGCTTTTAGGATGGGTTCTATCAATCGAATTAGATTATCGAATCCTTTATTTAGGTATCGGTCCAAACTGCCCACGGCAAGTATATATTTCTTTCTTGTAGCAGGTAATTGCGCAATTGGCGTAAACGTAGCCGGATTGGGCATTACAACTGTTTTACACCCTTTTTTATTATAATAAGGAAGGTCAAACAAGGTAAGGACCGTTACGTAATTGGCTTTTGGGTAGAAAAAGGTCCTGGTAAAATCGCAAAGCCATTTTGGTTTTTGGTACCTGAGATAGCTGTTGTGCTCGGAAACGATGATTGGAATGCGATATAACTTGGCAACAAATATGCTCAATAAATTCATCAACGTAATAAATGAGATCATTACGTCCGGTCTGTTTTTTTTGTCTTTGTAGTGGCCAATAAGATTGAATAACCCCCTAATTCTAGCTGCCTTTATACGGCCATGGTGCAGTTTTATTCGGTTGATATTGCTCGAAATCGTATAGGCATCCCCTTCATTAAGGCTAATTAGGCTTACATCGTGGCCAATATCAGAAAAATGATTGGCCAAAATGACCATCACTCTTTCCGCGCCGCCTGGATTGAGGCCACTTATGACAAAATCAATTTTCATTTTCCAATTTTTTGATGTTGATATAAAACCATAAGGTCACAAACAACAAATAATAGGCTGTGAAATAGTTATGGTTGGTCAGTAAAAACAGGAATTGCGCTATAAAAAGCATTATGAATTGTGGATTTTTCTTAAAATGCTCCAAACTTTTTTTGAGGAGTACAAACTGAAAAGCCAAAAAGATTGCAATGGCAATAATACCTGCTTCACCTATAATAAATAAAAATGTGTTGTGCGGACCAATGCGGTAGACTCCATTTCCTTGAAAAGACCCATATCCGTTCCCAAAAATGGGCTTATCCAATATGTAATCGTAAAAAATAGCCCAAGTTTTGGTCCTCGAATCCTCATTTAGCTCATTGGTATCGACTTTTTCATTTAAAACGATATTTTCCAGTTGTTTAAATCGCATCGCATTAAGCTGCAATTCTTTGGAGAAACTTATCATGATGATGATCACCAGTGCTCCCAAAATAAAAACCCTGGCGTTTTTCAAACTGATTTTCAGGGATATTAAATTGACCAAAAGCCAAATTAGAATAAAGGTCCTGGAAAAGGTCAAAAAACCCGCAAGACTAAAAATAAACTGTCCCAAAATCCGTATTCTGGCATTGGGGATGGCATAGGTCAAAGCGTAGCCCGATATACAAATAAAGCCAGCGGCATTCGGGTCAATATAAAAACCACCATACCTACCATAGTTGTCCGGAAAGAAAACAGCGTTTATGATGACGGACGAAGCACCAATAAAGAGAAACCAAAACATTTCTTTTTTATTGGTATTGTTGAGAATTTCCCCTGCAAAAATGGCAACAATCAGGAATTTGAACATCCGGGAGATGTAATCACTGGCACCTACGTTTAGGTTGAATTGCAACCCGGCAATCACATAATAAGAAGCCCAAATGAGCAAAAACCACCTTGAAGGCTTCATTGATTTTGATACCGCAGCGTATGCAATCATCAACAAGAAACTCAGGGAACTAACAATACTGCCCACAGCCCCACCAAATACAGATAATCCAATCGTTGGAAAATTCAATATGGTGAACCCAAGGGCCAAATATTTTAGTGTCCTGTTCATTTTCTATGTAAAACGGTGTATGGAAGAAGGAAAAGGAAAATAAGAAAGCAAATTATATTTTTTAAGGAACTCAGACTTTTTCGCTCAAAGCCAAAAAATATTTTAGATTTCATATAATTAAACGCCAGACTATTATAATATCGATATTTGATGATATTAAAAGGTTTTACCTCCGCGAGTTGGTGGTAGGCGGTAAAATATTTTGTCATTGCCGACTTTAATTTCGGTCTTTTTTTATTGATCAAGCCATCTTCAGAATCGTAATACATGCGATGGACCATGTTTAAATGGAGAAAATCAAAATCAATATTGATGGTATGCCAAGTTGCACTTTCCCCGATGTGACACAATTCATTACTGTACATTTGATATTTTTTCAGCACATTGGTACGCCAACTATGCCATTTTTCGCCTTTTACAGGCATATTCTTTTCCAGCAATCTATCGTGAAGATTAGCTTGCCAAAAATCATAAGGAAAATAGTCGCCAACAACACGATGTCTTTCATCTTCAACAAGCGTCCATACCGTTGCTATTTTTGACCCATTTTTCATTTGATTGACCCTGTTCCAGATTTCTTCTAGGTCGCTCATGGTATTGGGAACGAAGGAGTCATCACTATCAGCAATTACGGTGATGGGTTCTGTACAAAATTCAAAACCATAATTTAAAGCTGCTGGTTTACCCTGATTGATGGGTCTTTTGTGATATTCGATTTTGAAGTCGTTGGACTCCTTCAAATAGCGTTGAACCAATTCTTCTGTATTATCAGTACTGGCGTCGTCAACAATAACCCAATGAAATGATTTTTTGGTTTGGTTGCGCAATGAATTGTATACCCTGTCCAGAGTATGGGCCCTATTATAGGTTGGGGTTATTACACTAAACATTTAATGCCGATTTTAATTTTGAAATATAAACAAATAATACAGCTGTATTGGTGAACGAAACAATAGATGTAGCCAATGCCAATCCAGAAACTCCCATTAAATCAATCAATACAATATTCAATACTACGTTGAGAACCAAACTTATTGAAGAACTTATAACGAGGAAATTATTTTTGTTGATAGAGGTTAAAAATTGGTTGAAAATCACCCCCACTGCATAAAAAGGAATTTGAAGTACAAACATTTGCTGAATGGGAAAAACAAATTGGGTGTCCTCTGGTTTAAACTCATTTCTTTCAAAAAGAAGTGATATTAAAAACTCCGATGAAATAAACATTACAAAAGCGATGGCTAAGCTTGCCAAAAAAACGGCGACGGCCATTTTCTTTAGGCCTTTATATGCCATAGAATGACTTTTAGCAGCAATTCCAGAAAAATGCGGGAGTACCACATTCGCTATGGCAATCGCAAAAATACCTATTGCAAAGGCCGGTAATTTGTTGGCATAGTTAAGAGCAGCAACACTTCCTATGGCCAATTGGGCCGAAAAATACTTGTCAACAGGTTCATTGGCGCCATTGATCAATGATGATGTTATTTTCGCCGGTATTTGGCGAATCATTTGATTTATACTTGCTGAACGGCCTTTGGTGAATTTTAATTTCAGTATTCCTTTTGATCTACAAATGAAAATCAGATAAAGTAAATTGATGGATGCACCAATAAACATACCTAGCGCCAGCACCAAATTGCCAAATATAGATTTAAAAAAAAGCAAGAAAATTATAGTGAAGATTGGCGTAAAAATACCGCTCAAAGAAGACCAAAGGAATTCTTTATGGATATTTAGGAGTCCATTCAGCACTGAGGTAATGGCCCAAATTAGAATGCAGGGTAATAGAAAATTAAGTTGGGATTTAATAAGCTGATAATAGCCCGGTGTATGCCCTTTAAAAAGGAATTCCACAAAGACATCACTGACCAAATAGGTGATAATCACAAAAAAAAGACCAGCATAAATGCTTATGGTCAAGGTTTTGGTCAAGAATTCATCCACATTCTCGCCCTTTTCTTTTGCGATTAAAAAATTGGGTACAAAAACAGATTTATAAGGACCCAAAAAGACGGTATTGACCAATCCAGGAATTAACAGGGCCAATAAAAAGGTATCTATCAATTCTGATAGACCTAAATGATAGGCGGTAACCAATTCCTTTAAAAAGCCCAGAATTTTCACCCCAAAAGTAAGCCCGCCGACCAAAAGAATATTCTTGACCAGTGGGTTGTTTAAGCCACGAAGAATTTTTTGAATGAGTTTTTTCATCGTTTGCGCTGGACAATCTCTTTTGACAACATGTCTAGCAGGTTACTTGGTTTGGTTGAAAATTATCATGTTTTAGGTGCAGTACCGTCACCAATTCTTAGAAACCCATAAGGAACTTTTAGGCTTTTTTCCCAATCTGATGATATTCAAACCCCATTGATTTCAATTTTTCATCATCATATTGGTTTCTACCATCAAAAATAACGGGTGATTTCAGTAGTTTTTTCAACTCTCCGAAATCGGGTGCTCTAAATTCCTTCCATTCAGTCAATAGTATCATGGCATCGGCACCTTCCAAGGCCGCATATTTTGAGTTGAAATAATTGGTGTTGGGGGTGTCCTTCAGATAAAAGTGCTGCGCTTCTTCCATGGCCTTTGGATCATAGGCATGTATGGTTGCCCCTCTCTTGGTCAATTCTTTTATGATATAAATTGCAGGAGCCTCTCGCATATCGTCTGTGCCGGGCTTAAAGGCAAGACCCCAAACCGTGAATGTTATGCCACTTAGGTCTTCACCATATTTTTCGGTAACTTTTTTTGCGATTACAAATTTTTGTCGATTGTTGACATCCTCCACTGCTTTTATAAGCTCCGGAGTGTAACCGTGTTCCTCCGCGGTTCTCTTTAGTGCCTTTACATCTTTTGGAAAACAAGACCCTCCGTAACCGCTTCCAGGATAAATAAAACTATAACCAATACGGCTATCGGAACCTATTCCAATTCGTACTTTGTTCACATCTGCATCGACCAACTCACAAATGTTCGCCACCTCGTTCATGAAAGAAATTTTTGTGGCCAACATTGCATTGGCAACATATTTCGTCATTTCAGCAGATCTTACATCCATAGTGATCAAACGATCCATGCTACTTCTAAAAAAGGGTGAGTATAGCGAACGCATTATCTTTGTGGCGTTTTCATCATCGGAACCAACTACCACACGATCGGGCTTTAAGAAATCATTGATGGCATCACCTTCCTTTAGGAATTCAGGGTTGGAGACTACATGAAATTCGATATCAACATTTCTTTTCTTCAGTTCAGCAGCAACAGTGGCTTTGACCTTGTCCGCAGTGCCAACAGGAACGGTGGATTTGTCAACAATGACCAAAGGAGTGGTCATATATTTACCAATATCGGCCGCTACTTTTAGAACATATTGGAGGTCGGCAGAACCATCTTCTCCCATTGGAGTTCCAACAGCGATGAATGCAGCATCACATTGGTCCAGATTTTTACTGAGATCTGTACTGAAAAAAAGAGTTTTGTTGTCAATATTTCTCTTTACCATGGGTTCCAATCCTGGCTCGTATATGGGAATTTCACCGTTTTTAAGGCGTTCTATTTTTTTCTCGTCTATATCGATACAGGTTACGGTGTTACCCATTTCTGCAAAGCAAGTTCCACTTACCAAACCAACATATCCGGTTCCAATAACTGTTAATTTCATTTTTTGAATTTATTTGATATTGTATTTATGATCTAATGATTTTTTTGAAATGTAATCATACAAACCTCCATGTTTGAGAGGGGTGGAGGGAAAGTACGCCTTTAATAAGGTGTTACTAAGCAAATCCCCATTTTTTCCACTATCAAGAAACCATTCACCAAGGGTGAAACGAATAATTTCGGCACTTCGTGTAAAAAATAAAGAAAATTCGGGGCTGAAATATAGGTTGATCGGTTTCATGAGGCAGTTTTGGAGTGCAAATGTTCAAAAAGAATTTGTATTATTTCTTAAAAAATGTATCAATCTCCATGAATATTGGACAAACTGTCTTTTTATTGGAAAATACCGACTTTAAACGGTACATCATTCTGAAAGGAAGAAGGGGTTAAACATTGTAAAAATCCTTATACCAATCAATAAAGGCATCCACCCCATCTTGGATAGAGGTATTGGGCCTATAGTCATAATCGCGAATCAGTGGATCTACGTTGGCCCATGTTTTCTCAACATCTCCCGGTTGCATATCCATCATGTTCTTTTCGGCCTTTTGTCCCAACTTTCTTTCTATGGAATCAATGAAATCCAGCAGCTTTACGGACTTGTTGTTTCCAATATTATAGAGGTGGTATAGGTTTTCAGTGTTATAGGCATTAGTATGATTATCCCCAATAATACGTACCACGCCCTCTGTAATATCATCGATATAAGTAAAATCCCTTTCTAAATTACCTCGATTAAAGACATTGATGGGCCTATTTTCCAAAATTGCTTTGGTGAACAGGAACATTGCCATGTCTGGTCTTCCCCACGGGCCATACACAGTAAAGAAACGAAGACCTGTGGTCTTAAAACCATATAAATGGCTATAGGTATGAGCCATTAATTCATTGCTCTTTTTGGAAGCGGCATATAGGCTTACCGGATGATCCACGGAATCACTGGTTTCAAAAGGTATCTTTTTGTTGAGACCATAAACACTCGAGCTACTGGCATAAACCAGATGTTTCACATGATTCTGACGGCACCCTTCAAGAATATTCAAAAAGCCCACAATGTTGCTGTCTATGTAGGCCTCAGGATTTTCAATGCTGTACCGAACTCCAGCCTGAGCGGCTAGATTGCATACCACATCAAATTTTTCATTTTTGAACAGATTTGCGATGTTTTCACGATTTGCTAGATCCATTTTCACAAAACGGAAGGTTGGAAATTTACTGGAAATGGAAGGCACATTGTATTTTGATGCTTCATCCTTGTCAATACCCAGTATGCTTAATCGGGCAAATTTCAGGGCTGGATCATAATAGTCATTAATATTGTCCAGGCCCATTATTTCATGTCCTTGCTCTATTAATTTTCTGGACACATGGAACCCAATAAAACCAGCCGCGCCGGTAACCAGTATTTTCATATTAAATTTTAGTGTAATTAGTCTTTATTTTGGATTGAATGCTCACGACAAACCGATTTTCTGTCAATTTTTTCCTAAAATAGCTTCCCAATGGTTTTTCTATCAGCTTATGTATAGCGTATGACGCAGCCAGCATAAAAAGAATCAAAAGGGTAAGCAAAACCCATTTGTTTACAAATGGTGATGTATGATTGATGATGGTATATCCCACGTTTTGGTGAATAAGATAAAGTGGATACGTCAAACCCCCAATGGCAAGGAAATATTTCCGGTTTAGAATCCCTAATTTTTCTACACTAATGAGATAAAACAAAACGTAAAATACTGTTATGAACAAGGTAACGGAAACATAGGAGAAATGGTGTATGTAAGCTTCATTCAAGTAATCTATTCGTATAAAGGCGTATTGCAATGAAACTACATAGCATGAAATTATGGCCAAAAGATACTTCCATTGAAACCCATCTTTGTAAATGAGGAAGAAAAACATCCCTGCTATAAAATAGGAGCTGTATTCTGGAAAGGTCATAAAGTATAAGACTTTGATTGGAAAAGGAGCAATCTTAAAAGGGAACAATAATTGAAGAACAGCGATTCCCAATAAAACCATTCCAAAAAGCTTGATGTGCTTTATGGATTTGAACAGTAAAATAATACCAATAAGAATATAGAATTTGAGTTCAATGAGCAACGACCAATAAACACCATCCACATAAGGAACTCCAAAAAAACCATTCAGCATGGTTAGATTGAACAACGTTTCAGGGAGTGTTAATTTTAGCTCAGGTGCCCCGTAAAAGAAAATTACGATGGCGGTAATGGTCAAACAAACCCAATAGGCCGGATACAACCTACTAAAACGGGATATCATAAACTTTGTAATATCTGAATTTAGTGCTGTCATGAGAATGACAAAACCACTTATGATAAAGAACAGGTCCACACCTAAATAACCATATTTTGAAAAATCCTCGAGAGGGGCATAATGCAATACCGATAAGTCATCCTTTGAAGGGCCTCTAAAGCAATAATGATAGAACAATACATACAAAGCAGCGATGAACCGGAGAAGGTCAATGTGGTATAGCCTTTTTTTCAATTCACTTGTTTTTTCATGTTAATGCAAAGATGTGTAAAAAAAAATGTGTGGAACAAAGCAAGATGTTTATCTACCGAAAAACTCGATTAAGTCCAATATTGATTTTATTGAAAGATTTTTGATTAGGATGCCCGGTAATAAGTACAGGTTTTGACCTCCAACAGCAATAACTATGGTATGATGCGTTCAATACTCAACCAAAAAAAAGTCTTACCATAAAAGAGGACATTGATAATCGATTATTTGTGATCGAACTGTTAATCGATTTTTTTTTCATCTTGGGCGAATAGTGGATACAAATCACAACAAGGGCAAATTTTCCTATTACTTTTACTCATGAGAATTAAACAGCTCACCTACTTACATCAACCCAAAACTAATAAATGGAAACCACAGTCTTGAAGAAAATTTGGTTATCCCCCCCACATATGGGCAACAACGAGGAAGCCTACGTTAAAGAAGCTTTTGACTCAAACTGGATAGCTCCTCTAGGACCCAACGTGCACTATTTTGAAACCGCCATCGAAGAATTTGTTGGAAACAATGCCCACACGGCATGTTTAAGCTCCGGTACGGCAGCCATTCACCTAGCCCTAGAGCTTATGGGTGTTGGAAAAGGGGATGAGGTGCTTTGTCAGAGTTTTACCTTTTCAGCTTCCGCCAATCCCATAACATATTTAGGAGCAACTCCCATTTTTATTGACAGTGAGGAGGATACTTGGAACATTTCCCCAACCCTTTTGGAGGTAGCGATAAAAGAACGAATGGAAATGGGCAAAAAACCTAAGGCTATTGTTGCGGTACACCTATATGGTATGCCCTATAAAGTGGATGAGGTGAATGCCATTTCAAAAAAATATGATATTCCTGTAGTAGAGGATAGTGCAGAGGCACTAGGAAGTTCCTACCGGGGTTTTGGTTGTGGCAGTTTGGGAGATATAGGGATACTATCCTTCAATGGCAATAAGATCATAACCACCTCAGGAGGCGGTGCTTTGGTTTCAAAAGATAAGAGCATAAAGGAGAAAGCCGTTTTCTTGGCCACACAAGCCAGGGACAATGCTCCACATTACCAACATTCCCATATCGGGTATAATTACAGGATGAGTAATGTTCTTGCGGGAATTGGAAGAGGGCAAATGGAGGTTCTTGGAGATAGAGTTAACGCAAGAAGACAAAACTTTGAATATTATAAGGAACATTTGGCTGACCTTTCCGAAATAAGTTTTTTGGAAGAACCCGAAGGCGCTTATTCCAATAGATGGCTTACGTGTATTTTAACGCCTGGTTATGAAGTTCGCGAAAAACTTAGGATAGCTCTTGAAAATGAGAATATCGAATCAAGACCCTTGTGGAAGCCTATGCACATACAACCCATTTTTAAAAATGCCAAACATTACACCAATGGTGTCAGCGAAAAACTTTTTGAAAAAGGATTGTGCCTACCCAGTGGATCTAGCATGGAACGGGAAGATTTGGAAAGAATTTGCAGAATAATAAAAAACGAGCTTAGATGATAAAGAAATACATTTTTAACAATGATAGGCATTATGCATCCAAATGGACCGTACTGTTCATTGATCTGTGTATTGTCGCAGTCTCGTTTATCATTGCGTATTGCATTCGGTTTAACCTGAGCTTTAATTTTGATGTTCAACGATTATGGACACAATTGCCGGTGGTGGTAGTGCTGTTCATGTTTTCCTTTTTGATTTCAGGAAGTTATAAAGGAGTAGTTCGGCATACCGGAATTAAAGATGTTTATTCCATTTTTAACGCCGTATGTATGGCCAGTATTGGTGCCATAGCCGCAGTTTTGATCAATAGGTTTATGGGGATTGTGGAAGGATTTACAATTCCACTTTCTATCATCATCATTAATAGTTTGTTGACCTTTATTGCTTTAACGGCAGCGCGATATGTCTTTAAGATATGTTTTGAGAGTTTGATAAACAGAAATGAAATCCCAACCAAGAATTTGATAATCTACGGTGCTGGAGAATCTGGCATTATCACCTACAATACCTTGACCAACCACTCTAAAATGAAAGTGAAGGTGGTCGGCTTTGTGGACAACAATCAACAAAAGGTAGGTAAGCAGATCAATGGGGTAAAAGTATTCAGCAAGTCTATTTTGACTGAGGATTTTATAAAATTCAACAATGTCTCGGAAGTTATTTTCTCCATTCAAAGTATACGGCCTAAACAGCTGCGCACCTTGGTGAATGAAATAGTGGATTTACCTGTTAAGGTGAAGATTGTACCCCCGGTTGAAGATTGGATCAATGGAGAATTGAAGGTTTCCCAGATTAAAAGGGTACAGATTGAGGATTTGTTGGACAGGCCCCCTATTGAAATCAAGAACAGTAAAGTCATGAAGGACTTTGAAGACAAGGTCATCATGGTTACAGGTGGTGCCGGTTCCATAGGAAGTGAACTGGTAAGACAAATTTGTAAATACAACTACCGTTCATTGATCGTTATTGATCAAGCGGAATCCGCACTTTATGATTTGCAACAAGAACTAAAACAGGTTGGTTTTTTCAATTTTGTTCCCATTGTGAGTGACATTAGGGACAAAAACAAAATGCGTGTTCTTTTTGAGGAGCATAGACCTGATAGAATATTTCATGCTGCTGCCTACAAACATGTCCCTCTTATGGAACAAAACCCCTATGAAGCAGTTAAAATCAACGTGGCCGGTACAAAGACCATAGTTGACCTTGCCGTGGAATATGAAGTGGAAAAATTTGTGTTTGTCTCAACCGATAAGGCCGTAAACCCCACCAATGTCATGGGGGCGACCAAACGGATTGCCGAAATGTACATCAGTTGCCGACAACAAGAAGATAAAACAAAATTCATTACAACACGCTTTGGGAATGTATTGGGGTCAAACGGCTCGGTAATACCGCTGTTCAGAAAACAAATTGAAAAAGGAGGCCCTTTAACGGTTACCCACAAGGACATCACCCGCTATTTCATGACCATCCCAGAAGCATCGCAACTGGTTCTGGAGGCCGGTGCCATGGGTAAAGGAGGTGAAATATTTATCTTTGATATGGGAGAATCTGTTAAGATCATGGACTTGGCCAAAAACATGATCAGACTCTCAGGACTTCATTATCCAGATGATATAGATATCAAAATAACAGGGTTGAGACCTGGCGAGAAATTGTACGAAGAGTTATTGGCCAATGGAGAAAATACGCTTCCTACATACCATGATAAGATAATGATCAGTAAGGTTCGGGAAATCGATTATGCGAGAACAAAAACCATGATCGATGAGCTTTGTATTTCAAATCTTTTCTTCAAGGATAATGTAGTTCAACTCATGAAAAGTATTGTACCTGAATACATCTCCAATAATTCCGATTTTTGTAAATTGGACTCCAAGAAAAATCCAGAAGCAGTGCAGGATGTGAATGCCGACACTGAGATACCACAACTAAACAAATAAATACGCTAACCAATGTTCCAAAAAATTAAATTGACATGTTTGACCTTTGCCGTTGCCGCTCTGGTCGTATCCTGTTCTTCTTCCAAAGATGTAGTATATTTTCAAGATACCAGTCAGTTTGAGACCTTGGTTGATGACAATACCTTTTCCACCAAATTTAAAGTGGATGATTTGGTCAGTATTTATGTTTCGGTTTTGGATCCAGAGGCAAGTGCGCCATTTAACTTATATAGAGGTGCCCAAGAAGGTGGTATCCGACCAGAACAAGTAGATTACTTAGTGGATAAAAATGGTGAGATTGATTTTCCGGTTATCGGGAAAATAAAGATTGCCGGACTTTCGCCAAGTGAGGCCCAGGATCTTTTAAAACAGAAGCTCGCGGACTATTTGGTGAACCCTATCATTAATATAAGAATCAAAAACTTTACCGTCACTGTTTTAGGATTGGTGAACAGACCGGGCACTTACCCAGTGAATGGGGAACAAATCACAATTATGGAAGCATTGGGATATGCCGGAGATATCAATATTAAAGGTAGGCGAGATAATGTTTTGGTAATCAGGGATTTTGATGGAACAAAAGTGTACAATAGGATAAACCTTAATGAAAAAGATGCTTTAAAATCACCGGTTTATTACCTGACACAAAATGATGTTGTTTACGTTGAACCAAACAAATCGGCCAAGACACAATCCAATTTGGATCAGAGGGCTTCCATTGCCATCTCCATAGTTTCAATCCTAATCACCTCCACAGTAGTACTGTTGACCAGAAATTAATCTTTGTTATAAATCAATTGACCATTGGTTGGTCAATCCTTTCATAATTGATAGATGAATAAACCTGAATTGGATTTTAAAAGTCTTTTGTCTTCTTACTTGAAGCACTGGAAATGGTTCGCTTTGAGCATGATCATTGCAGTTTTGTTGGCCGCTCTTTATTTAAGGTACACCATTCCTCAATACAATGCCTCTGCCAAAATTCAAATTTTGGAAGAAAAAGGTGCATCATCAGAATTAAGCGTTTTACAAGACCTTGATGTGTTTTCAACTGGAAATACTAAAATTCTAGATGAGATTGAGTTGTTGAAGTCCAGGAGTAATTTTATTCAGGTTGTCAAGAAACTAAAATTGAATGTAAGGTATTTTGTTCTGGGAAATATCCGCGACAATGAACTGTATGGGGACAATATTCCATTTACCATCAATTTTATTTCTCCGGATTCCATTGTCAATAAATCAAATCACCTTTTTTATGTGGACTTGGATTCCGAAACTTCATTTCAATATGGGGAAGAAGAAGATGCGCCTTTCAAAAAATTTGATTTTGGTTCTAATATTGAAACGAAAATAGGCGACCTCATACTTGTTCCAAATGCCCAAGTCTTGAAAAGTTATAAGGGCAAAAGGGTGAAGGTGGCCATAAATCCAATACCCGATGTGGCCGCAAGTCGCAGGGAACAGATTTTGATAAGCCCGGCAGATGAAATGTCGAATATCATTAATATTTCCCTTACGGATCCTATCCAAAAGCGGGCAATCGACATTATAGACGAATTAATATTGACCAACAACGCCAATGCCGTTTCCGATAAAAAGGCAATGGCAGATAGGACCTCAACCTTTATAGATGATAGGATAGCAGAAATTTATACTGATCTCTCCTCTGTTGATGAAACAGCGGAAAACTACAAGGAAAGCAGGGGTATTGCTGATTTAGGCTCACAATCAAGTGTGAACTTTACCCAAAGTGCGGCAAGTGAGCAACAATTGCAGGAAACCAGTATTCAATTGAATATTGCCAACTCCATGAAGGACCTGATCAGCGATCAAGATGGATACGATGTCATCCCCGCCAATGTGGGATTAGATGATCCAGGCATTGCCAATGCAGCTCAGCAGTACAATGCGCTGGTATATGAACGAAATAGGCTTTTGGAAAGTTCCAATGCCAAAAACCCGGTAATCGTTAAATTGGACCAGCAATTGGAAGGCTTGCGAAGAGGTATACAATCGAGTTTGAACAACGTTACCAACAACCTTGATTTACAAGTAAATAGTTTAAGCAAGCAATTATCACAGATAAACTCCAGAATTTATTCTGCTCCAAGTAAAGAAAGAGCATTGAGGGATATTTCCAGGCAGCAACAAACTACAGAATCCTTGTACCTTTATTTGTTACAGAAACGTGAGGAATCGCAAATCACCTTTGCCTCAGCAGCTCCAAAATCAAAGATTGTGGACTCTGCCTATGGTTCAGACCTTCCAGTGTCTCCTAAATCCAAAATTGTTTATTTGGCAGCATTGATTATGGGAATGTTAATTCCTTTTTCAGTTATTTATGCTAATGATTTGCTGGACAATAAGCTGCACAGTAAGTTGGATTTGGAAAAATTGATTGGAAATGATGTGCCGGTATTGGTGGAAATTCCAAAATTGGGCAAAAAAGATCACAAATTAGTGACCAAAGAGGACAGGTCGGTCTTGGCTGAGTCGTTGAGAATATTGCGGACAAACTTAAACTATATTCAAAGATCGAAAAAGTCAAAAAATGGAAGCGATAATCTATTTTTTATCACTTCCAGTGTTCCAGGGGAGGGAAAAACATTTGTTTCCTCCAATTTGGCTGCAATTTATGCCAGTACTGGAAAAAAGGTCCTTTTGATTGGAGCTGATATCAGAAACCCAAAATTATATAACTTTTTTGCAGAAGATGTGGATTCTGATGGCATAAAACTAAAGCCTAAAAGGAGCACAAAGAACGGACTTACGGAGTATTTGTATGATTCATCTGTTAAGCTTAGTGAAATCACTGTGCCTACTCAGGTTAATTCAAATACCATTGATATCATTTTTTCTGGTAAAATACCTCCGAATCCGACGGAATTGCTCATGAATGAAAGGATGGGCGAATTGTTCGAAAAAGTCTCTGAAATTTATGATTATGTCATTGTGGATACCGCTCCGTTAATGGTGGTCACGGATACCTTGTTGATCAGTGAGTATGCCAGTCAGATTTTATATGTAGTCAAGGCAGGTGCCACGGAAACCAAAGTAATGGAATTCCCATTAAAGCTTAAAAACGAGGGAAAACTCAATGGCCTTTCCTTTGTGGTGAACAATGTTAAGCAGTCTAATCTTGGATATGGTGGAAAATACGGCTATGGTTATGGAAAGACCGTGAAAAAATGGTGGAACTTTTCCTGATCAATAGAAGGTTTGAATCGTATTTTCAATAACCGGTAACAGCCGATTTAACACTTTGGTGGACAATTTAATTTCCTTGATCAGGTTTAGTTGACGCAAGTTGTGCACATCTGACCCAACATAATCTATAAGATTTTCAGCCAACAGCTTTTCAGCAATTTTTTGAACATTGGTACCATACGATTCAGAAGAAAGGGAGAGCAAATTCAGCTGGAACAAGATTCCATCCGTCTTCATCTCATTATACTTTTTATACTTTTGGTGAAAGTACATGTATCGTTCAGGATGCGCCAAAATGGGAAAATAATTATGATGCGCAATTTTGTCAACCGCCATTTCAAAGTTAAAAGAAGGCTGTAGATAGGACATCTCGATTAAAAGATACTCTTTTTTAAGTCCCATGACCTTTTTGTTTTCCAAGAGTTCCTCAAAATTGTCATCAATCATGTGCTCCGCCGCATAATCCAAGGTTAAATCAGGATAATTTGAATCCTTGGCGAGCTTTGCTTCCAATTTTTGATAGGCATCTTTTATGGTACTTGGGGTATTCTCGTAATAATTGTGCATAATATGGGGCGTACACACAAAATTGGTCACCCCAATCTCAGAAAACCCTTTGAGCAGACCTATGGAATCATCAACCGTTTTGGCACCATCATCAATTCCCGGTAGAATATGATTATGAATGTCCACCAAACCATGCAGATAGTCGGCCAAGAAAACCTTCTTTTCAAAAAAACTGAACATGCTTAAAATTTGGATTGCAAAGATAATGGATATGGTGGTTAACGAAGTCAACTTTCCAAAGACATTAACACCGGCTAAAAAAACCACATAATAACCCAAAATAAAAAAACCGACCACTGGCCGGTTTTTTTATAATCCTTTTACGGATGTTACGCTACTTATTTCTAACTAAACTCAGTAGCTAAAGTAAAACATTGAAGGACGCAAAGAGGTTAACGAAAGAACAAAAAGATTAAGGAAAGATTAATGGAGCTAACCATTAGGTTAAATGCGTTGGTTTTTTTGTTTACTTCGCACTATGCTGACCAAGAGAAATGTTTATGTCATTGTTTTTGTGGTGTCCGTCATTGGGCTTTTGGTGGTGCAGTACCAATATCTTCGGGTTGGTTTGGGACTTGCACGGGTGCAGTTCTCTCAAAAAATTGATGATGTCCGAGAAAATATTAACAACGAACTTTCAGAAGTCAACTCTCTATCCTATACGCTGGGGAGTACCGTTAAGAAAGATACCTCCGAACTAAAGATTAGCTTGGATAGTCTTCAAAGGCTTTCTCAGTATTATTTGAACGATTACATTTCGTATCAATTGGGCGTTTCGGGGATAGATGCTCCATTTACCTATTCGTTGTACGCACGCGATTCCACCCAATATCTTTCCTCCATTAAACCACATGTAAAAGAAGATGACATCCTCATCTATCCTATTAAAATTGAGGGCTACATACCCAACCAAATTAACAAAGAGATGGTTTTGGAACTGGGCTTTCAAGATATCAACAGGTATTTTTTGAGTCAACTGAACGGATTGACGATTCCTGGTTTTCTTTTCCTAATGGCCATCATCGTTGTTGTAATTTGGGTGTTACGCTCATTTTATTGGCAAAGCAGCATTATTACAACGACAAACGATTTCATCAACAACCTTACCCATGAGTTGAAAACCCCGGTTTTCTCTATCGGTTTGGCCAGTAAAATATTGGAAGAAGGTATTTCTGAAGAGAAAAAACCCGTTTTGGAGCTCATTCGCCGCGAGACGGATAGGTTGAGAACGCACATAGACAAGGTTTTAGAACTGGCCAGTCTGGAGTCTGGAAAAAATATTATACAGTTATCACAGATTGACTTTAAACCTGAGCTGGAACGCATCTGCCGGGATTTTAAAATATTATCCGAATATGACGATGTTGATTTTTCGTATGATTTAGAGGGGGAGGCTTACCCTGTTCGGGCAGAAAAATTCCATCTGGAGAATGCTATTGGGAACCTGCTGGAAAATGCGAAGAAATATGCTGATGACCCGATAATTCGTTTAAAAGCCCATATTAAAAATGATAAGCTGCTTATTGTAATAGCGGACAATGGTCCAGGAATTGCACAAAAGGACCAAAAACGAATTTTTAGAAAGTATTATAGAATTAAGAATGGTGACGTACACAAGGTAAAGGGATATGGACTTGGATTATCCTATGTGCACAAAATCATAAGCATGCACCATGGCAAAATAACGGTAGACAGTAAATTAGGGGAGGGAACAACATTTGTAATTTCCTTAAAAACGAGTAACAATGGAGAATAAATACAAATTGATTTTGGTAGAGGACGATGCTTCCTTGGGATACCTACTTTCAGAATACCTCGGTATGAAGGGATTCAGCGTCACCTGGACCAAAAATGCACAGGAAGCCTTAAAAAAAGTGGAAACCAATGCATTTGACTTGGCTATTTTGGACATAATGCTCCCCGATATGGATGGTTTTGAGCTTTCGCAAAAAATAAAGACCATTAATCCAGAGCTGCCTTTTCTGTTTTTAACGGCTCGTTCCCTAAAAATCGATGTTCTCAAAGGGTTTTCCATGGGAGCGGTGGATTACCTCAAAAAGCCCATTGATGAGGAAGAATTGGTGGTAAGAATCAATGCGCTTTTATCAAGATTGGTAGCGGATGTGGATACCGAACCTCAAGAAACCAGTTTTGAAATTGGAAATTACACCTTGAACACGGAAAGCTTTGAACTAAAGCACAAAGGAGAGGGCATTAAGTTGACCGGTAAGGAGTTTGACCTTCTTACCCTGTTGGCCATGAACATCAACCAACTGGTTACCCACAAGGAAATTCTGACCACCATTTGGGACAAAAATGACTACTTCAACAAAAAGAGCCTCAATGTTTTTATATCACATTTACGAAAACATTTGAGCAGAGACCCTCGAATAAGTATCGTAAACGTGAACAGGAGGGGTTTTATGCTGAAGGTTGATGAAGCGTAAACAGTAAGCGTATCGTTTACAATTATGGCTTGGTTTTTGATGCTTTCTAGAATAATCCAACCAACTATATTGTCAAGATGCTCAAATTTATACGTTTTAAACCCAAGGAAGTTTCATTGTGCCGCTTGGATGACCTTTTTGGTAAAACCATCTCCAAATTGCCGGTCAATGAACAGATAGCCTACTGCCAAAGACTTATTGAGAGTTCAAAGTACCAATTATCCCAATCCTGCCCCAAAAGCGATTCGGAACAGCTCAAAGACTTAATAAGCGCTGCTACTTTTGAAATTCAACGACTGGACTCGAAATAGACTATAGGTAGTCTTTTAAAATACTCCTTTCTATAGGATACATGGGAAATTAGTAATTTACACCCAAAGAGGAGACCTTGCATACCGCCGAACAGAAACTCAAAGAACGTATTAAAGAATTGACCTGCCTTTATGAGGTCACATCTTTAATTGTCCATAGTGATTACGAACAGATTGAAGAAGTATTGAAGGCCATTGCGAACTGTTTGCAGGTAGCTTGGCAGTTTGATGAGGAAACGTACGTGGAGTTGGAAACTCCAATTATTTCTATTCATACAGAAGAACGGGGAGAAGCCTATGTCTTTTTGGAATCACCAATTAAAGTTTTTAATGAGCCGAAAGGTGCCATCCGTGTGGGTTATCCTTCACCAAAATACAGTTTGGATGATTTTCTAGTTGAAGAACAGCAATTGCTGGACAATGTTTGTCTGGAGGTGGGAAATCTTTTGGAGCGAAAGGAAATCAAAGATAACCAAGAAAATATTCGTCGACAGGTTGAACAAGCGGACCGTTTGCGAATTTTGGGTGAGATTACCGCAGGGATTGCCCATGAGCTCAACACCCCACTTGCTAATATTTTGGGATTTGCCGAGCTTCTTCGGGAGCGGGTGGAAGGTGATACGAGAGCCGTTAAGGATTTGGACAAAATTATCACGAATACCATATTTTCCCGCGAAGTGGTAAAGAAGTTGATGTTCTTTGCCTGCGAAATGCCTGAAGAACGCAGCACGTTGGACATTGTTCCCATCATTCAGGATGCCATTGACCTATTGCGTACCACATTGGCCAAAAACGAGGTTACCTGCGATTTGGAGGTAAATGCAGAGCAGGTACTATTGCG
This sequence comes from Flagellimonas iocasae, assembly GCF_042682725.1. NCBI lineage: Bacteria > Pseudomonadati > Bacteroidota > Flavobacteriia > Flavobacteriales > Flavobacteriaceae > Flagellimonas > Flagellimonas iocasae. Next base: position 788,456 of record NZ_JBHUHU010000001.1, on the reverse strand, counting down.
GACGGACAAGATTCAATTGACCCAGGTTATTTTTAACCTTGTGGTGAACGCTATTTACTTTTCTCCTCCCAAAAGCACAATCAAAATCAAGGTCACGGATAAGAAGGATAAGGTAAACCTCATAATTTCCGATGAAGGGTCTGGAATTCCCAAGGATAAGGCAAACAGTGTGTTCGACCCTTTTTTTACCACCAAACCGGTAGGAGAGGGCAGTGGTTTGGGCCTTAGTGTGGTGCACGGCATCATTCAAAGCCATAAAGGGAGTATAGAACATGCGCCCAACAAACCCAAAGGAACCATTTTTACCATTGAGCTTCCCAAAATTAAATAGTACCCTATGCTGAAGAAGGAAAATATACTGTTGGTGGATGATGATATTCAGATTTTGGAGCTGCTCCACAGGCATTTGAGTGGCATGCATTACCACACTTACAGCGCAGTTTCCGTCAAGGAGGCCCTTTATATTTTAAAGGATACCGAGATTGACCTTCTTATTACGGACATCAATATGCCCGAAATAAACGGCATACAGTTGATAAAGTATACCGCAGAACATTTTCCGGACATGCCCAAGCTGGTGGTGACGGGTTTCCCATCCATTGACGATGCCATGAGTGTGATTAAATCCGGAGCCACGGAATATCTTACCAAACCTTTTACCAAAGCGGAGTTGGAAGATGCGGTTGAAAAAGCATTGAAGTCCGTTTCCCCTAAAAAGAAAAGTTCAAAGTCAGGGCAGCAACATCCAACGGCGTATGGGGAAATGATTGGCGCTTCGGAAGCTTTTGAAGACGTTGTTGAGATTATTGAACGGGTAAAGGACAATCACGCTACGGTCCTTATTCAAGGGGAAAGTGGAACGGGAAAGGAACTTGTGGCCCGCGCCATTCACTATTCTGGAACGTTTTCGCGTGCGCCTTTTATTGCCGTTAACTGCGGTGCCATTCCAGAGAATCTGTTGGAAGCGGAACTTTTCGGATATACCAAAGGAGCGTTCACGGGTGCCAATGAAACCCGAAATGGTTTTTTTCAAGCGGCAAACAATGGGACCATTTTTTTGGATGAAATCGGGAATGCTTCACTGGCAGTGCAAGGAAAATTACTCCGGGTGCTTCAAGAAAAGGAAGTGATGAAGGTAGGCTCCCAAAAACCTGAAAAGTTGAATGTTCGTATTATTGCGGCGACAAACAGTAATTTGGAGGAAATGATAGAGGGTAAACACTTTAGGGAAGACCTCTACTACCGTTTAACCGTGGTGTCCATAAAAGTACCACCCTTACGTGAGCGCATATCCGACATCCCGTTACTGGTGAACAAGTTTCTTCAAAAATATGGCGTGGAATATCGGGATAGGTTGGTAAGCATTACCCCAGAAGCGTTGGAAGTACTCCAGCGCTATTCATGGCCAGGCAATATTCGGGAGTTGGAAAATATCATACAGCGTGCCATAATAATGTGCGATGGCCAAGTAAGTGTAAAGCACCTTCCAGAACAGGTCAAGTTCAAAATTGATTTCCCAGAAGAATCCTTGAAACCCTTAAAGCAGGTAGAAAAGGAATACATTCAAAAAGTTTTGGCCTCCACAGGGAATAATAAATCCAAAGCCGCCAGTATTTTAGGAATCGACCGTAAAACGCTTCGTGAAAAACTAAAGTAACTGGGTAATTTCTCCCCACACGGGTAAATACTACCCACATCTCTTTTCTTTTAAAAAATTTTATACGAAATCAAAACACTGATAATCAGTTAGTTGATTCAATCACTGCACCTTAGATTTTTTTTGGGTATAGGCTTTGCCTTATTAGGGCAAATAGAGTAGCCATGTTGATTTTTGTGCCGTCCATTAGAATAATAAGACCTAAATCTAAGTCATGAAGTTTGGTGATGTGATCATGGAAAAGATGGATTATTTGGCCCTAAAAAAGATATTGAACTTTCACAAGCACTATCATGACTACCTGCAAAAAGAAGCCTTGGATATGCTTAAAGTGAGATTGGATAGCGCAAAAATCTGTGATACTTCGGAAATACCTGAAGGAACTGTTCGATTGTACTCCAATGTGTCCGTGGTTTTCGGTTCTGGAAAGAAGCATAGGTTTCAACTTGTACTGGAACCAGATGATGAAAACAATGGTGAAAAGGTGTCGGTCCGAAGCATTTTAGGGGCGGCCTTGGTGGGGCGTTCAGTAGGTGATACAATCAGCATTCCCAATAGGGAACCCATAACCATAAAACAGGTGGAATGGATGGTTCCCAAAAATAAAATCAGCTATTCCGTAAAGAATGGATAGCATAAAACTTTGTATAACCCTTAATTAATTTGAGATATGAGTAAATATATTTTAGTAGTAGCGTTAATGATCGGGGCGTTTAGTCTTAATGCCCAAGAAGTTTCTGTAGGTGATGTTTTTGAAATAGGGCGGCCAGATGCCCCACAATATGAGCATATTGATTTTCCAAGACCCAATTTCATCATTAAACGAGGTGGAATCGCCAACTATAAAAGAGTGGAAGGAAATAAGGTTGTGGTCACTTCCGTCAAAGAAAAGAAAGATGGCACCCTACAAGTAAAAATCAAGAGAACCGATGGCAATCGTTTCTTTGGAAGCCATTGGCAAGTTGCAGCTGACTTTAAAGAAGCTATGGCTTCCGGTGAGCTTATAAAGGCCTAAGTAGTGGTTAATTGATTGGTTGTGTTTTGCCCAGCTCCCTTGTTCCAAGATTTGCTCGATAGGTGGTATTGGGGCTGGGCTCACTTCCAAAATTAATGCTTCAAAAAATAGAGACCAAAGGTGTTAAAGACAATCTTCATATCCAAAAACCCAAAAAAGAAGCAACGGTTTCGATTGATTTTGGTATTGGCTTTCTCGTTTATCCTAATCCTGGTGGCCAACGCAATGGATTATGGAAACATTCTGCGAACGCAGGATACCGTGAACTCAGTTTATGATGACCGTGTGGTGGCACAGGATTACATCTACCAGCTAAGCGGACTGTTTCATCAAAAACAGTTTTCCATTGGAGCGAATGAAGAGGTTCTTGGCTACTTAAATGATTCCATTCTTGTGTTGATGTCTCGCTTTGAGAAGACCAAATTGACCCGAAGTGAATCCGATTTTTTCATCGATTTGAGAAAAAATTACGAGGAACTGACCTTACTTGAGCAAAAGTTCTCACTCCAGACCTACCCAAGGATAAGTACCCAAAAAGACATTCAAATGGAATTGATGGAAATCAGGCAGAATTTGGATGATTTGGAAGGGGTGCAATTTACGGAGGGCGCCCAAATGACGAAACGTTCAACCCGTGCATTGGGAATGAATGCACTACTTTCCAAAATAGAGTTGGTCTTTCTGGTTATTATTGGAGCTATATCACTCTATATGATTTTGATTGGGACCAATTTCATGGAAAGAGTACAATAGCTCACTTTCCAATGCAGAAATTCGAGAAAATATTGCCCAATAGATCATCAGTGGTTACGCTTCCGGTGATTTCACCCAAATGAAAAAGCGCTTGGCGAATATCAATAGCGATAAGATCACTGGCCAGGCCTACTTCCATGCCTTCTTTTACCTTCTGGATTTCTTCCAAAGCTTTTAGCAGGGCATCGTAATGTCGACTGTTGGTAATGATGGTTTCATCGCCACTCAGCGCACCAGAATCCACCAAGGCGAGAAGCTTCTTCTCCAACTCAGGGATTCCTGTTTTGTTCTTGGCCGATAAGAAAAGAACTTCGGGGATTTCCTGTTGCAATGCCTCAATTTGGGTTGGCTCCAAAAGGTCAACCTTATTGCAAATGGGCACCAATTGTTTGTTGGGATAACGGGTTCTGATACGCTCCAATTCGGAACGATCAAAATCCATCCGGTCAAAAAGAAAGATGATCAATCGGGCTTTTTCAATTTTATCGAAGGTTCGTTCTATCCCAATTTTTTCAACAACATCTACCGTTTCACGGATTCCTGCCGTATCAATAAATCGAAAGTTGATACCATTTAAACTGATTTGGTCTTCCACGGTATCCCGGGTGGTTCCGGCGATATCACTGACAATGGCCCGCTCCTCATTCAAAAGCACATTGAGCAACGTGGATTTACCCACATTGGGCTGCCCCACAATGGCAACGGGGATACCATGTTTTATAACATTTCCGAGGGCGAAGGAGTCTATCAGTTTTTTAAGAACTTCACTGATGCGATTCAGCAACTGGTTGAATTGTGTGCGATCTGCAAATTCTACATCCTCTTGGGAAAAATCCAGTTCCAATTCAATCAACGAAGCAAAATTCAATAGCTCCTCCCGCAATTTTAGTATTTCATTGCTAAAACCGCCCCGCATTTGCTGCATTGCAATATCATGGGCTGCTTCACTGTCGCTGGCAATTAAATCGGCCACAGCTTCGGCTTGACTCAAATCCATTTTTCCATTCAAAAAGGCGCGGAGGGTAAATTCTCCTGCGGAAGCAGTTCGGCATCCCTTCCGCAGTATCAATTGAATGATTTGCTGTTGGATATACGGTGAGCCATGGCAGGATATTTCAACTACGTTTTCGCCGGTGTAGGAGTGGGGACCTTTAAAAATGGAGATTAGAACTTCATCCAGAACCTTTCCGTCATCAACAACATGCCCCAAATGAATGGTGTGACTCTTCTGCCTTGCCAGTTCTTTCCCTTTAACCGATTTAAAAATGGTATCAGCAATAGCGATGGCATCTGGTCCTGAAATGCGAATCACCGCAATGGCTCCGGTACCAGACGGCGTTGCCAAAGCTACAATGTTATCCATGTATGACATAGGGGCAAAAGTACAAATTAGTGCAATGCTGTAACATTTTTGGGAAATTAGATACTAATACGGTACATCATCAAAATCGTTCAAAAAATGGAAATTGTTAATCAAAATGTTATGCGGAAGGACAACACCTTGTTGTCCATTACACACTTGACCCAGCTATTGTCGTATGTAATTGGGTTTGGAAGTCTAATAGTTCCTTTGGTCATCTGGTTGTCATCAAAAGACAAGGTCGAGGGAATGAATGAACACGGAAAGGCCATCATTAATTTACAATTGAGCCTGATATTGTATGTCATTATTAGTATTCCTGCCATTCTTCTCTTGGGATTGGGTATCTTGAGTTTGATCGCAACAGGTATTTTAGGCTTTATTCTACCCATAGTGAATGCTGTAAAGGCTTCCAATGGGGAGTCACCTAGCTATTTTCTAACAATCAGGTTTATAGCGTAAAAGAGCTTTGATCTTGGGAATAGCCCTTGTGGCAAGGAAATCGTTATAAAGGTAATATTTGCAATAAAATCCAAGACTGGTGCACCATGCCATGATTTGTAACGGAATGTTTTTTCGGGTATAGAAAACATGGGTTCTATATTTTGATTTCGTATTGGAGAAATCGACTTTGTAGCTAAATGCCCCCCATCTTAAATCGATGAGTTCATAATTATTGTCGTAGGCCCATTCCAATTGCCTTACGATCATTTGTCTGCCCAAACTGTATTTTTGATAGCTAATGTCATAAGAATTTATGGCCAAATCCAGTACTCTTTCATCATAATGATAGTTTAGGGAAATACTGATTGGTTTTTCCCCATCATAGAGCACAAAAAGGGAGGCTTTTTTTTGAAGAATCAAATCATAAAGTGTGTCCTCATAAAACTTCCATCTACCAAGAGCGGCATGGCGCTCTTTTTTTTGGTTGAATCTTGATTTAATAAAAAGCTGAAGTTGTTTGAACAGCGAATGGTAGGTTTCCGCATCAATGAATCCATAATATGGGACTAATTGAATTTCACCATCCCTATTTAAACGGTTTATGGATCTTCGTAGGTATTTGAATGAATTTGTACTTAAAACTTCACTGAGATAGTCGTTGCTAGTTGAGTTTTTTTTTAAATCCATTGCCACTCCAACCCGATACGATTTTTCATAGTAACCAAATTCCTTTTTTGGAATGAGTACATGAGAAGAGATATAGTCTGGAATAAAATCAACCATTGGAATAATGCCATTTTTGGTTGAATGCGTGGCAATAGAGGTATTTTGTTCTTGCTGATAGAACATGGGAATTCTATTGCCTTCAATGAATTCGAAACAAAAATTATGTCGGTCGAGAAATTTTTTCAAGGTCAAAAAATAGGCTTGAAGATAGTACCTTCAAGCCCATATTAAAGTAAAAGTATAAATTTTAAGAATTATTCTGCGCTACCATATTGAAAATAGGTTGCCCAGTTGTCCCCTGGGAAATCGCATCCATCAGCCCATGCAGTTTCGCCGCAAGGAGAGCACTCCAGTGGATGTGTAATGATAACAGGTTGTTTTCCTGTAGTAGATAGTACCACTCCCATAACATCACCACATTCAGGAACAAAATTTTCATTTTCAAGAGCTAGGTTTACAAGCTCATTAGATCTGTTGATGTCCCATGTACCAAGGCTTCCGGCATCAGCAAGATCTTCCAAAGAATCAAAATCTTCCAATGGGTCATCCAATAAAACCCAAATGGCCATTTGTAAGTCATCTCCGGTATACGCACCAAAAGCTGAGCTTTCTGCACCGATAAGCCCTGAATTTAAAAGCCAATTGACAGCACCAATGTTACCAGGGTTCTCGAACAAGCCTTCTGGTAAATCACTTAGGGTTGAAATAACCGATACTCCTTCAAGACATTCTAGGTTTAGGTTTTGATCGATATCAACGCACCATGCACTATAGGCTTCACCGGACAAAGTTCCATCAGAAATATCAAGGGCAAAATATCCTCCATTTCCGTTATCTGGGCGGAATTCGGTTGTACATATATCCACTGTTTCAGGTAGATTGGAAGCTATGGTTTCAGGTGAGCTTGCAACACACACCATATCGGCATGAGCGGCAATATAGGGTCCTTTTTCCACTGGAACTTCATACGTTGCGGTTTTTGCACAGTCAAAGGTATCCTTGTATTCAAAATGACCATTTTTTGGGTTACCAGAATTGGCCATTGGAAAATCTTCAGGTGCTGTAACCACAGATAAGTGGGTGCCTGTCATACACCATTCTTCATTAGTGATTTCATAAGTAATGATATAATTTCCACCGGATTCTGATACGGTTATCTTACCAACTTCCATGGTTTGCCCGGCGTAAAGAATAGCTTCTGTTTTTTGGCAATCTTCAGATAGGTCAAATACAATCTGCGTGTCAGATTTTTTTGCGACTTTTCCTTTGGCATCAACTGTGGTCAAGTCCTCGTTTCCAACTGACTCAACCTCACAAGAGAAAAAGGTTAATGCACAAATCGCAATAATGGGTAGTGCTAATTTTTTCATATTCAAAAGTTTAAGGTTATTTTTGACAATCTCATAAAGATATCAAAATCAAACTCTTTTAAACCTAAACCACGTTGAAACCGAATTATCTTCGATAAATGGTTTAACATTTGAATTTACCGTAGGAATTAGCCTATTTCAGAAAGAAAAATCTTAATTGTTTAGCATGACCGGCATCACCAACATGGTAACGTGCTCACCTTCGTCCAATCCATCAATTGGGGTTAGGATTCCTGCTCTGTTGGGCAAGCTCATTTCCAACGAAACATCATCGGAGGATAAGTTGTTGAGCATTTCCAATAAGAAGCGTGAGTTGAACCCAATTTGCATATCATCTCCTTGATAGGAACAAGAAAGACGTTCCTCGGCCTTGTTGCTATAATCCACATCTTCTGCAGAGATGTTCAACTCAGCACCGGCAATTTTTAATCGGATTTGATGTGTGGTCTTGTTGGAGAAAATGGAAACCCTTCTAACCGAGCTCAAGAATTGATTCCGGGCAATGGTCAGTTTGTTTGGGTTTTCCTTTGGAATTACTGCTTCGTAATTCGGGTATTTGCCATCAATCAAGCGACAAATCAGCTCAGAATTGTCAAAAATGAATTTGGCATTGCTATCATTATATTCAATGGTCACTTCGGATTCTGAACCTGCCAAAATACCCTTCAAAAGATTCAACGGCTTTTTGGGCATGATGAATTCAGCAACCTGTGAAGCAGAAACATCTTGTCGTTGGTATTTGACCAATTTATGGGCGTCCGTGGCTACAAACGTCAAATTTTCGGGAGAAAACTGGAAGAACACGCCACTCATTACAGGGCGAAGGTCGTCGTTTCCGGCCGCAAAAATGGTCTTGTTGATGGCTGTGGCCAAAATATCGCCTAATAGGGTAGTGGAGCTTGGATTGGAAACTTCTACCGCTTTTGGGAACTCGGCACCATCAGCATACGCCAAAGCATACTTACCGTGGTTGGAACTAATTTCTACCGTATTGTTATCCTCTACCACAAAGGTAAGGGGCTGTTCTGGAAATGTCTTAAGCGTGTCCAACAACAAACGGGCTGGAACAGCAATAGTGCCTTCGGCATCTGAATCAACTTCAAGCACGGAGCTCATGGTGGTTTCAAGATCGGATGCGGAGACCGTCAATTGGTTCTGTTTTAAATCGAACAGAAAATTATCGAGGATGGGAAGCGTGTTGCTATTGTTGATAACTCCTCCCAAAACCTGTAATTGTTTCAATAAATATGTACTGGATACAATAAACTTCATCAAAGAAATCCTTTAGTATTGTGGCCCAATTGACTTGAAGTCGGTAAAATCGGGCCTATAAATCGATAAAAGCAAATATATCTTAAAAGGTCGAAGCAAAGAAACAAATTTATCAACACTTAAGTTGCAAATTTGCGCTTTCGGTAGTAGCTGAAGAAAACGCCAAAAAGCAAAGTCAAGAGTACTGGAACACCAATATTTAGGAGTTGCCATTTGGTTTTTTCAGCGGCAATTTTCTTTACATCCAACAACGGAATGGATACTTTTTTACTTCGAATGTTTATAAGTCCGCCGTTATCCAAAAGGTAATTGGTGCAGTTGACCAAAAATTCCTTGTTCCCATAAAAACTGCTGGTCCATTTGTCGTACCCCAATTCCAATGGTCTACCGTTCCGTAATTGGTTTTTGATGACATCCCCATCAGAGATGACAATCATTTTGTTGGCCAATCCTTCTTCTCGGGCATTCTCTAATTTGAGTGGTTTTACCCTGTTTTTATACATGGACACAAAATCACCCTCAATCAGTACTGCCAAAGGCATGTTTCCTGGGGTATAGGTTTCTTGGTCTGGAGGATTGTTCAAAATATCCAAGCTGATTTGTCGCGGCGTACCATCCGTTTTAGACAAAGGAGAACTTTGCAAAAGAATGGTCTTATCATATTCATTTTCCAAAACTTCAATTGGACTAGTAAACTGATACCGAACGGCCTCAATATTGGTGTTGATGGGGTGGTCGTTTTTTGAAAATACCATGGGGTTGTAGTACCACGGTACCGGGTCAAATTGGGAATCATTTCCTTCTCCGGTGGCCAAAACGATTTGGGTGAAATATAGGTCGTTTACCAAAACGGGGTTTATTCTAACCCCATATTTAAAAAAGAAATCCTTTAGGTTGAGTTCACGGGGAAGGGCAAAGGCACTTCCACCACCAGCCAAAATACTGTCCATTTCCATGGCCACTTGGTCTACCAACCAGATGGATTTTCCACCGTTCACCACATATTGGTCCATCACATATTTTTCCTGGTCCGAGAAAGCCTCGGTGGGCTTGGCAATCAACGCCATGTCGAAACCTTTCAATTGGTCCAACACTTTTTGCGGATTGGAAGCCACCGAATCCAACGTAATGGCAGCAATATTGTAGTAATCGCGAATGGTGGTCAAATAATCCGCCAAATAGATGTCTGGGAGTTCTCCATTTCCTTTAATGACGGCAATGCTTTTCTTTTCGGTGATGTTCAGTTTGGTAAAGGCATCAGCAAAGGCATATTCCAATTGTTGAACAGAATTGTTGATGCGTTCTTCCGCGGATGACCCAATTTTGTTTTTGAGTAGGGCCACTTTTACCGTCTGGTTTCCATAATTGACCATGGCCCAAGGAAAGACCAACTGTTGGGAAACCTTTCCATTTTCTTCAATTTGAACACTTGCGGGCTTTAGACCGAAACTTTGAAGCTCCGCAATAGTTTGTTCGGCTTGACTTTCATCCTCAAGGGGGTCTACCAAGTTATAGGTAATGTTTTTGTTTTTTGAAGCAAAGGATTCCAGCAATTGAATGGTCTCTGTCTTGAGTTTGGAAAACTCAGGGGGAATAGTGCCATCCAAAAGCACATCTATCACTACAGGCGAATCAAACTCTTGGGCGACTTCAATGGCGGGTTCTGATAAGGTATAGCGCTGGTCTTCGGTTAGGTCAAAGCGAGTGTAGGCAAAACTTGCCACGATGTTCAACACCACAACAGCAACAAGGGCCACCGCAATTGAAATAAGAAACTTTTTCATCGGGGCAATTGTTTTAGGCGTTGATAAGTGAGGTACAAGAAGAGAAGTGTCATCGAAATAAAATAGACCAAATCTCGTGTATCGATAACCCCGCGCGCTAGGCTATCAAAATGCAATCTTGCTCCCATATTCTGAATCAGCTGTTGAGATTCTCCATCCGAAAACAGCGAAGAAACCGCATCAAATCCGTTGAATGCCAAAAAGCAAAATAAAATACCGACTAAAAAAGCAATGATTTGGTTATCCGATAGGGTAGAAGCAAATAAACCGATTGAAGTATAGGTCGAAATCAAAAATATGAGCCCAAAATAGGAGCCGAGAACCATTCCGAGGTCGTAATTGCCATCAATCATTCCCAAATTGGAAATAGCAAACACATAGACAATGGTTGGAATGACAGCGATGATGCAAAGCAGGGCAGCGCCCCAAAATTTGCCCAACACCAGTTTCCAAACGGAGATAGGTTTTATGAGCAACAGTTCCAACGTTCCCATTTTCCGTTCTTCGGAAAAACTTTTCATGGTGATGGCCGGAACCAAAAAGATAAAAATCCAAGGAGCGAGCAAAAAGAAGTTGCCCAAATCGGCAAAACCGTAGTCAAATATGTTGTACTCGCCTCGAAAGACCCACAAAAAAAGACCGTTGAGCAACAAAAAGGCTCCAACGATCAAATACCCAATGGGTGATGTGAAAAAAGACCGTACCTCTCTCTTAAAAATAGCGAACATTAAGATGGGTTTGTAGTTTGAACTTTATTGACACTCCAAGCTTCGGGTTTTTCGCTGAACAATTGTTTGGTTGTTCCCCATACGTCTTTAAAAAAATCTGATGCTCTATATCTTTCCAAATCCGATTCCTTTTCCCAAAAACTATACGTAAAAAACACACATGGATTTTTGGGGTCTTGGTACAACTCTACCATGTTACAACCTTCAAACGCCAAGATTCCGTTTTTTGATTCTTTAAAAATTCGCTCAAAACTAGGAATATTTTCGGGTTTAAAGGTGAGTTTTACGATGCGTATCAGCATTTACAGAAAATTTATGGTTACCGTATCCCTATAATTAAGGCCCAAAAGGGAGGAAGCGCCACCTACTGAATTCAGGTCACTTTTATAAATGGCCAGCTCAATATATCCCGCCGAATTGAACAAGGCCAAAGCATCACCAGGGCCTTTTCGTTGACTTTTATCCAAATCAAAATTGATGATGCCATTATAACTGGTGTGGATTTCCTTGATCTTGGTGGTTCGCGCAGAAACTTCAAAATCCCTTCCATTTCGGTATGCGTTGAAAAGACTTCGCTGAATATTGGTCACCACATTGCCGTAGTTATCGATGTAAATTACGTTTCCTGAAATGGTCTTTCCATTATCGATAATTCTGGGTTCAAACTCCCTAAGTTCACGAAGCTCATTAAAAGGTCTTCCAATCACCTCCAATTTTCCACCTCGGGCAATATGACAGGCCACTTGGATGAATACATTCAGCACAGGAAAAGATCCTGAGATAACATTGGGAATCCGGATTTCAACCACTTTTTCTGGTTTCACTTCAGAAGTAATCAACGAGATGACCCCACTGTTGGCACTCACAAAATAATGGCCGTCCACCTGCACCACAATATGCTGGTTTTCGGGAGAAAGTTCAGAGTCCACACCCACAATGTGTACGGTCCCTTCGGGGAAGGAACGGTAGGCATTTTTAAGGATGTAGGCACACTCCTGAATGTTGAATGGACTTATGGCATGGGAAATATCAACAATGTTTACATCGGGAAGGTTGCTCAGAATAGTCCCTTTCACGGCACCAACAAAGTGGTCTTTAATTCCAAAATCCGTAGTTAAGGTTATGATTGCCATGCAATACTGTTGATATGTTTTTGCCTGCTCAAATTGATTTTTGGTTAAGTTTGTGAAGTAAAATTACACTAAAAAAGAAGAATACAATCTTCAAGAAATAACATAAAATACCCCGCATTTTTTGAACGAACTTATCATAGAACTCACGGATATCAGCCCACAGGATTTTTTTGGGCAACACAATGAGAATATTGAACTTCTTAAAAAATATTTCCCAAAGCTAAAAATTGTTGCCCGAGGCAGCAAAATTAAAGTGTATGGAGATGAGGAACTCTTGGAAGAGTTTGACAAGCGGTTTGATTTACTCACAAGTCAATTTGCCAAGTACAACAAGCTCGATGAAAATATGATTGAGCGCGTGCTGACCAGCAATGGACAAGAAGATACAGCGTCCAAAAGTAGTGGCGATGTGTTGGTACATGGTGTCAGCGGTCGATTGATAAAGGCACAGACGTTGAACCAAAGAAGAATGGTGGATGCTTGTAAAGTGGATGATATGGTCTTTGCCATTGGTCCCGCAGGTACCGGTAAAACCTACACCGGTGTAGCTTTGGCGGTAAAGGCGCTGAAAGAAAAGCAAGTGCGGAGAATTATTTTAACCCGACCTGCAGTGGAAGCTGGGGAAAATTTAGGGTTTCTTCCTGGTGACCTTAAAGAAAAGCTCGACCCTTACATGCAACCGTTGTATGATGCACTTCGGGATATGATTCCAGCAGAAAAATTGGCCAAGTATATTGAGGATGGTACCATTCAGATTGCCCCAATGGCTTTTATGCGGGGTCGAACGCTGGACAATGCCTTTGTGATTTTGGACGAGGCCCAGAACACCACCCATGCCCAAATGAAAATGTTCCTGACCCGTATGGGTAAGAACGCCAAGTTTTTGTTGACGGGAGACCCTGGCCAGATAGATTTACCAAGACGGGTAATTTCTGGCTTGAAGGAAGCTTTGCTCATCCTTAAAAATGTGGATGGTATCAGCATTATTTATTTGGATGATAAGGATGTGATCCGTCACAAGTTGGTCAAAAAGGTCATTGACGCATACAAAAACATTGAGCACCAAAATCAATTCTAAGATGGGGCAGAATACGCTTATGGACACGGATTTTCATTTTCCGGGTCAAAAATCAATATATAAAGGAAAAGTAAGAGAGGTTTACACCTTGGAAAACGATATTTTGGTGATGGTCGCCACGGACCGTCTTTCGGCATTTGATGTGGTAATGCCTAAAGGCATTCCGTACAAAGGTCAGATTTTGAACCAGATTGCCACCCAGATGATGCAGGCCACAGAAGATATTGTCCCTAATTGGTTGATGGCCACGCCAGACCCCAACGTGGCTGTTGGAAAAGCTTGCGAACCTTTCAAGGTTGAAATGGTGATTCGCGGATATCTTTCGGGTCATGCCGCGCGAGAGTACAAAGCTGGAAAACGTATGTTGTGTGGGGAACCCATGCCCGAAGGAATGAAGGAAAATGATAAATTTCCTGAACCCATTATTACTCCGGCCACTAAAGCTGAAAAAGGAGATCACGATGAGGATATTTCCAAAGAGGATATTTTAAAACGCGGCATTGTTTCTCAGGCCGATTATGAAGTTTTGGAGAAATATACCAAGGCGCTTTTCCAAAGAGGAACCGAAATTGCAGCCAAACGCGGACTGATTTTGGTCGACACCAAATACGAATTTGGTAAGACCAAGGAAGGTGAAATCGTTTTAATAGATGAAATCCACACTCCAGACTCATCACGATATTTCTACGCTGAAGGCTATGAGGCATTGCAGGCCAAAGGGGAGCCTCAAAAACAATTGTCTAAAGAATTTGTGCGCCAATGGTTGATTTCAAATGGATTTCAAGGTTTGGAAGGGCAGACCGTTCCTGAGATGAGTGATGACTACATTGCGTCTGTTTCAGAACGCTATATTGAGCTGTATGAGAGTATTACAGGGGATGAGTTCGTAAAAGCCGATGTTTCCAATATTCATGAACGAATAGGCGTCAACGTTTCAAACTATTTGAACAGTATTTCTTAAAAAGTGTTGCACTTTCCAATTTTTGGTGGTTTTAACTGAGGATTTCATATATTTCTTCAATCAAACCTAACAAATGGATACCGACCTTCGCAAAAAGTACTGGAAAGAAAATCTAAAATATCTCTCAATCTTATTGGCAATTTGGTTCTTGGTCTCATACGGCTTTGGAATCCTATTGGTGGATGAGCTGAACACCATCAAAATGGGCGGCTTTAAGCTTGGCTTTTGGTTTGCCCAGCAAGGCTCCATTTATGTTTTCGTGATTCTCATTTTTGTGTACGTCCGACTGATGAACAAATTGGACAAGAAATACGGCTTCAACGAAGAATAACCAATCCCTAAAACGTAATTATGAGTGATGTTCAAATTTGGACCTATGTGTTGGTCGCGTTGTCATTCGGCCTGTATATAGGAATTGCCATCTGGTCCCGGGCCGCTTCCACCAAAGAATTTTATGTCGCGGGAGGTGGCGTTTCCCCATTGGCCAATGGAATGGCCACAGCAGCAGATTGGATGTCTGCAGCCTCTTTTATTTCCATGGCAGGGATTATCTCTTTTGCGGGCTACGATGGAGCAGTGTATTTAATGGGATGGACTGGAGGCTACGTGCTTTTGGCCTTGTTATTGGCACCCTATCTTCGAAAATTTGGAAAATTCACCGTACCTGATTTCATTGGGGAACGGTATTACTCCAAAACGGCACGAGTAGTGGCGGTTTTTTGTGCTCTTATTGTTTCTTTTACCTATGTAGCAGGTCAGATGCGAGGTGTGGGCATCGTGTTTTCAAGATATTTGGAAGTTGACATCAACACCGGGGTGGTCATCGGTATGGTGATTGTTTTGTTCTATGCTGTACTGGGTGGGATGAAAGGCATCACCTATACGCAAGTGGCACAATACTGCGTATTGATTTTCGCTTTTATGGTACCTGCCATATTTATTTCAATTCAGATGACAGGGAACCCCATCCCACAACTTGGTTTTGGCGACACCTTATCCGATGGTTCTGGAACCTATCTTTTGGATAAATTGGATGGACTCTCCACCGAACTCGGTTTTGCGGAGTATACTTCTGGTTCAAAAAGTACAATCGACGTTTTTGCCATTACACTCGCATTGATGGTGGGCACTGCTGGTTTACCGCACGTAATTGTTCGCTTTTTTACTGTAAAAAGGGTTCGGGATGCCCGGAAATCAGCAGGTCTGGCTTTGTTATTTATTGCCATTCTGTATACTACGGCGCCAGCGGTGGCTGTTTTCGCAAGAACAAACCTAATTGAAACTGTAAGCGGGAAAGAATATGATGAAATGCCTGAATGGTTCAGCCGATGGGAAACTACCGGACTCATTGCCCATGAGGATAAAAACGGCGATGGTAAAATCCAATATGTGGCCGCACCAGAAGTGAACGAACTCACGGTTGACCGGGATATCATGGTATTGGCTAATCCAGAAATATCGGATTTGCCTGCTTGGGTAATCGGCTTGATAGCTGCAGGTGGATTGGCGGCTGCCTTGTCAACCGCAGCAGGATTGTTATTGGTTATTTCTGCGTCCGTATCCCATGATTTAATTAAAAATGTCCTTAATCCGGGTCTTTCCGAAAAAGGAGAGCTTTGGGCGGCGAGAATTTCAGCTGCAGTAGCTGTGGTTGTTGCAGGATATTTTGGAATCAACCCACCAGGTTTTGTAGCCGCGGTGGTAGCACTTGCCTTTGGTCTGGCGGCGGCATCGTTTTTCCCTGCCATTATCTTGGGCATCTTTTATAAAAAGATGAACAGCCAAGGAGCTATATCAGGAATGGTGGTAGGACTCTGTCTCATGCTTTTCTATATGTTGAAATTTAAATTTGGAATTTTTGATGGAGGACAAGAAGCCATTGCCGGTTTACAGGATGATTGGTGGTTTGGCATTTCACCAGAAGGATTTGGATCTATAGCAATGGTCGTGAACTTTATTGTGGCCATAGCGGTGAACACCTTTACCCCTGATCCTCCGGAAGATGTGCAGGAAATCGTTGAAAATATCCGTATTCCAAGCGGGGCAGGCGATGCTATTGAGCATTGATATCCTAAATTAATTGCCCCCTTTTTCATAAATTTAAGGCTCACTAAAAATTGATTAAACCCAATGAGTAATTACCATATTAAACATTTGGAGGAGTATTTTCAGGTCTATCGTAAATCCGTAAGAAATCCAGAAGCGTTCTGGGAAGAAGTCGCAGAAGAGCACTTTTACTGGCGAAAAAGATGGAATTCGGTGTTGGAGTGGGATTTTACCAAACCTGAGGTCAAATGGTTTGATGGAGCCCAGCTCAATATTACCGAAAACTGTATCGACCGTCATTTAAGAAGTCGTGGAGATAAAACCGCCATCCTTTTTGAACCTAATGATCCTAAAGAAGAAGCACAACACATTACCTACAATGAACTGCATGAGAGAGTCTGCAAGTTTGCTAACGTACTCAAGGAGAAAGGCATAGAAAAAGGGGACAGGGTGGTGATTTATCTGCCCATGATTCCAGAATTGGCTGTTTCGGTATTGGCTTGTGCTCGAATCGGAGCAATCCATTCCGTAGTATTTGCAGGATTCTCATCAACAGCATTGGCCACTAGAATCAATGATTGTGATGCGAAAATGGTGATTACTTCGGATGGTTCATACCGAGGTAGCAAGACCATCGATTTGAAAGGTATTGTTGATGAAGCACTAAAACAGTGCCCTGGTATTGCAAGTGTTTTGGTTGCCAAACGCACCGGAGAGAAAATTGATATGATGGAAGGTCGGGACCATTGGCTAGCCCCTTTATTGGATAAAGCGTATTCCGATTGTGTTCCAGAAATTATGGAAGCCGAAGACCCATTGTTCATTTTATACACATCAGGTTCTACAGGTCGACCTAAGGGAATGATGCATACCACCGCAGGATACATGGTCTACACCGCCTATACCTTTAAAAATGTATTCCAATACCGAGAAGAAGACATTTACTGGTGTACTGCCGATATCGGTTGGATTACCGGTCATTCCTATATTGTGTACGGACCGTTGGCCAATGGTGCTACCACCGTAATGTTTGAAGGTGTTCCTTCGTATCCCGATTTTGGGCGGTTTTGGGAAGTGGTACAAAAACACAAAGTCACCCAATTTTATACGGCGCCTACCGCTATTCGTGCTTTGGCCAAGGAAAATCTGGATTTTGTGACCAAATATGATCTTTCTAGCCTAAAAGTATTGGGAACGGTGGGAGAACCTATCAACGAAGAGGCTTGGCACTGGTATAATGACCATGTGGGAGAAAAAAAATGTCCCATTGTGGATACTTGGTGGCAAACCGAAACAGGTGGTATTTTGATTTCACCCATTCCTTTTTCTACTCCAACAAAGCCTACCTACGCCACCTTGCCTATGCCAGGGGTTCAACCTGCCTTAATGGATGAAAACGGAAAGGAAATCAAGGGTAATCAAGTAGATGGGCGGTTGTGCATCAAGTTTCCTTGGCCTTCCATAGCGCGAACCATTTGGGGAGACCATCAACGGTATAAGGACACCTATTTTTCCGCTTTTGAAGGAAAGTATTTCACGGGAGACGGTGCATTACGAGACGAAGTGGGCTATTACCGAATCACAGGTAGGGTAGATGATGTCATCATTGTTTCCGGACATAATCTAGGTACAGCACCGATTGAGGATGCCATCAACGAGCACCCAGCAGTGGCAGAATCTGCTATTGTTGGATTCCCTCATGACGTAAAAGGAAATGCCTTGTATGGTTATGTCATTCTGAAGGAAACAGGGGAGTCCCGAGACCGTGATAACCTCAAAAAGGAAATCAACCAAATGATCACGGAGCATATTGGCCCCATTGCCAAGTTAGATAAGATTCAATTTGTACCCGGACTGCCTAAGACGCGTAGTGGTAAAATTATGCGCCGAATACTTCGTAAAATTGCTTCCAAGGAAACTGATAATTTAGGGGATATTTCAACCCTTCTAAACCCAGAAGTAGTGGAACAAATTATAGAGGAAAGTTTATAGATTTCAGTATCTTAAGCGGTAGCTATAAAAAGAAAAAGACCATTTCACAAAATGGTCTTTTTTTGTAGCGAGAGAGGGACTTGAACCCTCGGCCTCCGGGTTATGAATCCGACGCTCTAACCAGCTGAGCTACCTCGCCATGATTCGTTTTAGCGGGTGCAAATATAGAGTTTAATTTTTGCTGAATCAAAATTCAGGATTAATTTATTATTTGATATTTATTTTTTTATCTTCCCAAATTATATCAATTGTTGAAAAGGATTAATTGCGCGCTATAATGAGTGATAAGGTAAAATTTGAAATTGAGTTTGTTATCCAAGCTTCTCCACAGTTGCTTTACCAATATATTTCTACCCCTTCTGGACTATCTGAATGGTATGCCGATAATGTGAATTCACGTAGTGAAGTCTTCACTTTTATTTGGGATGGGGCTGAGGAAAAAGCCAAAATGTTAAAACGAAAAAGTGATGAGTTTGTTAAATTCACTTGGGTTGATAACGAGGATGATTCGTTTTTTGAAATGCGCATTATAGTGGATGAAATTACCAAAGATGTTTCCCTCTTTATCACCGATTTTGCTGAAGATGATGAAGTCGATGAGGCCAAAATGCTTTGGCAAAACCAAATTTCAGATTTAAAGCAAGTCTTGGGATCTACCTAGAACGGATTCTCAACTATACCGTATCTTTGGTCCCGATAAAAATCGGGACTTTTTTATGATCAATTTTAATGGCTCACTCTTTCCAGAAGACCAAAAAATTTTCACCTACACCAATCGAGGTTTAAAATACGGGGATGCCCTTTTTGAAACACTTCGGTGTGTAAACGGGACCCTATTCTTTTGGGAGGACCATTATTTTAGACTGATGGCCTCCATGCGTATCCTTCGAATGGAAATTCCCATGGAATTCACTTTGGAATTTCTAGAGGAAGAAATCAAAAGGACCATTGCGGCAAATCAAGCTACGGATAAAGCCGTTAGGGTGCGGTTGACTGTTTTCAGAAATGAAGGTGGTTTGTATGCCCCCGAAACCAATGAGATTTCCTATTGCATTGAAACCAGTCTTTTGGATTCTCCATTTTATACCATTGATGAGGCAGATTATGAAGTGGAGCTCTTCAAAGATTACTACGTAAATAAGGACATGCTGTCCAACCTTAAAACGACCAACAAGATTTTAAATGTAGTCGCCAGCGTTTACGCCAAAGAGAATGGTTATGCCAACTGCCTTTTGGTGAATACGGATAAAGAGGTGGTGGAAACCATCAACGGAAATCTCTTTTTGGTGACAGGCAATACCATAAAAACTCCACCTTTAAGCGATGGTTCTTTAAATGGCATCATTCGGAAGAAATTAATGGAAGTGATTCAAGCTACGGAAGAGTTTCAACTGTTGGAAGAATCCATTTCACCCTTTGAGCTTCAAAAAGCGGATGAGCTGTTCATTACCAACAGCATCACAGGAATTCAGCCCATCAGCAAATACCGGAAGAAAACGTTTGCCAATGTTATTGCGAAAAAACTAGTGGGTAAATTGAATGCAAAAGCCAGAATGGGCAGTTAATTAAGGGATGGATTTTCTGGCGAATTGGACCACAGTAAATAATCGCCGCCCAGTTCCACCATTTTTTCTTTCCAAAAAGCGCTAGAGGATTTCTCCAGAATACCGCTTTCATATTCATTTTTGATGACGACCCAAGATTTGGAATTGAGTTCTTGGTCCAACTGCTGGGAACCCCATCCAGAGTATCCCAAAAAGAAGCGGATATCCTGTTCGGTGATGACACCATTGTTGATGAGCTCCACGGTTTTGTCAAAATTGCCTCCCCAAAAAATTCCATCAGAAATCTCAATGCTGTCATGAATCAGCTCAGGAACTTTATGGATAAAGTAAAGGTTATCCTGTTCCACAGGCCCGCCATTAAATACTTTGAAAGGAATGGTGATTTCGGAAATAAGGTCGCAAATGGTATAGTCCAACGGTTTGTTGAGGATGAACCCCACAGACCCTTCATGGTTGTGCTCTGCGAGCAACACCACAGACCTATTGAATGAAACATCACCCGTAAGGGAAGGTTCCGCAACAAGTAACTTGCCTTTTTTGGGCTTATGGCTTACCATTTTCATACAAGTATTACCTCTAATCGTTGTATAATATACAATTTTTCCAAAAACCTAAAGCATTGTTAAAATAAAAAAAGCACTTCCTTGTGGGAAGTGCTTTCGTATATTAAAAAAATAATTGATTAGTTAACAGCACCGCTCAATTCTGCACCAGCTTTGAACTTTACAACGTTCTTAGCGGCGATTTTGATGGTCTGTCCAGTCTGAGGGTTTCTACCTTCTCTGGCGCTTCTTTTGGAAACTGACCAAGAACCAAAACCTACTAGAGAAACTCTGTTCCCTTTTTTAAGTGATCCCTCTACATTTCCCAAGAAAGATTCCAATGCTTTTTTGGCTGCTGCCTTAGTGATGCCAGCATCAGCTGCCATAGCATCGATTAATTCTGTTTTGTTCATAATGGAATTAAATTAATTGTTGTTAAAATAATTTTAATGCTGAACAAATTTATATGGATTTGCTATTAACGCAAGTAAAACCTAGGGAAATAGGGGTTTTTGTTAATAACTTGAAGTGTTTGTTGATAAAGTCGGAAAAAAACCACATCTTTTAGCTAGCCCAAGCATAGCAAGGGATTAGCGGAGGTGTACATTTTCATCCAAGTCTAGACCATTTAAAACCGCCGAAGTTTCCATTTTTCGTTTGCCAGGTAATTGAATTTCCAATAAATGGAGATACCCTTCTGAGACGGCAACCTTCAAAGTTTTTTTATCGGCAATCAATTTTCCAATTTGATGATTGTGATGTACAACTTCTTTTTTGGCCCTATAAATTTTGATGTTCTCCTCCTTACCGTGATTTACAAAGTAACTCCATGCCGTGGGGTAAGGGCTCAATCCTCTTATTAAATTATGGATATCATCCAAAGAAGCGTCCCAGTCAATTTGGCACGTGTCTTTATGGATTTTTGGAGCTGGCTTTAGGTCTTCAAAATGTTTTTGAGGTGTGCTAGATATTTTACCCGAAGCGATTTGTCGACAGGTTTCCACCACAAGTGCTCCGCCGAGTTCCATCAAACGGTCGTGTAGCGTACCTACATTGTCCTCATCTGCTATTTGTTCCGTCTTTTGGAGAATGATACTGCCCGTATCGATTTCTTCATCTATAAAGAAAGTTGTGACTCCGGTCTCAGTCTCTCCGTTAATAATGGCCCAATTGATGGGAGCCGCGCCACGGTATTGTGGAAGGAGGGAGGCATGCAGGTTAAATGTGCCATATTCTGGCATTTGCCAAACGACTTTGGGTAACATTCGGAAGGCGACAACCACATTCAAGTTGGCGTTAAGACTTTTGAGTTCTTCCAAAAAACCTTCATCCTTAAGGTTGGTGGGTTGCAATACCTTTAGTTGATGGGCTTCTGCAAACTGTTTTACCGCAGATTCCTGCACTTTTCTACCTCTTCCCGCGGGTCTATCTGGTGCGGTGATAACACCTACCACATCAAAATCAGCTTCCACGAGGGCTTTAAGACTCGCCACGGCGAAATCTGGGGTGCCCATAAATACAATTCGCAAGGGGTTACTCTTTAAGGATGTACTCATTTATTTGGTTTAGTTCCACCACTTCATCTTCAAGCAGCTGTTGCAAGGCTTTTAAAAGGGTCTTTTCATCCGCTCCGGTTGCCTTTTCCAACTTTCTGGAAGTGCTTGGACTTATCTTCAAAAGACCAATGATTCGCTCTTCCAGTTTAACAGGAGAGCCCTTTTTTTCCTTCTTGGTGCAAATATCGCATGTGCCGCACTTTTCCGCTGTGTTTTCGCCAAAATATTTCAATAAATAGACACTTCGGCAAACATCCGTATTTTTAATGTAGCCCAACATGGCCGCCATGTTGTTTTGCTTCACTTGATTAAAATCCTGTACTTTTTTGGCGAAAGGGTTTATAGTGTGGTCATCTTCCCGAGGAACCAAAAAGGTGATCTCCAAATCGCTGGTGGTGTTCTTGTATTCAGCAATTCCGTCTTTGTGAAGTTGCTTCAATATTTTTTTGAGGGACTTTTCACTCTCCACAGTCTTTTTTGAAAGCAAATGAAGATTGATTTTGGTCTCGTACTCCGTAATTCCGCCATACGTCCGCAATATGGTTTGAATGATGGGCGCTGTTTTCCGGTTTTTGTCGAGATATTCAAAAATTCCAGCCTTGGAAGCAACGAACTGCAGGGAGGTTTTTTCTTGAAAGTTCTCCGATAGGGCAATCACCGAGTTTTGGTCCAAAATACGAAGTGCATTAAAGGCCATGTTCGGGTGGAATTCGTATCGTTTACAGAACACATTGAATTTAAAGGACATCGGTTCCTCAATCGATTCGCCATAGGATATTTGAAAAAAGTTGTTGAGTTTGGAATATACCTTTTTAATAAAGGTGACATCGGGCAGGTTGGACAAGAATTGTTGTTTCGCCAGTTCTTGGTCTTCCTTGGTAGTCAAAATAATGGCGGTGGATGGTTTGCCATCCCTTCCGGCCCTGCCCGCTTCTTGAAAATAGCTTTCCAAACTATCCGGAATCTGATAATGCACCACCAAACGTACATCGGGCTTGTCGACCCCCATTCCAAAGGCATTGGTGGCCACCATCACACTGACTTTACCCTTCAGCCAATCCTGAAGTTTTTCCTCTTTTTCAGATTTTGAAATCCCTCCATGGAAAAAAGAAGCCTTAAAACCGTTCTTGTTCAAATACTCTGAAAGTGAGACGGACATCTTCCTAGAGCGCACATATACGATGGAACTTCCCGGAATTTTGTCCATATATTTTCTGAGCTGATAAAGCTTATCCTCAGTTCGTTTTACCTTGAATACAATATTGGAACGCGAAAAAGAGTCCTTATAGATACTGACATCCTCTAATTTCAGATTTTGGACGATGTCATCCACCACCTTGGGTGTGGCTGTTGCCGTGAGTGCCATCATCGGTATGTTTGGCAAAAGTTCCTTTAAAATGGAACACTGCAGATAGGCAGGCCTAAAATCATTGCCCCATTGCGAAATACAGTGCGCCTCATCAATAGCGATAAGGTTCACATCCATCTCCTGTATCCGTTCCTGAATCAAGGATTGCTGCAATCGCTCTGGAGAGAGATACAAAAACTTATAATTTCCATAGAGACAATTGTCCAAAAGGTCATTAAGTTCATGAAAAGGAATGCCACCAGTGAGAGCAATTGCCTTGATGCCTCTGGACTTTAATTGGCTCACTTGGTCCTGAATCAATGCCACCAGCGGTGATACCACAATACAAAGCCCTTCCATGGAAAGTGCCGGCACTTGATAGCAAATGGATTTCCCCCCACCGGTGGGCATCAATGCCAGAACATCCTTCCCCGAAAGTACAGTGTCGATAATGGTTTTTTGAGACCCCCTAAAATCGTCGTGGCCCCAGAATTCCTTTAAAATAGCTTTGGTTTCCTTCCGCACTAAAGTTGATTAAGTGTTTCCAAAATAAAGTCAATCCGTTTCTGGATTACATCTTTTGGCACTGAGATGGGGTGGTAGCCAAATTGGGTATACGTGTTCATCAATGCATGATGGATGCTTTCGGCCTCCTCATACGTTTCGAATCTTTCACCATCGGAAACATAAATTTCTTCCCATGGTGGCACAATAAAGACCGTATCATACCGATGGTCTGTACAGGCATTTATAAATTCACTCCCGTATTCTTGTCCAAAAAAGTCCATATAGGCGAGGACATCGGGAATGCCTCTATCAAAAAAACTGATGGGGACTTGAATATCCAGAGAGTCCTTGTAATGTTGGGCCCTTCCATACAGCAAATCTTTGTTGAACTGCATAGCATCATCAACAAAAACAAGCGGGTTGGAAATAAATTCAACGGAATCACCTTCTTGTTTGGCCTTGGAGGTCATATCCCGTATAATTTCATGGAAACAATGAAAACCCATACTTTCCAATCCATTTACAATGGATGTTTTTCCGGTTCCCGGAGCCCCAGTAATGACTACTTTGTTCTTGCCCAAGCAATTTAATTTAATACTACAAAGTAATGAAATAGGCCCAAGGAAAAAAAATTGCGGCGTAAGCCATATATTTGTAAAAAAATAGGAATGGAGAAGGAGAGTGCAGATGAGTTTTACGCAAGGCTCAAAGAACAGTTGTTGGAGAACACTACATGGCCATCCAATTATCTGTATAAATTTATTGTTCCTACAGACGAGGCACGCATTTCCCAGATTCACGATATTTTTGACAATACGGGTGCGGTAATCGAGTCCAAACAATCAAAAAAGGGCACATATACCAGTCTTTCCATAACCGTTCATCTTCAGAATCCGGATGAAGTGATCACAAAATACAAGGAAGTTGCCGTTGTGGAAGGGGTAATTTCCCTCTAAACCCATAGATTGCTATAATTTTATTATTTTGCAAGCGTTATCGGATAGACTTCCCAATAATAGAATTTCATTAAATTATTTAGTTTGAATACAGTAGAAAACCTAGAATATAATACGGAGCGCACTCAGCTCATTATTCCTGAGTATGGTCGTCATTTTCAAAAAATGGTGGATCATGCAGTTTCCATAGCGGACAGGGAAGAGCGCAATAAAGAGGCCCAGGCCATCATTAGCGTTATGGGAAATCTTCAGCCGCATTTAAGGGACGTTCCCGATTTTCAGCATAAGCTATGGGACCAGTTGTTCATTATGTCCGATTTTAAATTGGATGTGGACTCTCCGTTCCCGATCACCTCCAAAGAGGTGTTGCAACAGCGTCCTGAACCCTTGGAATATCCACAGAACCATCCCAAATACCGTTTTTACGGAAACAACATTAAGCGTATGGTCGATGTAGCCGTAAAATGGGAAAAAGGAGACATGCGTTCTGGATTGGAATACGCCATTGCCAATCACATGAAAAAGTGCTACTTGACATGGAACAAGGATACCGTTGAGGATGCTGTAATTTTTGGTCACTTGAAAGAGTTGAGTGATGGTCAGATTGATTTGGCCACCGATGGTGAAAACCTAACGGAAAGTGGTCAATTCCTAAAAAACAGACAATCCAAGTCCAACCGAAGTACCAATAACAACGGTCAAAAAGGAAAACGAGGCAGAAAAAAACGCTACTAAATTCCAGAACAATCCATGGGAACATTTCGAATAGAGGGTGGACACCAACTGCACGGTGAGATTACACCCCAAGGGGCAAAGAATGAGGCACTTCAGATTCTTTGTGCCGTATTGCTATCCGAAGAAAAAATCACCATAAACAATATTCCGGACATTCTGGATGTCAACAAACTCATTTCCCTACTCGAGGATTTGGGTGTAAAGATTCAGAAGAAAGGGAAGGGGTCCTATACGTTCAAGGCGGACGACATCAACTTGGAATATTTGCAATCCACCAAATTCAAAGAAGATGGTAGAGGATTGCGTGGTTCCATTATGTTGGTGGGTCCACTTTTAGCCCGATTTGGAAAAGGCTATATCCCAAAACCGGGAGGCGACAAAATCGGAAGACGCCGTTTGGATACCCATTTTGAGGGATTTATTAAGCTCGGCGCCAAGTTTAGATACAATCGCGAAGAACATTTTTACGGAGTTGAGGCCAACAAACTCAAAGGCACTTATATGCTTTTGGACGAAGCCTCTGTTACCGGTACTGCCAATATTGTAATGGCCGCAGTTTTGGCCGAAGGTACAACCACCATCTACAATGCAGCTTGTGAGCCCTATTTGCAGCAGCTGTGTAAAATGCTGAACCGAATGGGTGCTAAGATAACCGGAATTGGTTCCAATTTGTTGACCATTGAAGGGGTTGAGCGTTTGGGTGGGACAGAGCACACCATGTTGCCCGATATGATTGAGATTGGCAGCTGGATTGGATTGGCAGCCATGACCCAAAGCGAGCTGACGATTAAAAATGTAAGCTGGGATGATTTGGGTCTTATCCCGAATGTATTCCGAAAGCTGGGAATCACCGTGGAACGAAAGGATGACGATATTTTCATCCCAAAGCACGAAAAAGGGTATCAAATCCAAAATTTTATTGACGGGTCCATCCTTACCATTGCAGACGCACCATGGCCCGGACTAACGCCGGATTTATTGAGTATTATCCTTGTTGTGGCTACGCAGGCAAGGGGAGAGGTGCTCATCCATCAAAAAATGTTTGAAAGCAGACTTTTCTTCGTGGATAAATTGATTGACATGGGAGCAAAAATTATTCTGTGCGATCCCCATAGAGCAACCGTAATAGGCCACGATTTTAAATCTACCTTAAAGGCCACCACTATGGTATCACCAGATATCAGGGCAGGAGTTTCCTTGCTGATAGCCGCCTTATCTGCAAAGGGAACTTCAACCATTCACAATATTGAACAGATAGATCGTGGCTACGAAAACATAGACGAGCGTTTGCGGGCTATCGGGGCCAACATTGTTCGGGTCTAGAATAGGTAGTCCAAACTGTTCAAGGCAATGGTAAATCCTTCCTTGAATCCCATTTCTATGATTTTTTCCAAATCAGATAGTTTCTCGTGCTTTATTTGAATGTCCACTAAAGTGGAATCCGTTTGCGCAATAAAGTCAACATTCCATGCCGAACGCGGAAATTTCGTATTGATATTTCCATAAGCATCGCAGAAAGCATCCAAATGTTGAAAGTTGGCCTGTGGAGTGATGGAGGTATAGTCGGCCAACGCCCAATGCTCCTCACCCTCTGGGCCACACATTGCGTAAAGTCGTCTCCCACCAACCCTAAAATCCATGGATTTGGTTTTGGAAACCCAAGGTTGCGGCGCCCACCATTGATCTAAAATTTCGGGTTGGGTAAAGGCATTCCACACATCTGTGTTGGTTGCCGCGAATTGGCGTATTACATGTACAGTCTTATTTTCCTTATCAACCGTAAAATCAAATAATAGATTGGTTCTCATCAAATTGTTTTTTGTTTAGCTAAATAGAGTGCAAGTTTTTCCAGGTTCTGTTCCAGACCTTTATCCGCATTGTGGGCTTTGATCACGGTCTGAAGCATTTCTTGGGTATCGAACACCACCGTCCAATTTATTGTCGTTTTTTCTTCCATGGCTTCAAACAGGATGGTAGCCGTAAAGTGAGGGTTGTAATGTTCATAGACAATCTTTTTCATAGGAACAATTTCGGTAAAAACACTTCTGTTCGGATAATTCTTGCCATCCGGCCCGTGCATCATAAAATTCCATTCACCACCGTTTTTAAAATCCATTTTGTCAATCGTATTCGTGAATCCGCTGGGTCCCCACCATTGCGCAATGTGCTCTGGTTTTGACCACACCTCCCAAACTAAATCAATGGGAGCATTTAACGTTCTAGTGATGGATAGTTGTCTATTTTCCGTTTTTTCCATTGTTTCTTTCTTTTTGAAGTTTTTCTAAATACCTGTCCAAGTTGTCGAAACGATCTTCCCATATCTTTTTGAACTGTGCCAACCACAAATCAATTTCCTTGATTTTATCCACCTTTAGATTGTAGTGTATTTCGCGTCCATCCTGTTTGGATGTGACCAAATCACATTCATTGAGGATACGCAAATGTTTGGAAATGGTAGGACGGGCAGCATCGAAATTTTCGGCAATATCACCGGCTGTCATGGTTTGGGAAGCTAGCATTACCAATATGGCCCTCCGTGTGGGGTCGGCAATGGCCTGAAAAGGGTCTCGTCTTAATTTCATCATGAAAAGTTATGCAAATATGAAGCTATATGGCTACAAATATATATGAAGTCATTTGACTACGCAAATATTTTTAAATCTTAAAGTTTTACCTTGAGTTAAAAAAAGAGTGGGCTAGTGGTCCTTTGGAATTAAAATGGTCACCCTGGTACCGGATTGTCCATTGCTGTTTAAATCTTCCACTGTGACCAACTTCTGGCTGGAAAAATTTTTAAGCGCATCAATGCGTTGGGCGGTTATTGACATGCCTCTTGATATTCTTTCTTTTTTTGTCTCCTTTTTGGTTTTTCCAATTCCAACCCCATTATCTTCAATGATGCACACAATATAATCCTTTTCGTCCTTGAACGATACTGACAACTTTTTTGGTCCCTCATTGGGTAGGAGTCCATGCAGAATGGCATTTTCGATGTAAGGCTGAACAAGGAGCATGGGAACTTCATACTGATAAAGGTCCAGATTTTCATCAATGTTGAAGGTGTAGCTAAAAGAATTATCAAACCGGAGGGCTTCCAATTCCACATAGATTTTGAGGAGTTCAATCTCTTCATGAAGCACCAAACTGACATTGACCGAGGTCTCTAAAATTTGTCGTAACAGCTTGGAAAATTTGTTCAAATAGGTCAATGCGGCTTTTTTATCATTCGTACTTACCAGATACCGAATTGAACTCAACGAATTGAAAATAAAGTGCGGATTCATTTGGGCCCGAAGCATTTTTTTCTCCAGTTGGTTGTTCATTTCCTCAATGAGTACTTTTTGGTTGGATATCAACTCATTTTTTTGCTGAAGCACAATGTTGGATTTTCTTTTACTCTGGTATCGAAAGAAGAGCAAGACTGCGGAAAAAATGAGTAAAACGGTAATGATCACAAGATAAATCAACCGTTTGTTGTTCAAGGAGACTCGGGCATTCAGAAGCTCTAACCGCAGTTGATTCTGTTGAATCTCACGATCTTTCAGAAATACATCATGCTGTATTTGAAGGTTTTGGATTTCCTTTACCTTGGTTTCGTTCAAAAGGCTATCGCCATAGGCCATTGTTTGCTCCAGATGATAAATGGCCTTTTTGGGCTGTCCAATCTCGTTATATATTTTAAAAGCCGTTTCATGTGTATCGTGTTTAAGTTTATAACCGCTTAAACTATCCAATGCTTCCAGACTTTGATTGGAATATGCAATGGCCTCTTTATATTTTTTTTTGCTTTGCCATAAGATTGGCAAGTTCGTATTGGATTCTTGCTATTTCTTGATTAATGGAAAGCTGCTCGGCAAGTGCCAATGATCTCACATAGTAATCTTGTGCCAATTCCCATTGACTCAATTCTTGATAGCACTTTCCGATGTTTAAATAAAGTGTACATAAATCAATATTGTTGCTTACCTTTTCTAAATAAGTTGTTGCTCGTAAAAGCTTCTCCAGAGCGGCCTCATAGTTTCCTTTTTCAAAATCTATTTCCCCTAAATTGTACAGTACATTATTCTCAATAGACTCACGATTGGGTCCGTTGTAGGCTTTCAAGGCCATATCATAACTATCTTCAGCTTTGTCATATTCCCCCATTAAACTATAAATAACACCTAGGTTGAGGTAAGGAGAGGATAGATCCTGATCCAATTGAAGGGAATCCACCAATTGAATGCGCTTTAAATAATAACTTTGACTCCTAGGGTAATCGCCAATGCGTTTATATACAATGCCCATGGAGTTGTAGATAAAATTAATTCTCTCATAGTCATTATGTTCTTTCGCCAAAACAAGACACCTATTTAAATAATCCAAAGATTCAGCATAGCCACCCGTCATGCCATGGGTGAGGGCAATGGAATACAATCCTTGGATTTCGCCTTGAACATATCCGATATCTTGGGATTTTTCTACGCTTTCTTCAAAACAATCCAGCGCTTTTTCCTTGTCGAACGATCTTAAATTTACACCAAGCATGTTCATTAAATTAACTTCTGTGGTGTCGGTCGCCGTTTTTAAAAGATTTTGAAGACTGTCAATCTTTTTTGTTTGGGCGTGGGAAGTCGAAAAGGCCAAGATGCCAAATAGGAACAAGAAGGGGAATGAACGGAGCAATTTCATGGCTCTATTTTACCTATAAGTTAAGGTAAACCTAGTGAAATTGTTATGTCAGGTATTGGATATTGCCCAATTTCAGGAAAAAACAAGGTAAAACAACGATTTACCCTTATTTTGATGTTTGAACTTCTTACATCCTTATGCTAAAAATGCGCTTTTAACTCTGATTACATTTTATTTTTTTAATGGATGGGAAATTAAAAAAGTGATGCATCAATCATCAAATCTGGACATAATGGCTTCTAGGGCATTTCGATAAACTTCATGGGCTTCTTCACTCTGAATCATCTTCAAAGCTTGCTCGTTCATGCCTTTTGGAGTGGTAGCCTCTTCCTTTAACCCATCGAAATTTGGTGTTCCACCCTGTGGTGATGGTGAGGCTAATGAACAGTACATATCCAAAATGTATGGATTTGCCACCTCAGGGTTAACCCCCTTGGTTTTTGCCCAATCACTTAGTGTTCCGCACAGGTCAAAGAAGGGGGCAATTAGCCCGGTCAGTGTCCAAATTGCATGTAGTTCGGTTTCGTCCTCAATCACTATGGGTTTGCCAATATGCTCCAAAATCTGCACGACTGTTTTATCTGATTTAAAAACAGGGATTGGACAGTTGTGTTTTTCTACTGTAGGTAGGGGAATGGCACGACCAACTTTTTTGGCCGGTTCAACAGCATGGGCCAATGCATCATATTTTAAAAAGGCAATGAAGGAAACTACGTTGTGGTCATTCCTAAACTTTAACCCTTTCAGTACTTCCACCGCATTACTTGCAGGAAGGGCAATAAAAATATAATCGGAATTGTCCAAAACCTCTTGGTTACTTTCCAACCTATGGACGTTGGGAAAAGCGGCCGCCAAAGATTTGGAGTTTTCTTCATTTCGTGGAGAAATATGTATGGTGACATCTTCAATGCTTGAAGTGCATAATCCTTTTATCACGGAAGTTGCAATTCTTCCGATTCCTAAAAATCCTAATCTCATGAAATTATTTTTGAAGTTTACTTATCCTTTTCGACCAGTTTACCATCAGGGTAAAGGGCAAATCGTCCCCTATCTTTATCGTGTACATTGTCTGGATAGGGCCAAGGCCAGCCACCAAATTGGGTAAGTCTATATTCTTCCATGGCCTGTTGTATTTCTTGTTCTGTATTCATGACAAAGGGGCCATACTTGGCCACGGGCTCTTGGATGGGTTTTCCCTGGAGCAATAAGAAATGAGCTTTTTCATCACCTACCTTAAAGGTGACTTCTTGGGATGGGTCCAATTCAATCCCAAAATTTGGGATGATTTTTCCATCCTCAAAGAAAATTTCAGAGCCTTGATAAAAATAAAGTGTTCGGGTGACCTCTGAATTGGCTTTGGGCAAAGTGTATTCTGAATTAGCATCAACATGAATGTTCCACACGGCGACTTCATTTTCTGGATTGGCCGCCCAAGAATCTGGAGCGGGGGCATTAGCTTGGGTTCCTTTATAATTTCCGGCAACTACTTTTATTTGTGCGTTCCCTTCATTAATCACGGGAATGTCCTCATGCCATAGCATTTTAAAATGGGGCTCTACAAACTTACCGGATTTAGGAAGGTTCAGCCATATTTGGAAAAGCTCCATTGGATTTTCGACATCATCGTGGAGTAGGGGAAACATCTCGGAGTGCTGCACGCCGCGCCCAGCGGTCATCCATTGCACATCGCCTTCACCAAATCTTCCGGCAGCGCCTAAGGAATCAGAATGGTCACAATAGCCTTTGTTCACAATGGTGATGGTTTCAAATCCACGGTGTGGATGATACGGGAACCCAGGAATGGTCTGGCCATGGTACATCCGCCATGGTTGATTGGGGTTAAAATCATTTCCCAGACTTTTACCTTTAAGTAGGGCAGGGTCTGGGCCCATTTCTCCATTTCCCTTTGGGAAGTGGTCCAAATGATACACGCAGAATAAAAAAGGGTCTTGGGTCTGCCAAGGAAAGCCTAATGGAAAAGTTTGTAGTATGGGGTTGCTCATAATTAATGTGTTGCTGTATTAATTTCAATCCAATACCCTTCGGGGTCTTGAATATAGATTTGTTTTACACCATCCGATCGGTTGGTAATAGAATTTTTGATGCCGGGCCAATCGTAAAAATCGATATTGTTGGCCATCAAATGTTCTATGAGTCCTTCCAAATCTTGGATGGCCAAGCAAAGATGCATGCTTTTGTTTTTGCTGAAATCAGCAATGTCTTTCTTGATAAGGTGCAACTGGGCGTTGTCTTCAATCTGGAACCAACGGAAACCGGGAGCTCGGTCTGGGTGCGGAATTTCCGTTAGCCCTAAAATATCTCGATAAAAATCACCGGTTTCAATCAGCTTGGTCACCACAATGGAATAATGGTCGTACTGAAAACCAAAATCCGTTTTTTCGGCCTTGAACTCAGTTTGCAAATAGGTCTGATTCCACGTCCCATTTTCATAGCTGCCCACCGTGTAGGAATAAGTGTTTGCATTTACATATTTCCAATAATCCGTAATGGTTGAACCGCCATACTCATAGGTGTAAATTATGTCCTTTTCTTTAGTGGATATCGTCCCTGTGGTAACGCCTCCAAAAACATCAAACTCCCAAAATTTCAGGGAATTGCTTTCTGCATCAAATTTTCGAATACCATGGTTCCGCGGACCGTATTTGGTTTGCTCCTGATTGGTGAATCCTTTGGATTCGGCCAAAATCAGAGTACTGTCCAAGCTATACTTGAATATGGTCTCCTGCTTAAATTTGGAACCATCCCCCCAAGTACCTTCTGCCTTCCATGTTTTTCCCAAAAGAGGTTCAAACACTGAAAGGTTGTTTTGTGCCTGCAGGTTGAAAAAGCCTGCAAGGAGCAGGCTTATCGTTAGTATTCTTGTTCTTATCATATTTTGTTACCCTCCGATTCCTTGGATTGGCGGTGGACCGTCAATCATGGGTTCGTATTTTTCATCCCCTTTTCGGGTTTTGAACTCTTCTTTTACTTTTTCAACCGCTTTGGGGTCCTCAAAAAGGTCCAGCATGGTCATGGCCATAGCTTTGGAGGCATACACAAGTCCCTTATGGCCAATGCTCATACTTCCACAGGCCACAACGGCCCAAGAATGCCAAGGCGTATCTTTTGGCGCTACGGTCACGCTCAAGTTGATGTTGGGCACGTTCCAACTCACATCACCCACATCGGTGGAACCACCTCCGGGAAGCTCTTCGGTTTCTTTCAGTGGATTCACTTCGCTATCCATGCCCACTTCCGGTTTTCCCGTAGCTTTTTGGATGGATTTGCCATAGGCAATTTCTTCATCGGTATAGGTGATAGGCCCCAATAGCTGTAAATTTTTCTGCATGATTTCACCTCCAGCACGGTTGACCAATACCTCGTAGATACCTGATACCAAAGTAATTTTATAATCGACATTGGCCATGATGGCTGCACCCTCAGCCATTGCTTTTACTCGTTCGTAGGTTGGGAGCATGACCTTACGCTTGGGATCCCGAACTCGGACCCAAATGCGGGAATAATCGGGAACCACGTTAACCACCTGACCTCCATCTTGAATGTGGTAATGGATTCGAGAGGTGGGTTTAATATGCTCGCGATAGTAATTGATACCAGTGGTATACAGTTCCAATGCATCGGAAGCACTGCGTCCATTCCATGGGTCGGCTGAAGCGTGCGCCGCCTGGCCGTAGAACTCAACGATAAAATCAACCAAAGAAAGCCCACTTTGTACATCGGCCTCAATATTGGCTCCTGGATGCCAGCTTACGTTTACATCCACATCATCCCAAAGTCCTGCCTCAACCATCCATACTTTGGCAAAGTATTTTTCTTCGGCCGGAGTCCCCAAAAATTTCACCGTTCCTTTGATGGTTCCAGCCTCAATTTGCTCTTTAATGGCGATGGCAGCTCCCAAACTGGCTGCGCCGAACATGTTGTGACCGCAACCATGACCGGGTGCACCCTCAATCCGAGGGTCTTTGGTAGGAACCGCTTTTTGGGAAAGACCCGGAAGAGCATCAAACTCTCCTAAAACACTGATTACAGGTTTCCCCGAACCGTACGTGGCTGTAAAAGCCGTTGGAATGTTGGCCACGCCTCGGGTAACGGTCATTCCGTTTTTTTCAGCATAGTCCGCTAAAAGTTCTGCGGATTTCGATTCATCAAAAGCAGTTTCGGCCAACGCCCAAATAGAGTCACTGAGCATAATCAGATTCTCCTTATGGTTTTCTACGGAAGCGATGACGGATTTTTTGTCCTTGCTTAATTTTTGTGCGGTCAGGTTGATGGAAAGTAAACCCAACAGCAAAACGATTGTAATTTTTTTCATTTTAAAATATTTGAGTTAGTTAGATAGTTGTTTGACGCTTCTGGCATGTTGGAAAAACGGAGAACGGTCAAACGGGTATTAAAAATACTGAAAATGCATTAACCAACGGCCTGTTTGTAGACTTTTAGGCAGCGTTCGCGGGCCTGTTTGTGGTCCACCATTTTTTCAGGATAGGTAAGTTCCTGTAATTCAGGCACCCATTGATTGATATACGCTTTGTCATTATCAAACTTATCCACTTGAGTCATTGGGTTGAAGATTCTAAAATAAGGTGCCGCATCCACACCACTGCCAGCGGCCCATTGCCAGTTCCCAACATTGCTGGCCATTTCATAGTCCAACAATTTTTCTGCAAAGTAAGCTTCGCCCCAGCGCCAATCAATCAACAAATGTTTACAGAGAAAGCTGGCCACCAACATCCGAACCCGATTGTGCATATATCCAGTGGCGTTGAGTTCCCGCATGCCGGCATCTACTAGGGCGTATCCTGTTTTTCCCGATTTCCAAAGTTCAAATTCCTTTTCATTGTTGCGCCATTCAATTCGGTCATATTTGGGTTTAAAGGCTTTGTGGACGGTATCTGGAAAATGCCATAGGATTTGCATAAAGAATTCGCGCCAAATGAGTTCATTCCAAAATGTCTCATTTTTTTCCGAAATGGCTTTTTTGACCATCTTGCGGATGGAAACCGTTCCAAAACGAAGATGCGGCCCTAATCTTGAAGTCCCTTTTTCCTTTGCGGGATAATTTCGGGTGGCTTCATAGTTGCTGATAAGGTTAGGGGAGACATTGTAATCAGGAACATTGATTTTGGAAGGCTCAAATCCGATATCACTTAATTCAAGAGTTGGTACATCGGAATTTTTATAAAGTCCTTTTTCGAGACGTGATTGAATTTCATACTCCACCAAGTGAATGGATGGATTGAATTTTTCCTTCCATTGTCTCATGTAAGGCGTGTAGACCACATAAGGGTCACCATCGGCCTTAACGACCTCATCCTTTTCAAAAATTACCTGGTCCTTGAAGGTTTTAAAGGGAATATCGTGTTCTTTCAGTAAATCCTGAACTTGATTATCCCTTTTCAGGGCATACGGCTCGTAATCATGATTGGTGAAAACCGCCTTAATTTCATACCGCTCCAACAACGTTTTATAGACGGAAATTGGATTATCAAAGAATTGGGCCACCCCACTTTTGAACTTGTTTTTGAGTTCATCTTGAATTTTTTGAATTTGCTGATGGATAAATGACACCCGAGCATCATCCTTCGGCAATTTGTCCAAAATCTCTGGATCGAATATGAAAATGAGCAAAACCGGGAATTCACTCTGAAGCGATTGATAGAGCCCTACATTGTCTTCCAACCGAAGGTCACGTCGAAACCAAAAAATGGAAATTTTATCCTTCACGAATTTGAATTTAGAGTAGACATTCCGCCATCAACCCGAATCACCTGTCCAGTGATCCAAGAGTTTTCAGAATTTAGCAAAAATGTGGCCATGTTGGCAATGTCTTTTGCATTTCCAATTCGTTTTAGGGGATGTCGGTCGTTCATTTGTTCCTTCTTCTTATCATTACTCAATAAGCGAGAAGCCAATGGGGTGTCAACCAATGACGGCGCAATCACGTTCACCCGAATCTTTGGGGCATATTCGGCCGCCAATGCTTTTGCAAACCCTTCTATAGCTCCTTTGGCTGCTGAGATACTGGTATGGTATGCCATGCCTGAATCAACGGCAACGGTACTGAAAAAAACCAAACTGGCACCTTCGGACATGCTGCCAATCACAGATTTGACCACTTTCACCAAGGAAAAGAAGTTGATGTCCATATCCTCCTGAAAATCCTTGATATCCAACATTTTTAAAGGCTTTAGGTTGATGCTTCCCGGACAAAACACAAGACCATGGATTTCATTGGGCAGATTTTTTTCCGAAATATCCTCCGTCAAGGCATCAAATGGAATATGGTTTACATTTATATCGGACAACTTTTCTGCGGTCCTTGACGCCACGAATACATTGTTTGATGTTGAAAGTTGTTTGGCAATCTCATAACCAATACCGTGTGAACCGCCAATAAGCAAGATATTTTTCAATTTAAATGGATTTTAATTCTAGTGTGGTTTCGTTTCTCGGTACGGTACCAAAAAGTGATTCCAATTTCACTTTCCGATATTCAAATATTTTTTTGAGTTGGGGTTTAACTATGATGGGATGCATCAGCCTACCAAGAAAACCGAAGGGTAGTTTGTAATCAATAATATCTTCCATTTCCAAGCCTTGTGCAGTTTCCTTAATGAAATGCTTGTGATGCCAAAGGGCATAAGGTCCGAATCGTTGTTCATCCACAAAATATTCATCTTGGATGACGTGTGTGATTTCAGTGACCCATTTTGTGGATACAAACGGAAAAGGTTTCACCACATATTGAATAATCTGACCGGCGTACATGGGTTTATCACCTCCGGATAGGATATGAAACCCCATGTGTGGGGGAGTAATGGTCTTTAAATTTTTGGGATTGGATAAAAATTCCCATGCTTCTTTTTTGGATAGCGGTAGTACTTGTTTGGCACGAAGTTGATACAATCTCATTCTTTTTAATTTGTTCAAAAATACAAAATGTTTAATTATATTTAAAATAAGTTAAACAATATATTAATACTTTAAACATTGGTTTACCACAGTAGCTGACCCTTAAATTGAATCTTTTTAAGAATATATTAACATATCTAATTTTCATTCTCGTTAGCTTTGTTTCGCTAACATCTTAAACACTATTTCCTATGAAAAAACTTGTATTATTTACGTTTGTAGCGATGCTTACCATGTCTTTGGAAGCGCAGATTCAGACGCCTGCACCTAGCCCTTCATCTGTTTTAAAGCAGACCGTTGGATTGACCGAAGTAACTGTGGAGTATTCCCGTCCTTCCATGAAAGGACGAACTATTTTTGGAGATTTGGTTCCGTATGATGCCATTTGGAGGACAGGTGCCAATATGAATACCAAAATTACCTTCAGTGATGACGTAAAGGTAGAAGGCAAAGACCTTAAGGCAGGGACTTATGCCATTTATACTCGACCTAATGAAGCCGTTTGGGAGGTTATTTTTTACACCGACACTGAAAATGGAGGGTTGCCAGCAGAATGGGATGCCTCTAAAGTAGCTGCCACTGTTAAGGTTGAAGTATACCCAATACCAATGCCGATTGAAACGTTCACCATCACCATTGATGACTTGTATAACGATGGTGGAACTTTAGGGTTGATGTGGGAGAAAACATATGTTGGGGTTAAGTTTGTAGTTCCTACGGTTGCTAAGGCCACTGCTAGCATTGATAAGACCATGTCGGGTTCTGAAATTTCAGTGAATGATTATTTTGCAGCCGCCCAGTATTATTACCAAGAAGGCATGAATATCGGCAAAGCCAAGGAATGGATAGATAAGGCGGTTTCCATGAATGACCAAGCTTTTTGGATGCTACGTCTGCAATCCTTGATCTATGCCAAAGTGGGAGACACCAAAGGTGCTATTGAAGCAGCCAAAAAATCCATGGTATTGGCTCAAGAAGCTGGTAATATGGATTACGTTAAAATGAACAAAGATTCCCTGAAAGAATGGGAAGGTCAATAAAAGACTAGAAATCATATCAGAATAAGGAGCCCACTTTTTAGTGGGCTTTTTTTATGATTCAATCTCAGGATGGGAGTTGCCCAAGAAATTATCAAACATTTGTGTGATTATGGCCAATAGAATTACGAGAACACATCCAAAGGCATTCAACCACAAATAGGACATCCAATCCAAATACCAGCCAATAATCACAATGATTTGGGTGACAATAGCCGAAACAAAAACAGCATTTCCCCTTACAAACTTAAAAAAGAAAGCCAAGAGGAAAATGCCTAAAACGTTGCCATAAAAAATGGAACCAATGATATTGACTAACTGAATGAGATTGTCAAAGAGGTTGGCCACACAGGCGATGATAATGGCAATGACTCCCCAAAGCAATGTAAATCCTTTAGCGGCAAGCAGGTAGTGTTTATCGTCATTATCCTTTTTATTGTTCCTTTTGTACAAATCAAGTGCGGTAATAGTACCAAGCGCATTCAATTCAGATGCCGTGGAGGACATTGCTGCGGATAGAATCACAGCCAACAACAATCCAATAAGTCCAACAGGGAGATTGTTCAGGATGAAATGGATAAAGACATAGTCCTTATCATTGGTTTCCACAACGGTATCAGCTTTGGCAATAAGTTCTCTAGCCGCCTCCCTGCTTGCGCTTTCCCGCTGATTTATTTTGATGATATCCTGTTTAGCTTGTTCTATGGCATTGTATTCCTTTAGTTTAAGGGCCGCTGAAAACGCATTTTGGGCTATTTTTTTTTTCATTTCCAGCTCCATATGGTCTTTTTCCAAAGCTTTGTAATCCTCCACATATTCCGATTCCATTACAGCTTGGGTTGCGGCAGGGTTAAAATTCAATGGGGACGCATTGTATTGATAGAACACAAATACCATCGCTCCAACCAATAGAATGAAGAATTGCATCGGAATCTTAAGAATACCATTGAAAATAAGCCCCAATTGACTTTCACGCACGGATTTTCCAGAAAGATACCGTTGCACTTGACTTTGGTCTGTTCCAAAATACGCCAAAGCCAAAAAGAAACCTCCGGTGATACCGCTCCAAAAAGTATAGCGGTTATCCGTATCCAGCGTAAAATCCAGAATCTGTAATTTGTTGTTGGCACCAGCAATTTTCAATGCTTCACCAAAGGAAACTCCCGTAGGGAGCGACCCCAGAATAAAGAAAAAAGCAAAGAACATTCCGGTCATTATAATGAACATCTGCTGCTTTTGCGTGACACTTACCGCTTTGGTACCACCAGAAACGGTGTAAATGATCACTAAAATTCCAATGATAATGTTCAACGTGCGTAAATCCCATCCCAAAACAGCGGACAAAATGATGGAAGGAGCAAAAATGGTAATACCGGCAGCAAGTCCACGTTGTACCAAAAATAAGATTGCAGTGAGACTACGGGTCTTTAAATCGAAACGGTCCTCAAGCATTTCATAGGCGGTGAACACGTTGAGTTTTTTGTAGATGGGGATAAAAACCATACAGATGACGATCATGGCAAGCGGCAGTCCAAAATAAAACTGCACAAAACCCATTCCATCATGAAAAGCCTGGCCCGGTGTAGATAAAAAGGTTATGGCACTGGCCTGTGTGGCCATAACTGAAAGCCCAATGGTCCACCACTTGGCGTCGTTCCCACTGCGGACATAGTCATCAACGTTTTTGCTCCCGCGGGTTTTCCAAACGCCAAATCCAACAATGAACAGCAGTGTGCTCCCAAGAATGATCCAATCTAATAAGCCCATTAAGGTTTAGTTATTTAATATCATGATGAGGTAAAAGGCCAAAACGTAAATGGCATTTAAAAGGATCACAATGGTGTATTCCTTTTTCCATTCGATTTTGGTATTCATGTTATCCTTTGACATTACTTTCTTTTTTTACGTCATCTTTTCCAATGGAAAGCATATTTGCAAAAAGTTTGTAGGCTCCCGAAACTCCGGCTGGGAGTTCCCTGAAAAAACTCAGCCCGGTGTAAATATAATGACCTTCTCCATAAGGTGCTACTAAAAGACTTCCTTTTGATGGCTCATCATCTTCATCATGCATGGATAGTACAGGAGTGAATTCTGCACTCCACTCGCTTGGATAATAGAGTCCTCTTTCCTGAACCCATCCATCAAAATCACTTTCTTTGATGGCGTTGGGATAACTCACCAAAGGATTGTTGGGCGCTATAATATTCACTTCAGCCGTTTCATCGGTTACGCGATCCCGGGAAATCGTTAAATCATAAGGCGCAATATTTTTGAATTGTTCTGCCCATCTTCCGGCAGTGTTATATTGTACAATCATGTTGCCCCCATTTTTCACATAGTTCAAAAGAATGGGTTGTTTGAATTTTAGGGCATCTACAACATTGTACGCCCGAATTCCAACCACAATGGCGTCATACTTGTCCAGTTCCCCTTCTTGGATATCATTTGGGTCGATGGTGTGCACCTGATAGCCAATTTGCTCCAAACTTTCGGGAACTTTGTCACCGGCACCCATAATGTAGCCAATATGTTCCCCAGATTTCTGAATGTCCATGCGAACCACCTTAGCTTCGGAAGGCAGTAAAATAGATTGTTTGGGAATATGGTCGTAATTGATTTCCACGAGTTCCTTACCATAGGTTTTAGTGCCTACTGTGATAATTGGGGTAATGCTTCCTTCACTTTCCACTGATGGAGGGGTTACTTTAAAAGTTACAATCTGCTCCTGTCCTTGCTGTGCAATGGAAAATGGAAAATTCTGGGGGGAAACGGTCCAACCTATTGGATGGTTCAAGGAAACCGTTCCGGACACATTGCTTTTACCTGCGCGAATTTTAACTTGAATATCTTTGGTTAATGCATCAGCGAAAATCAAGACTTTTTCATCAATTTTGGATGTTGCTACGGGCAGAACAGCAAACGGCTCATATAATTCCCCTCTGTCGGGTTTAGAAAAGCGGTGAATTACAGGTTTCTCAAATTCGATTTCTGTGCCATTAAAATCTAAGATGAACTTGGCATGAAAAACAGCTGGAGTCTCCGGTTTACCAATCAAGGTTTGGTCATCAACCTTGTACATGCCCAAAGTGCCGGGTTCATTTA
Organism: Flagellimonas iocasae; assembly: GCF_042682725.1. Classification (NCBI taxonomy): domain Bacteria; kingdom Pseudomonadati; phylum Bacteroidota; class Flavobacteriia; order Flavobacteriales; family Flavobacteriaceae; genus Flagellimonas; species Flagellimonas iocasae. Next base: position 747,185 of record NZ_JBHUHU010000001.1, on the reverse strand, counting down.
GCCAGTATGGACTGGAATAATTTGCGTTTTCGGGAACGGTAAAGTCAATTGAAAAAGTTTTGTCCGCATTGTCTGCCAATAGCTCATTGGGTGCTAAAGAACCTGTAGCACCTGCTAATTGAATTTTTTTCAGGGTGATGTTCTGTGAACTTCTGTTCAGGACCTCAATATTTACTTTTGCAGCACTGCCTGGAGTAGTGGAGGCCGAAGCAGCATTCGCTTCCAAATATAATCCGGCGCAAGATTGAATAAGGTCTTTGAGTTCTTTGGATTTTAACGTTTTCCAGTGCTCATCCTCTATTTGCTGTAAAAGTTGGTATGCCTTTACCAACTGTGGAATATGTTTGGATGGATTTCTAAAATCAAATTTTTTTTCAATTTCATATAAAATTGCGCCGACGGCATCACCGCCTTTCACTCGGGACCAAGAAGTATCAATACCATCAAATAGATAATTGCTATTGGGTTTATCGCCTTTTAAAAACTCTACATATTCATCTTCAGAACCCCGTTGGCTCAATCGTCCAAAACCTTGACACAAATGTTGGCTGCTGGCCAAAGAGGCTATTTCATTATTGGAAAGTCCCAAAAGTGGATAATACGAACCAATATCCATCTTTATCATGTTGGACTTATCAGCCTTTTCAAAATTCTCGGGACTGCCATAAAACCACCAGGAGGTATTGAAAAATATGCGTTTCGGTTGCCAGGTGGAAGTTAGATTCAATTGGTCTGGATAAGCATTGGGGTCATTGGCCATGTCAAAAGCTTCCATGCTCAGCATGGCAGATGAGGTGTGGTGTCCGTGCGTGGAACCAGGTGACCTATGGTCAAATCGGTTGATGATAACATCAGGTTTTATATTTCGAATGGCCCATATAACATCACCCAACACTTCTTCTTTGTCCCAAATTTTTAGGGTCTCCTTAGGATGTTTTGAGTATCCAAAATCATTGGCGCGGGTAAAGCGTTGTTCGCCACCATCAATGCTTCGGGCTGCCAACAGTTCCTCGGTACGAAGAACTCCTAAAAGTTCCCGCAATTCAGAACCGATGAGGTTTTGTCCTCCATCACCACGGGTCATGGAAAGGTAAACGGTGTGGGCCTTATCATGGTTGGACAAATAGGAAATCAATCTCGTGTTCTCATCATCAGGGTGAGCTGCAACATACAGTGCGGTGCCCAAAAAATTGAGTTTTTGGAGATTGTGATAAATTTCTGTGGACGAGGGTTTTTTGGGTTGTTGGGCGGAAAGAGTTGAAAATGTGCTCAATAAGGTCAGCGTGCAAACCCAAAAGTATCGCATAGTTGGTTGTTTTAGTGGTTGTGCCAAATATAGAAAGATATAAATCAGTGAATAATCAATTTAGAACATCTTTAACAGGGTTTCTCCTTGTCAAATAGAACGTTTTATAATCCCAAACTATCCCTTAAAATCAAATCATCATTGTCGTGCTGTCCCCAATATGCGGTTTTCAATGACTTTATTTTTGTAGCCTTGGTGGTCAATGTTTTTGCATTTTGACCGAAACCGCTCTTGAATTCTTCCGACCAGCTCTCGATGGAATAGGGAAAGTTTGATTCGAAATTAAGCCTCAAAATTCGTTCCAAAGTGGGGTATGTTAAGATGTAAGTGGTAATTCCATTTTCTGTGGAAATTGAAGCCGTGGCTTCATAGGCTTTGAGTTCTTTGTGGGCCAATCGCAGATACTCCAGAGAAGGTATTACAAAAAGATTTGCTGTGGGCAAATCCTCCGGATGAATCCGAACCTTGGTCCAAAGTTCATTTTCCAAAATTTGTTTGTCCAGTTTGAAATTTTGGTCCGCTTCACCTTCAAAATAGGAATGAGAGGTAAACTCAAACTGGTCCCTATTGTTGATTTGGGAATACACATGACCACACCATTCTTGTACGGACAAACTGGTCTTTAGGGCATGTTGGTTGTCATAAACGGGATAGAAGGTGCTGCTCATAATGGAGTAGGGGTAGATTCCGGTCAAGAACTTTTTGGTAGCATTCAATTTTAAAACCGAAACATTATCAGGATTGCTTTGGTCGGCTTTAACCTGTATCTCCGGCAAGAATGGTTCTGTTACGTAGATTAAAACGGCATGACCGTCACGCATTTCACCATAACGGGCTTGCTCCAATTGGTACGATGTGATTTCGGCATCCCCTGCGTACCAATACGCTTTAAAATCTTCGGAAAGGGGCTTTTTTGGACTGGTTGTTACCGCTGCTTCTTTTGAATGGTCCATCGCCATTTCCGTGCTGTTGGATTTGGTTTTTTCGCCACACGACAACAATAGCAACAGAAATAATGACAGGAAAAGGCTCCTAAAGCCATGAACGTATCTCTTTTTCATAAAACTGGATTTCCGTAAAGTTACGTATCGCAACTCAGGAAACCATATCCATTAACGTTTTGTAAACCAGATGAGTGGGTAAGCCAACTACATTGGCGTACGAACCTTTTATTTCAGAAATGCCAATCATTCCTATCCATTCTTGGATGCCATACGCACCGGCCTTATCAAAAGGAGCACATTTTTGGATGTAATAGTTGAGTTCATCATCCGTGAAGTCCATGAACTTGACATGGGTCGTAGAGTTCACTACTTTTTGGGCATCTAAACTTGTAAAACAGACCGAGGTGATGACTTCATGCCAATCACCGCTCAATGTTCTCAACATATCAAAAGCCTCTTGGGCATTTGCGGCCTTGGCCAGTGATGCACCTTTATGCCACACCACGGTATCTGATGTGATTACAATTTCTTTGGGCTTCAGCTCACTTTTAAACGGCGTTGCTTTCAATTCGGCCAAATAGTCTGAAATTTCTTTTCCTTGTAAATGGTCAGGATAGACTTCGTCCACAGATTTGGGTCGAACCTCAAAATCCAGTCCCATTTCTTCCAAGAACATTTTCCGTCTGGGCGAGCCCGAACCTAGTATAAGTTTGTATCCGTTAAGTTTCTCTTGAAGCGGGTTAGTCATTTTTGGCACTGAAATTATCGTTCCAATCGCCGCGTACCTTCAGCACTTGCTCCACTATATCACGAACGCAACCATCACCACCGTTTTTATGGGAAACGTAATCCGAAATGGCCTTGACTTCTTGCACCGCATTTTGAGGAGAAGTGGCCAAAGCCACCATTTTCATCGGTGGGATATCAGGAACGTCATCGCCCATATACAAAACTGTTTCAGGATCAATACCATATATATCTAAGTACTCCTGCAGGGGTTCCTTTTTGTGATGGGCACCCATATAAAAATCGGTAACTCCAAGACCTTTTAAGCGTTCCTTGACCCCCTCATTGGTGCCTCCGGTGATAATGCAAACCCTATACCCCTTAAGAATGGCTGTTTTAATGGCATATCCGTCCTTAACGCTCATTTTACGAAGCAGTTCCCCAGTGGTGGTCACTAACACGGAACCATCGGTAAAAACACCGTCAACATCAAAAACAAAAGTGGTGATATTGCTTAAGAGCTCTTTATAATTTTTCTTCATAGACCTTTTTTATGGCTTCGCTGAACAGCGTATAAATTTCTATTTGTTTTTCATCATGCAAAAGGTTCAAATGGGCTTGCATGGTTTTTTCATCCCCTCTTCTTGCGGGACCAGTCTGCGCTTCTTTGGGTGACATCACCTGAATCTTTTGAGCCGTTTCCAAAATCAGGGGTTTTAGTAAATCAAAAGGAATCCCATCCTCCAAGCAAAGCTTTTCACCAACACCATAAAGATAATTGGAGAAATTGTTCACGTACATAGCTGCAAGATGCAATTTTTTCCGCTGTTGGGAGTCAATGTCGTATACATTATCGGAAAGTCGGCTCGCCACTATTTTCAGGGTTTTAGCAGACGCTTCCCAATTCGCTTCGATGCAAAAAGGGATGGTTTTAAAGTTCAACGGTCTACCTTCGGTAAAACTTTGCATGGGATAAAAAACAGCTCGATTTTCCATGGGAAGATAATCCATTGGTGTGGCACCAGAGACATGGGCCACAATGCCCTTTTTTTCAACAAGATATTTTGAAACGTCAACAATGGCATCATCTTTTACGGCAATCAGATAAACATCGGCTTCTTCAATCTCCAAAAAATTAGTCGAGGTGGAGGCTAGGTTGGAAAACCACTGAAGTTGATTCTGATTTCTGCCCACAACTTGGGTCAGCTGAACCCCTTCAGCCTTGTCGAGTGCTCCCGCAAGGTGCTTGGCTACGGTTCCAGTTCCGAGAATAATGATGGAAAGCATGTCGCAAAACTACAAAATTGGCGGATGATGCATAACCATAAGAATTAACAAATCTGTTGGATTTTTTGTTTGGTTTGAAAACAAGGAAGTTATAAAAAGGCCGTACTTTTGCATGCTGAATAGCACATCGGAATTCAATGATTGACATTCTTAAAAAGACCCTTTTCTCAACTAGACTTATGGCCGTTCTTTTTTTGGTTTTTGCAGCAGCAATGGCCATGGGAACCTTTGTGGAAACTTGGTACAGCACGGAAACCGCCAGAATTTACATTTACAACACCACTTGGTTTGAGGCCATCATGGTCTTTTTTATGATCAATTTCTTCGGAAATATTTTCCGATACCAATTGTTGAGTTGGAAAAAGTGGCCTGTGCTTATTCTTCACCTATCTTGGATTTTGATCATCGTTGGGGCTTTTGTTACCCGATACATCAGCTATGAAGGAATGATGCCCATTCGCGAAGGCGCAACAGAAAATCAATTCTATTCAGACAAGACTTTTTTGACCGCTTTTATTGATGGTGATATTAATGGTGAAACGAAACGGAGGGTGTTGGAGGATGATCTTATTGTTACCCCAGAAGGTTCTCGTTCCAGCCTGCCATGGAAATCGGATTTTAACGGGCAACCGTTTACCATTTCCTATGTGGATTTTATCCATGGGGCAGAGGAGGGGTTGATTCCCGATGAAAATGGAAAAGAATACCTTCAAATTGTTGAGGCTGGGAATGGTCAACGTCATGAGCATTACTTGGAAAATGGTCAAGTGGCCAGCATTCACAACATACTTTTTGCACTGAACAAGGAGACCGATGGTGCGGTCAATATTTTCCATTCAGATAGCACAGGGTATCAGATAAAATCTCCGTTCGATGGTAATTTTATGCGGATGGCGGACCAGTTTCAGGGTGAAGTGCAGCAAGACAGCTTGCAGACGCTGCAATTACGAGCACTCTACAAAATGGCGGGAATGCAGTTTGTGGTTCCAGAGCCATTGGTGAAAGGAAGTTATGGGATTGTAAAGGTCCCAAATGAAGAAATTACGGATAATACCTTGGATGCCCTAGTAGTTTCACTTTCCGCAAATGGAGAAACAAAGGAAGTAAAGTTGTTGGGAGGTCAGGGAACTTCAAATTTTTCGGATAAGATTCAAGTTGGTGGATTGGATTTCTCACTCAGCTACGGTTCAAAGGTGTACGAACTTCCATTTTCCATCAAACTGAACGATTTTATTGCTGAAAAATATCCCGGTACAGAAACAGGTTATGCCTCTTTTATGAGTAAGATTACCGTGGAGGATGACCGTATGTTCGACTATGATATTTATATGAACCATGTATTGGACCACAGGGGATACCGATTCTTCCAATCCAGTTTTCATCCGGATGAAAAAGGAACCGTCCTTTCCGTCAACCATGATCAATGGGGTACCTGGATTACTTATATCGGATATTTTTTACTCTATATTGGGTTGATGGGCATTATGTTCTTCGGAAAAACCCGTTTCAGGGATTTGCAGCAAATGCTTGAAAAAATAAAGGAAAAGAAAGCCGCTTTGACCAGCGTAGCACTTTTCTTTGCCCTAGTATCGGCCAATGCCCAAGAAGAGGTGCATGAACATTCTTCGTCACCCACTCAGGCGCAGATAGATTCTGTAATTCAAGCAACGACAGTTGCCAAGGAACACGCCGAAAAGTTTGGAACGCTGGTCCTTCAAGATGAAAGCGGCCGAATGAAACCTGTAAATACCTTCGCTTCTGAATTATTGCGAAAACTCAGCGGGGACGATACCTACCAAGACCTTTCCGCCAATCAAGTATTACTTTCCATGATGTTGAACCCTGGGGTTTGGTATACTGCGGACATTATTGCTTTGGGTGATAAGGGGAATGATAGTATTCGTAAGGTTATTGGCGTTCCCCAAGGCACAAAATTTGTAAAGGCAACGGATTTTTTTGATGCCGATGGAAATTATAAGCTTCGACCATTTTTAGAAAAGGCAACATCCAAGACCAATACCAATAAATTTGAAAAAGACTTTAAAAAAGTAGGTGAGCGGTTGAGTTTGTTGGACATCGCATTGAGTGGCCAAGTTGTGAAGATTTTTCCTTTATTGAATGATGAGAACAACAAGTGGGTATCCGCGGTGGAGTATCGGTCTGGGCAATATCAGATTCAAGATTCACTGTACTCCAATTTTGTTCGGAATGCCATGCCATATTATTTGGGGACCTTGCAAAGTTCTATCGCAACCGGAGATTATTCGCAACCTGATCAGTTGTTGAGTGCTTTCAAACAGAACCAACATAATCATGGGGCAGAGGTTTTGCCTTCGGACAACAAGGTTAAAACCGAAATTATCTACAACAAATTGGATTTGTTCAACCGTTTGTTCAAGTATTACGCCCTGGTTGGATTGCTCCTGTTCATCGTTCTGATTTTTCGAATCTTTAAGGATCGTGAGGTTCTAAAAGCCGGTGCCTACCTGCTGAAAGGTACCATTGTCCTTTTCTTTATTTGGCATACTATTGGTTTGGTGCTGCGTTGGTATATTTCAGGGCACGCTCCTTGGAGTGATGCCTATGAAAGTATTCTTTATGTGGCTTGGGCCACCATGGGCATTGGATTGGCCCTTGGCCGTAAGAGTGAATTGACTATTGCATCAAGTGCTTTTGTGACGTCCATGCTCTTGTGGGTTGCCCACCAAAGTTGGGTGGATCCAGCCATTGCCAATTTACAACCCGTCCTTGATAGTTATTGGTTGATGATTCACGTTGCGGTTATTGTGGGCAGTTACGGTCCACTTACCGTAGGGATGATTTTGGGTGTTGTCGCCTTATTGTTGATGGTACTCACAACCGAAAAGAACAAGAAACGAATGGATCTAAATATTAAGGAACTCACGGTAATCAACGAACTGGCCCTTACCGCCGGATTGGTGATGCTTACCATAGGTAACTTTTTGGGCGGCCAATGGGCCAATGAGAGCTGGGGCCGTTATTGGGGATGGGACCCCAAGGAAACCTGGGCTTTAATTTCCATTATGATTTACGCTTTTGTACTGCACATGCGTTTGGTTCCCGGTCTCCGAGGCAAATGGAGCTATAATTTTGCCAGTATCCTTGCTTTTGCCAGTATTATGATGACCTATTTTGGTGTTAATTTTTATTTGGTGGGATTGCACAGTTATGCCAGCGGAGATCAAGTAATCACCCCAAGTTTTGTTTGGTATACCGTTTTGGGTGTATTCATTTTGGGCGGAATCAGTTTCTGGAGGTATAAAGTCCACTATGCCAAATAATTAAATTTTTACTTTACACTTCAAAAAAAAGTTGCATATTTGCCTCATCATGAAGTTATAAGAATTATGTACGCTATAGATGTCACCATTGGCTTTACGCCAAAAAAGTAACCGAAACTCTTTTTCGGTCTGTTGACATTACCTCTTTGTTTTACACATAATTCTTTTAAAATGACACAATCTAACAATACATTATCATTCAAAAAACTAGTCAATTATTTCTGGATAGCTGTATGCGGTAAGGAAACAGAATTTACATCTGGAAGTATTCGTAAGGCCATCTTTATGCTTTCCATCCCCATGATTTTGGAAATGCTGATGGAATCCATTTTTGCCTTGGTGGATATTGCTTATGTCTCCAAAGTAAGCGTGAATGCGGTGGCTACCATCGGTTTAACGGAATCGGTGATAACCCTAGTTTATGCATTGGCCATCGGTTTAAGTATGGCCGCTACCGCGGTTGTTGCCCGAAGAATTGGGGCAAAGGACGTTCAAGGTGCAAAAGAAGCTGCTGTGCAAGCGATAAGTTTGGGCGTGCTTGTCTCCATTGTACTTGGAATCGTGGGAATAATTTTCGCGAAGGACATTTTAGCCCTTATGGGTGGTGAACCTGATTTAATTGCAGAAGGATACGGTTATACCCAATTCTTGATTGGCGGGAACATCACCATTATGTTGCTGTTCCTTATCAATGCCATTTTTAGGGGTGCTGGAAATGCATCGATTGCCATGTGGACACTGGTGCTGTCAAATGGACTCAACATTATTTTAGACCCCATTTTCATCTTTGGATTGGGACCCATTCCTGAATACGGTGTTACGGGAGCTGCCATTGCAACTAATATAGGTAGAGGCTCTGCAGTGCTTTTTCAATTGGGGATGTTGTTCTTCGGATGGGGTAAAATCAAATTGATGTGGCAAGATTTGGTCTTGAACCTTAAAGTGATGCACAACCTCATTCGGGTCTCCATGGGTGGAATAGCCCAGTTCTTGATTGGAACCTCAAGCTGGGTTTTCCTGATGCGTATCATGTCCGAATTTGGTAGCGAAGTATTGGCAGGATATACCATTGCCATTCGTGTGATGATGTTTACGCTAATGCCTTCTTGGGGAATGAGTAATGCCGCGGCCACCTTGGTGGGACAGAATTTGGGTGCGCAACAACCAGAAAGGGCAGAAATATCCGTTTGGAAAACTGGAAAGTACAATGCCATTTTTATGGGTACGGTTTCCTTGGTATACCTCATTTTTGCAAAAAGCATCGTCTCGTGGTTCAATACCACACCCAGTGTGGTGGAAAATGGGGCACTCTGTTTACAGGTCATTGCGGCTGGTTATATCTTTTATGCCTACGGCATGGTGGTAAGCCAAGCCTTCAATGGAGCTGGGGATACCAAAACCCCGACCAAGATCAATCTGATTTCCTTCTGGTTGTTCCAATTACCACTGGCGTACATCGCCGCTATGGTTTTGGGTTGGGGTGCAAAAGGTGTTTTCATCGCCATTACCCTCGCCGAAGTGCTACTGGCCATTATCGCTATGGTTTGGTTCAAAAAAGGAAATTGGAAACAGGTTCAAGTATAACGGGTTTCGTATCTTTAACACTCTAAAACAACAGCAATGGATTCCAACAAAAAAGGGCTGAACACCCTGTGCACCCACGAAGGCGATTTGGAGGACAAGCAATTTAAAGGGGTTGTTTCACCTTTATATATGTCCACGGCTTACGCTTTTGATGATGTTGATATAAAACGATATCCCAGATATTACAATACTCCCAACCAGGAGGCATTGTGCAAAAAACTGGCGGCCTTGGAACATGCCGAGGCCGCTTTGATTTTTGGTAGCGGGATGGCCGCCATCAGTACGGCATTGATGGCTTTTTTGCAGGCAGGCGACCATATTGTCTTACAGCAGACCATGTACGGGGGTACCTATCATTTTGCTGTGACCCAATTGAACAAATATGGGATTGACTATTCTTTTACGGATGGATGGAACGTGGAGGATTTTGAAAAGGAAATTCGACCTAACACCAAGGTAATTTATATAGAAACACCATCAAACCCATTGTTGACCATTACCGATATCGCCGGGGTGGCCCAATTGGCCAAAAATAAAGGCATTGTTTCCATGATAGACAATACGTTTGCCAGTCCCATCAACCAGAATCCTATAGATTTTGGAGTGGATGTGGTCTTGCACAGTGCCACCAAATACATGGGCGGACATTCAGATATTTGTGCAGGTGTGGTGACTGCATCTCAAGAGCATATCGATATTGTTTTTCAATCCGCTATCTGTTTTGGCGGAAGTTTGAGCGAGTACACCGTTTGGCTCTTGGAGCGAAGCATTAAAACGATGGCCATTCGAGTTAAGGCACAGAATGAAAATGCTATGAAAATGGCGGAATATCTTGCCAAACATGCCGAAGTTGAGCAGGTGTATTATCCTGGTTTGGAAACCCATCCCGATCATGAACTGGCCAAATCCCAAATGAACGGGTTTGGGGGAATGCTTTCTTTTGATTTGCCCAATGTGGATACTTCCCTGTTCTTTAAACACCTAAAATTGATAAAACCGGTAATGAGTTTGGCTGGGGTGGAAAGCACCATGATTTCACCGGTGACCACATCACATGCACTCATGAGTCCAGAAGACCGTGAAAAGCAGGGTATAAAGGATTATTTGATTCGGTTTTCTTTGGGAATAGAAGAGATTGAGGATTTAATTGAGGACATAGAACAGTCCATTGCCAAAGTCAAAGCATTGACCGTCTCCGCATAGTTAAACTTATGAAATTAGACATTTTAGTATTTGGGGCACATCCTGATGATGCCGAATTGGGAGCCGGAGGTACCATAGCCAAAGAAGTTTCCAGAGGAAAAAAAGTGGGAATCATCGATTTGACTCGTGGTGAATTGGGTACTCGTGGGTCCGCCGAAATTAGAGATAAAGAAGCGGCAAATGCAGCCAAAATTCTTGGGGTTGAAGTTCGGGAGAACATGGAATTCGCCGATGGGTTTTTCGTCAATGACAAGTGGCATCAAATGGAAATCATTAAAATGGTCCGAAAATATCGCCCTGAAGTTGTTATTTGCAATGCTGTGGATGATAGACATATCGATCATGGAAAAGGGAGCAAATTGGTGAGCGATGCCTGTTTTTTAAGTGGATTGGTGAAAATTGACACCCAGTTGGATGGGGATGATGAGTGGCAGCAACCTTGGCGACCAAAGCGAGTGTATCATTTTATTCAATGGAAAAATCTGGAACCGGACTTTGTTATGGATGTTTCCGGATTTATTGAAAAAAAGACAGAAGCCATTCTCGCGTATGGCTCACAATTCTATGATCCCAAGAGTAAAGAACCTGAAACGCCCATCAGTAGCAAAAACTTTACAGATAGTGTCATTTATCGCGCTAGGGATTTAGGAAGACTGGTAGGTGTGGAGCACGCAGAGGGTTTCAACGTGGAACGCTATGTTGCTGTGGATAATCTGGACGACCTAATCTGATTAACCCGCCTTTTGATACTTGCTTTCCGCTTTTGGAAGCGTAAAGAAGAACGAGGTGCCCTTGCGAGGAATACTTTCCACCCAAATTTCACCTTTGTTCTTTAAGACCATTTCCTTGCACAAGGATAGTCCTAGGCCAGTACCTTTCTCATTATTGGTGCCGTAGGTGGTAATGTTGGTTGAATCTTGGAAGATTTTCTTTTGAATTTCCTTATTCATGCCTATTCCGGTATCACGAACGGTAACCTGCCATTTGCCATCCTTTTCTTTGGCCTCAATAGTGATCAATCCATTGTCCGGGGTGAACTTGATGGCATTGCTCAATAAGTTCCGAACCACAATATCAATTTGGTTTTGGTCGGCCCAAATTTGAGTGTTTTCGGGTAATTGATTAATTACTTTTATGGACTTGCTATAGGCCAGTTCCGCTAAAAGTTGAATGTTGTTCTCCACTAGCTTATCCAGAGAAATTCTTTTGGGCTTGGTAACGACCCCATTCAATTGGTTTTGGCCCCATGAAAGTAGGTTATTGAGTGTAAATGAAATATTTTCCACATCTGCCTTTAATTTGGGGATAAAGGAGATGAATTCGTTTTTACTGATTTCACCATCAGTAAACAATTTTAACAATCCTTGCAAAGCACCAATAGGCCCCCGTAGGTCATGTCCTATAATGGAGAAAAGTTTGGTCTTTGTTTTATTGATTTCGTCCAGCTGCGCCTCACGCTCACTTACAGCGGCAGATTTTTCCTGAAGTTCTTTGTTCAGTTTTTTCTGGGTATTTACGCTGCGTCGAATCACAAAAATGATGATGCTGAGAATAAACAGGATAATGATGGAAAAGTAGATGTAGTTCCGTTGCTTGGCCAATGCAATTTGGTTGGATTCGATGAGCTCTTGCTTTTCTTGCTCATAATGCAATTTGGTCTCCAATAGCGACAAGCTCTGCTTGTTTTTGTCCTTAAATAAAGAGTCAGATAGTTTTTTGAAGGTTTCCAGATAGGAGAGGGCCGCTACAGGGTCTTCCTTCTTCTTATAAAGTTTATACAACGTTTCTGAACAGTCAATTTGACCTTGTAGGGATTTTATTTTTTTGGATAGTTCCAATCCCTCTTTGGCGTGAACCATCGAGAGACTGTCCCGCTCCAGACCCAAATAGACCTTGGCCATACCATTCAACAATTGAATGCGGATGCGGTCATCCTCAATTTCGTGTTTAAAGAGCATGTTACTTTGATCATACCAATATAAAGCCCATTGATATTTTTCCTGCTCAAGATAGATATCCCCTTTCACTTCAAAAGCATAGGCCAACCAGTCGTATATTTTATTTGCTTCAAACGTATTGATGCTCTGGTTGATATTGAACATAGCGTACTTAAAGTTTTTTGCATCCTTGTACAATGACGCCATGTTGCTCTGAGTTTCAGCATGGATGATTTCATCACCTATTTTACGATTGATTTTCTGAACAGTATCATAGAAAATAAGTGCGTTTTTAAAATCTTTTTGTTCGGCATATAAGCTTGCAATGTTCTCATTGAGAATGGAGAGCATTTCATCACTATTTATCTGCTTCGCTATATCAATACCTTGCAGGTTGAGATTCAGTGCTTCGGCATAGTTGCCTTCAAAGCTATAGTTTTGGGCCAGGGCGTTTATGATGTTCAATTCCGTTTCTTTGTCATCGATTTCAATTGCAAGGGCAAGGGCCTTCTCATAAATAGGCATGGACCGTTTTCGGTCGCCGGTATCATAAAAATAGCTTCCCAAAGCGCTCATGGCCTGAACCTCTCCGCGCTGATAAGCTGTGGCTTTACTTAAGGAAAGCGCCCGCTCGGCGATGGAGTATAGGCTGTCATTATTAATATAATGGTATGATTTGGCCAAATCAATCAATAAATTGATATGGGTTGTATCTTTTGGATTGAATCGGTTAGTGGACTCTAATCGCTTTAATTTGAAAGTAAGACTGTCCTTTTTGGTAAGTTGCGCTTTTACCGGAGTGAAAATAAAAATCATACAAAGGAATAAGGCTAACTTTCCCAGCACAATTCTAAGGGGTAATGGACATGCTTTTTGTTGAGGCATAAAGCGCTAAAATAACTAGTGGTAAAAATAGTTTTGTAGTGGTCTCTGTGGAATTAAATGTTGTGAAAAGCAAATAAATGTGTGTTTTGTCTGACAAAACTGGTATTTCGTCGATAATTTATACGAAACGGCGAATGACCAAAATAGGTTGCTTGTGTTTTAGAAAACTACAAAAAACAAATGATTGAAAAAAAAGTTGCCCTACAGTTAGGGAAGTGGTAAAATCTTTTGGTTGAATCAATACAAAGAAGTATTTTTGCACCCGCCTGAACAAAATTTAGCGATTGTTCTTTTTGTTAAGGTTTTGCTACATGGTGGTTGTAGCTCAGCTGGTTAGAGCGCTGGATTGTGGTTCCAGAGGTCGCCGGTTCGAACCCGGTCTTCCACCCAGAATTTTATATAAGAATCCCGGTCAAGCTTTTGGTCGGGATTTTTTGTTTTTATATCGTTAACTAGGGTGAGAAGCCTGTGCTGAGCGAAGCCGAGGTGAACCCGGCCTGCCTGCCGTCAGGCAGGTCTTCCACCCAAAAGTAATCCCGAACTGAAAGGTTCGGGATTTTTTGTTTATGCTAGTTCCGAACCATAAAAAAGCCCCAGATTTCTCCAGGGCTCTTGCTTAGGTTGGTTTTGATTGTAGGATTAATTATCGGGAGTAGATCTAGAGTAGGACATAACACCACCTGAATTAAAATCACTCAGTTCAGTGAACCTAAGGGTAAAATAGATGTTTTCTTCTACCAGCCATACACCTAACCTGACCTCTACCAAACTTTCAGGACTAATACCAGCTCCATAGTCTGGATAATCTTCGGCAACCCCTATAATTCCAAAAGCATCTGTTACTTGATCAATGCCCTCATTTAAATTCAATAAACTGCACATGGCAATGATGTTATTAAAACTATAGAAGTTAGTAGGATCACCTAAGGTACCATACATGTCAAAATTACTCCAAGCCTCGGTGTCGCCACCATCAGACAAAATGGCCCAACGTACTCCATTAGGACCACCACTGGGCAATGCTTCCCCTACGTTTGCCACTGGATCACCAAGGAATTTCCTACCTTTACTTTCCCATTCCAAATCTTCATCTTCAGTTGGGGTTTGCCCAATTTCATTTTGCCACCAAGCTATATTGGTGACAAATCCTTTAGTGGAACGCGTGAAAACTACATTTTCGGTGATTATATCTTGGGCTTGGGGGTCTCCCACCCAATCTGCATTGGCAGCTTTGCTAAAGAGCTTAGGTTCTCCACCCCAAAGAATCGCTTCTTCTATACCATCGCAATTACTGTCAATGCCATCAAAATCGGAAATTTCCTCAGCACCAGGATGAATGGTGTCATCATTATCATTACAATCCCCTGCTTGCAAGGACCAAGTGAAGTTCTCTGGTGCTGGGTCACAGGCATCACGCACATCAAACTCATCTTCTATTCCATAGCCGTCCTTGTCGCCATCATAATAATAGGTAATTTGTGCCGCCTCAGGGTTACGATTGGGATCAGTATCGTCGCAATCATCACTATTGGTCACATGGTTTGCTGGAGCAGGTTTACACCCTTGAACCACCATTGTTGTTCCATTTGGGTCTCCGAATCCATCACCATCCGTATCTGGGTAATAGGTGATAAAGACATCTGGGTTTAGGCTGGTGTCATTGTCGTTACAGTCAAAGGTATCAGCTTCGTCTGTGTACTTGGTGGGATCGGGGTTTTCACAAAAATAGAAGGGTTCGGATGATGGAAAACCGTCACCATCATCATCAATATAAAAAACCAATGTACATCCTGGGTTGACATTGGGGTCCTCGTCATTGGCATCTCCGTTTTTAAGAACATATTGTCCAGAGGCGGACGAAGGAGGTTTACAGGCTGTTGTTCCGGCTCCGGCTCCAAAATTGTCGAGATCCTTATCAAGATAACAGGTTCTGTTTTCACAACTGTCGTCTTTGCTACAGGATACCATTACCAAAAAACCAAAGCCCATAACCATGGTCAATAGTCCAAAAAAATTATTCTTTCTCATCAGATTTACTTTTAAAGAGGTTAATACTCCGTAAAAGTAGAGGCCTGCTAAGGGGTAATTTGAGCCTATTTGATGGAAGTGGTATTTGGGTTGATGGGTAGCCCATATGAGGCAATTGAGATATAGAAAACGACTATAATCTCTGACAATTTCTAAAGAAAAAAGCCCTTCATCTGAAGAGCTTTTTATATCTGAGCGGTTCTGCGGATTACTTGGCCAGCTTGTCCACCAAAACCTTGTTGGGTCTATTGGCAACCTCCCACGCTGTATAGAATATTAAGCGCGTGCGGTTTTCCAAAAGGTCATAGTTAATTTTATCGGGTGTGTCGCTTGGGCGATGGTAATCTGCATGGGTACCGTTAAAATAAAAAATGATGGGAATGTTGTTTTTCGCAAAATTGTAATGGTCGCTACGGTAATAAAATCGGTTGGGGTCGTTTTCATCATTGTAGGTATAGTCCAATTCAATGTTTGCATACTTTGCATTGATTTCCTCTGAAAGATTATGAAGATCAGAACTCAATTTGTCAGAACCGATTAGGTAAACGTAGTTTCGGTCCCCTTTACGTTTTGGGTCGATACGACCAATCATATCTATATTAAGGTCCGCCACGGTCTGGGATAATGGAAAAATAGGGTCTACATCGGTGTAGTAACGTGAACCCAACAATCCTTTCTCCTCTCCCGTAACATGAAGGAACACAATGGAACGTTTTGGGCCGTGGCCAGCATCGGCAGCTTTCTTGAACGCTTCGGCAATTTCAAGAAGGGCCACTGTTCCAGAACCGTCGTCATCGGCGCCATTATGGATTTCTCCGTTGGCATTTACGCCTACATGATCCAAATGGGATGAAATCACCAAATACTCATTGGGTTTTTCGGTTCCTTTTAAAAAGGCGACCACGTTCTCAGAGCTTATTTTGTTGCTCCCGCTGGCAATATTAAATTCTAGGTCAACCGAAATTTCCTTCGGTGTATGGTCTTCTTCAATATCTTTTATTAGCGCTTCCGCCGCGGCTTCATCCAAAATAACCACAAAACCTTCATCGCTATGCTCGGCCAGTTCCATCTTTCCGCTGTCATTGTTCTTCATAAACTCAAAATACCCTTTGTATCGTGGATAGTTTTGTGAGTCGTAGTACAAAATTCCCTTAGCACCTTTTTCCATGGCGAGAGTTCCCTTTTTCTGCATGGCTTCGGACATATTGCTCCAATCGGATTTTTCGCTAGTTCCAGAAAGTATGTAATTCCCGTTTTGGTTCATTGGCTCCCCAGATGTGATGAGCACCACTTTTCCGGTAACATTTAACCCACCATAATCGGAATAATCACCTTCTTCAATGCCATACCCAACATAGGTGACTTGGTCAAACTTTCCATTGGCTGCGGTAAAGGCCAATACATCTTCGCCAATTTCAAAGGCTTTATTATTTATGGTGATATTTCCCATGGGGACTTTGGCTACTTCCAAAGGTACTTCCTGAAAATAGTCACCATCTGGCTTAGCAGCCGGAATCCCCAAAGCCTCATATTCGTTTTTAATATATTCCACTGCCTTTTTTTGACCAGGCTCTCCAGTTTCCCTTCCTTCAAATTCGTCAGAGGCGTAGGTATATAGGTGTTCCTTTAATTCTTCTTGGGTGATGGTGTTTGCGTAAGGGACCGGGTCTGCTTGTTCCGCAGATATTGGGGCTTCTGATACGGTTTTTTGTGATGAATTACAGGCAACTAGAAAACCCAAAGCAAGCAGGGTGAATTTGTTCATAATGGAATATTTTTTCAAAATTCCCCAAAAATACTCAAAAGATTAATAAAGATCGGATTAACTTTTCATCTGTTTGTGTATATTACGCACTTATTAATAAATCGATCATCCATGAAAATGAATTGGGCTGGAGTTATGCCGGCAGTAACAACTAAATTTACTGAAGACGACCAATTGGATTTGGACATGTTCTCCACAAACATCAACGCCCAGTTAGAGGCTGGTGTGCACGCCATTATTTTGGGAGGAACCTTAGGGGAAGCCAGTACCCTTACCCAAGATGAAAAACAAATCTTAGTACAGCACACCGTAGATTTGGTGGATGGTAAAATCCCCGTGGTAATCAATATTGCGGAGCAAACCACCAAAGGAGCGATTCTTGCTGCTGAACAAGCAGAGAAATATGGGGCAAAAGGACTGATGATTCTTCCGCCGATGCGATATAAGGCCACCGACTATGAAACTGTGGCCTATTTTAAAGCCGTGGCTCAGAGTACTTCACTGCCCATGATGATCTATAACAACCCTGTGGATTACAAAATTGAAGTTACGCTGGATATGTTCGAAGAACTTTTGGTCCATGATAATATTCAAGCTGTTAAAGATTCTGCCCGCGATATTACTAATGTTACCCGCATGCGCAACAGATTTGGGGATAGACTACGTATTTTATGTGGTGTGGATACTCTTGCCATGGAAAGTATGCTCATGGGAGCCGATGGCTGGGTTGCCGGTCTTGTGTGTGCTTTCCCAAGGGAAACAGTAGCTATTTATGAATTGGTCAAAGCTGGCAAAATAAAAGAAGCCAAGGCAATCTACAGATGGTTCATGCCTTTGTTGGAGTTGGATATTAGTCCACAGCTCGTTCAGAACATTAAATTGGCAGAAGTAGCCACTGGAATTGGCACAGAAAACGTTCGTTTGCCTAGACTTCCCCTTCAAGGAAAAGAAAGGGAGCGTGTAATGGCCATTATCGATGAAGGTATGCGCACCAGACATACAATTCTGGATTTGGTCAACGTCAAGGTAAACGTATAGCTGGTTTTATTCTTCTCAAAAAAGCACTGAAATACTAGTATAAAGAGCGCTTGGGCTACCTTAAAATGCCTAAAGCATAAATTTTTACCCATACCGCTAAAATAAGAGGGCACTTCTATTTGTAGAAATTATTTTGATTCTAAATTTGCTGGAAAATTGAACACCTTCCCTTTTTTGAAAAAAGAGAAATAATTAATTTTTCTTTCGAGGGTTTAAGTTTGGGAATATGGGTAAAAATAAAAATGTGATTGTAGTAGGCGGTGGAATCATAGGACTTTCAACTGCCTATTTTTTACAAAAAGAAGGTCATAAAGTTACCGTTTTGGACAAATCCGATATCACTTCGGGAGCATCATTTGTCAACGCCGGTTATTTAACGCCAAGCCATATTGTTCCTTTGGCATCTCCGGGAATGATTTCACAGGGAATCCGATACATGTTCAATTCTGCCAGTCCATTTTATATGAAACCCAGATTGGATGTAGATTTCATGAAATGGGCCTGGTATTTTAAAAAATCATCCACAAAAGCCAAGGTGGAGCGGGCCATGCCCATCATTAGGGACATTAACTTGTTGAGCAGAAGGCTGTATGAAGACATGAAAGCTTCGGGCGACCTTGGTGATTTTCATCTGGACGACAAAGGGCTGTTGATGGTCTATCAAACCGAAAAAGCAAGGGACCATGAACTTGAGGTGATGGAAAAAGCCCAAGAAATGGGATTGGAAGCTTGTCATTTGGATGCTGATGCCCTCAAAAAAATCGAACCCAACGTCGAGTTTAATGCCGTAGGGGCCATTCATTATCAATGTGATCGGCATACCACTCCGCCGCAAATCATGGCAAAACTGTTGGAATATCTTTCCAAGGTAGGGGTGAGCATTCATAAAGGCGAAGAGGTTCTGGACTTAAACTGGGAAAGTAGTTTTGTTACCGAAATAACAACCAATAAAGCCAGCTACAAGGCAGATGAAGTGGTTTTTGCGGCAGGTTCTTGGACATCAAACCTTTCTAAGAAGATTGATATTAAACTTCCGCTTCAGGCAGGAAAAGGATATCGCATCAATGTGGAGGCTCCCACCCAAATTTCCATGCCTGCCATTTTAATGGAGGCCAAAATGGCGGTAACGCCAATGCAAGGTTTTACCCGCTTCGCCGGTACCATGGAATTTTCTGGAATTAATGACATCATCCGAAAGGAGAGGGTAGAAGCAATTGCTAAAGGTGCGGAGAACTTTTACAAAGGTTTAAAGATTTCAAAAGAAGACAAGGATAACGCCCAATGCGGATTGCGCCCTGTATCCCCCGACGGATTACCTTACATTGGTAGACCCAAAGGATTTAAAAACCTTACCATTGCCACAGGGCATGCCATGATGGGATGGAGTTTGGGACCAGCAACCGGAAAAATGATTACGGAGTTGATTTCGGGCAAGCAAACTTCCATGGATTTATCACCTTTTAATCCAGACCGAAAGTTTTAATTGCCTTGTTTTCTTTAAGTTAAATTCGGCATGGTGTGTGCAGTAAATTTTTTAGTTGCCTTAATTCCGTTTAATTTTACAGTATGATGAAAAACTACACTGCCCTTTTCTTACTTTCTTTTTTACTTACCACTGGAATACATTCCCAAGAGGTTCAGATATTTACGGTGCAGGATTTTGATTTAAATGGAAAGGTGAAAACATGTTTGGTCATTACCGATTATGGACGGGAGTCCTTTGAGTTCAATAAAGAAGGAATTCTGACCAAGACCACCACCCAATACAATGATACCGACCAAGACATCACTTATTACAAATACGATAATGGGGAACTGGTGGAGCGTCGCATGGAGAGTTACAAGAACAATGTGTTGGATGCATCCACATCTATGGCCAATTTCTATGAGATTGACACGGTGCCCCAAAGAAAGGTCTTGGAGAAAATCATTTCATATGACAAGGAGTTTTTGGAACAACAAGAGTACATGTATGATGATGAAGGCAGGTTGAGCAAAATCATCACCTCCAATTCCGACGGCGTTGATGAGACCACTTTTGAATATACGCCGTACAAAAATGAGCTTACGACCAGTACTTTTACCAATGGTATTCTTGAAAAGACCATAAGAACCTCGGAGCGCAAAGGGCCCAAGGGAACGCTTAAAGTGATATTGACCAAGGAATATATTGATGGCGAGCCTAATATTGCCACCGAGGAGGTTTTCAACTCAGCAGAAAAACTGGTGACCAGTGAATATTTTCAATATGATATTGAAGAGAAGGAGTTCGTTTCCCAGAAAAAATTATTTTACCACTATGCCAACGGGGTGTTGGATAAAGTCGTCACCAAAACAGTGACTACAGAATCGGCGGAGAACTATATTTTTCAGTTTGACAGCCACGAAGAAAAAAACTGGGTAAAGAAAATCATTACTCCCGCTAACGAATACACTACTCGTGTCATCAAATATTATCCGGAAGAGGACCATACTACCGAACCAAATGAAGGGAGAAAGAAGTAAGCTTAAATTAAGTTGCTGATAATCTCCGGCTTTACCTCATGTCCTCCTTTAAAAGTTATGATTTCGGCTTTCCCATGAAATAAGGAATCAATCTTCACCTTTTCAGATACTAAACGGTCGGGTGTCAAAAACTCATCCTCGTCTCCATAAATGATTTTCACAGTTGTATTTTCCAGGTCCAAGAACTCAAAATCTTTCTTTTCTAATTCATTGGGAATTCCTCCTGCGTAAAGAAATAAACCTTTCACTTGTATTTTTCGGTGGACCAACCATCGTGTTGCAACAGAAACCCCTTGCGAAAATCCAAATAGAATGAGGTTCAAATGCGATGGAATTTCCTCTGCCTCGAAGACTGCATCAATGTAGTTGAGTACATTTTCAATTTCCATCGGGGTGTTCTCCTTGGTCAACCAACTGGCTCCAACATATTTGTACTCGTTTTTCAAATAGTATTTTGACGGCGCTTGGGGTACAATGATATGGTTCTCATCTGGGTCCAGGCGTTCAAAATACGTGGCGAAGTAGCGGCTCAAATACCCAATTCCATGGAAAACCAACCATACATTCTTAGTTTTCTGGGTAATGGGATTTTTGGTGAGATAGGTGTTTTGAGTCGAGTAGGTAGCCGACTTTTCAATTGGGGTCATAAAGTCCTTTCTAGGTTGTTCGATTGCTTTAGCTTTGTGTAATTTTACAAAAAATAGAAGGATGGAAGCCCATAAAGAAAAGATTCTATCCGTTTGCAACGAAATTTGCAAAGGGACGTTGATGGAAACCTTGGATATTACCTATATAGATGTAGGGGAGAATTTTTTGTTGGCCCGTATGCCCGTTACGCCCAAGGTGCATCAACCCGATGGCGTACTGCACGGTGGAGCTTCCGTAGCCTTGGCCGAAAGTGTGGGCAGTGCCGCTTCCTATATCTTTTTAAATGCGAAGGAATTTTTTGTGCGGGGAATCGAGATTTCCGCCAATCATGTAAAATCCATTAAAGAAGGTTTTGTTTATGCAAGAGCATCCATGCTACACAAAGGCAGAACCACCCAACTTTGGGAGATAAAAATAACGGACGAGGAAGGTAAACTGATTTCCAACTGTAAATTGACTACCATTGCCTTACCAAGAAAATAAGGAGTTCCAGAACATTTTTAGGAAGATTGAGGCAAGTTTGGAAAATGACTTGCCATTTGCGGTGTACCGAAAACCAAAGCAGAAACAGGTGACCGCTGTTTTTCAAGGGAATGATGTGCTGCACAAAACGATGGATTTTGAAGGTAAAGGTTTTGTTTTTGCCCCATTCGATTTGAAGGAGAATGCCATTTTGATTCAACCGGATGAAGTCCTTTCGGCCACTTTTCAAATAGGAGTCAAAACTGAAAGTACCACAGTTGAGTTTTCTGCTAGCGGAAAAGAAGCCCATATCAATTTGGTGAAAAAAGGTATTTCCGAGATAGAAAAGGGCCATCTCAAAAAAGTAGTACTGTCCCGAAAACTTGAAGTTGACGCCTCGTCATCCCCCGTAGAAATATTCCAAAACCTTCTGAACAATTATCCCAACGCGTTTTGCTACATCTTCCATCATCCAAAAATAGGAACATGGTGTGGTGCAACCCCGGAGACCTTGGTGGAAATCAAAGACAGGCAATTAAAAACCATGTCCTTGGCGGCCACCTTACCGTTTAATGGCGATGAAAAACCACAGTGGGGTACAAAGGAAATCGAAGAACAACGTATGGTTTCCGACTACATTCAAGAACGATTGGGACCTGCCATGGAAGAGCTTCATATCGGAGAGGCAGAATCCATCAGAGCTGGAAATTTGTGGCATTTGCGGTCCGAGGTCACCGGAACCTTATCCAGTGGCAATGGGATAAAAAAAGTAATCACTGCATTGCATCCTACCCCGGCAGTATGCGGCATTCCAACCCAAGCCGCGAAATCCTTCATCCTGGAAAATGAAAATTACCAGCGACGTTTTTACACTGGCTTTTTGGGTGAGTTAAACTTGAATGAGGTAGGGGAGGCCTCACTTTTCGTCAATCTTCGTTGCATGGAATTGCAGCATAGCAAAGCTACTTTATTTGTAGGAGGCGGAATCACTTCAGCTTCGCAGCCTGAAAGTGAATGGGTTGAGACCCAGAACAAAAGCAAGACCATGCTCAACATCTTATAATTTGGTGCTTCGGAATTTAGGGGAATACGCAATTCAGATGTATTTTTGTGGTCCATGATGTACTCGGATATTCCCTCGGCGCAGACATTGGTCCTGTACTTTAAGTCCAGAGGAGTGAAGCATATAGTAATTTCCCCAGGTTCGCGGAACGCTCCTTTGACCATTAGCTTTACCAAGAATCCCTTTTTTAATTGTTACAGTGTTGTAGATGAGCGCTGTGCGGCCTTTTTTGCCATGGGTATGGCCCAGCAATTGAGAGAGCCGGTGGCCGTGGTCTGCACATCCGGAAGTGCCCTTTTGAACTATTACCCAGCGGTGGCCGAAGCATTTTATAGTGATATCCCCTTGATTGTGGTTTCGGCGGATAGACCCACGTACCGTATCGATATTGGGGATGGACAAACGATTCGTCAGGCTAATGTTTTGGAAAAGCACATTGGATACTCGGCCAATTTGAAACAGGACATTTCGCATGCAGCCGAAACCGTATCAAAATGGGGTAAATCACTTTTTACTGAAACGCAAGAGGAGATTCAAGCATATAATGAAAGGGAGTTGGTAAATGCCCTCCAAATTGCGCGTTGGAAAAACACACCAGTGCATATCAACATTCCTTTTGAAGAACCCTTGTATGGGGTGGTGGAAGAACCGGTTCTTCAAGTTTCCGGAAAGAAAATGGATGTTCCGGTAGATTCCAATCAAGAGGATTGGTCCCACTATGCATCGATTTGGAAGAACAATGGTCGAAAAATGATTTTGGTGGGAGTTAAACAACCCAATGAATTGGAAACTGAGGTTTTAGAGGCCTTGGCCCAAGATGGAAACACATTGGTTTTTACCGAAACGACCTCTAACATGCACCATCCTGAATTTTTCCCGAGCATTGATAGCATTATCGCACCAATTGAAAAATCCGAGAATAGAGATGCATTGTTCAAAGCGCTTCAACCGGAACTATTGGTCACTTTTGGAGGTCTGATTGTTTCCAAAAAAATAAAAGCATTCCTGCGGAAGTATCAGCCTAAAGAGCATTGGCACATCGACCCGAAAAAGGCATACGACACGTTCTTTTGTCTTTCAAAACATGTTAAGGCTTCCCCAAATGATTTTTTCAAGGCTGTTTTGCCTTCTGACACACAAAAGAGTGCTTACAAAATCGGATGGCAGGAGGTCAAGAAAAAATATGAGGTCGGAAGAGCGGCATACTTGAAGGAAATTCCATTTTCGGATTTCAAAGTTTTTGATGAAGTATTGCGGTACATACCCAAAGGGTATCAGGTGCATTTGGCCAACAGTTCCACTGTTCGTTATGCGCAATTATTCCCGATGGATGCTTCTCTGAAGGTTTTTTGTAACCGGGGCACCAGCGGAATTGATGGCAGTACATCCACAGCGGTGGGTGCATCTATCCATGCTGAGGAACCCACATTATTGATCACGGGCGACCTGAGTTTCTTTTATGACAGTAATGGGTTGTGGAATGCCCACCTTCGAACTGATTTTAGAATAATTCTCATTAACAATTCTGGAGGAGGAATTTTTAGAATCCTTCCGGGCAAGGAAGATACGGATGAATTTTCCACCTTTTTCGAGACCCAGCATTCCTTTACGGCAGAACATTTGGCAGCGATGTACGGATTTGAACATCGTACCGCAGAAAACGAGGAAGAACTGACCAAAGAAATGGAGGGATTTTACGCTATTTCGCTTAAGCCCAAAATATTAGAAATCACTACACCACGTTTGGTGAACAATAAAATTTTGCTTGGGTACTTCGATTTCATATCTTAGAACCAAGGTATAAATCATAAAACAACACTAATCAATCATGAGTAAAAGAGACGAATTAATCACCAAGTATGCGGAGGACATTCAAAGCAAGTTTGGCGAAACCCCAGATATGGACCTTATCACCAAGGTAGCTGTCGGACTTGGACCGGCCATCTATAATTTAGATGCATCCCGGGTTTCTGGTTCCGATGAAAAGGAATTGGAAACGGTAAAGAACAATTTCTTGATCAAAAAATTGGGACTGGCAGATACCCCTGCACTAATGGTCGCAATCAACAGTGTAATTGATGGGTATGGACGTTCCGATAAGAACAAGTACCGCGCTGTGATTTACTATATGCTCACCAAATATTTTGGTAAAGAATCCATTTATAATTAATAGATTCTTACAACAGAACAGGGCTGTCCTTTAGGACGGCTTTTTTTATACCCGCATTTTCAGTCTACCTTTGTACTATGATAAAACTGGGAGATTATAACACCTTAAAAGTATTGCGCAGCACCAGCGTTGGTCTTTTTTTGGGCGATGACGAAGGCACCGAAGTCCTATTGCCTAATAAGTATGTGCCCGATGATTTTCAGATTGATGCCGAAATGGACGTGTTTTGCTATCTCGATAACAATGAGCGCCCCATTGCCACTACATTGAAACCCTACATTGTTCGGAATGGTTTTGCCCATCTTAAGGTAGCTGAAGTTGCGGATTTTGGAGCTTTTATGGATTGGGGGCTGGAAAAACATCTTTTGGTTCCGTTTCGGGAACAGGCCCAACGCATGGAAGAGGGCAAGAAGTACATTGTGCATTGTTATCTCGATGAAGAATCCTTCCGATTGGTAGGGTCTAGTCGAACAAACAAATTTTTGTCCAATGAAGACGCAGCCTACGAGGTCAATGACGAAGTGGACATTTTAGTAGCCCGAAAAACCCCTTTGGGATGGGAGGTGATTGTGGACAACAAATACAAGGGGCTCATTTTTGACAGCGACCTCTTTAAACCGGTTTTTACGGGAAGTAGGCTAAAAGGATATGTGAAAAATGTGCGGGAAGACAAAAAGATTGACATTTCCCTGCAGCCGATTGGAGCCAAAATGTTGGAGCCGACAGCAAAGCTAATTTTTGATAAGTTGCACGAGAACAATGGTTTTTTGCCCTTGCATGATAAATCAGCACCAGAGGAAATTCAAAAGGAACTCCATTTAAGTAAGAAGGCGTTTAAAAAAGGAGTTGGAATATTGTATCGCCAGCGAAAGATTAATATTCAGGATGATGGCATTTATTTAATTTAGGTTATCCGATTTTGCAGTCTTTTGAATAGTTCTTATTGAAGGGGTATTTTGACACTTGGAAGTTTTTTTCTTTACGCAAAAATTTTACATTTGTATAATATCAATTTAACTTATTGACAGTTATGCTTTTAGCAGGCTGTAAGAATTTATAACCACTTAGCGTATGCCTTTTATTGAAGAAAGTGACTTGTTGGACCTTCACAAGGATATAGATAAAGCCCAAATTATCAACGAACGACTTTTAGACCAAATCAAATACAAGAACAAGGACCTCAGAAAAATAAGGTTGCAACGCAATGTTTTATTGGGCATTACGGGTCTTTTCGTAATTGGTGTTTTGGCCATCACTTCCTTTACCGCTGGGCTGAGCAGCAAGAATTCTTTTGAGAATAATCAGAATAATCATTTGTTGGTGTCCATTGACAGTTTGGATGCCATTAAAACCCGAATTGATAATCTTAAGGAGCAAAACGAAGAACTTAGCTTAGTGCGTGAATTTTATCTCGCCAAAGCATTTATTGATAAGGAAAAAATCTACTCCGTCCAAGTGAAGTCCTTTGTGGATAATAATGTCACGTTAGCTTCTGAAGCATTGACCAACACCCTTTTTGTAAAGACAAATCCATTCTATGCCTATTCTTTAGGTAACTTTGAGACTTTGGATGAGGCACAATCATTCCGAAAGCAATTGGTGCAAATGGGCTTTAAGGATGCTTTTGTGGCTTCCTATCAAGACGGAAAACGAATTCAAATAGAAGACCCTTATTAATCTTGGGAAAAATTAAGGTCTGGATACAGGCCGCTAGACTGCGCACACTTCCTCTTTCATTATCAGGAATTATTGTAGGTACTGCTTTGGCCAGAAAGCAGGGCTTTTTTGAGTTGGGTATTTTCGTGTTGGCCTTATTGACCACCATTGGGTTTCAGGTTACCTCCAACTTTGCCAATGATTATGGTGATGGGGTAAAAGGAACTGACAATGAAGATAGGATTGGCCCATCAAGAGCATTACAGAGTGGGTTACTTTCCCGACCTGTCTTAAAAAAGGGCATCATTGTTTCCATTCTTATTTCCATGGCGCTGGCCATGGCCCTTATTTATTTGGCTTTCGGCACGGAGAATTTACTACACGTTATTTTATTTTTATTATTAGGATCCTTGAGTATTTGGGCCGCCTTAAAATATACCATTGGCTCCAATGCGTATGGTTACATGGGGTTAGGGGATGTTTTCGTCTTTTTGTTCTTCGGACTG
The DNA here is from genome assembly GCF_042682725.1 of Flagellimonas iocasae. Lineage (NCBI taxonomy): Bacteria > Pseudomonadati > Bacteroidota > Flavobacteriia > Flavobacteriales > Flavobacteriaceae > Flagellimonas > Flagellimonas iocasae. Next base: position 720,170 of record NZ_JBHUHU010000001.1, on the reverse strand, counting down.
CTAGGGGTTTTGGGAAGCATGTTCCTGTACACCAAAGAATTAGATTGGGTTTCGTTGTTGCCGGCCGTTTCCATAGGGTTGCTGTGCGTTGGCGTACTCAACCTGAATAACTTACGGGACGTGGTCTCCGATAAAAAATCCGGTAAAAACACCTTAGTGGTAAAAATGGGATTTTCGAATGGAAAACGCTATCATTTTGCTCTGATTTCCGTTGCGTTGCTCTGTTTTACCTCCTATATCTTATTGGAAAACATCAGTTTGGTCAAAACGTATTTTATGTTGGCTTTTGTTCCCATTTTAATTCATTTGGTAACGGTAATGAAAACCCAAGAACCAAGGAATCTGGATGGAGAACTTAAAAAATTGGCTCTCAGCACCTTTGCACTCGCGATATTGTTCTATATTGCTATTAATAATTTTTTGTAATTTTGGTAGACAACCAAATAAACTTGAAGGAACTTGGAACAACCGATTAAAATTTTAATTGTAGAGGACAATGTGATCATCGCTGATGATATGCAGTCCATGTTGGAGGAGATCGGCTATGAGATCGTGGACAATGTCATTGTTTACGAGCAAGCTGTGGAGGTATTAAAAAACAATCATGTAGACTTGGTGTTGATTGATATCATCCTAGCCTCTGACAAGACCGGAATCGATTTAGGAAAGCACATCAGGGAAGCCTATAATATTCCTTTCATTTTTGTGACCTCCAACTCCGATAGAGCAACAGTGGAAAATGCAAAAACCGTAAAGCCTGATGGGTATTTGGTAAAACCGTTTGAGCAGCAAGATTTGTATACGTCCATAGAGATTGCACTTTCCAATTTCAATTACAATAAGAAAAGTGAAATTAGGGACGAAGATGGAGAAGAAGGGGAGAGCTTTACCTCAAACTCCGTATTGAAAGATTCCATCTTTGTAAAAAAGCAACACCTGTACTACAGAATTCAGTTCACGGATATTCAATTCATCAAAGCGGATAATGTGTATCTGGAAGTCAATACGGCAGATAAGAAGTTTTTGGTTCGTTCGCCGCTCAAGGATTATTTGGAAAAATTACCGAAGAACAAGTTCTACCGCGCCCACAAATCCTATATTGTTAATGTGGACCATATTGATGCCATCAACTCAAAAGATATTATGATCAACAATAACCTGATTCCAATTTCAAAGGATTTCAAGGAGTTCATCCTTTCGTCGATGAACAGTTGATTTGCAAAGCACAATACGTATTTAAGAAGCGCCATTTAGGGCGCTTTTTTTATGCCACAATCTTTTCATTGGGGATTACCACAACTTTTAAGGAGTTCACAACAATGTTTTTTCACTGTTGGAGGTCTGATCTACTTTAGCAGTGTTAATAATTAAGAAAGTAATTTTTTCATTTTCATATAGTGTTCTCGTAAAAGGGTCTTGTTTAATCGCAAGGCCTTTTTTGATTTTATGGGGTTCCCAAATCCATGAAATGCACAAAACATCGATAAAAGGTGCGTTAACATACACCTAGATACTTTTCACAACAGAAATCGGCAGTTTCACAACAATACTGAACAAGTCTGTGCCTTTGCATTTAATTTTGGCGGCAAACTAACGTTTTTTATATACCCCATACGTTGATTCCATTGGTGGAATCATTTCATCCATCCAGCGCAGAAATCATCTTACGGGGAATAGAAATAAAGGGCACAAACAATACTATAGAAGTTCAGGAATTTCTTGAAGTACTATATATAGTAAATTAATGGGACGTTACGTAAGATTTTTATTCACTGCATTTTGCTTTGTTTTTCTATATAGCGGTTCTGCGCAATCCTTGTTGGATGATGAACAGAGCGTGTTGAAGGAATTCGAAAACACCAACGCACCTAAAGAACGGTTCAATGTTTTTTTCAACTCTATTGACCGTTACAATCAAAACTCCGCTTACGATTGGTTGGATACCATTAAAATTTATCTGGCCAATGCCCAAAAGACAGAAGATACCACTGCACTTCGCTTGTATCAAATTATGCAGGCTCAGATTTATAATGACTTAGGGGAGTACGATAAAAGTACCACCTTGGCCAAAGAGCTCTATGCCGTTAAGGATTCTTTGGATCGCGAAACACAAGTGGCCATGTTAGATGTACTGGATGACAATTATGCCAACCTACAGCTTTTTGACAAGCAAATCGAAATCCGAAAGCAGAAAAAGGAAATGGGCATTACAGATAATGTCTCTTTCTATGATATCTATAGCAACCTAGGACTGTACAGGGTGGCTCGGAATCAATATATCATGGAGGTAAAGCCCACCATTGCTGATAATGATTCCTATGGACTTGCAAAATATCACAGTAAGGTCGGGAACTATCTTCGCCTTGATAATTCCGCCCCAACCGCTTTGAGCGAATTAAAGAAAGCAAAAGCCTATTTGGACGTTTATCTCAACGACATCTCCATTCAAAAAAGTGAAGATGAAATTTTTGAAAGTGATTTACTCAAGGCCGAAATTGAAGGAAATATTGGAAAGTGCCACGTAATGTTGGGTGAATACGAACAGGCTATTCCACTTTTGGAAAGTAGTATAGAAGTTTTGGATACCTCCTCCAAAAACAGCCATAAAAGCGAGATGGTGGAAAACACCCTCTATTTGGCAGATGCCAATTTGCAATTAGACCGATTCTTGGCTGCAAAGCGAAATCTGGATATCGAATATGATAATATTGGAATTCTTCAAGTAATAAAGCGAAACAGTTTGCTGGCCGCGTACTATGATAGAGTAGAAAACTACAAGAATTCTGCCATGTACTACAAACGCAATGAGCGTATCAAGGATTCCATGGCGCAAAAGCAATCTTCCATCATAAAACAACAATTGGTGACCATTGTGGCCAATGAAGATTTGGAGAATTCGCAGCGTTTGATTGAGGAACAAAAACGCATCAATGAGTTGGCCCGTAGCGAAATGAAAGCCAAGGATGAACGCATCAATCTGGTATTCATCTCCTTGATTTTCACATTGCTTGGTTTCGCTGGTTTGGTGTATGCCTACTTGAAGAGTATCAAAAACCAACGTTTGATCGCAGAGCAAAAACACATCATTGAGAATGCCCTGACAGAGAAGGATTCCTTGCTTAAAGAAATTCACCACAGGGTGAAGAACAACCTGCAGATGGTGTCCAGCTTGCTTAGCCTTCAAACCAAGAATACCCGTAGTAAGGCTGCCATTGAGGCTTTGGAAGAAGGAAAAAGTAGAGTGAAGGCCATGGCTTTGATTCACCAAAAGCTGTATCAAAATGATGACCTATCCGTCATTGAAATGCAGGGATACATTGAGAGTCTCATCAACAGTGTGCAATCTGTATACAAAAAAGGGGGGCACAACATCAGTATTACCATTGATGCCGAAGGAACCGAACTTGATATTGACCGCGCCATTCCTTTTGGATTGATATTGAACGAATTGGTCTCCAATTCATTTAAATATGCATTTCCGGACAATGATGAAAATGGAAAAATTTATATCCATTTGCGTAAGAATGGTGACCAAGGCTATTTTGAATATACTGATAACGGTGTGGGGCTACCTGAAGATACGGAGGAGCGCACCCATTCTTCCATGGGAATCCGTTTGATGAACCGATTGGTAAACCAGCTTCAATCCAAATTGAACATTGAAAAACAATCCGAAGGCGTGCGTTTTTGGTTCAATTTCAGTTAGGTTACCGCACTTGGCTTTTCAGGACCACTTTGTGCAACAGCTTCGGAAAGAAACGCTTTAGATAAACTCCTTTTACCTCCTTACCACCTACATAAGCTTCAAATTTATCTTTTTTGATGGCTTTGATGATTTTTGTTGCAGCTACTTCAGCCGTGATTCCATTTTGAGTGGCTACGTCATCCTCCTGTTGCGGAGCACCATTTCCGGTCAATGCATTTTTGGCCACATTGGTCTGCACAAAACCTGGGCATATCATAGTAACCTTAACATTATCCTTTTCATGTTCCATCCGCAGAACATCAAAAAAACCATGCAGGGCATGCTTGGCCCCGCAATAACCAGAGCGATAAGGAGAACCAAATTTCCCCATAAGACTTGTCACGGTAACAAAGTGGCCACTTTTATTTGCAATAAAATGAGGTAAAATGGCCTTGGACAAGGTCACAGTTCCCAAATAGTTGATATCCATGAGTTTTTTGTAGACCTCAAAATCAGTATCCAAAATCAGGGAACGCTGACTCACCCCAGCATTGTTCACTAGGATATCCACCGCGCCAAAAAAGGCGATGGCTTTTTGTGATACTGCTTCCATTTGAGCATGATTCTGGAGATCCATGGGAAGAACAGCCACATTTTCCGGATTCTGACAAGCCATTTTTACCTGTTCCAACGCATTTTCCCTTCGGGAAGAGATAATAAGGTTGCAGGAGTACTTGCTGAGTTCCTTCACTAAAGCTAGTCCAATACCAGAAGAGGCCCCGGTTACCCAAATTGTTTTTCCGTTGATACTTGCCATGGGTTCCATTTTAGATTCAAAATATAGTTAAATTTGAATGCATTGAATGAAAGCTACCTATAAAAAGTACATCCTAGATTTTAAGATTCCCAGTGGAACTTCACGTGGTGTTCTGACTCAGAAGGAAACTTTGTTTTTGATTCTTTCCGATGAAAACCGTTATGGAATAGGGGAGTGTGGCATTTTGAGAGGTTTAAGCGTGGATGACGTGCCCCAATATGAGGAAAAGCTAAAATGGGTCTGCGAGAACATTCACTTGGGACAGAAAATCCTACTAAAGGAATTGATGGAGTTTCCCTCCATTCAATTTGGAATGGAACAGGCATTTTTATCCTTGAATTCCAAAAATCCGTTTGAATTGTTCCCATCAGACTTCACTCAAAAGGAAGCACCCATTGCAATAAACGGGTTAATTTGGATGGGAGACGAGACCTTTATGCTCTCCCAATTGGAGCAAAAGCTCAAGGATGGGTTCCAATGCATTAAAATGAAGATTGGAGCCATCGATTTTGAAACGGAACTTTCCATTTTAAAGGCTATCCGAACGAACTTCACCCCAACCGAAATTGAACTTCGGGTGGATGCCAACGGTGCATTTTCTCCAGATGATGCGATGAAAAAGCTGGAGCAACTATCGGCATTTCAATTGCACTCGATTGAACAGCCCATAAAACCCCATCAGTGGGAAAGTATGGCGGAGCTATGTCGAAACACACCCTTACCCATTGCCTTGGATGAAGAGTTGATTGGCATTTTTTCTGTAACAGAAAAGGAGCGATTGCTACAAACCATAAAGCCACAATATATTATCTTAAAGCCAAGTTTGGTGGGCGGATATAGTGGGTGCGATGAATGGATACGTTTGGCAGATAACCACAATATTGGCTGGTGGATAACCAGTGCTTTGGAGAGCAATATTGGATTAAATGCCATTGCACAATGGACATACACGTTGAACAGTTCCATGCCGCAAGGCTTGGGCACGGGAAGTCTATACACCAACAATTTTGAGAGTCCGTTGGAGGTTTCCAATGGTGAACTGAGTTACCAAACAAATAAGAATTGGCAAGAGAACTTAATTAAAGATTTATGTATATAGAACAAGGGTATAAAGGCGAAATCGGACTGTGGAAGTATTTTATCATCCCAACGGCATTCATCTTATTTATGATTGCCAACTATGCTGCCACCGTAAACTCTCCTGTGAGTGTGGAGGATACCATGGAGCAAATCATCGCTCAATTTGGCTCCAATTTGGTATTGATTATTCTTTTGGTGCCTTTGGCCGTTGGCTTTTTTGTGGTATTGGGCTGGACGTATATCGTTCACAAACAATCCATCACATCATTGACCACTTCCCGAAAGAAAGTCGACTGGCGGCGTATTTTCTTCTCTTTTGCCCTTTGGAGTATCGTTACTGTTATTCTAGTGGGGGTTGATATTTATTTTTCTCCAGAACACTATGTGTGGAACTTTGATTTGGTGAAATTTATTCCTCTCGCCATTATCGCTGTGGTACTGATTCCATTGCAAACCAGTTTTGAAGAATATCTTTTTCGCGGGCACATGATGCAGGGATTGGGCATTTTGGCCAAAAACCGTTGGGTACCCTTGGTTGTGACATCAACTTTGTTTGGCTTGATGCACATAGCCAACCCCGAAGTGGAAAAATTGGGTTTTGGAATTCTCATCTACTACATTGGAACGGGTTTCTTCTTGGGAATTTTAACCCTTATGGATGAAGGATTGGAATTGGCACTAGGGTTTCATGCTGCCAATAATTTAATTACAGCTTTGCTGGTTACCGCCGATTGGACGGCGTTTCAGACCAATTCCATTTACAAGGACATTTCTGAGCCAACACTAGGATGGGATGCGGTCATCCCCGTTTTTGTGATTTTCCCATTGCTTTTGCTCTTTTTCTCCAAAAAATATGGCTGGAAAAACTGGAAGGACCGATTGTTCGGAAAAGTAATGACCAAAGAAGAATTTGTTGCCCTAGAAGATGGAGCATCCAATTTGGCATAACATTCATCCCCAATTCAAGCTCAATGGTGCTTCCTATGATTTGGAAGACCTTAGGGAAATTGGGTATAGTTTGGTCAAAGAAGGAGAGCCTTTTGAAGTAGCCATTGGCGATTTTCTATTGGATTGGACATCAAACAGTCCCACCTTGGAGGTGCTCACCTCAGGGTCCACAGGAAAACCAAAGAAAATCGTATTGCAAAAGGAGCACATGGCCAATTCAGCGTTTGCTACTGGCGAATACTTTCAATTAAAACCGAATCAATCTGCGCTTTTATGTTTGCCTTGCACAAGTATTGCGGGAAAAATGATGTTGGTCCGAGCCATGGTTCTGGGTTTGCAATTGGATTACGTTGAGCCGTCATCTACTCCTATGGCTCATGGTGATTCAACCTATGATTTTGTGGCTATGGTTCCCTTACAAGTGCAAAACTCCTTGGAACAGCTGCATAAAGTGCGAACGTTGATTATTGGTGGGGCACCGGTGGATTCAAATTTACGTAGTAGGTTGAGTGAGCTTGCTGTAAATGCTTTTGAGACCTATGGGATGACAGAGACCATTACCCACATTGCCGTCAAAAAAATACAAGACAATGTCTCCAACTGCTTTGAAGCCCTCCCCAATGTCAGTCTAACTATTGATGATAGAAGTTGCTTGGTTATTGACGCTCCCCAAATTTCAGATGAAAAGATTGTGACCAATGATTTGGTGGAGTTGGTCAGCAAAAATCAATTTAGATGGTTGGGACGGTTCGATTCCATTATTAACTCTGGAGGAATTAAACTGATACCAGAAGAGATTGAGAAGAAGTTGTCCCATTTAATTCATACGCGATTTTTTGTTGCTGGAGTTCCAGATGAAAAATTAGGGCAAAAATTGGTTCTCGTCATTGAAAAAGCTCAAGTAGATGCGCAAGAACTCCTCAACAACATAAAAGAATTACCAGAAGTCCATAAGTACGAAATTCCCAAAGCGGTTTATGCTCTCAAATCCTTCTCCGAAACCAAAAGTGGAAAAGTACATCGCAAAAAAATCATGGAACAAATTCAGTAAGTTTCGTATTTTGACGGGATAAATCAACCCTTATGAAAAAACTGATACTTTCCTTTACTCTTCTTACTGTTTTCTATACCCAAGCCCAACAAATCCTCCCCGAAGTAGAACGCGCTCGAGTAGTGGACGAAATTTTGGAAGAACGCTTCAATGTGTTGCTACCAAAACTTATGGATGATACCGATATCGATATGTGGGTGCTCATTTCAAGGGAGTATAATGAAGACCCTGTGCTGCGCACCATGCTTCCGGCCACATGGCTTAATGCCAGAAGAAGGACCATACTTCTGTTTTATCGAAATAAAGAAAAAAATACTATCGAAAAGTTAGCGGTCGCTCGCTACAGTATTGGCAAGAGCATAGTTTCAGCATGGGACAAGGAAAAAGAGCCTAACCAGTGGAAACGATTAGTACAGCTTATAGAAGAACGAAATCCCAAGAAAATAGCCCTCAATTTTTCAAAGGATCACAACATCGCTGATGGTTTGGACAAGACCGATTATGATGAATTCATGGCCAATCTTCCCAAAAAGCAGCAAGCAAAAGTGATTTCGGCTGAACAATTGGCTGTTGGTTGGATTGAAACCCGAACCGAACGGGAAATGATAATTTTCGACCAATTGGTGGATATCACCCACGCTGTAATTGAAGAAGCTTTTTCTGAAAAGGTGATAACCCCCGGAATTACAACTACTACAGAGGTGGAATGGTGGATGCGGCAGAAAGTTACCGATTTGGGGCTTGAAACGTGGTTCCATCCTACGGTTGATATTCAGCGTACCAGTGAAGAATTGGTGAGTCATTTGTATTCATTTTCAGGGCGACCAGATGATATGATTATCATGCCTGGGGATTTACTGCATTGCGATTTTGGAATCACCTATCTCCGTCTCAATACCGATTGCCAAGAGTTGGCCTATGTACTTAAACCTGAGGAAACCGAAGCACCTTCTTTTTTAGTGAATGCCCTTTACGATGGCAACCGGGTACAGGATTTCTTGACCAAGAATATGGTCATTGGTGGAACAGGCAATGAAATTTTGGCAAGGTCACTTCAAGAAGCAAAAGATGTTGGATTAAGGCCGTCAATTTATACCCATCCTTTAGGAATGTACGGACATTCCGCCGGAACTACCATTGGTATGTGGGACGCCCAGGGAGGTCTTCGCAAGGATGACCACGACAATTACCCGATTAATCCAAACACCTCTTATGCCATCGAGCTGAATACCACGGTGAACATTCCAGAATGGAAACGAGACATCCGAATTATGCTGGAAGAACCCGGTTTTTTGGGAGAAAATGGTTTTCGGTATATCAATGGAAGACAAACGGAATTGTTGTTGATTCCTCGAATAAAACCGCAGCAAGGGTATTAGTCGTTTTATAACCCCTCTGACACATCAATATGGATTAAATGGTTTTGTTATATTAGCTTTAATGCGATGTTTGGCAACTTAACTTCATGGTAATAAATTGTTTACAATTAATCACTACCTTGTAGGAAAGAACCTAAACACGACCATTATGATACGCAAAATCGCATTGTCAGTTTTTCTGGTATTCTCCGTTTTGGCTTTTTCACAGACCCAGATAAAAAAGATTCATGGAATCGTTACAGATGGCGTGGAACCTTTATCACAAGTGAGTATTATCGTTAAGGGAACCGATAGGGGCACTTTTTCCAAATTGAATGGTAGCTATGAAATCTATGCCAATGAAGGTGAAACTCTTGTTTATAGTTACGTTGGGAAACAATCCATGGAAATCATTGTGGAAGATGTAACCGAAGTGCTCAACATTACCTTATATGACAATATCCAGAAATTGGACGAAGTAGTGGTCACCGAAAGCAAAAACAAACGTAAATCACAAAAGGATTTGTTTTTGGAATACAATTCCAACAAGAATTTAATCAAAACCCGGTTTGGTATTTTGGATAAGGATAGAGTTGGGTATTCTTTGAAAGTATTTGATGGAGATAAATTTAACCTTGCTGCAGTTGATTTTATAAGTGTGCTTCAAAGCAAGGTGCCAGGAATGATTGTAATTCGTGAACATACGTATGCCACACCAGTAGTCTACCTATCTTCCATGAAGCGACTTTTAGGGCAGCAGCCAATTTATGAAGTTGATGGGAATATATATATTGAAGCGCCTCTATTCATTCAACTCAACGATATAAAGCGTATTGCGGTGATGGGTTCTTTGGCTGGAGCGTCCAAATATGGCACCGGAGCTGCAGGGGGTGTTATCGTCATAAATACCAAAACGGCCAATTATAGTCCATCCGAGCCTGGAACAGACAAGCCTTACGATTTGGCCCGTCGACGCGATAATTATTTTGAGGAAGGAAGTACGGTTCCCATTTCCAAGATACCCACACCACAATATGTTGCCGAATTGTCATCCAAGAAAAATATTTCCGAAGCATTGACTGCCTATAAGGCATTACAAGTCAAATATGGGTCATCTCCTTATTTCTATTTGGATGCGTTTTCCATTTTCTCAACTAAATTTAAAGACACTCAAATAGCACAGCAAATAGGAGATGAAATAGAGCAAAAGTTCAAAATGGACCCTATGATACTCAAAGCCTTCGCCTATATTTTAGAGGAGCAAGAGCAACAGCAATGGGCCAATGAAATCTATAAGCAGGTATTTATTCTGAGGCCCCATTACGGCCAATCCTATTTAGATTTGGCCCAGAGCTATGAGGATATTGGTGCCATTGAAAGTTCGGCTTTCTTATATGCGCGGTACAACCATTTGGTGGAAGATTCACTTATAAGTGCCTCGGATACGTTTTCAGAAATTATCAATCGGGACTTTGGAAATTTACTGGCAACCCACGGGGCCATCACAGGGAATACGGCCATTGTAAAGACCGAGGACAATGACTTTGACGGAATGCGATTGCTCTTTGAATGGAACAATAGCGAGGCCGAATTTGAACTTCAGTTAGTAGGGCCAGAAAACCAGTACCAGCGATGGGAGCACACACAATTGGTCGAATCGGAAAGGATTATGGAAGAGAAAATCCATGGTTTTGCAACTCAGGAATACCTTATTTACAGGCCTATTACCGGCCATTGGTCTGTGAATGCGACTTATTTCGGAAATAAGAGTTTAACACCCACTTATCTGAAGGCAACGGTCTTTTACAACTATGGCACCAAGAGTCAAACTAAGGAAGTCAAGGTTTTTAAGTTGACCGCCAAAAATGTTAATCAATCACTCTTCCAGATTAAAAATGGAAGCTCAATAGCAACTTTTTAATGATGAAATTCCTGAAATATGCTGTCACTTTGTTTTGCTTGTTGCTTGCAATCAGCATTAATGCACAAGACTACAAGAATGTTTCCATTTGTTGGGATGCCTCACTTTCCATGCAAGATAGAAACTTCGACAAGGATTTTTACTTTCTGGACACCTACTTTAAAACAACCCAAAACGCCAAAGTAAATTTGATAACGTTTAGTGACAAGGTGCTGTCAAAGGAGGAATATCAGGTCAATTCTGGGAATTGGTCAGCTATCAAAGAAAAACTTCAAGGCATTTTATATGATGGAGCTACTTCCTATGAATCGCTCAGCAATTATGCCCATACTGGGGAGATTCTGCTTTTCACGGATGGAAAGCAGAATCTTGGCAGCAGCACTCCTAACTTTAATGGAGCGGTTTATATCATTAATAGCAGCACCAGTTTTGATAAAGCCAGCCTTAATCTTCTATCCATCGTTAACAATGGGAATCTGGTAGACTTCAATGAAAAACAGAAGGCCAATGCCCAAATGAATAACCTAATTCAATATTCAGGGACCATTTACGAAGGTGTGACAGGTCTGGAAGGTGCTGAGATTTATGTTCAAGGGAATGGGAGTGATAGGGTGAAATCCAATGCAAAGGGTGATTTCAATATAAATGCCAGGGTAGGAGACACCTTGGTGGTGATGTATGGGAACAAAATGGAAAAGCAGGTGCTGGGAGAAACAAATACCCTAAACTTTTCATTGGAAGACCAAGGAATTCAGCTTCAGGAAGTGGTGGTAAGCGATACCAAGAAGGAACCCGCGGAAACCATAACCACAGGCTACGGTGAGGAGAATAAAGATAAAGTGGGGTATGCAGTCCAGTCCATTTCCAGTGATGATATTTCGGATGCCGCCACTACACCAGACATGGCCATACAGGGTAAATTCTCCGGGGTCAACCTAGGGCAGAATGATGATTTAAGCCAAGTCACCATGCGGCCTAGAAACACACTTTTGGGCAATGTTTATGGATTAATTGTGATTGATGGGGTACCTCTGAGGCAATCCGATTCCAAGAGCGGGACGGTCTTCAGTTCTGATTTCATCAATCCAGAAAACATAGCGGACATTACCGTGCTAAAAGGATTGGCAGCAACAAATAAATACGGTAGTCTCGGTGTAAATGGGGTGTTGTTGATTACCTCAAAAACCGCAACCTACGCAAAGGAGACAGGAGAAAAAATGGACATGGCACGCTTGAAGAACAATGTCTATGAGGAAAAGGTTAAAGTGGACAATAAGGCTTTGGTAACACCTTATCTCAAAGAACTCAAAAAGGGTAAAAATGTGAGAGAGGCGTATGACATCTACCTGAATCAGAGAGATGCTTACAGCGATACGCCTGAATATTTTTTGGATGTGTCCAATTTCTTTTTGGGTTCAAGCCCAGAATTGGCCGAACGCATCTTATCCAATGTTTTGGAAGAGGAGAACCCTTCATATGAAGCCATTCGCGCCATGTATCTAAAATGTATGGAGCAGGAGAACCATAGATTGGCCACCAATGCTGCAGATAAAATGCTGGAGTTGTTTCCCAACAAAGTACAATCCTATTTTGATGTGGCCTTAGCCCAAAAAAATGCTAGAAATCTTCAGGAAGCTTTAAACATGCTTAACGCAATGCTCACGGGAGAGGCAAACTCGCAGTTGAATTTTGGTTCAATGGAAAAGGTGGTGGGCACGGAACTTCGGAATATGGTCAATAAGCATGCAGCCAAATTGAATATTGAAAAAGTAGATGCGAAGTACAGGAACAATCTCACCTATAATGCACGACTCATTCTAGATTGGAATGTACCCGACGCTGAGTTTTCAGTTCAATTTGTGAATCCACAGAAGCGATTTTTCACATGGGAGCATACTGAAGTTGGCGACCGAAATCGGATTATGGATGAGCTTCAAAATGGAAATTCAAGCGAACAATTTGAAATTGTGGGAGCCGACACCAAAGGTGAATGGATATTGAATGCCACTTATTTAGGGAATCGAACCTCAAAAAACGAAGCGGCTACTTTTTTAAAGTGTACAGTGCAGTACAATTTTGGAAAACCCAATCAAAGCAGTGAGGAGTTTATGATACGACTTCAAGAACCGGGGGACGAACAACAATTGGCTCGTTTTAAAGTAGAATAGCATATCTAACGTATCTGTTTCTTCGAATCAGCATTTTTTTATTTTAGGTCCGCAACCAACAATTCATATGGGCCATTCATCAATTCCTAGCATTAACATTGTAGCCATCTCTTAGTTTTGGGCTTATTTCAAAACTAATTGTATTCCAAATGAAGACTATTGAGGAAATTTGCACCCATGCTTTTTTACTAAGAAAACAAGCCAGAACCGTTGGCGAATGGGAACTTAATATTTATGCCCTGTTGGAAAGTAACCATGAAATCTTTGAAGGCCCAATCAGCTTGGAAGACATGGAGGATTGTTTTAATCATGTTCTGGATTTATATGACCCCAATGTAATGATTAGAAATGGGGAGCTCACCGAAGAAGACTACTCTTGTTACATAGAATCCTATGATGGCAATCCGTTTTGGTCCTTGTTTCAGGTTGATGAAAAAGGTAACGTGATAGACGTATTTCTTTATGAAACTGATGATTGTGAAGCCGTAGGAGCCTTTCTCGAAGAAAAGTACAAAAGAAAAAAGTAGGGCTGCAATATCTAAACTTGCAGCACCCCCATATTGAATTTTCTATCGCTAGGCGCATGATTGGCAGCTTCAATACCCATAGATATCCACTTTCGGGTATCCAAAGGGTCTATAATGGCATCGGTCCAAAGGCGCGCGGCGGCATAATAAGGTGATATCTGGTCGTCATATCGCTGTTTGATTTTATCAAATAGCTCTTTTTCTTTTTCTGCATCAATAGGCTGACCACTTTTTTCCAACGAGGCTTTTTCAATCTGTAATAACACCTTTGCGGCGGAATTTCCACTCATCACTGCCAGTTCGGCACTTGGCCAAGCTACAATCAATCTAGGGTCATACGCCTTTCCACACATGGCATAGTTTCCGGCGCCGTAGCTGTTTCCGATAACAATCGTGAATTTTGGCACCACGGAATTGCTTACCGCATTCACCATTTTGGCCCCATCTTTAATAATACCACCATGTTCACTTTTGCTTCCCACCATAAAACCAGTCACGTCTTGCAAGAACACCAACGGAATCTTTTTTTGGTTGCAATTGGCGATAAATCGGGTGGCCTTATCTGCGGAATCGGAATAGATGACGCCGCCAAACTGCATTTCACCGCTTTTGGTTTTCACTACTTTCCGCTGATTGGCCACAATTCCCACAGCCCAACCATCAATGCGGGCGTAACCCGTTAAAATGGTTTTGCCGTAGCCTTCCTTGTATTGTTCAAAATCAGAATTGTCTACCAAACGCTTAATGATTTCCAACATATCATATTGGTCTGTTCTGGAAGCCGGGAGAATACCATATATGTCTTCGGGGCTTTCAGCAGGAGCTTTAGCTTCAGAACGGTTGTAACCCGCCTTTTCAAAATCTCCAATCTTATCAACAATATTCTTGATTTTATCCAAGGCATCCTTATCATCCTTCGCCTTGTAATCCGTCACGCCACTGATTTCGGAATGGGTCGTGGCCCCGCCCAAGGTTTCATTATCTATATTCTCTCCAATAGCCGCCTTCACCAAATAACTTCCTGCCAAAAAAATGCTTCCAGTTTTGTCCACAATCAGGGCTTCATCACTCATGATGGGTAAGTAGGCACCACCGGCCACACAGCTCCCCATCACAGCAGCAATTTGGGTGATGCCCATGCTGCTCATCACCGCATTGTTTCGAAATATTCGGCCAAAATGCTCTTTGTCCGGGAAAATCTCATCCTGCATGGGCAGATAGACCCCTGCGCTATCCACCAAATAAATTATGGGTAGTTTGTTTTCGATGGAAATTTCCTGCGCTCTTAAATTCTTTTTTCCAGTGATAGGGAACCAAGCCCCGGCTTTTACCGTGGCATCATTGGCAACTACAACACATTGTTTTCCTTTGACATACCCTACCTTTACCACAACACCTCCTGAAGGACAACCACCGTGCTCCTCATACATGCCATCACCAGCGAACGCCCCGATTTCAATGGATGGCAATTTGGCATCCAGCAGATAATCAATCCGTTCACGGGCGGTCATTTTACCCTTTTCATGATGCTTTTCAATGCGTTTTTTACCGCCACCGAGTTTCACCGTGGCTAGTCTTTTCCGAAGCTCGGAAAGCATTAATTTATTATGGTCTTCATTTTTGTTGAAGTTGATATCCATAGGTGTCTTTCAATTTCTTGCTATCGGTTAAAGATAAGGAGTTATAATCATTACTTTTGATGGAATATGGACACAAAAATTAAATGGGGTATCGTGGGCCCTGGAAAAATTGCCACAGATTTCACCGAAGATTTAAAGTTAATGCCCGATGCGGAAGTGGCTGCGGTGGCTTCCCGAAATTTGGAAAGAGCGCAGCAGTTCGCGGATAGATTCAATATTCCAAATGCTTTTGGAAGCTACGACGAGCTTTTTAATTCGGATGCAGTTGACATTGTCTATGTGGCCACGCCCCATAATTTCCATAAAGATGTTGCGATACAAGCGCTAAATGCAGGAAAGCATGTGCTTTGTGAAAAACCTTTGGGGGTAAGCAGGGCAGAAGTGGAGGAAATTGTGGCCGCTGCCAAAGCGAATCAAGTTTTTATGATGGAGGGACTTTGGTCCCGATTCAATCCATCGGTTCAAAAAGCAAAGCAACTAGTGGATGATGGCACTATTGGGGAAGTAGGCTATCTTCATGCGGATTTTGCCTTTTATGCTTTGGACCGGGGTTTGGATTCCAGGCTGTTGAATCCCAACTTGGCATCCGGCTCACTGCTTGATATAGGAATCTATCCCATCTTTTTGGCGTATTTGATTTTGGGAATGCCAACAGAAATTATGGCCAAATCAAATTTTCATGACAATGGAACGGAATTGCAAACGTCCATGTTGTTCCATTATGAAAATGCACAGGCGGTTTTATATAGTGGGTTGACCAGCAAATCCAAAATGGAGGCTGAAATTTCAGGAAGCAAAGGTGAAATTTTCATCCATCCCAGATGGCACGAAGCTGATGATTGTAGATTGGAAAAGGACGGTGAAACCCAAGAATTTGCACTACCGCGTCAAGGGAATGGTTTTGTGTATGAGATTGAAGAAGTACACCAATGCTTGAAGGCCAAAAAACTTCAGAGTGACCTTTGGTCACATCAAAACAGCTTGGATATAGCAGAATTGTTGGATACAATTCGTGAAAAATGCGGAATTACCTTTCCTTTTGAGGGATAAACCGGGCTCAAGGCTTTGGATTATTTCATTTTTTACGATATTTGAGGCTCTTCTGAACGATATATATGGGAATGAACAAAAACACAGTGCTCGCTTGGGCCACTTGGATCATGATTTTTGTAGGAATAGGAATGATAGCTCTTGGAGCTTTCAAATATGACGAGGTTGCAGGTTACGGCTTTGGTGCAGTAGGTATCGGTTTTTTTGCCGTGGCTTGGGTATTCAATGCACTCAAGGGTCGGGTTTAGATTCCCCCTTTTTTCAATTTAAAGAACAACTACATGTCAGACGATAAGAAAGTCATTTTTTCAATGTCTGGGGTTACCAAGACCTTTAAAACGGCCAATACCCCTGTACTCAAAAACATTTACTTAAGTTTCTTTTATGGCGCCAAAATTGGGATTTTGGGTCTCAATGGTTCTGGTAAATCCACCTTGTTGAAGATTATCGCAGGTGTCGATAAGAACTATCAGGGGGATGTGGTTTTCTCCCCAGGCTACACGGTAGGTTATTTGGAGCAAGAACCGCAATTGGATGAAAACAAGACCGTAATGGAAGTGGTTCGGGAAGGTGTTGCGGAAACTGTCGCCATTCTGGATGAATACAACAAAATCAATGATATGTTCGGTCTGCCCGAAGTCTATGAGGATGCGGACAAGATGCAAAAGTTGATGGACAAGCAAGCGGCACTTCAAGATCAGATTGATGCCTCCAACGCCTGGGAACTGGATACGAAATTGGAAATCGCTATGGATGCCCTTCGTACCCCTGAATCCGATAAGAAAATTGGAGTGCTCTCTGGCGGGGAACGTAGACGAGTGGCTTTATGCCGATTATTATTGCAAGAACCGGACGTGTTATTGTTGGATGAGCCCACCAACCACTTGGATGCCGAATCCGTTCATTGGTTGGAACATCATTTAGCGCAATATAAAGGAACCGTAATTGCCGTAACGCACGACCGTTATTTCTTGGACAATGTAGCGGGCTGGATTTTGGAATTGGATAGAGGTGAAGGTATCCCATGGAAAGGAAATTATTCTAGCTGGTTGGATCAAAAAGCCAAACGTTTGGCCCAAGAGAGCAAACAAGCTTCCAAGCGTCAGAAAACGTTGGAACGAGAGTTGGAATGGGTTCGACAAGGGGCTAAAGGACGACAGACCAAACAAAGGGCCCGTTTAAACAATTACGACAAGTTACTTAGCCAAGACCAAAAGCAATTGGAAGAGAAGTTGGAGATATACATTCCAAATGGACCAAGACTGGGCACGAATGTCATCGAAGCGAAAGGGGTCAGCAAAGCGTATGGCGATAAATTGCTATATGAGGAGCTGAACTTCAAATTGCCGCAAGCAGGCATCGTGGGTATTATCGGTCCCAACGGGGCGGGTAAGACCACCATTTTCCGAATGATCATGGGTGAGGAAACCCCAGACAAAGGAGAATTTGTTGTAGGTGATACAGCCAAATTGGCTTATGTAGACCAAAGTCACTCCAACATCGACCCAGAAAAATCGATTTGGGAAAACTTCAGTGATGGACAAGAATTGGTGATGATGGGAGGGAAGCAAGTGAATTCCAGGGCCTATCTAAGTCGATTTAATTTTTCCGGAAGTGAACAGAACAAAAAGGTGAATATGCTTTCCGGCGGGGAGCGTAACCGACTTCATTTGGCCATGACCTTAAAGGAAGAAGGAAACGTATTGTTGCTGGATGAGCCAACCAACGATTTAGATGTAAATACACTTCGTGCCTTGGAAGAAGGTTTGGAAAACTTTGCGGGTTGTGCGGTAATCATTTCCCACGACAGATGGTTCTTGGATAGAATTTGTACCCACATCTTGGCATTTGAAGGAGATTCTCAGGTTTATTTCTTTGAAGGTTCTTTCTCAGATTACGAGGAAAACAAAAAGAAACGCTTGGGAACGGATATCATGCCCAAGCGCATCAAGTATAAAAAATTGATTCGGTAATTGAGGAACTATTCTTCTCCTCCGAGATTTTTGATGCCCTCCTCAAGTATTTTTTTTGCCTTTTCCAAATAGGCTTGTTGGTGTGATGCGAGACTGTTGGGTTCAACTGCGTCTCCATCAATATTTGCTCCGATGGTTTTGGAAAGTTCCACCAATTGGGCAACAGCTTTTTCAGCAGTGCTTAATTTATCGGTAGCATGCTTTTCAAAAACCTTGATCATTTCAAGCTCCATGGAATTGTCACTAACCGTAACAGTGTTGTCCTCGGTTGTATTCTCATCGGCATGGGCCTGATGCTCCAAAGTAGTGGCACCACTATCCGCAATGGTAATCGATGAGGAAGCACCTATGGTGCACTCATCTAAAAACGTGATTATCTCATGGATTTGACCTAAAGCTTTTTTGGTGAAAAATCGGCCTGCTTCCCAATCTGCGGGTTCAATGGCCTTGTCCAAAGTTTGCTTTGTATCAAATGATTTGTCGTACGCTTTTTTACAATCGCAGTCACCTTTGAATTCATCAGCCTTTTCCATGGCGGTCAAAGCACGCTCGGCATAATACATTTGATGTTCAAAATTGGTGGCCTCCATTGCTTTTTTACAATGGTTGAGCGCGTACGTCACTTTGGAATAATAGTTATCGCAATCTTGGGAGAAAGTAGCATTTATGGCAAAAAGAAAAGCCACAAGTACTAAAACACGGGATTTGGGAGCCATGATTAAGTATTTGAATTGGTTATAGTCTGTTACCTTAACGGCAATATAAGGACTTTATTTTACATGATTAAAAATCATCATTGGGATACCAATCCAATTGCACCACTTCTATGTCGGGATTTCCCTCATTGACCAATTGCTTGAATTTTGCCACATCGCTCACATCGGGTCTTCCTCTAAAATGATAGGGATAAACTTGTTTGGGCTGAAATTCCAAAACAGCATCGGCGGCGCTTTCAACTGTCATGGTGTAAGGTAGGTTCATGCAGACGAAGGCTTTATCAATATTTTCCAAGGCACGCATCTCAGGAATATCCTCTGTATCCCCAGAAAAGTAGATACGTTCATCACCTAAAGTGAACACATACCCATTACCTCTGCCTTTTACATGAAAATCCTTGGCTTCTTCACGCAGATTGTACATAGGAATTGCTTCTACGGTAAAACCAGCTATTTCTTTGCTCTCACCATTCGCTATAATGGTTGTTTTGGAAGCTAGCTCTTCGTCCATTTGCTGTTTCACGGCATCGGGCGCAAAGATTTCAACACCTTCCAAATCCAGCTCATTTAAAGTTTCGGGATTAAAATGATCGCCATGAATGTCGGTGATAAAAATAATATCCGGTTTTTGTTGACCTTCAAAAGCAGATTTTCCACCTACTGGGTCTATATATATGGTGTTTGCATTCCAATTTATGATTGCAGTGGCATGTTCGATTGGAATTATGGCAGCAGCAGGTGGGGTATCCACAACCACTGCCTCATCTTCGGGAGCCATGGAAGTTTCTTCCTGCTTTTTTCCCTTTTCCTTGCATGAAACAAAGCATATCAACAGCGCGCTTGCAATAAAAATTATATTTTTTTTCATAGTGTCCTCTTTTTTAAATCCTTTTAAAATTAAGGCATATCGGGCAGAATGAAGATTTTTTTCGATATTATTTCAACCCAAATAATCCAAATGATGATCTAAAGCGTATATAAACCAAACACGATTGATTAAAAAACCTAAACGAGAATCAATTAATACAAAAAGTTATGACTGAAACAAAAAATAACAACAGTTTGAAGGTGATCGCTGGTTTATTGGGTGTGGTTCTTTTGGGAACTATCATTTATACCGTAAGCCTTTATCAAGACAAGAAAAAAACTACTCAGGCTCTAACACAAGAAAAAGAGTTGGTAGTTGAAGATTTGAACAACTTGAAGTCTGAGTACGACAAAGCTATTTTGGAAAGCAACGCTACCAATGAAGAATTGGTTGCCGCTAGAGACAACATTGCAAAGTACATCGACTCTGTACAAGGTATGAAAGCTGATATCGCTTCTCTTTCCAGATACAGAAGACAAGTAAGTGTATTGAAAGCTGAAAGAGAAAAACTATTGAAGCAAGTAGATTCTTTGACTCAATCCAACAGCCTGTTGGCCATGCAAAGAGACAGTACTTTTACTGAATTGGAGAAACAAACCGTTTTCAACGACTCTTTGATCGTACAGAACACACAATTGGCTGATGCCGTTGAAAGAGGTTCAGCTCTTAACCTTTCCACTATCAGTGTTGATGCTGTTAGAGAAAGAAATAGCGGAAAATTGGTATCTACTTCCAGAGCGAGAGCTACTGATAAATTCAAAGTTTGCTTTACCATTGCCGATAACGTAATCGCTGAGGCTGGTGATAGAGAGTTCTTTATTGAAGTACTTGGTCCTCAAGGAAATGTATTGGGTGACAGCTTCACTAAAACAACTGAAGAAGGTGCTTCCATCACCTACAGCAAAGGAACCAATTTCTACTATGAAAACAGTTCTTTGGACGTATGTGATTACATCAACAAGCCAGTGGACGAATTCCAAAAAGGAAACTACATGGTAAATGTGTATGACAACAATCTAAAATTGTTGGGTACTTCTAAATTCGAATTGAAATAATTCACACTATCCATATAACGAAGAAGCCCGGTCTGTTGACCGGGCTTTTTTTATGGATTGAATTCTCGATTAAATTATTTAAGGCTTCCCACCATATCCTCGGGTTTCACCCAAGCATCATATTCTTCGGGGGTAACATAGCCCAAATTAATGGCTTCTTCACGTAATGTAGTTCCATTTTTATGGGCGGTATTGGCAATTTCAGCAGCTTTGTAATACCCAATTTTGGTATTCAGCGCGGTGACCAACATCAATGAATTGTTCAATAACCGTTTGATTACTTCGTGATTCGGCTCAATACCCACGGCACAATGCTCATCAAAACTTACACAAGCATTTCCTAGCAACTCAGCTGATTGCAAAATATTGGCGGCCATCAATGGTTTAAATACATTCAGTTCATAATGACCTTGAGTGCCACCAACGCTAACCGCCACATCGTTCCCCATTACTTGGGCACAAACCATGGTCATGGCCTCACATTGGGTTGGATTTACTTTACCGGGCATAATAGAACTTCCAGGCTCATTGGCCGGAATAATGATTTCACCAATACCAGAGCGTGGGCCAGATGCCATCATCCGAATATCATTCGCGATTTTATTCAAAGAAACCGCCAATTGTTTCAAAGCACCATGACTTTCCACAATGGCATCATGTGATGCAAGTGCTTCAAACTTATTTTGGGCCGTCACAAACGGAAGTCCTGTAAACTCCGCAATGTATTTGGCCACCAAAACATCGTAACCCTTTGGGGTGTTGAGTCCGGTCCCTACCGCAGTACCACCTAGAGCAAGCTCGCTCAAGTGGGCCAACGTATTTTTTACGGCTTTAAGACCATGCTCCAACTGGGCCACGTATCCAGAAAATTCCTGTCCCAAGGTGAGGGGAGTGGCATCCATTAAGTGGGTACGGCCAATTTTAACCACATCCTTAAACTCTTTGGATTTTGCTGCCAACGTGTTTTTGAGTTGTTCCACCCCTGGAATAGTAACCTCCACAATTTTTTTGTAAGCGGCAATGTGCATTCCCGTTGGGAACGTATCGTTGGAAGATTGACTTTTATTGACATCATCATTGGGTTGGATGGTCTTTTCACCCTCACCGATTTTTTTTCCGGCAATTTCATGTGCTCGGTTGGCAATCACCTCATTGACGTTCATGTTGCTTTGCGTTCCAGAACCGGTTTGCCAGATAACCAATGGAAATTGATCATCGAGTTTCCCAGCGAGGATTTCATCACATACTTGGGCTATCAAATCCCTTTTTTCCACAGCAAGCACGCCAAGTTCATGGTTGGCAAAGGCTGCGGCCTTCTTCAAATACGCAAATCCGTAGACCACATCCAAAGGCATGGAAGCTGATGGGCCAATCTTAAAATTGTTACGGGAACGTTCTGTTTGGGCTCCCCAATATTTGTCCGCGGGCACTTGAACTTCGCCCATGGTGTCTTTTTCAATCCTAAAACTCATTTTTCAAAATTTATACTACAAAGGTAATTGTTCACAAAATTATATGGTAGTTGTTAGCGGCAAATACACTTTTTTAGATTCAGATTTGTATTTTTTAAAGAGAAGGAAGTATCTTTGTTAAACAAAAGGAAAGTACAATGTTCGAATTTGACCAATATTTAGGTTTTTTAGCTTTTTTAACGATTTTAACCATTGGTTTTTGGTTGATGATTTTCTTATTGACCTTTGTAGTGCCATATTGGTTGATCGGCAACCTTCGTGAAATGTTTAAAGAAAGACGCGAGGCCAGACGAGCTGAGCTTGAAGAATAAAAAAAAGAAGCCAATTTGGCTTCTTTTTTTTGTCCTATATTTTCCTTTCTATCAATTATCCTTTTCCTCCTTGGAACTGTCCTTCTTCCATTTCCATATCGTCGCCACCATTCTGACGGTCGCCTCCACGCTGTCTTCGCTCTTTAGGCTGGTTGAATCGGTAGATGAATGAAAGATTGATTTGTCTTACCCTCCACTGGAACTCACTGTCCGAAGTAAAGAAAGCTGTCTCAGTATAGGATTGACGTTTTCTGGAATTGAATACATCGCTCACGTTTAAAGACAATGTTCCCTTTTCCTTGAAAATATCCTTGCTCATGGCCAAGTTCAAAGAGAACATACCCTTTGTATCCGTTTGTGCATTTTGCCTTGGGCCCATGTAAAAGGAGTTGGCTTGGAAATCGATTTTTGCGGGTAACGTAAACTTGGAACTGAATCTAGCAAACCAGCTTGAATTGTCCGCACTATAATCTACCCCATTAAATTCTCCATCAGTGCTAAACCTAAAGAAGTTGAAACTACCATTTAAACGCAACCATTTTACAGGGTTGTAAAGCATACCTGCTTCGGCACCAATTCGTTCATTGGTGGAAAGGTTGATCGGAATAGATCGGATGATACGGATACCATCGGAGGTAACCTCTCCCGTTTCCTCTTGAACACGCTCAAAGGAGTTGGTCTCTCTTTGATAATAGATGGATGACGTAAAGGTCAGTTTATCCCATCGCTTTAAATAGCCAAGATCAAATGCATTGGCAAAGGCTGGGTCCAAGTCGGGATTCCCTTGAAATACGTTGGTTCTACTGGATCTAGAAGGGAATGGGTTAATGAACCACCCTCTAGGCCTGTTGATTCTTCGGTTATATCCAAGGGATACATTCTGATTTCCCTTAAACTCATAAATCAAGTTGATTGTAGGGAACAATCCAAGGTAGTTTTTGTCAAAATTAAGATCAACATCATCACCAAGGATTTCTTGTAACGCTTCACTATCGATATCAGAGTCAACACCACCCCTCATCTCCGTATTTTCCAATCGCAAACCTGCCAAGAATGAAAATTTACCGAATTTATTACCGTACTGCGTATATAGCGCATTCACATTCTCGTGATAGGTAAAGGTATTGGTCAAATCAATGTTGGTCTCGAATTGGTTTGTGTCTTGGTTAAATTGATCTAACTGATAATCATTGATCTCTTTTTGAAACGTTCCGCGATAACCAGCTTCAAATTGGGCATCACCCATGGGCAATACATAATCCACTTGCGCCAATATATCATCTTGTTTTTCAGCTTCATAAATATTCTCTAATGCCAACAAATCCGTATTGGGTACAATATTGTTCTCTTGGATCACCGTAAATGTAGATTCATCATCAAAGGAATACTGAAAATCAGCAGTCAATTTGTGCCCATCATCATTAATATTATTGGTATAGTTGAAGGAGAACTGTCGGCTATTGCCATCTTCACCTTGATTTTCCGTCCTAAAGGTTCTGCTGGCCAAAGCAGCATCGGTAAATCGTTGGTTATCGTTTTCCGTTAGATCGTCTCCTTTGTTGTATCGATAGAAGAAACTACCTGTAATAGACGATTTTTCCGTGAGGAAATATTCCATCCCGATATTAAGGTTGAAACCGTCATTGTTACGGCTGGTTTCACGATCTTCGATAATTCGGTCAAATTCACCTTGGGAATAGGTGTTGTCGCTAAATCCATTCCCTGGAGATTCTCTATGATAATATCCTAGGGTGTTGAAGATGTTGAATTTCTCGGTTCGCAGGTTGAAATTGGTGGTTGCCCTGGCATTAAAAGGATGTCCTCCGGTTAAATTCACCGAACCATTGATTCCCAAGGTCTTTTCCTTTTTCAAAACAATGTTCAAAATACCCGCGGTTCCTTCAGCATCATAACGAGCTGATGGACTGGTGATTACCTCTACCTTTTCAATAGCATCGGCGGGCAATTGTCTCAAAATATCGGTAGACCCAAATCCTGCCAAGGCTGATGGCTTACCATTGATAAGGATACGAACATTCTCGTTTCCTCTTAAGCTGATGGCACCTTCAACATCAACATTTACCGAGGGAATATTGTTCAAGGCATCACTAACGTTTCCACCGCTGGTGGTAAGGTCTTTCCCAATATTATATACTTTTTTGTCCAACCGAACCTCAACTGTGGTTTTCTCCCCAACAACCTCAACTTCTTGAAGCTGGGATACGTCAGTTGCCAAAACAATAGGTCCCAAATTAGTGGAAGAGGTATAGTTTTGATTGGTTAAGGAATAGGTTTTATAAGAAATGTATTCAACTCTAATATTATATCTCCCTGGAGTGGTTTCAATCTCAAATTTCCCATCCAAATCAGTAATACCACCTGTGACTTTATCTGGATTTTCTACCTCCTGCAAAACAAAGGTTGCGTATTCCAAGGGTTGTCCGGAATCTTGATCAATTACAGTTCCGGAAATGGTAATAGAGTTTTGACTCTGCCGCGTTTGGGCATTCGCTGAAAGGAAGGCCAACAGTAACAACGGTAAAATGATTCTTTGCATAGTTTGGTTTTAGACTAGCAAAGTTGAAAGGAATTTAAGTAGTAGCGAAAATTATATCCGTCAACAACAGACTTGATCCCGTGAATGACCTTAATGATTTGTTAATCTTTTTTCTTTTTCTTTTTCTTCTTCTTTTCAGGCTTAAACCTGTTTTCCTGAAGCTCTAGAAAGGCATTGTACTTATCTTCCGGAAGTCCGGCTTTAAGTTCTTCGTTTTGTTTCTTCTCAATTTTCTCATATTCCTCCTTCATCTTTAAAGGTTCCAACCCTAAAATTTGAAGCTCTATACGTTGTTGAACGGACTGCACCAAGGTTGTACGAACCACAGCTTCTTCAAATGGATTAAGTCCCAATTCTTCTGTAATGGAAGGCATTTGTTGATCCACCACTTCCTCAGCGGTAGGCGGTGTTACTTCTTTAGGGGTTTCCTGAGCTTGTGGGATGGTACTTTGTCTTCTACCATATCGATTTCCATATCCATATGGAGATCCATAACCATATTGGGCCGCCAGTTCCCCAGCGGATAAAAACACCATTAAAAAGGTCAAGAAAATAACAGTCTGTAAACTTTTCATAGCCAAATGAATATGTTCGTAATACTATAGCAAGATATTGATTTTTTCCGAGGGTCTGCCAATTACGGCCTTTTTATCTTTTACAATGATGGGGCGTTCTATTAATTTAGGGTTTTCCACCATGGCCGTGATAATTTCATCATCCGAGAGCGATTTTCCTTTGTATTGCTCCTTCCAAATAGCTTCATTCTTCCTGACCAATTCCTCTGGAGTAATGCCCAAATACCCTATTAAGGTCTTCAGCTCTTCCTCGGTGGGAATATCTTCCAGATACTTTACAATTTCAAAGTCCTGCCCGGATTGCTCAAGGACTTCCAGCCCTTCCCTCGATTTTCTACATCTTGGATTGTGGTATATTTTAATCATGGTCTATTTGTTCTTTATTCTCCTTTACCTTTCATCCTTTATCCCGAAACCCATTCCAAAACCAGCTATTCCTCCTCCTTTTGCCCCATCATCATGAGATAGGCCTTTAAAAATGGATTGATTTCTCCATCCATTACGGCATCTACGTTCCCGGTTTCTTCTCCGGTGCGCACATCTTTTACCAATTTATAGGGATGCATCACGTAGTTACGGATTTGTGAACCCCATTCAATCTTCATTTTTGAGGACTCTATTTCGGCCCGTGCCTCTTGTTTTTTCCGAAGTTCAATTTCGTACAATTGCGACTTCAACATTTTCATCGCCGTTGCCCGGTTGTCATGCTGCGAACGCGAATCGGAACAGGAAATCTGAATACCCGTGGGCTTGTGGACCAGCTGAACCTTGGTTTCCACCTTGTTCACATTCTGACCCCCAGCTCCACTGGAACGTGCTGTGGTGATTTCAATATCAGATGGATTCACTTCAATTTCAATGGTATCATCCACCAATGGATACACATATACCGATGCAAACGAGGTATGGCGCTTGGCATTACTGTCAAAAGGAGAGATGCGCACCAGTCGATGTACCCCGTTCTCACCTTTCAGCCACCCGAAGGCATATTCACCCTCAATTTCCAGTGTCACAGTCTTTATACCGGCCACATCGCCTTCCTGGTAGTTGAGTTCTTTTACCTTGTAGCCGTTTTTCTCACTCCACATGATATACATCCGCATGAGCATTGATGCCCAGTCGCAACTTTCCGTTCCACCAGCGCCAGCGGTTATCTGAAGCACTGCGGTAAGCTCGTCACCTTCATCGGAAAGCATATTTTTGAATTCCAAGTTTTCAATGGCTTCAATGGCTTTTTTGTACTGTTGAGCAACTTCATCCTCGGAAATCTCTCCCGCCTGCTGAAATTCCAATAACACCTCAAGATCGCCTACCAAAGTTTTGGCGGATTCGTAATCTTCCACCCACTTTTTCTTGGATTTTAGGGATTGCATTTGCTTTTGGGCCTCTTGGGGATTGTCCCAAAAATTAGGTTCGAGGGTTTTTTCTTCCTCGTTTTCTATTTCGATGAGCTTGGTATCAATGTCAAAGATACCTCCTTAACGCACCAAGGCGCTCAATAAGATCTTTTTGTCGATCTGTGGTTACCATGTATTCAATTTTGGGCAAAAGTAAGTTTCTTTCACCACATTCTATAATCTATTGTTGTTGCTGTTGTTGTGCCGCTTTGACCAGTACAGTATACTTGGTCTCATTTTTTCCAAGGGTGTAGACCACTCCTTTTAATGGGGCACAATCAGTGTAATCCTTTCCGTGACACACTTTGATGTGGTTGTGGTTGGCCAATAAATTGTTGGTGGGATCAAAACCTATCCATCCGGCATTGGGAACGAAAGCCTCTACCCAAGCATGCATTTGGGAATCACCAAAAAATCCGCTGCCTTGGTGCAGATAGCCTGAGACGTAACGAGCCGGAACGCCATTCTTTTTGGCGATAGCACAGAAAAGGTGGGTAAAGTCTTGACAAACCCCATGTCTTTTTTCAATGATTTCTTCCATTGGGGTATGTACGTCGGTCACGCCCGGTTTGAAAAATATTTTATTGAACACCCATTGGTTCAACGCCTGGAGATTTTCAAATAGACTTATTTTTTCATCAAACACATAAATGGATGCATATTGTTCGGGAAGGTGGGTCAGTCGCGTATTTCTGAGGAAGGGTTCATGGTCAATTCTAAAATCGAGGTTTCGGAGTGTCTCAAAATCTTCTGCCGGGTCCAAGGGAAGTTCAAAATCAAACGGGTTGATTTCCTTTTTTACCAACTTAAAATGTGCATTGAATTCAATATGGTCAATCTCCTTTTTAGATCGAACTTGAACCGTTGTAAAGCCAAGACCATTTACCGAAACGCTGTTGCGTTCTCCTAAATCATTCTCAAAATGCCAATAGGTAAGCTCTTGGGTATCATTCTCTTCTGGTACCACCAAGAATTGCCAAAAGGCCTCACTCAACCCTTTTTCGTAGGAATTCTGAGTGTCGTAATCTATTTCATATTCATAGAACATGGGCAACATTTCAATCGGACCAAGTTAGTCAAATTGCCCTAGTAGTTGAAGAATTCTTTCTCCATGTTCTCACTAATTTTGAACATTTTATTAAGAATCAAATCCAAGTTGCCCTGAATGTCTTCTTGTACCTCTTCAATCTGTTTAAACTCAAATTCCGCACGTACTTTTCCCACCATGAATGCAGTGGAGCTTTTGGCGTATTCCACCTTTTTATCGATTTCCAAAATATGTTTGTACACTTGATTGATGCAGTTCATAAAGGAACGAGGGCATCTTCCATTGAGGATTAAGAACTCTAGGGTAGAAGTACTGTTCGGTGATTTTTTATAAAGGCGACGCATCATATCATAGGATTCGGCACATTTGAGCAGGGTGGTCCACTCAAAACTATTGCCAATGGGGTCTCCGTAGCTACCTTTGGCCATTAGGGCATCATTATATTTGGTATTGATGATACGGGTAATCTGTATGGCCCTTTCGATGTTTACCCCCATCATAATAATAGCATACACCTCATCATGCAAAAGGGTTCCCCTTATTTTACCACGGAGTACAGCAGTCATTTCAGTAATGTTGACGGTAAAATCATAGAGGTTGGTTTTAACGAAGGTATCCGTGGAATAGTTCATCACAAAGTGATAAAACTTATTGAGGCTTTCGTAGAGTTCTGTTGAAATCAAATCTCGGGAGCTATTGGCATTTTCCCGGGCAAACTTGATACTGCTGATGATGGAATAATTTTTTTCCGCGTTTAACCCAACATTGAAGAGTACTTCTTCCTCTTTCAATTTTAGGGAATCATCAGAGACGGGGTCACCCACCATAAATAATATGGACCTAAGTACAAACTGTCTGGATTGTGACAATTGGTTGGGTGCATCCAAGGATGAAAAATAATTCACGTTCATAAAACGGGCCACATGTTCCGCCCGTTCAATATACCTTCCCATCCAGAATAAATTATTGGCTACTCGTGCAAGCATAGTGTTCTTAATGTTTTAAAACCCAAGTATCTTTAGATCCACCACCTTGGGATGAGTTTACGATCAAATTTCCTTCTTTTAGCGCCACGCGGGTAAGTCCGCCTTTTAATACAAATTGTTTGTCATGCCCTAGAACGGTGAAGGTCCTAAGGTCTACATGACGCTGTTCAAAAGATTCTTTTTGGTCAATATAGGTGGGGTGTACCGATAGGGACATAATAGGCTGCGCTACATATTTTCTCGGATTGGCCTTTACCTCGGATTTCACTTTTTCAATCTCATCCTTGGTCAAACGGTTTCCAATGGAAATACCATACCCTCCAGCTTCATCAACTGGTTTTATGACCAACTCCTTGATATGGTCCAATACATATTTTAATTCATCGGGCCGGCTACAATGATACGTATGTACATTTTTAAGGATGGGTTCTTCATCCAAATAATATTTAATGATATCTGGAACATAGGTGTAGATGGCCTTGTCATCAGCAACTCCCGTTCCCGGAGCGTTGGCAATGGTTACATTTCCTTTTCTGTAAGCGGCAAATAAACCGGGTACGCCTAAGCTGGAATCAGGATTGAACTCCATAGGGTCAATAAAGAGATCATCAACCCTTCGGTAGACCACATCTACCCGAACGGGACCTTGCGTGGTCTTCATGTACACAAAGTCATTTTCTACAAACAGGTCTCGTCCTTCCACCAATTCAACCCCCATGGCTTTGGCCAAATAGGAGTGTTCATAATAGGCAGAGTTGAACATGCCGGGGGTTATCACCACACAAACCGGGGAATCCACACCTGGGGGTTTTACACTTTCCAAAAGATTCAAGAGATTCTCAGCATAATCAGTCACTGTATAGGTCTTGTAATGGTTAAAAACCCCAAAAAGCGCTCGCTTTAATGCCGTCCGGTTACAGATGACATAACTCACGCCCGAAGGACAACGGATATTGTCTTCCAATACATAATAATTGCCATCTGAATGTTTAATGATGTCCGTTCCTGAAATATGATTATATATTTTGCTGGGTGGGTCTACATTCATCATTTGATGTAGGTAGTTGGGAGAAGAGCTCAACAACTCAATCGGTACAATACCATCCTTTACAATTTTTTTATCGTGGTAGACATCCCATAAAAAATGGTTCAAGGCCAAACTTCTTTGGATAGCACCCTTTTCAATAATTTCCCATTCTTTGGGGTCAATAATCCTCGGGAACAAGTCAAAAGGAAAAATTTTCTCCTGACTTTGCTTGTCGCCATAAACTTGAAAGGTGATACCCTGGTTAAAAAATGAAGATTTTGCCTTGTTGTTCAAGGTAACATAATCCTCAATGGACCGAGATCCATAAAGGTCTAAAAGCTTCTGATATACCGATTTAACATCTCCATTACCTTCAAAGACTTCATCAAATAAACCCTCTTTGCGTACATAACTCGAAAAGATGGTTTTCCCCATTGCTGACCCCATATTTGTTTTTTAAGTAAAATATGGATTTTCAATCTCTTATGAAATAAACAATAGTTAAAAATCCCACCCTAAAAAAATGGATGAAATAAAAATTGCATGGAAATTTTATGAAAATGAGTTTTGAGATTGAAAAGGTAGTTACACGGGGTTTTTTAAAATGAATTACATATTTTTAAATCCAATTTCCAATCAACTATGAAGAACACTTTCTCCCTCTTAGCATTATTTGGTTGCTTTTATGCAACACTTTACGGACAGACTTTTGAAAAGGCCAAGGATTTTCAAAAATTCAGCGGCTATTTTAATTTTTACTATGATGATTCATCCGACAAGATTTATTTGGAAGTTGATGAACTGGACAAGGAGTTTTTGTATGTCTATTCGCTGAGCAGTGGGATAGGAAGCAATGATATCGGTTTGGACCGGGGCCAATTGGGCAATGAGCAAGTCGTTTACTTCAAAAAGGCAGGAAACAAGTTGTTATTGGTACAGCCTAATCTAACCTATCGTGCCATTACTGACAATGAATTGGAGCGAAAATCAGTGGAGCAGGCTTTTGCCAAGTCTATTCTGCAAGGTTTTATAATTGAGGAAGAATCCAAGGGAAATTACTTAATCGATTTCACTGAATTTTTAATGCGGGATGCACACGGAGTATCCAATACGCTAAAAGCTGCGAAACAAGGCACCTATAGTTTGGACGCATCAAAAAGTGCTTTGGCGTTTGATCGTACCAAGGCATTCCCAAAGAATGTAGAGTTTGATGTAACGCTTACCTTTAAAGGTAATCCCGAAGGGGCTTGGATTCAGTCTGTGACCCCAAACCCAAGTTTGGTAACCGTGGCCCAGCATCATTCTTTAATTGAATTACCGGATGATAAATACAAGAAAAGAGTGTTTGACCCTCGATGTGGTTCGTACCCTTTAACCTATTATGATTATGCCACGCCGGTTCAAGAACCCATTTTAAAACGTTTTATCACACGCCATCGCTTGGAGAAAAAGAATCCTGGTGCCGAGGTAAGTGAAGCTGTTGAACCAATCATTTATTATCTGGATAATGGAACTCCCGAGCCTGTTCGTTCTGCGCTGTTGGAAGGGGGCAAGTGGTGGAACCAAGCCTTTGAGTCGATTGGCTACAAAGACGCCTTTCAACTTAAAATTCTTCCCGATGATGCCGACCCGTTGGATGTGCGCTATAATGTGATTCAGTGGGTGCACCGTTCAACCAGAGGTTGGAGTTATGGAAGCAGTATCACCGACCCACGAACAGGAGAGATTATGAAAGGTCATGTGAGTTTGGGAAGCTTGCGTATCCGTCAGGATTTTTTGATTGCCCAAGCCTTGATGAACAAACCTTTTGCCGAGCGTGATGACAACTACCAACCCATGTTGGATATGGCCTTGGCAAGAATCCGTCAATTGTCTGCCCATGAAATTGGTCACACCCTTGGTTTTGCCCACAATTTTGCGGCGAGTACCAACAATAGGGCTTCGGTTATGGATTATCCGCATCCACAATTTGAATTGAAGGGAAATACTATCGATTTTTCAAATGCATACGACACGGGAATCGGAGAATGGGATAAAGTTACCGTGGCCTATTCGTATGCCGATTTTCCAAGTGGCACTTCAGAAAAAGATGGCTTGAATGGTATTTTGAAGAAAGCCCAAGATGATGGGTTGCGCTATATTTCCGATCAAGATGCAAGACCCACTGGAGGAGCCCATGCCTTAGCCCACTTGTGGGACAACGGTAAAAGTGCCAGCCAAGAGCTGGAAAGTATGTTGGAAATTCGGAAAACCGCCATCACTAATTTTTCAATAGACAACATCCGCACAGGCGACCCCAATTCTGTTTTGGAAGATGTGTTCGCGCCACTGTATTTTTTCCATCGGTATCAGACGGAGGCCGTTTCCAAGGTTATTGGCGGATTGGATTACAATTATGCGGTGAAAGGAGATGGACAGCGTGTAGTGGAGCCAGTAAATCAAGCAGTACAAGAAAAAGCGTTGGAGTCTATTCTAAAAACCTTGGATGCGGAGGTTGTTGCCATTCCCAAGGAAAAGCTAGACCTTTTTCCACCGAGGGCCATTGGATATCCTCGTACCCGAGAATCGTTGATGGGAAGAACTGGTGTGAGTTTTGATGCCCTTTCCGCTGCCGAAACAGCTGCCGATATGACGCTTGGTTTGTTGCTGCATCCAGAACGTGCATCGCGATTGATCCAGCAGAAAAGTTTGGATAAAGGGCAATTGGGCTTGGACGAAGTTTTGACCAAATTGGTCAATAGCACCATTGAAGATTCCAAAAAAGACCCCTATTTGGAAGAAGTACAACAGACCATCAATTTCAGGGTGCTCTACCACATTATGAATTTGGCGGCCCATAAAGAAGTACATCCTCAAGTGAATGCCATAGCCAATGAGACATTAAAGGAACTTAAGGCTGCATTACTGGGCAATGGAAAGACAGCAATTGCTGTGGAGATGGTAAAACGAATCGATATGTTTATGGAAAAACCATCCAGTTTTAATGTGATACCTGTCCCAAAAATTCCTGATGGCTCGCCTATTGGAATGGACTGCATGGACTAAATAATTACAGATACAAGTTCAAACTCAATGTTTAAAATTGAATCTGAACTTGAGCTTGAAATTGAACTTTTATGACAATTAATTTGATCAGTGATACGGTCACCAAACCCACTGCGGGAATGTTGGAGGCCATGATGACCGCGAAGGTGGGGGACGATGTTTTTAAAAACGACCCTACCGTAAATGCCCTTGAAGAAAAAGTGGCCGATTATTTTGGAATGGAAGCCGCACTGTTTTTTCCCAGTGGCACCATGACCAACCAAACAGCAATTAAATTGCATACGCAACCCGGAGACCAATTGATTTGTGATAAATACGCCCACGTCTACAATTATGAAGGTGGAGGTGTAAGTTTCAACAGTGGGGTTTCCTGTAAATTGGTGGATGGTCATCGAGGTATGATGACGGCAAAACAGGTTGAGGAATCCATAAACCCGCCGGATTTTTACCATAGCCCATTGACCTCGTTAGTTTGTATTGAAAACACTACCAATAAAGGTGGCGGGGCGTGTTGGGATTTTGAGGAGCTTCAAAAAATAAGAAAAGTATGCGATGACCATGGCTTAAAGTATCATTTGGATGGCGCACGACTGTGGAATGCACTTGTGGCTAAGGGTGAAGACCCTAAAGCGTATGGTTCTCTTTTTGATACGATAAGTGTTTGTTTGAGCAAAGGCATGGGATGCCCTGTGGGCTCTGTGTTAGTCGGAAGCAAAGATATGATTGACAAAGCCTTACGAGTCCGGAAGGTGCTGGGTGGCGGAATGCGTCAATCTGGATTTTTGGCCGCAGCAGGAATTTATGCCATGGACCATCATGTGGAACGTTTGGCGGAAGACCATAAAAAAGCAGCCGAAATAGGGGAGGTGTTATCGACTTTGGATTTTATCAAAAAAGTGGAGCCCATTGAGACCAATATCATCATTTTTGAATTAGATGAATCGAAGTTCACATCAGCTGACTTCTTGGCCAAACTCACCGAAAATCAGATTTCAATAATAGGTATGGGTCAGGGAAAACTGCGCATCGTCACCCATTTGGATTATACAAATGCGATGCACCAACATTTCCTTAAAATCCTAAAAACAATTGGGTAAAATGTCCCCTTGAGGGGACTTTAGGGGTGTTTTATTTCATAAAAGCATCCATCCCAGGGATATTGGGCATGCCTTCTTTTGCCACAGCGGCCAATTCCGTTTCATTCACATTGGTGGCTTTTTCAATTGCTTTGTTTAGGGTAAGCACCAAATAATCTTCCAGTTGCTCTTTATCCTGCAAAAGAGAATCGTCAATATGGATTGATTTTATTTCTCGGTTTGCCGTCAAAGTCACTTTTAGCAATCCATCAGAAGATTGTTCGTCAATCAAAACCGTATTCAATCGTTCCTTGGTTTCCTGCACTTTTTTCTGGGTTTCCTTGAGTTTACCCATCATTCCCATGATATCTCCAAACATAGCTGTTATTTTTTGTATCTAATTGACTTCAAAAATACTAAATTGGCACAAATCGAAATGGATGAAACGAATCAATCCTACCCCTTGTATTCTCGGAATATGCCTTATTTTTGCAGGCTCTTGCCAAAACAGTAAAGAATTGAAGCAAATACAACCCCCAGTAGCCAAAAAGATTCCAACCCAACTGGAAAAACATGGCGATGTACGGATTGACGACTATTATTGGATGAACGATAGGGAAGACCAAGCCGTAATCGATTATCTCAATGCCGAAAACGACTATTACCAAAAAATGACGGCGCATACCAAAAAGTTCCAAGAAAACCTTTTTTTGGAAATGAAGTCGAGGATTAAGGAAGTCGACTCATCCGTGCCCTATAAGTTGGATGGCTATTGGTACATAAATCGGTATGAAGAGGGAAGGGAATACCCTATCTATTCCCGAAAGAAAGACAGTTTGGATGCCGCTGAAGAAATTATGTTCGATTGCAACGAAATGGCCGAAGGCCATGAATTCTTCAACTTGAAAGGAATTTCAATAAGCCCAGACAATACCTTGGCCTCTTTTGGGACGGATACTATATCCCGGCGACAGTACAACATCCAAATAAAAAACCTGAGGACAGGGGAAATTTACCCCGATATCATTGAAAATACCACAGGAAGTTCCGTTTGGGCCAATGATGGCAAGACTTTGTTCTATGCAAAAAAGGACCCGGTGACCTTGCGTTCCGATAAAATTTACAAGCATGTGTTGGGAACTTCTTCCAGTGATGATGCGTTGGTATTTCATGAAAAGGATTCCACCTACAACACTTTTGTGTATAAGACAAAATCCCGAAAATTTATTGTCATTGGCTCTGTGAGCACATTGACATCGGAATATCGAACATTGAATGCTGATGACCCTAATGGTGAATTTAAGGTGTTCTCCCTAAGGGATTTGGGTATGGAATACTCCATCGCTCACTATGATGGTAATTTTTACATTCTCACGAATCGAGATAAAGCCACGAATTTTAAGTTGATGCGAGCTGATGAAAACAACACATCATCAGAGCATTGGCAAGAATTCATTCCCCATAGACGTGACGTTTTGCTGGAAGATGTGGAAATTTTTAGGGATTATTATGTGCTTTCAGAGCGGGAGAATGGATTAAATCAAATGAAAATATCACGTTGGGATGGGTCCGAAAGTTACTATTTGCCCTTCAATAGCGAAACCTATGTGGCGGGAGCTTCGGTGAATCTGGATTTTGACACAGATGAACTTCGCTATTATTATAATGAGATGGGTGCGCCCTATGCCATTATCGACTTCAATATGAAGACCCGAACCAAGAAAATATTGAAAGAACAGGAGGTTCTGGGTGGAAAATTTAATAAGGACGATTATACAACCGAGCGTTTGTGGGCCACGGCACAGGATGGAAAAAAAGTGCCTATTTCATTGGTGTACCGCAAAGACACACCTTTGGATGGGACCAGTCCGCTTTTTCAATATGCGTATGGTTCGTACGGAAGTACCATTGACCCTTATTTTTCCTCGGTCCGATTGAGTTTGTTGGATAGAGGCTTCATTTATGCCATTGCACATGTTAGAGGAGGGGAATATTTGGGAAGACCTTGGTACGAAGACGGCAAGTTGTTCAATAAAAAGAACACATTTACCGACTTTATTGACTGCTCTAAATTTCTCATTGAACAGAAATACACCAGTCCAGAGCATTTATACGCCAGTGGTGGTTCCGCAGGAGGACTTTTAATGGGAGCTATCATAAATATGGCACCAGAGCTCTACAATGGCGTCATTGCAGAAGTTCCTTTTGTGGATGTCGTCACAACGATGTTGGATGATTCCATCCCATTGACTACAGGAGAATATGATGAATGGGGAAATCCGAATGACAAGGATTATTATGACTATATCAAATCCTATTCCCCATATGACAATGTTGAGGCGAAGGAATATCCCAATTTATATGTATCCACAGGGCTGCATGATTCGCAGGTACAGTACTGGGAACCAGCTAAATGGGTCGCCAAATTACGAGAATACAAGACAGATGGACACCTCTTGTTTTTGGATACGAATATGGATGCTGGACATGGGGGTGCCTCGGGAAGATTTGAAGCTTTAAAGGAAACCGCAAAGGAGTATACCTTTATTTTAGACCTAGAAGGGAAAACCCATTAAAAATAAAATGCTATTTTTGCACCGAACGGATTTCTGTAATTTCAAAAATTCGTTCCTTACCTAATACCAGTTATGAAAAAACAGATAAATGCGTGCAGCAATATCCTTGACTTAATTGGAAATACCCCCTTAGTTAAGCTTAACACAATAGCCGCCCCCCTTACCGGAAACTTTTATGCCAAATTGGAATGCTTTAATCCAGGCCATTCTTCGAAAGACCGAATCGCAGTCTATATTATTGAAGAAGCTGAGCGAAAAGGCATTTTAAAACCGGGAAGCACTATCATCGAGACCACTTCTGGCAACACTGGATTTAGTCTGGCCATGGTAAGCATCGTGAAAGGATACAAGTGCATTTTGGCCGTTAGCTCAAAATCATCACCAGATAAGATTGACATGCTACGTTCCATGGGAGCCAAGGTATATGTTTGCCCGGCCCACGTGAGTGCAGATGACCCAAGGTCGTACTATGAGGTGGCCAAACGTTTACATAAGGAGACCAAGAATTCCATTTATATCAACCAATATTTTAACGAACTCAATATTGAGGCCCATTACCAGACCACAGGTCGCGAAATATGGGAGCAGACCAATGGAAATATCACCCATTTGGTGGCTTGCAGTGGAACCGGAGGAACTATCTCAGGGATTGCTCGTTATTTAAAGGAGCAGAATCCAGAAGTTAAAGTTTTGGGTGTTGATGCTTACGGGTCCGTACTTAAAAAATATCATGAGACCGGCGAATTTGACCATAATGAAGTTTATCCGTACCGCATAGAAGGTTTGGGTAAAAACCTGATACCTGCTGCAACAGATTTCAATAGCATTGACCGATATATTAAGGTTACAGATGGCGAGAGTGCCCATATGGCCCGCAAAATTGCCCATACCGAAGGTATGTTTGTGGGATATACCAGTGGAGCAGCCATGCAGGCTCTATATCAATTGAATACAGAAGGTGAGTTTACAGAAGATAGCAACGTGGTGGTTATTTTCCCTGATCACGGATCAAGATATATGAGTAAGGTATACAGCAATGAATGGATGGAAAATCAAGGATTTTTCGATATTAAAAATGCTGAAGTGCCCGAAAAGATTGAGTATATCAAATAAGAGAAGATAACTCTTTACAAATATGAAACGACAATGAAAACCATTGTCGTTTTTTTATGTGAAAAAATCGTTATGCGAGGTTCATAAAAATCTATACTTTTGCATTTGAAACAATTTTAAGGTAGATGAGAGATTTATTTGATAGGATCATTGAGAACAAGGGTCCGTTGGGAAAATGGGCGTCACAAGCAGAAGGTTATTTTGTATTCCCGAAACTGGAAGGGCCTATCTCCAACAGAATGAAATTTCAAGGAAAGGATGTGATTACATGGAGTATCAATGATTATTTGGGACTCGCGAATCTACCTGAAATCAAAAAAGTGGACGGCGATGCAGCCTATGAGCACGGTGCTGCTTTTCCTATGGGTGCCCGTATGATGAGTGGTCATACCGACTTCCATGAGCAATTGGAAAAAGAACTCGCCGAGTTCGTTCACAAAGAAGCTTCCTATCTTTTGAACTTTGGTTACCAAGGATTTATGTCAGTAATAGACGCTTTGGTTTCCAAAGATGATATTATTGTTTACGATGTGGATTGCCATGCTTGCATCATTGACGGCGTTCGTCTCCATATGGGAAAACGGTTCACCTTTAAGCATAATGACCCAGAAAGCTTAGAGAAAAACTTGGAGCGTGCCACTAAAATGGCCAATGAGCATGGTGGTGGAATCCTTGTGATTTCTGAAGGTGTGTTTGGTATGCGTGGTGAGCAAGGAATCCTTAAAGAGATTGTTGCACTTAAAAAGAAATTCAAGTTCAGGTTGTTGGTGGATGATGCCCACGGCTTTGGAACCCTTGGTAAAACTGGCGCTGGAGCAGGAGAGGAACAAGGTGTTCAAGATGAAATTGATGTGTATTTGGCCACCTTTGCCAAATCCATGGCCGGTATAGGAGCTTTTGTAGCCGCTGATAAAGAAATTATTGAGTATTTAAAATATAACCTGCGTTCGCAAATGTTTGCCAAATCACTTCCAATGGTCTATGTAAAAGGGGCCTTGAAGCGATTGGATATGTTGCGTACCATGCCAGAGCTAAAAAATAAGTTGTGGGAAAATGTGAACGCATTGCAAAACGGACTTCGTGAGCGTGGTTTCGACCTTGGAACCACATCGAGTTGTGTTACTCCTGTATATTTGAATGGCAGTATTCCTGAGGCTATGGCTTTGGTGAAGGATTTACGTGAAAATCATGGTATTTTCTGTTCAATCGTTGTGTATCCAGTAATTCCAAAGGGATTGATTCTCTTACGTTTGATTCCAACTGCTACCCATACCATGGAAGATATAGCCGAGACTTTGGATGCGTTTTCCTCTATCCGGGAAAGACTTGAAAATGGTACATACAAGCGACTTTCGGCTGCCGTAGCTGCCGCAATGGGAGAATAATTTCCTTAGTTTTTTATCCGTTCTTGGATCACGCCGTTTTTTAGTACGCTGTTGATGGAAAGTGTATTACTGATGGATTCCAGTGGATTTTCATTCAGAATTACCATATCAGCTAGTTTACCAATTTCTATGGAACCTAATTGGTCCTCAACACCCAACATTTTGGCAGCATTGAGTGTGCCCATTTTAATGATGTCCAATCTGGAAATATCTCCAAGTTCCATGAGCTGCATTTCTTCATGAAAACTATAGCCTGGAAAATTAAAATCATTTCCAGTATCCGTTCCCAATACCATGTTGAAACCTTTTCCATTTAGATATTGAATATCTTGTACCTGAGGAATAATTCCTTCAGGTAAATTGGCGTCTTCCATGCCAAATTCTTCCTTTAAACCCTTGGCGTGCATGTTTGACCGCATTATCATTCCTGGATTTATGTAGTTGATTGACTCTCGATATTCCGGAAGCATTGCTGTATTTTCAAACCATTCTGGATGTAATGGGTACAAGAAGGACTTATCTATCATCAATGTGGTGACCCAAGAGGGGTCACGTTCCCTAAATTTTTTTAGAAGCTCTAGGTGATGTTCATTGGAAGGGTCAATATTTACACCTGTATAATGAATCAGGTTCTGCACACCGCCATTGATGGCCATTTCCAATTCAATGTTATCACTGACATGGCCGAAAACCTCCAATCCATGTTTTTCTCCTTCTTCAACGATTTTATTGATGAATTCCTGCGGTATTCGTTCCACAAAGGGTGGCGCCGGGCCATCTTCAATGGTTAATTTTATGCCAACAATGGGGTTTTTGGAAACCCGATGAACCAATCTTTCAATTTGGGCGGTGTCCTTCAGAAAAAAGATGGTCTTACCGTCCTGCCAATTATTACTAACGTAGGTCTTGGAAGGATGCCTTCCTTCCATGGAAAAATGCTGGCTCGTATGAAAAACTCGTGGTGCGGGAATAGAATCCTGTTCTCCGTGCTCGCGCATTTCGGTATAATAGGCATCCGTGCACAGACTTCCACCGGTTATAAATATGGAGGTGACGCCATAATGCATAAATCTTGGAAAATCGCGGTTGTAATCTGTAGTATGGGTATGACAATCAAATAAGCCAGGAATGAGATATTTTCCCGTTCCGTCAATTTGAGTGGAACCTTTTCCAGGTAAAATGCTATCTATCGCAACGATTTCCCCATTCTTTATGCCTAAAGAAACTCCCTCTTGCATGGGACCTCCAGTACCATCTATTAGATTGATGTTGGATATTACCATATCATATGTAATAGAAGTTTCAGTACTCGACTTGCAACCCCAAAAAAGAGCAATTGCAATACAGATAGTGATGCATTTCATGATGTTTACGGTGCTAAATTTGAGGGGGATTGCTCTAAATTCAACAAAATACATCAATAAACAAAGCAAAGTCCCGCTTTAAATGGTCAAAGATTTGAGTTGGTTGCTGGGATTACAGGAAACTTGCCATTAATATCCCCCAGTTTCTTTTTGGATAGATTAATGGTGTGCGTGAGGTTCACCCAAAGGGCATTGGTGTAAATATAATGACCCGCTTCAGACGAACTTGCGGCAAACTGGTTGTTCCATGCCACAGCAATGGTAATCCATTTATTTAGTTGTACCGCCGGACTGATAATAAACCTATTCTTATCGAACACATTGTAGATAATGTTCTTCCCGGCATTGAACATTATCTCATCACTTATGTTTAGCCGAAATTTGGCGTCTGGATTGTCCTTGGAAAGTCGAAAGAGTGTTATTCCTGTCATTAAGGCATAACGAAACCTGAGGGCAAAGGTATTGTCCGATTGTATTTTGCCATCCACCACTGGATTGTAGAAGCGTTGCTCAAACCGAAACCGCTGATTGAGTTTGAGTGTGTGCGCACCCGTATCACGAATCAATACTTCTTCATATGGTCTAAGTTCCACCAAATATTGTTCTTTATCCGCATAAAATTCCACATAGGTAAATCCAGCGGCCACTCCAATTTTTTCGCTAACGGAGTATGCCGCCCCAGCCCTTCCAAATAATATCGCGAACTCCTCAAAACCATCCTTCCAACGGGCTCCGGTATTGGCAAACAACGTCCAATTCTCATTCAAATGGGTTAAATTGTTATACTGAAGCCATTGCTCTTCTTTATGGGTGAC
Organism: Flagellimonas iocasae; assembly: GCF_042682725.1. NCBI lineage: Bacteria > Pseudomonadati > Bacteroidota > Flavobacteriia > Flavobacteriales > Flavobacteriaceae > Flagellimonas > Flagellimonas iocasae. The sequence continues at coordinate 678,566 of NZ_JBHUHU010000001.1, read as the reverse complement.
CATCTTATCTTGGCAAAACAGAAAACCCGAACACAGAATTGCTAAAAGAAGAGGTTGAAGGTGTTTGATCATAGGCTTTTTCGATAGGTTCTTCGCCGTTTGTGTGTCACAGGGTTAAAATGCTTCCACATCTGCCTAATGGCCACATTGTCCTCCAGTTCCGGGGTTCGAATACAGTTCACAATGCCCTTTTGTTGAAAGGTGTTGTAATATTCATTGAAAATAATGGCAGTAACACCTTTATTCTGATAATCAGGATGGATGCCAATCAAATAAAAAATAACATCCTTGCTCTCCTTTTTGGCCTTCAACAGGTGGAATATTCCCGTTGGGAAAAGTCGCCCATTTGCTTTCTGCAACGCTTTTGAAAATGAAGGCATTACAATGGCAAAGGCCACCAATTTATTTTCAGAATCCACCACAAATTTGATGTATTCTGGATTAATAAAGCTGATGTATTTCTTTTTAAAGTATTCCTTTTGAATGTCAGTGATCTTTACAAAAGAGGAAAGTTTGGAATAGGTTTCGTTGAACAGGTCGAACATTTTATCCACCCAAGGCATGATATCGGCACTTTTTTCGAAGTTCATCTCTCGAAGCCCGTAACGCTTTTTCACCAACAGGTTGGCCTTATAAAACAATTGTGGGTCTGCGGCAGCGGCCAAGAACTTGTTTTCCAAGTATTCCTTTTCCTTTACAAATCCATGCTTTTCATAATGGGATTGATAGTACGAATGATTGTACCAGGTGATCATGGTTCCGATATGGTCAAAACCTTCAATCAGCACGCCCACTTTATCCAAATTGGAGAAACCAACAGGACCTTCCATATAGTCCAACCCATGTTCTTTCCCAATTTCCTCCACTTTATCCAACAAAGCTCTTGAAACTTCCATGTCATCCACAAAATCGAACCAACCAAAGCGCATTTTTTTTACGTTTTGTTCATTCACTTCGAGCCAATTGATGATGGCTGCGACGCGCCCTACAATCTCATTGCCTTTATAAGCGAGAAAAAATTGGGCCTCAGCATTTTTAAAAACAGGATTCTTGGTTGCATCAAAAGAAGCTATCTCATCCTTGATGATAGGGGGCACCCAGTATTGCGAGTCTTTATAGAGGGAAAAAGGAAATTTTACAAACTGTTTTAAGTCAGCCTTGGACTGGACCTGTTTGATGGTGATCATACATCATTATTTACAGGCCAATATTAGCAATATTACCTACAGCATAAAAATGTTAAGCGCAAAACTTAGAAATCAATGGCATTATTGTCTTTTTTCTTGCGCTTTTTCGATTTTTTCTTGTTGGAGTTCCGCTTTATTTTCCCATTTGAACTACCACTTTGGGTATCAATGGTTTTGAAGCTGTCTTTATGAAAATCCAAACGATAGGAAGCACCCAGCACCACAAAAAGGCGGGAAGGGGAGTTGTTGAACCCGGAACCAAAATGCAAATCAACCTGAAAATCAGGATTGATCAAACGAGCCACCCCGGTACGAAGGATAACATCTGAATATCGGTCTCCTGAAATTCCTTGCCCTTCAAAAAAGATACTCCATCTGGGGTCTCTAAGCGCATGCGAAAGTGAAAGTGCATAGCGCCATTCAGGAAAATCGGTCCCAATACGGTCATAGGCCACATTTGAAATCAATACAAATCGTGGAGAAAGTCTACTTTGCGTGGCCACGGCCCCTCTGTAAGAAGTTGTAGGCTCCCCAGGGTAAAACGGATTATCACCCAGCACAAAATTGACACCTCCATAAAGTGAAACCGCAGGAATCAAGTTTTTCCATTGGAACAAATTATTGGCGCGCCAGCTGTATAAATTGGGTTTGTTGCGTTCTGGGTTTTTGTAGGGATCGTAAATCAGATATTTTGCCCCAAGTCTATTTCGTGAAAAATCAGCTAGTTTTCCTTCAATACCAAAATCTGGATAGTTAATGTTCTGCTTTTGGAAGGAACCCTCCCAATTGATTTCCAGTTCTTCAAAAAAGAGTCCATATCTCAAGGCAATGTCCGTTCCAAAAATGTTGGAATCAGAATTCAAGTCCACATTGTCCTGCTGTTCGTAAAAGAATCCCGCTTCAGCCTGTACCACATTTTTACCAACCGCATACGCACTAACGGCCCTGCCAGGTCTGTTGGAATTGATGACATCGGTATATTGGGCGCTCAAAAAAACGGGCGTAAGCAAGAAAAGAATAAGACTCTTTTTGAAAAAGGAAAAATCCATATAACTGATTTTAATAGTATTTTAAGATACGTTTGGGCGTTTTGTGCTACTTACAGTGTAATTTTGAAACAATAGTTAAGGTTATATGGTTGTACTACAAACGATATTACTCCTCATATTAGTATACTACGCGGCGAAATTACTGCTGAAATGGTTGGCTCCGCGATTGCTGAGCTACGCCATGAAAAAAACGGAGGAACGCTTTGGGCAACAGTTCGCCAATTATCAGGATTTTGGGCAGCGTGAGAATGAAGAAGGGGATACCACAATTTATAAGAAACCTACCCGAAAATCCAAACCCTCAAAAAAAGTTGGAGAATACATAGATTTTGAGGAAATTGACTAATATTTGTCTTTTCAAAATCTATCCATGAATTTTTCTCCAAAAGCCATTATCACCCACATTTGTGTCATTGGTTTATTTCTGCTTGCTTCGCTGGTGTATTTCTATCCGGTTTTGCAGGGCAAGGCCATTTTTCAGTCTGACATTGCTCAGTACAAAGGAATGGCCAAGGAGCGGGATGATTTCAAAGAGTCGACTGGGGAAGAATCCTATTGGACCAACAGTGCTTTTGGTGGCATGCCCACCTATCAGTTGGGAGCCAATTACCCCCATGATTATATTAAAAAACTGGACCGATTGATTCGGTTTTTACCACGACCAGCAGACTATCTTTTTCTGTATTTCATTGGATTTTATATTCTGCTGCTCTGTTTAAAGGTTGATTTCCGACTGGCAGCTTTGGGTGCGATTGCTTTTGGTTTTTCAACCTATCTAATAATCATTTTAGGGGTTGGACACAATGCAAAAGCCCACGCTTTGGGTTATATTCCCATGGTTTTGGGAGGTATCGTTTTGGTTTTCCGAAGGAAATATTTACTAGGCTTTATTTTGACTGCTTTGGCGATGGCATTGGAAATCAGTGCCAATCATTACCAGATGACGTATTATTTCATGTTGTTGGTGCTTATTTTGGGATTGGTACAGTTGATTTATGCCATCAAGGATAAAAAACTAAAGCATTTCTTTCTATCCGTTGGAATTTTAATCGGTGCCGTTGCCCTTTCCATAGCGGCAAATGCCACAGGATTGATGGCCACCAAAGAATATGCGGATTGGAGTACCCGTGGAAAATCCGAATTGACGATAAACCCAGATGGCACACCAAAACAGCCATCGAATGGATTGGATAAGGAGTACATTACGCAATACAGCTACGGAATTGCAGAATCCTTGAATTTATTTGCTCCCCGCCTTTTTGGAGGTTCCGGAAATGAGGATTTGGGCAAAGGTTCCAAAGCCTATGATTATTTAGTAGGACAGGGCCTTACCCCTTCAAAAGCATTGGAACTTTCCAGCGGATTGCCATTGTATTGGGGACAACAACCCATTGTAGCCGGGCCAGCGTATGTGGGAGCTATCGTATTTTTCTTATTCGTATTGGGGCTCTTTTTGGTAAAAGGAAAACACAAATGGTGGCTGTTGGGTGGTGCTGTGTTATCTCTCTTACTTTCCTGGGGAAAGAATTTCCCGGCACTCACCAACTTTATGATTGATTACTTTCCGCTATACAACAAATTCAGGGCAGTGTCCTCCATTCAAGTGGTGTTGGAATTGTGTCTTCCTGTTTTGGGTATTTTGGCATTATGGCAACTGTTTAAAAAATCAGGTGATTCTGGTGAAAAGCTAAAAGCACTAAAGTTGAGCTTTTTTATCACCTTGGGATTAGGGGTCTTCATTTTTATTTTAAAGGCTTTCTTTGATTTTGACGGCATGCGGGATGAGATGTATCGTGGTTATTTTGGTGATGAATTAATGACCATGATTCAGCGGGACCGCGAGGCCGTATATGTCAATGACACGATACGCTCTTTGATTTATGTGACCTTGGCCGCCGTGACCCTTTGGTTTTTTGTAAAAGAAAAAATTGGGAAGAACACCATGGTTCTCATCATGTGTGGATTACTGTTATTTGATTTGGTAGGGGTTGACTTGCGGTATGTCAATGAAGATGATTTTGTGCGTCAGCGAGATATTAACACCCCGTTTCAGGCGAGTCAATTAGACCAAGCGCTCCAAGAGGATGATGCTGTGTACCGAGTTTTTGATCCTCAAGAAGGATTGAATGGAGCCCGGACTTCCTATTTCCATAAATCCATCGGAGGTTACCATGCCGCAAAACCAAGGGCACTGCAAAATCTATTCGAATACCATCTATATCAGAACAATCTTCAGGTGTTGAACATGTTGAACGTAAAATATGTGCTTCAACAGGATGAAGAAGGAAACAGTTTTCCAGCTGTGAATGATGAAGCCAATGGAAATGCTTGGTTTGTGGAGCAGTTGTTACCTGTAGCTTCAGCCAATGAAGAAATAGAATCCCTCAAGGATTTTGATTCCAAGTCTCAGGCGGTCGTCAACACGAAAACATATCCCCGTTTGACCAAACTGCGTTATGAAACGGATTCCTTGGCCCAAATAAATTTGGTTGACTATCGTCCTAACTATTTGAAGTACGAATCAAGTAATACTAATGATGGTTTTGCGGTCTTTTCCGAAATATATTATCCTTCAGGTTGGGATGCCTTTATTGATGGGAAGCCCGAGGAGCATTATAAAGTTGATTATGCCTTGCGTGGGATGAAAATCCCTTCAGGTGACCATACCATCGAATTTAAATTTGAGCCTCAGATTATTGAAGCCGGTAGTCAGATTACATTGGCTGCTTGTATTTTACTGGGCTTGATTATTGTTGGCGGTGTGGGCTATTCCTTTGTTCCGAAAAAATCCAAAGAATCCTGATGCAAAAAGTGCTGGTCATAACATACTATTGGCCTCCGGCTGGAGGACCAGGAGTACAGCGATGGCTAAAATTCACCAAATATTTGCCTGAATTTGGATTTCAACCCATAGTTTACGTTCCGGAAAATCCAAGTTACCCTATTGTTGATGCGAATCTTGCGGGAGAAGTTCCAGAAGGCATTCAGATTTTAAAGCAACCCATTAGGGAGCCCTATGGCTGGGCCAGTTTGTTATCAAAACGGAAAACTAAGAACATCAGTTCTGGGATAATCCAAGAAAAGAACCCTTCCTTTTTGGAAAAGGTATTGCTTTGGATTCGAGGGAATTTTTTCATTCCAGATGCTCGAAAAAGTTGGGTAAAACCTTCCATTCACTATTTGGCCAAGGTGATAGCGGATGAAGGAATTCAAACGATTATCACTACGGGACCACCACACAGTTTGCATTTGATAGGGTTGGGGTTGAAGAAAAAATATTCCCTTCAATGGATTGCGGATTTTAGGGACCCATGGACTTCGATTGGATATCATAAAAACCTGCGATTGTCAAAATCATCCCAAAAAAAGCACAGACAATTGGAAGCAGAGGTGTTGACGTCGGCAGATAAGATTGTGGTCACCAGTACCCTTACCAAACAAGAGTTTGAATTTATTACGGACAAACCTATTAAGGTCATTACAAACGGGTATGACGATGCGTTGAAACCGATGCCTTTGGATTCTGGTTTTACCATTTCGCATATGGGTTCGTTGTTGACCGGCCGTAATCCCGTCGAATTTTGGAAGGTCATTCAAGAACTGGTGCAAGAAAATGAGGCATTCAAAAATGCGGTTCAGGTTCAACTGGCTGGGGTAGTAGGGGAAGAGGTTTTGCAAACTATTGCTGAATGTGGGTTGGAATCGTATGTAAAACCCTTGGGCTATTTGTCCCACGACGAAGTTCTGCAAGTACAACAAAAATCCCAGATATTATTGTTGTTGGAAATAGATTCTGAAGAGACCAAAGGCATCATTCCAGGAAAACTGTTCGAATATTTAAATGCCAGACGACCTATTTTAGCTATTGGCCCGGATGGCTGGGAAGCAGGGGAATTAGTGGCTCAGACCCAATCGGGTAGTGTTTGCGTGCAAAATGATTCTACATGTTTAAAAACTGTACTTTTGGATTGGTTCGAAAGCTATCAGAACGGACAACTCAACTGTAATTCGATGGGAGTGGAACAGTTTCATAGAAAAGCATTGACCGAAAGCTTGGCAAAATTCATCTAATGGGAGTCGTCTTAAAACAATCCATTCAGAATGTAGTGGTAACCTATCTGGGCTTCCTGTTCGGAGCGGTGAACACACTGTTTCTCTACACCAAGATTTTGGAGGATGAATACTATGGGCTGGTAACCTTTATTTTGGCATCGGGCGCTATTTTAATGCCGGTGATGGCCTTTGGGGTTCACAATACGTTGGTAAAATATTATAGCAATTATGGGGAAGGGGAGAAGGATGCTTTTTTGACCTTTATGCTGTGGGTGCCGCTTCTGGGAATCATTCCCATAGCCTTGGTTGGATTGTTTTTTTATGAACCCTTAGGAAATCTGGTATCCCAAGTCAACCCCATTGTAAAAAACTACCTCTGGTATATCTTTTTTGTGGGATTGGCCATGGCCTATTTTGAGGTGTATTTTGCTTGGTGCAAGGTTCATTTAAAGTCAGTTTTCGGCAATTTCATGAAGGAGGTGTTCGGAAGAATAGGCGTTTCCATCTTGTTGATTCTTTTCTATTTCGACGTCATATCATTGGATTTGTTCTTTCAACTTTTGGTGGGGTTATATCTTTTACGGACCATCATCATCAAGATTTATGCATACACATTGCGGTTTCCAAAGTTTGATTTTCGCTTACCGGCCAATTTCAAAGAAATTTTGGGCTATTCCTTTTTGATTATTTTAGGTGGTTCTGCCGCGTTGATACTTTTGGAAATTGACAAGGTGATGCTCAACCAGTTTGTTGATATTGAAAATGTGGCTTACTACGGGGTTGCGGTTTATATTGCCACGGTAATTATTGTACCGTCACGAGCCATGCATCAAATCACATATCCATTGACCGCAGAGCAATTGAACTCTGGTGACCATTCAGGTTTAGAAAAGTTGTACCAAAAAACTTCATTGACGCTTTTTATCGCTTCTGGGATTTTGTTTGTGCTGATTATTTTGAATTTGAACGATTTGTATTTGTTGCTGCCCGAAGCTTATAGAAGTGGCTATACCATTGTCTTCTTGGTTGGACTTGCCAAAGTGTTCGACTCACTTTTGGGAAATAACAATTCTATTTTGTTCAACTCGAAATATTATAGGACAGTTTTGGTTTTTGGAGTCTGTTTAGCCGGATTGACCATTTTGTTGAACTATCTTTTGATTCCCGTTCTTGGATTGGAGGGAGCGGCATTGGCCAGTTTTGCTTCCATTTTTATTTTCAATTTGACGAAGTTGTTATTTGTAAAACAAAAGTTTGGCATTCAACCTTTTACCAAAGCCACTTTTAAAGTATTGGCGGTTTTGGTCTTGTTGGCCGTATTGTTTGATATACTGCAATTTCCATTTCACCCTATTTTGAATATTCTTTTGAAATCTGCCTTGGTGGTGGTAATGTATGTGGGTATTCTATATCGATTTGAAATCTCTGAGGATGTTTCAGGGATACTGTCCAAATGGTTGAAAAAGAAAACCCCGTAGTGGATAAATCCAACCACGGGGTAAACAACTAACCAACCTAAAAACTCTCGTTTAATTCTTTCGGGAACTTCTGCTATATCTAGCGTTGCTGTTTCCTCTGCTAGAAGAAGCTCGGGTGCTTCGCTTTACGTTATTTCCAGAACTGCTGCGGTTAACAGTGGTTCTTTTTGGCGCATTACTTTTATTTACATTAGACCTACTTGAACTTGAATTACTTCTGGTTTCAGGTCTTTTATACGTAGTCGTAGTGCGGGAAACCGTTTTACGATTTGGCGTTGTGGTCACCTGTCTTTGCGTAACAGTCCTCCTATCTGGAGTACGGGTTACTTGCTTTTGGGTCACCGTTCTATTGCCATTACTTCTTGAAACACGCTCAGATTTTCTATTGTTATCACTCTGTCTAACGCTCCTTTGAGGTGTAGCCTGTCTATTGGCTGAACTATTGGAACGATACACATTTGGACTTCCTTTTCTATTATTGTTCTGAGCAACCGATCTATTGCTTCGACCGTAATCTTGGTTCGCACGTCTAATACTATTGTTGTCGCGTACACTTACCCTATTGTCGTTTCTATAGATATTTTCTCTTCTATACCTATTATCGTTTCGGTATTCCTTACCAATTCTAGCATAAGATCTTCTTTCATTATATCGATAAGGAGCATAATACGTATATCGAACAGGGGCGTAATATCTTCTATAAGGTCTGGCGTATACGTTACAGAATCCAACAGCAGGTCTTATAAAATACCTATGATAAGGACGGTACACATAATTTCTGTTATAGATATTTATATATCCTGTAAAGTGACTAAATACACCACCATTATAGTAAACATGCAATCCACCGATTCTACGTACTCTACCATTGTTGTACCATACGTTTATGTTCCCAATTTGTGATACACGACCATAGTAATCGTAAAAAATTGGAGTGTTTTCAACTTGGATTACAGCACCATAGTCATCATACTGTACATATGGGTTATAATTATAACCTGAGTTGAAGGTGATACCAACGTTTCCAATTTGAGCACCAACTCCAAAATTGGCTCTATTGTCCATATAGAAATCGAACTCTCCATCTGGGTATACTGAAAAAGTTATCCCATCTTCTACGAAGATGAATGAGTTTTCATATCCATATCTTGTGGTCATGGCCACATTTTCATCCAATTTGGCGGCTTGGGCACCTATGGTACCGAAAGCGACCGCTGCTATAAAGAGTACTAACTTTTTCATACTACTAGGTTTAAGGTTCTAGATGTACTTATTTACATCCACCTAATTAGTATCAATCAGCGTGCCAAAAATTTAAAAAAGCATATAACTATCTTATAATCAGTTATATAAATTTATTTTTTTACTCCAGTGATGATAAACATAGACCTACGGTTAAGTTGATGTTCTTCCTCCGAACAGCGGATTCCGTTAGTACAATGGTTCAATAATTGAGATTCGCCATACCCTTTGGCTGAGAGTCTATTTCGAGAAATACCGTTGTTTACCAGCCATTCTAATGTAGCTTGAGCCCTTCGTTCAGAGAGTCTTAAATTGAAGGAGGAGCTAGACCTTGAATCAGTATGCGATTCAATATGGATATGGAGCTCTGGGTATTCTTTCATGGCTTGAAGGATTTTGGCCAGCTCCACTTCCGCATCACTTCTAATACTGTATTTCCCATAGTCAAAATAAATGGGTTCAAGATTCAACTTACAGCCCAAATCATTGGGAGCACAGTCAGGGGGAGTGAGTTTCAGGTCTACTTTCATTTCTGGATCATCACCGGCAATCAATATGGATGTTTCGGTTGGCTCATAATTATGATCGGATAGTTCGCCACGGATTCCATAGCGTTTAAAGCAGTCAGTGATGTTTTCAAATTCATAGGTTCCCTCAGAATTTGAAGTGGTCTGGGCCACAATGTTGTTGTCTTCGTCCAATAAAGTGACTTGGGCCTCTGGTAATGGATCATTGGTTTTTGCATTAGTAATTACACCTTGAATCTTCTCTACACTGCATGCCTTTTTAAATCTGTAAATATCATCCGAAGCGCTACCTTCATTCCCACTTCGATTGGAGGATAGGAACCCAATTTGTTTTTCTTCATTTATAATAAATCCGAAATCGTCTTTACTGGAATTAATCGGCTTTTTTAAGTTGGCCACTTTTTTAAAGGCGCCATTTTCATCTAGTGAAACGACAAAAATATCCAACCCTCCCAATCCTAAATGCCCATCACTGGCAAAGTATAGATTGTTGTTTTCACTGATGTAAGGAAAGGTTTCCCTCGCTTCGGTGTTGATTTCTGGGCCAAGATTAATAGGTTTTCCGAAGGAACCATTTTCGCCTATTTCAACATACCAAAGATCGGATTCCCCTAGGGTTCCCTTCATGTTGGAGGAAAAGTACAACCGTTTTTCATCAGGACTCAAAGCTGGATGGGCAACGGAATAGGCATTATTGTTAAAAGGAAGCTCTCTTATGCTTGTCCAAACTCCTTTCTTGTTTTTCTCGGCTTTGTATATCTTAAGGGTCAATTCTCGCTGTTCATTTATCTTTTTTCGGCCGTTGATGTAATTGTTTCGTGTAAAGTATACCGTATTGCCATCTTTTGTAAATGCTGCGGTAGATTCGTGGTAGGGCGTATTAATATCTCCTTTGAGTGGGGTAGGGTTTCGTAAATTGTAATTTTCATCCAGTTCTGCCTCATACAAATCCAAATACTTCAATCCGGACCAGTTGTGTATTTTGCTTCCCTCAGTGTTTTTGGAAGAAGAGGCATAAACCAATTTATCTTGATAAAACGCTGGTCCAAAATCCGAACCTGACATTCCTTGAGTTATATTGACCACTTCTATTTTTTTTGACTCATTGTCAACAAGACTGTCCAGTGCAGGATATCCATTCATGAAATTTTGTGCCAAATTGGTAGTGGATGACCTTGATGCGAATTCACCCATCATCATTTTGGATTGATGGTACTCTCCAATACTCTTAAAGGTCTGTGCAGCTCTATAGTAATATTCCGGTTCAAGTTGCTGTGCATAGTTATCTACTAATTTTTTGTACCATTTTGCGGCATCAACATATTCGCCATTAAAATAATAGGTGTCACCTAGCTTTTTACATATCTGTGCGGATTCATACCCATTTTCGACCACTTTTAGATAAATTTCCCGAGCATCGATGTAGGCGTATGCCTCAAACTCTTCATCTGCTTTTTTTACTTGACTACTTTGTGAGAAGGCACTTGTTATTAAAAAAACAGTACATAATATTCCGGTCAGCAATTTTGTAGGCATCATCATTATATTTAGAAAAATCTTGGGGTAAGTACCCTATCCAATCGGTTGAACACATCAAAGCGAATAAAGGCCTCATAGGAACCGCTACTATAATCTGAAATTGTCGTAGTTTCATGGTCATAGGCCACTCCAAGGAAAATGGAATTGGATACTTGAAACCCAACCATGCCGCTTACAGAGGCATTCCAGCGATATGAAGCTCCAAGGGCCAATTTTTCATGAATAAGAAAGTTGGCCGATGCGTCCCATTGAAGTGGAGCACCGCTCACACCCTTAACCAATGTTGCAGGTTTAAATTTTAAATTGGGTCCTAAATCAAATACATAGCCCATAATAAAGAAGTAATGCAAACGCTCCACCGCAATGCCTTCCACATTTGGGTTTTCCAAAGAGTTCTTGTCAAAATGTTTGGTGTTCAGGAAATTCGGAACTGAGACACCTGTATAAAATTTCTCCGTTCTAAAATAGATGCCTGCTCCAACCTGTGGGGCTATTTTCTGGGTGGGCTTAGTTAAGAATAGAGGGTCGTTAGGGTCGTTTATATTGAGTCGGGTATAATCTACATCTAAGATATCCGCCCCTGCTTTTAAGCCAAATGACAATTTGCTCAAGGTCCAACGTGCCAAATTTATAGAATAGGAGTAGTCCACCACTGCGTTAGACTCCAAAGATGGTCCTATTTGGTCATGCACAATGGATAGTCCCAGTCCCATATTTCTATAAAGACCAGTGGGAAAGTTAACGGTAAAGGTTCCGGTTTGTGGTGAGCCATCCAAATTTATCCATTGCGTTCTTCCCAAGACCCCAAAACTCAATACCTCCCGAGATCCTGCATAAGCGGGGTTTACAATTTGAGTGTTGTACATATATTGGGTATACTGTGGGTCTTGTTGTGCTGATGCTGTGAACATTATTACAGTCAAGACGATGGTGTATACCCATTTATTGAAATGTATGTAGAATTGTTTTTGTTTTCTCATTATTGAAGTTGATTAGGTGAAAAATCAATCCCTATTTATATATAGATAGCCAGAATAGCTTTCTTCTCCAGGATTATCTCCCATAAATGTTAGCATATAGAAATAGGTGCCACTTGGCAATTCACGTTCCTTGGCAACGGTGGCTCTTCCATCAGATTGCCCTCTAAAAAAAGAACTACCTGTACCGTAACCTTCCATTTCATAAACCAGCACCCCCCATCGGTTGAAAATCCTTAGTATATTGTTAGGGTAATTTTCTAATCCATCGATTTGGAAGTAATCATTGACACCATCTCCATTAGGGGTAATTCCATTGAAAATTTCAAAATCTGTATCTATCGGATTTGCTGGATTAGCGCAGACATCAACCAATTGCAGAATAATTTCCCCTGAATCATTAGAAACAGAATTGTTACTTATAACCTCCAAGGCCGACACTATTGCCGAATTGGTTACTTCCCCATTATCAATATCTTGCTGATTGATAGAATAATAGGCTTCATATGTCCAAGCTTCATTTATGGATAATATTCCATCATTATTGACATCAGTACCACTTAAAGGTCCAGTAATATTCGCTTGATCCAGAAGGTCATCTTCAAGCATTATTTGGTATAAGTTGATGGCCCCCGTATTTTCTACGGTAAAGGTGTATAGAATAGAATCTCCACAATTATCTCCATCCCGATCTACAACAACTCCCGATTTTACAAGCTCTATTGCTCCTCTTGCTACACAGGCACCTTGTACAGAAGTAATGGTTTCCTCATCTTCTTCAAAAGAGTTATCATCAGAATCGTCTGTTATACTATTCATAGTATTTTGCTCAATTGCACTTACCTGTGCTTGATTTCGGACTTCTCCAGCGATGCTGTCCTGTTCCGAAATAGGGTAAAGTGCTTGGTAGGTCCATGTTTCGCCAACAGAAAGGAAGGTATCTCCATTTATGTCATTTCCTGGTAACGGTCCTTGAATAGTTCCTGGGCCCAACTTTATATCATTTAGAACCACTTGTTCAAGAGTAATTGCTCCTGTGTTTTTTACTGTAAACGTATAGCTGATACTTTCAGGGCAACCATTCCTGTCCACGTCCACTAGTTCAGACCCTGCGATTTTTATGAGTCCAATGGCCGCCTCCGCAATACATGCTCCTGAAACATCCGTGTTCACCACCTCGGAACTGTCACTTACCGTTGTATTTGTAACCGATTCGATTGCAGATATCGAGGCTTGGTTGGTTACTGTTATACCGTCGATATCTGCTTGGGTGATTGGATGGATGGCCTCATAGGTCCATGATTCACCACTGGAAAGCGTTTGGTCACTTCCTGTATCGTCCAAGGGACCACTAATGGGAACCGTCAAGTCTGCATCAGAAAGAACTACTTGTGAGAGATCAACAATTCCAGTATTTGTTACTGTGAAGGTATAATGAATGCTTTCAGGACAGTTATTTCCGTCCAAATCCTCCAGCACACCTTCTTTCGCCAATTCAATTCCTGCAGCAGCACAGAAATTATTGTCCAATTGTAGGCTAATCTCATCCGTGTCGGTTACCGAGTTGTTTGTGTTCTCAACTTCAGCAGTGACGTTGGCTTGATTGGAAACCGAGCCAAAATCCATATCAGCTTGTGTAATCAGATAAGGTACTTCATAGGTCCATATCTCTCCAACAGAGAGAACCTCGTCATTGTCCGTATCGCCTTGTGGCTGTACTGTTATTTCTCCTCCAAGATCAGGGTCATTTAGGACTACATTTTCTAAAGGTATGGTACCTGTGTTTTCCACGATAAAAGTATAGATCAACATTTCAAAGCAGCCATCATTATTCGTATCTAGCCAGCTTTGGCCCATGAAGGTCTTTATAAGCTGTACGGAGGCCGCGGGCGCACAGGCATTGTTCCCGTTCAGGTCGGTGTTTATCTGCACCTGGTCGGATACGTTGTTGTTGGTGCCCTGCTCGGTGGCCGCCACATCGGCGGTGTTGGTGACCGAACCGGTGTCGATGTCGTTCTGCACAAGGGGATAGTCTGCCGTATAGGCCCATACCTCGCCCGGTGACAGTACCTGGTCGTTGCCCACATCCCCCTGCGGGTTGTTGACCTGCCCGCCGATCTTGTCGTCGGTCAGCACGATGTTGTCCAGGTTGACCGTGCCGGTGTTCTCCACGGTGAAGCTGTAGCGGATGATCTCGTTGCAGCCCGACCCGTTGAGGTCCTGGAAGCTGTCCACGGACTTGGTGAGCTGTACGGCAATCGCCGAGCAGAAACCCACTCCCAATGGCGTGTTGACGGTATCGTTGTCGGTGACCTCGTTGGCAGTACCTTCTTCATAGGCCGCTACATCGGCGGTGTTGTCCACCGACCCGGTATCGATGTCATCTGGGGTAAGCAGGTAGGGTACCTGGTAAGTCCATGTTTCACCTACTTCGAGTACTTGATCATTGTCACCAAAATTACTGCTTTGGGGCACCTCGGTGATTTGCCCGCCCAATTTAATATCTGTAAGGAGAATGTTATCTAGTGGTACAATACCAGTATTTTCCAATACAAAGGTATAGACAAGGGTTTCAATACAACCATCATTGTTGGTATCCTGAAAACCTGATCCCCCAATGCTCTTGGTGAGCTGTATGGCAATCGCCGAGCAGAAACCCACTCCCAATGGCGTGTTCACCGTATCGTTATCTGTGACCTCGTTGGCAGTACCTTCTTCATTGGCAGTGACCTCGGCGGTGTTGTCCACCGACCCGGTATCGATGTCATCTGGGGTAAGGAGATAGGGTATTTGGTAGGTCCATGTTTCTCCCACGGCTAGGATTTGGTCATTGTCACCTAAAAGATTGCTCTGGGGCACCTCGTTGATCTGTCCGCCCAACTTAGCATCTGTTAGGACAATATTGTCCAGTGGTATGGCCCCCGTGTTTTCTACCACTAAGGTATAGACCAGGGTCTCAACACATCCATCATTGTTGGTGTCCTGAAAGCCCGATCCTCCTATGCTCTTGGTGAGCTGTATGCCAGATACTGCCGCGCAGAAACCAAGCCCCAATGGTGTGGTGATCTCATCCATGGCAAAAACTTGGTTATTGGTATCTTTTTCATTGGCAGTAACCTCGGCCTGGTTGATAATCTCTGTATCCGTCATATTCTGTTCGGTTATGGAGTGGAGTGCCTGGTAGTTCCATGTTTCCCCTACAGAGAGTACACCATCGTTATTGGCATCTGAAATGGGGCCGTTTATAGGTCCCCCCAAAATATTATCGTTAAGGACTACATCATCAAGGTCTATACCTCCGGTATTGGACACTTCAAAGTTATAACGAATGGTCTCATCACAGCCATTGTTGTCCTGGTCCAGAAATTCTGCAACAGACTTCACCAATGACATACTTGAAGTAAGACAGGCCTGTACAATGGTAGGGTCATGTTCGTCATAACTGGTATCGTCAGAATAATCAAATAAGGATATGCCCGCATCTACTAATGCACCCTGAACAAGCGCTCGATTAGATACAAATCCAGCATCATAATCGGCTTGGACCAAATCATAGTTTGCTTCATAGGTCCAAGTTTCTCCGGGGTCAAGAATTTCATCCATGTTACCATTAGCAGTACGATTTGTGATTTCACCACCCAACTTAACATCCGATAATTTAACATATTCAATAGGAGCGGGACCAAGATTTTGTACATAAAAAGTGTACAGAATGGTTTCGTAGCAGTTATCCGCATCATTATCTGTAGGAGTGGCTTCTTTGATGAGTCCTATACGGGCGGCATCATCAAGACATGTATCATCATCAAAAATGAGATCCGTAATGTCGTCATTGCCGGCTCCACTCCCAAATGTACCTCCAGTACCACTTTGAAGACCATTGTCAGAAAGATCGGATACCTCTATGTTTTGAACCACGGTTTCTGCCGTGACCTCGGCTTGGTTAAGAATATTTCCAATTACTTCAAATTCTGCAGAGTATAAGCCTTGGTATTGCCACTCTTCACCAGGGCTCAGAATACCATCGTCCCCAGTATCAAATCCCGGTATGGGGCCAGGGACCTCTCCTCCAAACTTTTGATCTACCAAAACAACATTGTGCAAACTAATGTTCCCTATATTTCTTACCCTAAAGGAGTATAAAAAGTTCTCAGAACAACCGCTAAGGTCCAGGTCCAAATAATCCCAATACTTAATTAACCCAATGCCCGGGTTCTGACATGCGGACAAATCTACAATTGTAGGGCCGTCATTAAAATGATCCGAAGGATGTGAATCATCATTGACCGTAATACTTGGGTTAGATACCAATTCAGCAGTAACTTGGGCTGGTAGTTCTCCAATCTGGCCATATTCAATATCACTTTGGGAGTGGTTATGGACCACTTGAACGGTCCACGTTTCACCTCCATCCAAAATACCGTTACCATCATCACCACTAAAATCTCCCGGGGGAGGCCCGGCAATAATTCCTCCAAAATCTGGGTCTGTAACTGTTATATTTTGTAGTTCGTCTTCACCGGGTGTACCTTGATTGGTGATGGTATAAGTAAATGTGACGGAATTACAGAGTTGGAAATTGAATACTGGAACAGATTTTACTATGGAAATCCCAGGAACATACATTGGGGAGCCCGCTGTATTATCCAGACCATCGGTATTATCGGAATAGGTTGCATCCAACAGTTCTGATAGGTTAGTAGGATTTGGTTCCAAATCTTGGACCATGAGCTGAGTTGCTAAGCCTATTATTGCTGGGCAAACAAGGAATACAACGATTCTGGCTTTTTTAAGAGAGCGTAAGTCAAGGAGCATAGTAGGGGAGTTAGGTGTTCTTAAGTTTTACAAGGTTTGGGTTAAACTCCGCGATTTTGCCTTAGACCATAGTACCTTACAAAAAGCCCAGTTCATTACCACGCTTATATATTTTGAGTCATTACTAAAATTAAATGTGTAGTGTAATAGTATTCCCAAGGCAAATCTGGATTACGTTTTTTTCATTTCAGCACCTTATATAAGTATGCTTGGTGCAAATCTTCCAAATTCCGGTCGCTATGGAACCTACAACTTTATGAATGGGGGTTATGATTTGACGAAAACGCCTTTTAAATTGACTGATTTTTATTGGGTTCTTTCAGTATTCAAGTTCTATGCTGATTATTTTTGGCGAAGCCCTAGCACAATTTCACGCAAAGAGTTTACACTATTGCCGCAGAAAAACCTGGATTTTCTGTTATGTTGCAATTCGTAGCAAGTCATAATTTAGTACATCACCCGAAGAACCTAAATCCTTTCTTTGAGATTTTTAGCCTCATGGGCGTGCTCGGTTTTCACCAGATCTTCTGGAGTGCTTAAGCAACGAATATGAAAGAGAATTTCATCGAAATGCTCCATTCTATCAAAGATGTTACCGAATAATAATTTTTCTTGACGGGGATATTGATCCATTTGAATAAAAGATGGTTACCACGTAAATTCCAGGGGCAATTCCGCTTATGTCATATTGTTCTTCTTCTGACCTGAACGTTTTGACTAAGTTTCCTGACATGTCATAAATAGAAATCAACTCAACTGGGCTTTCCACTGCTATTCGGATGGTATCATCACTTGGTATAGGATATATTTCGGCTTCGTTTTCTTCATTTCTACCATCTTCAATCACTACTTCATCGTCAGGCAGATTTTCTTCTTCGGCAGCTAGATCTTCTTCTATCTCTTCATTGTTGTCCCCATCTTCTAGGTTTTCAGGACAGTACGGGGGGCCTACGTTAATGTTTACGTGATTATTCTGAACATCAAATTCCTCATCAACTACAATATTGCATAGATTCAATTTCTTTAGCTGGGAATTATTTGTAATTATGGCAAAATCTACTTTTGCCAATTTTGGCGCAGTTACAGATTGCAAATGATCATTGTTGAACACATGAAAAAAACTTCCTATGTGTGGACCACAATAATGCCCAATACTTTTCAATTCTGGCAAATCAATTGCTGTTAAGGCGTGATTTAAATGAAAAGCGATTCCACCACAAACTTTTTCCAGTCTCGAAAGGTCCATCGATGTCATATTGGGGTTTGCATAGATGTGAACATCCCCAAAAGATTGCTCAAATTTGGATATGTCAATACGTTCCAATTGAGGATTTTCAACAAAAACCAAATTTGCACCTACATTATTAAGCTTGGGTAAAATAATTTCCAATAAATCGGGGTTTTCCTCAATCACAAAATTATCTCCAACATATTTTAAAAGGGGAGCTTCTATGACCATAAGGTTTGAATTCCCTCTTATATCCAGTGATCCTTCCACTGAAACCAGATTGGGAAAAATTAGCCTAGTCGGTACTTGATAGTCAGTATCCTGAAACATTCCCAAATCAAGGGCATCCTCTGCTATAATTACATCAACTAAATAATTGTCAGTTTTTGTGGTCGGTTTTAACCCACCTAAGGCAAGATTACACACAATAAAAGTAAGTGTTAGCGTAATTTTTTTCATACTGTCTATTTTAGATTGAAAATAAATTTTGTACTAGCAATACTATTATAATGACCGCTTTCTTGTTAATAGCAATTGACGGATACGTACTTTAACTTGACGAAATGGAGAATTTTCCCTTGATATGCACTATGAGAGCTATAGAGCTATATGGTTACCACATCGTAGAGGGCTTTGAAAACAATTTCTCCTTTAGAATGGAACAGGGCGGATTTTGACGCTACATAAAATACGTCATGCCAACAAGTTTAGAAATATCAAATTTCGGTCAGACCAAATTTTAGATTACCCTACTAAGGTATTTAGCCGTATATGAATCTTGATTTTTAATAATTTTCTCTGGTGTACCTTCTACAATTAAATACCCTCCGTTTTCACCACCTTCTGGGCCTAAATCGATGATATAGTCCGCACATTTAATAAGCTCAATATTATGCTCAATGACTATGACTGAGTGACCCTTGGCAATCAATTCATCAAAGGATTTAAGCAATTTTTTAATGTCATGGAAATGAAGTCCTGTAGTGGGTTCATCAAAGATGAAGAGTGCTTTTTCTTTCGTATTCCCCTTGACCAAGAAGGATGCAAGTTTTATCCGCTGTGCCTCACCACCGGAAAGGGTAGAAGAGGATTGCCCCAGGGTGACATATCCCAATCCCACATCTTGCAAAGGCTGTAATTTGCTTACAACCTTATCTTGCTTATGGGCCTTAAAGTGTTCAATGGCATCATCAATTGTCATGTTAAGAATGTCGTCAATGTTTTTGCCTTCAAACTGTACTTCCAAAATATCCTTTTTGAAACGTTTGCCACTGCAGACATCACATTCTAAATGTACATCTGCCATGAATTGCATTTCCACAGTGATTTCACCTTCGCCTTTGCATTTCTCACAGCGGCCTCCATCCACATTAAACGAAAAATGTTTGGCCTGATACCCTCTCAACTTGCTCAGCTTCTGGGAAGCAAACAGACTTCGGATATCATCGTATGCTTTGATATAGGTTACCGGATTGGAGCGGGAAGAACGACCAATCGGGTTCTGGTCCACAAATTCCACATGCTTAATGTGGGCATACTTGCCCTCCATTTCACTGAATTGCCCTGCTTTTTCACCATAACCACCCACTTCCTTCAATATGGTAGGATAAAGGATTTTCTTCACCAAGGTACTTTTTCCGCTTCCGGATACACCCGTAACGACGGTCAGCATGTTCAATGGAAAGGTGACATCGATATTTTTAAGGTTGTTTTCCCGAGCCCCTTTGATTTGAATATAATGTTTGGAATTCCTTCGCTCTGCAGGAACTTGGATTTCTTTTGAACCATTGAGGTAATCTGCCGTCAAGGAATTTGCCTTTAAAATAGCACTCAAAGTTCCCGTGGCAACCACTTCACCGCCCAAGGTTCCTGCTTCGGGACCAATATCGATGACCTCGTCAGCCGCTTTCATAATATCTTCATCGTGTTCCACCACAATAACGGTATTGCCCAAATCCCGAAGGGATTTAAGCACCTCAATCAAGTTTTCGGTGTCTCTGGGGTGAAGACCGATACTTGGCTCATCCAAAATATACATGGAACCTACCAAACTGCTTCCCAACGAAGTGGCCAAGTTGATACGCTGGCTTTCCCCACCAGAAAGGGTATTCGATTTTCGGTTGAGGGTGAGATAACTCAATCCCACTTTAGCCAAAAAGTCCAAACGGGTCGTAATTTCCGTAATCAATCGTTTGGCAATGGTGTAATCATGTTCCGAAAGTTGGAGGGTCTCAAAAAAAGGAATCAGCTTTTTAATGGGAAGTTCTATCAAATCTGAAATTGATTTGTCACCCACCTTTACATAATTCGCTTCTTTGCGAAGTCGCTTTCCCTTACAAACGGTACACTTGGTTTTACCTCGATAGCGGGAGAGCATCACTCTATTTTGAATTTTGTAACTCTTTTCTTCGAGCTGCTCGAAAAATTTATGGATACCTATAAAATGTTCGTTGCCATCCCAAACCAGTTGTTTTTGTTCTTCGGACAATTCAAACCAAGGCTTGTGGATTGGAAAATCAAACTTGTATGCTGAGTTCACCAATTGATCTCGATACCATCCCATGCTTTCACCGCGCCATGGAAAAACGGCATTTTCATAAACGGATAGGGCGGTGTTGGGAATCACCAAATCCTCATCAATACCGATGACATCACCATAGCCCTCACATTTGGGACAAGCGCCGTAGGGATTGTTAAAACTGAAGAGGTGCACATTGGGTTCTAGGAATTTCATCCCGTCCAATTCAAACTGATTACTGAACACCTTAATTTCTCCACTTTCCAAGTTTTCAATAGCACATTGACCCTTACCTTCAAAAAAGGCATTGTCCACTGCATTGGCCAGTCGGTTGTAGAAATCCTCATCATCCTTTACAATGACCCGGTCCACGACCAAATCAAATTCCCTTCCAACATCCTCTGGTGCTTGATCTATACGAAGCACTTCTCCTTTATATTTAAAACGGGCATATCCTTGCTTTGAAAAAAGCTGCA
Source organism: Flagellimonas iocasae (assembly GCF_042682725.1). NCBI lineage: Bacteria > Pseudomonadati > Bacteroidota > Flavobacteriia > Flavobacteriales > Flavobacteriaceae > Flagellimonas > Flagellimonas iocasae. Next base: position 657,477 of record NZ_JBHUHU010000001.1, on the reverse strand, counting down.
ACGATTTTATAGGGTCACGGTCTTCCTTAATTATAATAGGGGCCAATAATAGGAGTTTTGTGCCTTCAGAAAGGGGCTTTATATAAGTAATGACATCGGTTACCGTATGCTTTTTCACCTCTTTGCCTGAAATAGGGGAGATGGTCTTGCCAATACGGGCATATAGTAATTTTAGATAGTCGTAGATTTCCGTGGTGGTCCCAACCGTGGAACGCGGATTGGTGGAATTCACTTTTTGCTCAATGGCAATAGCAGGAGCTATACCTTTTATATAATCCACTTTAGGTTTGTCCAATTTACCCAAAAACTGACGGGCATAAGACGAAAGGCTCTCCACATATCTACGCTGACCTTCGGCATAAAGGGTATCAAACGCCAAACTGGATTTCCCGGAACCGGACAATCCAGTGATGACCACCAATTTGTTTCTTGGAATAACAACATCTATATTTTTAAGGTTGTGGAGTTTGGCACCTTTTATGATGATATTCTGCTTGGGATCTACGCTGGTAATCGCTGCCATTTGTTAAAATTAGGGCCTCAAAGATACGATACAGGACACTTAATACGTATATTGCACCAGTTAACATATAAAAAATAGCAAATCACAACATAGTTTTTAGGTCGCCTACCTAAATTTCTATATTTGAGTTGTAATTAAAACACTGATAGGCCTATACAGAAATAATTACTTTTTTAAACATTCAACTAAATACCTAAAGTCTTTCTTGGAAAGGAAGGACCGTGATATTAACCAAAAAAAGTAATTTGTATGGAACTACAGATTAATGACTCGATTCTAGTTAAAAACTACATTGCCGGTGATGAAAAGGCTCTTGAAATCCTAATCAACAGGCACAACCAACGAATTTCCAGCTTTATTTATTCCAAGGTAATGGATAGGGATGTTGCAGAAGACATCTTCCAGGACACCTTTATTAAGGTCATCAAAACCTTGAAAAAAGGAAATTACAGTGAAGAAGGTAAGTTTTTGCCTTGGGTAATGCGTATCGCCCACAACCTAATCATAGATCACTTCAGAAAGAACAAGCGTATGCCCAAGTTTGAGGGAAGCGATGACTTCAACATTTTCTCTGTGATCAAGGATGAAAAGCTTAATGCTGAAAAACAAATCATCAAAGATCAGATTGATAACGATCTTACCTTATTGATTGATGAATTGCCCGAAGATCAGCGAGAAGTCTTGATCATGCGTATCTATAAGGATATGAGTTTCAAGGAAATCTCCGAAAACACTGGGGTTAGCATCAATACTGCTTTGGGAAGGATGCGTTATGCGCTGATTAACCTAAGAAAAATCGTTGACCGTAAAAATATCGTTTTGACGAATTAATTTAACACTTTGTCGAAACCAACAATATTTCAATTCTAGCGGCGTTATCTATTTGAAACATTAATGCTAGAATATGGAAAATATTTACTCTGAAGAACAAAAAGCCGTTAAAGCGGTAAAAGCTAGTCAAAGAACAATTGATTTTTTGCTTAGCTATTCAAAATCGATTCATGTAGTTGACTACAAAAAACACCAGTTTGAGGTAACATTAAATTAATTTAAGGATCAAACTGACGAAAAGAGCCGCAATTAGCGGCTCTTTTTGTTTTTAAGCTGTTCGTTGATGACCGATTTTCGGCCAATGGTTCTGGTGATAATGTCTTTTTCCAAGTTCCAACCCCTAGCCGGGCAGTATTCCCTGCCATACCAAATAATCTGGAGGTGAAGTCGGTTCCAAATTTCTTCAGGAAATAATCGTTTGGCGTCTCTTTCCGTTTGCACAACATTTTTTCCATTACTGAATCCCCAGCGGTACATGAGCCTGTGAATATGAGTATCCACTGGAAAAGCTGGGATTCCGAACGCCTGGGAAACCACAACACTGGCCGTTTTATGCCCAACACTGGGTAATTCTTCCAATAATTCAATGCTGCGAGGAACTTTTCCATTGTATTTTTCAATGAGAATCTGTGACAGCCCATGAATTCCTTTCGATTTCATAGGGGAAAGGCCAACCGGCTTAATTATTTCCCGTATCTCATCCACTGAAAGTTTTACCATATCGTAAGGATTGTCGGCCTTTTCAAATAGCAATGGTGTAATTTGATTTACCCGAACATCCGTACTCTGTGCCGATAACAAAACCGCAATCAACAAAGTATAGGGGTCTTTATGATCTAATGGTATGGGAATGGTTGGATAGATTTCATCCAATGTCTGAATAACAAAGTCAACCTTTTCTTGTTTAGTCATTTTTGTTTAATTTTGATAAAAAATAATTAAACAATAAAATAGAGACTGTACACATATGAACATGTTAAAAGTAGGGGATAAAGTACCTGAATTTTCAGCAAAAGACCAAGATGGCAACACAATTAATCTCAGTGATTATAAAGGAAAGAAGCTTGTTGTCTTCTTTTATCCCAAGGCCAACACCCCAGGTTGCACTGTGGAAGCCTGTAATTTACGGGACAATTATAAAGCATTACAAGATGCCGGTTATGAGCTTTTAGGGGTGAGTGCCGATTCCCAAAAGAAGCAGGCGAACTTCAAGAAAAAATTCAGTTTTCCATTTCCTTTATTGGCGGATGAGAACCATACTGTTTTGGAAACCTTTGGTGTTTGGGGTCCAAAAAAATTCATGGGAAGGGAATTCGATGGCATCCACCGAACCACGTTTCTGATCAATGGCGACGGAATGGTAGAACGGGTGATTGAAAAGGTCAAAACCAAGGACCACGCTGCCCAAATATTGGATTAAATAAAAAAGGCGCTTTTAAAAGCGCCTTTTATTTTATCTTAAGCTTCCTCTTTTTCAGGAAGTACTTTTCGTGTAAACAAGTGTTTGGTTTTGATCATTTCCGCGATACCTTCCGGTAGCTCTTCTTCCCAGCCTTCTTCATTGTTTACAATTTTCTTCAGGACATCCCTAGAGAAAATGTGCATCACATCTGGGTCGTAATCAATAATGTCCATCACCTTACCATTATATTTGAAGAATTTGTACAGCTCCTTCATCCGTGGGTGCACCTTTACGTTGTTGCTGGTCATGATTTGGCCCGTTTCTGGGTCTTTCATCGGGTATAAATAGACCTTCAAGTCTTTGAAGAACAGCTTTCCAAAAGCTTCCAAAATACCACCGCTTAAATGACGATAGTATTTCTCATCAAATACATCAATAAGGTTGTTTACCCCCATGGTCAATCCAATCTTGGCCTTGGTGTAGTTGTTGAAATATTCCACCAACTTATAATACTCCTGGAATTTGGAAATGAGCACCGTATGTCCCAAAGAGCAGAGCAATTCAGCTCGGTCCATGAAATCCTGCTCATCAATTTCCCCAGAAACCTTAAGGTTGGACAGGGTAATCTCAAAGACCACAATGGTATTTTCATATTCCACGGTCTGTTCCCGTACAAAAATATCGTACGATTTCTTGAACATATCCATGTTCACTTTGGTCACAGGTCTAAAGCTTCCCCGCAAAGCCAAAATATTTTTCTTGTAGAGTACCGCAGCAGGTAAGAGGTTGTTTCCATCAGGTCCGAACATCACCGCATCAGTCATGTCGTTTTTGATCAACTGCAGGCTCACCAAGCGGTTGTCAACATCTTTGAAATTGGGTCCAGTAAAGTTGACCATATCAATTTCCAAAGTATCCTTGTCGATATGATCATAAAGGTATTTAAGAAGTTTTTTTGGTTTATGGAATTTAAAAAAGGCACCATAAATAAGGTTTACGCCAAGAATCCCAAGAGTTTCCTGCTGTAGACGAGCTTCATTTTGTTTAAAACGAAGATGCAGGACAATTTCATCATATTCCTTTTGGTCCGGGTCCAACTGAAAACGAATTCCCACCCAACCATGGCCTTTGTATCGCTTTGAAAAATCGATGGTAGCTACCGTGTTGGCATAGGTAAAGAACAAATAATCTGGGTTGCTTTCCCGACTGATACGTTCTTCCACCAACTTCATCTCGTGGTTTAGCATTTTCTTTAAGCGCGACTGGGTCACATATCGTCCATCCTCCTCAATCCCATAAATGGCGTCACTAAAGGATTTGTCATAAGCACTCATCGCCTTCGCAATGGTTCCCGAAGCCCCACCAGCCCTAAAAAAATGTCTGGCCGTTTCCTGCCCTGCACCAATTTCTGCAAAAGTTCCATAAATATTCGGGTTCAGGTTAATTCTAAGGGTCTTTGCCTTAATGGAAGGGATGTTTTCAAAAGCATTCTCTTTGCTTGGTACAGTAGGCATATCCGAGAGTTTTGTGAGAAACAAAGTTACACTCTTCATTCAATCTATTAAATAAATAAGTTATAATTTTGGATTTAATGGATGATAAGATGACCATTACCTTTTTAGGCACGGGAACCTCCCAGGGAATACCTGTTATCGGAAGCAATCATCCAGTTTGTCTGAGCAAGGACGCCAAGGACAAAAGATTACGGGTTTCCGTCTTGATTTCGTGGCAGGATTTTAATTATGTAATTGACTGCGGGCCCGATTTTAGGCAACAAATGTTGACCAATCCCATCCCAAAACTGGATGGAATTTTGTTCACGCACGAACACGCGGACCATACGGCAGGAATTGATGACATTCGACCTTTCTTTTTCCGGCAAGGCGACATTCCCGTTTATGCCCATGAACGTGTGATTTCTTCCCTAAAAAGACGATTCGATTACATTTTTGCGGATGAAAATAGATATCCTGGTGCTCCGGCAGTGCAAGTAATTCCTGTGGAAAAGGACAGGCCTTTTGAATTGGGGGATCTTCTTGTGGTTCCTATTGAAGCGTATCACAATCGCTTGCAGGTATTTGGCTATCGATTCAAGGATTTTGTGTATCTGACCGATGTAAAACGGGTGGAAGAGGACCAACTCAAAAAAATTAGAGGAGTCAAAATATTGGTGGTCAATGCACTTCGGAAGGAACCCCACCATTCCCATTTTAATTTAGAGGAGGCCATTGAATTTGCGCAGGAAGTTGGTGCGGAAAAAACATATTTTACGCACATTAGCCATATTATGGGATTTCACGAAGAAGTGGAAAAAGAATTGCCCAAAAACATACATTTGGCCTACGATAACCTACAATTGAAGATATAAACACCATGAAAAGTAAAATTTTTCTTTACCTATTTGTATTTGCGGCGTTAGTTGTGCTGTACCAGTTTGTGAGCACCAGTACTATGCAAAAAGTCATGTCCTCAGATGTGCAACGTTTGGAAACCGAAGTACAACAGCTTCAAGATTCGTTGAAAAAATCGCAATTGAAAATATTGGACATGCAATATTTCACCTTGGAAAACAATGATGATGCCTTGGCGTATTTTGACCATTTGAATTTGGAAGACCCATCCCGATATATTCAAGATAAACTATTGGAAACCAATGAACCAACAGGGGATAATCCTTTAATTCCCTACGAAGGGATGGAGAGTGATTTCAAAATCAACAAAATTAAGGTGTTGAACCACAAATGGATTCTTGCCGATTTTTCGGATGGAAAATACTGGGGAGACTTGATCATCAAGTACGAGCTTAAGGACAACTTGAGTATAGATTTTACGTTATTGGACCACTTGCTTTACGCCCGAAGCAACTAACAATTTTGTTTTTTGTCATTCTGAACGAAGTGAAGAATATCATTTTGCTATTGAAAGGGAAATAGATTCTTCGAGTACTGCGTACTTTCAGGATGACAGCTAACTTTGTAAGCAAAGTCGAAGTAGTAAATAGCAAATAAGGATTCATACCTTAATCATTTGCCACAATATTATATCAAATCCCAGAATCGAATTTTTAATGACCCAATCAGACGTTTATATTGTAAATGAGGACATGAATGAAGTCTATGAATTGATTCTTTCTTCAATAAAGAATAAAAAGAACCGACTTTCTGGAGCAATTGGCCTTGATGGAGGACTTGACATAACACCAAATTTACCGTTAGGTATACTTGACCCGCAAGGTGGGCATATTTCAAAGGTTAATTTAACTGTGGTCAATATTAGTTCTGATGGAAAACTCTGCAAAATGGAATTGAATAGGATTAACGGTCCGACTTATAAAATTCATGCCAACTTCTCCCTTGGATTCACATTCATTACTATTATCATTATCGTAATTTATACGTTCAGCAATCTTAACAATTTTCAATGGGAGATTCTTGTAATGCCTTTATTTGGACTTTTATATTTTTTTGCGTTTGAGGGACTGGTAGCAACTACAATCTTAAACACAAAAGAAAGAATATTGAAGATACTAGCGGACAAAAAAATTAATTACAAAAAACAGTAGCTAACTCGGGCTGTAATTTTTCGCTGCAATTCGTTAACTTAAATCCTTTCCACCAACCACTTTCGGAAGGAATAGAAATTTTGTTGGGAGACGCCATGCCCAATGGGAAATTCCTCATAGGTAAAATCAATGTTCAATTTCTCTAGAAAATCAGGTGTTTTTTGGGCCCATTCCACGGGAATCACTTGGTCTACTTGCCCGTGGGAAGCATAAATGTGCAGATTGCTATGGTCTTTTTCAGCGTAGTCTTCCCTTAAAATCCGTTCGTTGATATACCCGCTCAATGCCACCACATTTCTTACTTTTTCAGGAAAAGAAAGGGCAACGGCATAGCTTAGAATGGTACCTTGGCTAAAGCCCAACAGCGTGATGTTCTTTTCATCCAAATCATAAGCTGCGACGGCCTCATCCATAAAAGCCACAATTTTATCTCGGGATTCCTTGGCTTGCTCATCATCACTCCATTTTCCGTATTCCGCATCAAAATTAATGGCATACCAAGCGTGTCCAAATGGGTCCAAATCATAAGGTGCTCGAACAGAAATCACCTCCAATTCCTCTGGGAGTTCAGAAGCAAAGGAAAACAAGTCCTCTTCATTACTTCCATAGCCATGAAACATAAAAAGCGCTGGCTTTTTTCCTGATGACAAGGATGATGGACGTAGGAGGTATTCTAAGGAAAGTGAAGGTTGGGACATGATAATCTATTAAGAAATAAAGGTAAACCATTTTTGAAAATAGGGGCCCAGAACAGGCAAAGGTTGGGTCTTTTCATTCAACGCTTGAATAAATCCATACCCCCAAAGCACCAGATAAAAAAGATATAAGGGAAGCGCAAAATATACAACTCCCATAAAAGTTAGGACGATGGCCAGCGCATGAAATAATAAGTGAATTCCGAAGGCTTGCCGGATATGAAAACGGGCAAAGGCATTCTTAGGTTCCATATTCATGGTGATGGCAATCAAACATCCAACGATGGTGATATAGGCCACAATGGCCGTTGTTCTTCCTGGATTGGGCTTGCTCAAAATATTAAATTGAAGTTTTATTGTTATTGATTACCCCGTATACGTTGCCCTTGAGCTGCGCGCCCAAGAACATACTGTTTTCGGAAGTGGACAAAATATCTTCCACTCCAAAAATGTGCTCTCCATCTGGGTCAAAGAGTGTTAAACATGCCTTTTCACCTTCTTTTATAGCTGGTGTCTCCAGACCAAAACGTTCACGACCTTTGGTCAATAAGGATATGGTTTCTTCCATACCAAGGATGTTGTTCAAGCTTCCAAAAGCGGTTTCAAGACCGATGGAACCATCCATGGCATTGTCAAACTCCACCCGTTTTCCTTCAACATCAATCGGGATATGATCACTAGTAACAAAATCGATGGTACCGTCCTTTAGTCCTTTTACCAAGGCTTTGCTATCCTGCCTGGTTCGCAAGGGAGGGGACACCTTGAAATTGGTATCAAAATCCTCCAAGGTTTCATCGGTAAAGACCAAGTTATGGATGGCCACACTGCAACTCACATCCAATCCCTTTTTCTTCGCATTGGCAATCAGTTTTACGGATTCCGCAGTTGAAATGGTGGGGATGTGCAATTTTCCGCCAGTGTATTCCAGGATAAACAAATCTCTGGCAATTTGAAGCTCTTCCGCCAAAGCTGGTATTCCTTTCAGTCCCAAACGGGTAGAAACCACACCTTCATGTACAATTCCTTTTCCTTTAATATGGATATCTTGGGGATGTGAAAAAACCAGTCCCTCAAAATTTTGTGCGTAGAGCAGTGCAATCTTTAAAAGATTGGGGTTCACAATCTGCTGTTTGAAGTCGTAAAAACCAACCGCCCCAGCATTTTTCATGTCGAACAGCTCAGCAAGGTCAACACCCTCCGCATTTTTGGTCAACGTTCCCAAAGGATAGAGATTTGTTGATTTTCCAAGGCTGCGTTCCTTCAAAAAAACTACATCAGAACTGGTATCTGGAACAGGGTAGGTGTTGGGGTAGAGGACAATATCGGTAAAACCACTTTTGATGGCCACAGTTAGTCCATTAGCAATGGTCTCCCGCTCTTCATGTCCGGGTTCACCAAAACTCACGCCACTATCAAACCATCCCAACGAGACATGAAGATTTTTAAAATCAACTTCTTTGGTGTTTGAAGGCGTTTCAATGGAAGTGGCAATCTTTTCTATAATCCCATTTTTGATTAGGATGTCCCGCTTTTTCAAATGCAGATCCTTATTTTCCGGGCACACGATTTTTGCAGACTTCAGCAGAATGTTCATGTAATGAATTTTTGGATAATTACCTCGGTCAACGCCAAAAGCAACGCTAAAATAACAAACCATTTCCAATATGCAGTAATATTGCTTTCAGCTTCCAAGTATTCAAAAAGTGAAGCAATGGAATCTTGCGTACTGGCGTTTGGTATGCTTTCAACGTCCAAGTAATTGAGTTTGCTTTCGGTCCTCGGATAGTCAAAACTTATATTTTGTAGCGATTCACCTTCTTGGTTGATGGTATAAATCCCGTCTGAGGTCGGATTTTGGTCAAAAGTGAGGCGAACCCTGTTGGGAAAGGTCTGCTGCAGCGGTATAAAATCGTAATCCTCCTTAGAAACGTTCAGGATGTCATCGCTTCCCAAATTTGTTGAAATATCCAATGTACTGATTTCACCTACGGTGTGGTAAATATCCGATACCTGTAGGCTCGATGTAGCCATATTATAAAATGTGGGCACAATTAAGGGGGAGTTTTTAAAGTTGGAATTATTACTTTCCAGCGATGCGGTGAACACATAAAATCCATCATCACCCAACAAAAAGGCATCGGTTCCTTCCAACGAAAGAATTTTGGGCAAGTTGGATTGCACCTTATAATACTCCTTTAAAGTAGGGTACTGAAAATTGGTCACTCTCTTTTCAAATACGTTTTTATATAACGGATGGTCAAATGAAATTGAGGTCACTTTAGTGCTGTTGGCCACCTTTTCGATGAGTTGTAACGGAGAAAAAGCGGACAAAAATGAGTTATAGGAGGCAAAATCACTTTGGTTTGAAGGAATTACAATCAAGGTTCCCCCATTATCCTTAAACGTTCGTAGTATTTTTTGCAGGCTACTGGGGATGGATTGCAAATTATCCAAGACCACAACATTTTGTTCATCCAACGCACTGTAATCCAACTTATTTAAAGGGAATTTCTGGAATTCAAATTCAGTGTCAGGGTACAATCGCTCCAAATAATCATTTTCTGAAGCGCTGACGGCAAGCACTTTTATTTTTTCCCGCTCATTAATGTTGAAATAGAATCGGTTGTCGTAGCCCAGTCCATTCTCGGTAATATTCAATCTACCATTGATTTTAGTATTACCAGGAATGGAGAAAATTACTTCGGCAGTACCGTTGGAATTGAATTTAGCGGCCGATTTTGCAATGAGCGTATCATTGTTGAACAAGGAAATGGGCAAATTCTCCTCCTCAGAACCTCCAGAGAGCAATACGGTAAGTTTAGGCTGCTCCGATAATTCATCCTCAAGGTAAACAGAATCTATGGAAACATTTTGCGCTTCTCTGGGTTGAACTGGAACTAGGTGAACCGAAATCAGCGAATCTTGAGTTGGAGTATTGGATGCTATGCGTTGTTGGAAATCTGAAATAACAATCAGATTCTTTATAGTACTAGTCGATTTTGAAAATAGCGTTGTAGCCTTCAGCTTGATTTCCTCCAGATTTAACTGCTTGTGGGTATATGGAAGGGACAGCAATATATTTTGAATGTCATTGATGTTGACATCATCATAGGTGCTTTCATTAGTAAACAAACTAAAAACGGTTTCCCCCTTACTATTTCGGATTAGGTCCTGAACTGCTTTTTCCAAGAGGGATAACCCATTGGTTTTTGCCTGCATACTGAACGAGTTATCCAAATAGACTACAGTCTCTTTCTCTCGAAGCGCAGTTTCCGTAGATGAAAAGGGTTGGGCAAAAGCGATGATAATGGCAGCCATCAACGCTAGTCGGGTCAATAACAGCAACCATTTTTTCAAGGAGTTACTTTTTCGGGACTCAGAAACCACCTTTTGCAGCATGGCTACATTGGTGAACGGTGTCTTTTTATACCTACGTAATTGAAATAAATGAATGAGGACAGGAATGACAAGTAGTGCGAGGGCCCAAAGAATTTCCGGATGTTTAAACTGCATTCCCAACTTTGATTGAACAAATATAGGCATTAAAATAGTGCAGGGTTTTATTTTTTCCAGTTAAGAATTTGGTAAAGGTGATTGGGATGGGGTAAAGGGTGTTGGGTATTGGGTGTTAGGTGTTGGGTGAAGGAATTTAGCAGAAGAAAAAATAATCAGTTGCGGGTCGTTGTCCATTTTTTTTGAAATACGCTCGAATTTCCTGCTGTGAAGCTTCGTTGGCAACGGTAATAATACTTTGAGGATGCTGCAATTCCATCAATTTTTTAAAATGAACGAGTTTCTTGCCATAGATTTTCTTTCCAATTTTATTGGGATTATTGCACAGCCAAGTGAAGTCAATTTTCTGTTTCTTCAATTTTTTGGCAATTGTTTTGCCCTTGAAACCTGCTCCCCAGATGACCAAAGGTCGATTCTTGTCAAAGTCCAATTTTAAAAAGTAGTGGAGTTTAATGTCCAAAAAATAGTTTTGGGCATAGTGCTCATGGGTGCGGGAGGTTCGGGTGTCATAATCACGCCAAAGGTGTAATACCTCCTTGCAGGGAATGATTTGCAATCCCTTTTCGTAAAATCTGAACGTTAAATCATAATCTTCCGGATAACGATTGGGTTGAAAGCCATTGCAGGCTTCAAAATCATCTCGGTAGGCCATCCAACAGGGGGAGGGAATAACGCATTCCTTGTAAATTTCCGTGTAGTTTGCTCCTTGGGAGGTTAACTCATTCAACCAGATTTCGTAACGTTCGTACCCGTCACTGATACCTAGGTCTGAAAAATAATTGACCTGCCCCACAGCAACATGACCTTTCCCATATTCCAGCAGTGATTTCACCATAACCTCCAACCGATGGGGTTTCATGATGTCATCAGAATCCATACGGGTAATGAATTCTCCGCTACTTTTAGAATACGCCGTTTGTAATGCGGGGATGATTCCAGCACCTTTGTTAGTGCATACATTTATCCGGTTATCCTTTTCGGCGTAGGATTTAAGCAGTTCAAAACTGGAATCACTGGAGTGGTCGTTTACCGCAAGAACTTCCCAATTTTGGTAGGTTTGATTTAGAATGGAATCCAGACATTCAGGGAGAAAATGTGCGGTATCCTTAAAGGGAATACAAATACTTACCTTGGGATGTAGCATGTTACAAATAAACTAAATCCCAAGGCAATTACCTGAAATCAGTCAAAAGGGAGTACATCTGGCCGGATATAATCCGTTTTTGCCTGCTTATTGCAGAACATATCCGAGCTATAATGTTGTTCCAATAATTCCTTGAACGCCACTCTCAATCGGGGAAATTCTTCCATAAAGTCAAAAAAGTCTGTTGATTTGGACTTCTTCATGAAATGATACACCACTTTCACAGCCGCGACTGTAATTGTAGTATGAAATTTATCGCCTTTCCCATAAATGACATCAAAATGCTTAATGCCTGAACACGTTTTTTCAACCGCTATTTGTTCGCCATGATTTTGAATATTAATCCACGCTAATCTTAGATGGGCTTCATGATTGAACAATTTTGGGTTTAAACTTCCATTTTCAAAAGCTTCCAAAAATTCTGAATCACTGAATTGGGAGTGATGGGTATGATTTTTACCATACCACAAGTTTGGATTGGCACAGGACATAATAATTAAGTTATAAGTTAAAGAGCGGGGCTCGTTAATAAAGCGTTTCTACCCGGATGATTTTTGAGCACATAATGCATCCGTTGAATCTGGTCTTTGGTGAAAATGTTCATCACTTCGTCATGGGAATAGTTCATGTAATTCCCAATCATGATTTCTTCTCCAGCGCACCCAATAAAAGGAACCTTACCAAATACATGTGAATCCACCGCCGGAGTATCATCGCAAAAATCGTTGGTCTCGCAATCACCACTTCCCCATGTGTGCAATAAGCCGAGATAGTGCCCCATTTCATGGGTCAGCGTCCTGCCGAATCGCGCATGGCAATCAATATCTGATTCCCCAAAGTGCATCCAATTTATCAGAATTCCTTCTGCATCGTTTGGTCCTGGAACGGGCAAATATTGGGTTCCTGGCAAATCCGTTTCAGGAGCGGTTGCACTTCCCAACACCAAACACATCATTGATTCAGGCAAGGCACTAGTCCATATATTAATGTATGCATTCGGATTCCAATAGGCATACTGGGCAAAATGATTTTGATTATATCCCAATTCCGGAACATTTATCTGCGATGCATCAATTCGATTTATCCCATCGGTTTGCGCTCCAGTCGGTGTCTTTTTTGCCAATACAAATTCAATTTGGGCATCTCCACCATCTGGATGGTCGTTAAATCCTTTGGTTTCCACTTTTCGTCTGTAATCTTCATTGAGGATTTCAATTTGCCGGTTTATGCGTTCATTGGAAAGATTTGGACCTTCCCCAATACCTTCACCATTGTGCATCACATGGACCACAACTGGAAGATATACCACTTCGTTCCCGGGTTCTGGGATAGGGGAAGGGCCAATATCGTCATCATTTTTGCTGCAAGAAGTCAAAAAAAGAATGACCGCAAGCACAGCAATTAAAAGCAATGCGCTTTTACTATAAATCACAACGGATTATTTTTCCGAAACGTCTTTAAATGTCAACATGTCCCATATCCGTTTCGAGGCACCATCGTAAAACCCTGTTTCGTGTGAATATCCTTTTGGATTATTGAAGGTCCCAAAAATGATATCATACAAGGAAATATCTGAATAATTATAAGCATGGATTCCCTTTGCATGATGAATGGTGTGCGCTTCGGGTCGTTGAATTATATATCCAACCCATGTAGGAGTCTTAATGTTGGCGTGCTGAAATATGGATAAAAAGGTTGTGATCAAGATGAACAAAGTGGCAGCTTCAGGAGTGAAACCTGCAACAACGACCAAACAGAGGCTACCTAATAAGGTAAATCCAATCATATCCATAGGACTGAAATAGAAGGCACCGTAACTGTCCATGCGTTCCGCACTGTGGTGCATTTGATGGAAGATTTTCCACAGTGTATCATTCTTGTGCATCGCATAGTGCCAAACATAAAGTCCAAATTCATAGATCATTACCGCCACAAACGCTCCCCATCCTGCTCCAAGCACAGTAAGGTCGAAGATTTGATAATCCACTAAATAGGTATCCCAGATGAGAGGGAAATAGGTAGATAGGTAAAAAAACACGCCAAAGGATGCAAGTCCTCTTAGTTTCCAGTTCTTAATTTTGGGTAATTCCCGTGCAGGAAAAAGCCCCTCCCAAAGCATCAATACGCCGTACATGCCCAATACAATCAAGGAGATGGGGTCAATCAGTACCTCCCAAGGATTCGGCAAACTTTTAATAATCTCAAACATTTGTCTATTTTTTTATGTTGTTGTTCAACCTATAGGCAAAAGTTTTTGCCTTACATTGTAAGGTAAGTGCTGTAAGTTTTCTTAAACCGTCCACTCATGTGGTGTCTCTGGCTCATAACTACAGCAGGTCCCTGTTTTTATTGAGTTGGTCAAATGCTTGGCCAATTTGGGGTGTACTTTCTCAATTTTTTTGATGGAACTCCGAATACGCCATGTTACCGCGGCCCTTGCTTTTTCGACGGAAGAACCCGTTTTTCGAATTTTATTGGACAAACCTGTTACCTGGGATAAATGCTCCACCAACGCCTCGTATTCTTCTTGTAGCGCATCAGCTTTTTGATACATGCCCATTTCCTCGGCATCTGAGATATCAACTTTTAAAGAACGAAGTTTGGATTTGTACTCTTTCATCGCTTGGTCATCAATCATGGAAGTGCCACCGGTTTCCAATACCACGCCCATAAGTACGGCACAATGAATCTGTTCTTCGGGCTGTTCCAGCAATTGGGCAATATCATGGAGACCTTTGGAGTCTTTTATCACAGCAGATTTATTCAGATAACTGAGCTCCCACAGTTCACCATTCTGAATAAAATTTCCTTTTAGGGTTTTGATTGCTTTATTTTTTGGAACTGAATGAGTTGACTTTTCGGAATTATCGCCAAGAATATAGTCCCAAAAAGGTTCCATGTTGCTCTTCACTTTGTATGGGTTGACCACCTTTTGCCATTCCACAGCTTCTTGGTTGGTCGCTTCTTTTCCCTCGTTAATGTTCTTTTTGAATAATTCCAGATATTTTTTCCAATACACATTCATCTTGTCGTTATTGGAAAGATGGTAATATGCCGCGGCTAAGAACGCAGTGAAATCGGTCCAAATGGAAAGATTGGCCACTTTTTCCCCTAATTCGATGGCTTTTCCGAAGTCTCCTTTTTCAAAATAAACCAACATACCTATGGGCAGATAGGCTTCGGGGTGTAAAGGGTTTAAGTTTCGAGCCTTGAGATATAATTCTTCAGCCTCTTCCAAATATCCCAACCAAACAAAACAATTGGAAATAAGAATAAGGTTGTCGGCATCGTTGGGATTCATCCGAAGCGACCTGCGTAAAAGATGCTCGGATTTGTCATAATCACCCAAATACAAGAAAGTTCTTCCCAAAACGGCCAAGGAAACATAATCGGTCTCATCCAACTCAATCGCTTTAAGGGCATAGTCGTGTGCACCTTTATGGCTCACTTCCCAGCGGTCCCACAATTGACAACTCCATTCATTGAAATAGGAAAGGGAAATTCCTGTGTATGCCCTTGCGAACAAAGGGTCAATTTTTAACGCTGCCTCAAAGTATTCGCGAGCGATAAGGTCACTTTCAACCGTACCTTTTTTGAGTTCTTTTATACCCAAAAGCCAATTTTCATAGGCAGCAAGTTCCACAGATTCCTTTTTATAAGAATAGGAGAGGAGGTCATGCTCTATTTGTTGTTGAAGTACACTTACCATTTGTTGGGTAATGGTATCCTCTGCATTTAAAATGGTTTCAAGGTTCTCATTATGGTTTCCGGCAAAGACCACTCTATTGTCGCGGGTCCGGATGAGCTGTACACCGATTCTGTACCCATCGCCCAATGGTCTAAAACTTCCTGTGATGATATAATCGGCGCCAAGTTTTTCAATCGACTGTGTATCTGATATATCCGAAATGGCCAAAGTGGAGTATTGCGAAATAACAGAGAGACCGACAAACTTTGAGAAATTAATGATAAGGTCTTCCGTGAACCCTTTTATGATGGGGCTCAAGGCATTTTCAACCCCAATAAATTGAAAGGGTAAGACCGCTATCGTAGTTTCCTTATTACCAACCAGTTCCACCAGTAAAAATTGTATGCTCAAATATACAAAAGATCAGTAATGGTGCTGTTTATCCATTCTCTTTTGAGATATTTCCAAGATTAGCTCCTGATATCTAATAAAAGTGCTGTTCAGTTTGCTTTTAGTTGACTGATATTCAAGGTTGCCATATACAATCTACTGTTTCCGTTTTCATAAGAATCAAGAAATAGCCTCAAAGATTGCATGTTGTGCAGGGGTTCTTTTGGATTTGAGATTCTTCGGCTGGTAAAATACAGGGTGCTATTCGCTTCATCCATAAACGGACAATAATCCATTTGTTTGGAATTGATAGGCTGGGGCAGGGGTTTGGCCTTTGACCAATTTCCAGCATCATTTTTGAAACTGATGTACAGGTCGCCACTTCCTTGTCCATCTTCACGATTATATCCGCCAAAAATCAAATAGCTGTCATCTTTGGAAATATAGGCGTTGTATTCAAAACCTTCAGAATTGATGTTTTCATCCATAGAAATGGGCTCCAAATAGTTTCCATTTTTGAATTCACTGAAGAAAATATCATCCTCTCCCTTGGAATCTGGACGGTCACCGGTAAAATAGAAATTTCCATTTTCGGCCACCGCTGGATAGAACTCATTGTGCTCCGAATTAATAGGGGCCCCCATATTAATGGGTTCTGACCAAGCTCCCGTTTTGGAGAGCCGTTCTACATACCAAATATCAAAATCCTTGGTTTGGGAAATGGAATCGTGTAGGGGACGGTTCGATACGAAGTATAATCGTAACCCATCAGGTGCCATAAACGGTTCCATGTCCTTGTAGGTTCCCGAGAAAGAAGCAATTATTGGGGCTCCCCATTTTTCTCCAGTTTTGGTGGACATGGAAATCACGGAAACTTCTTCGGTTTGCGATTGAATGGTGAAGTATGCTTCCGTACCACTGTCACCCATGGTAAAATCCCGGACTTTATCAAACTCTTTTAGGAGTTCCATAGCGGGTAGCACCGTCATTTCCTCTTGGCCGAAAACCAGAAAAGCACAACAGCAAAAAATACAGGAAAGATTAATTTTCATTTTGAATAACCTTTGCGATGGCTTCTTGCACTAATTTTTCCATGACTGCATAGCCTTCTTTCGTTAAATGGACTTCATCTGTTGTCAATTCCTTGGGAAGTCCGCTTCGCTCATCGGCCATGGCCCAATAGTAATCCAGATACATTACACCTTGTTCCTCTGCCATTTGCTTCAACAAAAGGTTGAGCTTGGGAATTTTTATGTTTGGTTCCAGTCCGGGGCGCCATGGATAGTCATACGCTGGAAGTACAGAACATACTATTGGAGTTATGGAATTGGCCTTGGCCAGTTCAACCATAGAAAGTATGTTATCCCTTATCTGTTCCAAGGTCATGGGACCCGTATTTCCGGCAATGTCGTTCGTGCCTGCTAAAATTAGGACAACATCAGCATCAATATCAATAACGTCCTGCCGAAACCGAAGCAGCATCTGGGGTGTGGTCTGTCCGCCTATACCTCGATTTATGTATGGATTGTTCTCAAAGAAATTTGGGTTGGCGTTGGACCATCCTTCTGTAATGGAATTGCCCATAAAGACAATCCGATGTTCATTTTCTGAAGGAGCAGATAACTCAGCATTTGCCTTTTTATATTTTTCCAAATTAGGCCAGTCTTGGGCAGATGATTTGTTTGGATTTAAAAATGCCAATAGTGAAGCCATGGTCCAAATTACGGTTTGTACTTTCAAGATGATTTGTTTTTAGTTAAAAATTGATTGTGCTACTACCGTAAAAGTAAATAAGAAATGGCAATCAACAGAATAGTGACCACAAATGCCCAAAACATAAGTCTATTTTCCTTTTGTTTTTGAATGAACATCATTTTCTTAATACGACTAATATCCCTTGGGGTGGATTTTTTGAACTGAAGACGGGTCACATTCTTTTTGCCATAGACATCGTCTTTGGATTGTAGCCTCCTTTTTTTGAGTAGACTTCTATTTTCCTTTAAACTTTTGATGGCATGCATCATGCTTCCTTCTCCTCCCATGACTGTGTGTTTGTCTATTAGTTTAAAAAGAAGATAAATTGTTACATCGCAATGTGTTAAATAAAAAAAGCGGCATGAACAATAGTTCTATGCCGCTGTCTTTAATATTGACCATCAAGGATTAGTACTTAGCACTTTTTCCATTGGCTTGGGTTCTTATGATAAAGTCCCGAATATCATCATTCGCTTTTTGAAGGTCTTCCCTTCGCAAGTACATCATGTGACCGGAACGGTAGCCTTTAAAAGCAAAACGGTCTTTCATACGTCCACTTGGGTCCACTTGGGACATGGTGTATTTTGCAGCGAAGTAAGTACAAGCACCATCATAATATCCTGACTGTACCAACACATTCAGATAAGGGTTCTCCGCCATGGCCTGACGAAGGTTGTCGCGCACATTGTCATTATCATTGTTCCAAGGATGTACGGGTCCGAACATATTATATTTAATGTCGGTCTTAAACCCTAATTCTTCTTGAAGGTAATAGTTGATTGCAGGAGTGAAGCTGTGCAGCCAAGAGGTCAATTCTGGAGAATAGTCGGGGCTATCCCCGAAAAGCTGCTTGTCAAATCCCAAATAACGACTATCCAAACGTCCGATGGTATACCCCCCTTTATCCTTGAGCAAGGCTTTCCAAAAGAACTGGGTGGGCACATCCAAATTATGATCAATGATATCTTTTTCTTTTAAGCCAGTATAATAGGCCATCTTCTGGGCAACCGCGGTTCGTTCCGCATCGGAAATAAAACCTCCCTTGGCAATGGCAGGCAATAGGGTATTGATGGTATAGTCTTCAACCTCGGGCAAAACCTCCAACAAATCCTTGCTCTGCAGAGCAGATGGCAACATCTTATGATGCCAAGCAGCCGCCGCAAAATAGGGAAGGTTCAATGCGCTGGAAACAGGATCTTCAGTACGGAATACTCTATAATCGGCAGGGGAAACCATAATAACGCCATTCAGGTACATCCATTGTTGCTCCTGAAGCGCCAACGAAAGTCCCATTACCCGTGTTCCTCCATAACTTTCACCTACAATGTATTTTGGTGATCTCCAGCGATTGTTTCGGGTCACAAAGGTGTTCAGCCATTCAGCCAAATATTTGGTATCGGCATTGATGCCAAAGAATTTTTCGTGGTCTACCTCTTTCCCAGTTTCGGGAATGGTACGTGAATATCCAGTATTGGCAGGATTTACATAAACGATATCCGTTACATCCAATACAGAATAGGGGTTATGGTCCACACCATAGGGTTGAACCGGATATCCCTCGTCATCAATTTTAAGAATTCGTGGACCAGTGTAAGCCAAGTGCATCCAAACAGAACCGGAACCAGGACCACCGTTGAAAGAAATCAGCAAAGGACGTTCAGCTCGATTTTTCACATTGTCCCTAGTGTAATAGGTATAATGCAGGGCGGCAATGGGTTCTCCCAATTCGTCCCAAACCGGTTGGGTCCCCGTAGTGGCCGTATAATTAATGTTTACACCTTTGATGGTGACGGAGTGGTGTGTGGTCACCGTAGTGTCCACCGGAAGTTTTCTACTTTGGGCAATGGAAATTGAAGAGCATAAAACGATGCTCAGAGCAAGATAAATTTTTCTCATAGTATAAAGTTGATTTAGTCGAGCTCTAAAAGTAAGTATTTTGAAGGTTCTTTTTTTGTTAAAAGAATGGTAAAACCAAGGAAAAAGCCGAGCATATTCGCATTATTCTTAATTTTAAGACGCACGGACTAAACACGTTACCAATGAAAAATTTAACAAGAAGAAATTTCAATACATTAATGGCCAAAGGCATGGGAAGTGCCGCTATTATGGCTGTAACACCAATGGCCTGTGCCATGGGAACCGGACAAGACAAAAAGAAACTTGGCATTGCCTTGGTGGGACTGGGAAGCTACAGCACCTATCAGCTGGCACCTGCCTTACAGGATACCCAACACTGTTATCTCGCAGGAATAGTTACCGGCACTCCCGAAAAGGAAAAAATATGGGCAGATAAATACAACATCCCCAAAAAAAATATATACAACTATCAAAACTTTGATGATATCGCCAAGAACGACGACATTGATGTGGTCTATGTAGTACTTCCAAACAGCATGCATGCCGAATTCTGCATCAGGGCGGCCAAGGCTGGAAAACATGTTATTTGTGAAAAACCAATGGCCGTAAGTGTCGAGGAATGTGATGCTATTATCGATGCTTGCAATAAAGCTGGGGTGAAATTGGGAATAGGATATCGATTACAATCGGAGCCCTATACCAATGAGGTAAAACGCTTTGTGCGCGAGAATACCTTTGGAAAAATAAGATACGTTTCCGCGGATGCAGGTTATTATTCCGGAGGAAACCCAGACCAATGGAGGTTGAACAAAGAGCTTTCTGGAGGTGGGGCGTTGCTCAATATGGGCGTTTATGCCATTCAAAGTACCATTTATGGCTCAGGGCAGAACCCTATTTCTGTAACAGCTCAGGAATATAGCACCCGTCCAGAATATTTTAAAGATACCGATGAGACTATAACCGCACAGTTTGAGTTTCCCAACGGAGCGGTGGGCAATATCATGACTTCACATAACATCAATGCCAACAGTATGTATGTTTCCGCTGAAACGGGGTGGTTTCAACTGCAACCCGCCAATAATTATGGTCCATTAAGTGGAAAGACCTCCAAAGGAGATGTAATTGAGTTTCCACATGAAAGTCAGCAAAAATTGCAAATGGATGATTTTTCAAAACACGTGCTTTTTGATGCCCCAAACATAGCGCCAGGTGAAATGGGCAAGCGTGATATGATTATCTGTGCAGCCATTTATGAATCCATTGCAAAAGGAGGACAAAAAGTGATGCTCAATCTGGAACCTGGGTATGGTTTTGGAGGAATTCCAACTTCCTAAACATGTAGGTTTCCGATGCGGTTTTTATTCTAATAGGCTCAGAACCAAAGCCTACACTTTTAAAAAATAACCTTCTAAAGTCGTTTAGTATTGGAATTTTAGGTTTTTTTGTAACAACAAATCTTATGTATTATGAAAAAACTTTTAATTCCTACATTGGTCGTGTTATGCTTTGGTTGCGACAAAGAAGAAACCAAAACTGGCACTTCTTCAGACGAAGCTTTGAATGCTTTATCGGAGTACGTTATTGTCAACAAAGTATTTCAGGATATTGGAAACAATAACGGTGATGCTGTTCTATCTGCCGAAAGTTCGGCGTCTGATTCGCAAGCCAAATCCGTTGAGGCGACCGCACTTGAAGCCGACATTACGATAACCCCATTTGACTTAATCACGTTCCCCAAAACCATCATGCTTGATTTTAAAACGGGAGTTCTTGGTCCGGACGGCATTACCCGAAAAGGAAAGATTTCCATAGTTTCCACGGATTGGTATAGAGAACCTGGTAGCATTCATACCGCAACGTTTACCGATTACTACCACAACGAATATAAAGTGGAAGGGACCCATGTGGTGGAAAACCTAGGTCCTGATTCCGATGGGAATTTAGAGTACAGCGTTGCCATCACAGATGGAAAAATCACTGCACAAAATGGTACTGTAATAGAATACAAAGAAAATTCCACCAGAACTTGGATTGCGGGCAGTGAAACCCCATTATACATTTGGGACGATGAATATCTCTGGAATGGTTCTCAAAATGGAACAAGTTCTACTGACTTGGACTATTCCTTGACAACGGATGAACCATTACATTTTGTATTGCTACCAAGAAGCATTCAATCTGGTATTTTGGATGTGGATGTCGCCGATATCAAAGACATCAAAATAAATTTTTCTACTTCCACCATTACCATTTTAGGGAAGGTGTACCCATTTACCAAATAAAAAATAGGGCTTATCGATGATTTTGTCGATAAGCCTTTTTATTCTAAAATCATTCGGTCATGGCCAAAAAGAGCTTGTTCCGAAGTTCTTCCAAGGGAATGTGCAACGGGCTGTAGGTGACAGTGCCAATGTTGATGGCAATGAACATATAGCGGTTTGTTTCCGGAAAATAACGGAGCTCACATCCAGAGCCAATACCTCCACCGGAATGCCCATAATAGGGATGCCCATCCACCTCTCCATGACCCAATCCCAGACCGTAGGCAGGTTTGCCTTCGCGATTTTTCACCCAGGTCATCATTAATTCCATAGTGGAGTCTTGGAGTAATTTACCTTCCAACAATCCTTTTAAAAATAGGATGGCCTCCGTGGTGGTGGTAACGATTCCATCATCCCCGACCATATAGGTGACATTCTGTTTTTGGATATGGGAGATGTTTTCCAATATTCCATCACTATAGCGATCCCAATAGCTGCTGACCAATATTTCATCCTTTAGTTTTTCATAGGAGATTTGATAATAGGTGTGCGTCAAGCCTAGCGGTTTAAAAATGGTCTTCTCAATATAATTTCCATGATTTCCCGTAATCTTGTCGGCAATAAGTGAAAGCAAAACATAATTCGTGTTGCGGTAGGAATATTGACTGCCGGGCTCAAAGGTGAGGGGTTCGCCATCAATAAATTTGATGTAGTCCACTGCCTTAAAAGCAGTTTCCGGATGTTGAAGTAATGTACTTGCGTACTCGGGATTAAAGTTATATTCTGGTACCCCCGAAGTATGGTTCAACAACATTTTAATGGTAATCTCATCTGCTCTATCCACCATTTTTGACACTTTTGGGTCCAAATGCTGGGTAATGGGGTCTTCCAAACGTAATTTGCCATCTTCATACAACTTTAATATGGCCACTGCCATGTAGGTTTTGGCCACACTTTGCAGGTAATGAAGAAAGGTATTTTCCATGTTACGTTGTTCCTCAATATTGGAAAGCCCTACGCTCTCAATCCACCATCCATCATTGTCCAACAAAGCAAAGCTTGCCCCGGGACAGCCATTTTCCACTAGCGATTTTAAGATTGTGGAGACTTCATTTCGCTTAGGATGGTTTGGATTAGTGTCCATCTGAGACCAACCCAGATAACATGCAAATAGTAAATAAGAGAATACGATTAGTTGTTTCATGATGTTCGCTTTTGAAGGTTAAAAATGGACACGACTCCCGAATTCCATCAAGGTGAAGGGAACCAAAGGCATACTTTCATTATAGTTGGTGGCCAATAAAAATTGATAATTGGCAAAAGGTGAAACATAGGTGCCCTCATCGTAAGTGTCATATCCCAATCCGATGCCGATGGGCACCACGAGCATCCCTTTTCCTTTTTTGCCTACATTCTCCCATCCATTTTGTATAGGCCTGTAACCTTCCTTGGGTCGCTTGGCATATAAATAACCTACACCTAGCTTCACTTCCGAATAGGCATCGTTGACCATAGTGGGTCGCCACACGGTCTGGGTGTGAAACAAGATGCCCCCTCCAGCGGTTTTGTTGCCGTACCAAGTCATTTTAAATTGTTGCACCCAATTTCGATTTCCGTTGTGGCTTACTTCGGTTCCCAATCCTATGCCCACATTCTTAAAAAGTGGCCTTTTGTTTTTAAAGGGAAGGGAAAGGGAATGAAACTCAATACTGATGATCAATGGAAAATTTCGATGGTTTCCATCACCACCCTGCGACCAAGTGGGTTGCATCACCGCCGCATATAAAAAAATAGTTATGATTGCTGTTCTCATTTTGATTGATTTGATGATCCAAAAGTAGGAGGGAGGGCCATCAAAGTTCAATTAAAAAGCAAGCTTTATCCTTAAAGTGTCGTAAAATTTCGGCTGAAATGTCAGTCCATTGTCCTAAACCAGCGTTTAAATGTAGGTGCCTTGGTGCGGCTTACGGGGATTTCGGAAGGAAGTGTACTTTCCTGAACCACGGAAACACTGATTTTACCATTTTCAAGTTTGGTGAACCCAGTGATTTGGTTTCTGTTGATGATGAATTGCCGATTAAGTCGAAAAAATAAGCTCTCTGGAAGTTCCTCACTTATTTTATCCAGTGGAGTATCCAAAAAATATTGTTTGCCTTGCAAAGTGTACAGCACCACATAGTCACTTTCCACAGAAAATCCCATGATGTTTTCAAAAGGAACCTGAGTTTCATTTTTCCCTTCCTTCACCAAAAAACCGGTTTGCAATTTTTGTTTTTCCAGCAACACTTTTTGTTCTGTGCCTTGCCACTGGTAGTAATAATGAATCATTACATAAATGGCATTGATAAAAAAGAACCAAATGGCAATAATGAACAAATCATAATTGTAAAAACTGGGGTGGGCCCAAGTTCCTTTTACAATAAGACTTGACAATTCGGTCAAAAAACTGATAATGAAAAGCCCAACGAAGGTTGTTATCAGGAATTGAACAATAACTCGCTTGGCAAATGGGTTATATGAAATTTTTCTGTCGAGCCATAAAATGATTCGCCTCACAGCCAACCAAGCTGCAAATCCTATCAACGTGTCAAGGGTATAGGTGAAAATGAGCCACCAATTGAGCTTTATATTGGCGTAGGTCAAATAGTAATTGAAGGCACTAATGAATGGGATAAGCACCAAAAATAGTGGTATGTCAGGATAATATGCTGATTTTTGGTTTGGTTTCATGGTCGATTGCTAAGATAAAAGTAAGCTTCTACGATGAAATTGAAAACCAAAAATTTAGGAAAACTTACCTTCTTGTAGCCACAAAAGTTCCATTGGGTTGAATTAAAACAAGCTCTTCCATCACATCATTTTCCGGCTTTTGGAATCTTGTTTTATATCCAGAAAGCCCCTTAATAATAAAGCCATCTTCCCCAGAAGCCAACAAGTTGTATTCGGGTTGGCCAGGAACCAGCATGTAAAGTCCTTCACCTTTAATGTAAACCTTTATAATGATACCTGCGAGCTCATATTCCCCTTCATATTTATTTAATTCCGCTACATCAACGTCAATGACTTTTGGTTCGCGTTTAAATTCAATGGGGTGATCTAAGGATGGTTCAATGTTTACTTTTAAAATGGATATTTCACCAATATCGTTGGAGTTGAAATTAAATCGTATCGGCAATTCATCAAAAGTTTCAATTCCATCAGCAGTAACTTCCATGGGTTCAAATATGTCATAATGAAGGTGTTTTAGATAAAACTTCTTCAGTTTAAAATTGGCAAATAAGGAATCAGATTGTTGTGAAATACTGAAACGACCATACCCTTTGTTTTCATAGTCTCCAGTGTAGGCGCTTAAGTCATGAGACGGAGTAGTGTTCTTAATGGCGGTGGAATCGGATGCTTTTTTAGCGGATGCTTTTGCTTCTTTTTCCCTTTTTTTCTCATTACGGTAATAATCTGCCCAATCTGTATGCTTTGCGTTAAGCATCCGGTCCGATACGGTATTACGGATTAGAGTTGGAACTGCAGAACCATTTTGATTGGCCAATACTACAATACCAATGCTATCCGTAGGATAAAAAGCCGTGCTCGCGGAAAAGCCATCAATATTGCCACCATGCTCCACACGATAATGCCCCCGGTAGGAGCTAACCATCCAACCATAACCGTAATTGGCCATAAATATGTCTGGATTTTCCTTCCCAGGGATTCCTGAGGAAATAACTGATTGTGAGCTCATGGCTTCCATTACATAATTTTCTGGAAGAATAGTGGAATCCTTGAACTTTCCATTGTTGATCCAAACTTTGAGCCAATTGGCCATTTCGGATACACTGCTGTTGATACTTCCTGCAGGTGCCATTGCCGCTATCCGATAATAGTCCGTTTTTCGAGTGATACTGTCTTTGTAATATTCATAACCCAAAGCCGCATTCTCGCCTGCTTCCAACTCCTTTATGGAAAGATTGGAGCGCTTCATTTGAAGTGGCTCAAAAAATCGTTCCCTAATATTATCCTCCCAAGATTTCCCGGTGATTTTCTCAGCTATCACCCCCTGAAGCATAAACATGAAATTATTATAGTGCCATTTTTGACGCAATCCTGTAAATGGTTCTTGGTATTGAATTCTCTGAATTAAACTGTCCCTATCAAACGTAGGGAATAAGTACCAGGAACCATCGTGCCTTGGTATTCCGGTTTGATGGCTCATTAAATCCCTAATATTGATGTTCGCGTTCAAGTCATTGTTGTAAAACCGAAGCTCAGGGATATAATCAATTGGGTTATCATCAAAAGATAACTTATCCTCGCTTCTGAGCTGCCCTAAAACACCACTGGTAAATGCTTTGGAGCAGGAACCAATGGCCAATAAGGTATTTGCATCCATTGGTATTTTGTTTTCCAAATCGCGATAACCAAAGCCCTTGGCATAGATGGTTTTATCACCTTCCACTATGGCTACAGCAAATCCGGGGGCCTTGGTGGCTTCAAGAATTTTCACAAATTCCTTTTCAATATTCCGTAGTCGCTTGTCAGATTGGCCATATCCTAAAAAAATGGCACTGGAAAGTATACCTAAAAGTAGATAGTGTTTCATTGGTTAGTTGTGTTTAGATAAACAATCAGTTGTTTAAGCTACTTAAGATAAGACATTTAAAATCCTAACAAGGAGAAAGTTACCTAGAATTTGGATTTTCTTGTGCAATTGTAGAAAAGGATGTTAAAATCGCTCAAAAACTCCTAGCCCAAAAAGCGCAAAATCATATTTTACTGGGTCGTTTGGGTCGAGTTTTCGTAATTTTTTGTCCAACTCCAAAAGGGCTTTGGCATCATTCTGTTTTCGTTGGAGCAACTTTAGTTTACGGGCAACGTTGCCGGAATGCACATCCAATGGGCAAGAGAGTTGGGATGGATGTAAATCTTTCCAGATACCAAAATCAACCCCTGTGCTGTTGTCGCGGACCATCCAACGCAAAAACATATTGATGCGTTTGGCTGCAGAACCCTTGTTGGGGTCCGAGATGTGTTTGGTGGTTCGAGTCAAATGAGGGAGCTCAAAAAAAACTTCCTTGAACTTGGAAATAGCGGATTGCATGGAATCCTTTTCTTGGTTTTTTCTAAAAACAGCCTCCAACCCACCATGGTTTTCATAAATGTTTTTTAAACTGCCAATAAAATAACCCAAATCCAATCCATTGAAGGTGCGATGGACAAATGGAGCCAATTTCTCCAAATCATTTTCAGTATGGTTTATCACGAAATCATGAGGCGCATTATCCAAAAGTTCCATCAATCTACTGGAATTGTTGATTATACTCTTTCGATTCCCCCAGGCAATGGTTGCCGTTAAAAACCCACTGATTTCGATGTCTTCTTTTTTGGAAAATCGATGTGGAATTTGAAGCGGGTCATCTTCCAAAAAACGGGGATGGTTGTATTGTTCCACTTTTTCGTCCAAAAATTCCTTAAGTTCTGATTGGGTCATACGCTTTAGGAAACAATCAAGCCATCCACCATGGTTAATTTTCGGTCGGCCATGTTGGCCAATTCAAGATTGTGCGTGACCAGAACAAAGGTCTGTCCAAACTCGTCCCGAAGTTTAAAAAACAATTTATGAAGGTTGTCAGCACTTTCAGAATCCAGGTTTCCGCTAGGTTCATCTGCCAAAACCACGGATGGATTGTTCATCAATGAACGAGCTACAGCAACACGCTGTTGTTCCCCGCCAGACAGGGCATTCGGTTTATGATGGCATCTATCTTGGAGACCCAAGAAATCCAATAGTTCCTTAGCGCGCTTTTCGGCTTCCTCCTTGGGTGTTTTTTTGATGAAGGCAGGAATACAGACATTCTCCAAAGCTGTAAATTCTGGTAACAATTGATGAAATTGGAAAATAAATCCAATATGCTCATTTCGGAAGCGGGCCAGGTTCTTGTCATTAGGAGCCGTTACATTGGTGTCGTTGATAAATAGCGAGCTGCCATCAGTATTTGAAGGCGAATCCAGTGTGCCCAAAATCTGTAACAAGGTCGTTTTACCGGCTCCGGATGCCCCAACAATGGACACTACTTCTCCTTTTTGAATCTCAAGGTCGACCCCTTTTAAAACCTTAAGGTCCCCGTAATTTTTTTGAATATTTGTGGCCTTTATCATGAAAATGCTTCTCGTCGTGAAAATACGGATTCCAGCTGAGTGGGCAAAGATGGGTCTTTCAAATAAGTTTTCCAATGGAATTACGACTATTTCCAAGTGAATTAGTATTCAATTCCGATAGGAAAATCGAATACTTTGTTTAACTTTGAAACTTAATGGATAAACAAAATAAATCAGTTGTAGAGACCGCCATATTTGCTGGCGGTTGTTTTTGGTGTACCGAAGCCGTTTTTCAGCGGCTTGATGGGGTAGTGGAAGTGCTTCCGGGTTACACAGGTGGAAATATAAAGAATCCAGCCTATCGTGAAATTTGTACGGGTAGGACAGGACATGCTGAGGGCATAAAAATTACATTCGACCCTTCAAAAATTTCCTATATGGAATTGTTGGAGGTGTTTTTTGCTACCCATGACCCGACAACGTTGAATCGTCAAGGCAATGATGTAGGGACCCAATACCGAAGTGAAGTATTTTACACTTCCGAAGAACAGAAAAAACAGGCCGAAGAATTCATCGCACTTTTGGAAAAAGAAAAAGTCTTCGATTCACCCATAGTAACTGTTATTTCAGAAGAAAAACCATTTTATTTGGCGGAAGAAGAGCATCAAAATTATTACAACGGCCATCGGCAGCAGCCCTATTGTCAGTTTATCATTGACCCAAAAATCAAAAAGCTGAACGCTTATTTTTCAAAGAAGTTAAATACTACAAATTAGATATGTCGCCATACCGAAATCTTGAAGAATACAATATTGAAATCACCAATGAAGTCAAGGAACACTTCGCTAAAATTATGGATGATCTTGGTGAAGATGTTAGCCGGGAAGGACTTCTAAAAACTCCAGAACGGGCCGCCAAAGCTATGCTTTTCCTTACACAGGGATATAAGCAGGATGCCACTGAAATCCTAAAAGGCGCCATGTTCGCTGAAAGTTATGACGACATGGTGATTATCAAAGATATTGAGGTGTACTCGCTTTGCGAACATCACATGTTGCCTTTTTTTGGAAAAGCGCACATCGCTTATATTCCAAATGGACATATTGTGGGATTGAGTAAAATTCCAAGGGTAGTGGATGTTTTTGCCCGAAGGTTGCAAGTGCAAGAACGTTTGACACATGATATTTTGGAATGCATCAACTCAACTTTAAAACCAAAGGGTGTTGCTGTGGTGATTGAGGCCGCACACATGTGCATGATGATGCGTGGCGTACAAAAACAGAATTCAGTGACCACAACTTCAGGTTTTAGGGGACAGTTTGAAAAAATTGAGACCCGTAATGAATTTTTAAAACTCATCAGCGCAGATTTGTCTTAAGGATTTTCCCATCTCGGTCGGATTTCCTAATTTCCCTGAATGGCAGAAGAGAAAGACCCAAAGTATCGTAATCTCTTTTTGGGATTATTGTTTGATGGCATTGGAATGCTATCCTTTATGATTCCTGGAATAGGGGAGTTCTCGGATGTTATTTGGGCGCCAATCGCTGGATGGTTGATGACACGCCTTTACAAAGGCAGAGTTGGCCAAGCGGCTGGTGTGATTGCTTTTACCGAAGAATTAATCCCTGGGTTGGACGTTATTCCAACATTTACCCTCACTTGGATTTATACCTATTTATTGAGCAAAAAGAAAAGTCTCCCTGCAAAGGAGTAAAACCGTCCATTTCAGGTTGAGCGCAGTCGAAACCTCCTTATTTTTAAATAAATGAATTTTCGACCGCGCTTTTTTCTTTTATAACCCTATGCTCAAGTTAAAAGCAACGTTTCTTCCAATATTTGCGATACCATCGGTTTTTAAACGCGATAAATGCGAAATATAGGTTTTATCAAAGAGGTTGTTTCCGCTAATTTTAAAGCCTACACTTTGTTCAAAAATTTTGATTTCACCACCAATCCCCATATTAAATAAGTTGTATCCCGGAGTTGAGGTCTCAAAAGTGGCCACTTTATTTTGGTCAAAATACGATTGAAGGGTTGCAAAAGCATAGCTTTTGGCTTTAGCACCTTTGGTGGTATTCCATTCCACCCGTAGGGTGTTGTTCCATCTATTGGCAGGAATCAAAGGAAGGTCGGTGTTGTCATCCAACTCACCGAAGACCATATCAAAACTACTTTCAACATGCAGCCAATCCAATGGGTGAGGGTGTAAATGGAATCCAAATTCCCCCCCATACAATTTGGCATCTTGTTGATCAAAAATATAGATGGGGTCATCGTCTCTAAACTCTCCAGTGGGCTGGAGATAGATGTAATCGCTCACATTATTGTAGAATGCATTTGCATATACTTCAATGTGTTGGTTCTCGTATTCAAGGGCCAAATCCACCTGATAGTTTCGCTCACTGTCCAAATCTTGGTTTCCAATTTCAACACGATTGGCCCCACTATGGTGACCGTTGGAAGTAAGTTCCGATAGATTCGGTGCTCTAAATCCGGTAGCCAAGTTCAATCGGAACAAGATGTTGTTGGTCAAATCGGCTCGATACCCAACCGCAGCATTAAAACTGTTGAAGTTTTTGTCTAAGGCTGGAATGTATTCTTCATCACCTTCGATTCCACTTGATTCACCGTTGATGGACCTTAAATCATATCGCAACCCAAACTGAAGGTCACCTTTATTGAAATGGACGTGCGAGGTGGCTAAAACTCCAAAATCGTTGGTAATCGCATTGGGAATCAATACTTCTTCTCCAAAATTCTCATTCTTTTGATGCATTCCTTGAACCCCAAAAATGGTGGTCATACTGCCCCATTGCGGATTATATTGAAGGTTATAGCTGAACGTGCTCAAGTCCATATCCAAAGAAGGCCCTTCTTCTTCATGTTCCTCTTCTTCACCTTCTTCCTCATGATGGTGCTCTTCGAACTCCTTTCTACCATTGGAAATGTATCCAAAAGTGGCTTCCAAACTCGATTTCTTGAAGAAAAGATTGGTTTTAGAACTCAAAATATGGGTCGCAATCTCTTGATTGGGCAGCAATGGCTCCCGTTGGTTGTCCTGAACCCCAATTTCTTCCGGAATACCCAGTTTAGAAAAGTTGTAATTGTAGCGCAGTTCGGTTTTAAATCGACTGACCTGATATGCCAATCCAGTTTTAAAATCAGCCTCATTAAAACGGGAATTGGTAACGCCTGTGCGATCGCCTGTTTCGTAATCAGCATTGGAAGCATAGGCCCCTCTCGCCAAAAACTTCAGTTTTTCTCCAGAAGTTTTCACTCCGGCATTGGCTCCATAACCCAAAGTGTTGGTGAAATAATTCAAATTCACATCTCCAGAGGTTTCCCCGGATAATGCAAAGCTTTCCGGATTTAGATAGAGAACACCTCCCAAAGCATCGGAACCATATAGTAGCGAAGCGGGCCCTTTGATGACTTCCACACTGGAAATTCCAGCATCATTGATTCCAAGACCGTGTTCTCCACCAAATTGTTGGTTCTCCAAACGGATACCCTGCGTATAAACCAACACGCGGTTAAAACTTAGCCCACGAATCACGGGTTTTCCGATACCCACGCCTGTGGATACGGTTGAAACCCCGGCGATATTGGAAATTCCATCGGCTAAGGTGATCGCGCCGTTACTTTTGAGTTCTGCGATGGATTTCTGTTCCACCTTCATTACATTTTCACGCTGTAATTTGTGAAATGGGGTAGAGAGGACCACTTCATCAATCTCAATGGCAGAAGGTGCCATGGCATAATTAAAAGTGTTGGCTCCAGAATTGATGTCCAATGAAATGGAATAGGTCTCGTATCCCAAATAGGATACGACCAATTTATAGGTGCCTTCGGGAAGGTCTTTGAGCAAATACGTACCGTTGGCGTCTGTGACCGTACCTTTTTCCAACTGTGGGATATATACGGAAACTTGCTCTAGGGTTTGACTGTTTTCTGAATCGGTTATGGTTCCGCTTACGGTGTTCTGTGCATGTATAAATAGAGGTATCAATGCCAAAAGCATTGAAATATAATAGTGTTTCATTTGATAAATAATAAGTTATTACTGTATTAACCTGATATCTATTATGAAACTTGTGGAGGACCTCTTAGGGCCTGATATTCCTCTTTGTGGGATTTAAAATGATAAACAAAAAAGGTCTGTGGCTGCCCAAATTCAGGGGTTTGCACAGGTGTGTAGACAAATGAAGTTCCAAAGAACACCTTGGATGCCAGCGTGAAATCATGAAACTCACAATGAATATCAGCATCATGGAAATGCTTGGTGCCTTGCGAAACGCAACGCTTCTCCTTGGCATGCCCAAATAGCGCATGGTGGAGTTTCATCGCAGAAGGGGTCAGTATCCCGATCGTTAATACGAGGGACACATAAATTGCGATACGTTTATGGAGGAACGAGGTCATGTGCCCCAAAGATAGGTCAGGTCACAAGACTTCTTGTGTTAAGAAAACCATAAACTACCTGAAAAGAAAGCCCAGTCCCATTCGGCTGAGCATCTTTTTTTCAAATTCCCAGAAGAATTTATACTGACCGAATAACCAGCCTACAACAATTAGAATAACTTGGTAGATGGGGAAAATCAGAAGAATACGAGCAGTCCAATATAAAAAGTCATGGACGTCATCCCGGCCCAGACCAATCCATTCAGTTAAAGGACCGGCCAGTTTTCCGGCTAAACTTCCGGTAATGGCAAATACAATAAAGATGGCAATCATCTCCCATTTATAGGTGACCTTCCACTTGTTTTCCAACTTTTTGAAGCACCAAAGAAAGAAACGAACCATTACCAGATAAAGACCTAGGCTCACAACGGAGGTGAAAATCCATTCCCAAATGGTATTGTTCAGACCCAATAGATGCAAAAACCGTCGTGTAATGGTATAAGAGGTAAGCATCACCAATAGGGCACCGAGAATTGGGTGTAGTAGTTGCCAGTTTTTGGAAATTTCCCAGCGCTTTTTTAGTTTCTCCATCGGATTAATTGTTCCGATGCAAAATTAAGCTATTAAATCCTAGGGATAAAGGGTCCTAAGCGCTGATTATACTTTCGTTGAAAATAAATGAAGTAATTGTAGAGTTTGTAGTTCACCTCATACCCATAATCTATATTTTGATCGTAATTGATTTGCATCTCATACAGATTGGGGTTGAACTGAAGCGGTTGCAACACCCTTTGGTTCCAATTGGTGACCATGATGGCATTTCTATCTTCCAAAAAACTTTGGGAGTAATAACCTTCCGGTCTGGCAATGCTATTGAGCCATGTATAAAAACCGGGTTCTATGATGATGATTTCGTATTCGGTCTCATCATCCTTGATTTCAACTTCATGTTCATCATTGGAATTAAAAACAGCCTGCTCTTCATTGGAGATGCCCAAGGCTTCTTTTTGCGCCGTGCATGAGAGCAACAACGCAAAGATTATCAGTAAGGGTAAAATTCTCTTTTTCATAAACTTAAGATACGAAAAAAGCCACTTGAAAAATCAAATGGCCTTGTTAAATAACGTTAAGGTGAATGAAGTGATTATTTTCCAAAAAGTCCGCCTAGCATACCACCGAGGCCACTTTTTTTACGTCCACCGCCATTCAATACCATACCGGCCAAATCATCAATGACGCTTCCATCACCATCAGAATCCAAGAAGGTTTCTATTAAAGATTGCTGCTTGTTGGCCGTTCTTCCGCCTCCCATGAGTCCGCCCAGTAAACCGTTGAGTCCATCAGGGCTGCTCACATTTTGTTGACGGGTTTGTTTCCCCAAATACCCCAAGATAATGGGGGCTGCAATCTTAAGAATCTGGGAAATGGTCCCGGCATCAATTCCTGATTTTGCGCTAAGTGCATTTTCCACTTGTGGCTGCTTGGAACCAAAAACATGGCCCAAAATTCCAGCACCATCTTCCATTACAGACTGGTCCACGCCACCTCCAAAAAGACCTCCGAGGTCATTCAAGATGCTACCATCATGTTTGGATGAGAGTGCGTTCATCAATCCTTGTGCTCCCCCGGGAGTGGAGGTGTTTTTCTTCATAGCTCCCATTAAAAGGGGCATGGCCATACTCAAAACTTCGGCAGTTTTGTTTTCGGGCTCTCCTGTTTGATTGGAAACCCCACTGATCAATTGCTTGCCCATGGGGCTATTGAGTAAATCCAATAATCCAGACATTTTCTTTAGTGTTAAGGTTAGAAGGACAATGTACAAAAAAGAAGCCCTTATTCATCTTACGGGTGGCTATTTTAGCAGTTTAATAACCTGATTGGCCAATTCCATTCCGATTCTTTCTTGAGCTTCCACAGTTGAACCACCGATATGGGGCGACAACGATATTTTGGGATGCATCAATATTTTGATTTCGGGTGTTGGTTCAGATTCGAACACATCCAATCCAGCAAATGAAAGATGGTCTTCCAAGGCATCCACTAAGGCCACTTCATCCAGTACACCGCCGCGGGAGGTGTTTATGATTCCAGCACCCGGTTTCATCAACCCTAGCTCTTTTTTGCCAATAACATGACCTTTTTGGGCGGGAACATGAATGCTGACAAAGTCAGAGTTTTGAAGCACAGTTTTTAAATCACTGTTGGCTATCTCAAATTGAATTGACTGACCGTCAAAAAAGTAAAAGGTCAATGTTTCTTTTTTAACGTGATGGTCATTGAACAAAACCTTCATTCCGAGGGACAAGGCCATTTTTGCCGTGGCTTGTCCAATGGTTCCAAAACCGATGATGCCCAGCGTTTTTCCACGAAGTTCCCTTCCGTTGGCATAACTTTTTTTCAATTGCTTGAACTGACTATCACCTTCCAAGGGCATATCTCTGTTGGCATTGTGCAAAAACCGCACCCCCGACAATAAATGCGCAAAAACCAATTCAGCTACGGATTCTCCTGATGCGGTTGGGGTATTGATGACATGTATTCCCTTTGTTTTGGCATAATCCACATCAATATTATCCATACCAATTCCTCCACGGCCTATCAATTTGAGTTTCGGACAGGCATTAATCAGGGATTTTTTGACTTCAGTGGCACTTCGTACTAACAATACATCGATATCATTTGTATTGATGAAATTCGCCAGTTGTTCTTGTGCCACTCGGGTTGTGACTACTTCAAAACCCGCTTTTTCTAAAGCATCAATTCCCGATTGGGCAATTCCGTCATTAGCAAGTACCTTGCTCATAGGTTTAAGTTGTGAGTTATTATTTTTAAATTTTTTCTTGACTCGTCTTCACTATTTTAGTCAGTATTTTGACAATTTGGTCCACTTCATCAAGATATTCTTGCATACAAAGGTCGGTTAGATTGGCTTTATCAATAAGTCGCAACCAATACCGAGTTTCCCTTGCTTCCTTTGAAGCAATGGCCATTTTAGAAATGAAATCTTTTCTTGATTGTCCTGCACCAGCCTCTGCAACATTAGCACCAATACTTGTGGAAGAACGCAATAGTTGATCAGCGAAGATATATTCGTTGTTTTCTTTCAAGTTTTTGACCAACTTGATGATTTTTAATGAAAACTCGAAACTTCTATCTTCAATCAATACTTAAAACTTAGAATTTAAAATTGAGGTTAGCCTTTCTTTTCCAGTTCGCTCATAATATCTACCAAGACGCCAACACTTTCTATGGGCAGGGCATTGTACATTGAAGCCCGATATCCGCCAACAGACCTATGTCCATTGATACCACTAATACCAGCTTCTTTGCACATAGCGTCGAACATGTCTTTGAGTGCGTCATCAGTAATATTAAAGGTGGCATTCATTGTAGAGCGGTCTTCTTTGGCTGCATAACCTGAGAAAACCGGATTCAGTTCAATTTCCGAGTAAATAAGGTTTGCTTTACGTTCGTTGATTTCCTCAATGGCGGCAATTCCACCCAAATCCTTTAGCCACTGCATGGTCAACATGGAAACATATACAGGAAAAACTGCAGGTGTGTTGAACATACTGTCCTTGCTTATGTGAACGGAGTAATCCAACATAGATGGAATTTTTCGGGTAACCTTTCCCAAAATATCTTCCTTCACCACGACCAACGTAGTGCCAGCAGGACCCATATTCTTTTGTGCCCCAGCGTAAATCAAATCAAACTTGGAAAAATCGAGTTGTCTGGAGAAAATATCAGAGCTCATGTCACACACCAAAGGAACATCCGTCTTGGGAAACTCTTTTATCTGCGTTCCAAAAATGGTGTTGTTAGAGGTAAGGTGTAAGTAGTCCAAATCTGAGGGCACTTTATAGCCTTTTGGAATATGGTTGAAGTTTTGTTCTTGCGAAGATGCCACCTCCACAATTTCACCGAACAAACGCGCTTCCTTAATGGCTTTTTGGCTCCACGTCCCCGTGTTGACATATCCAGCTTTTTTCTCCAAAAGATTGTAGGCAGTCATTAAAAACTGCATGCTGGCACCGCCTTGAAGAAATACTGCCTGATATCCTTTTCCTTCCAGTCCCAAAAGCTCAAGGGCAAGGGAGCGGGCTTTTTCCATAATGGCCACAAATTCCTTGCTTCGGTGTGATATTTCTATGAGTGATAAACCAATACCGTCCAAATCCAGAACGGCTTCAGAGGCCTTTTGCATTACCTCTTTGGGTAAAATGCAGGGGCCTGCGCTAAAATTGTGCTTTTTCATTTGCTAGGTTTGAGTGGATAAAGGTCTTAAAAAAACTTGGATCTAAAAACCATTCAAACCAATCGTTTTTCTGCTAAAGTTGAAGCAGAAATTCCATAGTGTCCACGCCATCGGCGTAGTCTTGGAGTTTTGGTTTTTGGGTATCTCCAAAAGGAACGTCATCGGTGTTTTTCCGATTTGAAACCACACATTGAATGTGCTCCTCACTTTCGGAAAGGTGTTTACGCAATTCATTTTCGGATTCATATCTGGAGTAAAAAAGCGCTGAAATAGGGGAGGCAAAGCCTTCATCTTCCTTCAATATCAAAAAACCGTTGTCCAGTATTTGAAAATCACTCATCAAATACACGGCCTTGTTGTAATCATAATTGTTGGCGTACTTGTGCTGATTTATGATGTCACCATACTTAAACACAGCATTGAAGAACGGTTCAAAATCATAGTCCGTTGGCACAAAGATTTTGGAGACATTCCGGCACCCCAATCCATAATATCTGAAAATGTCCTCTCCAAGCGCTTGGAGTTCTTCGTGGGTTTCGTTCCCAGCAAGAACGGCTACGGAGTTTCTATTTTTTCGGATGATGTTGTGCTTCTTTCCAAAATAATATTCAAAATAGCGACTGGTATTGTTGCTTCCCGTGGCGATGACAGCATCAAAACCCTCCAGTTTCCCCTCCGTAAATTCAATGCGTTCGGTCAACAAAGGCTCTTGCTCCATAAGATATTGTGCAAGAAAGGGAAGCAATACTTTATCATTGGACGAAAGTTTCGCCAGAACTTTGTTTCCTGAACATAAAACGCATAGAAAATCATGGAATCCAACCATGGGGATGTTTCCCGCCATAACTATTCCAACCGTCTTGGGAGATTTTTGAGTATCAATAGTATAAGTATTTAACCACCGCTTCAAATTTTCATCGGTCAATAAATCTCCCCACTGCTTTAGAGCGTACATAATGTTTTCCCGACTAAACCATCCATTCTGGTGTTGGGCCTGGATAATCACTCGCTCAAAATTGGAATGCTTGTCCGAAGGATTTTCATAAGAATATTCACAAAATTCCGTTAGATATTTTCCAAGTTTAACAAAAGCTTCCAATATTGGGAGATGTGCCATCATTATATTTGTATACTAATTTGGTAGGGTTTATTTTTGCCAAAATTAAGCATGCTGATATAATTCGGCACAATAGAAAAAGAAAATTATGGCGATTATCATAACTGATGAATGTATAAACTGTGGTGCTTGTGAGCCAGAATGCCCCAACACTGCAATTTATGAAGGAGCGGATGAATGGAGATATAGTGATGGTACTTCTTTGGTGGGTGATGTGGTATTGCCCAGTGGGAAGGCCGTAAATGCCGATGAGGCTCAGGAGCCCATTAGCGACGAAATCTACTATATTTCTCCCGATAAATGTACGGAATGCAAGGGCTTCCATGAAGAACCCCAATGTGCTGCGGTTTGTCCCGTGGATTGTTGTGTTCCAGACGAAGATCACGAAGAGAGCGAAGAAGTCCTTTTGGGCAAACAACGTTTTATGCACCCCGAGGGATAAGCAATAATATTTAGGTAATTTAGCCCCGAACATGTTTCGGGGTTTTTTTATGAAAAAAGAAAAAGCATATAACGGATTTTGGAAACAGCTGGGCTGTATCCTTTCTCTTCTTGCCATTCTGGCCATTGCGGCCATTTTCATTCTTGGGCTCTATCTTCTGATTAAAGGATTTTAGCCTTCCAAAACAAAACTTCAACCTATATTTGCAGCCTTAAATCAGATGTCTGACATCTGAAGTCTAAAATCTATTCAATGAAAGCCGGTATTGTAGGATTGCCCAACGTAGGAAAATCGACCTTGTTCAACTGCTTGTCCAACGCAAAGGCACAGAGTGCCAATTTCCCTTTTTGTACCATTGAACCCAATATCGGTGTGGTCAACGTACCCGATACCCGTTTGGAAAAATTGGAAGAATTGGTCAATCCTGAGCGTGTGGTTCCAGCTACGGTTGAAATTGTGGATATCGCCGGATTGGTAAAAGGAGCCAGCAAAGGAGAGGGGCTTGGCAATCAGTTTTTAGGAAATATTCGCGAAACGGATGCCATCCTGCACGTTTTACGCTGTTTTGATAATGACAATATTGTACACGTTGATGGTTCCGTAAATCCGATTCGCGATAAGGAAACCATCGATATGGAATTGCAGTTGAAGGACTTGGAAAGCGTTGAGAAGAAACTCGAAAAGGTAAAACGCGCTGCCAAAACTGGAAACAAAGAAGCCCAAAAAGAAGAGGCCGTGCTCAATGCTTTAAAAGAAGGATTGGAAGCCGGAACATCCGTGCGGGCCATCCAAATTGCTGAAGACGCAAGGGAAGAGTTCGTAAAACCCATGCAACTCATTACGGACAAACCTGTGATGTATGTTTGCAACGTGGATGAGGGAGCCGCCACTTCAGGAAATGCTTATGTTGAAAAGGTAAAAGAAGCCGTGGCCAACGAAAATGCAGAGGTTATCTTTTTGGCTGTGGGTACCGAAGCCGATATCACCGAGCTCGAAACTTACGAAGAACGACAAATGTTCTTGGAAGATTTGGGACTTTCAGAACCTGGTTCTGCCAAATTGATTCGTGGTGCCTACAAATTGTTGGACTTGGAAACATATTTTACCGCTGGGGTTAAGGAAGTCCGCGCTTGGACCATTCCAGTTGGTGCAACTGCACCGCAAGCCGCAGGGGTCATCCATACCGATTTTGAAAAAGGATTTATTCGTGCCGAGGTCATTGCCTATGATGACTACATTAAATATGGTAGCGAGGCCAAAGTAAAAGAAGCTGGCCGTATGCGTGTAGAAGGCAAGGAATACATCGTCAAAGACGGTGATGTGATGCATTTTAGGTTCAATGTCTAACCGTTGGACATTGTAATCCAAACGCTTCCTAGATTTTTTTGAATACACCTTGAAGTAGCTTTGTTGCATGTCAACAAAAGGCTTGGGAATTTTATATGGGATACTTGGGGTAGTGCTATTCTCTTCCAAGGCGGTCATGGTAAAACTGGCTTACCAATACCATGTGGAAACTTTGGACCTGCTCATGTTCCGGATGTTCCTGTCTCTGCCATTTTATATTCTCATTCTTTTTATCATCCGAAAAAAAAGACCAACGGTTGAAATAAAAACTAAGGACTACCTGTGGTTGCTCGCCTTTGGTTTTGTAGGCTACTATTTGGCTAGTTATTTCGATTTCTTGGGTCTCAATTACATCAAAGCGGGTTTGGAGCGTATCATTTTGTTTGTTTACCCCACCATTGTGGTGTTTTTGGGATGGTTGTTTTTCAAGGAGAGAATCACAAAAGTGCAAACTACGGCTATCATCATCACCTATATTGGGGTGGTGGTCACCTTTTGGAACGAATTGGAACTAGTGGGTAATGAAGCGCTTATTGGAGGATTTTTGGTTTTGTTGAGTGCCATAACTTATGCCTCCTATTTAGTAGGTAGTGGCTGGTTGATTCCCAAATTTGGAATGCTGCGTTTCACCTGCTACGCTATGATTGTGTCCACCTGTTGTATTCTGATTCATTATATATTTTCAGGGGATTGGGATTTGTTCCAATATCCACTACCGGTTTATGGGTACGGATTCGCCATGGCCATTTTCGCCACGCTGATACCTTCATTTTTGGTTTCGGCCTCCATTGAACGCTTGGGTGCTTCCAATTTTTCCATCTTGGGTAGTTTGGGACCTGTATCCACCATTTTATTGGCCTATATTTTTCTGGCCGAAAAACTCACCTATTGGCAATTATTGGGAATGTTGATCGTGATTTTTGGAGTGACCTATCTCTCGCTCAACCGAAAA
Source organism: Flagellimonas iocasae (assembly GCF_042682725.1). Taxonomy (NCBI): domain Bacteria; kingdom Pseudomonadati; phylum Bacteroidota; class Flavobacteriia; order Flavobacteriales; family Flavobacteriaceae; genus Flagellimonas; species Flagellimonas iocasae. The sequence continues at coordinate 617,249 of NZ_JBHUHU010000001.1, read as the reverse complement.
AGAAAGGCCTTGCGATGATTACTATTAACAATAAAGCCGTTTTCTTTGTTGATTACTTTCTGCCGCCAATACTTTTATTTTTGCTCCGAAATTTTATATTGCAATGATTAACCCTTAACTAATGTCGGAAACCCAGTATACCGAGGATAACATTCGTTCCCTGGATTGGAAGGAGCATATTCGTATGCGTCCAGGGATGTACATTGGAAAATTGGGAGATGGTTCCTCTGCCGATGATGGTATTTACATTCTTCTCAAAGAAGTCATTGACAACTGTATCGATGAGTTTGTCATGGGCGCCGGAAAGACCATCGAAATCAATATCAAGGACAATACCGTTCATGTACGTGATTTTGGACGTGGCATCCCGCTGGGAAAAGTGGTGGATGTGGTCTCCAAAATGAACACTGGTGGTAAGTATGATACCCGTGCCTTTAAAAAGTCCGTGGGGTTGAATGGGGTAGGTACCAAAGCCGTTAATGCACTCTCTACCTATTTTCGGGTGGAGTCTACACGTGATGGGCAATCCAAATCTGCAGAATTCGAAACCGGAAACCTCGTTAACGAGGAATTGTTGGAAGAATCTTCAAGACGACGCGGAACCAAGGTGAGTTTCGTTCCGGACGAGTCCATTTTCAAAAAATACAAATACCGAAATGAGTATGTGGAACGCATGCTCAAAAATTACGTTTATCTCAATCCGGGATTGACCATTGTTTTCAATGGTGAAAAATTCTTTTCCGAAAATGGATTGAAAGATTTGTTGGAGGACAACAATAACGAGGACGATTTTCTGTATCCCATCATCCATCTGAAAGGTGATGACATTGAGGTCGCCATGACCCACAGCAAAACCCAATATAGTGAGGAGTACCATTCCTTTGTGAATGGACAGCACACCACTCAGGGAGGTACGCACCAAGCGGCTTTCAGGGAGGCTGTGGTAAAGACCATTCGGGATTTCTACGGAAAGAACTACGACGCTTCAGATGTAAGAAAGTCAATCATTTCCGCCATCTCAATTAAAGTGATGGAACCCGTTTTTGAGAGTCAGACCAAGACCAAATTGGGCTCTACAGATATGGGAGGAAACCTGCCAACGGTCCGTACTTTCATCAATGATTTTGTGGGTACCCAGTTGGACAATTACCTGCACAAAAACCCAAAGACAGCTGAGTCACTTCAACGGAAAATAGTTCAAGCTGAAAAAGAGCGAAAAGAGCTCTCGGGAATTCGAAAATTGGCAAGGGAACGCGCCAAAAAAGCAAGTCTTCACAATAAAAAATTACGGGATTGCAGAGCGCATCTGCAGGACATGAAAAATGACCGAAGGTTGGAAACTACCCTCTTTATCACTGAGGGCGATTCCGCATCGGGTTCGATCACAAAGTCTCGTGACGTAAATACACAAGCCGTTTTCAGTCTTCGCGGTAAGCCGTTGAATTCCTACGGTATGTCCAAAAAGATTGTTTACGAGAATGAGGAGTTCAACTTGCTTCAGGCAGCCTTGAACATTGAAGAATCTATGGAGGATTTGCGGTACAATAATATTGTAATCGCTACGGATGCGGACGTAGATGGAATGCACATTCGACTTTTGCTGATTACCTTTTTCCTTCAATTCTTCCCAGAATTGATAAAGGAAAACCATTTATATATTCTTCAAACCCCACTATTCAGGGTACGTAACAAAAAGGAAACTATCTATTGTTATAGCGAAGAAGAAAAAAGAAACGCCATTGAAAAATTGACCGGAAAACCAGAAATCACCCGTTTTAAGGGATTGGGTGAGATTTCTCCGGATGAGTTCAAACATTTTATTGGGGACGATATTCGATTGGAGCCAGTAATGTTGGACAAGGCCATGAGCATAGATAGTCTGTTGCAGTTCTATATGGGCAAGAATACCCCAGACCGACAAGAATTTATCATAAATAACCTTAAAGTTGAACTTGATTTAGTTGAGGAAAACCAACTATAAACCTATTAAATGCAAGCCCTTCTAGATGGAAGAGAACGAAGAACTGAATGATGAAGGTTTGGAAAACCAAGACAATTCCCAAGATAGCCTGGTAAAGGTTACGGGGATGTATAAGGATTGGTTTTTAGACTACGCTTCCTACGTAATTTTGGAGCGGGCCGTTCCCGCTATTGAAGACGGTTTCAAGCCGGTGCAGCGCAGAATCATGCATGCCCTTAAGGAATTGGATGATGGTCGTTACAACAAGGTGGCCAACGTAGTTGGGCATACAATGCAGTACCACCCCCACGGTGATGCCAGTATTGCTGATGCCATGGTTCAGATTGGGCAGAAAGACCTGCTCATTGACACCCAAGGAAACTGGGGGAACATTCTAACAGGTGATGGTGCCGCGGCACCTCGATATATTGAAGCTCGACTTTCCAAGTTTGGATTAGAAGTGGTCTTTAGTCCCAAGATTACGGAGTGGCAGCTATCCTATGATGGAAGAAAAAAAGAGCCTGTAAATTTACCGGTAAAATTTCCATTGTTATTGGCCCAAGGCGCTGAAGGTATCGCCGTAGGACTGTCCACCAAAATATTGCCGCATAACTTTATTGAGCTGATTGATGCTTCCATCAAGCATTTAAAAGGACAACGCTTTAAGCTGTATCCCGATTTCCCCACTGCAGGAATCATTGATGTCACCAACTACAATGATGGCATGCGTGGTGGTAAGATTCGAGTTAGAGCAAAGATTTCAACTTTAGATAAGAACACATTAGTAATCAATGAGATACCATACGGAACCAACACTTCTTCTTTAATTGATTCCATTCTTAAAGCCAATGATAAAGGCAAGATTAAAATCAAGAAAATAGAGGACAATACGGCGGCTGAAGTTGAGATTTTGGTGCATCTGCCCGCTGGCATCTCCCCTGATAAGACTATTGATGCATTGTACGCTTTTACCGCATGCGAATCATCGATATCTCCATTGGGTTGTATCATTGAAGACAACAAACCGTTATTCATTGGTGTGACAGAAATGCTGGAACGGTCCACCGACAATACGGTAGAATTGTTGAAAGCTGAATTGGAAATTCAGTTGAGCGAATTGGAAGAACAATGGCACTTTGCTTCGTTAGAGCGTATTTTCATCGAGAACCGAATCTACCGCGATATTGAAGAAGAGGAAACTTGGGAAGGCGTCATCGCGGCCATTGACAAGGGATTAAAACCTTTCACCACCAATTTAAAGCGAGCCGTAACCGAAGAAGATATCGTTCGTTTGACCGAAATCCGCATCAAACGAATTTCAAAGTTTGATTTAGAAAAGGCCCAGCAACTCATTGAGAGTTTGGATGAACGGATTGCGCAAACCAAACATCATTTGGAACATTTGGTGGAGTTTGCCATCGACTATTTCAAAGAGCTCAAAAAGAAATACGGAGCAGGGCGCGAGCGTCAATCTGAAATTCGCATTTTTGACGATATCGAGGCTACCAAAGTGGTCATCCGTAATACCAAACTTTATGTAAATCGCGAGGAAGGTTTCATTGGAACTTCTCTAAAACGAGATGAATACGTAACGGATTGTAGTGATATTGACGACATCATCGTATTTACCCAGAAAGGGGAGATGATGGTGACCAAGGTGGATTCCAAAGTATTTGTCGGAAAAGGTATTATTCACGTTGCTGTATTCAAGAAAAAGGACAAGCGTACCGTTTATAATATGATTTATAAGGAAGGTAAAGGCGGTCCCAGTTACATCAAACGATTTAACGTCACCAGTATCACCCGAGATAAAATTTACCCATTGGCAGGGGACAAGGCTTCCGCAGAAGTCCTTTATTTCTCAGCCAATCCCAATGGCGAGGCTGAAGTTATCACTGTGTTGCTTCGTCAATCCGGAAGCATTAAGAAATTAAAATGGGACATGGATTTTGCCGACGTCCTAATTAAAGGAAGGGCATCCAAAGGAAATCTGGTCACCAAATATGCCATAAAACGCATCGAACTGAAAGAAAAGGGAGTTTCCACGCTGAAGCCAAGAAAAATCTGGTTTGATGATGTAGTAAGCCGGCTTAATGTAGATGGAAGAGGGGAATTGCTCGGGGAATTCAAAGGAGATGACCTTCTTTTGGTAATCGACCAGAAAGGTATGGTAAAGACCATCGCTCCAGATTTATTGACTCGCTTCAATGAGGATATGATTGTGCTGGAAAAATGGAATCCCAACAAACCTATCTCTGTCGTGCATTACGAAGGCGAAAAGGAGCGTTACTATCTAAAACGCTTCTTAGTTGAAAATCCAAATAAGGAAGAATTGGTGATTTCGGAACATCCAAAGTCGTTTTTGGAGTTGGTATCAACGGATTGGCGACCCGTAATAGAAATTGAATTCATCAAACCTAGAGGAAAAGATGCTAAACCTAATCAGCAGGTAGATGTTGAAGAATTTATCAGTGTGAAGGGAATCAAAGCCATTGGAAATCAATTGACTGCGGAAAAAGTGAAAAGCATCAACGTATTGGAGTCCTTGCCGTTTGAAGAACCAGAGGAACAATCAGCGGAAGAAATGGAGGTCATTGATGAGGAGAGTATAGATGTTCCCGATACTGATATCGAAGCAAAAGATAAAGGTTCTGATCAAACCTCTTTGTTTTAATGCTTTTTCTGCCTATTTTGTCGCAAACGAGTTACACACACCAAAAACCACATAGCTTAATACTTTTTTATGGATTTTACGAACCCGCTGGTCTATGGCGTACCAGTATTTATTGCCTTCATATTATTTGAGCTGACATATAGCAAAGCACATGGAGATGATCACTTGTATGAATGGAAGGACTTAGCCGCTAGCGGTTTCATGGGAATTGGGTCAGCCATTTTAGGCCCACTGTTCAAGGTTGCTTTTGCCATTATTTTTTTTGAGGCCGTTTACGAACTCTGTAATCCATTGGTTGATGGTGTCAGACAGAATTTTCTGGGCTATGAGTCTTTTGGGTATGCTTGGTATATTTGGCTGCTGTGCCAATTGGCGGATGATTTTACCTATTACTGGTTTCACAGGGCCAACCATGAAATCCGTTTATTATGGGCTGCGCATATCGTACACCACTCTTCCGATAATTTTAATTTGGGAACAGCTATTCGTAATGGATGGTTTACCATTTTATACAAACCCTTCTTTTACGCATGGATGGTCGCCATTGGTTTCCCTCCGGAGATGGTAGTGGTCTGTTTGGGTATTGAAGCCTTATGGCAATTCCAGTTGCATTCCCAATACGTTCCAAAGCTGGGATTCTTGGAAAAGATTTTCAATACACACACCATGCACCAGGTACATCATGCCCAAAATGTGGAGTATTTGGATAAAAACCACGGTGGATTTCTAAATATTTTTGACAAGATGTTCGGTACCTGGAAAGAATTGGATGATGACATTGATGTGAAATACGGGGTGATACACTCACCGAATTCCTTTAATCCCGTGGTAATTCTTACCCACGAATTCAAGGATATTTGGAACGATGTCAAGAAGGCAGACAAACTTTCACATAAGCTCATGTATATTTTCGGCCCTCCAGGATGGAGTCATGATGGAAGCACCATGACCGTAAAACAACAGCAGCGAGTTTTTAAAGAATACAAAGAATCTCACCCAGAACTGATCTATCAACGACCAAATTGACCGAAGGTCAGTTTTCTTCCAAAACTTCTTCTGTTCCTTTTTGTTGATTCTTTTTCATTCTCAAGTCCAAGAATTCAACCATCAGGGAGAAGGCAATGGCGAAATACAAATAGCCTTTTGGGATGGAGCCCACTTCATTTCCGAATACTACTAAATGGGATAAATGCGCTGCTTCGGCAATCAGCATAAACCCAATTAGGATAAGAAATGAGAGACCCAACACTTGAATGGAAGGGTGTCTGTTCACAAATTCACCCACAGGATTGGCAAAGAGCATCATGATCACCACGGAAATCACTACTGCTGTAATCATTAAAATTAAGGCGTCATTGGGGTTGGGGGAGATTCCGTTGGTCATTCCAATGGCTGTTAAAATGGAATCAAAAGAAAAAACAATATTGATGACCGTAATTTGAACAATGGCATTGGTCAAGGAAGACGAACGCGATTTTTTCAATTCACGCTCATCGTGTCCGCGATCTTCCACTTTTTCATGGATTTCCTTGGTACTCTTATACAAAAGGAACAATCCGCCCAAGAAAAGAATAATTGCTTGCCAACTTATACCGCCTGTAATCCATGACTCATGCAACACCCAGAAAGGTTTTTTCATTTTGGTGAGCCATGTAATCCCGAAGAGCAATATAATCCGCATGACCATGGCCAGTATCAATCCAATATTGGTGGCCTTTTTGCGGCTTTTCTTTTCAAGCTTGCCGGCAGCGATGGAAATAAATATAATGTTGTCGATTCCCAAGACAATTTCTAAAAATGTCAGGGTCAACAATGCCATCCAGGCATCAGGACTGGTAAAGATTTCGAACATGGTCAATCTATTTTATAAGCGGTTCCTTTAAATTTTCGTTTGTCGCCAATGGCATTGTATTCAAATGTATATGAAGAATCTGTAGTAGTCAAAATTTTTATATGGATAGATTTTTCCTCAGACTTATTTTTGGGATTAATGTTTTTTAGCACATATTCGCAATCATTGATCCAGCGAATGGATGATGTATCACGCTTCCCCTCAAAATAATCCACCTCCATATCCAATGTACGGTGAAAAGTAGTCTCTTTTTCTTCTCCATCAATGCTTGTGGTGAAGGAGAACTCTCCGGTTTTAAAATCGCTACAGTTACGCTGTGGAGGTTGTTTGCACGATGCAAGTAGTGCCAAAATACCTGCCAAAAGAAAATGTTTTCCCATATGGGCAAAGTAACGGAAAGTAGCCAAAAGGGTCAATCATTTTTTGACTTGAATGTGGTAAAAGTGCCATCCGGATAAAAGAAGACAATTCTTTCAGGTTGGTCCGTTCTTAAATCTTGTTTTGGACCGGCCTTAATTTGTAACTCTTTTGGTGTTGGAACTTTCTCTTGGGCACCTTCAGCTTTTGGAGCAGGAGAGGTTTCCATAGTGTTCAATTCTTCTGAAGGAAACTCACCTTTTCCTTGAAGCAGCCAATACAAATCAACCTCGGGATAGGCATCTACCAACTTCATCACAAAATCTAAACTGGGTTTATTTCGTCCATTCAGCAAGTGAGAGATACTGGAACGTTGTACGCCGATGACATCAGCAAAAGCGGAAACGCTTAAACCGTAGTGGTCAATAATGGTCTTAATTCTAAATGCAATATCGTCGTTCACAATTGTAAATTATTGATTACTAAAACCTGTATCTTTATTATCAAAATAATGTTTCAAGAGAGAATAAATATAGCGAAACTTGAACTTATCGTCGAGTTGTTCAAACTTAATACACTGTTATATATTAAATTATATAAATTCAATTAACTCGCATACACAAATGTAACAATAACCGATCAGTACACTGAAATTTTGTTTACAACAGCATCACATTTGTAACAAAAGTCAGGTACAATTGTAACCAAATCAAAGTTTACTTTTGTGGTCGCAAAAGCGTATTCATCAATGATACATCATTCAACCTTTAAGGAGCCATCCATTAAAAACAGATATATTACCAATGCTATGATAGATGGGTGTTTTGCTGCCCTTCCTTCAAATATTGTATCAGAAATTGGCCTATCGGTGCATCATGTCCCAATTCGTTCTTTTGTTCTGGGCCGTGGAGATAAACGTATATTAATGTGGTCCCAAATGCACGGTAATGAGTCGACCACTACCAAGGCGGTTTGGGATATGGCAAACTTTCTTCGTTCTGGGGATTCCCTGGCTGAAACCATTTTGGGCAATTGCACCATAATGGTGGTTCCCATGCTTAACCCAGATGGTGCTAAAGCATACACCCGAGTAAATGCCAATGAGGTTGATTTAAATAGGGATGCCAAGCAGCTTACACAACCAGAAAGCATTGCGCTACGTAAATTGTTCGATGGTTTTAAACCCCATTATTGTTTTAACCTTCATGGTCAACGAACGCTTTTTAGTGCCGGTCAAGTGGAAAAGCCTGCAACGGTTTCGTTCCTCTCCCCATCCAGCAACGCAGAGCGAGAGATAACACCCACGCGAATAAAGGCCATGAAACTTATTGCAGCCATGAATGCTATGTTGCAAAAATTGATTCCTGGCCAGGTGGGTCGGTATGATGATGGTTTTAATGAAAATTGTGTTGGGGACAGCTTTCAAATGCAAGGGATTCCTACTGTATTGTTTGAAGCAGGCCATTTCCCCAATGATTATGAAAGGGAACGCACTAGGGAATATATCTTTTTATCACTGATTGAAGGACTAAAAACAGTAGCGGAAGGCTCCTTGGATAATTTTAGCACTGGGGATTATTTCAATATTCCGGCCAACGGAAAGCTGTTTTACGACATACTGGTAAAAAATGCACACCATATAAACACCCATTTAAATGAAGGGGATAGTATAGGCATACGCTTCAAGGAAATTTTGGAAAATAACACCATCCGATTAAAGCCTGAAATCATCGATATTGGAAATTTAACGGGATTTTTTGGACATGATGTTTTTGAATGTACTGATTCCAAGGATATTGAACGGCTAAAATCCAACAGAGAACTACTGGATTTAGTGCTCCAAGCTGAAGAATAATCAACTATTTTTAGTTAGGTCTTGCGTTTTATTTAAAAAAGACCCATTTTTATTACGTAAATTTCTTTATTTAACTAATTTTGCTGAAAATTTCAATGTAATGAACAAAGTAAAACTAGACGAAATCGACCACCAGATATTGGATATGTTGATTGATAATACCCGCACACCATTCACCGACATCGCCAAGAAACTGTTGATTTCCGCCGGTACGGTTCATGTTAGGGTTAAAAAAATGGAAGAATCAGGGATAATCAAAGGTTCCTCATTGACCTTGGATTATGTAAAGCTTGGGTATTCTTTCATTGCTTATGTTGGTATATTCTTGGAAAAAACACACCAGACCAAGTTTGTACTTGAGCGCCTTAATCAAATTCCATACGTAACGGTTGCCCATATCACCACCGGAAAATTCAATATTTTCTGTAAGATTCGTGCACGGGATACCACGCATGCCAAAAACATCATTTTTAAGATAGATGATATTGACGGTATCAGTAGGACCGAGACTATGATTTCATTGGAAGAAAGCATCAACGACAAGAAACGATTGATGCATACCATTTTCAACGAGCTTTAACCTTTATTTTCAATAGGACATGTTGCGTTCAGAATTACCATCTTCTGAATACAATCCCTTCTATCAGACCTATTTATTGGCTTTGGGCGACGTAGACCTCGTCCAAGAATTAATTAGGGGAAGGGATGAACTCGTAGCACTTTTGGAAGAAATTCCGGAAGACAGATTGAGTTTTGCCTATGGCGAAGGAAAATGGACTTTGGCCGAAGTGTTATTGCATATTATGGATGCAGAACGTGTTTTCCAATATCGGGCTTTGTGCTTTGCGCGCAATGACCAAACACCATTTCCTGGTTTTGATCAAGACGAGTATGTTCCGCAATCCAATGCCTCGGCCAGAACCAAGGATGATTTACTTAAAGAATACAAGGCAATCCGGGAATCGTCCCTATGCCTCTTCAATTCCTTTGATGATGAGATATTGAAGCGGGTAGGAGTGGCCAGTGGTTCGCGAATGAGTGTCCGGGCGATGGGATTTATCATATCCGGTCACCAGGCGCACCATTTAAAAATTATCCATAAGAAGTACTTGTAGCGTAAAGTTTAGTATAGGCTATCGTTTTCTAATTCAGAATCATGTTCTGGTTCAAAATCTGAGTCGTTGTATGAAGGCTCATCTTCATCCAATACAGCTTCCTTTTCTAAGCCTTTTTCCAGCTCTCGCTCAATGGTTTCCTCAAAATTGGCGATAAAATTGGAAAGACTCTGACTGATTTTTACTAGATAAATAGTGTCTTCCGTTTTAACTTCAACCGCTTCAATGATTTCTCCATTCGGTTTTTTTAGGGTGATGATGTCATCATCGCCATACCCATAAGGGTAGGAATCAATCAAAACTGCTGCAACACTGTGGTCCAGCTTTTTGTAGTCTATCAAAATTCGTTTCATAATGAATAGGTTTAAATTCCTATCCTGAAGCTATTACATTTTAATTATGTAATATTCAAAGAGTTGTAAACGTAAAAAAATAGTATACGAAGCTATTGTTCCTTGTAGTATGCAAAGGCTTTTTGGAACAATTCATCGGGAACCTTGACATCGGAAACCGCTTCTCCAATGGACTGCAATAAAACAAAATTGACATCGCCGTGCGTGTTTTTCTTATCAAACTTGAGTAGTTTTAGAATTGCGTCCACATCATTCTCCGTGAAATCCACAAATTCGAAATACTCTAAAAAGGTAGTCTTTATTTCTTCCAGAGATAATCTGGAAAGCCCTTTCAACTCATGCGAAAGATATCCCTCCAAAATCATTCCCACTGCAATAGCTTCGCCATGGAGTAAAGTTTTTTTCTCCGGATTGTCCAAGCAATAAGATTCGATGGCATGACCTAACGTATGGCCGAAGTTCAATATCTTCCGAAGGCCCTTCTCTGTTGGGTCTTGGAGAACCACCTCATTTTTTATCGCTATGGATTTTTGAATCTCCTCAGCATCAGTAAACCTATTGACTTCTTTGAGTCGGTCCCAATAGGCTTTATCCGAAATAAGCCCGTGCTTCAACATTTCAGCATAACCGCTTACCAATTGTCTTGGCTCAAGTGTCTTCAAAAATTCCGTGAAGACCAAAACCATCACGGGTTGGTTAATGACCCCAATTTGATTTTTAAGCACGCCTAAATCCACTCCCGTTTTACCGCCCACGGATGCATCCACAATGGAAAGTAGGGTAGTGGGGATGTTAATGAAATCAATTCCCCTTTTGAAGGTTGATGCCACAAATCCGCCCAAATCAGTTAGAACACCACCTCCCAAGTTGATGAGAAGGCTTTTTCGGTCCCCATCTTGGTTGGAAAGCAGCTCCCAAACTTTCACACAAGTGCCTATATTTTTGTTATTTTCTCCGGATTCAATCTCAAAAATCGAATCAACGGGGTAATCCAGGATTTCATTTCTAAAAAAAGGCAAACAATTTTTTTTGGTGTTTTCATCCACCAAAACAAAGACTTTGGAATAATTGCTTTTTGCAATATGCTGTTTTAGAGCAGCTTTCGCCAACTCGCCAAAATGAACCTCGTAGGATTGTGATATTATAGACTCCATAATTCAAATTACACTGCTAAATAAAGATTATTTTTATAGAAATGGATATGGAATACGTACTTATCTTTGGTTCTTTAATTGATTTCAAGGAATGCAACCAAATTTTGAGAATACTGCAATAGCATTTGAGTTAAAAACCGACTCCCAGTTAGAACGAGCTTATTTTTTGTTTAAAATGATTGCCAACGAACCCTTGGTTAAAATTGGTACTGCGGTTACCAATTTCGCCATTAAAGCACACCTTCCGGTGGAGGGGTTGATTAGGGCTACGGTTTTTGACCATTTCTGTGGAGGAGTCAGTGAGAAAGATTGTCTTTCGGTCATTGAGAACATGTTTGAAAAAGGAGTGTGTTCCATTTTGGATTATTCTGCTGAGGGTAAGGAGGTGGATAATCAGTTTGATTTTGCCATGGAGAAAACCTTGGAAATCTTGGATTTTGTAAAAGAGAAGGACGCTATTCCTTTTGCGGTGTTTAAACCTTCAGGTTTTGGACGATTTAAAGTCTATGAAAAAATCAGTGCAGGAGCGAAATTGACCGATACTGAAACGGCAGAATGGGGGCGTATCAAAAATAGATATGAAAAGGTCTGTAAAAAGGCCCATGATTTAGAGGTGGGCCTGCTTATTGATGCAGAGGAAAGCTGGATGCAGCAAGCCGCCGATGATTTGGCCTTGGAAATGATGCGCAAATATAATAAGGACAAAGCCATTGTCTACAACACGTTCCAAATGTACCGTTGGGACCGCATGGACTACCTGAAGAAACTCCATAATATTGCCAGTGAGGAAAACTTTAAAATTGGAGCTAAAGTTGTTCGTGGTGCTTATATGGAAAAAGAAAATGAAAGGGCCCAAGAAAAGGGATATAAAAGCCCTATTTGTCGAAACAAGCAAGAAACCGACGAAAATTTCAATGCCGCGATTGCCTATATCATGGACCACTTGGATGAAATAGCCATTTTTGCAGGAACCCATAATGAGGACAGCACCTTAAAATTGATTGCCCACATGCAGGATAGAAATCTAGATACCTCAGATGCGCATGTCTGGTTTGGGCAACTTTTTGGAATGAGTGACCATATTACATTCAATTTGGCGGCGCAGGGATATAATGCTGTGAAATATGTGCCTTACGGGCCTGTGCGAGATGTAATGCCGTATTTGATCAGAAGGGCAGAGGAGAACACCTCTGTTGCCGGGCAGACTTCAAGGGAATTGGCCTTGTTGCAAAAAGAGCGGAAGCGCAGAAAACTGGACTCCTAGTTCAGTTCAATTGACTCTGCAACAATTTCATCATTGCAATTTTTTGCTTTTAGTACCAAAACCTCTTCATCTTTTGGAATGGAAATAAAATAGGTTTTACAGGGCTCCGCCTTGGTGTCACTTTTACCAAAATCAACATCGCCATCGGTTAAAAACGACTGGATTAAAGTAGTATCCCTGTATTCTTCAGGTAATGCATCTCCAAAGGTCAGTGGCTTGGAGCGCATATCTTTAAGCACCCTGCAATTTGGAAAGTAGCAGAAATCAATCCCTTCTTCACCAGATTTTTTCTTCAAAAAGAAAACTAGGAAAATTATGCCAATGGACAGCCCTACTAAATACCATCCTAAACGCTGTAAAAAAGCCATTTACCTTAAAAAATAAGAAAATTAATATCGTTGTAATTCAATCCAAACCAGTCACCCACGGATTTATTAGTCAATATACCATGATACATATACAACCCGTTTCGTAAGCCTTTATCAAAACGAAGGGAATGCTCAAGACCACCTTCTTCGCCAATCTTTAAAAGATAGGGTGTAAAAATATTGCTGATGGAAATAGAGGATGTTCTCGGATAACGGGAGGGAATGTTAGGCACTCCGTAATGAATCACCCCAAATTTATCAATGGTCGGCTTGTTATGACTGGTGACTTCTGATGTCTCAAAACAGCCTCCCATATCAATACTTACATCAATGATTACAGCTCCCTTCTTCATATTTTCCACCATGGTACTGGACACGACTACGGGCGAGCGGTCTTTACCTCTGGTGGCTCCGATGGCCACATCGCAACGTTTTAAAGCCTTAATCAGATTCTTGGGTTGAATCGTTGATGTGTAAATAGTACGATGCAAATTGGCCTGCAAATTCCGTAGTTTGCTGATGGAATTATCAAAAACCTTAATATTTGCACCTAAACCAATCGCTGAGCGCGCTGCAAATTCCCCGACCGTTCCTGCACCGATGATTACCACTTCCACTGGAGGTACACCACTGATATTTCCGAACATCAATCCATTTCCTTTACTGGTCGTGGCCATAAGTTCCGAGGCAATAAGTATAGCGGACGTTCCCGCTATTTCACTCAAGGAACGGACGGCAGGATAATTGCCATCTTCATCACGGATATATTCAAAAGCAATGGCCGTAAGTCGTTTTTTGGCCATGGTTTCAAAGTATTCCTTGTTCTGGGTTTTAATTTGAAGGGCAGAAATAACGATGGTCTGCGGATTAAGCAAATCAATTTCTGACTGGGAAGGAGGTTCTACCTTAAGAATAATGGGGCAGGAAAATACCTTCTTCGTATCGCGGGTGATTTCTGCGCCGGCATTGGTGTAATCTATATCGGAAAAATTGGCTCCGGCACCTGCGCCGGATTCCATCAACACCCTATGTCCATTTGCCGTAATTGCATTGACAGCGTCTGGAGTTAGGCAAACACGCTTTTCCTGATATTGATTTTCCTTAGGAATTCCTATAAAGAGTTCACCCTTTTGTTTAAGGACCTCCAAGGTTTCTTCTTGGGGCAAAAGCTGTTGCTTGCTAAAAGGGGATGAGGGTTGGTTCATACGTAGTAAATCAGTTCACAATACCACATCAAGGTAAGGAAACAAATTTACACTTTTTTTGAAAGGGTCTTTTGGCGTTCTTCCAGTTTCTCGCGCTCTTTTCGAAGCTCTTCTTTCTCCTTTAAAATCTGCAATTCGGTGTCCATGGCATCCAGGTCAATCCCATGCACGTGTTTGTCCACCAGCTTGAGTCGGATAAAATATACAATGGGGACTACCACCATGGTCACTGCAATAACGTAAAAGACTTCGTTTTCATCCACCTCGGCAGTTCGCTCAAAGATTTGACTGTACAACTGAAAGCTGAACATGGATATGGGTATGAGGATGGCATGGTACCACCATTGCTTGTTGGTCACGAACCAGATGATCAACAACATTAAAGGAATGAGTTTTATGAGATAGAACCACATGGCTGTCCTGGCATCGGCAAACTCATTTGCTTTTACCGTAAACAGAATAAAATCCAATGACTCCGTATCATTGGGCATGTACTTATAGGAATAGAACATGACGGGCGAAAGTGCTATAAGCAAAGTAATAAGCCCCTCAATGATAAATCGTTTTCTTACTTTTTTCTTGCTGCGCATACATGTATAACTACAGATACGAGCTTTTATTGTATAAAAAAACCCCTGCTGAGAGGGGTTTAAAAAGAATAACTTTTTGTTTCCTATTGCTTTGGAATGTCTTTTTTCTTAACGCTAACGACTTGGTCTTTGTTAATGTCAACCATACTAGTTGAAACCGCAGTCATTGCCAAAAAAGAAACAGCAAGCAATCCAAAAAAAACTTTTTTAGTGTTCATCGTAAAAGAGTTTTTGGTTAATAAATGAATTCATCTACATCACAAATGTAGGAAAATATTTCAACTTACCATACTGTTAATCGATAAAAATGGCATTTAAACCTTAAAAAAGTACATTTTGTCGATTCGATACAATATTTCAGAAGGAATGAGATGAAGATAGGAGGAATGCTCTTTAACGAATATTTAACTCGACTGAACGCGTGTTTTCGTCGATAAACTGCAAGAAAATGGGTACAACATCTTCAGGGAGGAGTGACTTTATTTTTTCTGGCCACTCCATAAACAACCATGCATCGGAATTTAAGTAGTCTTCCAACCCCATATCCAAGGCTTCCATTTCATCATTCAAGCGATAAAAATCAAAATGATACGCCAATAACTCACCATTGGAGTCATGATATTCGTTCACCAAGCCAAATGTAGGGCTGCTACCACTGTCCACCGCACCCAATTGTTTTACCAGTGCTTTGATAAAAGTGGTCTTTCCGGCGCCCATTTCACCATAAAAACAAAGTTGTTTGCCCGGAACAGCTTCAATGACGGCCTTGGCCACGGTTTGAATATCGTCTAGTTGGAACGTTTTTTTCAAGTCAATTTATTTTGCCTCCAAAACTACGAAAGGAACAATCATTTCTTCCAAAGAAACTCCACCATGTTGATATGTATTTCTGTAATAGCTCACATAGTGGTTGTAATTGTTGGGGTAGGCAAAGAAAAGGTCGTTCTTGGCGAAAATATAACTGCTGCTCAAATTGATGTTTGGCAAATGGATTTCCTGCGGATTTTTTGATGCCAGCACATCCTTGTCCTCATAGGTAAGGCTTCTGCCTGTTTTGTATCTAAGATTGAGGCTGGTCTCACGGTCTCCAATCACCTTGGAAGGTTGTTTTACGTTAATGGTTCCGTGATCTGTGGTAAGGATGAGCTTCATGCCCAAGCTCTGTGCTTGTTGAACGATTTCCAGCAAAGGCGAATTCTTGAACCAACTCAATGTAAGTGACCGATAGGCCTTATCGTTGGATGCCAATTCTTTTACCACCTCCATTTCAGTTTTGGAGTGGGAGAGCATGTCCACAAAATTATACACCACAACGGTCAGGTCATTGTCTTTTTGTGACCTGAAATTCTGGGCCAGCTGCTTACCTTGTTTTAGGTTGCTTATTTTGTGGTATTCCCATTTTAAGTTAAGTCCTAAACGCTTCAATTGTGCTCCTAAAAATTCAGCTTCGAACAAATTTTTTCCTCCATCATCGGTGTCGTTTTTCCACCAATCGGGGTATTGTTTTTCCATATCCAAGGGCATCAATCCAGAGAAAATGGCATTTCTAGCATATTGTGTGGCCGTTGGAAGGATACTGAAATAGGCACTTTCCTGTTTCTTTTTATAATAAACGGAAAGGGTTTCCTCAAAGGCCAACCATTGGTCATAACGCAGGTTATCGATGACGACCAATAAGGTCTTGTTTCCATCCAATTCTGGCTGAACCTTATTTCTGAACAAGGTATGCGACATAATGGGAGCCTCTCCATTTTTAAACCAGCTTCCATAGTTCTTGTCCACAAATTTGCTGAATTGCGAATTGGCCTCCACTTTTTGGGATTCCAAAATTTCGAACATTCCAGAATCTTCAATTTCTTCCAATTGAAGCTCCCAGTAGATAAGTTTTTTGTAGAGTTCCGCCCATTCTTCACAGCTGTTCACCATGGATAGGTCCATAGCAATCTTTCGAAATTCCTGTTGATAGCTAGAGGTGGTCTTTTCCGAAACCAATCGGGAATTGTCCAGACTTTTTTTCAAGGACAACAATATCTGATTGGGATTTACAGGCTTTATCAAATAATCGGCAATCTTGGAACCAATGGCTTCATCCATGATATACTCCTCTTCACTCTTGGTGATCATCACCACGGGAATAGAGGCATCAAGCTTTTTAATTTCATTTAGGGTTTCCAAACCGGATATACCCGGCATATTTTCATCCAAAAAAACAATATCAAAAAAAGAATTCCTCAACTCCTCCAACGCATCTTGCCCACTTTGGCTGGTAACTACGTTATAATTTTTGCTCTCTAGAAAAAGAATGTGGGGTTTTAAGAGGTCAATTTCATCATCAACCCAAAGAATTGTAATCTTGTTCATATAGTAGTTATCTTTGTGGCATAAAAACAAACTTCCTTGGTAAAAACCAATAAGCTTAACTTTTTTAACGATCCAATTTACGGTTTTATTGGAACTCCAAATGAACTTATTTTTAAACTGATAGGTCATCCGCACTTTCAGCGGCTGCGCCGAATTTCTCAAATGGGAATGTCGTATCTGGTATATCCCGGAGCACACCACACCCGCTTTCATCACGCATTGGGAAGCATGCATTTAATGGAAAGGGCCATTCATGTTTTAAAATTGAAAGGGGTAGCTATAACTGAGGAGGAGGAGACAGGCTTACTCTGTGCTATTTTGTTGCACGATATTGGCCACGGCCCATTTTCCCATGCTTTGGAGGGCTTTGTGGTGAAGGATTTAAGTCACGAGTCCATTTCCTTGAAATTTATGATGGAGCTCAACAAGGAATTTAATGGCCAGTTGGATACTGCCATTTCCATTTTCAAGGGGGATTACCCCAAGCCTTTTATGAATCAGTTGGTGTCGAGTCAGCTAGATATGGACCGAATGGATTATCTAAAGCGGGATAGTTTTTATGCTGGGGTTACAGAGGGGAACATTAATTCGGAGCGACTCATCTATATGCTCAACGTAGCTGATGGAAACCTTGTGGTTGAGGAAAAAGGTATTTATGCTGTTGAAAAGTTCCTCATGGCACGGCGTTTCATGTATTGGCAAGTGTACCTTCACAAAACAGGGTTGGTAGCGGAGCAATTGCTGATTAGAATCATGCAACGCGCCCGCAAGATTTTGTCCGAAGGAAACCAATTAGAAGGGAGTACGCCGCTTTTATTTTTTCTAAAACAGAATGATAGCGTTCATTTTGATGCTGAAATACTGTCTATTTTCGCGCAATTGGACGATGTGGATATTTTAGGCGCCGTCAAATCTTGGCAGTTTCATGAGGATGTGGTACTCTCCAAAATGTGCAAAATGTTGTTGGACCGAAAACTGCTCCATATCAAAATAAAAAAGCGACCCATCGACCCACAAAAAATGGAGAAAAAATTGCAGGAAATCATCCAAATGTACGACCTTTCAGCAGAGGACGCCTCCAATTTTGTGTTTCAGGGCGAAATCTCGAACAAGGCCTATAGTGAAGAACAACAGGCCATTAACATTCTTAAAAAGAATGGTAGAATAACCGATGTGCTCAAAGAATCTGACCAACTCAGTCTAAAAGCATTGTCTACAACCGTGACCAAATATTATAGCTGCTACCCTAAGGAAGCTGTTTGACAAATTTTGTTACTTTTGCACAAATGAAATTCACAGCCACCCAAATTGCCGGAATCCTAGAGGGGGAAGTTGAGGGAAATCCTCAAATCGCTGTTCATAAATTATCCAAGATCGAGGAAGGTGAAAAAGGCTCATTGACCTTTTTGGCCAATCCAAAATATACCTCTTATATATACTCCACCAAGGCATCCATCACCATTGTGAATAAGGACTTTATTCCAGAACAGTCTTTGTCCACAACATTGATCAAGGTAGAAGATGCCTATAAATCTTTTTCCAAATTATTGGAGTACTACAACCAAGTGAAGAACAATAAAGTGGGCATTGAGAGCCCGTCCTTTATTTCGGAAAGTGCTCGGTACGGAGAAGGGTTTTATTTAGGTGCTTTTTCGTATCTGGGTGAAAACGTGAAGTTAGGAAACAATGTTAAGGTATATCCCAATGTATATATCGGAGACAACGTCACTATTGGTGATGATGTAATGATTTTTGCTGGGGCCAAAATATACTCAGAATCGATTATTGGGAAAAGTTGCACCATACATAGTGGTGTAATTATTGGCGCCGACGGTTTTGGATTCACTCCAAATGCCAACGGCGAATACAGCAAAGTACCCCAAACCGGAAATGTAATTCTTGAAGATAATGTAGACGTTGGTGCAGGAACCACAATTGACCGTGCCACCCTGGGATCCACAATACTTAGAAAAGGGGTAAAGCTGGACAATCAAATCCAGATTGCCCACAACGTAGAAATTGGTGAACATACTGCAATCGCTGCACAAACAGGAATTGCTGGCTCCACCAAAATTGGAAAAAACTGCCTTATTGGCGGGCAAGTGGGTATTGTGGGCCATATTACCATTGGGGACCGGGTAAAGATTCAGGCACAATCTGGGATTGGCAGAAACGTCAAGGACGATGAAGTACTCCAAGGATCTCCAGCACTGAACTACGGCGACTTCAATAAATCTTATGTACACTTTAAAAATTTACCAAAACTGGTAAATCAAATCTCCAACATAGCAAAAAAGGTTGAAGGTGAGCAAAATTAGCAACAAGCAACGCACCATAGAAAAGAAAGTAACACTACAAGGAGTAGGGTTGCATACAGGCGAGAACGTAACCATGAGTTTCTTGCCCGCAAAGGAAAACCATGGTTTTGCCTTTAAACGGGTAGACTTGGAAGGCGAGCCCATTATTGAGGCTGATGCCAACTACGTGGTCAACACACAACGTGGTACCAACTTGGAAAAAAACGGAGTCAAAATTCAAACATCAGAGCATGTTTTGGCTGCTTTGGTAGGGCTGGATATTGATAACGTCCTCATAGAACTGGATTCTCCGGAACCGCCCATTATGGATGGGTCGTCCAAATTTTTCGTAAAAGCTTTGGAAGAGGCCGGAATCGTGGAGCAAGACCAAGAACGTGAGGAATATGTGGTGAAAGATGTTATTTCTTATAAAGATGAAACCACGGGCAGTGAAATCACGGTAATTCCATCGGATCATTACCAAGTAACCACCATGGTTGACTTTGGCACCAAAGTTTTGGGCACACAAAATGCCACTTTGGAACAAATGTCAGATTTCAAAAAGGAAATAGCCGATGCCCGCACGTTTAGCTTCCTTCATGAACTTGAAATGCTTTTAGAGCATGGTTTAATCAAAGGAGGTGACCTGAACAATGCCATTGTTTATGTGGATAAAGAGATTTCGGAATCTACCATGAAAAAATTGGAAAAAGCCTTCAACAAGAAGAAGCTTTCCGTAAAACCCAATGGCATATTGGACAACCTTACCCTTCATTACCCCAATGAAGCTGCAAGGCACAAATTATTGGATGTTGTAGGAGACTTGGCCTTGGCCGGTACACGAATCCGAGGTAAGGTCATCGCCAACAAGCCAGGGCACTTTGTAAATACGCAGTTTGCCAAAAAATTATCCAAAATCATAAAAATAGAGAAACGCAACAAGGTTCCTACCTATGATTTGCATCAAACACCTTTAATGGATGTTACCCAGATCATGAACATGTTGCCGCACCGTTCGCCATTTTTATTGGTAGATAAGATTTTGGAACTTTCCGATACCCATGTGGTTGGTGTAAAGAATGTGACCATGAACGAACCTTTTTTTGTGGGACACTTCCCCGGAGCACCTGTAATGCCCGGAGTACTACAAGTTGAGGCAATGGCTCAGACCGGAGGAATTTTGGTATTGAGCACCGTTCCAGACCCAGAAAACTACTTGACCTTCTTTATGAAGATTGACAATGTGAAGTTCAAGCAGCAAGTAGTGCCAGGGGATACCTTAATTTTTAAATGCGATTTGATTTCACCTATCCGCCGAGGGATTTGCCATATGCAAGCCTACGCTTATGCCAATGGCAGATTGGTATCCGAAGCGGAATTGATGGCGCAGATCGTGAAAACAAAAAACACAGATTCTTAGATGAACCAGCCCCTAGCATATGTACATCCCGGAGCCAAAATCGCCAAAAATGTGGTGATTGAGCCCTTTACCACCATTCACAACAACGTGACTATTGGTGAGGGTACTTGGATTGGGTCCAACGTCACTATCATGGAAGGTGCGCGCATCGGAAAAAACTGCAATATTTTCCCTGGCGCCATTATTTCGGCCATGCCACAAGATTTAAAATATCAAGGTGAGGATACCACTGTTCAAATTGGGGATAACACGACCATTCGGGAGTGTGCCACCATAAATAAAGGTACTTCAGACCGGATGAAAACCGTGATTGGCAATAACTGCTTGATTATGGCCTACTGCCACGTTGCCCACGATTGTGTTGTGGGAGACGGCTGTATTTTCAGTAATAACTCTACCTTAGCTGGACACGTCACCATTGGCCAAAATGTTGTTTTGGCAGGAATGGTAGCGGTACATCAATTTGTTTCCATTGGAAATCATGCCTTTGTTACCGGAGGTTCTTTGGTTCGGAAAGATGTTCCACCGTTTGTAAAGGCAGCTCGTGAACCGCTTTCTTATGTTGGAATCAATTCCATTGGTTTGCGAAGAAGGGGATTTGAAGCAGAAAAAATCAGGGAGATTCAAAATATTTATCGAATCCTCTATCAACAAAATTATAACAATTCCCAAGCGGCATCCATTATAGAAGCTGAAATGGAAGCTACTCCAGAACGCGATGAGATTCTACAGTTTATCCGCGATTCGCAACGAGGAATCATGAAAGGTTATTTTAGTTCAAATTAAATATATGGCAAGTACGTCTGATATTAGAAAAGGGTTGTGCATTCGATACAACCATGACATTTTTAAAATTATCGAGTTTCTTCACGTGAAACCAGGAAAAGGCCCAGCCTTTGTCCGCACCAAATTAAAAAGTGTAACCACGGGTAAGGTTATCGACAATACCTTCTCTGCCGGTCATAAAATTGAGGATGTTCGTGTTGAAACCCGTTCATACCAATATTTATATCCAGAAGGGGACACTTTTCATTTTATGAATACGGAGGATTACAACCAAATTGCCTTGCCAAAAGATTCGTTGGATGCTCCTGATTTATTGAAAGAAGGTGAAGTGGTGACCATCATTTTCAACGCAGAGGACAATATGCCGCTTTCGGTTGAAATGCCCGCAAGTGTTATCTTGGAAGTGACCCACACCGAACCCGGAGTGAAAGGTAATACGGCAACCAATGCCACTAAGCCCGCCACTGTGGAAACTGGTGCCCGAATCAATGTTCCCTTATTCATCAATGAAGGGGACAAAATTAAGATTGATACGGAAAAAGGAGCATACATGGAACGTGCTAAAGAATAGTACGGAATGAAATTCCCTAAAGCCCATACCTTAAAGGAAATTGCAGAAATCATCGGGTCCGAGTTTGTCGGGGACGATGTTTTTCCTGTATTTGGTATGAATGAAATACACGTAGTGGAAGAAGGGGACATTGTATTTGTGGATCATCCCAAATATTATGACAAAGCCCTTCAATCCAAGGCCTCTGTGGTGCTCATCAATAAAAAGGTGGAGTGCCCTGAAGGAAAAGCACTTTTGATTTCAGATGATCCTTTTCGGGATTTCAATAGATTGACCCGTCACTTTAAACCTTTCCAAACGGCTGGAGCTTCTGTTTCGGACACTGCTGAAATAGGTGAGGGGACCATCATTCAACCGAACGTTTTTATCGGTAACCATGTGAAAATCGGGAAAAACTGTTTGATTCATCCCAATGTCACTATTTATGACAATTGCATCATTGGCAACAATGTCACTATCCATGCCGGAACCGTCTTAGGAGCTGATGCATTTTATTACAAGAAACGACCTGAAGGATTCGACAAACTGCTTTCCGGAGGCCGGGTTGTCATTGAAGACCATGTGGATATTGGCGCTTCGTGCACCATTGACCGTGGTGTAACAGGTGACACTACCATAAAGGAAGGTTCTAAGCTCGATAATCAGATTCAAGTTGGACATGACACCGTAATCGGAAAAAAATGTTTGATTGCTTCCCATGTTGGAATTGCGGGTTGTGTGGTTATTGAGGACGAAGTTACTCTTTGGGGACAAGTTGGAATCACCAGTGGTGCCACTATCGGAACAAAGGCTGTAATTCTCGCCCAATCTGGAGTCGCTAAATCGTTGGAAGGCCATACCACCTACTTTGGAAGCCCTGCTGAGGAAGCTAGGGAAAAGCTCAAACAAATGGCACATGTGAAGAAGATTCCTGAAATCCTCGAAAAATTGAAAAAGAATTAAAAAATCAATAGACAAAACCCCTTGCAAAGCGTATTTTTGCACCTAATTAAGTTTAATATATGAGCGTCTTAGTAAACAAAGATTCAAAAATAATTGTACAAGGTTTCACCGGTAGCGAAGGAACATTTCATGCCGAACAAATGATTGAATATGGAACCAATGTGGTTGGTGGAGTTACTCCAGGTAAAGGAGGACAAGAACACCTTGGAAAACCAGTTTTCAACACCGTTGAAGAAGCGGTTAAGGAAGTTGGTGCCGACACCACCATTATTTTTGTCCCACCCGCTTTTGCTGCAGACGCCATTATGGAGGCCGCAGATGCTGGAATCAAAGTCATCATTACCATTACCGAAGGAATCCCTGTGGCTGATATGGTAAAGGCCAATGACTATATTAAAGGAAAAGATTGTACACTGGTAGGACCAAACTGCCCAGGTGTTATTACTCCCGGTGAAGCTAAAGTAGGAATCATGCCCGGCTTTGTCTTCAAAAAAGGACATGTGGGTATCGTATCCAAATCAGGAACATTGACCTACGAAGCTGCTGACCAGGTTGTTCGTCAGGGATTGGGTATCACCACTGCTATTGGTATTGGTGGGGACCCTATCATCGGAACTACAACCAAACAAGCCGTTCAATTGTTGATCAATGACCCAGAGACAGAATGCGTGGTGATGATTGGAGAGATTGGTGGTCAATTAGAGGCAGATGCCGCAAAATGGTATAAAGAAAGTGGTAGCAAAAAGCCTATCGTAGGTTTTATTGCTGGTGAAACTGCACCTGCAGGACGTACCATGGGTCACGCTGGAGCCATTGTTGGCGGTAGCGATGATACGGCCCAAGCTAAAAAACGAATCATGCGCGAATGCGGTATCCACGTAGTGGATTCACCCGCTGAAATCGGCGTAAAAGTGAAAGAAGTGGTTGGATAACCAACCGTTAAAACTATTCTAAATCCCGTTTTATGCGGGATTTTTTTCTTTAAAAACATAAAACAACAACTATATTTGGTTGATAACCATTCAAACACATCATCTATGAAACTTTTGGAAGGCAAAAACGTAATCATAACAGGGGCAAGTAGGGGAATTGGAAAAGGAATAGCCGAAGTTTTCGCAAAACATGGCGCCAATGTGGCATTTACCTATAGCTCTAGTGAAACTCCAGCTTTGGAATTGGAAAAGGAATTGTCCCAAATGGGAGTTACCGCCAAAGCCTATAAAAGTAATGCGGCAAGTTACGAGGAAGCTGAAAAGTTGATTGCCCAGGTATTAGAAGATTTTGACGGAAGAATAGATGTATTGATCAACAATGCCGGAATCACCAAGGATAATTTGTTGATGCGAATGGGAGAAGAGGATTTCGATACGGTTATCGAAATCAACCTGAAATCCGTTTTTAATATGACCAAAGCGGTACAACGTACCATGTTGAAACAGCGAAAAGGTTCCATCATCAATATGAGTAGTGTTGTTGGTGTAAAAGGAAACGCTGGACAGACCAACTATGCCGCTTCCAAAGCCGGAATGATTGGTTTCACCAAATCAGTAGCATTGGAATTGGGATCACGAAACATCCGCTGCAATGCCATTGCACCTGGTTTCATTGAAACTGAAATGACCGATAAATTGGATGAGAAAACGGTTCAAGGTTGGCGAGATGCCATTCCATTGAAAAGAGGTGGAAGTCCCGAAGATGTGGCCAATGCGTGTTTGTATTTGGCTTCGGACCTATCTGATTATGTTACCGGGCAGGTGCTCAACGTGGACGGTGGCATGTTAACATAGTAGTGGATGGAATTTCGCACGGTACTCCTTATTTTCCTTGCAGCGATTACCGCGCTTACCGTTGTTTTTTATCAATATTTCTATAGAAATCCAAGAAAAGGTTCACTGAAAATAGTGTTGGCTGCTTTGCGGTTCATCACTTTGTTTTGTGTGCTTTTGTTGTTGATAAATCCAAAATTCATCAATCGCGATTATTATCTGGAAAAAGCCAATCTTGTTGTTTTGGTAGATGATTCATCTTCCATGCAAGATGCCCAAGCAGAAACTCCAGTTCCTCAGTTGGTTAATCAGCTTACTTCCAATGAAGGATTGAATGAGCGATTTTCCATTCATCAATATGCGTTCGGAACCAATTTACAGGTGGCAGATTCACTTCATTTTGACCAGCGAAACACCGATATTTCCAGCGCACTTTCCACCGTTAATGAGATTTTTGTAAACGGAACCAATACCGTTGTCTTATTTTCTGATGGAAATCAGACATTGGGCCGGGATTATGAGTACATCAACCTAGGCTCCAACTTATCTGTGAATCCAGTGGTGGTTGGCGATACCACAGCGTATGAAGATATTTCAGTGGGATTGGTCAACACGAACACCTATGCTTTTCTGAGAAATCAATTTCCGGTTGAAGCCACCATTTTGTATCGGGGTTCACGTCCTGTTTCCAAAACAGTTTCCATTTCTTTGGATGGCACTCGGGTGTTTCAGCAACGCCTAAATTTTGATGCATCCAAAAACAGCCAAACACTAAATACACTTATCGAAGCCAAAAGTGTGGGGGTAAAGACCTTAAAAATTGAGGTGGAACCATTGGAAAACGAGAAAAATCGTGTCAATAATAGCAAGGAAACCGCCATTGAAGTGATTGACGAAAAAACCAATGTGGTTATTGTTTCAGATATTCTCCACCCTGATATTGGCGCATTAAAAAAGTCCATTGAGGCCAATGAACAACGTTCCGTAAGCGTTATCAAACCGAATACGACGGCAAGTAGCCTAGAGGAGGCCGATATTTTGATTCTGTATCAACCCACTCGAAATTTCAGGGGTGTTTACGATTACGTAGCCAATTCAGGAAAAAGCATTTTTACGATTACCGGCTCCAAAACTGATTGGAATTTTTTAAATCGGACCCAACAAAGTTTTGCGAAGGAGAATATCAATCAGTCTGAAGATATTTTACCGATTCTCAATACTACTTTTGGCATCTTTGGTCTTGGGAATTTTAATGTGGATGATTTTCCGCCACTCCGTGGGAATTTGGGAAACATCGACCTACTGAAAAATGGGGAGACATTGCTGTATCAGCAGATAAAAGGAGTGGATTTGAATCAACCTTTGCTTGCCGTCTTGAACCAAGGGAAACAACGTGAAGCGGCACTGTTTGGTGAAAATGTTTGGAAGTGGCGTGCACAGACCTATCGTAACACAGAATCGTTTGGCAATTTTGATGAACTCATTGGAAACCTAATGGTCTACTTGGGAAGCAATGACCAAAGAAGTCGATTGGAGTTGGAATTTGATTTGGTTTATGACAACGCCAGCATTGCTCAAATTCGGGCAACGTATTTTGACGAAAGTTATCAGTTTGACCCAAATGCGAACATCACCATCTCAGTCCAAAACAAGAACAACGATTTTACCCGTGAATCCCCAATGTTGATCAAAGGGAATTTTTATGAAGTTGACTTGAGTGATTTGGAAGCAGGGGAATATCAATTTACGGTAACCGTGGGCGGTGAAAATCTAAAACGTTCAGGGTCTTTCAAAATCTTAGACTTTAATCCGGAACTGCAATTGATTTCATCCAATTACAACAAGCTACAACGTCTCGCAGACAACACGAACGGAAAACTCTATTATCCAAACACGTTGGATGAACTGATAAGTGACCTATCATCATCGCAACGGTATCTTCCCGTTCAAAAGAGCAGTCAAAATGTTGTATCTTTAATAGATTTCCGTATTTTATTGGGACTGATTGTATTAGCACTGGCCCTAGAATGGTTCATCAGGAAATATAACGGATTAATATAAACTATATATATGGACAGATTACCAAAAATTGCATTGCCTGCTATTGCGGGAATTATTGTACTCATCATATTTATGTCTAGATCTACTGTGACCATTGGTTCAGGAGAAGCGGGCGTTCTTTATAAATATTTCGGGGGAGGTGTGGTCACCGACGAACCACCTTTAGGTGAAGGGTTCCATTTAGTGGCTCCTTGGAACCGTGTTTACATTTATGAAGTGCGTCAGCAAGAACGATTGGAAAAAATGAATGTGCTCTCATCCAACGGATTGGACATTAAATTGGAGGCCTCAGTGTGGTTTCAACCCAAGTATGAAGAGCTAGGAAAGTTGCACCAAGAAAAAAGTGAACAATACATTGAACGTGTGTTGCTTCCTGCAATCAGGTCTGCCGCACGTAGTGTGGTTGGACGTTACACGCCAGAGCAATTGTATTCCAGCAAGCGGGATGCGATTCAGCAGGAAATATTTGAGGAGACCCAGAAAATTGTAGACGACCAATACATTCAATTGAATGAAGTGTTGGTAAGGGATGTAACCTTGCCGCCAACCATTAAAGATGCCATTGAACGTAAATTGAAGCAAGAGCAGGAATCGTTGGAGTACGAATTCCGATTGGTTACCGCTGAGAAGGAAGCGGAAAAAGTTCGGATTGAAGCGCAAGGTAAGGCAGATGCCAACCGAATTCTTAGTGCCTCTCTAACGGATAAAATTCTTCAAGACAAGGGTATTGATGCTACCTTAAAGTTATCTGAATCCCCCAATGCCAAGATCGTCGTTGTGGGCTCGGGCGATGACGGATTGCCATTAATTTTGGGAAATAACTAAATAAGGCTTTTTTGATAAAAAATTATATGCTACTTTTGGCGTGAAATGAGAAACAAAAACGTACATCATCACCATTTTTATACTTGCTCTCAAGCGAGATAGAAATGTATTGTTGTATATCAAGATATATTCTAACCCGTTTGAGAAATCAAACGGGTTTTGTTTTTAAGTCCGTTTTGGTTTCTGGACTAAATTTTTAAAAAAGCATGACAAAGATTCGGATTGCGGTTCAAAAAAGTGGGCGATTAAACGAAGATTCGCTCAAAATTTTACAAGATTGTGGCATTAGTATCGACAATGGCAAAGACCAACTTAAGGCCACTTCAATGAACTTTCCTTTGGAAGTATTCTATTTACGTAATGGCGACATCCCTCAATATTTAAGAGATGGGGTAGTGGACATTGCCATTATTGGAGAAAATGTGCTGATTGAGAAAGGTCAGGATATTTCCATTGTGGAGAAATTGAATTTCTCAAAGTGTAAGGTGTCCTTAGCCATCCCAAAAAACGTAAAGTATAGCTCCGTTAAGGATTTTGAAGGTAAAAAAATTGCCACTTCGTATCCCAATACGGTAATTGAATACCTTAAATCCAAAGGTGTTACGGCAGATTTGCACATTATTAATGGTTCTGTGGAAATAGCCCCCAATATTGGTTTGGCCGATGGCATCTGCGATATTGTTTCCAGCGGAAGCACACTCTTTAAAAACAATTTGAAAGAGGTGGAAGTCATTCTAAAGAGTGAAGCCGTATTGGCAGTTTCTCCATTGATTTCGGAAGAACGAAAGGAAATCCTGAAAAAAATGCAGTTCAGGATACAATCCGTTCTTCAGGCCAGACAGAACAAATATATCTTGTTGAATGCCCCGAACGAGAAATTGGAGGAAATCATCTCCATTTTGCCTGGAATGCGAAGCCCTACGGTATTGCCGTTGGCTGAGGAAGGTTGGAGTTCGGTTCATTCCGTGATTAAACGAGACACCTTTTGGGAGGTCATCCATGCGTTGAAACAGGCCGGTGCTGAAGGTATTTTGGTATGTCCCATCGAAAAAATGGTCATGTAAACAATGCGGTATGGAAACGCAATTTACCATAACATGGATTCCCGTTGAAAAACTAAAAACTATTCTTCCCTTGGCGTATATGCTGAATGGAAACCGAATTTCAATGGAGGTTTTAGAAAACCGATTGACCGAGATGATTCCCATGGGATACAAATGCATTGGGGTGTATGATGGTGAGCAGTTGATTGGCATTTGTGGGGTTTGGACATTGAATAAGCTTTACGCTGGAAAGCATGTGGAACCTGACAATGTGATTATTGACCCCAACTATCAGGGAAAAGGAATAGGAAAATTGATGATGGATTTTCTGTTCAAGTACGCTTTAGAAATTGGTTGTGTGGGGACAGAGGTAAATTGTTATGCCAAGAATACCAGAGGGAAGAAATTTTGGGAAAGCCACGGGTACGAACCGTTGGGGATTCACCTGATTAAACGATTGCGAGATGAATAAAATAATAAATCCAGATAAAAAAAATTGGCAAGAGCTGCTAAAGCGGCCCACACAAAGTGTGTCGGATATTGAGCAGACCGTGAATACCATTTTTGAAGAAGTTAAACACGGTGGGGATGCTGTTGTTCAACAATATACAGAGCAATTCGATAAAGCCAAGCTGAGCTCACTTTTGGTCACTGAAGATGAAATCCTAAAAGCATCTAAATCAGTTTCCGAGGAATTGAAACAGGCTATTGCCTTGGCGAAAGCCAATATTGAAACATTCCATGCTGCGCAAAAAACAAGCCGAGTTGAAGTGGAGACGATGCCTGGAGTGCAGTGCTGGCAGGAAAAAAGACCCATTCAAAAAGTGGGATTGTATATTCCTGGGGGAACCGCCCCTCTATTTTCAACGATTTTGATGCTGGCCGTACCCGCAAGGATTGCAGGGTGTCAAGAAATTGTATTGTGTACCCCTCCCAACAAAGATGGAGAAGTGAATCCCACTATTTTGTATGCTGCTAGCTTGTGCGGCGTAACGCAAGTTTTTAAGGTTGGGGGTATTCAGGCTATTGCAGCGATGACCTTTGGCACTGAGTCGATTCCGCAAGTATATAAAATTTTTGGCCCAGGGAATCAGTATGTAACCGTGGCCAAACAATTGGCAACCAAGCACAATGTGGCCATTGACATGCCTGCAGGGCCCAGTGAGCTATTGGTAGTAGCGGATGATATGGCAAAACCTGCCTTCGTGGCTTCGGATTTGTTGAGTCAAGCAGAGCACGGCACCGATAGTCAGGTAATTTTGGTTTCCACATCGGAAAATTTGATAAATGCTGTTGAAAATCAAATTGAATCCCAACTTAAAGTTTTGCCTCGAAAGGAAATCGCGGAGAAATCCATCGCCAATAGCAAATTGATATTGGTGGAGGATGATGAAACAGCCATTGACCTAATCAATGAATATGGCCCAGAACATTTTATTGTTTGTGTGGCGAATGAGAATTTCTATCTCGATAAAATCCAAAATGCGGGGTCGGTGTTTATTGGAAATTATACCCCAGAAAGTGCCGGTGATTATGCTTCCGGAACCAACCACACCTTGCCAACAAACGGCTATGCTAAGCAGTACAGTGGAGTGAATTTGGATAGTTTTATGAAGAGCATGACTTTTCAGAAGATTTCCGAATCGGGAATGAAAAAAATTGGAAACGCCATTGAATTAATGGCTGAGGCCGAAGGATTGCAGGCACACAAAAATGCGGTAACCCTTCGATTAAACTATTTAGAACAGAATTAAAATGTCAGGTCGAGCGCAGTCGAGACCTCAAAAAATGAATAAGATTTTCAACATAGAAACCTTAACAAGGGAAAGTGTCAAAAAATTGAGTCCGTATTCCTCCGCACGTGATGAATACGTTTCAGATGGTTCTGAAATGATTTTTTTGGATGCCAATGAAAACCCGTTTGAGAATGGGGTCAACCGCTATCCAGACCCGTATCAAAGGAGTTTAAAATCAGTTTTGGCTGAACAAAAAGGCGTTTCCGAAGTGAATATGCTCCTCGGCAATGGGAGTGATGAAGTCCTTGACCTTATTTTTAGGGCGTTCTGTGAACCCAATCAAGACAACATCATTACGCTACCGCCTACCTATGGCATGTACAAGGTTTTATCTGGAATCAATGCGGTGGAAAACAAGGAAGTATTGTTGACCTCAGATTTTGAGCCAAATGTTCCAGAAATTTTGAACACCGTTGATGAAAATACCAAGTTGCTTTTCATTTGTTCCCCCAATAATCCCACCGGGAATGCTTTTTCTAGGGAAAAGGTGCAAGCATTATTGGAGAGTTTCAACGGATTGGTGGTCATTGATGAGGCTTATATTGATTTTTCGGAACAAGAAAGTTGGCTTTCTGGTTTGAAGAAATATCCGAATCTGATAGTAACCCAAACCTTGTCCAAAGCTTATGGAATGGCGGGAATCCGATTGGGAATTTGTTATACGTCCGAAGAAATAATTACCATCCTGAATAAAATAAAGCCTCCCTACAATGTGAATCAGCTTACGCAACAACAGGCCTTGAAACGGGTCATTAACCAAGATGCCGTTGATAACGAAGTAAAACAGATTTTACAGGAACGGGATGACTTGATTGATGCATTAGAGAAAGTAGGATTTGTACAAGAAATTTATCCCACCGATGCCAATTTTGTTTTGGCCAAAGTGGATGATGCCAACAAAAGATACCAACAATTATTGGAGCAACACGTTGTGGTTCGAAACCGAAGTACACAACCACTGTGTGAAAACACCCTTCGGTTCACGGTGGGAACTCCAGAAGAAAACAAAAAATTGATAGCCATTTTAAAACAATTGGGATAATGGGCAAAAAAGTACTTTTTATTGACCGCGATGGCACCATCATCAAGGAAACAGTAGATGAGCAGATAGATTCGTTTGAGAAAATGATTTTCTATCCAAAAGCATTTACCTATTTGGGTAAAATCGCGAAAGAATTGGATTATGAGTTGGTGATGATTACCAATCAAGATGGTTTGGGGACCGACATTTTTCCAGAGGAAACCTTTTGGCCTGTACATAACTTCATCTTGAAATCCTTTGAAAATGAAGGGGTTGTATTTGACCAAGTTTTTATTGACAAAACTTTTGCGAAGGACAATGCCAATACCCGAAAACCGGGTACAGGAATGCTTACTTCTTATTTTTCGGAGGAATATGATTTGAAAAATTCCTTTGTAATCGGCGACCGTCTTACGGATGTGGAATTGGCAAAAAATTTAGGTGCAAAAGGCATTTTCATCAATGATGAAACTCACTTGGGCACCGGGGAAATTACAGTAAAACGAGAAGAGTTGGACGCATACATCGCTTTGGAGAGCAACGACTGGGAAAAAATTTATGAGTTTCTGAAGCTTGAGAATCGAATCGCTGAAATTTCCAGAAAGACCAATGAGACGGATATCCAAATCAAGTTGAATTTGGATGGAACCGGGAAAAGCAACATACAAACTGGTCTGGCTTTCTTTGATCACATGTTGGACCAATTGGCACGTCATGGTCAAATGGATTTAACCATAAAAGTGGATGGCGATTTGGAAGTGGATGAACACCACACCATTGAGGATACGGCGATAGCTTTGGGTGAAGTTTTCTCAAAAGTGTTAGGAAACAAGCTTGGAATTGAGCGCTACGGTTTTTGCTTGCCCATGGACGATTGT
Organism: Flagellimonas iocasae; assembly: GCF_042682725.1. Lineage (NCBI taxonomy): Bacteria > Pseudomonadati > Bacteroidota > Flavobacteriia > Flavobacteriales > Flavobacteriaceae > Flagellimonas > Flagellimonas iocasae. The sequence goes on along the minus strand of NZ_JBHUHU010000001.1, from coordinate 584,735 downwards.
TTGGCCCAAGTAGCCATTGATTTTGGTGGGAGGAACTGGCTTGTTTGGGATGCCGATTTTAAACGTGAAAAAATAGGGGAGATGCCTACGGAGATGTTTTTGCATTTCTTCAAGTCCTTTACCGATGGTGCCAAAGCCAATTTGAACATTAAAGCCGAAGGCTCCAATGAACACCATAAAATCGAGGCTATATTCAAAGCCTTTGCAAAATCCATTAAAATGGCGGTAAAACGGGATGCGGATAAAATGGTTCTTCCATCTACTAAGGGTATGTTATAAGATAAAGTCATTTCGAAGGAGCTTGTGACTAAGAAATCTAGATTTCTCGCTTTGCTCGAAAAGACAATCGAATTAGAAGAAAATGAAATTAGTCATTATAGATTACGGCGCCGGAAATATCCAAAGCATCAAGTTTGCCATCAAACGGTTGGGCTATGAGGCTGTTTTGAGTCATGATGTAGCGGAAATCCAAAATGCCGATAAGGTTATTTTCCCAGGGGTTGGAGAAGCGAGTTCGGCCATGGCCAAATTACGGGCCAGTGGTTTGGACAACATTATTCCCCAGTTAAAACAGCCGGTTTTAGGTATTTGTTTGGGGATGCAATTAATGTGTAAATCGTCAGAAGAAGGAAATACAAAAGGTTTGAGCATTTTTGATTTGGATGTGGTAAAGTTTCCAAAAACGGTGAAAGTACCCCAAATAGGATGGAACCAAATCACCGACCTAAAAACCGATTTATTCAAAGGAATCCCAGACAAATCCTATATTTATTTGGTGCACAGTTTCTATGCTCCGTTGGATGCTGAGACAATTGCAACATCAGAGTATGGATTGTCCTACAGTGCCGCTTTACAAAAGGATAATTTCTACGGAGTGCAGTTTCATCCTGAAAAAAGCAGCGATGTTGGCAGTGAGATTTTGAAGAACTTTCTAAGTCTTAGTTAATATGGAATATTACATTTCAACCGATAAGGATAAATTGGACATCCCTAAAATCCATCAGCAGGTGAAGAGTACCTATTGGGGTGGATATCGTACTTTGGAATTGACCACGACAACCATTGAAAGTTGTTTGTGCTTTGGATTGTATACCCAAGAAGATGAGCAGATTGGTTTCGCTAGGGTTTTAACGGATAAGGTTGTATTTGCTTACCTCATGGATGTATTGATTTTTGAACATTTTAAAGGTAAAGGATTGGGGAAAACACTGGTAAAACACATTTTGGAACATCCAGATATTAAAAACGTCTTTACGGTTGCCCTGAAAACCAAAGATGCCCATGGACTGTATGCCCCATTAGGTTTTTCAAAAGTTGGGAATTCTGATATGTGGATGGCCATGGATAAAGCTAAATACGATTAAAATGAGATTGATTCCAGCCATAGATATTATTGAAGGGAAATGCGTTCGACTTTCCAAAGGGGATTATGGTACCAAAAAGATATATAATGAAAACCCGTTGGAGGTCGCCAAGGAATTTGAAGCGCATGGTATCCAATATTTGCATGTTGTGGATTTAGATGGCGCCAAATCCAAACACATTGTCAATCATAAAGTTTTGGAAACTATTGCATCCCAGACCAGCTTAAAAATAGACTTTGGCGGAGGATTAAAATCGGACGAAGACCTGCATATTGCTTTTGAAAGTGGTGCCAACCAGATAACCGGAGGAAGTATAGCGGTGAAGGAAAAGGAAACCTTTTTGGGATGGTTGGAAACCTATGGTTCCGATAAAATCATTCTGGGTGCCGATGCACAAAATGAAAAAGTGGCCGTATCGGGTTGGCAGGAAGAATCAAATCAAGAACTGGTTCCTTTCATTCAATCCTACCAAAAGAAAGGAATCCAATATGTAATTTGCACCGATATCAGCAAAGATGGTATGTTGGAAGGGCCTTCGTTTGAACTTTATAAAAAAATCCTTTCCAAAACCATGAAGCATGAAACTTTGGTCACGGGTAGTGGGGTGGAGGATGTTGAGAGCATTGGTATTAATTTGATTGCTAGTGGAGGGATTTCTACTTTTGATGAGCTCCCCAAGCTCGCTGAAATAGGTTGTGAAGGCACCATAATTGGCAAGGCCATTTATGAAAACAGAATCAGTTTAAAACAATTGGAACAATACATCCTAGCAAATGGATAAAGAAAAAGAACTACAGGAAGAACTGGTTTGGAATGCAGGTTATCGTATGAACGAAAGTCTCCGCATGATAAAAATCTGCTTGGAACAGCTCCCTGAGAAAGCCATCTGGCAAAAGCCCAATGAATCAGCGAACAGTATTGGGAATTTGATATTGCACTTGTGTGGCAACATCACTCAATATGGAATTGCTTCCATTCAAAACTTGGAGGACAATCGAAAGCGCGATGAGGAATTCTCTACCACCTCTGGATATTCCAAAGAAGAATTGATTCAAAAACTCAGCGATACGATTGATGAGGCCAAAAGAGCATTCTATGAAGCACCATTGGCGGAACTACTTCGCAAGAGAAATGTACAAGGGTTTAATTTTTCGGGGGTTGGGAATATGATTCATGTTACCGAACACCTGTCGTATCACACAGGTCAGATTGCACTGTGGACAAAACTATTGAACAATCAAGACCTAGGCTTTTATGATGGTTTTGATTTGAATGTAAAGAACGAATAAACCACGTCAGAGAGAGTAAACCATGCTTACAAAACGAATCATACCTTGTTTGGACATCAAAGACGGAAGAACCGTAAAAGGAGTGAACTTTGTTGACCTGAGAGATGCGGGTGACCCTGTGGAACTTGCCGCTATTTATGCACAGGAAGGAGCGGACGAGCTTGTGTTTCTTGATATTTCGGCCACCGAAGAAAAGCGAAAGACCTTGGCAGAATTGGTCTATCATGTAGCGGAAACCATTAATATTCCATTTACGGTCGGTGGTGGCATATCCTCAGTGGAAGATGTGGATATCCTCCTAAAAAATGGAGCGGATAAAGTTTCCATCAATTCTTCCGCGGTAAAGCGACCCGAACTCATCAACGAATTGGTGGCTAAATTTGGTTCCCAATGTATTGTGGTGGCCATTGATGCCAAACAGGTCGACGGTATTTGGAAGGTACACTTGGTAGGCGGTAAGGTTCTAACCGAAGTTGAGTTGTTTCAATGGGCCAAAGAAGTGGAAGAACGGGGAGCAGGTGAGATTTTGTTCACTTCCATGGACCATGACGGCACCAAAAACGGCTTTGCGGATGAGGCCTTGGCAGAATTATCCGAATTAGTGAACATTCCCGTGATTGCATCAGGTGGGGCCGGGACTATTTCGCATTTTACCGATACATTTAAAAATGGAAAAGCGGATGCCGCTCTTGCGGCCAGCGTTTTTCATTTTAAGGAGATTGAAATAAAGGATTTAAAGAACGAACTGAAGGAAAAAGGAATTCCTGTTAGAATTTAGGATATGGAAATAGATTTCAACAAAAACCCAGACGGATTGGTGCCGGCTATCATTCAAGATGCCAATACCAAAAATGTTTTGATGCTGGGCTATATGAACCAAGAGGCGTTGGAGGTGACCCAAAAGACCCAAAAAGTCACGTTTTACAGTCGGACCAAAGAACGCTTATGGACCAAAGGGGAGGAAAGCGGTAATTTTTTGAACTTGGTTGATATCAAAGTAGATTGCGACAACGATACGCTTTTAGTTACCGTAAACCCTGTTGGACCCACCTGCCACAAAGGAACCGATACCTGCTGGGCTGAGGAAAATGTTCAAGTCTATGGCTTTCTTTCCGATTTAGAGGACATCATCACTTCCAGAAAAAATGATCCTGAAAATCCAGGTAGTTATGTCGCTTCGCTGTTCCGAAAAGGCATTAACAAAATTGCGCAAAAAGTAGGGGAAGAAGCCGTTGAGACTGTTATTGAGGCCAAAGATGATAACGAGGAACTCTTCTTAAATGAAAGTGCCGATTTACTCTTTCACTACCTTATTCTGCTACAGGCCAAGGGTTACAAATTGAATGACATTGCCCAGGTGCTCCAAAAACGCCATTGAACAAGAGCGTTAAGTTTTTTTTAAAGCCCTAGTCGTTACACGGAAATACCGTAATTTTATGTAATGGCTATGAATACAAGAAAAGGGTTTCGTTTTACTACTTACGAAGCCCCGGAACAAACCCCGTTTGAAAAACTCTTTGAGATTTTTCAAGAATTGATCACACACACCTCTGGCGATGTTGAGGAAGCTTTGGATTGGCTCCGTGAGCTGGACAAGGAATACGAACTCACCGATGAGGATTACACTATCGATGATTTTATAGAAGACCTTAAAGCTAAAGGCTACATCCGCGAAGAATTTGATATGGATGATCGTGAAGCTGGTGAAGGTGAAGAGGGCGAAGAAGGGAGCGGTCCGGGAAATCTCTCCATTACCGCTAAACTGGAACGCATGCTCCGGCAACGTGCTTTGGACCAAATCTTTGGAAAATTAAAACGAAGTGGCGCTGGTAACCACCGGACTGGGAAATCCGGTAGGGGAGATGAGCATACCGGGGATTTTAGGGAATACCGTTTTGGCGATTCCTTGGAAAGCATTTCTATGACCGAAAGTTTGCGTAATGCCCAAGTCAATCATGGTCTGGACAGTTTTTCCTTGAACGAAGACGATTTGGTGGTTGAAGATACCCATTACAAGGCTCAGATGAGTACGGTGCTAATGATTGATATCAGTCACAGTATGATTCTGTACGGCGAAGACCGAATCACTCCTGCGAAAAAGGTGGCTATGGCATTGGCGGAATTAATCACCACGCGCTACCCAAAAGATACGTTGGAAATTTTGGTGTTCGGAAACGATGCATGGCCCATTCCCATAAAAGATTTACCGTATTTGAAAGTAGGCCCGTACCATACGAACACAGTGGCTGGATTACAATTGGCTATGGATATGCTACGCAGAAAACGAAACACCAACAAGCAAATCTTCATGATTACCGATGGAAAACCTTCTTGTCTGCGATTGCCCAACGGCGATTATTACAAAAACAGTGTGGGCTTGGATGAGTACATCGTAGAAAAATGCTACGCTATGGCCCAACAAGCGCGGAAACTTCATATTCCCATCACCACTTTTATGATCGCCCAAGACCCCTATTTGATGCAGTTTGTGCGTGAATTTACCCAAGCCAACAAAGGCAAGGCTTTTTATACAGGACTTAAAGGACTGGGTGAAATGATTTTTGAAGATTACGAGCAAAACAGAAAAAGAAGAATTAAAGGATAACAATTTTATGAAATTGGATCATACCAAAATAAAAACATTGGGGGAGCTAAAAGCTGCCGGATTTCAAACCAAAAGCATTAAAGATGAGCTACGCGAAAATCTTTTGAGCAAAATCTCAAAAGGAGAGGAAGTATTTGAGGGGGTTTGGGGTTATGAAAACTCAGTGATTCCTGAGTTGGAACGGGCAATTCTCTCCCGGCATAACATCAATCTTCTAGGTCTTCGAGGGCAAGCCAAGACCCGTTTAGCGCGATTGATGGTGCAACTATTGGACGAATGGATGCCTATTGTGGAAGGTTCCGAAGTGCATGATGACCCAATGAAACCGATTTCTCGATTTGCAACGGAACTTATTAAAGAAAAAGGCGATAAAACGCCCATAGACTGGATTCACAGGAGCGAACGGTTTTATGAAAAATTAGCCACACCAGATGTTACGGTTGCCGATTTGATTGGAGACGTTGACCCTATCAAAGCTGCTAATCTGAAACTATCGTATGCGGATGACCGAGTGATTCACTTTGGGATGATTCCAAGAGCGAACCGTTGTATTTTTGTCATCAATGAGTTGCCCGACCTTCAAGCTCGTATTCAAGTGGCCTTGTTCAACATTCTTCAGGAAGGAGATATCCAAATCCGTGGGTTTAAATTAAGGCTTCCGTTGGACCTTCAATTTGTATTTACAGCCAACCCTGAGGATTATACCAATCGAGGAAGCATTGTAACACCATTAAAGGATAGAATCGGTTCCCAAATTTTGACCCACTACCCAGAAAGTATTGAAATTGCCAAAAAAATCACCAAGCAAGAAGCGCAACTGGACCAAAGGCAGTCTGATAATGTATATGTGCCAGAAATTGCCATGGATGTTTTGGAGCAAATCAGTTTTGAGGCCCGTAACAGCGAATATGTGGATGCCAAAAGTGGCGTGAGCGCCCGTATGAGCATCACCGCCTTTGAAAATCTTTTGAGTACCGCAGAGCGCAGAGCAGTTCATTCGGGAGACAAAAAAACGTCGGTACGTTTAAGTGATTTTATGGGGGTTATTCCCTCCATCACTGGAAAAATTGAATTGGTTTATGAAGGAGAACAGGAGGGCGCCGGTTTTGTGGCTGAAACTTTGATTGAGGATGCTATCAAATCTCTTTTTCCCAGTTATTTCCCTAAAATAGATAAGCTTCAGCGCAAAGAAGCTGAAACTGAATACGATGAATTGGTCCACTGGTTTTTTGAAGGAGAAGGGTTTGACCTCCTTGATGACGATTCCGATGCGGACTACAAAACAAAATTGGATTCCGTGCCACCACTGAACAATCTCATCAAGGAATATCAGCCCTCTGTTTCCAAAGAAGATTCCTATTTCATGAAAGAACTTTTACTTTGGGGATTGGTTGTCCATAAAAAGTTGAGCAAGCACCGTTTTGTTAAAGGCTTTCAATTTAAAGATTTGTACGGAAGCTATATCCGAGGGTTATAGGGCTATTGCCAAATATTCAAATTATTGTTGTAGTTTTCAAAATTGTAGGGTCCCACAAGACGTTTTCTCAACCAAAAAAGATAAAGTGTCATAAGTGGCAGTACACTGTACAATACTAAGGTTGAAATGACAAAGGGCTTGAATGATGCTGGAATAACATGTTCCGTATATTCCGAAATGGAGGTTAACATCATTGCTGTTCCATATATTTTGAAGGCGTAGATGGCTATAAGCCCATACAGTGCAAGCTCCACATTTCTCATTTTTGGGTCAGGTAGTTCATCTTCACTGATTTTAAACCAAACCACATATAGATAAAGAAAATGTATGCTAGTCAATAGCGGGAATATGTAATTGCTTGGCTTTAGAAAATAGAATTTATTGGTGTAAATACCGTAAAAATTCGAAACAATCAAAATAAGTAGAACCACTAAACTGGCTACGATGGTTCTCTTCCAATTGAAGATTTTTGTGAGTGCATTCATATTAAATTTAGATTTAGGACGATCAAAATTCAATATAAAGGACGTGATTTTGTTTTGTTTGAATTAAACAAATCGATAAAGCGTGGGTAAAGCACGGTCATCAGAAAAATCTGATGTTACGGGCACTAATTCCTCCAAGAAAAAGGGGTTTTAATCGAATAGGTCCGAGGACAAGTAGCGGTCACCACGGTCACAAACAATGGATACAATGGTTCCGCTTTCCAGCGATTCTGCCAAGCGAAGGGCCACCGTGGCTGCTCCGCCACTGCTAACTCCAGCAAAAACACCCTCTTCCTTTGCTAATTTTCGGGCCATATCCTCAGCATCTTCTTGACTGACCTCCATGACCGTATCCACTTTTTTAGGGTCGAAAATCTTTGGTAGATATTCTTGCGGCCATTTTCGAATCCCGGGAATTTTGGACTCATCTGTTGGTTGTACCCCCACAATTTGCACGGAAGAATTCTGTTCCTTCAAATAGGTTGATGTCCCCATAATGGTTCCTGTGGTTCCCATGCTTGAGACAAAATGGGTGACTTCTCCAGCCGTATCGTTCCAAATTTCAGGTCCAGTGCTTTTGTAATGGGCCATCCAATTGTCGTCATTGGCAAATTGGTTGAGCATAATATAACCTTCATCCCTCACTTTGGCCTCGGCATAGTCCCGTGCTCCCTCGATTCCCACATCAGAAGGAGTCAGGGTCACTTTGGCTCCATAAGCACGCATGGTCTGCACACGTTCCTTTGTGGAGTTTTCCGGCATGACCAATTCAATATCGAGCCCGTAGAGCCCAGCAATCATGGCCAGTGCAATTCCAGTGTTGCCACTAGTGGCCTCTATCAATTTGGATTCTTTGGTAAAATCGCCACGCTCCAAGCCACTTTTGATCATATTGAAGGCCGGGCGGTCTTTAACACTGCCTCCTGGATTGTTTCCTTCGAGTTTGAAGAAAAGTTTTACGTTGGGATTGGTATTTAAAACTTTGGATTCCACCATAGGGGTGTTTCCAATGAGGTCTAGAATGCTTTTAGACATTGGGTGCTGTCTTAATTTTAATTTCTGGGGTGTGATAAACGGTTGAGTTTGCCGGAACTGAAGAGGTAAGCCATGCATTTCCTCCAATGATGGAATTTTCCCCAATCACAGTTTGACCTCCCAAAATGGTGGCGTTGGCATAAATGGTGACGTTGGACATAATAGTAGGATGCCTTTTCGTCTTCTGGAGGTTTTTGGTTACATAAAGCGCTCCCAAGGTAACTCCCTGATATAATTTTACATTATCATGTATGACTGCAGTTTCACCAATGACCACACCAGTGGCGTGATCTATAAAAAATGATTTTCCAATGGTGGCTCCGGGATTGATGTCCACACCAGTCTGTCTGTGGGCATACTCAGTCATCAGACGCGGAATCAATGGAACACTTTGAACATAAAGTTCATGTGCCAATCGATATATGGCGATGGCATAAAATCCTGGATAGGCCATATAAATCTCTTGGATTGACAATGAGGCTGGGTCGCAATTTAGAATTGCCTCTGCATCCAAATTGAGTTTTTCCAAAATTTCCGGTAAGGTGGTCACGTAATTGTCCCACAGTTCGCTGCTGGGCCTTTCCAGTTCCCAACAAGCCATATCCAACAGGGCGTTGAATTTCTTCTCCAGCATCTCCAAGTTTACGGCTACCGGAGTGTTGGCATCAAAAAGTGTATAAAAAAGGGTGTCGGTAAAATCCTCCGTTTCCTGTTTCAATCTGAAGTCAAGATAAGGCAGCTTCTTATGCCTATTCAACTCAGAAATTATCTTTTCCTTGTCCATATTACTTTTATTGTCTTAAAATTAGACAAATCCTTACCATGCACCCCGATAAAAGGCTAACTTTAGTTAAAAAATAACATTTTATCAAAATAGCCTGTGAGCAATTCCACGATTTCCAAAGATGCGTTTGACTTCTTAAAAGAACTCTCCAAAAATAATAACAAAGATTGGTTTGAACAGCATAAGCCCACTTTCAAAGCGCACGAGAAGGCGGTAAAATCATTTTTTGAAAGTGTAAAGAATAACATGAGTCACCACGACGAAATTGAAAAAATGAAAATGTTCCGGATTTATAGGGATGTTCGTTTCTCCAAGGATAAAACACCTTACAAAACCCATTTGGCAGGTTCATTTTCTCGACTCGGAGCGCACTTGCGAGGTGGGTACTACATTCATCTTACACCGGGCGGTTCTTTATTGGCCACCGGTTTTTGGAACCCAAATAAGGAGGACCTTTTCCGGATTCGTAAGGAGCTTGAAATGGACGCTTCGGAATTTCGTGATGTGATAGGGGAGCCTTCGTTTAAAAAGATTTGGGGCGATTTATCGGGTGATGCTGTTAAAACCGCACCAAAAGGATTTGATAGGGAGCACCCTGATATTGATTTGATTCAGAAAAAGCAGTTTGTTTTTATCCGTAAATTTTCGGACAAAGAGGTCCTTTCGGAATCCTTCCTAGAAGAAGTGGACAAATCCTACCGCGCCATTCGGCCGTATTTTGACCTTATGAGTGATATCTTGACCACCAACCTGAATGGGGAATCAGTTCTATAAAAGGACTTCTTCCTTATCCAGCAATTGCACCTGGTCCTTTAACCGCTCGATGACCATATTCATCATACGCTTGTTCAGAGCAGAGGAATTTTGGATGTAATCCTGATATTCCTCCACAGTAAACTGGCCAATGACAATTCCTTTCAATGAGTTCCGGAATTTGATGTCTTTTTGGATGGCCCTCTCAATATAATCCAAGCGTTTTTCCAGCGTGAGCCCATAAAAATAGCCCTTGTGCTTGTTGACGTAGTTCCTGAAAACTTCGACCAACAAAAAGTTCTGTAGCTTAATTACGGGACGCAGGGTTTGGTTCTGAAAACGCTCATCAAAACCCATTTCGCTGTTAAAATGTGACTGTGGAATATCCGGACGAATCTCTAAAAGACTCTTGGATCGTGAATCCATGGCTGTAAGTTTTATTAAAATTACATAATCAAAAACCGTACACTTTTAAAGACTGCAATAGTTTTTAACGATGTTATAAACAGGCTGATTCCAAAATCCAACCTTCTAAAATGGTTTATTTGCCTATTTTTAGAACCACTAATTGAACAAACATCATGCACGTAAAATTCATAGGACTGTTTTGTCTTGTCCTTTCCATCGTTTCCTGTAAAAATCAAAATAAGGAAGAGTCAACCCCGGTTTGGAACACTAAAAAAGTGGCAACTGCCGCCGAAAGTCACAATATATTATATGATATTGAGAAAGAGCAAGGTTGGGAATTGTTGTTTGATGGCAAAACCTTAAACGGTTGGCATGTATATAATTCTGGTGCTCCATCGGTCTGGGAAGTAAAAAATGGCGCGTTACATCGAAATCCACAAATTGAAAACCAGAACAATGAGGATTTGCTTGCGGAAAAGGTTTATAAAAATTACGAACTGGTATTGGATTGGAAAATTGGTGAACGTGGAAATAGCGGTGTGTTCATCAATGTTCAGGAAAAACCTGAAGTAGCCACAGCATACCAAACCGGACCGGAATACCAAATTTTGGACCCCAGCCATATGGATTATGATGTTCCCGTTAAAAAATCAGGTTGTTTATATGGATTTTCCCCACAGCAAAATGAAGTCATCACCAAAGAAGGGGAGTGGAACCATACCCGCATTAAACAAGTGGATGGAAAAGTGGAGTTTTATTTAAACGGCGTACTTACCGCCGCCCAAGATTTTACCGCATCGGATTGGCAAGAAAAAATAAAGGGCACCAACTTCAAGAATTACCCCGAATTTGGAAAAGCCACTAGTGGAAAAATAGCCTTGCAGGATTGGTATTTTGAGGTTTGGTTTAGGGACATCAAAATTAGGGAGCTGTAAACCTCCCTATATTAAACTCGACTCCTTTTTAAGTACACTAACTGCATCAGACACAACGTTACAGGTGCTGCGTAAATCCAAATCATGGTAGGAATCATGCCGCAATATCCACTGTTGTTCATTCTACAGTCAATATAGTTGGATAGATAAAGTACCCCAACCAAAATACCAATAGTGGCCAAGGTCCATATCAGCCAGTCTTTGTCAAGTCCAGCTTTTACATTTTTATAAACAAGATACAAGAAGAGGACCGCCACCACGATTAGGAAAATAACCATATGCTATGTTTTAATACATTACGGGGGGAAGTGATGGTAAGTTAAGTAAACTCTGTAAAACTCGATTGCAGATAATCCTCAAAAAAACTGGGGATTCTGTTTGTGGAAACAATATGGATTTGATTGGAGTTTACATACTTTGAGAAACGATACACTTTATTTAGGGTTGTAAGCCGAGTATATGGGGTTACTTTATTTTTTGTTTCGTGCGGTTGTTTTTAGAGCAGTTGCCAAAATACCTTTTTTGGTATCTCCTTGTTCTATCTTTCAACAACGGATTCTTTATACGAAACTATGCTTTCAATAAGTACAGAGCACAAAATAAGTGACCCTCCAATAATGGTACTTACATTTGGATACTCCTTTAAAAAAATAACTCCAATGATAATACCATATACGGGTTGCAAGCTACTGATGATACTTGCTGATGTTACGGTAAAGTTTTTAAAGCTATGGACGAACCACGTATGACCAATTGCCGTTGTTAATAATGCCAGTAGTATTATCCAAGAAATCTGGTCCGAAAAATTGTTCGTGTCGAATAGAAAATAACTTGGAGCCAGAAATATAGAGGTGATAATCAATTGATACAGCATTAAGACTGAAGAGTCGTATTCCTTCATTTTTGATTTTGTAAGTATGTTCCGCAATGAATAGAACAAGGCTGATACTATTCCGAAGATGATTGCAATTAAATAATCATTTTGAAAACTGAAATCTGGAACAAGAAACAAAATGCCAACGATCACAATGACCCCTAACACTAAATGTATCCATCGTAATTTTGTTTTTAACAGCAACGGTTCCAAAAATGTTGTAATCACTGGATAGGTAAATAATGAGATCATTCCAATGGCAACGTTGGATAATTTTAATGCATAAAAATAGGTGAGCCAATGTAGTCCCAGCAGCAATCCACTTAGCGCTATTATTTTTCTATCCCTATTGTGAATTTTAAGCTCAAATCCGTTGTACCTGCAAAAAAGAAAAATAATAACAGCGGCTATTATTGCCCTAGAGCAAATAATTATAGGAACAGGCATATCAATATAACGCCCCAGCGCCCCGGACGTACTAACAAACAGCATTGCAAAATTTAATTCCAGGAGGGGTTGTAGTCGGTTATTCTTTAGCATGGTCTAAATTCACACATTTTCCCGAATTCGAAACCCATTTTCAACTTTTCCAACAAATTGCAAGAGAAATGCCCATAATCCTTGTCCATTACCTTAGAAATAAGTGTTCACCTTCATATTTGTCAAAGTAATAATTTCCAAAAGATTCCAGAGTCAAAGGCTTTGATCTCTTTTTAATACTTTTAAGCTTCTAAATTCCTATTCATGAAATTCGGAAAAGTAGACCATCCAGAGCTAATAGATTTTACCATTCCGCAAGACCATCCAGATACCCCTGTGGTGTTAACTAAATACCCACAGGACGGAGAAACCAATGTTTTTGTGGGCTGTGCCAAATGGAACAGACAGGATTTAAAAAACTTTTATCCTCGGGGCACCAAAGATGAGTTGACCTACTATTCCTCCCAATTCAATTCTATTGAGTTGAACGCTACTTTTTACCGCATCTTTCCGCCAGATACCTATGAAAAATGGTACGACAAGACTCCAGAAGGATTCAAATTTTTTCCAAAAATGACCAATGAGGTGAGTCACTTGCGTCGCCTTAATGAGCAGGTATATCCTGTAGTGGACCGTTATTTGGAAGTTACTTCGCTGCTTCAGGAAAAGTTAGGCACCATCTTTTTGCAGATGCACAATAACTTTGGTCCTAAAAACTGGGATAGGGTAGTTCGCTTTGTAGAATATTGGCCAAAAGAGTTTCCGTTGGCGATGGAATTTCGACATACAGATTGGTTCACGGACGAAAAGGTTTCCCAAGAACTCTATCACCTTTTGGAGGAGAACAATATTGCCAATGTCTTGGTGGATACGGCTGGTAGACGCGACCTTATGCACATGCGTTTGACCAACAATGAAGCGTTTATTCGCTATGTTGGGGCCAACCATGAGTCCGATTATCCTCGTTTGGAAGATTGGGTGAAACGATTGGTCAATTGGAAAAGAATGGGATTGAAAAATATCCATTTCTTTGTGCACCAGAACCTTGAGTTGGAATCTCCCTTACTTTCTGCCCATTTAATTGAACGCCTGAATCCGGAATTGGGCACTGATTTGACCATTCCAAAATCTACATTGAGCCCGCAGAAAGATTTGTTCAAATAATTTATGGATTGAAAAATCCTAAGGTCAAAAATTGTTATCTATACACTTCTCAAGAGAAGAAAATTTCAAATTCATAAATAACATAAAACAAATCGTTAATTAAGAACAACTTAAAGCGATTGGACTAACTTTGTACCTGAATTTTAAAAGTTTCAAAAATGCGATTTCATACAAGAAAATGGGTAAAGCCAGGGGATTTGAACGCCAATGGAACGCTGTTTGGAGGCAAAGTCCTCGCCTGGATTGACGAAGAAGCTGCACTTTATAGCATTATACAGCTAGAAAACAAAAAAGTGGTCACCAAATATATGTCCGAGATTAACTTTATGAGCACCGCCAGAGAAGGGGATGTGATCGAAATTGGTATCGATGTCATTAAATTTGGAGTCACCTCCATTTCGTTGAACTGCGAAGTGCGGAACAAAATGACCCACGAGAGCATTGTTACCGTGGACAACATTATTATGGTGAACCTAGACGATAAGGGCAACCCAAAACCTCACGGGAAGACCAAAATAGAATTCGTCAAGGACCGATTGGCCAAAAAAGAAAAAGAGGAAGAGACTAAATCCTAGTTGAGAGAAACGGCATACGCCTGCACTTCATCAAGGACCCGCAATAGGTTGCCACCCCACAATTTGGCGATTTCTTCTTCGGTATAGCCGCGTTTTACAAGTTCCAAGGTCACATTGAAGGTTTCCGAAGCATCGGACCAACCCTCAATACCACCACCGCCATCAAAATCGGAACTGATACCCACATGGTCTATGCCTATGAGTTTCACCATATAATCAATATGATCTACAAAATCGGACACATTGACCGCGGGTGGAGCATTGGTTTTTGTTGCAGCTATTTCATCGCCCAACTGGGTGACTTTGGGGTAGTTTTCCATGAACTCATCTTGTTGCTCCTTGGTCAAAGACCCGAATTGGGAGCGTTCATACCAATTGATACCCAATGAATCTGCGGCTTCTTCATAAATATTTTTCATATAGGCTGAACGCGCTTCGTCCTTTTCGGTGTTCAAGTACGAACTGAAGGCAACGGTCTGAACCACTCCGCCGTTTTCTTTAAGCAACAACAATTGCTCGTCATCCAAGTTTCTGCTATGCCCACATAATGCCCTAGCAGAGGAATGCGAAGCAATAATGGGAGCTTTGGACAATTCAACCATTTGTAGCATCGCTTCTTTGGAAGGATGCGAAATATCTATCATAATACCCACTCGGTTCATTTCGGCGATGGCTTGTTTACCTAAATCGCTTAAGCCATTGTGTAGCCAAACACTATCTCTTTCACCTGTATTGGAATCGGAAAACTGGCTGTGCCCATTGTGAGCCAACGACATGTAGCGGGCTCCACGTTTTTGATACTCCTCAATTTTGGATAAATCTTCACCTATTGGATAGGCATTTTCCACTCCGATCATGGCCACTTTTTTACCGGAAGCCACAATTCTTCGAACATCATCAGAGGTCAATGCCAATTCAATCTGGGATGGGGCAATTTCCTCG
This sequence comes from Flagellimonas iocasae, assembly GCF_042682725.1. Lineage (NCBI taxonomy): Bacteria > Pseudomonadati > Bacteroidota > Flavobacteriia > Flavobacteriales > Flavobacteriaceae > Flagellimonas > Flagellimonas iocasae. The sequence goes on along the minus strand of NZ_JBHUHU010000001.1, from coordinate 569,565 downwards.
CAAAGTTTATGGATGGCCTCAAACTTGGAAATGGCATTTTCAGAAGCGGCAGCATACCCTTCCGTAGTCAATGTATCTTGACCGGTATAGACAATGAACCATGCCACATCCAAACCACCTTCTTTCATTTTGGGAAGATTTACCTGGGTGTCCAGGTTTTGGGTATAGTTGATGCTATCCGTGAAATTGCTCACATTGATGTCGTCATGGGTGTCAATCGTAATGACCGAATCATGGATTCGCTGGGCTTTTTCTTCCAAGGTTTCTGGTTTGTTGGGTTGCTTTTCCGCGCATGCCGCAAAGAGGGCGATACTACTAAGAATGAGGAAATATTTCATGGTTGGTTATTTACACCTACAAATAAAGCAATTTGACAACAAAAACCACTGCCTACAGAACAATAAATTGGTATCCCTCAGCCTATTCCTGATTTTTAGGAGTACGAATTAACTAAAGCATAAAAATTGGGAACACGGGAACTACTCACATATTTGGAAAAGTTGGAAATAGGATTAAGCAGCTTTTCGTATGAGGAATTGGGTACTGTTGAGGCAGGAGAACTCAAAAAATCTTTTGAAGTATTCAAGAATGGATTGGAAAACAAGGTTTTTGGGATACCTGAAATGAAACAGTTGGAAGTGATTTATGAACGGATAGGCATCCAAGGTTCGGAAAGAAGCCGAATTGACCTTCACGATCACAACCTGCTTACCCTCATAGATTCCTTGGAGAAGACCCGGTTGTCCCAAGAACAAAAAGAAATTGTATCGGCTTTGAAGCAAGTTGCCCAAAGCATGAATGACCAAGACAAAGTGCCTGAACCAATGAGTATCAAAAGCAACACCTTTGAAAAGAGTTTGGAATCCAGTTTTTCTTCCAACAACATCAATCTAAAACCAGTTTTGGAAGATTGCATGGGGCAAATGGAGCTATTGGAAGAATTAATCAAACTTTTCAAACAAAACATTTTTGAATTTGTGGGCAGTGCCAAAATTCATCTGCAAAATGAAAATTATAAAGAGTTGGATTTGTCTTGCCAGAAAGTACAGTCGTGCCTTAGAATGATGAAAACGGAAGGGCTACTGGAAATCACCCAAGAAATCATAACCTTATGTAGGACCGATAACGACCAGAAGCACCACACCTTTCTTTACGATCAATTTGTGGAAGAATTCCCAAAAGTAGAGGAGCAGGTGGATTTTGAAATGGAAATGCTTCGGACTATGAAATAAAATCAACTGCCATGGTAAACAATGAGCTCCCCAAATATCTGCAAAGTATCTTTTACCAACTGTTTCAGCACACCACAGATTTGGAATGTAGGCTCATGTTATTGGATGAAATGTTGGAGGTAGGTGACAAAAAAGAGATTCCGTTTTTGGAAGAATTGGAAACCTCGGATGAGGCCAAAATCAGTAATAAGGCTTTTGAGATCAAATGTGCATTGCAGGAAAAATTGGGAATAATGGCGGATAGGGAAAAAAGAAGACTCCCCATGAACCTGTGTTTCATCTATGATGAGTTTAATATTAGGCCCAACAGAACAGATGCTGAATTGGATTTTGAAGTGGAGTTGGACCTTATGGAAATGGAAAAATAAGATGAATTTAGTTTCACAACCAGAATCTAAGTTTTCACCACAATTTATTGTTTCACCATAATCTTTGGAATAGATTCACGTTATAACAAAGACCCAAACATTTAAACCACGCGATTACCATGTTATACGATACCTACGGAGAAGAATATTTGGCCTTTTTACAAGAACTCAACGAAATCTTGAGCATTAACCAACTGGCCGAACTCGATTATTTATAAACAGCACCCCAAACGCTTTACCATGAAAAATCATAATCAAGAAAATTCCGCTTATTTGAATTTTATTCACAATTTGAACGAAATGCTTACTGATTTTGATATTACTCAGTTAAGCAGACCTTGATAGTTTAAGTGAATATCATGAAAAAGGGGATGTCAAAAACATCCCCTTTTTTATTTCTATTTTTTGGGCTTTACCCCAAATATGATTTTAAAATTTTACTCTTTGATGTGTGTCGCAACTTGCGGATGGCTTTTTCCCGTATCTGACGCACACGTTCCCGGGTGAGATCAAAAGTACTTCCTATTTCTTCCAAGGTCATGGACGGTTGATCGCCAATGCCATAATAGAGTCGGACTACGTCCGCTTCACGAGGGGAGAGGGTATCCAACGCCCTATTGATTTCTGTGTTTAAAGATTGATGCATCAAGCCTTTGTCCGGTTTGGGCGAATCCCCAGCATTGAGAACATCATATAGATTGGAAGTTTCTCCTTCCTTCAAGGGTGCATCCATGGAAACATGTCTCCCTGTATTCTTAAGGGACTGTTTTACTTCAGAAACTGTCATGTCCAGTTCCTTCGCAATTTCTTCCGCGGATGGTGGGCGCTCATGCGCCTGCTCCAAATAGGAAAAAGTCTTTTTGATTTTATTGATGGAACCGATTTTATTCAACGGTAAACGCACTACACGGGATTGTTCGGCCAACGCCTGTAGAATGGATTGACGAATCCACCAAACGGCATAGGAGATGAATTTAAACCCGCGGGTCTCATCAAATCGTTTTGCTGCCTTTACGAGACCTACATTCCCTTCATTGATCAAATCAGGGAGTTTTAGCCCTTGGTTTTGATATTGTTTTGCCACGGAGACCACAAATCTCAAGTTGGCATTGGTCAATTTTTCCAGTGCCAATTGGTCCCCAGCTCTAATCCGTTGTGCCAATTCCACTTCTTCCTGAGCAGTAATCAAATCAATTTTACTGATGTCCTGTAGGTATTTGTCAAGGGATTTGGATTCTCGGTTGGTGACCTGCTTGATGATTTTTAACTGCCTCATTCTTACTTTATGGTTTGTACGTGTTATAAGCTTACATTATACATTATAAAAGCCTATTTTCCAAGCCTCAAATGTTATTGTTATCAAAATGTTATGCGCAAAACTGGGATAAACTGCAAAATCCAGCTTTTTTACGATTGTTGATAGTATCTTAATAGAAATGCGACCCAAGTGTTCGACGGTACTGCAAAAAACTCCTAATTTTGTAGGGTTTGTTAGTTCGGAACATAAAAAGCCATTTTTCCCTTGGAAGTAAAAAAAGGAGTCAACAAAAAAACTTTATACGATTACCAGCAGGAAGATTTGCGTAAAATCTTTAAGCATTTAGAGGAAATGCCCGAGGGTACAAATTTGTTGTACCAGCTTCCTACGGGTGGGGGAAAAACTGTGGTTTTCTCTGAAATTACCCGAAAATACATCCAAAATACGGGTAAAAAGGTCATGGTGCTCACTCACAGAATAGAGCTGAGCAAACAGACCTCTCAAATGCTTCATGGGTTTGGGGTGGCCAATAAGGTCATCAACAGTGAAGTAAAGGAACTGTACGATCAAGATGATTACATGTGCTTTGTGGCCATGGTGGAAACCTTGAACAATAGGCTTCAAGAAGAGAAGGTGACCATCAATAATATTGGTCTTGTGATTATTGATGAAGCCCACTACAACTCCTTCCGAAAGCTGTTCAAATATTTTGATAAGGCCACCATTCTTGGGGTAACGGCCACACCGTTGAGTTCCAACATAAAACTCCCCATGAAGGACAATTACAAGCATTTGATCATTGGGGAATCCATAAAATCGCTCATTGATAAAGGATTTTTGGCCAAGGCCAAGCTCTACAATTACGATGTGAGCCTTAAAACGTTGAAACTCGGCATTCATGGGGACTATACCGTAAAATCTTCGGATGAATTCTACGGGAACCATAGCATGCTCGGTAAATTGTTGACGGCCTATGAGGAAATCGCGAAGGGTACCAAAACCTTAATTTTCAATAACGGTATCAACACCTCGTTATATGTGTACGAAACCTTCAAAAAGGCTGGCTACAACATTCGCCATTTGGACAATAAAAATACGGCAACGGAGCGGCGCGAAATTCTGGATTGGTTCGCGGAAACCCCAGATGCCATTCTTACTTCGGTGAGTATTCTTACCACCGGTTTTGATGAACCCACCGTACAATCCATCATTTTGAACCGAGCTACACGCTCCCTCACTTTATATTTTCAGATGATTGGCCGTGGTTCACGGATTTTGCCGGATAAGGACGAGTTCAATGTGGTGGACATGGGGAACAATATTGCCCGTTTTGGACCGTGGGATGTTCCGGTTGATTGGCAAGAAATCTTCCATTTTCCTGATTTCTACTTGGAAAACATCAAAAATGATGAGGAAATTGAGCGTGATTTTGTCTACGAAATGCCTGATGAACTCCGAGCCAAATTTAGTAAGTCAGAAGACATCACCTTCGATATCAAAGAGGAATACAAAAAGGTGTTTGCTGAAGGAAGAAAATCCAAGGAGGTCTTAGAACGCAGTATTGAGCAGCATGCCCAAATTTGCGTAGAAAACAGTGAAGATGTGTTCGATGCCCGGATTCTGGCCAAGGAACTCAAGGATGAGATTGCCTATCGAGTCCGTCAATATTCGTATTGCATTATGAACAACACCAAAAACTACAAAGAGTGGTTGGAGGAGGATTATGAGCGCAAACTACGCTCCAGCATCTCCAAGAAATTTGCAGCAATGCTTTAGCCATGAAAAAGGCCTTCTTCATCGGTTATGTTTGGCCTGAGCCCAGTACCACGGCAGCAGGACACCGAATGCAGCAATTGTTGGAAGCCTTTCAATGTTTTGGATATCACATCACATTTGGTTCCACTGCGGTGAAAACCGAGTACAGTTTGGATTTGGATGCATTGGGCATAGAATGCGTTTCCATTGCATTGAATGATTCCAGTTTTGACGACTTTATTGAAACGCTGAAACCCGATGTGGTGGTCTTTGACCGTTTTATGGTGGAAGAACAATTTGGATGGCGTGTAGCGGAGTTTGCTCCAGATGCCCTTCGGATTTTAAATACCGAAGACCTTCATGCGCTGCGAAAGGCTAGGGAAGAGGCCCATAAAAAGAACCTTCCCTTTTCACTTGAACTTTGGAAAAGTCATCCCATGACCTTGCGAGAGGTGGCCAGTATCTATCGTTCCGATATTACGCTACTGGTTTCTTCCTATGAAATGGAAATCCTTGAGAAAGAACTTAGTGTTCCCAATAACCTGCTGCTGCATCTGCCGTTGTTATTTGATAGCCTAGATGATTCCATTACTGCCAAATGGCCCAAGTTTGAGGAGCGCAAAGATTTTGTTTGCATCGGAAATGGCAAGCATGCCCCAAATGTGGATTCCATTCAACTGTTGAAAAAAGAGATTTGGCCCAAAATTCGAAAACAACTCCCAGAAGCCAATCTTTTAGTATACGGTGCCTATTTGCCTCAACAGATTGAAGAAATGCACCATCCCAATGAAGGTTTTCAAATCATGGGATGGGCGGAAAATATTGAATCTGTCCTTAAAAATGAACGTGTAATGTTGGCTCCGTTGCGGTTTGGGGCAGGAATCAAAGGAAAATTATTGGATGCCATGCGCTCTGGAACGCCAAGCATAACAACTTCGATAGGTGCAGAAGGAATGCATGATGATTTGCCTTGGAATGGTTGCGTTTGCAATGATTGGGATGCTGTTGCCAATGACGCCGTGGAACTGTATCAAAACTCAGAAAAATGGCACACCGCACAGGAAAACGGGATAGCACTCATCAACTCGCTGTTTGAAAAGGAAACTTTAAGAAAAGTCCTAAATCAAAAAATTGATTCAACCCAACAGGAATTGGCCGTCCATCGCTCTCAAAATTTTATCGGGCGCATGTTGCAACACCATACTCAGGCCAGTACCAAATATATGGCCAAATGGATAGAGGCTAAAAATAAGCGTTAGGCAGTATCCTTAACCGTTTGAGTTTTCAGAAATAGTTGAACTTTATTCTCGTGCAGCTTTAAACTCGCTGCCCTCATACCATTTTGGGAAATAATCCTCGTTGGCCAATTTCAATCCTACATTAAAAAGCAACTGCACATCCAACTGTATCCCGCTTAATTCCGTGGTTTCAGGATTATACTCATCCGAAGGTTGGTGGTATCTGTGCATTCGGTAATCATCATTGTATTTTTCAATGTCATCAATGCTCATGTCAAATCCTTCATAAGCTCCACCCGCATACAAGGCAGGAATCCCGATTTTGGCAAAATTAAAATGGTCGGACCTAAAGAAGTATCCTTTTTCCGCTTCCGGGTCTGGAATAACGTACCTCCCTTGTTTTTCGGCAGCTTCTTTGGCATATTCGTCCATTTCAGAATGCCCATAACCGGTAATGGTCAAATCTTTCATTTTTCCTGGACTGTCCAGCGCATCAATATTAATATTGGCTACTGTTTTTTTGGGGTCGTAAATGGGATTTTCTGAATAATAGGCAGAACCCAGAAGCCCTTGTTCTTCTCCCGTTACTTCAATAAAGACGATTGAACGTTTTGTAGGGCCACTTTTCTTGAAGGCTTCGGCAATGGCCAATAAAGAGGCTGTGCCAGAGGCATTGTCAACGGCTCCATTATAAATTGAATCGCCATCAATGGGTTTGCCCACTCCGAAATGATCCCAGTGTGCCGAGTAAATGATATATTCATCCTTTCGCTCTGTGCCCGGCAACAATGCCACCACATTTTTTGAGACGTCCCTTTTAATGGCATTGGAAATACTCACAGACACATTTAAGTCCAACGGAATGGGTTCAAAGTCTTTGTTTCGGGCCAAGGTTTTATAATCTTGTGCCTTCATGGAGGAAACCTCGAACATTTTGTCAGCACTTTCCCCACTAATCCATGATTCCACATTTAAAAGAGGTAAATCACTTTCTATGGTCAAACGGGCACCACTCCAGCCAGCTTCAACCACATTCCACCCATAAGCGGCCGGTTCGGTATCGTGAATAATAATAAGTCCGTCGGCACCTTGTCTAGCGGCTTCCTCATATTTGTAGGTCCAACGACCATAATAAGTCATTTCATTCCCCTTAAACAAGGTTGAATCACCAGATTGAAAACCAGGGTCATTGATGAGAACCACAGCTGTTTTACCTTTCCAGTCTATTCCCTTATAATCATTCCAATCATATTCGGGAGCAACAATTCCATACCCTGCAAAAACAAGTTCCGAATTTTCAAGACTTACTAAAGTGTCGGGTTTATTGGTGGTGGCCACAAAATCCTTTAAGCGCTCCAAAGCAAAACTTCCATTTTTGCCAGAAATCTTCATGCTTTCGGATGGAGTTCCTGTGATTTCCACCATGGGAACATCTTGAAAAAAACTATCCCCATTCCCGGGTAGCAGCCCTAATTTTTCAAATTCATCTTTTAGATAGTTTACGGTAATCACCTCACCTTCGGTGAATGGCTTTCTTCCCAGAAATTCATCCGATGCCAAGCGCTCAATATGATTGCCTATCGTGGTTTGGTCAACTTCAACCGCATTTTCTTTTGCCTTGTCGCTGTTTTCACAACTGATAAAGAGCACTGCTACTGCTAAAATTTTAAAATAATTTGTCATCATGTCTATTGTAATTGAAGGGGGATTAATTATTGCTATCATTCATAAAACCTGAAATGGATTCGCCGACAGTGCCGAAGTTCGGTGAAATTCCGTTCAAAATCAATGAAGGATGCTACCGCTTTCTCAAATCAAAAATATCTTTTCTTCTGTCCTTTAAATTCCGTACGGCACCAAATTGATGCAGCTCCCGCAATAAATCAATGTCTAAATCCGCAATAAGTATCATCTCCGTGTTAGGAGTGGCCTCCGCCTTGATTCCATTGGTGGGAAATGAAAAATCACAGGGCGTAAAAACCATGGATTGGGCAAACTGAATGTCCATGTTGTGTACATTGGGTAGATTTCCAACACTTCCGGCAATGGCTACATAACATTCATTCTCGATGGCCCTTGCTTGGGCGCAATTCCGAACCCTGGAATAGCCATTTTGAGTATCGGTTAAAAATGGAATAAATAGAATATCCATTCCCTCGTCCGCCAATAACCTGCTTAACTCTGGGAATTCAGAATCATAACATATCAGGATACCTATTTTGCCACAATCGGTGTCAAAAACCTTCAGTTCATTTCCGCCTTGCAATCCCCATACTTTTGCCTCATCTGGGGTGACGTGTAATTTTTCATAGCGCTCAACAGTACCATTCCTTTTGCACAAATAACCAACATTGTATAGTTTTCCGTCCTTAATTTCCGGCATGCTGCCAGCAATTATGTTGATGTTGTAGGAGATGGAAAAATTGGAGAATTTCTGTACAATTTCTTCGGTATGTTTTGCCAATTCCCGAATGGCTTCCGCTTCACTCAAATGGTTGTTCTTGGCCATTAATGGCGCATTGAAAAACTCTGGGAAAAGGGCAAAATCTGAGCGATATCCCGAAACCGCATCAATAAAATATTCGGCCTGTTGAAGCAATGAATCAATATCCTCATAAGGCCGCATTTGCCATTGAATAAGCCCCAATCGAACCACCTTTTTCTTGGTAGCCGCTTTTTTGACCGGTTTTTCATAGTAGATGTTGTCCCACTCCAAAAGCACCGCAAACTCCTTTGATGCTTCGTCGCCTTCCAAATACCCTTTCAAAATTCTGGCAGGATGAAAATCGTTGGATATTTGAAAATTCAAAACTGGGTCATGGATTTCCTTTCTGCGAACTTTTTCAATGTATTCTTTTGGACTGATTTCGTGGGAATATTTATGGTAGTTCGGAATCCGTCCCCCAAAAGCGATTCCTTTCAAATTCAATTTTTCACAAAGCTCCTTTCTGTAATCATATAGTCTTCTTCCCAATCGCAACCCCCTAAACTCTGGTTTTATGAAAATATCCACGCCATACAACATATCGCCTTCCGGGTCATGGGAATCAAACGTGTAGTCCGCTGTAATTTGTCGGTAGGTGTGATTATCATCGAAGTTGTCATAATCAATGATGATAGAGAGGGCACAACCCGCTATCTGGCCATTGACTTTGATAACCACTTGCCCTTCTTGAAATTTATTGAGTAATGCTTTGATGTGGTGTTCTTTCCAAAACGCTTCGGGCATTGAGGCATAGGCCGACACCATTACATCTTTTATCTCCAAGTAATCTTCAAACTGAAGGTATTGCAATTCAATTGTATCAATTTCGCTGATTTTCATCCAATTAATTTTAGTTCATCTGGAAAAGGACTGGTCGTGCATTGATACCTCATTTTTTAAGAGGTGTAACACAGCTATCTAAGGTCGGGTAAATTTTAGGTAAATGCAAAAGGGGTCCGTCAATACAGCAATTTGCAGCAATTAAATTAGCTATACAGCCACTTTTTAATCCATTTGGTGTACCGTGGCATGATGATATAAACCATCAAAAAAACAATGGTCCCTGTAATAAAAAAGGTGTCCACATATCGGTTCCCGGAAATATGAAATAGGCCCAAAAGGGGCAGAACCGCCAACGGGGTGAACAGCACCAAAGGAAAAATGGCGGACCAGGTAACCAAAAATTGCTTCCATTTTACGGGAGCCTTGGAAGATTCATTCTTTGGGGAAAACAAAAAATCCAATCCGCTGTTGATATAGTAATCATCGTCCTTGGCCAAGAGGGGGCGAACTTTGGCTATCAGGTTTTTCCGGTCCTCGGAATGCATCCAATTTTTAAGATTTTCAATGGTATCAAAGCGAAGAATAACCGTATAGGTAAAGGTTACATTCGGAATGGGGCGAATAATCTGCCAATCCATATGCCCTTCGTAGTTCCGGCACAAAGGTCCTATTTCATTGAGCCAAGTTTCGTATTCATCCTGTTTTCCTTCAATAATTTGATGATTGATGACAACAGAGGCTCCTTGCTTTTTCATGTTATACTGGAATTTGTTGGCTCAGACAGTGCAAGGTTCCAAATCCCCATATAAAATCAATACAACTGATACCAATCACTTCATGTTTTGGAAACAGGCTGGCCAGAATGTTCAACGCTTCGCGGTCTCTTGAATCATTGAACGTTGGCACCAATACCATTTTATTGGTAATCAAAAAATTGGCATAACTCGCAGGAAGTGAAATTCCATCAAAATCAATGCGATGGGGCATAGGCAATGTCACAATATTGGGTTTCTTGCCATTTTCCAAAACCGCGTTTTCCAGTCTGCGAAGGTTTTCTTGAAGCGCCTTGTAGTTTTCGTCTTTTTTATCGGATTCCACTACGGTGACAATGGTATCGGCATTGACAAAGCGGGCCAAATCATCGATGTGCCCATGAGTGTCATCGCCTTGGACGCCGTCACCCAGCCAAATAGTATTTGTGACGCCCAGATATTGTTCAAAAATGGCCTCATAATCCGTCTTGGTAAAACCGGGATTACGTACCTGGATTTTTGGGTCCAGAAGGCATTCCTCGGAAGTGATTAAAGTCCCTTTTCCATTGACATCGATAGCGCCACCTTCCAAAATCACTGGTTTTCCTTTGTAGCGAACTTGTTCCAATGGAATTTTTAGAAAATCCGACACTTTTTGAGGCACATGCTGATCCAATTGATGATTTTTATACTTGGCCCATCCATTAAAATTGAAGTTCAATGCTTTGCGCTGCTTTCCATCCGTGACAATGATGGGTCCAGAATCACGCATCCAACTGCGATTGGTTTTGTGGATAATGAAGGAAACTTGTTTTAGGTTCACATGGGCCGTTTCCAGCATGCCAATGACTTTTTCTTTCAAATCTTCAGAAGCAACCACCAAGACCACTTCCTCATGAGTAGCTATTTTTTTAATGTATTCCACGAACGCCCATTGGATGGCAGCATACTTGCCGGGCCAATCGTTTCCGTTGTGCGGGAAACACAATAAAATACCCTGTTGTTTTTCCCATTCTGCGGGAAATCGCCATGAAGCACCCATGTTAATCAATGGCTCGTTTGGTGATTCCGCCGTACATGTCAATTCTGCGGTCTCGCAAAAATGGCCAATTTTGACGCACATTTTCCTGTAGGGCCAAATCTACTTCAGCCATTAAAATTTCTTCTTTATCCTGAGAGGCTTGCGCTAGAATTTCACCCTGAGGTCCGCAAATAAAAGAGGAGCCCCAAAATTGGATGCCGTCCGTATCTGGCAAATATTTTTCCAAACCGATTCGGTTCGCAGCGGCAACATAAACACCGTTCGCTACGGCATGACCTCGCATCACGTTCATCCAAGCGCCTTGTTGGTTCGCTCCAAATTCTTCTTTCTCCTTGGGATGCCAGCCAATCGCGGTAGGGTAAAAGAGTACCTCAGCCCCTTGCAAAGCGGTCAACCGCGCTGCTTCTGGATACCACTGGTCCCAACAAATCAGGGTTCCAATATTTCCTTTCTGGGTAGGAATGGTCTTAAAGCCTAAATCTCCCGGGGTGAAATAAAACTTTTCATAATAATGGGGATCATCTGGAATGTGCATTTTGCGATACAGTCCGGCCTCAGAACCATCTGTATCGATAATATAGGCACTATTGTGATAAACTCCGGCCATTCGCTTTTCAAAGAACGGCACAATGATTACCACTCCCAATTCCTTGGCCAGCGCACTAAATGCTTCAAAAGAAGTACTGTAAAGCGGCTCTGCCAGGGCAAAATTGTCAGTATCCTCACTTTGACAGAAATAGTGGCTACTGTATAATTCGGGCAATGAGATGACCTCAGCTCCTTTTTTGGCAGCTTCGCGCACCCATTGTGTGCATTTTTTTAGATTATTTTCTGGAGTATCATTAAGATTGAGCTGTACCACCGCAATGGTATACGTGTTCTTTTTCATGCTATCGGGTTTCGTCTTGCGTTTTATTTTGAACGCCTTAAAAATAGGGATAAAGATATATTTTTTACCACTTTGCTGGATTTACCTCGCTAAAATATCCACTGTCTCCTTCATCATTTCCCGGAAGGTTGGTTTGGGAGTAGAGATGGGTCATACGTAGTTCCATTGGCCACTTGAATCATGGTAATCCGGACTTTGGTTGGAAAGAATTTTTCATGGTCAGGGCGTTTGTGGGCATGACCTTGGCCGCCACTGTCATCTTTGATGACCAAATCCATCTGTTTGATACCTTCGGACCAAATGATGGACTCATTTTCCCAAAACTCGGTCATGGGAACATCTTTCTCATAGATTCCCTCGTCCAAAAATAATTCCGTGGACGTGCAGCCATACCCATTTCCTTGCCCTTTGTTGGGGATATAACAAAGCGTCCATTTAGTAGGTTCCTTTCCTTCTGGCTTTTCTAAAACTTCCAATCGAATATGTACCGTACCGTTTCTGTAATCAATTGGACTGGTCCAATCGTTAGGAATATTAGGATTCAATTTATCTCCAGTGACGTAGTAATGTGATTTACTCGGCGTGGAATTGTCCGCATCTGCCTTGGTATAAGTGAATTCCACATCAAAAAGAACAAATTGCTTGTTTTCTGACTGACTCCAAAAGACCATTGGAAAGAGAAATAGTAAGATTAGAATCGTTTTCTTCATACCTAGATGTGATTAATCGTTTTTATACCCTGGCCCATGGACTACCTGGCCTGGAAACGCTCCGGTATGCTCTCCGTTTTCCAACACCTGTGTGCCATTTACAAAAACGTGCCGCATCCCCGTGGCATATTGGTGTGGCTCCTCAAAAGTGGCATTATCCTGAATGGTGTTTGGGTCGAATAGCACCAAATCTGCAAAATAACCTTCGGTAAGGGCTCCACGTTTCTTGATTTTTAAATTGGTGGCGGGCAAAGTGGTCAACTTGTAAATGGCTTCTTCCATGGGAATGACTTTTTCGTCCCGGACATATTTACCGAGTAATCGAGCTACATTGCCATAGGCCCTCGGATGCGTACTTGATTTTAGAAAAACACCTTCAGTGGCCAACGAACCTGCATCGGAACCAAAGCTCATCCAAGGCAAAGCAATCTGCTTTTTTACATTTTCCTCGGACATTAAAAAATAAATGGTTCCCACACGACTACCATCTTGAATGACCAAATCCATAGCCGTTTCCTCCGGGGATAGTCCTCGCATTTCTGCCACCTCTTTCAGTGTCTTTCCTGTAAGATATTTTAAAGAGTCGTTCCTAAAACCTGCCAAAAGGATTTTGCTGGGGTCGCCTGCGGCCTGCATCAAGCTTTCCCATTCGTCTGTTGGAGTTCGCATCTCTTCCATAACTTTCTTTCGGATTGCCGGGTCTTGCAAACGTTCTGCCCATTTTTCATACCCCCCTTCTTGGACCCATGGGGGCATGGAGGCATCCAAACCCGTGGCACCGGCCACGTAATTGTACATGTCGGCGGTGATGCTCAATCCTGCAGCTCTGGCAGAATCCACTTTTTGAACCACGGCATCAAACTTATCCCAATTGTCCTTGCCACTTTGCTTGAGGTGGTAAATCTCAGCCCGAATCCCCGCATCATGTGCGATTTTAATCAGCTCGTCCAGACTTTCTAATAATTGAGAACCTTCACTTCGGATATGGCTGATGTACATGCCATCATATTCAGCGGCAACCTTGCAAAGTTCAATAAGTTCTTCCGTGCTGGAATAAAAAGCTGGGGCGTAAATCAAGGATGAACCCACGCCGAGCGCACCATCTTCCATGGCCTGTTGTACCATTAATTTCATGGCATCCAATTCTTCAGCGGTTGGAGCCCTGTTCTCATAACCTACCTCATGTACCCGAAGGGTAGTGGCACCCACAAAGGAAGCGACATTGGGTGAGATACCTTTGGTTGTCAAGTATTCTAAATAGTCATTGAGCGTGGTCCATTCAATATCAAATTTGATGTCTCCCTGGCTTTCCTTTTCCTCTTTCTTCATAGTTTCATTAAGGGGCCCCATGGACCAACCTTCTCCAAAAACTTCCAAAGTGACACCCTGTTTGATGTCGCCCATAGAGCGACCATCCTCAATAAGGGACTCCACAGCCCAGCTGAGCATATTGATGAATCCCGGCGCCACAATCAAATCCGATGCATCAATTTCTTTACTTCCTGTGGCGTTCTCCAGTGTCCCGATAGCGGCAATGGTATCCGCATTGATTCCGATGTCGCCAACATAGGATAACCCGCCCGAACCGTCCACAATGGTGCCGTTCTTGATGAGAACATCAAAGTTTTGGGATTGCTTGCAACTTGAGATAGCAATCAAAAACGCGAAAAGAAGCAACGGCTGAAATGGTCTCATAACTGGCTATTTGTTGGTAGATAACCAAGTTATGAAATTTTACCTACTTATTGTTGTCTACGATTTTGCTTTCTGGTGGTCCTAGATAACTGGGACGCAATCCGCCTAAATCAAGTACGAATTTTTGGAATACTACGCCAGGGTCTATCATCCAGATTTTCAAGGTGTGTTTTCCAGGTTTTATGGATTCGTGTTCGGTACGTTTCTTTTTGATGTGGTCTGTGACCGAATTATTCCACCAATCCGGATATTCCCAATCGGGTTGGGTTTCGCCCTCATGCATGTTGACAATTTGGGGTTCTTCATCGTCAATGGCAATGGCATATTTGAGCCCTTCATTTTTCTTGTAATTCAGCGTAGGGGAGAGGTACGTCTCCACAGCCAACTTGGCTTCATCAAAAACAGTGAACTCATAGGATACCGAAGGTGCGTTCTTTGGTGATTGACGCTCTGCATTGGCCGGTTCTACCATAATCGAAGAATCAGTCCTTCCCAAATTGGGCACAATAGTCCAATGGATATTCTTGGTGTCCTTCTTTTCAGAAAAATGGGCTGCATCGATAGAAATCACACCATTATTCTCTACAAAACCAATGGCTTCCGGAATATCTCTTCGGAAGGGGACTTTGACCGTAAATTCTCTTCCTGATCCTGAAATTTTAATTTCACTGGTCGTATTTTCTTGAGGCGCTTTATCCCAATCAATACTAACGATTACCTTTTCCTCAAACTGAACTGTACCAGATGATTTTGACAATTTTACCCAGTCATCCTTGGGTGTGAACGTATAGTTCAGTGCTTCTTCACCTTGATTAAAAACCTCCAAATAATAGTGTTGGTCATTGATTGGGTCGAAGGTGGAAAAACTCTGGCTGAACAATCCAGTAGTGTTCCATCGGCTTATGCTTCCTTGCTCCACAACATATCCAAGAGAGGCTCTTGGGCTATTTTGCAAATAGGACACCGTCGGCATTTTATTGAACTGCGGGTTGTTCCAACTCGTATAGCCAATATGGGTCTGTGCCATGATGTGGTTCCATTTTCCATCTTCCAACTCTTCGTGAAATTCCTTAGTAAGGGCTTCATCTTTAAAGAACAACTCTTTTGTTTTATCACCATAGCTGTTTGTGGATGCCCTTCCTTGCTGGCCGTACAAAGCATTCTTTCCGGCAGCGACATACATTTCATTTAAATTGCTACACAATTCCACCGGAGAAAGCACCAATTGGTAGAATGCAGATTTATACTGCTCTGGAAGCTTATCGTAAATGGCTTGACTTTTCTCAACCAAATTTTTATAGTCGTCCACAATCGTTTCCGCTTCCCGATAATTGAAAAGACTGTAGGTGTCAGGTTTCAACATTTCTGGGGTTCTTCGTGCGTTGTATTTGGTATAGAGTGATAAAATCTCAGCTATTTCAGCAGCATGTTCTTCTCCAAATTGCTGTTTGGCCCAATCCACATAATAGTTGGGAAGGTCTTTTGCCCTGATGGCATCCGTATTCCAAGCGAAATCCAAGAAAAAACTGATAGGAAGCTCCATGGGTTTTAAATCACCCACATTCACAATCCATAAATCCTGAACACCCCATTCATACGATAAATTCATCTGCTCCCAGGTGCGTTCCAACTGGGTGACATTGAGCCATCTGTAGGATACGGGTCCCCCCACAAAATCAAAATGATAGTACATACCGTAGCCCCCCGAGTGGTTTAAATCTTCTTTTTTGGGAAGAATGCGCACATTGCCCCAGTTATCATCGCAATACAGCACCAAAATATCATCATCTACCCGTAACCCTTTATCATAGTAATCCTGTACCTCTTTGTATATCGCCCAAACCTGTGGAGTTTCTTGCGCAGGCTTGCCAGTGACATCGGCTATGATTTTCCGTTGATCTTCAATGATCGTTTTGAGGAGGTCCACGGCGGTCTCTTCGGACATGGCTTCATCGCCATCGCCACGCATACCCATGGTCACCACACTTTCATAATCTCCCATTCGTTCGATTCCACCGCGCCAAAATTCCTGAAGCTTTTCCTTATTGGTTTCGTAGTTCCAAGCGCCTCCCTTAAAACGGTCCCACTCATCATGGGCGCGCATCAGGGGTTCATGGTGACTTGTGGAAATAACGATGCCATATTCATCTGCAAGACGGGCATTTTCTGGGTCATCGTCTGCAAAAGCACTAGGCTGCCACATGGCTGGCCACAAATAGTTGGCTTTGTTACGTAGTAAAAGCTCGAACACCTTTTCATAGAATTTATGGTTGAAGCCTCCAAAAGTTTCCTCAGCCCATCCGCGTAGGGCAGGAGCTTCATCGTTCAAGAAAATACCCCGATATTTCACAGAAGGGGCAGTGGAAACATACTTTCCTTTTTCCACATAAATGGCATCCCGCTGTTTTGCGGGAACATCTGCCCAAAAATGCCACGGAGACACCCCAATTTCTTTAGAAAGCGAAAAAACGCCAAAGGCGGCACCGCGCTTGTCACTTCCGGCAATAACCAAGGCTTGGGATACACCGGGAAATGGATTTTTAACCGTTTGCATCAGGAATCGCTCCCATTGACCTTCAATGGAACTGACATCAATTTTTTTGGATGCAATCAATCCGTCAATAAAGGAACTATGCCCAATCGAGCCAATAACAACAAGGTTTTTGTCCAAAGAAGTGTTAGATGTTGTTGTGCTTGGTCTTTTTCCGGTTACTTTTTCAATATCATTGGCCAGAAGTAGGGCCGCGATTTCAATCAATTTTTCATCTGCGCCATCATAAACAAGGGTAGCCATAGCATTTTTACTTACAATAGGGAATGGATGTTTGTTATCCTTGGCAGTGCTGACAGTTAACTGTGCGTAGGACAATAGAGGCAATAGAAAAAGCCCGAGAAATAGTTTTTTCATTTTTATGTGACTGATAAGAACCTATTTGGCAATAGATTTAGTTTGTTAGTTCGAATATACGCAATCGATTGCGCAAAATACGCATTGTAGCGAAAAAATGTTTGGCTGTTACAACCTAAATGCCAATGAAAAAGTATTCAACATATTGATTATAAACGCTCAAATAACTGAAACAAGCGGTCAGTCCGGTAGGTTCAATGGTATAAATTTGCTGGAAAATATCTGTCCATCCTTAACTTCATACACCGTAAAACCCGATTTCATTTTAAAACCATTGTATTCATATTCATCAGGGCGGGTTATGGCAGAGGTCTGCACAAATTTTGTGTCCGTTCCCATAATTTTTCCTTCCTGTGCGGAATGATAATGCCCTGAAAGCGCCAAAGGGTAGGGGTGGCTTCCAATGCGTTTTTTGACTTCCTCAAAATTATAGACAATGTGGCGGTGTTCCAATTTCCCATCCTGTTCCAGCAATTGTGGGCCATAGAAAATATGATTGTCATAATCTTGAAAAGAAAATCCTGGAGAAACAAAGGGAATGTGATTGAAGGTTACAACGGGAGTTTCCTTTGGTAGGGATTTTAAATCATTCTCCAACCATTTCAACTGAAGCGAATCCACACCACCATAATAATAAAGGTTTTGATAATCAACTCCATCAATCGCCACAAAATGAATGCCTCCATAGTTGAAGGAATAGTAATCTGGCCCCAAGAAGTGACGATACATCTTTTTGGCATACAACGGATGCTCAGAACTTACCAAAGATTTATCTCGCTCAATTCCAAACAATTCATGGTTCCCAACCACACTGTACACTGGAACTTTTAGTTTTCCAATTTCCTGAAGAAACATTTTGTAATAATTGCTGGCGGTCTCCTCATTTACGCGAAGGGCATCCCGAATCAAATCGCCGGTAACAATCACAAAATCCACTCCAATAGAATCCACCAATTCCCGAAAACGTGCCATACGTGGTAGATTGAGGGAATCTACATGGGTGTCCGATGCATGAATAAATCGAAAATTCTTCTGGTCTTTTGTTCTTGAAAGCGGAAAAATGACTTTGCTAGCTTTTGGCTGATATAATGTCCCCGAAAATCCAGTTGGCTGGGAAACAAAAACATAAGGGAGTTCTGAGGTTGATATAAGCTCATAAACGCCATCACCATTCGTTGTGATAGTATTCAATTGGTCCGAAACCACCACACCTTCGATTCCCTTTTCCATGGAATCTTTGATTCCGTTGCCGTTAGAGTCCTCAAAAACTACCCCAGTAATAGTTGTGTTTTGGGAAAAGGCTGTGAACGAAACACAAAGGGTGAGAAGAGTAAAAAATGCTTTCATCAGGTTTCCTACTTTTATGAATAAGTAAGATACCGAGTTTTAGTTGATTTTTTACTTACAATTTAAAAATCAGTCCTCGACCAAAGTCAAACTTAAGCTTCCATATTGTTCTTGGGTTACATCGGCATCAATTTGATAGGTGTAATTTCCATTTTTCAACGGCTCTTCACCAACATAATCAAAGGGCTGCAACGTGTACGTTTCACCATCAATTTCCAATTCAACAAAGGCATACCGATACGCTTTCTCAAAGGTCTTGTAATCGGTTTGTTCTCCTGAAATAATATCCTCAAAGTTCACCATTCCCGTGGATGTATTTATGACAATGTTTTCAAAGTTGAAGTCACTTACATTGGACAGACGTATATTCACTTCATTGACTTCATCATCATTGGAACAGCCCGTTAGTAGAATGACACAGAATAGAATTAGAATAGTTCTCATGCGCTAATGGTTTACCGTATGATGCAGTTTTTTGAATTGGTTGCCTCCAAATGTAAGGCTGTCTTCAATGAAAAACCGTTATTTTGTGGTTACATCAAATAATTATAACATGAAATCACCCAACTGGCAGACCGCCATGGAATTTGAGGATATTACCTATAAAAAATGTGACGGCGTTGCCCGTATCGCCTTTAACCGACCCGATGTACGTAATGCGTTTCGACCAAAAACCACCAGTGAATTATACAAAGCGTTTTACGATGCACAAGAGGACACCTCCATTGGCGTGGTCTTGCTTTCTGCAGAAGGACCATCGAGCAAGGATGGCAAATGGGCTTTTTGCAGTGGAGGTGACCAAAAGGCTAGGGGGCATAAAGGATATGTGGGAGATGACGGCTACCATCGTTTGAACATTTTGGAAGTACAGCGACTTATCCGTTTTATGCCTAAAGTCGTCATCGCTGTGGTTCCAGGGTGGGCCGTTGGTGGTGGACATAGCCTTCATGTGGTCTGCGATATGACCTTGGCCAGTAAGGAACATGCCATTTTTAAACAAACCGATGCCGATGTCACGAGTTTTGATGGGGGCTATGGTTCTGCTTACTTGGCCAAAATGGTGGGACAGAAAAAAGCGCGTGAGATTTTCTTTTTAGGCCGAAACTATTCCGCACAAGAAGCTTTTGAAATGGGTATGGTAAATGCCGTAATTCCCCATGATGAATTGGAAGATACCGCCTATCAGTGGGCGCAAGAAGTGTTGGCCAAATCACCAACGTCCATAAAAATGCTCAAGTTTGCCATGAATCTTACAGATGATGGCATGGTGGGACAACAGGTTTTTGCAGGAGAGGCCACACGATTGGCCTATATGACGGATGAGGCCATTGAAGGTAGAAATGCCTTTCTGGAAAAACGAAAACCCAACTTTGGGAAGAATAAATGGATTCCGTAATCCAATGGACAATTTTCATTGGACAATAAACAATGCTGGAAGTCAACTAGTATTCGTTCGATTTGTGAAATTAGTGTCGGACTGAGATAGGAAAGGCTATAAACCAAAAAGAGCCTTGCCGTTAGGTCAAGACTCTTTTACGAGAACACTATATGAAAATGAAAAAATTACTTTCGTTTTTAATTACATTGTAAAAGTAGCACCAGACCCTCCACAAATGAAATTATTGTTGTGAAATACCCTATTGTTGTGGCGTTGGGAAGCGTTTTTGTAAGTCATCCCATTTTTCGAAGAGTTCATCGAGTGTTTCAATGCAATGAAAATCAGCTTTATAGCCTAATTTTCACCGAAAAACAGCCATAGATTGAATTACCTGCTTTAGTGAATCGCATCAACTACAGCTTTCAAAACTCGATTTACATCAAATTCGGGTTCCTCGGCAAGTCCAGTGCGCACCACCACCAAATCCTTGGATGGAATCACGAACACATATTGTCCTTGATAACCATTGCAGGAAAACAAGTCTTTGGGAACATTGGGATATTTTCCCTCAGCATTCAACCAAAAGTGTGCACCGTAAGTGCCATCAGAGTGTAGAGTAGGGGTAGTGATGTAATCCACCCACTCTGAATCAAAGATTTGCTCCCCGTTCCAGATGCCTCTATCCAAATACAATTGTCCAAAACGGGCCCAGTCGCGGGTGCTGGCCCATGAATAGGAAGAACCCACATAATTTCCAGCAATATCAGCCTCCAACACCATGGAATACATTCCAATTTTGTCAATCAAGGCATCATACGGGAAATCCAAATATTCTTGATGGCTTCGAAACTGCTGCCGGAGAATCCCTGAAAGTAAATTGGTGGATCCCGAGGAATAGTTCCAAATCTCGGTGGGTTTCGCAATAGCTTCTTTCTCTTTCTGCATTTGGGTCATGTCGCTATCCAAAAACAGCATTTTAGTAACGTCTGATATTCCCGTGTAGTCTTCGTCCCATTTCAATCCGCTTTGCATACGCAGCAAATGGTTTAGGGTGATGTCTTTGCGGTCATCATCCTTCCATTCAGCAATAGGAGCTGGCCAATCCATTTCCAATTTTCCTTGATGTTCCAAAATCCCGAAGCAAGTTGCCAAAACACTTTTGGTCATGGACCACCCCAAAATAGGAGTGTCTTTATCAAATCCATCAATATATTTTTCAGCAATCAAATGACCTTTGTATAGAATTAGAAAGGTCCGTGTTTTTTGAATTTCGGGATTGGCAAAAGCCACTGCCAAAGCTTGATTGATTTGGTCCATATCAACTTCGGGCAAAATAGAATCCAACGGGGCAGCTTGCCCAAATGGATAAGGAATGGTGTCTTTGGCAAAATTCCGTTGAGGTCGAATGGTAAGTTTGCTGGGGTCGTATTCATCATTAATGAGAACGGAACCTAATCCGTCTCGATAAACAGCGGTGCGTTTCATAAGACCGTACACCGTGGAAGAAGCTGATTTTTCAGCCTCATTTACCTCAGTGGTTGCCAATTCCACCAAGGGAACATTGTTGTCATTCAGGTTCATTGATGCTTCGGAACGGCCGGCCACATAGACTCCGGAGGCCACATTCTTGGCCGCATATCCAGAGATTATGTTCAATTTGGGATAATTCAAATAAACAACCACTCCAATTACAATCAATAGGAGCAGTAAAATGCGCTTAAGTAGTTTCATGGTTTTGGATTTGTCGTAACTTTCTGCTTTTAAATATAAACATAAAAGACATGTCCAACATTGGATTAATCATAGAAGAACGCAGCAGGGATATTGGCGATTTTTTGGTGGGTCGACTTATCCCATTTCGGAAAAAACGAATGATAGGCCCCTTCATTTTTATTGACCACATGGGACCCACCGAATTGGGACCCGCACGATATATGGATGTAAACCAGCATCCACATTTGGGACTCTCCACCTTGACCTTTATGTTGGAAGGGGAGATTATGCATGAAGATAGTTTGGGTACCGAACAACGTATTAAGCCGGGTTCCGTGAACTGGATGACCGCTGGAAAAGGCGTCACCCATACCGAACGAACTCCGGAAGATATGCGGGATGGAACGATTTTCACGGCACATGGCTATCAGATTTGGGTGGCTCTCCCAAAGGAATTGGAAGAAATGGAGCCCCAATTTCATCATATTGATGGTGCTGATTTACCAAAGTGGATGGATGGGACCGCTGAATTTACGTTGGTAGCCGGAAAAGGATATGGAAAAGAATCACCCGTTCCCGTACATTCCGAATTATTTATGGTGGAAGTGAAAAACGAGGAAAGCTATTCCTTAAATGTGAATGGAAAACTGAAAGGTGAAATCGGGATTTGTATTGTGGAAGGTAGTATTGAAGCCTGCGGAGAAGTGGTGGAAAAAGGGAATATTTTGGTTTCCAAAGTAGAAGACACTTGCAACATCACTTTACAGCCAAATACCCACTTATTACTGTTTGGTGGGGAGCCTTTTCCGGAGGAACGGCATATCTATTGGAATTTTGTGTCTTCCAGCAAGGCTAAAATTGAAGCCGCCAAAGAAGCGTGGCGGAACAAAACCTTTCCTATGATGGAAAACGATGACACCTACGTTCCGTTGCCCGAGTAAATCCAAGAAATATGTATCTTTAGGAATCAACCATTCCTAACGCCTATTGAAGAAATTACTCTTTTGCATAATTGTGGTGGTTTCCTGTGCCAGACAAAAACCGGTTAAAAAACCCACCCATGAATGGATAGGGCATGAGGTCACGGCTTCTGCCTATAATTCTGTCTTTTGGCAAACGGATAGTATTAATCCCTCTGTCGCTGCTTGGGGTGATACCTTAAAACCGGGCATGAAATGTATTGCCGTTTCCCGGGACCTCATCAAAATGGGATTGAAGCACAACACCATGGTGAAAATTGACACATTTCCCGATACCTTTTATGTGAAGGATAAAATGCACTATCGCTGGCGAAACCGAATTGACATCTATATGGGCAAGGATGTAAAAAAAGCTCGTGAATGGGGCCGCAAAAAACTTATGATTTGCTATGCGCTTCCTCTTGAATGATTCAATTTTACTGATGGTTAGGTGCTACATCACTCCATAGCCACTCCAAAGATTCTGGTAATATGGAGCCCGCATGAACCCCATCGTGACCGCCGGTACCCGACACAAACTTGTAATTATACCCTTTAAACTTTAAGGCAGATTCCATCTGAAGATTGGCCAACCACCAATTTCCATATTGATTGTTGAGGTCACCAGAGCCATCTTGCAGAAAAACTTTAATGTCTTTGGGCTCATTTTTGCGAATCATAGGTGGATAATTATGTCCTCCCCGGATATCGGTAAAACTTCCAATATGACTCATGACTTTTTGAAAGCGGTCTGTATGAAACCAAGCAACGGTAAATGCACAAATCCCACCCGAAGAAAGACCACAAACAGCGTTCATTTTGGGGTCATCGGAAATGTTGTAGCTCTTTTTGAGTTCTGGAATCATTTCTTGAAGTAAAAAATCACCATATGTGCCGGATACTTCGTCATATTCCACGCTTCTATTCGTCACCCGCCACGGACTCTCAGCCTCCGGTGCATCTTTATCATGACCGGGGTTGATGAACAATCCAATGGTAATCGGCATTTTTTGCTGTGCAATCAGGTTATCAAAAACCGTGGGGACCCGGTAATCTCCCTCCAAATTCACATAGGCATGTCCATCTTGGAAAACCATTAGGGCAGCTTCTGTGGTGCCATCATACTGAGCTGGAACATAAACGTAATAATCTCGAATAGTATTCTGAAAAACTGTACTCTCCCAAACTTTTTTAACCACCGTTCCTTTAGGAACATTCTCCTGTACTTGGGAATTGGCCCCCAACTGATACTCACTTTGGGCATTCAGAAAAAAGCAGGACAATATGCCTGCGACTAAACTGATATTAGTTTTCATGTTCTTGTTGATTATAAGAATCCCATAAACCTTTTGCTTGAAGCGCATCCATTTCGCCATCAAAAACCACGATACGGTATTGCAAGTGATAGGTATTGTTGGCTTTCATCACCCAGTCTTTGGTTTTGATGGGGCAAACATTCACAAAAATATAGCCATCGTGCATTTCCTTTGGCCAAATCCGCAATGGTTCCGGATGGTTGTAGTTGTTGGGGTTGGACATCAATAAAAAACCGCCATGTTCATTTCCTAAGTCACCTTGTACCAAACACCATTGGGCCAAGGACCCATCCACATTTTCACGGGATATGCCTTCTGATGTCAAAATCTCACTATTGGCATCTGTCCATTCTTTTGTGGCGCGGATAGAAAAACCTCCATATCGGTATTCAATGAGCTTAAAATCACTGTCCGTGGTCTGATACTCAATGTTAATATCCAAAATATAGGCTTTGTCATCCAATTCGTTAACGGTGACCGTTTGGATTTCATTGAGTGCCACTTTTTCAGGTTTGCTTTTCAATACCACATGCTCATGATGGGTGCTAAAGGTATTGTCCCCAATTTTTTTGAACTCTTTGAACCGTACCGTCCCTTTTTTATCCCCAATATTCCAAAAATCGATGGTGTCTCCCTCATAAACCACGCGCGTCCAAGGATTCCATACCCCAAAATGATGATAATGGTCCTCCGGATGTATGGCCGTTATGGTATGACCTCCCAAAGTTTTGAGCGGATGAATAAATCCACTCCGATGAAAGACGGAATCAACCCCTTCTGGTGGTGGCATGGTTGCATATTGATAGGAGAGGATATCGTTGTCTGAAATGGATAAGACCAGACTTCCAGACTCCTTTCGGGATGCATACGGATTCTTGCTACAGGATGTCATCAAAATGAATGTGATTGCGACAAGCGGAAGAAAATAGTTCATGGATAAAGGTTGTTGATGCTTCTAAAGATATTAAATAATAATGGACCGAATTTTCGATTTTGGGTTACATTTGGGCATGGTTTCATTTCAATTTTCCTTGAAAAAAATAGGCCTACTGGTCATTTCAGGAATTCTTTTTATTTCATGTACCGTTCAAAAAGAAATAGTGGATATTCCTATTATTTTTGATGAGCAACGGATTGAACTCACCAAAGAATATTTGGCCCAACGCTATGGATTGGAGCAAGACAGCACGACCATTGTTCCCAAAATGATTGTGCTGCATTGGACGGCCATTCCAACGTTAAAAAAATCCTTTGCCGCTTTTAATAGGTCTACCTTGCCCAACTGGCGACCCGATTTGGAAAATGTAAGCGGATTGAATGTGTCTTCCCATTTTTTAGTAGACCGTGACGGCACCATTTATCGATTGATGCCCGAAACAGTGATGGCACGGCACACGATTGGTCTGAACCACTGCGCCATTGGGATTGAGAACGTAGGGGGAGGAGAAGGACTACCCTTGACCAAACACCAATTGAAATCGAACATCTTTTTGGTAAAGTATTTAGGGTCCAAATACAATATAGAATATGTTATAGGCCACCAAGAATACACCCAGTTTGAGGGGCACCCGCTTTGGCTCGAAGTTGATGATGGCTACCGCACCACAAAAACCGACCCCGGCATGGATTTCATGAAAAAAGTTCGAAAAGCGACGAAAAAATTTAACTTTAAACCTGTTCCAACAAAATAAAACTATGCTTAAAAGACTGTTTCCTATTGTAATGACATTGTTGACATTTTCAATGCAAGGTCAGGACCCGATTACTTCCAAACTCTATGAAACGTATGAAAAGTATAAGGAGCCATCCTTAGCGGAACGCCGCATAAAACACCGTGAAATTCAACCTTTGATTCAGCAGTTCAG
The DNA here is from genome assembly GCF_042682725.1 of Flagellimonas iocasae. Lineage (NCBI taxonomy): Bacteria > Pseudomonadati > Bacteroidota > Flavobacteriia > Flavobacteriales > Flavobacteriaceae > Flagellimonas > Flagellimonas iocasae. Next base: position 543,872 of record NZ_JBHUHU010000001.1, on the reverse strand, counting down.
GGCCAATCCCAAGTTTGAGGTGCAAAAAGTAGGGGAGTCTATTGAAGGTCGCGATTTGAGCCTCATTAGCATTGGAACGGGGGACATCAATGTGTTTTTATGGTCACAGATGCACGGGAACGAGCCCACTGCCACCCAGGCCATTTTTGATATTCTCCATTTTTTGGATTCTTCCGATTTTGAGGAAGAGAAGAGCGAAATCCTTTCCAAATTGAAATTGCACTTTTTACCCATGGTAAACCCAGATGGAGCAGAAGTGTTTCAACGCAGAAATGCATTAGGCATCGATATCAACCGTGATGCATTGCGGTTACAATCACCCGAAGGGCGGGCTTTAAAGCGTATCCGGGATAGTTTGGATGCTGATTTTGGGTTCAACCTTCACGACCAAAGCACCTATTATAATGCGGAATTGACGGATAAACCGGCCACCATTTCCTATTTGGCCACTGCTTTTAACTATGAAAAGGACATCAATGACGTTCGGGCGAATGCCATGAAGGTGATAGTGTACATGAACAAAATCATCCAAAACTATGCACCAGGCCAAGTGGGACGATACAGTGACGATTTTGAACCCCGCGCTTTTGGTGACAATATAGCCAAATGGGGAACCAGCCTTATTCTAATTGAGTCTGGAGGATATACCAATGACCCAGAAAAGCAGGAAATTCGGAAACTCAACTATGTCTCCATTCTTTCAGCGTTGTATACCATTGCCAATGGCAGCTATAAAAATATTCCAGTGGAAGATTACGAGAAAATCCCGCATAACGACCGTAAACTTTTCGACCTGAAAATTGAAAATGTCACCTATGAACTTTTAGGAAACGATTATATTTTGGATTTGGGAATCCTAAGAAATGAGGTCGATCTAAAAGGGCACAACGATTTTTATTACAAAAGTGTGGTTGATGATCAAGGTGACCTTTCCACATTTTATGGGTATGAAACATTTGATGCCTCGGGATATACAATTGTGCCTCCAAAGGCGGCTAACATGGGTAATAATCAAAGCACAAAAGACCTATTGCTACAGGGCATTGCTTTTGCAAAGACGATGCTTCCAGAAACCGGATTTTCTGTGAATCAACCGGTTCATAAAACCAGTTTGACTTTTAAATTGAATAACTTCAACCTGCAACCAGGGGTGAATCCTACCTTTTTTCTGGAAAAGGAAGGGAAAATAACCCACGCGGTCATCAATGGTTTCTTATTGGATTTATCCAAACCTCTCGGAGAGCAGAAGTTTGGCAACGCGCTAATCTTTCGTTAGTATCCGTAATGGAACGTAATGCTTGAGCCATTAAGAATCAAAATGGTTAACATTACGAGCAATGCACAAACAATTGAAGCGAATAAGGAAAGCACTACACTTTTAAATCCATTGGAAAATGGACCTATGGCACTATTGTCGATAATTTCTTTTACTACATCCATCACATGTCATTTTAAGTTAAACTTTTCCTTGGGTCATTAGGATGTTCATAGTTGTCGTCTATATACTATAAACAACTATCGGTCTAAAAACCCTACGTTTTGGCTACTTTCACAAAGATTTCCAGTAATTTCTTGCCCAGATTTAAACAATTATGAGAAAACTAACTTTTACAACTTTGCTCCTGATTGCCTTACAATGCACTTGGGCACAGGAAACAACTATTAACTTGTTCAACGGTGAAAATCTAGACGGATGGGTCAACCATGGCGAAGAGAAATGGTTCGTTGAAAATGGCGAGCTGATTTGCGAAAGCGGCCCTAAGGCAGAATATGGCTACTTGTCCACCGTTGATTTTTATGATGATTTTGAATTGACATTGGAATTCAAGCAAGAAGCCGATGGCAACAGCGGGGTCTTTATCCGTTCCACTTTTGAAGGCACCAAAGTAAGCGGATGGCAAGTGGAAGTTGCGCCTCCAGGAAAGGATACCGGAGGTATTTATGAATCCTACGGACGTGGTTGGTTGATAAAACCCGCCCCAGAAAAGGACAAAAACCTTAAAATGGGGGAATGGAACACCCTAAAGATTCGTGCTGAAGGCTCTAACATTACCTCTTGGCTGAATGGCATACAGATGGTGCATCTGGAGGATGAAAAAATAGGTGAGGGGAAAGGCGCCATCGCCCTTCAGATTCATGATGGTGGTGGAATTCGCGTAAAATGGCGGAACATCAAGTTGACACGATTGAATGTAGACTAAACAAAAAAGCCCAACAATACGTCGGGCTTTTTTTTTATGTTTTGATTGCTTTTTATTTTTTCAAGGGAGTCACAACAAAGCTTTTGTATTCTATTGGTCCATGGTCTCCTTGAATCATGAATGGGCCAGGTTCACCTTCTTTACTATCCAAGGCACCACCCGTAATACCAGGAATAGTAGCGTCGTTGATAACTGTCTTTCCATTGAGTACAACCGTAACCCGACGTCCAATCAAGGTAATATCATAGGTTTGCCACTCACCCGCAGGTTTGGATGCATTTTCGTTGGGTTCCAAAAATCCGTAGATACCGCCCAAATAAATGTCCAATGGTTCCAAGCCTTCACTGTCCACAATTTGCACCTCGTAGCGACCTCTTAAATAAATACCACTATTGCTTCCTTTAGGATATCTGAACTCTGTATGCAATTTAAAATCCTGAAACTTTTCATCCGTAATTAAGTTGGAACCAGATTCTGGGCTGCTCAAAATACCATCTTTTACCACCCATTGGTTCTTTTCTCCATCAACATGCCAACCCGTTACGTCCTTTCCATTAAAAACATTAATGGGCTTGTCCCATTTTGGGTTTTCGGTATAGGCCAAGTCGGGTGCTTTTACTCCGGTCCATTCCGCAATGGAGCCATCCGTATAGATCATGGTTCCTTTGAGTTTACCATCGGTTAATGCTCCGTGGAAAATCATATCACTTCCCTTGGGCTCCCATTGATTGGGAATACTGAAGGTAAACTTGTTTTCGCCATAGGTTTCCACTTCGGCAATGGGACGAGCACTTCCAAAGGCGTATACAAATCGGCCAATAAGGGTGGAACCCCCGGAGTGCCGTATTTCCAACCAAGATGGAAGGGTTCGGCCATTGAACTCCATTTCTAAGTCCCATCGACCTTCCAATGGGTTAATGTGTTGGGAATACGACTTTAACGTGCCTCCCAAAATGCATGCAAAAAGAAAAAGTTGCAGCAGTCTTACTTTAAAGATCATAGTTTGATGTTTAGATGGCGCCCAAGATACACATTCTTGCAAATGCACCTTGTATCATCCCCCAAAAATACTGCTACTCACATCCGCCGGTAAAGCCTTTGGCATTGAATTTTGTCTGCACAGCACCTTGAAGGCTTCCATTGGTCAATTGAATGACAAGATTGTTGTCTCCACTACCATCTCGCTTTGGGGTACAATATTCGAAAAGATAAAAACTGTTGGCCTGTTCGGAAACCCGTTGTGAAATTTGATTGAAGGTAGTTTCCAACTCTTCCTTATTTCCTGCAAAAACACTTGCAGTCTTTCCGATTTCCGTAAGAATGTCAGTATCAATCTCGGCTCCCAAACCAATGGTAAAGTAGGATATGTTTCTACTGGCATTTTCAACAGCGCGCAGGGCATTTTCCTCGGTATAGCGGGAAGCTTGGTCCGTACCATCGGTGAAAATCACAATGGATGCGGCTCCAATGACAGATTCTTGCTGGCTGTCCCTAAGTAAGTCCTCCGCAATATCCGTGGATTTGATGACGGCTCCGTACAAATCTGTGGAAGGGTCATTGCTGATATCCGCTGTGATGCCATCAATAGCAGCGGTCAACTCAGCAGCAGAAGATGAGGGTTGATTCAAAAGGTGTAGTTCATCCTCACCATCAAACCAGTAAATAGACATTTTGAAAGATTCGGTTTCTGGGGTTGGAATCACATTGTTGACAAAACTGGTTGACGCCGATTTCAATTCGGCCAAACTACTTTGAAGAACACTGTTACTCAAATCCAGCACCAATACCGTATTGTTATTGAAAACCTGCGAATTCGGTGAAATTCGGGCTTGGGATTCCGAAGAAGATATCACATTGAAGCAATCGTCATTTCGTCCCTGTTCATATATGGTAAATTGATTCGCATTTAGTCCTGAAATTGGATTTCCCTGCACATCAGACACTTTAAAGAGAATGGAGACTTTACCAGGCAGGGTGGTAAACTGATCTTGTATGGAAAGTAACAATTCATTATCGTCAAAACCTAGGCAATCATCAGGGTCCTTTCCTTGTCCCAATTCTTCATTGTTGATATCAAAATTGACATCATCATCAGCATTACCACATGAAAAAATTAGAAAAGTTATAGATAGGAGAAAGCAATAGCGAAATACATTTTTCATTTTCAAAAAAGTTAAGGTTCAACATGCACAACGCACAATTAGCCTGAAAATTATCTTGGAAAAGCATAATAGATTTAAAGAAAAGTTAAAAAGAAAGGGCTCTTGTTAAAAAAAGGGCATTCCATCCATTTTTTGGTAACTTCAAATCCAACAATAACAACAAACAATCAATTCAAAAAACTATGCCAACGTATCAAATCACTGTCAATGGCGCATCCAAAACCGTGGATGTTGTCGAGGACACCCCGGTATTATGGGTGCTACGAGATCACTTAGATCTTGTGGGCACAAAGTATGGATGTGGAATAGGACAATGTGGTGCCTGTACCATCCATGTTGATGGCACTGCCATGAGAAGCTGTTCCCTAACAATTTCACAAGTGGAAGGAAAATCAATTACAACCATTGAAGGACTCTCGGAAGATGGTACCCATCCTGTACAAGAAGCTTGGAAAGAAGTGGATGTTCCCCAATGTGGGTATTGCCAAGCCGGTCAGATTATGACCGCTTCCGCTTTCTTGGCGAGCAATCCCAGTCCCTCAGAAGAGGATATTGAGAATGCCATGCACGGCAACATCTGTCGATGCGGGACCTATACCAGAATCCGTAAAGCAGTAAAAATTGCTGCGGATAATATGGAGTAAAAAGCTTTTCATTTCAAAAAACACAAAAATGTCAACAAACACTCTAAATAATTCACTTAGTAGAAGGTCATTTCTGCGTAACTCTTCCCTTGCTGGAGGCGGTTTGCTGATTGGCTTTAACCTTTTCCAGGCGTGCAAACCTAAAGTCATCCAAGAACCTGCCATTGATTTGGCCAGCTTGGATTATAACGACTTTAATGCCTTCATTAAAATCGCCGACAACGGCGCGGTCACCATTTTTTCACCCAACCCCGAAGTGGGTCAGAACGTAAAGACTTCCATGCCCATGATTATAGCTGAAGAGCTGGATGTGGCTTGGAAGGATGTTTACGTAGAGCAAGGTATTTTGGACACCAATAATTATACCCGTCAGGTGGCCGGAGGTAGTCAATCCATCAGATTTGGTTGGGATGCCCTCCGCCAAACAGGAGCGGCCGCCAAGCAAATGTTGGTAAGCGCAGCAGCAGCCCGTTGGGGCGTTGACCCATCTGAATGTACTGTGAGCGAAGGTGTCATTACCAATGCCGCCGGAGAAACCCTGGGATATGGTGACGTGGTAAAAGAAGCGGCCCAATTGGAAGTTCCGGAAAATGTGCCGTTAAAAAAGCCCAGTGAGTACAAAATTATGGGCAAACCCACCTCGAATGTGGATATCAATAAAATTGTTACCGGAAAACCACTTTATGGAATGGACTACAAAGCCGAGGGTATGGTATACGCTTCCGTTTTGCGTCCGCCTGCTTTTGGACAAAAGCTGATTTCCTATGACGATTCCGAAGCAAGGGCAATGTCTGGCGTGGTGGATATTTTCACCATTGGGGACAAACTTAGGGCCTTCGCTGAGACCAACCCAAGAATCACAAGTATCATCAGCGATAGCGATAAGGTAGTGGTTCTGGCCAATTCAACTTGGGAGGCCATGAAGGCCAAAAAAGCCATAAAAGCAGAGTGGGAAGAAGTCACAAAACCTGAAAGTACAGAAGAACACGATAAAATTTTGAACAATCTTTTGGATGGCAATAAATTCACGACCCAACGTTCTGATGGCGATGTGAAGAAGGCATTTGCTGAGGCTGACCAAATTTTGGAACGCACCTATGAATCACCTTTTTTGCCCCATAGCTGTATGGAACCCATGAACTTTTTTGCCAATGTTACCGATGAAAAGGTGCACTTGGTTGGTCCCATTCAAACTCCGGAAGGAACAGCTGGCTTTGTATCAGGGCTTTTAGGTCGTGATGCAGAAGAAATCCATTTGGAAATGACCCGAATTGGAGGGGGTTTTGGAAGACGTCTCTATGGAAACTTTGCCATTGAAGCCGCTGAAATTTCAGATAAAGCCAAAAAACCCGTGAAATTGGTCTATTCCCGAGAGGACGATATGGAAGACGGCATTTACAGAATGTCCATTAAATATCGCATAAAAGCTGGAGTGAAAGATGGAAAAGTAACGGCTTATCATTTAAAAGAAGCCGCGGTCAATTCCAACATGTACGGATTGGTTCCCAATTTTTTCCCAGCGGGAGCTATCGCAAACTATCAAGTGGACACTGCTGCATATTCCAGCAATATCACCACGGGAGCTTGGAGAGCACCATATACCAATTTCTTGGCCTCCGCAGAGCAAAGCTTCTTTGACGAACTGGCGGAATTGATGGAAGTAGATAAAATTCAACTACGTTTGGATTTGTTGGATAATGTAAAACCGGAAGAGGATGAACGCATCCAATATTCTCCAGAACGAATGAAAGAGGTCATCAAAACAGCGGTGGAAAAATCTGGATGGGGAACCAAACCCAGCCATGTTTACCAAGGTTTTGTGAACTATTACTGCCATAACACCCATGTGGCTGAAGTAGCCGATGTTGAAATTGAAAATGGAGAGCCAGTGGTCAAGAAAATCACTTGTGTTGTGGACTGCGGTATTGTGGTAAATCCACTCGCGGCCACAAATTTAGTGGAAGGCGGGGTCATTGATGGCGTTGGTCACTCGATGTATGGTGAACTTGCTTTCGAAAACGGAAAGCCAATTGCCACTAATTTTGATCGGTACCGCTTGATTCGAATGAAAGAAGCCCCCCAAGTGGAAACCTATTTCATAGAAAACGGACTTTCACCCACGGGATTGGGCGAACCTACACTGCCTCCTGCCGGAGGTGCCGTGGCCAATGCCATGAAAGCCGCTACGGGCAACCGACTTTATAAGCAACCATTCACCAAAACACCAGAACTATTAAAAGTACCAGAAAAAGAAATTATAGGTTGATTATATGACAATACTCTTGTTTGGAATTACAAAGGACATCGTGGGTGCACCCACGTTGTCCGTTCCCACATCTAGCATAACAGGAAAGAAAATACCAAAAACAGTCAAGGAACTGAGAACCTTTTTGGGTAATACCTACCCAGAACTCAATAAACTATCCTCTTTGGCAGTAGCGGTGAACAATAACTACGCCGAAGATGACCAAATCATCAATTCCTATGACGAAATTGCGCTTATACCCCCAGTAAGTGGGGGATAATCTGTGCAAAATGGTTAAATTAGATTATTAAAAGAATTGATTCTTATATGCTGATAGACAATCACGGAAGAAAAATCAATTATTTACGACTGGCGGTCACCGACCGATGTAATCTGCGTTGCAATTATTGCATGCCTTCGGAAGGCATCGACTTTGTGAAAAACGATAGATTGCTCTCTATTTCGGAACTAAAGCGAGTCAGTGAAATATTGGTTTCCCAAGGGATTGACAAAATACGGATTACCGGAGGGGAACCTTTTGTTCGCAAAGATTTGATGAAATTGTTGCGCCATCTTTCCACATTGAAAGGCCTCAACGATATTTCAGTGACCACAAATGCCACATTGATAGATCCCCATATTGACGAGCTCAAAGAATTGGGCATCACCAACATCAATGTGAGTTTGGATTCCATCAACCGGGAAACGTTTGAACGCATTACCCGCAGAAAACAATTTGATACCGTCCACAATAATCTAATCCGTTTAATCACGGAAGGATTTAACGTCCGAATCAATTTCATTGTTTTGGATGGACAGAATGAGCAAGACATCATTCCTATTTTGGATGTGATGAAGCACCACAATGTTTCTGTTCGCTTTTTGGAGGAAATGCCATTCAATGGCGGCTCTAAAAATTTCAATACCATCAAATGGAATTATAAAGCCATTTTGGAGCACATAGCAGAAGCGTATCCCAATTACCAGAAACTGGAATCTCCAAAGGAATCAACCTCCATCAATTACAAAATTGAAGGACATGCCGGCACTTTTGGAATCATCCCTTCGTTTAGTCGAACGTTTTGCGGTAGTTGCAATCGCCTTCGGGTAACCGCAACCGGGGATGTAATCACTTGTCTATATGGTAAACCCAAAGCCAATCTTCGGGATTTAGTGCGCGGTGAAACCAACACGGAGAAAATCAAGGAAACTATTCTTGATGCCATTGGCAACCGTGCAAAAACGGGCTTTGAGGCTCAGGAAAAACATTCGAAAACGGTATTTGAGAATTCCATGACCTCAATTGGAGGTTAATAATCCAGATTAAACCAAGTAATATGTCCAGCAAAACACCCCAACTTTACGGATTGGTCCTTGCAGGAGGGAAAAGTACCCGAATGGGTTCGGATAAAGGGCTGTTGACCTATCATGGTGTTCCACAGCAAGAATATTTATACAACCTTTTGAAAAAGCTCTGCGATGATGTTTATCTCAGTATCCGTGATGAACAAAGCGCTGCAATTCCTGATGGATTCAAAGCGATTATTGACCAAAATGAATACCGGGGGCCATTCAATGGTATTTTAACGGCACACAAAGCATTTCCGGATGTTGCGTGGCTAGTTTTGGCCTGCGACCTTCCGTTGATTGACCAAGAAACCTTGAAACAACTAGTGGAAAGTAGAAACCCAGACCAATGGGCGACCTCGTTTGCCACCAAAGAGACCGAACTTCCCGAACCCTTAATCACCATCTGGGAGCCAAAAGGGTTAAGAGGGGCAATAACTTATCTAAAAACCGCTGAAAGTTCATGTCCCCGCAAATTTTTGATTAATTCAGATACGAAATTGGTATTTCCCAAACAGGACGAATTGCTCTACAATGCCAATAATATTGAGGATTATGAATATGTGAAATCCAAACTCACATTGAGTCATGAGTAGGTACTCCCGACAGACCCAACTAAAGGATTTTGGCCCTGAAGGACAGCAAAGGCTATCCGAAGGCAAGATTTTGGTAGTGGGGTTGGGTGGATTGGGACTTCCTGCACTACAATATCTGAATGCTATGGGCGTAGGTACTTTAGGCTTGATGGACCAAGATGTGATTGAACTGCATAATCTGCAACGACAAGTACTTTACACTGAACAGGATTTAGGTCGACAAAAGTTAGAGGTGGTTCATGAAAAATTAACGGCCCAGAATTCCAATACCCATTTTAAACTGTACGATACTTTTTTGACCAAGGACAATGCTCTGGAGATCATTAATGAATATGACCTTGTGATTGATGCTACAGACAATTTCCCAACACGATATTTAATCAACGATGCTTGTGTTTTACTGAAAAAACCCTTCGTTTATGGCGCATTGCACAGTTTTGAAGGCCATGTGAGCGTTTTCAATTATCAAAATGGACCTACCTATCGTTGTTTGTATCCCAATATGCCCAGCGTAGAAGAAGTACCCAATTGCAGCGAAAATGGAGTCCTGGGAGTTATTCCCGGCATTATTGGAACTTTTCAGGCACTGGAAGCCATTAAGATACTCACCGGAATAGGAGAGGTGCTCTCTGGAAAATTGCTTTTGTTTGATGGACTCAGTCAAAGTTCCACAAAAATCGGTTTCAAACTGAACCCTGAAAACCTTAAATTGACGAGGCTGCAAGATTTTTACGAACCTTTGGATTGCGAAGTGGTTCCAGCCATCTCTGCGGCAGATTTTCAATTGGTATTGGATTCTAAAACAGATATCACTTTACTGGATGTTAGAACCGAAGCAGAGTTCAATGATAGAAATTTGAAAGAAGCCATCAATGTTCCCTTAGATCGTTTGGAACTCGCCTCAAAGCATATCAATGCTGCAGACAAGGTGTATGTCCTTTGTCAGTCTGGAAAACGCAGTGAAGTAGCTGTAAAACAACTTCAGATTCAGTATCCTAACATTGAGTTTTTCAACGTTTTGGGGGGAATGAACCAAATTACAGCCTTATGTCCTTAGACGCAACCGATTTTATATTATTAACCCTGTCCTTTTTTGTCATTGCCACCCTGTACTCTGCTGTCGGTTTTGGTGGCGGGTCCAGTTATTTGGCTATTTTGACCTTGGTCATTACCAGCTTTTTCACCATACGGACAACAGCATTACTTTGCAATTTAACCGTGGTTTCCGGAAGCTGTTACTTGTACTATAAAAGTGGGCATTTACCCCTTAAAAAATTCTTGCCCTTTGTCATTACCAGTATTCCAATGGCATTTTTGGGGGCTTCGTTCCGGTTGAAAGAGCAGGTGTTTTTTATTCTGTTGGCGTTGGCCCTTATTGTTTCTGCGATTGCACTTATTTATCAGACCATGGCTCTTAATTCCAATTTCGATGTGAAAAAATATCCTCCCTACATGTCCTATTTGTTAGGGGCCGGCATCGGATTTTTATCCGGACTCGTCGGTATCGGAGGAGGAATCTTCTTGGCGCCGGTTCTCAATCACATGAAATGGGACAAACCCATCGTCATTGCATCTTTGGCCAGCTTTTTCATCTTGGTCAATTCCATTTCCGGGCTTGGTGGGTTGTTCACAAGCAACTCCTTTGAAATATTTTGGCCCGAAATAATAGGGCTTCTATTCGCGGTGCTCTTGGGAGGGCAGTTGGGAGTACGCCTTAGTATTGGTAAATTATCCGCCAAACGGATTCGAATGCTGACCGGTATCTTAGTATTGTTTGTGGGAATCCGCGTGTTGTTGAAAAATGGATTTGAAATTGCCCTGTTTTCATGATTTCATTTAAAGATGCTTTACAAAATGTTCTGAACCATTCGCAAGACTTTGGAAACGAATCCGTGGAACTTACAAAATCCCATGGCAGAATATTGGCGGAAACAATTATGGCAGACCGGGATTTCCCACCGTTTGATAGGTCCACAAAAGATGGAATCGCAATTCGGTTTGATGACATCAATGGTCAAAATCAAAGTTTCAGCATCGCTGGAGTGGCCCAAGCGGGTAGCCCTCAATTAATTTTGGATGATGAAACCTCTTGCATTGAGGTGATGACAGGTGCCATTGTGCCCCAAAATGCGGATACGGTGATCATGTATGAGCATACTTCATCAAATGGGGAGGCATTCACTATAAATGAAAGCGTCAAAAAGGGGCAAAATATCCACTATCAAGCCAGTGATGTTTCAAAAGGCGAGGTTTTGCTTGAACCAGGAATTAAAATCACCGCCGCTGAAATTGGGGTGTTGGCAACGGTCGGCAAAGCCATAGTTTCGGTAAAAAAATTGCCCAAAGTCGCTGTTATATCCACTGGAAATGAATTGGTGGATGTGGACAAAACCCCATTACCATTTCAAATTCGGAAGTCCAACTCCCATTCCTTGGTTTCCCTTTTGGAAAATGAAAACATACAAGGGGATATTCATCATTTGGTGGATGAACCCTCAGCCATAAAACAACGATTGGAGCTTCTCATTCAAGAATATGATGTACTCTTACTAAGCGGAGGCGTTTCCAAAGGAAAATATGACTTCCTGCCCGAAGCTTTTGATAGTTTGGGAGTGGAAAAAGTCTTTCACAAGGTATTGCAACGCCCTGGGAAACCATTTTGGTTCGGGAAACATCCCAAACACAACACCACCGTATTCTCATTCCCTGGAAATCCTGTATCAACCTTTGTCAATTATCATTTGTATTTCAAACCATGGCTTAACAAAACTTTGGGAACGGACACATCGCAATTTGCTGTATTTTTAGATGACTCCTATAGCAACGATACCGATTTAACGCTGTTTGTTGGGGTAGAACTCAAATTGAAAGCGGGTAACCTGCTGGCGAAAACCATATCGTCAACAGGTTCTGGGGATTTGCTCGCCTTGGCCAAAGCTGATGGTTTTGTGCAGCTACTTCCAAAGGAAGAAGTATCCAAAGGCAGTCTTGTTCCCTTTATCCCAACAAGAAACAATGGTGTAGTATGACACACGAGCTAAAAACCATAATCCAACATTTTGAGGCAAGACAGGAAAAATCCGTACTGGCCACAGTGGTTGCTTTGGATGGTTCTTCCTACCGTAGACCCGGTGTTCGTATGCTCATTTTTGAGAACGGCGATATGATTGGTGCCGTAAGTGGTGGTTGTGTGGAAAAAGAAGTGCTTCGTCAAGCACAGTCGGTTTTTACAACAGGTGTGTCAAGGGTAATGGTGTATGATGGTCGTTACCGATTAGGCTGCGAAGGTATTCTCTATATATTGTTGGAACCCTTTCAACCGGACCATTCTTTTTTGACGGAATTTTGGAAAACCATTGAACAAAGGAAGCCATTTCATATTCGTTCCTTCTTTCAAAAAGAGCAAAGCGATAATTCGGCATACCATTCGGTTTTTCAATTTGACGAGTCTGTGTTTCCCGTTTCCCAACAGGTGGAATCCAGCAAAGAGCTTTCCATTTTTGAACAAGAAATGTATCCCTGCTTTCAGTTGGTGATCATTGGCGCGGAACATGATGCGGTTCAGCTTTGTAAATATGCTGCTTTGACCGGGTGGGAGGTAAGCGTAGTGGCGAATCCACGCGAAGAGAAGACCAAAAAGGATTTTCCAGGAATCCACAAACTTATCTTGGTTGAACCTGAAATGTTTGCATATACGTTGGACAACCAAACCGCGGTGGTCATCATGACACATAGTTTTGTGAAAGACCTACAATTTGTAATGGCGTTGAAAGAGGAGAAGGGCGCCTATATTGGACTGTTGGGACCTTTCAAACGACGGGAAAAGCTTTTTGATGAACTTTTGGAACGCTTTCCTGATATCTCTGAAGATTTTTTGGAACAAATTCATGGCCCAGCCGGAATCGATATTGGGGCGGAAACCCCTCAGGAGATTGCCATTTCCATTCTATCGGAAATTCTATCGGTGGTCAACAACAAAGAGCCGCAATTGCTCAAGGATAAAATGGGGAAAATCCACAGTTAGCACATGACAAACATTGCTGTTCTGATATTAGCTGCCGGCGCTTCCACAAGAATGGAGGGCGGACCTAAGCAACTATTACCCTGGAAAGACACTACGCTGTTAGGACATGCTATTGAACAGGCCAAAAAGTTGACTACTTCCGTTTTTGTGATTTTAGGTGCCTATTCCAAAGAAATAGCCCAAACTATCCCGAATAATGTGGAAATTATTGTTAATTCAGACTGGAAAAAAGGAATGGGGAGTTCCATTTCAATTGGTATTGAAGGGATTCAAAAGAAGGAAAACCAACTCTCGGGACTTTTAATCATGTTGGCCGACCAACCATTTTTAGACATTTCCTACTTGAAGAAAATCCGAGGAAGTTATGAGAATGAAGCCTGTAAAATAGCTGCAACGGATTATGGAAGGAAGTTGGGAGTACCGGCAATTTTCCATCCATCCCTATTTCCAGAGCTTTCCAAATTACATGAGGATTTTGGCGCAAAACACATTATTGAAAAATACAAAGAAGAAACCATCACCCTATTTCCCGAAGGGAATGAAGTTGATATCGACACCCTAAATGACTACAACCAATATATTGATATTAAATAAATTATACATGAAAATCTATACTTTTACTTTAGCTTTAATTTTCGGTGCAACTCTCATTCACGGGCAAGAAATGGGGTTTGAAGAGTATAATCCGCCGTCAACATTGGTGGTTCCTGAACATCCTGTAGAAAAAGCAAAGTTCACCTTTATTGACGTACATAGCCATCAGTATAGAATGGCCACACAAGATTTATCTGGGCTAATAAAAGATATGGACAATATCAATGAGGGCATCATGGTGAACCTAAGTGGTGGTTCTGGAGATGACCTCAAAGCCAAAATAAAGAATATCAATGATCATTACCCAAACAGATTTGCCGTCTTTGCCAACGTGGATTATAGCGGTGTCGGCCGCCCTAATTGGGGAAAGGAAGCGGCAGCCCAGTTAGAGGAAGATGTAAAAAATGGCGCTAAAGGGCTAAAAGTGTTTAAGGGTTTGGGATTGCGAGATAGTGATATCAATGGAAAACGAATTCCTGTGGATGACCCAAGATTGGACCCTATTTGGGCCAAATGTGGCGAGTTGGGCATCCCTGTGCTGATTCACTCCGCTGACCCGAAATCATTTTGGGACCCCATGGACAAAGACAACGAGCGATGGTTGGAACTAAAGACACACCCGAGGAGAAAGCGTTCCGCTACCGACCCTGCGCCTTGGCAGCAAATCATTGACGAGCAGCATCGCATGTTCAAAAAACACCCAAAAACACAGTTTATCAATGCACATATGGGCTGGTATGCCAATAATTTGGATAGGCTAGGGGAATTGATGGATGAGATTCCCAATATGAATGTGGGCATCGGGGCGGTAATTGCTGAATTAGGGCGACAACCGAGACAGGCACGAGATTTTTTCATTAAATATCAAGACCGTATTGTCTTTGGAAAGGATAGTTGGCAACCCAGTGAGTTTCCCACCTATTTTAGAGTATTGGAAACAGCTGATGAGTATTTTCCCTACTACAAAAAATACCATGCATTTTGGGCCATGTATGGATTGGACCTTCCTGACGAGGTATTAAAGAAAGTATATTACAAAAATGCGCTTCGGTTGATTCCTAGTTTGGATAAATCCCTATTTGAGGATTAGTCCAAGGAGGCACTTTTCGATTCAGGTTTTTTGGAATCAAAATCAACAGTGTCCAAATCCTGAAAGATACCGCAGGAGATTTGCTTTTTCATTAAGGAAGGTGATTTTTTCCTTTTAATCTTTGATTCAATTTCCTTGTTTAAGAATTGCATGGGAAAATCTTTTTAAATGAAACGAATTCTACCTTGATTTATTTTTGATAATCAGTGGGTTGCCCATTATTTTAACCTATTTTTCGTTGAACGTGGTCCAAAACCGTCATCCAGTTCATTTTCAAAATCAGGGCCGCCGTTGGAATATTATCCTGTTCAATAGCCTGGATTATGGATTCATTTTGACGGTTGGCCGAATCGAAAAACGTTGCGTCAGCAGCCAGACGCTGCTCATAAAATCGTAATCGTACTTTTAAGTTTTCCAAAGTCTGCAATAGCACTGTGTTGGGGCAATTTCTCACCAAAAGGTTGTGGAAATCAAATCGGGCGTTGAGACTTTTTTCATCCTGTAACACCTTTTCTTGAGCTCGCAAGGCAGCAACATCATTTGTTTCAAAAGTCGAACTCTCCAAAGCCATTACTTCCAATTGTGCGATGGTCTCGTAAAGGTTTCCGGCCTCCGTTCGTGACAAATTTGTGACAACAAAACCGCGGTTGGGAACCGCATTGATAACACGCGCTTGTTCCAATTGGCTCAACGCTTCACGAATTGGGGTGACACTAATCCCAATAGTGCGTGACAATGCCGCAAGATTAATGGTTCTTCCCACTTTTAGCTCCCCATTTTCTATTTGACTCAATAAATGGTCTTTCACTTTGTCCCTCAAGATGGTGCTCTGGCTCATACTACTAAATTACAAATCGTATACGATTTAATGACAAACCATTTCGCTTATTATCATATATTTAAGTCAAATTTTCAACAACATGAAGAAATGGTTTTTAGGAATGGTTTTGATTTTTTGGGCTCTTGCATGCAAAGAAGAGGTGCAACCCACTCAAGAAATCAGTTTTTACGAAACCCAACTTTTCAAGGATGTGCAGCTGTCCTCCATTTTTCAGGATTCCAAAACTTTTGTGGATTTGGTGCCTAAAAAAGATGTTGCCCAACTGGAAAAGGAGTATCTAAATCAAAAGGACAGTTTAGGTTTTAATCTGAAGGCATTTGTCCAGCAGAATTTCGAGGATAAATCCATGAAAACCTTGGTGTTTGAGTCGGACACCTCACAAAGCATGTATGACCACATTTCCTTGATGTGGAATAAACTTACCCGCTCCCCGGATTCAGTCATCCCATACTCATCTCGAATAGCCATACCTCATAATTATGTAGTTCCGGGTGGGCGCTTTCAGGAAATTTATTACTGGGACAGCTATTTTACTATGGAGGGACTTCTGGCCGATGGACAGGATTCCATTGCCAAAAGTATGGTGGACACGTTCACATTCTTAATAGATTCCATTGGTTTTATACCGAATGGTACACGCGATTATTATCGAACCCGGTCACAACCTCCATATTACGCATTGATGGTGGATGCCTTGTCAAGAAAGGATGAAAATTATCTTTTGTATTATCTGCCGGAGCTCTCCCGGGAATATGAATTTTGGATGCAAGGCGAAAAAGAGTCGTTGCCGGGAAAACCAGCACAACATGTGGTGGACATGACAGGAAATGTTTATTTGAATCGCTACTGGGACAAAGGAAATACCCCAAGACCAGAGGCCTATAAGGAAGATTACAAACTAGCCAGCGGGTTGGAATCCGATTCATTAAAGCAACGGCTCTATAAAAATTTAAGATCCGCTGCAGAATCGGGTTGGGACTTTAGCTCAAGATGGTTTGGAGAAGAAGGCGGATTGGCCTCAACACAAACCAATTCCATACTGCCCATAGACCTTAATTGCCTGCTGTACTTCATGGAGCGTAACCTCTCCAAAGCGGCCAAGCTTAAGAATGACCAGAGGGCTATGGCTGAATTTGATAAAAGAGCCCAACTGAGAAAATTGGCAATTCAGCAATATTTCTGGGATGAGGAAACCGGTTTTTACCACGACTATAATTTTGAAAAAGGTGTTATCACCCCTTCCTTGACGCTTGCCGGAGTAACTCCTTTATTCTTTCACATTGCTGACAGAGGTCAAGCAGAAAAAGTAAAAAATGTCATCATGGATTCCTTTCTCCAGGAAGGAGGACTTATGACCACCTTGGAGCATTCCGGTCAACAATGGGATGCTCCGAATGGTTGGGCTCCATTACAATGGCTTGCGGTAAAAGGATTGCTGAACTATGGTTATGATCAAGAAGCCAAGGAGATCATCCGAAGATGGTTAGACCTTAATGAGCGGGTTTATGCCAATACCGGCAAAATGATGGAAAAATACAACGTAGAGGACCTTTCGTTACTGTCCGGAGGAGGAGAGTACCCTACGCAGGACGGTTTTGGCTGGACAAATGGGGTTGCCTTAGGGTTCAAGAAGATTCTGGAAGAAATGGACCAAAAAATCGAAAAACCATAAAAGCTATTTCAATGGCAGGTTATTCTGGAACACCCTTAGCAAAAAAATTGGGCCTAAAAGAAGGTTTCTCCATCTTGTTGCACAATCTTCCAAAGCATTATTGGGATTTGTTTTCGGATTTACCCCCAGAATTACAAATTCTGAACAAAGAGAAACCAGAGTCAGCAGACTTTATCCATATCTTCTGCAAAACGGTGGATGAATTGACTAGTGTCACGTCAACATATAAAATGGCCCTTAAAATGAACGGTATCCTTTGGGTAAGCTGGCCAAAAGGAACATCACAAATCCAAACAGATTTGAAAAGGGAACCTGTACGCGAGCATTTACTTTCTATCGGATTAGTGGACACCAAAGTAGCTGCCATTGATGAGGATTGGAGTGGGCTTAAATTTGTTTATCGACTAAAAGATAGGGTCTGAATTCTAAATTAAGGGTATTCGCATCTTTTCGCCTTTCTATAGGCCAAAACATTCGGGTTTTGGTTATATTACAGTGCTAATTCAACTTAAACTGTTATATATGGGACACTGTTACAAATTCTGTTCTGCACTTCTTCTTTCCATTGTTTTTTCACTTTCATCAATTGCCCAAGACCCTGAACCATCGCCGTACTCCGGTTTGGAATTCAGGAGCATTGGTCCAGCTTTGACCTCTGGCCGTATTGCGGATATTGCCATTCATCCCACCAACGAAAGTATTTGGTATGTGGCTGTAGGTTCTGGTGGGGTATGGAAAACCACCAATGCAGGTGTCACTTGGACGCCTATTTTCGATAAAGAATCCAGTTATTCCATCGGATGCGTTACCATCGATCCGAACAATCCAAGCACAATTTGGGTAGGGACCGGTGAGAACGTAGGAGGTAGGCACGTTGGCTTTGGTGATGGAGTCTACGTAAGCCATGATGAAGGAAAAACGTGGGAAAACACAGGGCTAAAAACCTCCGAACACATTTCCAAGATTGTGGTCCATCCTGAAAATTCGAATGTTGTTTGGGTGGCTGCACAAGGACCTCTTTGGAGCAAAGGTGGCGAGCGTGGACTTTACAAAACCACCGATGGCGGAAAAACCTGGAACAGAACCCTTGGAAACAGTGAATGGACGGGGGCCACTGATATTGTTATTGATCCCATGAACCCAGACATACTTTACGCCGCTACTTGGGACCGACATAGAACGGTAGCTTCCTATATGGGTGGGGGACCCGGGTCTGGAATTCATAAGAGCACTGATGGTGGTGATACCTGGACAGAATTGACCAACGGAATCCCGACATCAAATTTAGGCAAGATTGGACTGGCCATTTCCCCATTTGATTCCAATACGGTTTATGCCGCTATTGAATTGGACCGAAAAAAGGGTGGGCTTTACATAACTGAAAATGGTGGTGCGTCTTGGACCAAACAGTCCGATGCCGTTTCCGGCGGAACTGGACCACATTATTATCAGGAATTATACGCCTCTCCGCACCATGAAGGAACACTTTACCTTATGAGCTACATTGTATTCATTTCCAATGACAATGGAAAAACATTTACAGAAATGAATGAAGATAAAAAGCATGTGGATAGTCATGCCATGGCCTTTAAGAAGTCGGACCCGGATTATGTGATTTTCGGAACCGATGGTGGCCTTTATGAGTCCTATGACCATACCGAAACATGGCGGTTTTTTGACAACCTTCCCGTGACCCAATACTACAAAATAGCGGTTGATGATTCAACCCCTTTCTATAAAATTTATGGTGGCACACAGGACAACGGTTCGCATGGAGGACCTTCCCAAACCAAAAATCAAGCTGGTATCTTAAATTCAGATTGGTGGATTACCCTGGGGGCTGATGGGCACCAATCCGCAACGGAGCCTGGAAATCCTGACATCACCTATGGTGAATTTCAAGAAGGGTGGTTGTGGCGTATTGACCAAACAACAGGCGAATCTGTTTTTGTTCAACCACAACCAAGAGCAGGCGAGCCGAATGAGCGCTTCAATTGGGATGCACCCATTTTGGTAAGCCCACATAAACCATCACGAATTTACTATGCTTCATACAGGGTTTGGAAATCTGAAAATCGCGGAGATGATTGGACTCCTATTTCATCAGATTTAACCCGTCATGAAGAACGTTTCGACCAACCTATCATGGGAGGCCAACAAAGTTGGGACAATCCTTGGGATGTGAATGCCATGTCCAATTACAATACCATTACCTCTTTGGCCGAATCCCCAGTCCAAGAAGGATTACTCTATGCCGGAACTGATGATGGTATCGTTCAAGTTACAGAGGATGGAGGTGCCACGTGGCGAAAAATCATGTTGGGAACGATTAAGGGGGTGCCCAGCAGAGCATTTGTTAACGATGTTAGGGCAGATCTTTACGATGCAAATACCGTGTACTTGGTCTTGGACAACCACAAAGAAGGAGATTTTAAACCGTATCTACTCAAGAGTACGGATAAAGGAACCACGTGGACCTTTATCAACGGCAATTTGCCCAAGCGATTGATCACATGGCGCATCGTGCAAGACCACAAAAAGAAAGATATGCTGTTCGCTGCCACGGAATATGGCATTTATTTCACCACCAATGGAGGAAACACATGGACAAAATTGGATGGGGGAGTACCCACCATTTCTTTCAGGGATGTTACCATACAGCGAAGAGAGGACGATTTAGTAGGAGGCTCTTTTGGCCGTGGAATTTATATTTTGGATGATATTTCCCCGCTTCGGGAGTTTGACCCATCTACCAAAGAGCCAAAATTATTTGCCGTGCAACCTGCCTATTGGTATATGGAAAGGGAAGCTGTTTATGGACAAGGGCATTCAGAGTACGCTGCCAAAAATCCACCGTATGGAGCTACTTTTACCTACTATTTGCCTGAAAAACTAAAATCACTCAAAGAAATCCGTACCGAAAAGGAAAAGGAATTGACCAAACAAAAGGCAAATATTCCTTTCCCGGGCTGGGATGCATTGGAAGATGAGACCCTTCAGGAAAAACCAACTTTACTACTTTTGGTAAAAGACAGCGACGGAAATGTGGTCAATACGGTTGATGGAACCAATAAAAAAGGATTCAATCGTGTGGCTTGGGATTTGTCCTATGCGGAGCGTACTGGTATTCCATTGGACGAACCAACAGGAGGAGGGGGAGACGAAGAGTTTTTGCCTGCTCCATACCGAGCAACTCCGGGTACCTATTCGGTAGAATTGTACCAGAGAATCAATGGCGAGCTCAAACAGCTTTCAAGCGCCCAAAACTTTGAGGTAAAACCACTGGGTAAAGGCGCTCTTCCAGCGAAACCGGTCACTGAAATCAATGCGTTCCGGGAGAAGTTCCAAGATTTCCAACAAGACCTTACGGCTACAACCACTGTGTTGCAAAAAAGTGTAAAGAAAGTGGACGCCATGAAAAGGGCCTTGGATGAGGCGGAACGGCCAAGCAAAGCACTTTCGGACAAAATCTTTGATGCAAAAACAAAATTGGCAGCCCTTACCATTAAAATGCAAGGAAATCCAGCCAAGAATGAAGTGGGCGAAAAGAACGTTCCTTCTCCTGTAGATGGCGTCTTGATTGGTACCGTTGCGCTGATAAACACCTATGGCCCCACTGGAAACCAAAAAGCGGCCTTGGATAGGGCTGACGGGCAGCTACAGGAAATCAAAAAGGAATTATCAACCTTGGTCAACAGCACGCTACCTGGGTTGGAGTCTGAATTGAAGGCTGCGGGAGCACCTTGGATTGAAAGTCAAGGACTGATAGAAAACTAAATCAATATGACATCCGTCCGTTCCTTTCTAATTCTATTCATGGGTTCTGTGTTTGGGCTCCAAGCACAATACACCGAATCGGATTGGGAGGAACGGGACCAATGGATGAAAACTAACGCTGTACTCTCCATGACCGCAGTTGGATCAGGGGACAAGGTGGCCGATATCGGTTGTCATGAAGGCTATTTGAGTATACATTTGGCGCGAAAAGTTTCGGAAAGCGGAAGGGTTTTTGCGGTTGATATTCGTGAAGACCGACTGCAAAAGCTTCGTGCCAATGCCCACGACAGAAATCTGGGCAACATCATCACCATTCTTGGAGAAACCGATAATCCGAAGCTGCCAGAAGGAGATTTGGATGCCGTTTTCATTTTTGATACGTACCACGAGATGGACGCTCATGAAGAAATCCTTCAACATGTAAAAAGAGCCCTGAAACCAGGAGGTCAACTCATGATTATGGAAAAGCTCAAGGATTGGGTCCGTGGGAAATCCAGGGAACAGCAAGTGTCATCCCATTCTTTGGGTCCGGAATATGTGCGAGAAGAATTAAAACAAGCAGGCTTTACCATTATTTCTGAAATAGAAGACCATGGAGACTGGGAACGCGAAACGGATAAGCAAATGTGGATTATTCTCGCGGAAAAATCAGACTAAAGATAAATCTTATTCTCTTCGGATGTAAACATAACTTCTAACACCGGGCAAATCGTCACCTACGTTATTGGTTAGTCGGTCCCCACTAAAAGAAAGTGTACCTAACAGGGTACTACCTTGAAATGTGATTTGACTCCCATTGACGGACCAAGCACCAGTTCCGGTAACATCATTTCCAGAACATTGGGCAAAATACTGCCCTCCTGTAATGGCCGTTATGGAGATTCCTGTCTGCTCAAAAGTCCATACGCCGTCACCATCAATCAAAATGGTCCCTGAAATGCATTCCACTTCGTCCATCAAGTTGGTAGAGGAGGTGCCATCCATATCTACATCTTGGGATGAGCTAATGTTCACTTCAGCCAAATCCCAAATCCCTATAACCTGAAGGTCAGTCGCAATTTCACCGCCACCATCATCACTTCCACAGGAAACCAATAGAAAAATCAATACTAGAAAAGAGGAAATCGCTTTAAATTTTTTCATAGTGCAATGCTTAAGTTGCTGTTTTCTTACTGTAAAATAACACATTTAAGAGCTTATTATTTTAAACAGGGCGGCATTTTATCGATAAAAAGGGCGGTAAAACACTAAAGAAGATTGCTTTTCGTTAGTGGAGCATAACAAATCACTAAAGTAACATGAACGGACTTACAAAAAAAATCTATACAATTGCCCTAACGAGTGTTTCTTTGTTTTTGGCCCAATCTTGTAGTGAGGATGGCAAACCAAACGCCGAGCAAGAACTGACCCAGACAGATCTTCAGACCATTATGGAGACTGATGATATCTCCAGCATTGCCGATAATGCACTTGCAGAACTTTTTGCTGATGATACAGCTGCCAAAGCAGGTTCTTCAGCCAAAACCAACGATTGCTACACCGCGGAATATTCTGAAACCGGATTTGTGGCCACCTTCAACAATTGTGTGTTGAACGGAACTGATAACGTTAATGGTACTGTCACCGTAACCTACGAAGTAGGGGAGCAGTCAGCCTCTTTTACGGCTACCTATGTTGACTTTTATGTGGGCACGATTAAAATAAACGGAACCCGAAGCTTTGTGATGAACGGCAATATGGACAGCAATTCTTTCTCATTTACGGTAACCAGTGATATGAGTGTTGAGTTTGAGGATGAGAGTGTTATTTCTGAATCTGGGACCAAAACCTTTGGTTTTACCTTTGGTGAAGACCTTCAGAGCAGCACCTTTAGTCTTGCCGGTAACTGGACCATTGAAGCGGATGGAAACACCTACGCAGTGGAAATCATTGATGAACTGGAAGGTAGCCTTAGCTGCGAAAATATCACTTCAGGTAGTATGATCGTCACCAAAAATGGACTTGACATTGTGGTGGATTTTGGAGATGGCGAATGCGATGACCAAGCCACAATTATTTATCCTAATGGAGCTTCTGAGGAAATCAGCCTATAAGTTTTCAAAATAAAACATAATGAAAAAGCATCGGCGAAAGTCGGTGCTTTTTTGTTTTCCGGTTTCCGCTGTAATCTAATTTGGGTTTGACTATATTTATGGAAATGATTGGAACTTGACCATGGTAAAGGATATTGTTACTGCCCAAAATGCGTTTTTTTCAACCCAAAAGACCAAGGATGTCGCTTTTAGAAAGGAATACCTAAAGCGATTGAAACAAGAAATCACGTCCCGAGAAGACGCCATTTGTGATGCGCTGTACGCTGATTTTAAAAAGCCAAAGTTTGAATCATTGGCCACGGAAACCCAGTTGGTGCTAGCAGAATTGAACCATACCATCAAAAATGTTGGGCGATGGAGTCAACCGGAACCGGTAGAGTCTTCTTGGACAAACTTTCCGTCAAAAGATTGGATTCAGTCTGAACCTTACGGAAAAGTTTTGATCATATCGCCTTGGAATTATCCCTTCATGCTGACTTTGGCGCCCATGGTTGGGGCATTGGCAGCTGGAAACACGGTGGTGCTTAAACCTTCGGAACTAAGCCCGAATACCTCGAGAATTATTGCTGAAATCATCCAAAAGGTATTTCCCCCGGAATATGTAACCGTGGTGGAAGGTGGAGTGGAGGTTTCCCAAGCACTTTTGGCTGAAAAATGGGAATACATCTTCTTTACCGGAAGTACACGGGTGGGACAAATAGTGTACAAAAGCGCTGCAGAACACTTGACTCCCGTTACCTTGGAGCTTGGCGGCAAAAATCCTTGTGTGGTGGATGAAACAGCAGCCCTGAAATTGGCTGCTAAACGTATTGTTTGGGGAAAATTCATTAATGCAGGGCAGACCTGTTTGGCTCCGGATTATATTTTGGTCCATTTCTCCGTAAAGGGAAAATTAGCGGAAGAGCTTAAACGGTATATCACTGAATTTTATGGTACGGATATTCAGAAATCACCGGATTTTGCGCGAATCACCACAAAGAAACACTATCAGGAACTTAAAGAGATGCTTGAAGGGGAAACTCTTCTTTTTGGCGGTACTTGCGTAGATCAGGACAATTATGTGGAACCAACTTTGGTGGATGAGCCAAAATTGAACAGTGCTTTAATGAAGGGGGAGATTTTCGGCCCCATTTTACCCATCATTGCCTATGAAAAAGAGGAGGAGCTGCATCAGTATATTTCAAACTATGGAAAACCGTTGGCGTTTTATCTTTTTTCAACACGTAAAAAATTCCAAAATAAATTATTATCCCAATATTCCTTTGGAGGTGGCACCATAAATGATACCGTGGTACATATCAGCAACAAACGACTTCCATTTGGAGGTGTAGGTGCATCGGGGATAGGGGGGTACCACGGGAAGCATTCCTTCGACCTGTTTTCACACAAAAAATCCATGGTAAAACGGGCCAATTGGGTGGATGTTCCCTTGCGTTATGCACCTTACAAACTTCCGATTCGCTGGGTAAAACGATTTAAGCATCTATTTTAAGCGACTCTTTTTTGCTAAATCCACAATTTTAGGGGCATCCTATTGAAGACCAAACATATATTTATTAATCAAAAGTTAAACTCTGGCTGCACGCCCAAGTTTGATGCTATCTTTAAGAGACACGCCAAAACGTTGACGCCATGGAACCTAAAACCACTTCCGCCAAATATCGAATTTCTGTTTTATTGGATTTGACCAAAAGTTCGGAGCAAGTACTGACCAATGCTGTACAATTGGCCAAAACACTTGACGGAGCAGTGGAGGTCTTTCATGTGAAGCCTGCCGCAGATGTTGTGCAGCGCGAAAGTCAATTATCGGCCATCCGAACCATTTACAAGGATGACAGGGATACCCGTTCCCAAATGCAAAAATTGATAGGCACTATTGAAAGGGAAGAACGGATGACCATTTCCTATAGATTGGAATATGGTAATGTTAAAAACCGGGTAAGAGACTATTTGGCCCTTCAAAGACCGGATATTTTGGTTTTGGGCAAGCGCAGACCTGGTTTTTTAGGCGATAGTATCACCGATTTTGTCATCAATGAAACCGAAACCCATGTATTGATTACGGGAAAAGATGATAAATTTCACACGTTCAAGGACCTTAATTTAGGGGTTTTTACCAATGGACTTCGAGAAAACGGTCTTGAAATTATAAAAGATTTAAAACGCGATAGTGACAAACCTGTGCGTGTATTTAATATTAAAGGAAAAGTTCAGCCAAGCGAGCAAGAATTGAATCCGCTTCAGAAATCAGTTTCTTATGTGTTTACTGAAGGTGCCAATGCACTAGATGGTTTGGTGAGCTATGTGTCACGGACCAATACACAGTTGTTGTGTGTTCCAAAGAGTCAAAAGAAAGTATTTTCGTTTCAAAGCAGTCCGGCCGAACAATTATGGCGAAGGGCTACAGTTCCGGTATTTATCATGAAGTGAAATTAGGACGGGGAAGACAAGTATTTCCTTAGATTAGATTTGTTCTATTTTACATAATGTAAATTATGGTTCAATTAATAAAGCCATAATTTGACGTTATGTAAAATTGCTTAGGAAGTGTCGTTTTAATAATAATTTTCCTTACAAATACTTTTATGAGGATTATTGCTGCCAAATGTATTCACCACAAAAAAACCCGCCTTTTTCAAGACAGGTTCTTAATTTCTTTCAATAAGATATTATAGTATCTCAACTACCTCTAGGTCAAACACCAAATCTTGGCCCGCCAAAGGATGGTTGGCATCCAAGATAATATCGTTTTCTTCGATTTTGGCCACGCGGAATTGCTGTTGCTGTCCTTCAGCATTGGAACCCACCAAGCCCATACCCACTTCAGGTTTCAAATCTTCAGGCAATTGGGTTTTGGATATTTTTTGAAAAAGCGATTCATTCACCTCGCCATAAGCGTCTTTCTTGTCTATGGTAATGGTTTTCTTTTCATTTACGGCCATATCAATAAGTCCTTTTTCAAATCCTGGGATAAGCTGACCTTGACCTAGGGCCACTTCCAAAGGCTCCCGTTGCAATGAGCTGTCAAAAATTTGCCCATTGGTCAGTTTACCGGTATAATGGACCTTTACCGTGTCATTCTCTTTTACTTTACTCATAATGTTGTTTTATAATTTTTAGAATCAAAACATTGCAAATATATGGGCTATAAAATAGTTCAACGAATGCATGGACAATTGCTTTTCAAAGTGTTACCATTTTGAAAAGAAACTGTTTTTAAAATGTTCACTACAAGTCGAAGGGTAATAGAACTATATGTAGCAACTTTTAGTGGGTTCCCACCCCTTCAAAAGTCATTTTTACAGGTTTTATAGTGCCATCCGCATTGAATTCCATCTTGTCCATACAGGTGACCCGATGGTCACGGTCCATATTGGGGATGGGCCTTCGGTGATAGACCATGATCCATTCATCCGTTCCCGGTTTATTGATTACCGAGTGATGCCCTGCCCCTGTGGCTATGTCGCCCTCCTGGGATTCCAAAACCGTACCGATGCGTTTGTAGGGTCCCGTGGGTTTATCGGACATGGAGTAGGCTACTTTATAGCTTCCGTCGGTCCAGTTCCCTTCAGACCACATAAAATAATAGATGTCATTACGCAGAAACATAAACGGCCCTTCCACATATCCTTCTGGGGTAATTTCCTTGAAAAGATTGCCATCTTCCCACGGTACGAATCCCGTAAAATCAGAATGAAGTCTACCCAAATTACAATGACTCCAACCTCCATAGAAAAAATAATAGGTGCCATCTGTATCCTTAAAAGCGAATTGGTCAATGGGTTGGGCATCATTATAAAAATCAGAAATGAGTGGCTTGCCCAAATAATCCTGAAAGGGTCCACCCGGACTATCGGCCACGGCGACCCCTATTCCACCATAATGGTTGATATCGTTATTCGGGTCATACGAATTGCGACCTGGCCTTTGGATATCATTCGCACCAAAAAAGAGATAGTATTTGCTGTCCTTTTTAATGATGGAAGGGGCCCACAGTGCTTGCCGAAGCCACTTTATTTGGGTAGTATCCAAAATGCGTTCGTGCTTTTCCCAGTTCACCAGGTCCTTGGATGAAAAAGCATCAAAATGCAGTTGCATATCATAATCATCCGAAAATGTGGGGTACACCCAATACGTATCTCCAAAAACGACACCTTCCGGGTCGGCGTACCATCCCTCAAAAATGGGATTGTTCTGTTCACTATGAAGTTCTTGGGCAAAGGTGTAGCAACTGAATAACAAACATGCCAATAAAGTCAGACTTCTAAAACACATATTAGGTAAACTCTTTTTTAATATTTCCATTTAGCTCCCCTTTCTTCAACATCTTCTTTTCTGAATTCAGCGATTTTTTGAATCAAGGATTCTGGTAGTGGTTTATTGTAGGGAAATTGAACGGAATCCTTTTTGGTAGTGTATGCTTCCAGCTCTTTTTCAAAAGGTTTTAATGCTGGCCCAGTAGGAACAAAAGTTAAATGCGATTTGTGCGCAGCATACGCAAAAAGTATGGTTTCTGATTCAAAAACGGGTTGCCCCCATTTTAACCCTTCCGTTGCGCTGGGAACAACACTTTTTAAAATCGAGCGGACTTTTTTGTGTATTGATTGCGCTGGCTCAGGAAGTTGCTCGATGTATTCCTCAACGGTAGTAGGCTTCTTGTTTTCCATAACGATGCAGATAAGGGACTAAAAGTAAAAAAATAGAATGAAAGCCTACCGATCATGAAACCCAATGCCCTGCAATATTTTCGGGATGTACTTTTCAATTCGGGCTTCCCGGGTTTTGGACTGTTTAGCTGCTGAAAAATAGAGTAAATATCCTTTTTGCCGCCCCGGGGTGAGACTTTCAAAAGCAGCTTTTAGTTCAGGGTCAGCGTCCAGCCTATCCTGAAATTCTTCGGGCACCTCATAGTCGGAGATGTCTTTCTTTTTCACCTCCAATCCGGCTTTTTCAACCTCAATGGCTTCGAAAACATACTGCTTCAAAACATCCCAAAGGTCTGTGACCTGTTTCACATCCGTAAACCGAACAAATCGAACCGATTGGGAATTTTCTCCCGGCTTTTCCAAAATGCCCTGATCATCTTTCAACAGTACTCCTTTTAAAAAGCTAAGGGAACAGTTATCCTTAAAAGCCGCTATCATTAACACGTTCTTACTGTTGTGTGTATAGCAGGGAGAACCCCATTTTCGTTCCTCGGTAAGCCCACATTCCAAAATTATCCTGCGTAATGCCTTAATTTCATCTTGCCAGCTTTGCACCTTACACTCTGGTGTGCCCACCAAATCACATCGGCCACAGCCTTCGGCTAAATATTCGTCAACTTCGGGGTTTGTGTTCATTTTGTATTGATTGGGATGAGTCTTCTATTTGTTGGTCTAAAATACCAGGAAATACCGGTTAATACCAAAAGCAACGTTGGTCCAAAAAGGTCCATCAAGCCATCACTAATGGCTATATGGGAAATGATGGCCCCTGTCATGGCAAAGACAAAACCCGCATAGGCCCACTCCTTTAGTAAAAGAAATTTAGGAATTAAAATAGTGATCGCTCCCAAAAGTTTCCAGACACCAATGATGGTTAGAAAATAAATGGGATATCCTAAATGGTCCATCATCTGCACCTCTTCCTCCATGCGCATCAATTGAACAATTCCTGTGGAAGTCATTCCTAAGGCCAGCCATACTGTGGCTATCCAATAGGTAATTTTACCCGCCTTCGTTCTAGACTGATTTTGTTCTGTCATGATGTGCTTGTTTTACGAATTTAAATTTTGTGTTACCTTCTGTAATCGGTCATGGGCCATGTTGATGCCCTGTCTAAATGGCAATTGCAGCATGCGGTCCCTATCCCCTACAGATTTGAAAACCATTTGCATTCGTAATCGGCTTTTTCCTTCGGAAATGGATTCAAACTCCAAAAACTCCAGTTGTACCGGAAAACCCGAATTTTCCATTTCAAAGGTGCGGGTGATTTTCAATTCGGGCTCAAATTCATGGATGGTGCCATTGAAACGATGCTTGTTGCCCTTGGGGTCGGTGGTCTCAAATTGATAGCTCCCGTGTTTATGGTTTTCCAACTTAAGGACTTTAGTTCCCATCCATTGTTCCACAATTTCCGGTTGCACGTAGGCTTTGAACAGCAAATCCAAAGGCAGTTCAAACTCTCGGGTAATAAAAATTTCCTGCTTGCCATCCTCTGCATGCACTTGGGTCTTTCGTTCCATATCAATTATAGGTTTTCTTGATTTTTCATAACTGCTTCCAGTTTATTGAACCGATCATCCCACAACTCCCGGAACGGCTCAATAAAATCGGCAATCATTTTGAGGTTGGTCGGAATGAAATGATAATAGATTTCCCTGCCCTGTTGTTCTTGACGCAACAGTTCACATTCCGTCAAAATTTGAATGTGTTTTGATATGGTCTGTCGTGACGAATCAAAATTCCCGGCTATGGCCCCAGGAGTCATAGCATTGGCTGCCACCAAGGCTATGATGGCCCGTCGAGTAGGGTCCGCAATTGCTTGAAATACATCTCTTCTCAATTCCATTATGCAGCTATTTGACTGCAAATATATGTGCAGCCATTTAACTGCGCAAGTATTTTGAAAAAAATATAATCATGAAATTCACCTATTCTTTGAAAACTAAACATGGTTATTTACGAATTGCTTTAAAAAACTCAATGAATCCCTTACATTTAAGTGCTAATTCAAACAAAAATGAAAAAAACCGTACTCCCCCTACTCTTCATGGTGGCAATGGCTACCACATGGGCCCAAGAAAACATTATCGGGTTCAGCAAAGATGCTTCCGTAAAACAACTTCAACTCGAATCTGAATTCGAAAAACAACTATCCACCGAAAATCTGGACCAATGGATGCTACTCCTGGCCGGTGAACCCCATTGGGTGGGCACCGAATATGGTGAAAAGAATGTGAAATGGATGGAAAAGCAATTCAAATCTTGGGGGTATAACACCAAGGTGGAAACTTATCATGTGCTTTTTCCTTACCCTAAAGTTCGGGTACTGGAATTGACTGGCCCTACCACTTATAAAGCCAAATTGGAGGCTGTTCCTGTGGAAGGTGACCCATATACCAGTCAAGAAAATCTATTGCCCAGTTACAATGCGTATTCCACCGATGGTGATGTAGAAGCAGAATTGGTCTATGTGAACTATGGCATCCCCAGCGATTATGAGGAACTGGAAAAATTAGGCATCGATGTGAAGGGTAAAATCGTGATAGCGAAATACTATGGTTCATGGCGCGGTATCAAGCCAAAATTGGCCGCGGAAAAAGGGGCCATTGGTTGTATCATTTATTCTGACCCTGAGGATGATGGTTATGCGCAAGGCGATGTATACCCAAAAGGTGCTTTTAAAAATAAAACTGGAGTGCAGCGTGGTTCCGTGATGGACATGCCCCTCTACCCTGGGGATGTATTGACGCCGGGCTACGCCGCCACCAAAGATGCCAAACGTTTAAAGCGCGAAGATGCTCCTACCATTACCAAAATTCCCGTGTTGCCGATTTCGTATGAGGATGCACAACCGCTACTTGAAGCATTGGAAGGTCCCGTGGCCCCAGCTTCGTGGCGCGGTGGATTGCCCATTACCTATCATATTGGCCCCGGTCCTGCTAAAGTGCATTTGAAATTGGAGTTCGATTGGCAATTGAAACCGGCCCATAACGTAATCGCCACTCTAAAGGGTGCGGAGCTTCCCGATCAGTGGGTGGTTCGTGGAAATCATCACGATGCTTGGGTACACGGCGCCAGCGACCCCATTAGTGGACTCGTGGCCCTGATGGAAGAAGCCCGTGTGGTTGGAAAACTGGCCAAAGCGGGTAAAAAACCAAAACGTACCTTGGTGTACTGTGCATGGGATGCCGAAGAAACCGGACTCATCGGTTCCACGGAATGGGTGGAAGACCACAGAGCCGAATTGCAACAAAAAACAGTGGCCTACATCAACACCGATGGAAACAGTCGTGGGTTTTTGGGTGCCGGAGGTTCCCACACCCTTCAAGCGATGGTGTCTGAAGTGGCCAACAAGGTAACTGACCCACAAACCAAGGTTTCCATTGCGGAACGACAGGCCGCTAGAAATGTGGTGCATGGTGGCTCTGATAAATTTGCACTGTCCGCGCTGGGTTCCGGTTCCGATTATACGCCTTTTATCCAGCATAGTGGGATTGCTGCCCTGAATCTTGGATTTGGCGGTGAAGGTTCCGGTGGGGAATACCACACCATATACGATACCTATTCCCATTATACCCGTTTTAAAGACCCTGGTTTTGAATACGGAACAACTTTGGCAAACACCGCAGGCCGTATTGTGCTTCGTTTGGCGAATGCCGAAGTGCTTCCGTTTGAATTGCAACAGTGGTACAGCACCGTTGATGGCTATTTGGGTGAAGTGATGAAAACTTTGGAAACCATGCGTTCCGAGGTGGAAAAACACAATGCCAAAGTGGCCAAAAATCAGTATGGATTGGCCAACGACCCGAAGAAACCTGTAAAAGCTGCCGAGAAGGAAGCTGAAATTCCTTATTTGGATTTTTCACCGATTCAAAATGTACTGGCGGACTTGAAAAATGATATTGATACCTTTTCCAAAGTTGACAAGAATCAACTCTCTGCCTCCAAAAAAGCGGAACTCAACCAAGCGTTGATGCACATGGAGCAAGCCTTGACCTCAGAAAAAGGATTGCCCCGAAGGGATTGGTTCAAACACCAGATCTACGCCCCCGGATTTTACACGGGCTATGGGGTAAAAACGCTTCCAGGCGTGCGCGAGGCCATCGAGCAGAAAGAATGGCAAGAGGCCCAAGAACAGATTGGAGTCCTCACCGGCACGCTTAAAAACTTTGATGCACACATTCAAAAACTGAACAGCATCGCACAGTAGTTTTTGATTTACACAAAAAACAAGGGAGGCCCATGGCCTCCTTTTTTTTATGCTTCACGATTAGGCCATGGCTGCCCTTGCAAAACCAACGGTGTCTCGGTAGACCTTGGGTGATATATCCGCATTGTTTTTGAAAAAACGACTGAAGTAGTGCTCATCATCATATCCCAAGTCAAAAGCGATTTCCTTTACGGATTTGTTGGTGAGGTAAAGTTCCCGCTTGGCTTCAATAATGATGCGCTCCGAGATGAGGTTGGTCATGGTTTTGTTGAAATGGTTCTTGGTGATCTTGGCCAACGCCTTTGGGCTGATGTTCAACAAATCGGCATACTCCCCTGCCGAATGTTTGCTTTTAAAATGCATTTCGATGAGGTCCTTTAAATTCTGAATGATGAACGGTTCCTTTTCATCTGGAGTGTCTTTTAAGGATTCCGGTTGTTGCTTGGCCTTGGCCCGTGATGCCGTAATCAAGAATATTTTCAGATAGGAAAGCAATAAATCGTACTGTGCCATCTCCGCTTTTTGCACTTCGGTGCGCATCTGCTCCAGCACCATTTCAAAATTGCTTCGGATGGTATCGTCCACACAAAAATAAGGCGGACTGTAAATGTTGTTGAACAGCACTCCGTTGCAGGCCACCTGTTCTTGGTGTTTATGGATACAGAAAAAATCAGGATGGAAATTCAACACCACACCCTCTATTTTTTCCTTCTCGATAAGGCTAAAAGGTTGATAAGGCGTTAGGGCAAATAGGGTATCCGCTGTAAAATCAAACTCTGCAAAATCGATTTTGGCAGTGCCATTCCCCTTTTTTATCCAAATCAAGGAATAGTAATTGAGTCGTTGTAACGAACAAAACTGGCAATCGTCCTCAAAATTGGAGAGTTTAAAGGCAAGGTTCCCGGTTTGTTCGTTGATGAGTGTGTTGGTGTTGAAAATGTCCATGGTGAAGGTTGTTTACAAGCGTCGTTCGGTTTCGGTGATCGGCAGGTCGTTGATACTGGCGTAGCGTTTCTGCATTAGCCCATGTTCGTTGAACTCCCAATTCTCGTTTCCATACGCGCGAAACCACGCTCCTTCGGCATTTTGGTATTCGTATTCAAAACGAACTGCTATTCTATTGTCGGTGAAAGCCCAAAGTTCTTTCTTCAACTTGTAATTTTTTTCTTTTTTCCATTTGTCACTCAAAAAAGCGACCACTTCTTCGCGCCCATTCACAAATTGGGAGCGGTTGCGCCATTCGGTGTCCACCGTATAGGCCTTTGACACTTTTTCAGGATCTTGGCTGTTCCAGGCATCCTCGGCCAACTGTACTTTTTCTCTAGCGGTTTCCTCAGTAAAGGGAGGTAACGGAAACTTTTTTTCTATTGCCATTGTATGTGTTTTTAAAATGAAAAAAGGGCAAGCTGAAACGTCAACCTGCCCTAAGTGAATTATTTACTGTTCTTAACCTTTGGCCAACTGTCGTGCGCCGCTTTCTTCAACTCGGAAGTACGGGCACTCCAATCTGGGAAACTGTTAAAAGGCTCCCCGTTAAAATCGCCGTTGAAAAACAGATAGAGTTTACCGTCAATCACATCAAATGTTTCTGGGTTGATGGGAAACTTGGCCTGTTTTTCACCAACACCCCAAGCGCAATATCCGCCAAATTGGGGTACATAGGTACTGGGTGATTGGGTAAAAGTGGCTTTGTTGGCCTTGCTGGCAAAGTAATAGGTCACCCCATCGTGCTTGGCGGCATAGGTTTTGTTGCCCTGTTTTGCTTCGCCAGAGAAATAGGATACTACATCATACCCGCCAATGGCTACGCCATCTTTGTTCACGGGGTCAACTTGGGCTTGCGCGGCAATTCCCCAAACTAGGGCCATTGCCAAAAGAACTACTTGTTTCATTGTTTTCATGATTTTGGATTATATAAATGTGATTATGGATTACACAGTTTCTGCTTCCACCACCGGAAAATCGATATCGGTGTTGGCAGTGTTGTTGAAATAATTGGTGAATACGTTCAAGGCTACATGAGCCACGATTTCCCCCACTTCGCCATCAGAATAACCAGCGGCTTTTACGGTCTCAACATCATCTGAACTTACCCTTCCGCGTTTTTCCACCAAGGTTTGGGCAAAAAACAGCGCTGCGGCCACTTTTGAATCTTTATTTCTCCCTTCGCGGGCCATGTGAAGGGTGTCGGTATCAATCAGCACCAATTTCTCTCCGATAAAGGAATGGGCGGACAAACAGTAATTGCAGCTGTTGGCTTCGGCTACGGCCAAGGCGATCAGTTCGCCCAATCGACCACCCAAGGAACCTTTGCCCAGTGCGTCGCTTAGGTTTAGGTACCCTTGCAATACGGCTGGGGAATTCCCCATGGTGCGCATCATGTTGGGAACCATTCCCAATTTGCTCTGGATGCCGTTGAACAATTCCTTTGATTGCCCGGTGGCTTCCTTTGGATCTAATGCTTGTAAACGTGTCATAGTCTTGTCTTTTTTGTTATGAATTAATGATGGTACAAAGTTGCAGTGCGAGCGGCTGGGATAAAATGGACAAACTTCACATCCTCTTGGACATTTTTCCCGAAGTACATCATCCCATAAAAAACAAAGGGCCAAACTTTCGTTTGACCCCTTGTCCTTCAACCGCACCATCACACTTCTCGTTAAACACTGTCTTTTTATTTCTTGTGCATTTTTAGCTCGCTTACCAATTCTTGGGTGGTAAACACTTTGCTGGAAATCATTTTGTAGTTGGTCTGGGCAGCTTGGTCGCCATCCAATCCGGGAAGTTTGGCCGAAGCAGTAGCATCGCCTACCACGGCAACCTCAAAACCGTTCTCCACGAGTTCCCTCATGTGAGATTCGGCACAAAGGTTACCGGACATCCCTGCCAAGATGACCTTGTCAATTTTTTGCTTGCGCAGTTGTAGGGCCAAGTCGTTACTTTCTGAACCAAAGACCTTGTGTGGACTGGTCACCACTACCCTATCTTTGTTGATGTACTTTTTGTAGCGGGGCAACCAGTCGGCGCCAGAACCCTCAAACCCCTCAACGTTCAATTGGTCGCCACGATCAAACATGGTAATGTTGTGCATGAGTTTCTCCAAGGTTCCCTCAAACTTCCAAACGTGGTCGTGCTCGTAGTAGTAGTGTGGGGATACAAAAACAGGGATGTTGTGTTCCTCGCCCAGTTTAAAGATGGTTTCCAGGTTCTCAATGGTGTTGTTCTCCTGTACGCTCTGGCCTACAGCTCCCCAAGCAACGCCATCGGGGCTGAGAAAGTCGTTTTGTGGGTCTGTGATCACAATGGCGGTATGCTCATCTATGGTAAAACCCGGTTCTGGTAATTGGGCAAAAGCGCCCATAATTCCTGTTGTAAAAATTACGAATGTGCTGAATAAATTTTTCATGGTGTTGTACTTAAAAATGTTATACTTAAATTTTATGGTACAAAGTTGAAGCGATCTACAACGGGATAAAATGGACGAACCTCGCCACTAAATGGACGATTTTCCTTGCGGGGTTGAAAAGGTTTTGGTTAAAGGGTAAAGGGGTCTTGGGTAAAAGGTGAAGCGTGTTGGGTTGGCTTATTCAGGCCAATGCATCTGATTGAAAAGCGCCATATACCTTGGATCTTGGGCTTTTTTGAAACGCTGTAAGATGTATTCAGTCTTTAGCCAGAGCATTTCCACATCTTTACGGTCGAACGATTTTTGTAACCACTGAAAACCGGTTTCATCATCCTTAATATAGAAATGGTACATCGCCAAAAACCATGCAGGGGACCCTGACATGCCCATGTTGTATTGATCTTCTAAAAGGCCCAGCTTTTCCTTGATTTTGTTGGGGTCTGTCCCATCGAGGTGCATTTCAATGGCATCATAATAGAGATGGACAGCGGCATTGTCCAGAAAATTGGTTTTCAGGATATCGTTCATTTCTCGGAAAGAATCCAAATTGCCCATGTTCAGGTGCACCATGGCCACATCGCGTGTATAGAACAGATCATGCTTGAACCTACTATCGCAACGATTCATCAAACTGTCCGCTTTGGCCCAATCACCAACAAGAAAATAGGCGCGTATCATCTGTGCAAATCCATTACCCGCATCCGGGAAACGGTCAATGTAGTTTTCCGCATAATGGATGCTTTCGTCAAAACGGCCCAACATATTGTTATAAACCGAGTAGAAAGCCCCATCGGGAAAGGGTGGCAATATGGCCACTAGTGACAAATGTTCCTCCGAATACTCAAAATCGTGCTCAAAGAAAAACTTGCTGACCAACAGATATTGCGAAGCCTCCAAGGTTGGTTTCAGCGCTATGGATTTTCCCAGGTAATCTGCGGCCCTAGTTCTGGATTCCTCTTGCTTAAAAAAGCCCCAGATCATTCTGCCAATGGTGTAAATGCGGGCCAACCCCATATAGCCTTCGGCCCTGTTGGGCTCCAACTGGATCACTTTTTGATACAACGGCATGGCTTGGTACATGGATTTCTTGTCCATTTTATCGGTGAGGGCATCGGCACGGGCCAACAACTCATTTACATTCTTGTTGTCCATGGCCAGGTTTTGGGCATTGTTTTTTTCCTGGTTGCGGTAATGGGCATTCAATTCAGAGGCAATGGCACCACTAGCTTGAGACTGCAACGTGGTTGCTATATTTTCCCCAGAAACATGATCATAGCGTTCCGACCAGAGGTACATGCGTTCGAGGGCATCCGCCAAGCGAAGGTCCAAATTGTAGAGACTGTCCGAATGGTGCAAAGCGCCCTCCAAAATATAGCCCACATTCAAAGCAGCGGCCATTTTTTGCATCGGTTCGCCCTGATCCAGATAATCCTTGATCAAGGATTTGGGCACCACCTTTATCATCCCGACCCCATCGGACAATTGCCCAATGAGATCGTCGGTAATGGTTTCGCACAGTACATCGTTTTCTGAAATCCCGGTAAGGTTCTGAACGGGCAGAACGGCAATGCTACGGAGAAGCGCATCATCCGCGATGGGCAACTCTTTTTTGGCCAATGTAAAATAAAGTCCGGCCAAGATGCAGAGTAGCAACACCAAACCACCCCATTGCAGCATCTTCCGATTATTGGAAAATCGGTTTCCAATGCCCTTACCATTGGAATGTGATTTGGTCTTTACGTAAGCTTTTCGGTCTGGGACCACCAACTGGTCATCCACCAGTGCATAGACAGGAACGGGTTCCTTAACGTTTTTGAAATGGAACACGTCCAAGAATCGGGTCTCGAATTTTTTATGGCTCCGCAACTGGTCGTTCACATGGTCTGAAAAGAAAACACTGCCCGGCACGCCCACGGATTCTATCCTAGAGGCCACGTTCACCGCATCGCCCATAATGTCATCTTCGGAAAGCACAATATCGCCCATGTGGATGCCAATGCGTACGGGAATCACCGGAGCTTGGCGGAACGCCTTTTGCAACTCCAATGCACACTCCACCGCATCCAAAGCACTATCAAAAACCGTGAGGGTACCATCACCAAAATATTGCACCACGGTGCCTCGGTGTTTTTCGGTAAGTTCGTTGAAAAGCTTTCTGTGCCTGCTCCGAAGGGTAAGGGCCCGCTGTTCGTCCTCGTGCATGATGGCGGTGTATCCCTGCACATCGGTAAACATTATGGCGGTCAATTTACGTTGTATGCCCATGAATGAGGTTGGTTCTACGTCCCTAAAATAGTGAAATGGCACCATACTGCGACGCCCACTCCGCTATTGCGCTCAAAATAAGGTGGTTTTTGGATTTTTCACGGGCATGGTTTACCTTTCCCAGACCCAAATCACCTACCTATGAACGTACGGCTTACCCAAGAACAAAAGATAAAAGTGCTCAACGCCAGGGACATTTATACCATTATGCAGCAGATCCTGCTGCGCGAAAACAAGATTGGCCGCAACCAAGAGCATTTTTGGGTGGTGGGGCTCAACAATGCCAACAAGATCTTGTTTGTGGAACTCCTTGGACTTGGAGCGCACAACCGGGTAAATGCAGACCCGCCCGATGTCTTTAGAATGGCCATCTACAAACTGGCCAGCAAGCTGATCTTGGTGCACAACCACCCCAGCGGCTCCGTTAAAGTGACGGATGCCGATATTCTCTTTACCGACCATATGCTGAAAGCCGGGAAATTTTTACGGATTGATGTACTGGACCATTTGGTGATCACCGAGACCGACTACACCAGTTTTGAGAACGAAGGTGTCATGGACGAACTACGCAAAAGTGGCCTGTTTGAAATTGTGGGGCCCGAAAAGCAGGAATTGGAAGCTTTTAAGTTGGAAACGGAACGGAAGAGGGGTAAAAAAGAGGGACTTAAAGAGGTTGCTAAATCTTTAAAGGCAAGCGGCATGTCTGATGCTGACATTAAAAAGCATACAGGGTTGAGTTTAAAGGTGCTTGGGGGGTTGTAGGATTAAAATTCGTTGATTTCTTTTTCAATCACTTTATATTTGTCCTTTACATCTTCTCCCATATAAAAATCAAGCAAATCTTTTTTGGTCAACGTACCATCATTTAAGAATTTGGAAAGGTAATCTTGATTAAACTCCATCAGCAAAATACTTTTTTCCAGTTGTTTTAGTATCGCCTTGTTATTCTCAATGTTCCCCTCAACCAATCGTTTGATATTGGTAATCTCATTGATATCCTTAATGATGCGATTTACAATCATTGCCAATACATCTTTATCCAAATCAACACTTTTCGCATTGACTGCAATATCTCTGGCAAGCATATAAGCAATTGCGAGATTTGAATAATCGCCTTTTTGGGAATCAATGATGGCTATAAAACCTATGGAATTGATATAGCCCACATTTTCAAAAATTCTGAGAATACTATTGTCTACCAATGATATATCGAAAACAATAATGCTGACTTTTGAAGCTCTGTTTGCATCAGATTCGATAAGTTGGCTCCAAGCTGTATCATATTTTCGGGTAAAAACGTCCTTACTTTCAATATCGCCAAGTTTTACGCTTTTATCGAACTTACATTCAATGGCTATTTTTAAATCTGAGTCGCCATTGATTCTACAAATGATATCTCCCGTCTTGTTCCTTGGCAGATTTCCTGCTTCATTACCCGTCAAAAAGGCAACATCTTTTAATTTTTTCTCTTTAAAATATTCATTTAAAAATTCAGCAATGTCATCTTCAGCCAAAGAACCCTTTATAGTAGTTTTATAAAAAAGCTCCTTTTTCATTTCGAAGATCATCTTCAAACTTTCCAGCTCAGTGCCCAATTCATTGCTAGTTTTCGAAAGAAAAGCAGAAAGGCGGTCTTCCATTAAAGCTAAAACACCAATATACAGGGCTTTGAAAAGTTTTTCGTCTCTTTCAGAAACCGGAAGATTATTGAAAAAATTGAAGACAATTTCATTTCGGATTTCAAAATTCTTTATTTCAACTCTCCTTAATTTTTGGTTTAGGTTTAGCATTATTATTCAATTCTTTCGTAGGGATACACATTTTTGAAATTTCTATGTAGATAAGAGCCAACTGAAGGTGCCAATAACAGATTTTGATATTCTTGTTCAGGCACACCCTTATAAATATAAACTCCTCCATTTAGAAATCTAACATATACTTGTTGACTCTGCTCATCATATCCGATACTTTCGACATTAGATGAAACTACTGGGGTCATTTCCGGTTCACTCATTCTTTATAATTTTTATTTCGCCAAGATTTCAATAAAATTTTGTATTCGTCTTTTGGATTTTCAATTTTCTTTAACCATCTTTCTGAAGGCTTTGGATCAGAACTTTTCGGAGCATTAGAAATCTTGAAGAACTTAACTCTTGAAGGTATTTTAACAGCTTCACCCGAAACCAATGCTTCTCCAGTTCTTAAACTGGGCAGCAAATCAACCATGCTTTGTAATTCATCCTGAACTGCGGAACGAATATGACTTCTATCTTTTGAGTTATTCATGCGTAATGCCACCATTGTTCCACATTGACTTAACACAGTTTCATCTAATTCCGATGGTCTTTGTGTTACCAACAACAAACCAACTCCATATTTCCTACCTTCTTTTGCAATCATTTGTACTGTTCGAGATGAAATTGAATGTTCTCCTGCTTTTAGATAGCTGTGTGCTTCTTCCAATACAATCATCAAAGGCTGGTTTTTACCTCCAACTTTTGTATTGACTCCCCAAAATAATCCATCATAAATTATCTTTAATAGAGTACCCGATATTGAAGACATTACTTCACTTGGTATGCCTGATAAATCTAAAATGGTGATTGGAGCTTCATCTCCTAACCACTTATAAAACATATCGTCTAAATCTTCTTCAATTTTTCCTTTTAAATTAGGAGTTAATTTTCCTGGAGAAAACAGAAAACTATAACTGCTGTCATTTAATTTATTCCTCACACTATCCAAAAAACTTAATAAGCCTTTCGCTTTGTTGTTTAGAAAAGGAGGCGAATTCCCTATGCCTGCAGGAGTATACTCATTAGAGGTTAGATCATCTGCATTTCCAACAACCACCAAATTACTTAAAACCGTCCTTCCAGCATCGTTAAATGTTTGTTTTTCAAAGTCTATTAGGTTAAACCAAAGATTTTTAATACTAAAAGGAATTGGTGAATCTGCCGTAATTGACTCTTTTCTTACATCAATACCATTTTCCTTAACACTTTTTATCTTAGCCTCTACTAATTTTTCCCTAATATATTCTTTATTTTGGTCTGATAAATTTCCTGAAAAAACCTTCATCAATTCATTAAATGGTAAAGCCCAAAAAGGAATTTGTAATTTATTTTCATCCTCATTAGAGTTAACTTCAATCACTTTTGAATATTTAGACAGTGCATCGTTGTATTCTCCATGAGGATCAATAACCAAAATACGTGAACTTGGAAATTTTCTATTTGCAATAGCTTGAAGCAGTACTGAAACTGAATTGGATTTACCACTTCCCGTAGAACCAACGATTGCACAATGTCTTGAAATTAATTTATCTAAGTCTATTTTAGCATCTAAAGTTTCGGAAACACTAATATTACCAACCTTTATGGAATTTGAATCCTCATATCCCCCATAAATTATATCTAAATCATTAATTGTAACTAAATGAACACTATCTCCAGTCGTGGGATATTGAGTCACACCTCTTTCAAATTTTCTGCCGACTTGCTCCCCAGCCAGTACAATATTTATCCACCTAGTATTTTTCAGGTAATCATAATCCTTGGCTACAGCATCCCGTAAACTTTCAGGAATTGCGGCTGAACCTATTTGTGTAACAATTCCAAATAAATTAGCATACCCTAACGGTATTCTAACAAACGAACCTACCTGACCAACACGGTAAACTATACCATCAATTATAGGCATATTTGATTTAATGTTATCAAAAAGCTTGACAGAAATATTATTGCCACTTATACTATCAATTTCACCTATTTCCGTGATTCTATTTTTTGACATTTTCTCCAAGCTTTTTTATTTCGTTTTCATTAACCATGGAATTCAAAAACTTAACGAGCATACCAAAATCTGATAATATAAAAGCTCCTTTCCCTGTCCAAATCTCTTTTCCTGTTTTTTCTTCGGCAATTTTTTCTTTAGAATCAAAATGAGCATCCTCATCAAAATACAAGTTCAAATTTACTGTGTCATCAATGGAAGGTTCTGATTTCAATACCCATTCCCCAAACTTGCATCCAATAATGGCACAACGAGACCCATATATAGATATTTTCGGGTTGTCCTTTGCAATTTTTGCTAGTGGTGAACCCTCATCTATTGGATTGCTCTTATCATGAAAAAGACCTATTACATGTGAAGTAGTATTTGTTTTTAAAGCAGA
This sequence comes from Flagellimonas iocasae, assembly GCF_042682725.1. Classification (NCBI taxonomy): domain Bacteria; kingdom Pseudomonadati; phylum Bacteroidota; class Flavobacteriia; order Flavobacteriales; family Flavobacteriaceae; genus Flagellimonas; species Flagellimonas iocasae. The sequence goes on along the minus strand of NZ_JBHUHU010000001.1, from coordinate 501,822 downwards.
AATAATTCTTGAATTAATATGTTCATCACCCCATGAATAACCACAAGTTATTAATATAGAATCATCTTGTTTTAAAAAATTAGAAAGTCTATCTAAAAGACTCTCATATGGCTGTTTTTTAGAATCTTTATATTTTAAAGTAGAAGGGTATATCAAAATATCCTTGTCATCTGGATTTACCCTTAAAATTTTTTCAGTATCCTTATCAAAATGCCATCCTAATGAGCCATGTATTTTCCATAATTTTGTTTGGTTGGTTAAAAAAGTAAAATCCTCTACGGATTCAGGGTTGAAAAAAGCTCTTAAACTACCACAAAACCCATCATAATATGCAATTTCTTTGTGCTCTAACCCAAGTTCAAATAGAAAGTCATAGTTTGTTGTAAATATTTCAATTGGAAACTTTCTTTCTGCTTGCCCAATCCAGTTTGCAAAATCAGTCTGAACCAATTCAACAACTGTATCCTTATCAACTATTTTCCCATCCTTAAGATGCACACTTACTTTATCCCGAACTCCTTTCTTAATTTTGCATATTAATTCTTCGAATTCCTGTTTGTTCAAGGAATTCAAAGTTGCCTTACCAATAAATAAAAACTTTTGTTCAAGATTAGACAAAATAGTTTCTATATTAAAATTACCTGAACCTAGTTCTTCTTCAATTTCCTTAAAAGCTTTTTCATACTTTGCATCCTCGCCCCCTATTTCCGCAACAATAGCTTGGGTTAATTGACCTATTGCTGGAACAGTAAGAGATTTTTCGTTCTTTTTAGCCAGAGAGCTTCCAGCACCAAATAAAAAACCAATCTTCTTCTTATCTGAAATTAGAATTTGTTGTATTCCACGAATATATTCAGACGGATCATGACTAAATTCACCCATAATATGTATTTAACCGGTTTACACCCAAATATATCTATTTTAACAAGTAATCCATTACGGAAAACTGCAAAGTCATTAAAAATTAAATAGTTATGGGGTTTTACCCTACGGGTAATAAAAAAAGGAAGACCTTTCGGCCTTCCCTTCTTTCTATTCTTATATTATTCGTTACCTACGGTAAATACAATTCCGGTAGGCCGGCGCTCTTGATCAGGGCGTTTACCGCGGCCACGTCTTGGGTCTTTATTTTCTGTAGGTCCGCTTTTACCGTGCTCCACTTTTGTAGGTAGTCTCGGGTCACGTCGCGTACGCCCTGCGTCACGGGCAGGTTGCCCTTGCCGATCTCGTCCAAGAAATCCTTGAACTTGATCAAGAGCCGCGCCTCAAACATATAGTTGCTCTGGTAGGTACGCATCTCTTTTTGTAAAATTTCCGCTATCCAGTTATCTATTTTTTGGTTCAAGGCACTACCTTGTTCCTGCAGTTCGGCGGAGCTGGTCTCGCCCAGTACAAAGTGCAGTTGCTGCTGTATCTTTCGCAGGTCGCGCACGCCTTGGCTCATTTCGGTGGCGGCCTTGTAGAGAGATTTGTTCAGGGCATCGCGCTCCGCATAGGCGGCCTCCACATTGTCCGCGCTCATTTGTATACGGGGATCAATGGTAATGGCAAAGTTCTGGGTCTGGGTAAAATCGCCAATGGTCAACCGTACCTTGTAGTTGCCGGGGGTGGCATCGTAGGCGGTAAGGTCGCGGTTGGTGGTGTAGAACTCGGTAAAGCAGTCAAACTGCCCCACTTTCATGTTCCAGCTATAGCGGTGTGCGCCCATTTTCTTTTTCAATTGGGGTTTTACGAGGGTATCGCAGCCCGTCCTGGGGCGGTCGCTGTATTCGGAGTGGATCACGTCGCCACTGCTGTCCAAAATCTCCAAGGCCATTGGGGTATCGGCAGGCACTTCTTTGTTGAGCACGTAGTGCACCTGCAATCCTTGGGGCGGGTTCTCCCCGGGTACATCGCGCGTGGAATAGGCAATGGACAACTCGGCATCGGTATCGCGGGGTTGGTACAGGTAGTAATCGGCCTTGGCCACCGCATCCGAAATTTGGTGCAACGGGGTCAAATCGTCCAATATCCAAATGGCACGCCCTTGGGTGGTAACCACCAAATCCTTGCGCTGTACCCGCATGTCGGTTATGGGCACTTCGGGTAGATTATTCTGTAATGGCAGCCACAGTTGCCCCCCGTTGAAAGACACAAAAGGCCCTGTCTCCGTGCCCACGTACAATAAATCCTTTCTATCCGGGTCCTCGCGAATGGTACGGGCGAAGGTATCGCCGGGCAATCCGTTCACAATCTTGGTCCACGAAGCACCATAATCGGTGGTCTTGTAGACCTCGGGGGTAAAGTTGTTCATTTTATAACCCGCCATGGCAAAATAGGCGGTGCCGGCATCGTGGGGCGAAGGTTCCACCACGTTGATGATGCCTTCTTGCATGCCTTTGGGGGTAACGTTAGTCCAGGTCTGTCCGCCGTCTTGTGTCACATGCACCAAACCACAGTCAGAACCTACCCAAATGACCCCTTCGCGGATGGGCGATTCCTCAATATTGAAGAGGTTGTTGTAGCTTTCCGCCGTAATCTGTTCATTGCTGATGGGATACCCGCCCTTGCCTTGGTGGTCCTTGTTGTTTCGGGTGAGGTCTTCACTCATAGTTTCCCAAGTGACCCCACGATCGGTGGATTTCATCACATATTGGGAACCGTAGTAAATGGTGTTGGGGTTATGGGGTGAAACCATCACCGGACCGTTCCAGTTGGCCCGAAGCTTTAGATTTTTGGGCTGCTCCCCACTGATGCGCTCCGGATAGGGTCGCACCATGCGGGTATTATCGATTTTGCTGTCCCACTCCATAAAATTGCTGGCAAAATAGGTGGAGTACACATAGCGCGGATTGTTGGGGTCTACCGCCACGGTGGACGATTCCCCAGCACGGACAATGTCCCAGTGCATGCGACCAATACCATTGTCCATCACCCGGCTGTCGATAACGATGGTGCTGTTGTCTTGCTGCCCCGAGTAGACCCGATACGGATAGCCGTTGTCCGTCAAAGCGCGATAGAACTGTCCCGTAGGCTGGTTGTAAATATCGGACCAGGTTTCACCACCGTTGTAGGTGATGGAAGCTCCCCCATCGTTGGCGTTGGCCATGATGTTGCTGTTGTTGGGATTGATCCACATATCGTGATGGTCCACATGGCTGCCTTGGTTCCCCACAAAGGTTTTGCCGCCGTCAATGGATTTCATGGCCCAGCTGTTCATCACCCAACATTCGTCCTCGTCATTGGGGTCGGCAATAATGTGCATGTAGTACCAAGCACGGGCATAGGTGGTGGCATCATTGGTGGTTTGTCTAAACGTTTCCCCGGCATCATCGGAACGGTAGACCCCACCTTCGCGTTCAAAAGCCTCAATGGCCATGTACACCACATTGGGATTGGCAGGGGAAATATCGATGCCCATTTTTCCTTTGAGTTCGGGTAGGCCTTTGGTAATCTCTTTCCAAGTTTTACCTCCATTGGTGGTCTTGAAGACCTTGCTTCCGGGTCCGCCACTCTGTACTACCCAAGGTTTCCGTTGGAAGTCCCACGAAGTGACCATCATAAAATTGGGGTCCTCGGCACTTACGGTCATGTCCACAATCCCGGAATGGTCGTTTACATATAAAATTTTCTCCCAGCTCTCACCCCCATCATTGGACAGGTAGAGTCCACGGTTTTCATCGGTGCCCCAAGGGTTGCCTTGCGCGGCCACATACACTTTATTTGGGTCTTTGGGGTGCACAAACACCTCTCCGATGTGTCGGGTGGGCTCCAAACCGATATGTTTCCATGTTTTTCCGGCGTCGGTGGATTTGTACATGCCGTCGCCATGCGAGGTCTTTACCCCACGGATGCAGGACTCGCCCGTACCCACATACACCACATTATGGTCTGATGGCGCGACAGTAATGTCCCCAATACCTGTGGTATTGAAGTAGTCATCGGAAATATTGTTCCAGGTTTGGCCGCCATCGGTGGTCTTCCACACCCCGCCTCCAGTAGCACCCATATAATAGGTGAAAATGTCGTCTGGGATACCTTCAATGGTTGTAACCCTACCTCCACGGGTAGGCCCAATATTGCGGTATTTCATGGATTCGTAAAGGGTTTTGTTGATGGTAGGTCCGGATGCTTTTCGCTGTCCGAAGCCATAAAAGACCATCCCCAGGCCAACACACCAAAGGAGAATGATTTTTTTCATGAGATTGGTTTTTAGAGTTAGTTATTGTGATAAAATGCAGGGATTTGGGAACATCCTTGTGCATTTGCCATGAAAATAAGGAAAAGGGGTGAAAAAAATGAGTGTTTTTGAAGAAACACCTCAGAATTATCAGGGATGGACTACAATAGATTTTTGTAGGACAAATATTTCACACGTCAATTGAAACATATCATCCATCAATTGAAATGAATCATTCGTCAATTTACAATACAATTTGCGGCAAGGTCAATCTAGATTGCTTAAAAACAAGAAAATGACTACACTAGAAACTGTAAACCTCTTACAAATAATTTGCTTGGTGATTGTGGGCTTCATTCTCTACCTCTTGGGCTTTTTGCACGGAGCGCATTGGGAAAAGAGAAATAGGGTTTAGACAATACAAGGCCATAAAATCCGTTCAAGTAATCCCAAATCAATCAAAACCGACGACCGCCATAGCCATTCCCCAAAACGAACCAGACCTACAGCACATCCTTATTCTATGCCACAATGCCAATTATACGGTACGTGTGGATCAACTTTGTAATGGGCAGATTCGATATCAGTGTTGGCATAAGCCCAAAACTTTTTTGGAACCTCCAAATTTGGTCTTGATCAACGGTTTGATTCGGCAAACCGATAAAAAGGACAAAACCGAGTTTGTGTTTCCATATGGCGAATGGACCTATACCGTGGAACGGATTGTGTCCCAAGGTAAATTTGCCTCTACCCATATTTTTTTGGAGGTCTCCAATGCGGATAACCAACGAAGTACTTGGAAAATGGAAGACTTGACACCTCCCAAATACCTAAACCATTTATAAAGCTCTACTTAATTTTCGTAGGTGACCCTGTAAATGGCGTTCCCTTCATCATCGGAAATTAAAAGGGAACCGTCCTTCATGAACAATAAATCCACGGGACGTCCGAAGGCTTCTTGGGTTTCGTCGTTTAACCAACCATCAATAAAAGGTTCGTAGCTCACGGCTTCGTTGCCGTTCAATTTCACCAAGGTGATGCGGTATCCTATTTTTTTGGAACGGTTCCAAGACCCGTGCTCGGCAAGAAAGGCATGTCCTTTATATTCATCGGGGAACATGGAACCTGTATCAAACTTCACCCCCAATGCGGCTACGTGAGGGCCCAATTGTTGTACCGGAGGCACAAAATCGGAACAAGGGTGCTGGCTCCCAAATTCGGGATCGGCAATAGTGCCGGCATGACAGAATGGGTATCCAAAATGTTGTCCGGCCTCGGCCAAACGGTTCAACTCTCCCGGAGGGAGGTCATCTCCCATCATATCACGGTTGTTGTCGGTAAACCAAAGTTCGTTGGTATCAGGATGCCATGTAAACCCAACTGTATTCCTTACACCATGGGCCACAATCTCCCGATTGGAACCATCTGCATCCATTCGGGTGATGGTGCCAAAACGCTCGTCTTCATCCGTTCTGTCGCAAATATTACAAGGAGCCCCTACGGGAATGTATAATTTATCATCAGGTCCAAAAGCGATATATTTCCACCCATGGTGAAACTCCGTTGGATAGTCGTCATAAATCAAGGTGGGTTCAGGGGGATTGGACAATGATTGTTCAATATTGTCATACCTATACAATCTGCTTACGGCGGCCACGTAAAGAGAGCCATCCTTAAACGCCACCCCGTTGGGCTGTTCCAAATCTTCATCGATGGTGTATATTTCATCCACTTTAAAATCCCCGTCGGTGTCCTTAAGTGCGTAAACCTTGTTTTCATTACGGGTACCTACAAACAGCGTTCCATCGGCGCCCATGGCCATAGATCGCGCTCCCTCAACACCTTCGGCATAGGTTTCAATCTTGAATCCTTCAGGGATGTTTAGGCGATCCAAAGGCAAGCTAGATTTTGCCAGGGTATCATTTTGTGTGGTTTCATCTTGATTTTCCTTGGATTCTTCCTTTTTACCTTTACAGGAAATAATCAGAAAAGAGAATAGAACTACGAACGCAGTTTTTAGGGGCAATTGGGCCATCTTCATTATGGAATGCTTTTGATATGGTTTCTATTCCATAAAACTAAAACAAAATCATGGAAAAGGATAATCGTAATTCCATGTTTCACAAAAAAAACTACTCTTCCTCCTCCACGTATTCGGATAGCCTGCCCTCATACCGAATTTGCGCCCTATGGGAACTTACGATACTGAAGGTGCTGGAGCGGGATGGAAACAACTGGGCCACCACTTGAAACGTCTCGGTACCATTATTTATGGAGAACCGCATGGTATAGCCTTTGGTTTTGGAATTGGCTTCGATTTGAAGGTCTTCCGGAACACCGTCAAACTGTATGCCTGTCCGTTGCTGGTCATAACCGCCAGACATTTGTCGCTCCCCAAAAAAGGGCAAATCGGCTTTTACCACATCCCCTATTACTCGTAAATAACTTCCATTTCCATTAATATCAACACGGCTGGCATTGCTACCATTGGGAAGCATTCCTGCGTTGGAGATACTGTTGAGTGCCTGACTGGGCATAGGTCTGGCCCATTGGGCGGTAATTTCAAATGATCTGCTGGAAACCAAATTGTCCATCGCCTCAATTTCCGCAGGGGATGAACTCACTTTTGCCCCTGAAGCGCACCCCATCAAAACCAGTGCAAAACCTGCAATTATGCAACTTAAAATCTTCTTCATGTATTTCAAAATCAAAAGCTTATTACAAAATACTGAATCTATCCAACATTTCCGATTTTAAGAGTATATTTAACGACCGACCAGACCTCAACGTATGAAAAATTTCTTTGGAAAACTGTTTTTCATTGTCGCCATAGTAACCTTTGGCGAACTGCAATCCCAGCAAACCAATAGCCCAGAATACTTCGCTACTTCGTTGGCAGAAGACCCGGTTGTTGATGGCGAAATCATCAATGATCCAGTATGGCAAATGATTCCTGCCATTTCCGATTTAATCCAAATACGGCCCAATTATGGACAGCCCGTTTCTGAAAAAACGGAGGTCCGAATCGCTTACAGTAGCACTACCTTTTATGTTTCGGTGGTGTGTTATGATTCTGATGCCAGTGGTATTGTGGTTTCCGATTCGCGGCGCGATGCCGATTTGAATGATGAGGACAGCTTTCTGTTTATTATCGATACCTACCACGATCGCCAGAATGGCTTCTTGTTTGGCACCAATGCCCAAGGAATGGAATATGATGCCCAAATTGACAATGAGGGTAAGGGCAACAACAACGCCAACAGACAGCAGGGTGGTGTTATCGGTGGCACCAATATCAATTGGGATGCTACTTGGAAGGTACGCTCGCAATTGGGTGATTACGGTTGGAGTGCCGAGTTTGCCATTCCGTTCCGTTCCCTTCGCTATGCACCTGGAGAGAACAAAACCTGGGGGTTGAATTTTCAAAGGAACATCAGCAAAAACACAGAAACGGCTTATTGGACCTCACTCCCATTGGGTTTTGATATGAAGCGACTGTCATTGGCCGGAAGTTTAACCGGAATGAATCTCAGAAATCCAGGGAACTTAAAACTTATCCCTTATGTGCTTGGTCAATATGTGAACGACAAGGCCATGGACGAGACCGAGACCAATTTTGATGCCGGAGCGGATGTCAAATACAGTATCACCCCCAGCCTCACCCTCGACCTTACGTATAATACGGACTTTGCCCAAGTAGAAGTGGATGACCAGCAGGTAAATCTGGACCGCTTCAACCTCTTTTTCCCTGAGAAAAGGGCATTTTTCTTGGAAAATGCTGGTCAGTTCGGCGTGGGAAGCCCTGGTGAAGTGGATTTGTTCTTTAGTAGACGTATCGGGATTGGTGAGGATGGAAGTCTTGTTCCCATTATCGGGGGAGCCCGTTTATCCGGAAAAGTGGGACAGACCAATGTAGGCTTTTTAAGCATGTTCACGGATGATGTGGCGGAAGCTTCCATTGAAAAAAACAATTTCACCGTAGGACGGGTCAACCACAATTTTGGTGGCACACGTTCCTCTTTGGGTGGAATTTTTATCAGCAGGGAAGGATTGGGTGAAATGGATGACGACTACAACCGCGTTTATGCCATGGATGGCAAATGGGGTATTGGAAACAAGGCAGAAATCACCGGGTTTGTGGCCAAAAGTGTCACCCCTGGAATCGAAGACAACGACCATGCCTTTAAAATTTTGGGAAATTACGACTGGAACGGTTGGCGTTTAAATGCGGGCTACACCGAAGTTGGCGAAGGGTTTAATCCCGAAGTGGGCTTTTTACAACGAACAGCGTTTCGAAAGCCAGAGTTTTTGGTCTTCAAAACACATCGATTCAAAGATGCTGGCAAGTTGTTGGAAATACGGCCACACGTATCTTATCGAGGCTACTGGAATTTTGATGATCAATTGATCACCAGTTTTTTGCATGTGGATAACCATTGGGTCTTTAAAAGTGGTCTAGAAATCCATACGGGTATCAACTTTACTGCAGAGCAGGTGTTTGAAGATTTCACCATTTCTGATGTAACAGTGCCGGTAGGGTATTACAACAATGAAGAGTTGCAGTTGGTCATCACCACCAATCCCAATACCGCCCTTTCTTTTGATACCCGAACCATTATTGGTGGTTATTTCAATGGACATCAGATAACTAATAGCGGTACGGCCAAATATCGCATTGGGGATAGGTTTAACAGCTCATTGACCATGAGTCATAGCGATATTCAATTGGATACTGGAAATCTGACCGCTCTTGTGGGAGGACTTCGGCTTTCCTATTCTTTCACACCTCGAATTTTTGTGCAAAGCTTGATTCAGCGGAACAATGTTTCCAACATCACCTCGGTAAATGCACGCTTCGGATGGTTGCAGAACGCAAATACGGGACTGTTTGTGGTGTTCAATGTGGTGAAAGATGATGATTTAATCGATGCACTGGATAATCAGACGTTTACCATTAAATACACCCACCGATTTGATATCCTGAATTAGAAAGACAGACTTTTTACAAATTATCGCTTAAACCGCTCAAAAATAGCCAAGGTCTTTTTGGTGTTGATGAAATATACGCCTGTGAGCAATACCACTGCAGCCACGATGGATTGTAGCGTAATCTGCTCATCCAAAAAGTACCAGCCCAGCAAAAGCGCCACAATGGGATTTACATAGGTTGAGGTCGCCACTTTTTCCGGAGAGACCGCTTTTAAGAGATAGTTGAATGAGGTGAATGCCAAAATACTTCCGAAAATAACCAAAAGGACCATGGACCATTGCACTTCCACACTCCAGTCCAATGGAGAGGTCCAATCTTCCCCAAAACTTAGGCTCATCAGAACCAGAATGATTCCAGCTGTGAACATTTGGTATCCGGTATTTACAAAGTAATTGTGAGGTAAATCGGCCTTCGCCACAAAAAGACTTCCATAGGCCCAACTCAGCAAACAAAAGAAAATCATGATCATTCCCGTAATCGAGTCTTCTTTGGCAATGACCTGCTTTTGACTTACAAGAAGATAAATTCCAATTACCCCCAACACCACTCCAACAACAGACATCGGCTTAATTTTTTTACCTTGAAGGATTCGCATCATCACAAGGATGATTAACGGCTGAGCGGATATTTCCAAAGCTGCAAAACCACTATCCACATAGCGAAGCGCCCAAACGACCACCCCGTTTCCAAAACTTAGAAAAAAGATTCCGGCCATTACGGAATTAATGAATTGCTTTTTGGTGATGGTCAGGGAAATCCCTAAAATCTTGGCCAAAATGAAGATGAGGAGTCCTGCTGTAATGAATCGACATGCCGCCAACATAAAGGGTGGTAGCTCGGTTACGGCTATCTTGTTCAGGAGATATGTGGAACCCCAAAAGACATAAATGGCAAAAAAGGCAAGATATACCAGTGCTGAGTTTGAGGATTTTCCCATGGCAAGACATTAGGGTTTGCCTTGCAATATTACGTATGTTTAAAAAAGTACAAAACAGATTGTAGCGTAACTTTTCCAATAAAAATCAAATCTGTTATAGGAAAGAAAAGCGATGGTGGTTCAATGATGTTTTTGGGTGTCCAGAAGATAACCTGCTATATCCTTTTCCAACTGCTTATACCGCTCCAAATGAAGTTCTATATCCCTGTCCAACTCCGGGGATTCAAATTCTCTGGCCTTTAACGCCTCTACAATCTGCTTTTGATACTTTGCAAAAACCTTGAACTTGTTCTTTAATTCATAGAATTTCTCAAAACAGGAAGGATTGTTGGGTTCGCAGGTATAGGAACATAATTTTTTGGAAAGTCGCTGAATGACCTTGTTGTTCCGCTCCAAACGAACCAGCAGTTCTTGAACTTCATAGGTGCTATTTTCAACGACATGGGTCATATTGACAATTTAATTTTTGGGATGTCCTAAATTCACCTTTAAGGTAGTGATAATCTTACATGCGGGCAGTAAAGCCAATTTCAAATTTTTGTTAATTAACAGAACCTTTACGCTAAAAAAAGCCCGATGCAAAAAACATCGGGCTCCTTGGTTCTTTTGCGAATTGGTTATTAACCTTTCGTTTCTTCGTAGGCTTCTTGTTTCAATTCATCGCTGGCAACAATGGCCAATTCCACACGACGGTTAGCTGCTTTACCTTCTGCAGTATCATTACTTTCACGAGGTTGGGTCTCCCCATACCATTTTGTGGTGAACCTGCTGCTTGAAATTCCTTTGGAAATCAAATAATTGGTAACTGACTCCGCACGTTGTTGTGAAAGCTTCCAGTTGTATTCATCGCTACCTGCACTGTCGGTGTGGCCTTCCACCAAAATATTGGATTTTGGATATTCCTTAAAGATTCCAGCCAACCTATCCAAAGTATTGGCAGAAGTTCCTTTGATATCAGATTTATTGGTATCAAAATAAACCCCAGCATCTTCGTTGAAGGTTACATTGATTCCCTCACCAACACGTTTTACTTCGGCACCAGGAATTTCTTCTTCAATACGTTCGGCTTGACGGTCCATTCGGTTACCGATATATCCACCGGCAGCACCACCCACAACTGCACCAATGATAGCGCCAAGGGCCGTGTTACCTTTACCAACATTATTACCAATGACTCCACCGATAACGGCTCCACCACCGGCACCGATGGCGGCACCTTTTTGGGTGTTGTTGGCATTTTTTACGGCGTCGCAGCTAAAAATAAGTGTCAATGCCAAGAAAGCTGTTGTACTTTTTAATAGTATATTTTTCATCTGATTATTTTTTTGAGAATTCATAAACAATAGTTACAGGTTGTCCGTCTACTGATACATTGGATTTTAGGGTCATAGCCTGCTCGGTCAAGCTAACAATGTTCAAACGATAGCCATAGCCACCGGAAATGTCCTTTCGGTTTTCATCAATGAATTTAAACTGCAGCTGACTGCTGTAATTTTGGGAAGGTTCTACCACTGACCATCTAAAGAAACGGTCGCCCCCATTACAAAGGGTGCTTTGCGCTATGGTATATCTTCCGGTACTGTTGTTGTCCCGAAAAAACCATTCGCTGCCTTCAAAGCAAATATCTTCAGCATCATTGAAGATGACGGATTTAAAATTACCCGAATTGTTTTCATACGAAATGTTGTCCAAGGACCACGTTCCACTAAAAAGGTCTCGTTGACCCCTAGCGCTTTTGGAAACTGAACATGATGAGAGTAAAAGTCCCACCACAGTAATCAATAAGAGTGATTGTTTCATGATAAGTTCTTAGTTTTTGTTTAAAATAATATACGATTTGGGTTATGTTAACAGTTGTTAAATTATTAAAAAATCGCCATTTCTCTTACCTTCACATCGATAGAGTCCAGATTAATATTGAATCAGCTCAACCAACGCAGATTCGAAGCGCTGTTTGGGCAGGTAGTTTTCTTCCAACTCCTTAGCGAACGGTACAGGGGTTTCCAAACTTCCCACCCTTTTTATGGGAGCATCCAAATATTGAAAACATTCTTCCATGACCATTGCGGAAATGTCACTGGCAATTCCGCCAAACAATGTATCTTCTTGTAAAATCAGTAGCTTCCCTGTCTTTTTTACCGAGGTGTAGACAGTATCTATATCGAGAGGTTGTAATGTTCGTAAATCTACGAGATCTGCTTGAATATTTGGATGTTTTTCCAGCACTTCGATAGCCCAATGCACAGCCGCTCCATAACTAACCACTGTAATGGCGTTTCCGGTTCGCAGCAAATTGGCTTTACCAAAAGGCAAAGTGTAATAATCTTTAGGAACATCACCATAAATACTTCGGTAAAGTCCTTTGTGTTCAAAGAACAAGACTGGATTGGGGTCATTTATGGCCGTATTCAACAATCCTTTTGCATCCGCAGGAAAAGCGGGATATACCACTTTGAGCCCCGGGGTTTTGGTAAACCATGCTTCATTGGTCTGGGAATGGAAAGGGCCAGCCCCTACTCCGCCACCGCAAGGCATCCGTATGACCACATCGGCTTTTTCATTCCACCGGTAATGGACCTTGGCCAGATAATTTACAATAGGATTGAATCCAGAACTGACAAAATCCGCAAATTGCATTTCAACCACTGATTTCATTCCGTTGATGGACAATCCCATGGCAGCGGAAACAATCCCCGATTCACAAATGGGTGTGTTACGTACCCTGCTCTTCCCAAACTTGGAAGTAAAGCCTTCCGTAATTTTAAAGACCCCTCCGTAATCCGCGATATCCTGACCCATGACAATCAATTCGTTATGGCGATACATGGATTGCTCCAGACCTTGTGAAATGGCATCTACAAAACGAATATTCTCTACATCTTCTTTAGGTTCAAAATGTTGATAATCAAATTCTTGGTAAACATCATTTAACTCTTTGGCTTCATTAAATGAGACTGGAGATTCATCAAAGGCCATCTTTAAATTTTCATTGATTTCCTCCGAAATTTCTTCTTTAAGCTTGTCGATCTCTTCTTGGGATATGATGTTTTCTTCCAAAAGAAACGTCTCGAAATTGGAAATAGGGTCTTTTTTGGCCCATTTGCTCATCAATTTATCCGGAACATATTTGGTGCCACTGGCTTCCTCATGGCCCCTCATCCGAAAGGTCTTGAATTCCAACAACATGGGACGAGGTCGCTTTCGCATGGCCTTGCAGAGTTCGTCCACTTTAGTAAACACCTCCAAAATGTTGTTCCCATCAATGATTCGGGATTCCATACCATAGCCCTTGGCCCTATCCGCCAAATGCTCGCAATTATATTGTTCGTTCGTCGGGGTGGACAAACCATAGCCGTTGTTTTCAATACAGAATAAAACGGGAAGATTCCATACTGAAGCAATGTTCAGGGCTTCGTGGAAATCACCTTCGCTAGTAGCACCTTCACCAGTGAAGACCGCTGTGACACGTTTCTTTCTTCCCAATAAATCGGCCAAGGCAATACCATCCGCCACTCCTAATTGAGGACCTAAATGGGAAATCATCCCCACAATTTTATATTCCTGGGTGCCAAAATGAAAGCTTCGGTCGCGCCCTTGGGTAAAACCACTTTGCTTTCCCTGCCATTGAGCAAAGAGTCGATACAACGGAATATTTCGGGAAGTGAACACCCCTAAATTCCGATGCATGGGAAGTATATACTCATCCGCTTTCAACGCCTGAGTAACGCCAACAGAGATGGCTTCCTGTCCTATTCCGCTGAACCATTTGGAAATTTTACCCTGTCTGAGTAAAATCAGCATCTTTTCCTCAATCATTCTAGGCTTAAGCATTCCTGTGTAGAGGTCCCGTAATTTTTGGTGGTCCAAATCCCCAATGTGATATCGCATATCTTGAAAATTCAACGGGATAAATGTAGTAAAAAAGCCATCCATCCACCTTCAAATTTCTGTACGTTCGGCATTATTCATTACTTTTGACCGTAATCAAAAATTGATGGCATGAGTGCAATTCCAAGTGTGAATCTAGCAGATTTTGTCTCTGGGGACCCCGCCAGAAAAGAGAAGTTTGTCAAAGAAATCGGTGCCGCCTTTGAAGATATAGGATTCGTGGCCCTAAGTGGTCATTTCTTATCGGATAAGCTGGTGGAAGACCTGTATTCGGAAATAAAAAAGTTCTTCCAACTCCCGCAAGAAGTCAAGGACAGCTATGAGATTGAAGGTATTGGTGGACAACGGGGCTATACTTCCTTCGGAAAAGAGCATGCCAAAGGCAAAAAGGAAGGTGATTTGAAGGAGTTCTGGCATTTTGGCCAATATGTGGAAGACAACCCAAAATTGGAGGAAGAATATCCGGATAACGTCACTGTAAAAGAACTCCCTGAGTTCAATGTCGTAGGAAAGGAGACCTATAAAATGCTGGAAAAGACAGCACAATATGTGCTTCGGGCCCTAGCACTGCACTTAGGATTGGAAGAAACCTATTTTGATGAATACATTAAAAATGGGAACTCCATTCTACGACCTATTCACTACCCTCCCATCACCACTGAGCCCAAAAATGCGGTGAGGGCGGCGGCGCACGGCGACATTAACCTGATTACATTGCTGATGGGCGCCCACGGCAAAGGATTGCAGGTTCAAAATCACGAAGGAGAATGGGTGGACGCCATTGCCCAACCTGACGAATTGATGATCAATGTTGGGGATATGCTTTCACGCCTGACCAACAATAAATTGAAATCCACGATACATCAGGTGGTGAACCCACCAAGGGAACTTTGGGGCACTTCGCGATATTCCATTCCGTTTTTTATGCACCCCATCAGCGAAATGCCGCTGAACTGTTTAGAAGATTGCGTGGACGATGAGCATCCCAAGGCTTTTGAGGACATCACTGCCGGCGAATACCTTCATGAGCGATTGATAGAACTAGGATTGATAAAAAAATAAGATATGGACCTTAAGGACCAACTCAAGAACCTGTTCCCAGACCATGTTCCTGAGGAAAATACAGAAAAGGAAAGTAAAAAGCCGGATTATTGGCTCCAGGACGACCCCATTATCTGCAAATACGAAAAACGGAAAGGCAAACCCATCACTATCTTGGAAGGGTACAATGGTGCGGACTCCGATTTTAAAAAATTGGCCAAAGACCTTAAGACGTTTTTAGGCGTAGGCGGCAGCTTCAAGAACGAATCCATCATTATTCAAGGGGACTATCGGGATAAAATAATGGAGTTCTTAAAAGATCATGGATTCTCGGTAAAAAGAGTTGGCGGATAGGGATTTGACGATTTAATCCTGTTAAATTTGAACATTGAAAACCAATGTTTTAAGAAAATTTTTTTGTGTTCTTGATCGAGTGTCTTACTTTTATTCTTCCTAACCAACGAAAACTGAACTGAAAATGAAATCACTGTTGCACATAACCAACGGGGACAGTTTCACGTCTAAATTACAATCGTTACAACTACAGGGGGATATTATTACATGGAGGGAGATGCTTTGCGAAGGCAAAACTTTATGTACGGTTGGTAGTGAATCTTTCTGGAAAACACGATTTGAATTTTTGAGCAAGAACTACAAGGTCTCAAAGTCTTGGTTTGTTGAAAAAACATTGAAAGAGTACCGCTCGCTATGTAATCACAAACAGCAAGACCACATTGTTCTTTGGTTTGAATACGACCTTTTCTGTCAAATTAATATGCTAGCTGTACTAAGTTGGCTCAAAACCCATAGAAGGCATGCCGAAATCTCTTTGGTATGCAGCGGGAAAGAAGATGACAGCGATAAATTCTACGGTATTAGCGAATTGAGTGATGAAAAACTCATAGATCTATACGAAAATAGAACACTTCTCACACAGGACGATATTGAATACGCCGACTACGTTTGGCAATTGTACTGCAGCGACAACCCCATTCGATTGGAGAACCTGATCAACAATGATGATTTTCAGTTTGAGTACCTATCTGATGCCCTGAAAACACACCTAAGACGTTTCCCAACCATTAAAAATGGTTTAAACGAGTTGGAAAATCATGTATTGGATGTAGCGGCCACAGAAAAACCAAAATCAAGAAAGGAGCTTTTGGGCAACTTATTGACCAATCAAGGTTTTTACGGTTTTGGTGATTCCCAGTACGAGCGTATCATCACTTCTTTGAAACCATTGTTCAGCTCTTTCAACCCTGTCAAACTGACAAAAAAGGGTATGGAAGTTTTAGAAAACAAGAACAACTACTACTCTCAAATACGTGACAATCAATTATATCTAGGTGGTTCTTTAAAGTATAACTTCCTGTATAATACTGATACAAACCGTATCTTAAAACTCTAAGTACCGATGTCTTTAGGTCGCTCAGAATTGATTCTGAACCCTGATGGCAGCATCTACCATCTCAACCTTCTTCCAGAAGATATTGCAGATACCATTCTCACTGTAGGTGATCCTGGTCGCGTATCCCAAGTTTCCAATTATTTTGATTCCATTGAAGTCAAGAAAAGTAAACGGGAATTCACCACCCATACTGGCATACTATCCGGAAAACGGATTACAGTCATTTCCACAGGCATAGGAACGGACAATATTGACATTGTTTTGAACGAACTGGACGCGTTGGCCAACATTGATTTTTCTTCGAGAAGGGTCAAAACAGAAAAAAGACAGCTCAGTTTTATACGGATTGGTACATCGGGAAGTATCCAGGCCAACATTCCAATTGATTCATTTGTGTTAAGTTCGTCGGGGATTGGATTTGATGGATTATTGCAGTTTTATGATAGTGGACAGGCCAGAAATCAAGAGTTGGAGGCTGAGCTTAACGGTTACTTGGGCTGGCAAAGCCATAATATTACCGCGTACGCTGCAGATTGTGATGAAAGATTAGGGCTAAAATTCGAGTCAAATCGTATACGATTTGGAATAACAGTCACAAATTCAGGATTTTATGGACCGCAAGGAAGAAGTCTTCGGGCCGCCCCCAGAATACCTGACTTCAATGAACGCCTTGCAGCTTTTACCTATCAAAATCAGCGAATCACCAACCTTGAAATGGAAACCGCAGGCATCTATGGATTGGCCAAACTACATGGACACAGGGCTGTTTCGCTAAATGCCATTTTAGCCAACAGGGCTACAGGTGAGTTTTCCAATAATGGAAAAAAAGCAATTGAAGAGCTTATCCAGTTTACCTTGGGAAAGATAACGGCAAGCGATTTTGATTTGGGATACTAGCGTCTCTTTTAAGTTTTAAAAAAGATACCGAGTGGAATCCATATTTTTGTGCAACTTTTAAATCATTTCCAGTGAAGACCGTAAAAATTATTGGGGTACCTGAACATTTTAACCTCCCTTGGCATCTTGCCATGGAAGATGGGGCTTTTGAGGATCGTGGTATTCAATTGGAATGGACCGATGTCCCTGAAGGGACCGGGAAAATGTGTCAACTATTGGAAAACCAGGAAGCCGACTTGGCCATTATCCTCACCGAAGGTATCATTAAAAGCATTTCGCAAGGAAACCCAAGTAAAATTGTCCAGGAATTCATCTCTTCTCCCCTGCTTTGGGGCATTCATGTGGATGTCAACAGTCCTAGGGAGTCCATTCAAGATTTGAAAGATGATAAAGTGGCGATTAGCCGCCTTGGAAGTGGAAGTCATTTAATGGCTTATGTAAATGCCCAAAATCAAGGATGGAACCCCGAAAATCTAGAGTTTGAAATCATCAACAATCTGGATGGAGCCATCAAAAGCTTAAATGGAGGTTCAGGGGCCTATTTCATGTGGGAACATTTCACCACCAAGCCTCTAGTGGATAACGGCACCTTTAAATGGTTGGGTGACTGCCCTACCCCATGGCCCTGCTTTGTGGTCGCGGCCACGGATGCGTTTTTGGAGTCCAATTCAGGGGTATTGAAACATGTTTTGGAAGTCATCAACACCTACACAGAGGAATTTAAACAAATCCCTAGCATTGACCGCACCTTGTCCAATCGATACAACCAAAAACTGGATGACATTCAAGAATGGCTATCCAAAACTACATGGGGACAGCGACAATTATCCGAAGAAACACTGAATGGTGTTCAACAGAAACTTTTCAGCTTAAATTTAATTGAAGAAATTAAAGAGACAGGTCAATTCTTATACCCTAGTCACTGAAAAAGTGTTTGGTCACCAATGCCCTAAACTTGATATCCGAAAGGGGTTTCTGTATCATATCTACAACGCTGGGATGGGACATGGCCATGGTATTATCATCCAAGTCCATTCCCGTAAGCATTACAATAACAACATCCTCCTTTAATTGGTCGTAAAACTTTTCCGAATAGACATCCAAGAACTCCCAGCCACTCATGATGGACATGTTTAAATCCAACATCATTAGGCATGGCATATCTTCTTTGCGGGAAGCACTCTGTAAAAATTCAATGGCTTCCCTGCCATTGCGGACCATATGCACTTTTAAAGTACTATCCAGTTGTCTAATGAAAAAGCTGTTCACCAAATTGGTCGTATCGTCGTCGTCTACCAATAAAATTGATTTCAGTCGCTCCAAATCGTAGGTTTCAGCCTAAGAGGTTAAACATACTAAATTCTCAATAATTACAAAATGTATTTAGCTGAACATCACCAATCTATAGACGTCCTTCCCATTTTGGACAACAAACTGTTGGTTTTGCTAAAATGTTGGTTGCCAAACCAAAGCCCTCTATTGGCACTTAAGGGGGAAGGATGCCCAGAGGTAAGAATATGATGTTTGGTTTTGTCAATCAAGTTGGATTTCTTCTTTGCAAAACCACCCCAAAGTAAAAAAATAACCCCTTCCAATTCATTGGAAACGGTCTTGATAACAGCGTCAGTGAACTGTTCCCATCCTTTGTTCTGATGGCTCCCCGCATTATGCGCTCTAACTGTAAGGGTGGCGTTGAGCAGCAAAACACCTTGGTCCGCCCATCGTTCCAAATTACCACTTTGAGGGTACGGTTTTTCCATATCAACCTTGATTTCCTTAAAAATATTGACCAATGACGGTGGGTGCGGAATACCATCCTTTACCGAAAAGCACAAGCCATTGGCCTGGTTGGGCCCATGGTACGGGTCTTGCCCAATGATGACCACTTTTGTTTCCTGAAATGGACAGTGGTCAAACGCCGCAAAAATATCCTTGCCCTTGGGGTAGCAGGTATGGTTTTGATACTCTTGCTTCACGAACTGGGTGAGTTGTTGAAAATACGGTTTATCGAATTCAGATTTTAAATGCGCTTTCCAGCTCGGTTCAATGGAAACATCCATACTTTGCTTACTTCTTTTTGGTTAATTTGTAAATTAAATAGCCGATTCCCACCACAAAGTGGAGCAGAATAATTCCGGCAATCACGTATATGAATGTATGGCTACTTCCCATAGTTCAAATAAAATCAAGTTTGGCTTCAAATTTAGGAATTGAATGTGTTTTTGAATTATAACTCGTAACAAAAAGCAGCTTTTCTTCCCGAGTCATTATTATATCTTTGCGGCCATAGTAGATATCAATGCAAAAGATTCACCCCAAAACACTTCAAGATTTGGAGTTTCCCACGGTGTTGCAACAGGTTTCAAGCCGATGCAATACAGAAATGGGCAAGGAAATGGCATTGACCATTGCTCCTATCGCCGAAAAAGAGGCTTTGTTAGAGGTCTTGGGGCAGACATCAGAATATTTGGCCTCCTTCTCCAATGATAATCGCTTACCCAATCATGGGTTTGATGCTATTAAGAGCGAATTGTCCCTTCTGAAGATTGAGAACAGTACGCTGGAAATTTCAGGCTTTAGAAAAATTGGTGGTATTTGCAAAACGGTTGGCATCCATCAAAAGTTTTTGAGGAAATTCAAGGAATACTATCCACTGCTCCATGCAAAAGCAGATGCGATTGAAACCAATGCCGAGATTCCAGAGGCCATTGACCACGTGATTGATAAGTTTGGAGAGATCAAGGACTCTGCTTCTGCAGATTTAAAGCATATTCGCTCTCAAATCAACGAGGTTCGTGGAAAAATCAACCAAAGTTTTGCCTCCGCTTTGACCCGATACCAATCCTCGGATTTTTTGGACGATATTCGGGAGTCCGTGGTGGAAAACCGAAGGGTTTTGGCTGTGAAAGCCATGCATCGCCGAAAAGTAAAAGGCACGGTGATGGGCAGTTCCAAGACCGGAAGTATTGTCTATATCATTCCCGATACCACCGTGGGTTACACCAGAGAACTCAACAATTTGGAGTTCGATGAAAAGGAAGAAATTCAGAGAATTCTCAATCAGCTTACCGACACCATCCGACCTTTTACACCGTTGCTCAAGGAATATCAGGCTTATCTCACTGATATCGATATCACCGCGGCCAAGGCCAAGTACGCTTCGGATATGGATGCTTTGTTGCCTGAAATCAGTGAGGAACGTGAATTGTTCTTACGGGATGCCTACCACCCACTGCTCTATTTGACCAATAAGCGAAAGAACCAAAAAACCTGGCCGCAAACCATTCAACTACATCGGGAAAACCGAATCATTGTCATTTCCGGACCCAATGCAGGTGGAAAAAGTATCACTTTAAAGACCATCGGGCTCTTGCAGGTGATGCTGCAAAGCGGCATGTTGATTCCTGTTCATGAACGTAGCAAAGTTTGTCTTTTTGATAAAATTCTGACAGACATTGGAGATAATCAATCCATTGAAAATCATCTAAGTACATACAGTTACCGGCTTAAGAACATGAACTACTTTTTAAAACGGTGCAATGACAAAACCTTATTCCTGATTGATGAATTTGGAACCGGCAGTGACCCCGAATTGGGAGGTGCTTTGGCTGAAGCATTTTTGGAAGTATTCTACGAACGTGAAGCCTATGGCGTCATCACTACCCACTATGCCAACCTAAAGGCGTTGGCCAACGAACTGCCGCATGTCACCAATGCCAACATGCGTTTTAACTCCCAGACCTTGGAACCGACCTTTCAATTGGTATTGGGTGAAGCGGGAAGCTCCTTTACGTTTGAGGTAGCCCAAAAGAACGGCATCCCCTACTCATTAATCAATAAGGCCAAGAAAAAGATAGAGCGCGGAAAGGTCCGATTTGATGAAACCATCGCCAAGCTCCAAAAGGAGCGGAATAAAATGGTGCAGACCGGCTCTAAATTGAAGGAAGAGGAAAGCAAGGCCCGTGAAGAAGCTGATAAACTGGAACAACTCAATTCCAAAATCAAATCTAAATTGGAGAGCTACCAAGAACTGTACGATCACAACCAACGGATGATTCAATTGGGCAACAAAGTGAATACCGCTTCGGAAAAGTACTTCTTGGACAACAAAAAACGGCCATTGATTTCCGAGTTGCTTCGCATTGTGGAAACCGAAAACAGCAAACGCAAGAAGACCACTGCCAAAAAAGCCAAGGAAAAACAACAACAGCAAAAGCAGGTGGCCCAAGAGCTAGAACAAAAAATCGTAAAGGTTCGGGAGGAAAAAAAGGTGGAAAAGAAAAAGGCCATCCAAAAAGAAAAAAACAAACCAAGGCCCGTCTTTAAAATTGGAGACCGCGTCCGGTTGATGGACGGAAAGGCCGTAGGCAGCATCGACACCCTCGAAAAAGGCAAAGCCGTTGTAAATTATGGGATGTTTACCACCAATGTAAGCGTGGATCAGTTGGAATTGGTGGAGGCGAAAAAATAGACTTCTACGTAAAAATCGTTCTTATATCGCTGACCTTCGTAAAATAAACGCACAGATTCCTAAGAGTTGCCAAAAATCATCAAAATGATGTTTGATTGATAAGTTGGCCACATCTTTTTATCTCCTTCGGCATAGATTCTTTGTCCTCTAGCGAAAAACTAATCAATTTTCAGGCTTATTTCCGCTATCTTGTAGGCACCATTCTAAATTAAGACACGCACTACGAACATGAATCAAAAATCCAACCTCTCCAGCAGAAGAAAATTTATAAAAAATACAGCTATTGCCTCTGGCATTTTCATCGTCCCACGTCACGTTTTAGGCGGACCGGGCTATTTGGCACCCAGTGACCGCCTGCATTTGGCTGCAATTGGTTCCGGTGGAAAAGGCGCCAGTGATATCAGTAATGCCTCAGTCAATGGCCGGGAACGGGTTGTAGCCCTTTGTGATACTGATTTCTCTGGGTCTGCAAAAAGCACTGTAGAAAAATTTCCAAAAGCCAAATTGTTCAACGACTATCGTGAAATGCTCGATAAAGTAAAAGGTATCGATGCGGTGACCATCAGTACTCCAGATCACGTGCACGGACCAGCTGCGGCCTATGCCATGGAGCGTGGCAAGCATGTATATGTGCAAAAACCCTTGACCCATAATATCCGCGAGACCCGAATTCTGACCCAAATGGCCCGCGACAAACAAGTCGTAACACAAATGGGTAATCAAGGGGGTTCCAACCCACTTTTGGATATGGTTCAAAAATGGGTGGATTCTGGAGCACTGGGAAGAATCACCAAAGTTGAAATTTGGACCAATCGCCCAGTTTGGCCTCAAGGATATGCTATGCCAGAACCTAACCCAGACTTGAAACCGGAAGAGCTGTATTGGGATTTATGGTTGGGGCCAGCCCCTGAACGCCCTTATATCCCAAACCTTCATCCCTTTAATTGGAGAGGCTGGTGGGATTATGGAACAGGTGCTTTGGGTGATGTAGGCTGTCACCTCATCGATATTCCTTACAGAACCCTTAAGCTGAAATACCCAACGGCTGCCGAATGCAGTGTGGGGACCGTATTTTCACAAATGTGGAATCCTGATTACCATCCGGAAGGTTGCCCAGCTACCTCATTCATCACCTTAAATTATGAGGCTACCGAAAAAACAGGCGCGCCTTTGACCATGACTTGGAGCGATGGAGGTATTCGTCCTTCACATCCAGAAATCATCCCTGCGGATAGCGATATAGGCGGTCCTGGAAGTTATAACGGCGTGCTGATTCATGGTGAAAACGGTGTGATTTCCACTAACATCAACGATAGCTCCCCATTGACCCCTAAATTATACTTGAACGATGGCACCACCGAATTTGGACCTGAGATTGAAGAAATGCCAGAGCCAGAGTACGGACACCAGCGCAAATGGGTCGATGCCTGCAAAGCAGGATTTGGAAGCCCGGAACACTTGGAGCTTACCTCCTCTTTTGATTATGCCGGGCCGATGACAGAAACCGTTTTGATGGGCAACTTGGCTATCCGAAGTTACATGCTTCAAAAACCCAATGCTGACGGAAACATGGAATTCTACGGACGCAAAAAACTATTGTGGGATGGCGAAAACATGAAAGTCACCAATTTTGAGGACGCCAACCAGTTTGTTACCCGAACCTACCGTAAAGGTTGGGAGGTATAACTGATTCACAAAATAAGAAGTATGGAAAAGGTCGCAAATGCGGCCTTTTTGCTTTTTGAAATTGCACAGTGACGGCAGTATCATTTCACCCAAAATGAATCCATTGTTGATAATTCAAGGTAATCCTAACACACAACCCATTGATTGTTAGGGAAATTTACACGAAATTAGTCCATGATGTAGACACCCTTCAACCAAAATGGTTTCTACTCAAAAGTTAACTAAAAACAAACCTTTTCATTCTGCAAACATGAAAACGATTACACATGTATTGTTCTTGCTGATTTCATCAGTGAGCTTTACCCTCTATTCACAAGGAAACTATCAAAATTTTAAAACCTCGGTCTATACCCGGGCCTATGAAGTCCAAAAAATGGACGACCAGCATTGGTTGGACTCTACTTGGCAGGTGATTTCCTCCCAATTGAAAGTGGATAAGATTTATCTGGAAACCCATCGCGATTTACTCATTGTGGATAGCAAAATTCTGAAGAAGGCCACCAAATTTTTTGAGAAGCAAGGTATTGAAGTTGTTGGGGGCATAACCTACACCATTGATGAAAGCAATCAATTTGAAACGTTCTGCTATACCAATCCGGAGCATCGGAAGAAGGCCCAAGAAATCATTGAGCACTCTGCCGCCCATTTTGACGAAGTCATTTTGGATGATTTCTTCTTCACCAGTTGCAAGTGCAATTTGTGTGTTGAGGCGAAAGGCGACAGAAGCTGGGATGAATACCGACTGGAACTGATGACCGACGCGGCCAAAAACGTCATACTGGGCCCGGCAAAAGCGGTAAATCCCAATGTGAAGATTGTCATTAAATATCCCAATTGGTATGACCACTTTCACGAACTCGGATTTAATCTGGAAACCGAACCCAAACTCTTTGATGGCCTTTATACCGGAACAGAAACCCGGGATGCCGTGCGAAGCAATCAACACCTTCAACCCTATTTGGGGTATCTCATTTTTCGATATTTCAACAATCTAAAACCGGGCAAGAATGGCGGTGGTTGGGTAGACACTGGTGGCATGCGCTTTTATGATCGCTACGCAGAACAACTATGGTTGACCATCTTAGCCAAAGCCCCCGAAATGACCCTTTTTGATTACCGGCAATTGCTGATTCCGTTACGGGATAGCTGGATTCCCGAATGGAAAGATGAACAGGTCAGTTTTGACTATAATGGCTTTTTACCGCTCAAAGCCAATGAAACCATGGCGAAAACAGCATTTCATTCCTTGGAGACCATTGATAAGATTGCAGGAAAACTGGGAACTCCGTATGGTATTAAAAGTTACAAACCCTTCCATTCCAACGGAGAGGACTTTCTGCAAAATTATCTGGGGATGATTGGCATTCCGATGGATTTGGTCTCCGAATTTCCTGCTGAGGATGAAATAATCATCCTAACTGAACAAGCTTCAAAGGATGAAGACATTGTGAAAAAGATTGAGCAACGCCTGGTGAGCGGAAAGGATGTCGTTATCACCTCAGGCTTATTGAAAGCATTGCAAAACCGAGGTATTCGAAAAATTGTGGATTTAGAATACACAGACCGCAAGGCCATAATCACAGATTACCTAGTTGGCAGGAATATGGTGGAAGGTAAAACACCAATCACCATTCCTCAAATTGAATATTTCACCAATGACTCTTGGGAAATGATTTCCGGTTTGGACGATGGTTTGGGCTGGCCCCTCTTGCATCAAGGGAAATATGCCGATGCCACCTTGTATGTTTTGACCATTCCTGAAAATTACGCAGACCTCTACAATTATCCAGATGAGGTTTTAAATCAAATCCGAGGGTTGGTCAATAGGTCGTTTGACGTAACCATCAATGGGCCGTCCAAAGTATCCCTCTTTTTGTATGACAATGATACGTTTGTGGTGGAATCCTTTAATGACAAGCCGGTTGAAATACAGGTAGTAATGACGGAAAAGGTGAAATCAATCACCAATATCTCCACAGGAGAAAAGTTGAAGATGGAAATCATTCCTGAAGTTAAATTCTGGGGACGTGTCTTTGCCCCGGAAAAATATAGCTACTCCGTACAACTGCCCACGCATTCATTTAAAGGGTTTAAAATTGATAAGTAGGGTGCTTAACCACCTTCCAAAATACGGTATGAAATAGATAATCTTTTTCCAAAACACAAGATACCCTACCGAACATAAAATTAATGTTGGTAATTCACTAAAATACACGACCTTAGGAGCTCTCCCCCCGCAGCAGTTCCAGTTCCAATTATTTTGTGTTATGAAAGCCTCGTCAGAAAATCGATATTTTATCTTTTCGGCCATTTGGTTTATCCTTATCGTGTTTTGGGGGTTTGCGCCATCTTTCTATCTCTCCAAATATTTTGACAACCCCGAACCGCTACCCCTTCATCTTGTGATTCATGGAATTTCGTTCACCCTTTGGGTGGTGTTGTACACTGTGCAAGTGTTTTTAATCCGATACCGAAGCCACAAAACGCACATGACCTTGGGCATCCTTGGAATTGTCATCATGGCTGCAATGATTCCAACGGGTTTCTTTCCTGTCGTTTACAAGACGTATGTGGGCGCCACCACAGTGGATGCAGCAGAACACAATGTATTTCGGCTGGCTTTCGCCTATACGCTATTTGGTTTTGCCTATGCCTATCGAAAAAAAGCCTTTTTGCACAAGCGATTGATGTTGGGCTGTATGGTAATGCTCACCAGCGCTGCTATTTTTAGGGTGTCCTTTGATTTTGACCTTCAGGAAAGCCAGTTGTTCAACAAGGGAGTACTAATTTTTCCGGCAGTTGTGCTGTTTCTTTTTGATCTCGTAAAACTCAAAAAAGCGGTGTGGGTCGATTTAATTTCACCCATCCTGACTTTGGGCATTTTCTTCTTCGCCGATTATTTCTGGCTATCGTCTGTTGGCACTGGTTTTATGGATGTACTCGCGGCCATATTCGTAAAACCCTTTCTTTAAATCAGATTTCAGATATCGGATATCAGACTTCTGACTTCTGCCCTCTGACTTCTGACTTCTGACCTCTGACCTCTGACCTCTGCATCCTGTCTCCTGTCTCCTGTCTCCTGTCTCCTGTCTCCTGTCTCCTGAAAATTAACATCTTACAAAACTCAATCCCCTAAAACCTAATCGTATTTTGACTATATTCACTCGCACAATTTTATAAAATCATCACACGAAACAAACACTCATGACAACAAAAAGCACACTCCTTGCCCTAGCCCTGATCATCGTATTTGCCTTTGCCAAAAACGAAACTGCCGAGTATCCCAAGATTGAAAAAGGCATGATCAAAATGACCATCTTCTACCCCAACGGCGAAGACGTTACGTTTGACATGGACTATTACATCAACAACCACATGGCCATGGCGGCCAACCTTATGGGCGACGATCTAAAAGCCATGATGATCGACAAAGGCCTCTCGGGCGGCGCACCAGACAGCCCCTCCCCGTATGTAGCCGTAGGCTATTTTTATTTTGAAAGCATGGAAGCCTTCCAAAATGCCATGGGACCCATTGGGGACAAACTACGGGCCGATGTTCCCAACTACACCAACATACAACCGGTAATCCAATTTAGTGAGGTGCAGACCGCGCAGTGATTTTCGATGGCTTCTAAAGTCATTTCGACATGAGGAGAAAAACGACGATTGAGAAATCTAGATTTCTCACGCTCTCTTCTTTCGGTTCGAAATGACAGACCAAATCAAAAATCCACAACTCGAAACCCGTAACCCGAAACCCCTAAGATCACTCCGTAATCTTCTCAATACACTCCCAAAGCCCCTTTACGGTAAAGAGGGCATCTTTTTCTTCCTCATCCAAAGGTTCATGGGAATGGTAAATGGTAATGTCGCGGAGCAGTTTTAGGGATTTTACCAGATCGGGGGCATCTAAATAATGGACATACTCCAAGAGTTGTACTTGGGCGGGGGTAAGTTCTCGGGAAATTTTGGGCGCGCTGGGTGCGGCATCGGTACTACCCTGTTGACAATGGGGGCAGTTTTTTTGACCATCTTGTGTTGACATAAATAAGAGGATTAAAAATTAAACAAAGAGGGAAGGTCACCGTCAACACATTCCAAGCAATGCTTAGATAGGTCTCGGGACTTGCACCCGTATGCCTTCCCAGTTTCTTTTGTTTAAACCGATTTCGAGATTTTCGCATTGCGAGATTTATAAAATGTGTTGACGAAGCAAATATACATTTTAAAATTCGTGGTTGATAAATCTTGAAAACTTTTGAGTGTAACCTATTGGTTTTGAGAAGGGAATGGGTGAAATTTGATTTTAAGGTGAACTGAGGGATGAATAAAGAATCATCTCATCAGCAATAAATCAGAACGTTCTATTGCGATACTTCTAAATATGCTAAAAAATTTATTAATCGAGGATATTTATTTTACAATAACTCTTACTCTTCTTTTTTTGATTACTACATTTTTAACGGCAAGAGGGCCTTTAACAGACAAAAGATTCAAAAAGAAATGGTGGAAAAAAATAAACTCCAGAGGCAGGATAGTTATCCTAGTAAATTTTTTCATTCTTATAATATATATACTTCAGTCAGTTAATAATGCTAATTGGCTTGATTTAAAAAATATGGAGCTAAAGAAAGAACAGGATGAAAGATCTGAAATAATTCAAAGAAAGGTTAAGGAAGAAACTGGCAAAATTTTTAATTCAATGTCTATTGCATTTGCAAATCAAGGAATAAAAATAGACAGTTTACAAGAATACGTATCCAACCAAAAGAGTATATCACAAATAACAAATAATAGAATATTTGAAAACGAACCATATTTTCACATCAAATCAAATGCCTTGAAAATTGGTGATGATGGCCTTTATTATGGTTTATATGTCCAAGACGCTAGTGCCGCAAATTTTGAAGCTAAATTCAAAATTTTCGTTCTATGGTCAGATGGAAATAAGGAAATTTTTGAACGACCATTCTTAACCCCTGATTTTACAATTCCTGCTAATAGGGAATTAACCAATCTAAAATTGGTAGATTTTAAAAATGAGGATTTATTTGTTGAGCAATTTTTTATTCAATTTAAAGGAAATTATAGCAATCTGGATAAATCTAAAAAATTCCCATTTGATTATGTATTCTCATATGACAAAAAGAAAAAAAAGTTTTTACCTCAATTCAATGAAAGTAAAGATTCAGTTTTAAAATTTTTTAAATAACATACCCTCGCTCTCCCAAGATTCCATCTTCTGCCCCCACTTGCCTTTACCCCAGAAATAGGTATTTTAAAAAAGAATGAAGAAGGTCATTTCGACATGAGGCGGGCAGCGCCGATTGAGAAATCCAGATTTCTCACGCTCCTTCCAGTCGGTTCGAAATGACAGAGTCTAAATAATTCGTGCTTATTCGTGAAATTAGTGTCAGTCTGTACCCCCACCCACCCCCGCAAGATTGTATCTTGGGATTTATCAACCAAAACCATTGCGAAAAAAGGAGATTTCTCATGCTCCTTCCAGTCGGTTCAAAATGACTGCATTTCAACAATTCGTGTCCATTAGTACAATTCCTGCCTGCGGCAGGCAGGCGTGTTGACCTACTCACTAATGAACTATTGTATATTGCCAACTACTTGTTTTTCAGCCAGAAATACTTGAAATTAGTGGGCATCTGCATTCCATAGCACGCCAACCCGAAAACCCGAAAAAATGAAAAGCATAGTATACGCCCTGTTTGTTGCCTCCTTTTTAAGTCAGGCCCAAGAGGACAATCTGCCCATTATAGACATGCACTTGCATGATTATACCGAGCAAACCTATTATACAGCACCTGCCCCAGATGGAACCTTATCTCCGAAAGACTACAACACCTATAAAAAAGAATTACGGGAAGCCCTCCAGAAGCACAATATTAAAAAAGCGGTGGTAAGCACCATTGGTGGGCCAAATACATGGGAAAATGATGGGATGATAATTCCCGGCTATTATACCAATTCCCCACCAACAGATACCATTGCGTTTAAGGAGCTCATTGAATCTGGAAAATTGAAGGTTTTTGGAGAAATAGGAGCCGTTTATGATGGCTATACACTCTCCGACCCTGAATTTGAGCCTTTTTTAAAAATTTGCGAACGGTATGATATTCCTGTGGCGATCCATACGGGCGGTGGACCCATAAATATTACCTACCGTTGTTGCCCAAATTTTAGAATACGTTTTGGGGACCCGTATACCCTAGAAGATGTACTTGCGAAATTCCCGAAATTGCGGATTTACATGATGCATGCTGGCGAGGTCTTTTATGAACATGCATTGCGATTAATGCTTCAATATTCGCAACTGTATACGGATTTAGGGGTTATACTTTGGGTGGACGAGCAACCTAAGGATTTTGCGGAACAATTTTTAAGGAACGCTAAAAAATACGGTTTGATTGACAGGGTCATGTTTGGTTCTGACCAAATGGTGTGGCCGCACGCCATTGAAAAAAGCATACACCAATTGAACAGTTACGACTTCCTGACCGATGCGGATAAAAGGAAAATATTTTACGACAATGCTGTACGGTTTTTACATTTAGAGGAATAAACGTTTCAAATCCATAGCCCAGCTCCCCCACCATGTTTCATGTATACACTTGTTTTTCAGCCAGAAATAGATGAAATTAGGGAATTGCTTTACGCTATGATGACCAACCACTGACCCATGCTAAAATTCTTTAGAAAAATCCGCCAAAGTTTACTTTCCGAAGGAAAAACGGGTAAATACCTGAAATATGCCGTTGGCGAGATTGTACTGGTGGTCATTGGCATTTTTTTAGCCATTCAGCTTAATGAGTTGAACGAAAAAAGAAAGGACCATGAGAAGGAATTATCCTTTCTTTCAAAACTAAAGGATGATATCCATTTAGATATTACCAATTTAAGCCAAACCGATTCTTTGTTTGCCTCCTACGAATCCAGTTCCAATAGGGCCCTAAAGCTATTTTATAGCGCAAAAACCGTAGGGGACATTATTGCTGTTGACACCTTATTTAGGACGGGGTGGACCAATTTGAAAATAAACAGAAAAACGTATGATGAAATGCGCAATACCAGCGGCATTTACATCTTAAAAAATAAGAAACTAATCAATGATATAACGGATTATTATGCACTTATCGAAGCCACTCAACAACAAATAGCAGGTCTCAATCTCAGCTCACAAACCTTTTTTTCAAGCCAAGATTTAATTCCACACATGCTGTTGGTCAAAGATTATAACAAACCCTGGTTTGATATCAACACCATTGACACCACTTGGATCGGTGATTTTAATGCTCCCACTACCCTAGGATTGTATCGCTATTATGGCAATGCGCAATTTGGCGTAAATTACTTACGACGGGAATGGGGTCAGAGCATCATCAAAAGCGGCAGGAAAGTAATCCATGACATCGAGCAAGAATTGAAAAATAAAAATTATAACCAATAATTAACGAGAGCTTTGAATAGTAGATAAATGTTGTGCTTCATTATAACAAATCGCTAGTCCATGATCAAATTCTTTAGAAAAATCCGACAAAATCTACTTTCGGAAGGAAAAACAGGAAAGTACCTAAAATATGCCATGGGCGAGATTGTACTGGTGGTCATCGGAATTCTGATTGCGCTTCAAATCAATAATTGGAACGAGAACTCAAAAAAATTGCGGCAAGAACAAGAGATCTTGACCAATTTAAAGCAAGATTTTGAATTCAACCTACAGGAATTGCAAGCTGTTTTGGAAAGCAACATTAAAAATATAAGCTCTTCCAAAATGGTATTGAACCACACCGGAAATCGCTTTTCGGAAGATTTTGACATTGACCCTATTTTAAGTGATGTGGCCTCTTCGGTGTATTACTATCCAAAAAATGGTTTTCTAAGCGACTTGATCAATTCCGGGAATTTGGGCATCATACAAAATAGTCAGTTACGGAATCGGCTAACCTCATGGACGCCACGATTGCAGGATTTGGATTTAAGACAAGAAGCCCATAAGGAATTCCAGAACCATACCATCAGTTATATCATTGAAAACGGCAGTTGGTTAAAGGCTGACCAAGTAACAGATGATCCCACCATTGAAACATTGGGTTTTCCTTCTTCGGGGTTTGATGTTGACAATAATCTTCTCTTAAAAAAGATTGAGTTTGAAAATATGGTTGAAAACCAAGCGGTTTTCTTGGAAATAATGAACGAACGGTTACGCGTGTGTTTGGCGCTGAACGAAGAGATTCTGGAATTACTGAATACCGAAATTAAAAAATAGCTGCATAACAGCTATGGTTATTGACATTTGACTTATTTTTTGATACCCAACCCATGACGCCATGCTGAAATTCTTTAGAAAAATCCGCCAAAACCTGCTTTCCGAAGGAAGAACAGCAAAGTACCTCAAATATGCAGTGGGTGAGATTGTGTTGGTGGTCATCGGAATTCTGATTGCGCTTCAAATCAACAATTGGAATGAACAACGTAAAATCAATAGGGCCGAAATTGAAATTCTTCAAAATTTAAAAAATGAACTGAAGGTGAATCTTTTAAGCCTTACCGTCATACACGACCGTCACAAAAATGAGCTCAAGGACGGTGTTTACTTGTTAAACCTCTTTGGGACGGATGTTTCGAATACTTCCGTTTCAAAATTGGATTCACTTATTTTCAATGCCCTGAGCGGATTTTCATTCGAAGCAAAAGATGGGTATATCAACTCCTTGATTTCTTCCAACAAAATAGACTATATAAAAAACGCCGAATTGAAATCGTACATTTCGTCTTTTGAATCCATGGTATTGGACGCCAGTCAAGAAGATGGGTATATAAGACGGCTGTTAAATGAGCGCTTTTGGCCAGCAACGGATGGTAAACTGAGTGGTTTAAATGGTTTGGCCACTTCCGGTAGGTATGAAGAATTTCCAAAAGGATCATACGAATCCGATTATGTTTGGTTCTTCGGCAACCGTGAAATGGAAGATTTGTTGGCCAATATTGTCTCTTGGAAAAAAGAGAATGTATTGGATGAGCAAATGTTCAAAATCAATATAGAAAGGATGATTCAAATCATCGAAACCGAATTAAACGAAAATTAGTTTGGTGATGATACGTTTATATGCTACCGCAAGATTATAGCTTATCCTCACTTGCTTTTAGACTGGAAATAGTTGAATTTAGAGAGCCGCTTAAAAGAAACAATATGGCAAAAACAACAGAAACCAAGGTCGATGTTCACGCATTTATTGACGCATTTGCCAATTCTGAGCAAAAGAAAAAAGACAGCTTTGAGCTCCTAAAAATACTACAGGACATTACTGGCGAAGAACCCAAAATGTGGGGGCCTACCATCATTGGCTTCGGAAGATACCACTACAAATATGCAAGCGGACATGAAGGTGATGCCCCTGTTCTTGGTTTCTCCCCACGAAAGGCAGCTTTTTCGCTCTACATTTATTCGGATACGGAAAAGAGTAAATCATTGCTGTCCAACCTAGGGAAATATAAAATGGGAAAGGCCTGTATTTATGTAAACAAACTGGTTGACATCAATATCCCCGTTCTCAAAGAGCTGTGCATAGAAACCATAAAATACCTAAATGAGCATAATGAGTGCGCTTGCCGAAAAAAATATAATGACTAAAATTGAATTCTTTACCCATGAAAAAAGTAACCTTTAGCGCACAGATAAAAGCTCCAGCCCAAAAAGTGTACGAAGCCATGCTTGGACTAAATGACATCAGCACATATGAACAATGGACGGCCGAATTCAACCCCACTTCCACCTATAAAGGTAATTGGAACAAGGGTGAAAAGATGTATTTCGTGGGAACAGATGAAAACGGAAAGCATGGCGGAATGATTTCCGAAATTGTGGAAAATACTCCTTCTAAATTCGTATCCATAAAACATATTGGAATGCTGGATGGTGAAACTGAAATCACCACAGGGGAACAAGTGGACTTCTGGGCAGGAAGTTTGGAAAACTACGCGTTTCAGGAAACCAATGGCATCACCACCGTTACCGTTGAAATGGATACCGCGGAGGATTACATTGACTATTTTAATGGAACATGGCCAAAAGCGTTGAACACCCTTAAAAATATAGTGGAAAGCTAAACATTATTCTCCACTAGGTTTTGAGCCCAAAATGGTTGAAATTAGTGTCACTTTTTATATTCGCTCCAGCGCTTATTTTGGCTGGACTGATTTAAATCAAAAGAAAAAACTTAAAAATGAGCAATAAAAAGATTACGATCGTACTGGCTTCCGCTATAATTGTTGGTGTGGCAGGCTATGCCTATTTTCAATATACCAATGCGCCCTTAGAGGCCAAAAATGGATTCTCCCAAAAATTCCCAGGAATAGAACACGTAAGCTGGGGAAAGGAATCTGAACACGAATGGGAGGCTGAATTTGAAATGGACCATTCAGAATACGCTGCGATTTTTTCAGATGATGGCACATGGGTTGCCACAGAGCACGAAATCACGGAAAAAGATTTGCCACTTCCAGTTTGGAATGTTTTGAACGAGCAATTCAACGGCTACCTCATAGATGAAATTGAGTTTGTGGAGAGAGCCGAAAGTACTGGCTATCAAATAGAACTGGAGAACGATGATGAAGAAGCCTTGATTTTTATCAGCAGTGAAGGCAAGCTTGTCTCTTATAATCATGATTGATTTGGTTTTTTAAAAAATGACACTACCAAATAATAAAAAGAGATTCATATTAGGACTTACTTTTCTAAAAATAAGCATATCGCCTGTAGCTATAATAGAGTTAAGAGACTTGGAGTGATGTGGCCTTCACTTTTTATATAAATCTTTAGTTTCCAACAAATAAGGGTGTTCACGTGTTTAAAATACATCTAACAATATGTATATTTAATGCTTTAACTATCAACAAACTATTATGGACATTCCAAAAACACATTGGATTAAATGGACCCTTGGGGCCTTTATGCTCCTGGCCACTGTACAGCTCATGGCCCAGGATGGGACCATTTATCCGCTTGATGCTCCCGATGAGCCAAAAGCAATTCTTTTAAATACCGGCGGCGTGGAGGATCAACCAGCTTCCGAGTCTTGGTTCCGTCAATGGGGCGACCCGATGGCACGCAATATCACAACGGCCACACTGACCCCTTTTTTACCAGAACCAGGCAAAGCCAATGGAGC
The DNA here is from genome assembly GCF_042682725.1 of Flagellimonas iocasae. Taxonomy (NCBI): domain Bacteria; kingdom Pseudomonadati; phylum Bacteroidota; class Flavobacteriia; order Flavobacteriales; family Flavobacteriaceae; genus Flagellimonas; species Flagellimonas iocasae. The sequence continues at coordinate 467,159 of NZ_JBHUHU010000001.1, read as the reverse complement.
TGCTGTAATTGTGGCGCCCGGAGGCGGATTTAGATGGCTTTCCATGGGCAATGAGGGTTGGGAAGTTGCTGAGGCACTGGCAAAGCAGGGCATTGCGGCTTTTGTACTTAAATACAGATTGCACCCTACCCCTGAGTCATTGGAAGAATTTACCGCATGGATGAACAGACCACGTCCTGCACCACCGCAACCCTCTGAAAACTCAGAAACCAAAGAGAAGGCTCCACCACCTCCACAGCAAAACCTATCCAATCAATTGGAGGACGCTGAGGCCGCCTACGCCATGATTGTGGACCGCGCCGACGAATGGGGCGTGGATACGGACAGAATCGGGATGATAGGCTTTTCGGCCGGCGCAGGCCTTACTATGCATTCCACTCTTAACTCCAAGACCATGAAGTTGGCCTTTATCGGTCCCATATATGGAGGTATGGGCCCTGTAGAAGTTCCTAAAGATGCACCACCCATGTTTAACGTAATTGCTACGGATGATTTTCTTTTCCGAGGTCAATTTGGAGTAATTGATTCTTGGTACAAAGCGGGCATTCCTGTTGAGTTTCACCTTTATCAAAATGGAGGGCATGGTTTCGGTCTTGGAAATCCCAACCGTACCAGTAATAAATGGTTCAATGCCTTTATCCATTGGTTGGATGTGAACCAATTTTTGGTGGACGAGCCAAAATCCTGAAAAAAACGAAAGGGAGGAAGGATTCATTTAATTAAAAATCCTCCTCTCCTTTCCCTTCATCTTTGATGCAAAAGCATCGTATCTTTGCGGTATGGAAGAAGGCAAGAAAATCATTTTGTTTGATGGTGTGTGCAACTTATGCAACAGCTCCGTCCAGTTTGTAATAAAGCGGGATAAAAAAGACCTGTTCCGCTATGCGGCCCTACAAAGTGAGGTTGGCCAGCGACTAGTTACGGAACGTCGAATTGATATCGCCCAAGTAGACTCCATTATTTTGATTGAACCGGGCGTGGCCTACTACACCAAATCGGATGCGGCTTTGGAGATTGCCCAAGACCTCGGCGGACTCTGGAAATTGACCGCAGTGTTCAGTTGGATTCCCACTTCATTTCGAAATGCCATCTATGACTTTGTGGCCCGAAATCGCTATAAATGGTTCGGCAAACAAGAATCCTGTATGATTCCCACGCCTGAGTTAAAGGCCAAATTCTTGGGATGACGCAATTACGCAACGCACAAGAAAATACTACATCTTATCCAAAAAAACATCACATGAAGCACCTCTTGATAATATTCATATTTGGTATTGTTCTATCCAATTGTGATAATGGTGATGATACAACCAAGAAAGATGCGCTCACCGGAACCTGGAACGTGCAGCACATCGGTGGCGGATTTGCGGGCATTGATAATGATTATGAATCTGGTGTTATTGTGTGGACTTTCAGTGCGGAAAACGGCACTCTGACTGTTGAAAACAACAACGAAGCCGATGTGATTTACGATGGTTTCCCTACGGGAAGTTACTCCTACTCCATTTTAACCGTTGAAGGCGAGCAATTTTTAGAAATCGATGGTCAAGAGCAGTTTGGTATTGTCCGTTCAAACGGACAGGTGCTTCTTGACGCGAATAAAACATCAACAGGAACGGGAGCAGATGGCTTTCAGATTGTGCTTGTACCCTAACCGCTATTATTCACCTTTTAAAGTCCAATTTTTGGACTGACTCAATGAAACGGTGCTTTCGCTAATCCGAATTCGCCCGTTGCGCATTCCTTATTTTAATTGAATAGCGTCATTACTAGGTTTGGAATAACTTTTAAATCCGACCGTTATGAAAACAATCGTACTATTCTTTCTGTCCATCCCCTTTTTACTATTTTCCAACGAACAAAAACAACCTTCCAAAATAAAGGAAGTGACCGTTTACCTTAGTGGAGCGCAAATCACACGAACCGCCGAATGTCATTTGAACGAAGGGGCTAACGAGCTTATTTTTACCGGACTTTCTCCTAAAATTGATGAGAGCAGCATTCAGATTTCCGGACTTAATGCCGTTTCCATTCTTTCCATCGCCTATAACATCAATTATTTGGAAAAATCGGAGAGCAATCCCAAGGTGAAGGAATGGGAAGATGACGTTAAGGAACTGGAACAAAGAATTTCTTTGCTCAAAAACACCATTTTGGGGTTGGAAGAGGAAGAAAAGGTAATCACCGCCAACAGATTGGTCAATAGTGACAGCCAAACCTTGGATTTGGAGCGTTTAAAACAAGTGAGCCAGTATTATAGGGAGCGTATCACAGCCATCAAAAATGAAATCTTCCAGTCCAATCTCAGTATCAATGAAACCAATCTTGAAATCAATGCATTACAAGAGCAACTAGCGGAAGCCAATGGTGCTCCTGAGAAAGAACAGGGTGAGATAGCCATCAAATTCAATGCTCCTATTGCCACCGACTTGAACCTTACCCTTACCTATTTCGTGGAAGATGCAGGCTGGGTGCCGAATTACGACATTAAATCCACGGGATTGAACGCTCCCCTTAGCTTGGCCTACAAAGCTAATGTGTATCAAAAAACAGGTCAAGATTGGAACAATGTAAAAATGGTGCTCTCCACCGAAAGTCCCAATTTCAACATCGCCAAGCCACATCTTGATGCTAAATACTTGAACTTTGTAAGTTCATATCAAAGACGCTATTCCCCTGTGGCCAAAAAAAAGGGCTACTTTTTTAATCCAAACGTTAAAAAAGTGGTAGGCACCATCACCGATAAATCTGGAGAACCACTGCCAGGTGTCAACGTATTGGTAAAGGGCACATCCCAAGGAACCACAACTGATTTTGATGGCAACTACTCCTTAGATATACCCTATGGCCAAGAACTGACTTTCTCTTTTATTGGGATGGTTCCGCAAGAAATGCCCATCTATTCTTCCATTATAAATGTGGATATGGAAGAGGATGTAATGCAATTGCAAGAGGTTGTTGTTACTGGGTATGGTCGCGATATTTCACGAGCACTGCAGGGTAAGGCTGCAGGTGTTTCCATACGTGGTTTTTCTGGCACTTCCGCAAGTTCAAGAGTGCAATACCAACCCCCTGCCCCGCTCTACATTGTGGATGGAGTTCCTTTAGCCGACTTCTCCGAAGGGGATTTGGATGAAAATGAAATTCAGGATATAGAAATCCTTAAAGGTACCAATGCAAGCGCCATGTATGGGAATCGAGGAAATGATGGGGTTGTCTTGATCACCACAAAGAAAAGCCACATTAAAGAAGGGGCTACTAAAACTGCGTTTGAAATCAAAAAAGCCTATTCCGTCAAATCAGATGGGGACATTACTGCTATTGAAATCAACACGTTTAAAATGCCTGCTACTTATGAATATTTTGCAGCACCTGTTATCAATGAAAATGTGTTTCTTACAGCTAGCTTCAAAGATTGGGAGCGCCATCAGTTGTTGCCAGGTGAGGCCAATATCTATTTTGAAGGTACCTATGCCGGAAAAACCGTGTTGGATCCCTATACCACCAAAAAAGAGATGGTACTTTCGCTAGGGATTGACAATAACATTACCGTTTCGCGTCAACAAGACCGCAATTTTAAGAGCAAGTCGTTCACCGGAAGCAACCGGATTCTGGACCGCACCTACAATCTGGAGGTGAAAAACAATAAGAACGTAGCCATCAACCTGAAGCTTATGGATAGGATTCCCATGTCACAAGACAAGGAAATTAAGGTGGATGATGTAATCATCAATAATGCCAATTATGACAATCAAAAAGGATTGTTGACCTGGAATTTGGATTTGGCACCCCAAGAATCCAAAAAGGAAGATTTTTCCTTTCAGGTAAAATATCCTAGAGGGCGATACATTTCGCTATAAAAAATAAGATATGAAAGGGAGTGGGTTATTAATTGGCTTTATAATTGTCATCCCACTCCTTTACTTTTGGCTCACCCAACTTTCCCACCGATTTTGCAACAACCATGGATACCGTTGCATCTCCTGTGACATTTACCACGGTCCTGCACATATCCAAGGGTCTATCCACCGCAAAAATCAAGGCGAGTCCCGCTTCGGGAATCCCAGCTTGCGCCAAAACAATGACCAACATCACCATTCCCGCACCAGGAACGGCAGCACTGCCAATGGAAGCCAAGGTTGCGGTCACAATAATACCCAATTGTGCCGATAGGCTTAAATCCATACCAAATGCCTGCGCTATAAAAACAGCGGCTACAGCTTGATATAAACTGGTCCCGTCCATATTAATGGTTGCACCAATAGGTAGCACAAAACTGGTCACTTCTTCCTCAACGCCCAAATGCTCCTCTACTCGTTCCATGGTAACAGGCAAAGTGGCTGCACTGGAACTGGTGGAAAACGCCAAAAGCTGGGCTGGTGATATCCCTTTTATAAAGAAGGAAGGAGTGGTTTTGGTAAAAATCCAAGCAATCAAAAGATAGACACACAGCATTAGTGCCAATCCAAGTAGTACACAGAATGCATACCATGCCAAGGCTTGGAACAAATCCAAACTTGGGGATTCAACTACCAAGGCGGCCAACAAGGCAAATACGCCGTAAGGCGCCGCCAACATTATAATATCTATAAGTTTGAGGATAACCTCGTTGAAGCCGTCGAAAAACTTTTTCACAGGTTCTGCGGTCTTCTCAGGTATTAAAATCAGCCCTATTCCAAAAAAGATGGCAAAGAAAATTACCTGAAGCATATTTCCGTTGTCGCTGGCTGCCTTAAAGATATTACTGGGAACCAAATCCTCCAATGCCTGTAGGGGTCCGGCCTCCTTTTGCTTATCGGCTGCGGTTTTTATGTTATCAGCATCCCCTTTGTAGTTTTCGACCAGTTCATTTCTGGTGTCCTCCGTAATGGAACCTCCTGGCTTAACCATATTCACCACAAGCAACCCAATAGATACTGCAATTACGGTGGTTATAATGTAGATGCCGATAGTGCGACCCCCCATTTTTGACAATTTGGAGATGTCTTTTAGGTCCGACACCCCTTTTATCAATGAGGCCAAAATCAAAGGAACGGCAATCAATTTTAGCGAGTTGATGAAAATATTTCCAAAGGGCTTCACCCAATCCGAAACAATTTTTGGCCCCCATTCAAATTGGACCATAACCAAAGCGAACAAAACTCCCACTGCCATCCCAATAAGGATTTGCCAGTGCAATTCCAATTTCTTCATAACGTAAGATTATGGTGGGTAAGATACTTTATTGAAGGGAAACCTCCTAACGCCGCTCTAGAATTTGTTGGTGCGGGCCAACAGGGTAAAATCCGCCAACACCAATGCTGCCATGGCCTCCACAATAGGCACGGCTCTAGGAACAACACATGGGTCATGCCTGCCTTTACCTTGGGTGGTAACGGGTTCACCTTCTTTGTTGATGGTCTCGTACGACTGCAAAATAGTGGCCACAGGTTTAAACGCCACTCTGAAATAGATGTCCATTCCGTTGCTGATACCCCCTTGCACTCCCCCGCTTCGATTGGTTTTTGTGGTACCGTCGGGATTAAAAGCATCGTTGTGCTCACTGCCCTTCATCTTGATACCTTCAAATCCGCTGCCGTACTCAAAACCTTTTACGGCGTTTATGGAGAGCATGGCCGCCCCTAAAGTGGCGTGAAGTTTGTCAAAGACCGGCTCGCCCAAACCGATAGGTACATTTTGAACGACGCACGTGATGACCCCGCCAATGGTATCCCCTTCTTTTTTAATGGATTTGATATACGCTTCCATTTTTTGCGCCATTTCGGTATCCGGGCAACGCACGGGGTTGGATTCAATATTGGCAAAGTCCAATTCTTGATACGGTTTGTCCAATTTCAATTCCCCAACTTGGGATACAAAAGCATTGATTCGAATATCGTTCAAAAATTGCTTTGCGATGGCCCCGGCCACTACCCTACTAGCGGTTTCCCGCGCAGAGCTTCGTCCACCACCCCGATAATCACGAAAACCATACTTCTTATCATACACATAATCGGCATGCGAAGGTCTATACGAATCCTTTATGTGGGAGTAATCGTTGGATTTTTGATTGGTATTATGAATGGCAAAGCCAATGGGTGTACCAGTGGTCTTTCCTTCAAATATTCCTGAATAGATTTCAACGGTATCAGGTTCTTTTCGTTGGGTGACGATTGCGGATTGGCCTGGCTTTCTTCGGTTTAATTCCAATTGGATTTTTTCGATATCCAATTCCACTCCAGCCGGACAGCCATCCAACACTCCGCCAATGGCTTTTCCATGCGATTCACCAAAGGTGGTGAGCCTAAACAATTGCCCAAAAGAATTTCCTGCCATCCGGTATAAAAATTTATGGTAGTCCAAAGGTAGGTGTTCTAAACCGAATTCAAAAGTAACTCACGGAGTTAATATTAATGTAACATAACATTCTTAGCCTTGATGTTTTAATAACTATTATCTCATGAATTATTGATTTGAAATTGATTTTCAGTTTATTCCTACACCGTTATTTTGCAACTAAACCCTATACTTTTGAAAAGAAGGAAGATAGAACTGGCAGTTATTTCGGATGTCCACCTTGGAACCTATGGCTGCCACGCGGATGAACTCATTGCCTACCTCAACAGCATCCAGCCCAAAAAGCTCATTTTAAACGGGGATATTATCGATATTTGGCAGTTTAGCAAACGGTATTTCCCCCCATCGCATTTAAAGGTCCTGAGAAAAATCATTGGGATGGCTTCAAAGGGCACTGAAGTTTACTATATCACTGGAAATCACGATGAAATGCTCCGTAAGTTTAGCGATACTTCAATGGGGAATTTTAAAATCATGAACAAACTCGTCTTGAATTTGGATGGCAAAAAAGCATGGATTTTTCATGGCGACGTGTTTGATGTCTCCATTCAAAATGCAAAATGGCTGGCCAAGTTAGGTGGATATGGTTATGACCTCTTGATTTTAATCAACAGCTTTGTGAATTGGTGGTTGGTGCGGTTGGGACGTGAAAAATATTCCCTATCCAAACGCATCAAAAACAGCGTAAAGAGCGCTGTGAAATACATCGATAATTTTGAAAAGACCGCTGCCGACCTTGCCATTGAAAATGAATACGATTATGTGATCTGCGGGCATATCCATCAGCCAAAAAAAGAGCACTACGAAAATAAATATGGAAGCTGCACCTATCTCAATTCAGGGGATTGGGTTGAAAACTTGACCGCTTTGGAATATTCATTCAAGCGCTGGAGAATCTATCACTACAACCACGATAGGCTATCACCTTTCTTTGTGGATGAAGACCTCAAGGAAATGGATATGGATGAATTGATTGCTTCCATCACCGACAAAGAGGTGGACATGGAGGAGGTCAACGATGATTTCTTTATTGATGATACCCCAAGTGAAGATTCAAACGAACCCAAACAAAATCACAAAAGCCTAGATAACCAAGGCCTTACGCAAGATTGAGACAGGATGCTGGGCCTCTCGGTCCGTCCCATCCTTAATTTGATGTCTACAGCTTGTTCCATTGGCCGCAATCAACGTGCTTTCTTCACTTTTCTTCACCGCAGGGAACAATTTTAAGCCTCCTACCTTCATACTGGTTTCATAATGTTCCTTTTCATAGCCAAATGAACCCGCCATTCCACAACAACCCGATGCAATGATGGTGACCTTATAATTTTTTGGGAGATTCAAAACATCAAACGTCACTTTCTGATTGCTCAACGCTTTTTGATGGCAATGGTTATGGATTTTCACGGTTTTCTCCTCTTCGGTAAAACTTTCTGGAGTGATGTGCCCTTCTGCGATTTCCTTGGCCAAAAACTCCTCAATCAAAAACGATTGGGAAGCCAGTTTGGCCAATTGCGTCTTATCCCCGTGCAGTCTTTGGTACTCATCCCGGAAGGAAAGAATCGCTGAGGGCTCCAATCCCACAATGGGGATGTCTTTATTCAGATACGGCGCCAATTGTGCCATATTCCTGTCCACCAGTTTCTTGGCCTGTTTTAAAAATCCTTTCGACAAATATGTCCTTCCGCTTTCCGCATAGAACAGCTCCACATCATAGCCCAATTTGCAAAGGAGTTCAATGGCATCCCTTCCCACCTCAACATCCAAGTAGTTGGTGAACTCATCCAGATAGAGCACCACCTTCTTTTTGGAAAGGTCGGTGTTCTTCAATTTGAATTTTTCCAGATGCTTGTCAAAATTGAAATTATACACCTTTGGAAGACTGCGCTCTGGAGCCACTCCCGATGCCTTCTTCAATAATCCACCAACCGTTTTGGAGGTATACATGGCATTGGTAATACCTGAAAGCTTGCTTCCCAAGGCATTCAATTTGGTATTGTAGGCAAACAGTTTGCTACGCAACGGATATCCATTGGATTCTTGATATTGATAGAGGAACTCCGCCTTTAAGGTTGCCACATCCACATTACTGGGGCATTCGCTGGCACACGCCTTACAGCTTAAACAAAGGTCGAAGACTTCCTTAAGTTCCTTTTGGTCAAAGCGATTTGGCTTTTCGGATTGGGTCAAAAACTCCCGAAGTGCATTGGCACGACCGCGCGTGGTATCCTTTTCATTTTTCGTGGCATGATAACTGGGGCACATCCCCCCGGGCATAGTGTGGCTTTTTCTACAGTCACCGCTTCCGTTGCATTTTTCGGCCGCTTTTAAAATGCCTTCGCTGTCCGAGAAGTCCATCAAGGTCTTCACTTGTGGTTCTTCGCGGTCGACTTCATACCGAAGGGATTCATCCATGGGAAATGCATCCACAATCTTCCCGGGATTGAAAATATTCTTCGGGTCAAAGAGCTTCTTCACCCGTTTTAAAAGCTCGTAATTGGTTTCGCCAATCATCAACGGGATGAATTCAGCACGAACAATACCATCGCCATGTTCCCCGCTAAAACTTCCGTGGTATTTTTTGGTAAGCTTGGCCACATCTGTGGTGATTGAACGGAACAAGACTACGTCTTCGGACTTTTTAAGGTTAAGGATGGGACGCAAATGCAACTCCCCTGCCCCGGCATGCGCGTAGTACACCGCTTGCTGGTCATAGCCTTTCATGATTTGGGAAAATTCCATGATGAAATCCTTCAAATCCTCCAGGGCCACCGCGGTATCCTCAATGCAGGCCACCGCCTTTCGGTCGCCCACCATGTTCCCCAACAAGCCCAATCCAGCTTTCCGAAGCTCAATGGCCTTGGTGATGTCGTCTCCCATTAAAATGGGACTCGCATAGCTCAATCCGGATTTCTCAACAGTTTTTAACAACAAGTTGAGTTGTTTCTGAAGGTCTTCCTCGGTATGTGCCTTAATTTCCAGCATTAAAATGGCTGCAGGGTCTCCATCCACAAAAAAACGGTTGGCCAATTGCGCCCTGTTGTTCTTGGTACAATCCAAGATAACCTTATCCATCATTTCGCAGGTATGCAGATTGTGCCGCATTACTGGAGCTACATCGCTCAAACAATCCTCCAAGGTTTTATAATGCGTTGCCACCATGGCCGATAAGGAAGGTGGTAAATCATCCAACTGAAGCGTAATTTCTGTGGTAAATGCTAAAGTTCCTTCACTTCCCGCCAATAATTTACAGAGATTGAAGTCTTCCTTGTCGTTCCCAAAAAGGTTGTTCTTTAAAAGTTCGTCTACCGCATAACCGGTATTCCTTCGGTGTATGCTGGGTTTTGGAAACTCGGCAAGAATGTTCTTTTTGTTTTCATCATCTGAAAGCTCTTTCTCCAAGGATGCGTATATCATCCCTTCCAATGAATCTTCTTGCTTTTTGGAATCAAATGTTTCTTTGGATATATCTGAAAAAGTGGCCTCGCTACCATCAGACAGGATGCAATGCATCTCCAAAACCTTATCGCGTGTAACCCCATATTGAATGGAGGTTGTCCCCGAGGAATTGTTTCCTACCATCCCTCCTATCATGCAGCGATTGGAGGTAGAGGTATTCGGGCCAAAAAATAAACCGAATGGTTTTAAATATTGATTGAGCTCATCACGGACAACTCCAGGTTGTACTTTTATGCGCTTATTGTCCTTATCGAGTTCCAAAATTTGCGTGAAATGTTTGGATACATCCACAACTAGGCCATCACCCACACATTGGCCCGCCAGCGAAGTACCTGCCGTCCTTGGAATGAGCCCAACCGCGTTCTCATTGGCAAAAGCTATCAATTTCTTTAGGTCGGCCGTATTTTTGGGATACGCCACCGCCAAAGGTCGCTTTCTGTACACCGATGCATCGGTGGAATAGAGTGCCCTACTGAGGTCATCAACCTTCAATTCTCCCTGCAATTCTTCAGAAAGGGCTTTTAACAAATTTTTATTCAATTTGGAATAATTTTTAACTTCAAAGAAAGTTTATATGCTCTAGTAGATGTACAAAACTATCTCTAATTTTTAACTTAACGAGTAAACTTATGAAGATTACCACATTATTTGCAGTGCTTTTTTTGTTTGTAACAGCCTCTCTTAGCGCACAGGAGATTTCCGACCATGCGCTAGGTCTTCGCTTAGGTGATAGCGATGGTTTTGGGGCTGAGATTTCGTACCAGAAATCCATTGGAAGGTATAACCGGGCCGAATTTGACCTCGGGTGGCGTGACAGTAGGTATTTTGATGCCTTTAAACTTGCCGGTATCTATCAGTGGGTGCATCAATTGGATGGGAATTTCAACTGGTTCTACGGCGCAGGTGGTGGATTGGGTAGCGTTGATTTTGAACCCGTACCCAATTCCAATGATGACAATGACGGACTGTTTGTGTTTGCCGCCGGTGATATTGGGGTGGAATATAATTTTGATATTCCCCTCGTCATTTCGCTGGATTTCAGACCTGAAATTGGACTGATTGGTTACGATGGTTTCAACGATGATTTTGACTTTGACATCGCACTGGGAATCCGATATCAGTTTTAAAAAAACACTTTTTTATAGATACCCTTGGCTTTTCATTAGGTCAAGGGTTTTTTTATGCAATAAGGATTGAATACCTTAGCGGCTTAAACTACGAGAAATGAAAAAAGTATTTGCGATTGTGCTGGGAGTTGTATTCTTGGCATCATGTGGTTCAAAATCCGATGGATATACATTGAATGGTACGGTTGAAGGCGATTTGGAGAATGGCACGCTGGTATACCTAAAAACTACGGATTCCCTTAATCAAGTGGTAGATATTGACACCACCACTGTTCAAAATGGAGTTTTCAGTTTTAAAGGAGTTCAGGCTGAGCCAAAGCTGCACTATATTTTCTTGCAACCCAACCGAGGAAACATTCCCTTTGTGCTTGAAAACGGGGATATAGAAATCGAATTCCAAAAAGATAGTATGAACTATGCCAAGCTGAAAGGAACTCCCCAAAATGAGCTTTTCATGGACTTTATGAATGAATCCAGATCATTATCTGAAAGGGCTATGTCCATGCAGAATGATATGAGAACTGCCGCTCAACAGCGAGATACAGCCACGGTGAACGCTCTGCGTGAAGAGGTTATTGAATTTCAAGAAGAAGCCAAAAACTTCAATATTGAATTTGCGAAGAGCCATCCTGATGCCCTGATATCCGTATTGATCATTGGTAACCTTATGATGAGTAAGGCCCTTCCTGCAGATGAGATCAAAGCCTTGTTTGAAGGACTTACCCCAGAAATGAAGGCCACTGAACCTGCAAAAGAATTAAAAGCGCGTTTGGATACCATGAAGTCTACGGAAATCGGTGCTGTGGCACCTAATTTTTCAGCCCCAACTCCAAGTGGGGAGCCATTGGCGCTGAGCGAGGTTACCACCCAAGGTAAGCTTACTTTGGTTGATTTTTGGGCAGCTTGGTGCAGACCTTGTCGCATGGAAAACCCAAACATCGTTTCAGTTTACAATAAGTACAAAGACAAAGGATTCAATATTATCGGAGTTTCCTTGGATACTCGTGCAGAGGACTGGAAAGGCGCCATTGAAGCAGATGGATTGGCTTGGAACCACATTTCCAACCTAAAGCGTTTTCAGGACCCCATCGCGGAACTTTACAATATTGATGCTATCCCTGCCGCCTTTCTATTGGATGAGAATGGTGTTATTGTTGCAAGGGACTTGCGCGGACCAGCTTTGGAAGAAAAAGTGGCCGAACTTCTCAATTAAAAAGAAATCAATTCGAAATAGGAAGGTTCAAGGGTTCTTGGACCTTTTTTTATGGGCTAAATTTTACCCATCTTCTCCAAAACAAACAAAATCACAATTGGAACGGCCAATAGAATCACAATCCAAGTGTCCGTGACAAACAGTTCTGGTCTAAACAATAACGTTGTGGCGTAACCTCCAATGGCGCCGCCAAAGTGGGCCGTGTGTCCAATGTTCCCCAATCTACTTTTCATCCCGTAAATGGAATAGAGCAAATACGCAATCCCCAAAACGTATGCAGGCAACGGAATGGGGATGAACATTATCCCAAGTTGCATATCTGGATTCAGTAGAATGGCGGCATACAAGATTCCTGTAACAGCTCCACTGGCCCCAACAGCACTATAATAGGGTTCATCCTTATGGAAAAACAAGGCCAAGAGGCTTCCGGCGATCAGGCTGATGAAATAAATGATCAAAAACTTCCCGGGCCCAAACCAATTGATGACCACATTGGCAAAAAAGTACAGGGTGAACATATTGAAGAACAAATGGGAAATATCAACATGTAAAAAGCCCGATGTTACGGTTCTTTCCCGCTGTCCTGCCCGAATACCACTGATACTGAATTTATATCGGTCAAAAAAAGTGGCATCACTAAATCCTCGCAAGGATACAATTACATTCGCGGCGATAATGCCAATAGTTGCTATGTGTAAATTGAACATGTTAATACAGGTTTGGATTCAAATATAGCTATATTTGCACACAAGAATTGTTATGCAGTTAGCAGTATTTATCCTTGCTTACCCATTGCTCTGGCTGGTTTCCAGACTTCCTTTTACAATAATCTACCTTCTTTCGGATGGAATATATGGGCTATTGTACTATGTTATAGGCTATCGCAAAAAAGTAGTACGTGAAAATCTGGCCTTGGTCTTCCCAGAAAAATCAGAAAAGGAACGACTTAAAATCGAAAAAAAATTCTACCACCACATGTGTGATATGTTCATGGAAATGATCAAAACCATGGGCATCAGCAAAAAAGAGATTCAAAAGCGATTTACGGTCACGAACATGGAGTTGCTGACCAATCTTGAAGAAAAAGGCATCAACACAATGCTTATGCTTCCCCACTATGCCAGCTGGGAGTGGGTATTGTCATTAAATCTTCAAATTAAGTCCAAAGGGTATGGCATTTATCAAAAAATACAGAACAAGTATTTTGATAAATTGGTTCGACAAATTCGAGGCAAATTCAATACTACTTTGATTTCCACGAAGGAATCTAGAAAAATTCTTAAAGCCGCAAAAGAAAGTAAGGAACTATTAATGGTAGGTATCATCAGCGACCAATCGCCCATGGTTGGCAGAGCAAAGTATTGGACTGACTTTATGGGTATTGTTGTGCCGGTTCATGTGGGTGGTGAGGAAATCTGCAAAGTGAACGATATTGTTCCCGTTTATCTAAAAGTTAGAAAAAAGAAAAGAGGGTACTATGAAGGGACCTTTAAAATAATCACTGAAAATCCAACCAAAGTTGAGGATTACAAAATCACCGATGCCTTTTTGAGGGAAACCGAAAAATCCATCCGTGAAGCTCCGGAATACTATTTTTGGACACATAAACGGTGGAAACACCGAAACAAAGCACCCAAAGCGGTACATGACAAGGATATAGTTACATCAAATACGCTTAGGTAGAAAAACTTATTTGATTGGTTATCAGAATAAAAATCCTATTCTTTTCTTAAAAGATGTACAGGATTTTGCTTTGTTTTTTACATTCACAGTTATTCAATCAATCAAAAAATGAAACAATTAGCAACCCTTTTACTTCTGTGCTGCTTTGCACTTTCCTATGGACAACGTCCAGCAAAACAAATTCCAAATGAAACCCTTGAAGCCATCAAAAATGATGTTTGGATTCCGTTTATGGAAACTTATGATCAATCCGATTCGCAAAAATTAAAGTCCATTCACTCCAAAGACATTGTTCGAGTGACCCAAGACCAAAATCAAATTGAGACGGGTGAAAGCTACCTACAGGGCTTTGGTGATTTTGTGGAATCGGTAAAAGCTAGAGGGAGTCAGCTCGGAATCGCTTTTGCCATTCTTTCCACTGCCATGGATGATAGCGGAGAACTAGCTTACCAAACAGGATACTACCGATTCAATTCCAAAAACGGAGATGAGGAAAACCTTGTTGTTAGGGGCTATGGCCAATTCAGTGTCGGACTCAAAAAAGAGAACGGTTCATGGAAAATTTGGCTGGATTCCGACAAACACATCGACCTAGCCCATGAAGAATTCAATGCCCAGGAAATTGTTTACGAATTGGAGAAACCTAATTAAGTCCTGCCACTTCCTTGATTTCACCAATAATGCGGTCCGCAAGATTATCCGCTGCTTCCTGTGATTTAGCCTCAGTGTAGATTCGGATAATGGGCTCTGTATTGGATTTGCGCAAATGAACCCAGTTCTCGGCAAAATCAATTTTCACCCCGTCAATGGTAGAGACTTGCTCATCCTTGTATTTGGTGTGCATGGCGTCCAATAGCGCATCCACATCCAATTCCCGTGTTAGCTCAATCTTCTTTTTGCTCATGAAATAACTGGGGTAACTGGCCCGGAGTTCAGCTACAGTCCCGCCGCGCTCTGCCATCAACATTAAAAACAAGGCTGTACCCACCAAAGCATCACGACCGTAATGGCTTTCAGGATAAATGATACCGCCATTTCCTTCACCGCCAATAATAGCGTTGTTGGCCTTCATTTTAGCTACCACGTTTACCTCACCAACCGCCGCAGCTTCATACGTTCCGCCATGTTTTTCGGTGATATCCCGCAATGCCCGAGATGAAGACAAATTGGAGACCGTATTTCCTTTGGTTTTACCCAATACGTAGTCGGCACAGGCCACTAAAGTGTATTCTTCGCCAAACATTTCCCCATCATTACTGATAAAGGCCAAACGGTCCACATCAGGGTCCACCACGATTCCAAAATCAGCTTGCTCCTCTACCACTTTTTTGCAGATGTCCCCCAAATGTTCCTTCAAAGGTTCTGGGTTATGGGGAAAATGACCCGTAGGGTTGCAGTACAATTTAATGACTTCTACTCCCAACTCTTGCAATAATTTCGGGATGGCTATTCCCCCTGAGGAGTTTACTCCATCCACCACTACCTTAAAACCGGCGTTTTTGATGACCTCGGCATCCACCAAAGGCAATTCCAACACTTCATCCACATGAATGTCCATATAAGAGTCGTTCTTGGTTATTTTTCCCAAATCATCGACTTCGGCAAAATCAAAATCCTCCTTTTCAGCCAGCGCTAAAATCTTGGCCCCTTGCTCTGCATCCAAAAATTCGCCCTTCTCATTCAACAATTTAAGGGCATTCCACTGCTTTGGATTATGGCTTGCCGTTAAAATGATACCTCCATCAGCTTTTTCCAAAGGCACGGCAATTTCAACCGTTGGTGTGGTCGACAATCCCAAATCAATCACATCAATTCCCAATCCTACTAAAGTAGAAACCACCAGATTCTGAATCATTTCGCCCGAAAGTCGGGCATCCCTTCCAATCACAACGGTCAATTTTTCTTTATTGGCATACGATTTTAGCCATGTTCCGTATGAAGCCGCGAACTTAACCGCGTCCAAAGGAGTTAAGTTGTCATTGGTTTTACCTCCTATGGTTCCTCGTATTCCTGAAATTGATTTGATGAGTGTCATAAATTGTTAAAAAAGTTTTTGCAAATATAGTTGGGCATTTCTGAATCCATCTTTTGAATTTGTAATTTTCATCAGAAAAGCTAAAGTCCCGATGAACTTCTTGGCTCATATTTATTTGTCCTTTGATGACCCGGAGATTACTTTGGGAAACTTTTTTGCCGACCACATTCGGGGAAACAAGTACAAACACCTTCCAGAAAAAATCCAAAAAGGGATTCTTTTACATCGGGAGATTGACACGTTTACCGACTCCCACCCTATTGCTAAACAGAGCAGTAAACGACTCCACAAAAATTACAGTCATTACAGCCGAGTGATTGTGGATATTTTCTATGACCATTTTTTAGCGAAGAATTGGAGTGATTATTCTAACACACCGTTGGATGACTATGTGAACAATTTTTATGACCTGCTAGAAAACAACTATGAAATTCTGCCATTGGGAACCAAACGTTTGATGCCTTATATGATTGCTGACAATTGGCTGTTGAACTACGCCAATCTTGCTGGGATTGACCGAGTTCTCAATGGTATGAACCGAAGGACGAAAAATAAATCCAAGATGAACTTTGCCATCATGGACTTGGAGGAACACTACACTGATTTTGAAAACGAATTCACCGCTTTTTTTGAAGAATTGATTACCTTTTCCCGTCAAAAATTCATTTCCTTATGCGAAGACTGATACTCCTCCTTCCTCTTATCTTATTCATACACTGCAAACAACAACCTGCCGTTCCAACCGGGCTGGTCACTGAAAGGGCCATGGTGGTCTCCGCACGAGAGGAAGCCTCACAAATTGGAGTTGATATCATGAAAAAAGGCGGAAATGTTTTCGATGCCATGGTCGCAACGGAACTAGCTTTGGCCGTGGCCTATCCCTTTGCTGGAAACCTAGGCGGAGGCGGTTTTATGGTCTACCGAAAGAGTAATGGCGAGGTAGGTGCTCTAGATTATCGCGAAAAAGCACCGCTATCCGCTCATAAAGACATGTATCTGGATTCTCTGGGCAATGTCATCCCCAATATGAGCACCAAAGGAGGAACTGCAGCAGGTGTGCCAGGAACCGTAGCAGGGGTTATGGAAGTACACAAAAAATTTGGTTCTCTTCCCCTATCCGAAATTTTGAGGCCGATCATTGCTTTGGCTAAAAAAGGGGTGGTGGTTACCAAAAAACAAGCGGACCGATTACAAAGCTATAAAGAACAATTCATCGAAGCCAATGGCGACAGCACCAAGTTTGCGGCTAATTTTAAGGAAGGGGACATCATCACCTATCCTGAATTGGCCAATACCCTTCAAAAAATACTGGAAAATGGCAGGGATGGTTTCTACAAAGGTGAAGTTGCACAAAAATTGGCCGCTTTTGTTCAAGAGAACGGCGGTTTTATCACTGAAGAAGATTTGGCCAGATACGAAGCCAAGTGGAGGGAACCCATCGAATTTGATTACAAGGACCTTCACATCATTTCCATGAGCCCACCCAGCAGTGGTGGGGTTACCATCAATCAGATTTTTAAGATTATGGAACCCTATGATGTATCCAAATATGGTCATAATTCTACCAAGACCATCCAATTGTTCACTGAAGCCTCGCGCCGTGCTTATGCCGACAGAAACTATTTTTTGGGTGACCCTGATTTTGTGGACATTCCATTGGATGAACTGTTAAGTGACTCCTATTTACAAGAAAGAATGGAAAACTTCTCGTTTGACAAGGCTACGCTTTCTTCCGAAGTAAGTCACGGTGAGGTGGAAATTGTGGAAAGTATGGAAACCACCCACTACTCCATCGTGGATAGCGAAGGAAATGCCATTTCAACCACTACCACGCTTAATGGCGGTTACGGCTCAAAACTCTACTGCGCTGAGTTGGGTTTCTTTCTGAACAATGAAATGGACGATTTTAGCGCCAAACCTGGAGTTCCCAATATGTTTGGACTTGTAGGTGCCGAAGCCAACAGTATTGCGCCAGAAAAACGAATGTTGAGTAGCATGACGCCCACCATTGTGGAAAAAGACGGAAAGTTATACATGGTTGTGGGTACACCCGGAGGCTCCACCATCATCACGGCAGTTGCCCAGACCATACTCAATGTGTATGAATTCAATTTAAGCATGCAAGAAGCCGTGAACGCTCCCCGTTTTCATCATCAATGGCTTCCGGACATGATTATCTTCGAACCCGATGGATTTCCTGAAGAACTCATTACCGAACTGAAATCCAAAGGATACATCATCAATGAAGAACGTACGCCGATTATTGGAAAAGTGGATGCGATTCGGGTACTTTCCGATGGGAAACTGGAGGGCGGTGCCGACAAACGAGGTGATGACAAAGCCGTTGGTTTTTAAATAGCTGTCGAATGAACTATGATGTTGTAGTACTCACCGACCCAAGGTACATCAATCCCACAAAGCAAAGTGCCTACATTGATAATGTGCTTCTGGAAGACCGATTGGTTTTGGAAGGGTTACAAAAAGAAGGATTAAAGGCTATTCGGAAATCATGGGATGACCCAGATTTTGATTGGTCCACCACCAAATATGCCTTGTTCCGAACTACTTGGGACTATTTTGACCGCTTTCCTGAGTTTTCAAAATGGTTGGAGTGCACTTCCCGGAAAACACAATTCATCAATTCCAAAAAGCTGATCTATTGGAACATTGACAAACATTATTTGCGCGATCTTTCTTTAGCCGGTGTCACCATTCCCAAAACCTATTTTGTGGAGCAGGGAACTCAAATCAGTTTAAAAGAAGCCTACCTGCATGCCGTTGAAAAATTAGAGTTTCGTCCTTCCACATTTATTATAAAACCTTGTGTCTCCGGAGCCGCACGACATACCTACAAAATACAAAAGGATTCGATTGACGAGTATGAGGATATATTCCAGAAATTGATTTCAGAAGAAGCGATGATGCTCCAAGAATTTCAGGAAAACATCGTGAAAGAAGGGGAGATCTCCATGATGGTTTTTAATGGACAGGTCACCCATGCGGTTTTAAAAATTGCAAAACCCGGTGATTTTCGTGTTCAGGATGATTTTGGCGGTACCGTACATTCATTTGAACCCACGACAGCACAAATCGATTTCGCTACCCGTGTGGTCCATGCTGCACCAGAACTCCCAATGTATGCGAGAGTGGACATGTTCAAAGACAACGACGGCAATTGGGCCTTGGCCGAACTGGAAATCTTTGAGCCCGAATTATGGTTTCGACTAAATCCGGCAGCGGCAGAAATTTTGGCAAAATCCATCAAGGACACCTATTTTTCCATGCTCGTCTAAGTTTTCAATGTATAGTATCATTATATTTAAAGCTGTAAATAATTCAAAATGAAAAAATTATCATTCCTTCTGTTGGGAATCACATTGGGTTGCGCAGCCCAAGAAAATGCGGCTCCAAAACTAGTTGCCGAAGACGATGCATTCTATAATTACGTGGCCAAAGACGCCGAAATTGAAGTTTTGGCCGAAGGTTTCACATGGTCGGAAGGCCCTGTCTGGATTAAAGAGGGCAGTTATCTTCTTTTCTCCGATGTGCCCCAAAACACCATTTTTAAATGGAAGGAGGGTGACAGTATTTCTGAATTTCTGAAACCTTCGGGGTACACGGGAATACTTCCCTACAGCCGTGAACCTGGCAGCAACGGACTTACCATTAACAATGATGGTGAACTGGTGGCGAGCGAACATGGTGACCGCAGAATAACTAAGATGCCATTGGTAGGCGGTGGAAAATTTACGCTCGCAGACACTTGGGAAGGAAAACGATTCAATAGCCCGAATGATGTGGTTCAAGCCTCCAACGGCACCTATTATTTTACCGACCCTCCCTATGGGTTACCCAAGCAACAGGACTCGGAAATACGGGAAATTGATGCTTTTGGGGTGTATAAAATCGGAACGGATGGAAGTGTGGAAATGGTGGTCAGCAACCTAAGCCGACCTAATGGCGTGGCCCTTTCCCCAGATGAAAAAACACTTTATGTAGCCCAGTCGGATTTTAACGCTCCTTATATAATGGCTTACAATATTCAAGCTGATGGCTCAGTAGATGAAGGAACCGTATTTTTTGATGCCAAAACCATACTGAAACCCGGTTTAATGGGATTACCCGATGGTTTAAAAGTGGCCAAAGACGGAACCGTTTTTTCCACAGGTCCAGGTGGGGTTTTGGTCATAACTTCGGAAGGTAAATACTTGGGGCGAATTCATACTGGACAACCCACTGCCAATTGTGCTTGGGGTGATGATGGCTCGGTACTTTACATGACCGCCAATCATTCTTTGATGCGAGTGCAGACTAAAACCGTCGGTGACGGGTTCTAACTATTTGATTTGACCCATTTGCTTTTTTAATTCCTCCATGGATTGTTGCAATTGTTTCAGCAATCCCGTTTCTGTGGTAGCATCAATATTAAAGGTAAGTTTGCTGCTCACCTCCCATATTTCCTGAATCTGGAACGGTTTGATGTCATACGGAGGGTACGATTCATTCAAGGAAACCAAAGTAATGTTATTGGAATTTGGCTTTCGCTCAATCTTCTTCACCATCACAGAATCTTGAAGAACCACGACATACATTTTATTGGCGCTCACATAATCAATATGCTCAATGGCTCGTGCCAACACCCAATCATTGGGGCGTAAATTGGGCAACATACTGTCCCCTTCAACCTGAAAACCACGGTAAGTGGCATTTCGGAACTCGGGAATAGGCAAATCAAAGGCGGGAAGTTGTCGGTACCAACTGGTATCCGCAATATTTTGTGGATATCCTGCGGCGGCTTTGGCATTTACCAAAACCATGTTGTCCTGATCAGAACTATCCACCGTGACCACTTTTGGAATGACGCTGGTTTTTGACGTATCCAAATGTTTTTGGTCACTATCACCAAAAAGCCAAAGCGGATTTATCTTGAACTGCTTCAACAGTTCTTCCACGACTTTTCCTGACAATTTGGTTCGGCCCCGTTCAATATCGGCAGTAGTATTCTTCACCCCCAACAATTGGGCGAACTCGGTCTGGGTATAGCCCAATTCTCTCCGAATATCGATAAACCGTTTTAAGGTAAGTTCATTTTCCATTTCTGCATTTTTGCGTCACTTCGAACGCAGTCGAGAAGTCAATGTCCTTTACCTTAAATTAGGTCTCGACTGCGCTCAACCTGACATCTCTTTTCAAATATAGAAAATTTGGATTATTTCCAACATATTTTTTGGATTATTTCCAATTAAACTATGGTAACTACTTTAGAACGATTTCCTTATCTTTTACATCATCTAAGAAAAAAAGCCTATGAAACCCATCAGATTTTTGCTTTTCATTGTCGCTGCATTGATTGTAGCCTCTTGTCATAAAGAACCAAAAGATGTTCAACTTCAAATAGCGACCACTAATCCTGAATTTAAAAAATTGGAGGTATATTCCTTGGATAAAGACCTTCTTTTTGAGTTTGATTCTACCCGTATCAAGAATGTATTCCCTTTAAAAGAAGCTGGGTTCTTTACCATTTCATCAAAAACCACCATGGGATATGTCTTTTTAAAACCCGAAGCAAACGTGCAACTGGGTCTTATATCCGAAAAACCTAATGTTTTGGGGGCAATGGGCGACCAATTATCCGAGGAGAACAACTTTTTGAACAAATACAACAAAACCTTCACCGATATCAACTATAAAGGTGGCCCCTATAATCTTTATGTCAAAGAGGCAGACAGCTTTTTGATAGAAATCAAAAAATACAACAGCCCCCTAAGTGAACTTTATGCCAAGTTGGAGTCCACAGAGGATTTGGATGAAAGTTTTAAAAAAGGAATGATGTCCAGAATACAAATGGATTTGCTTCGTCCCTACGTGGAATATCCCACCTATTACAAATATTCCAAAAATGTAGAGCCCGAATTGCCTTCAGGCTTCTATGATGAGATGGAATCTATGGATTTAAATGACCCTTCCCACCTGTCCTTCCGCGAAAATTTGGGTTTAGCTCGCACATGGGTGACCAAGGATATTAATTTTGAAGACTATGAAACCGTTCCTGATTATTATGCTGCCATTTCCAAAAAATTAGATAGCGCATTCGGGACATCCAAGCTCAACGAATATTACACCTATCAACAATTGGCTCAGGACGTGAATTTTGGTTCCGGATTTGATGCCAATCAGGAGAAAATAATAGCATTTAACAACAATGCCCAGAGTGAAGTGCTCAAAACTTTGTTGGAAAAGAACAATGCACCTTGGGAAGCGTTAAAAGCTGGAAACAAAGCTCCCAATTTTATCGGGCAGACCCGAGATGGCCACAAAGTGACTTTGGATAGCTTAAAAGGCAAGAAAGTCTATGTTGATGTGTGGGCCACATGGTGCGGGCCCTGTATCCGTGAAATTCCAGCATTGAAGCAATTGGAAAAAGACTTGGAAGATGAACCAGTTCAATTGGTCAGTATTTCCATCGATGATCAAAAGGACAAAGAAAAATGGGACAACTTTATTGAAGAAAAAGAATTGGGCGGACTGCAACTCTATACCGAAGGTGCCTGGAATTCGCAATTGGTAGCTGACTACAATATTTCTGGAATCCCTCGATTCTTAATTATCGACGAAAATGGTCAAATCATTAGCGCCAATGCTCCGCGACCATCAGACCCGAAGGCGAAGGAAATTCTTTTGGAGTAGCTGTTAAATCATAAAACATACCTAAATTAGGATTATTTCCAAAAATTAAACTGGATTATATCCATTATTTGGAATATTTCCATATCTTTGATTGGAATATTTCCAAGTTATGGACTTTAACAGAATCCGAGAAAAGCTAAATATCCTTGCTGATGCCGCCAAATATGACGTGTCATGCGCCAGTAGTGGCAGCGACCGAACCAACAAGAATCAAGGGCTGGGAAATGCTTCGCGCATGGGGATTTGCCATAGCTATACATCGGATGGTCGCTGTATATCCCTCCTTAAAATTTTATTGACAAATCATTGCATTTTTGATTGCGCGTATTGCGTCACCCGAAAAAGCAACGATGTAAAGCGGGCTGCTTTTAAAATTCAGGAAGTGGTGGACCTAACTATTAATTTTTACCGAAGGAATTATATCGAAGGGCTGTTTTTGAGCTCTGGCATTTTTAAAAGTCCTGATTACACCATGGAACGCTTGGTGGCCGTGGCCAAAAAATTGCGGTTGGAAGAGAATTTCAATGGGTACATCCATCTTAAATCCATTCCAGGGGCCAGTGATGAACTCATGTATGAGGCTGGTTTGTATGCAGACCGACTTTCTGTAAATATTGAAGTGCCCACTATTTCTGGACTGAAATTGTTGGCGCCGGATAAAAAACATGAAGATTTCACCAAACCCATGCTGAAAGTGAAAAATGAGATTGTGCGCTACAAATCGGAGCGGAAAATCATCAAGAACACCCCAAAATATGCCCCTGCTGGGCAAAGTACCCAAATGATTGTGGGTGCCTCGGGTGAATCTGACAAGGACATCATGTATTCCGCAACCTATTATTATAAAACCTACCAAATGCGTCGTGTGTATTATTCCGGTTATGTGCCGGTGGCTGACGATGCACGCCTACCTGCTATTGGTTCCCAAGTCCCAATGCTTCGCGAGAATCGATTGTACCAAACGGATTGGTTGTTGCGATTTTACGGCTTTGCCGTCAATGAAATTTTGAACAACGACCATCCCAATTTGGATATTGACGTGGACCCAAAGCTTTCATGGGCCCTGCGCAACCTGCATCTCTTTCCTGTGGATGTGAATACTGCTGAAAAGCAACTTTTGGCCCGTATCCCCGGCATTGGTATGCAATCCGTGGAAAAAATTATGAAGGCTCGCAAATTTCGAAAATTGAACTGGGACCACCTCAAGAAAATTGGAGTGGCCCTCAACCGTGCCCAATATTTTATGATATGCGATTCCCGCCATTGGGAACGCCGCGATTTGGATGCGGAGAAAATCAAAGGCATGATTCTGCAGACTTCGTCTGGTAAGTTTCGGAATCAGTACAGTACACAATTGTCGTTATTTAATTAATAATGAACAGTAAACAATTATTTAACCTCGCGCTGTCATCCTGAGCGCAGTCGAAGGAGCTGTCGAGAGGTCAATGAAAAAACGAACACTATGAACCCTTCAACAACCTTAATTTATGACGGCAGCTTTAATGGCTTCCTCACCGCCGTCTTCGTCGCTTTTGATGAAAAAATCAATGTGGCCGACATTCAAAAAAATGCCGAATGCCAAAATGGACTCTTTTCTGAAACCGAAACCATTTTCACCAACGTGGAAAAAGCCAAGCGTGTTTGGAATGGTATCCGAAACAAGAGCCACAACGCCATATCAAACGTCTATTTTGCTTATTTGAGTGAAACCGAAGGGGTAGAATTGATGTTGTACACCTATATCCAAAAATTGATGTCCTCTAAAAATGGAAAGCAATTGGATTATTCGGATGGGATTGTGTTGCACATTAGCCAATTGGCTCGAAAGGTGGGTCGGGAAAAGCATCGGATGGAGGCCTTTGTTCGGTTTCAATTGACCAAGGATGAGATTTATTTTGCCAACATTGAACCCGATTTTGATGTGTTGCCTTTAATCTCCAAACATTTTCGGGACCGCTACGCGGACCAACAATGGTTAATCTATGATGTAAAGCGCAACTATGGCATTTTTTACAATCTGGACCATGTAGAAATGGTTTCGTTAAACCTGAAAGACATCCACCACAACAAGACCGTTAAAAGTGATGTTTTCAAAACCGAGGAATACGATTACCAAACCTTATGGAACGACTATTTCAAAAGCACCAGTATTAAATCCCGTATCAATCCCAAATTGCACACGCAACATGTGCCCAAACGGTATTGGAAGTATTTGAGTGAGAAAAAGGAGGCGGTTTGATAAATAAAATATTATTTTGTGGTAAAATTCCTCCAATATAACCCCATTGAACATGAATTAATGATTATATGGGAGAAAGAAATTTACACTCTAAACCTTTTGACGAGGGAACCCTTGTAAAACTTGACTTGTTTAGGTTTTACATACGGGAATGGCTTCCAGTTTTTATCTCCGCAAAAAAAATATATTGGAGGACTCTAAATATCTACGACTTTTTTGCCGGTCCAGGACAAGACATAAATGGAATTAAAGGCACTCCTTTGATAATTCTTGAAGAATTGAAGCCTTATTACGATGAAATAGAAAAAAAGCAAATTATTGTAAATCTCTATTTTAATGAATATGATGTTGAAAAATTTCAAGAATTAGAAAGTATTTTGTTTCAAAAAATAGCAGGTTTACCAATCAAAGTTGAAACAGATTCTCTGGAATTTTCTGAATCATTTTCAAAAAAATATGGTTCTTTAAAAGGAAGTGACAAAGCTAATTTGTTGTTTTTCGATCAAACTGGGGTTAAACAGATTAATGTAACCAGATTTAAAACTATAATTTCACTCCCAAGAACTGATTTTTTATTTTTTATTTCATCGTCTACCGTTAAAAGGTTTGTGGATCATCCTGGAATAGCTAAGCACCTTAAACTAAATAAAAAGGAGGTTGAACTAACGCCTTACCACAAAATCCATGAATTAGTTTTGCAATTTTACAAATCGCAAGTTCCTAAAGAAAAAGAATATTATCTGGCTCCATTTTCAATTAAAAAGAATGCTGGTCTGTATGGAATTATCTTTGGCAGCAACAATGTTTTGGGAATTGAAAAGTTTTTGAATAGCGCATGGAGAATTGATTCTGAAAGGGGGACAGCTAATTTTGACATAGACAATGACAATATTTTGCCTGGGCAAATAGATCTTTTTACAGGAGAAGTTCAAAAACCAAAAAAAATAGAAGTGTTTGAAGAGAATCTTAAGTCAAAAATAAAAAACGGCACTCTGAAATCGGATAAAGACATTTATTTGTATACTATTGATAACGGCATGAAAATCTCAATTAGTCGGAATATTGTCAATTTACTTATTAAAGAAGCTGTTATGAAAAAAGAAAAGTTTGACCTTTCAAATAAAGTTTGTAAAAAAAATGCATGGATAACAAAAGTAACATTACAATAAAATGGCACAATCAAGTATCGAATGGACAGAAATGACATGGAACCCAACAACTGGCTGCACCAAAATTAGTCAAGGTTGTAAATTCTGCTACGCAGAGGTGATGTCTAAACGACTTCAAGCCATGGGAATAGAAAAATATAAAGATAATTTTAAGGTTAGGATCCATACATCAGAATTAAGCACTCCCTATTCATGGAAAAAACCGAAAATGGTCTTTGTAAATTCCATGAGTGATTTGTTCCACCCAGAGGTTCCACTCTCATTTATTCAAAAGGTCTTCGAAGTCATGAACGATAATCAACAACATATTTTTCAAGTATTAACCAAAAGACATGAGAGACTACTAGAACTTCATGAAAAGCTCAATTGGACATCGAACATTTGGATGGGGGTCTCTGTGGAAAACCAACAAGTCCAGCATAGGATTAGTTACTTACGAAAAACCAATGCACGTATAAAGTTTTTGTCTCTTGAACCTTTGATAGGTCCCTTACCAGACTTGAATTTGGATGAAATAAAATGGGTTATCGTTGGAGGAGAAAGCGGTAGAAAACCACGCCCCATAAAAGCCGAGTGGGTAAATGACATACAAAGTCAATGTGAAGAAGCAGGTGTTGCCTTCTTCTTTAAGCAATGGGGCGGCACCAATAAGAAAAAGAACGGGCGTTTGCTCAATGGTCGTACATATGACCAAATGCCCAATTATAGGTTAATAGCTTAGCTACTTACTCCTCTCCCCCACAAAATAATCACTCTTGTTTTTAAAGAGCACATTAAAACTGGTCAAGCTGCCATAGATGCGGGTAATGTATTGCTGTAGATCTATCTTTTCCTGATCATCCAGATTAGTGCTACTGTTAATTTTTTGTTCCATCACTCGGATTCGGTCACGAACCATCACAATCTTGTGAAAAAAGGTGTCAATGGGCATTTCCTTGTTTTGGGTGGCGTCGCCCGGGTCCAAAATCAATTTACCACCTTTCCATTTGTCGGCAATGGCTACTTTCTCATGGGTGTCGCTCCACTTTTCCAAAATCTTGACCAAGGAACGCTCTACATCAAAAAAACTGACAGTGTCCACTTCACCCTCTACCCCTTCAATCACTTCAAATTCGGAGTCAAGGTCAATGGTTTCCAGTCCATTTTCCAAAAAAGTGACCCAATAATGTTTAGATGATACGTTGGTCACCACCCCTTTTCCATATTCGGGATGATCTATACGGGAGCCAATACCCAATAATTTCATAAATCCAGTTTTTTGTTGCCCACAAATTTAGAATTTTTGGAACTTTGCCCTACTTTCGTTCTCGGTTTTATAAACCATTCTTTCATGGAACCACAAAAACTTAGAGTAAAACTCGGAGAGTTAGCCTCTACTTCCATCAGTGGTAACGATATCAGTTCTTCTTGTCTGTACGTATCGGCCTTGGCCGTGTTACATGCGGGTCAGTATGCATGGATTTCACTGCTGATTGTTGGGGTTGTCCTCTTTCTGTTTCGAAAAATTTACGGTGAGGTCGTCGGAGCCTTACCCATGAACGGTGGAGCGTATAATGCGCTTTTGAACACCACGAGCAAGGGAATGGCATCCCTGGCAGCTTCGCTGACATTGCTTTCGTATATGGCCACTGCGGTCATTTCAGCAAATGAAGCCATGAAGTACCTCTACACCATGGTGCCTCAATTACCCGTTATTTTGGCGACCATAGTGCTCCTATCCATTTTTATGGGCTTGGTCATTATCGGTATTGGAGAATCATCCAAAGTAGCCATCGGGATTTTTATTTTCCACCTTACCTCGCTGATTTTATTATCCACCTTCACAGGATTTTATCTCTTTGAACATGGAATGGGCGTTTTTATGGACAACAATGCTCTTCCTGTAAAGCATGGAGGACTAACCATGGCATTGTTCTTTGGTTTTTCGGCAGCTATGTTAGGAATCAGTGGATTTGAAAGTTCGGCCAACTTTGTTGAGGAACAGAAAAAAGGGGTCTTCCCAAAAACCTTGCGTAATATGTGGGCGGTGGTTACCATTTTCAACCCCCTAATTGCTTTTTTAGCCCTGGCTGTATTGCCCATTACCGCCATTGAAACCAATAAAGACGCTCTTCTATCCATCATGGGTAGTGAAGTAAGCGGTTCTTGGCTTTCCATTTTGGTTTCTGTTGATGCGGTTCTTGTGCTGAGTGGTGCAGTTTTGACTTCTTTTGTGGGGGTTTCTGGTTTGGTGGAGCGTATTACGTTGGACCGAATTCTTCCACCCTTCCTCTTGAAGCGAAACAAAAATGGAAGCACTTATCGCATCGCCATTTTCTTTTTTATCCTTTGTGTTTCCATCTTACTTATCACCGATGGGGATTTGGAAGCTTTGGCGGGCGTATATACCATTGCTTTTCTTTCTGTAATGGCTCTTTTTGGTATTGGCAATATTTTGTTGAAAGTTCGAAGAAAACACCTACCGCGACCCGAACGCTCTGGGTGGTTATCCTTATTGATTGCCATCTTGGCCGTTATTGTTGCATTGGCTGGAAACATTATTTTAAATCCAGATTATTTGGCGGTGTTCATGGAGTACTTCATCCCGACCATTGCCGTAGTCTTGGTGATGCTCAACCGTACCGCACTGTTGAAATTTGTACTGCGCCTTATTCGGTATTTCTTAGACCCCATCAATCGGTTTTTGGTGAAATCCTACAAAGGTATCAACAACACCATCAACAAAATCAACGACCAAGAATTTGTCTACTTTACCAAAAAGGATGACATCGCTTTATTGAACAAGGTCTTGCTCTACATCCGAAACAACGAGCATACCCGTAAATTAAAGATTGTTTCTGTTTTCCCAGAAGGTGAAAAGGCCACGTCAAGTTTTATATCAGATTTGGACGTTTTGGACCGGGAATACCCAGAGATTAAGGTGGAATACATTCAATTACATGGGAAATTTACCCCTTCGCTGATCAAAAAACTCTCCAAGGAATGGAACATTCCCATCAATTTTATGTTTATCGGAAGCCCAAGTGACAAGTTCCCGTATCCATTACAAGAACTGGGTGGAGTGCGGTTAATAATTTGATTGGAATTGTGCAGGAAAGTTTTGTGTCCCATTAACGCAAACGAAACCTTTTCCTCCTTCTTTTTTACGTGTCAAATCGCTATTTTTGAGGTTTGCTATGATTTATGATCAATTACGAAGAACATATTGAGGTCAGGGGCGCCAGAGTCCATAACCTTAAGAATATAGATGTAACCATTCCACGCGAAAAGCTTGTGGTAATCACCGGACTTTCCGGCAGTGGAAAATCCTCTTTGGCCTTCGATACCATTTATGCCGAAGGACAGCGTAGGTACATCGAAACCTTCTCAGCTTACGCACGTCAATTCTTGGGTGGATTGGAGCGCCCAGATGTGGACAAAATCGATGGACTCTCCCCTGTTATCGCCATTGAACAGAAAACGACCTCAAAATCGCCCCGTTCCACTGTGGGTACCATTACCGAGATATATGATTTCCTTCGCTTGCTTTTTGCAAGGGCTGGAGATGCGTACAGCTTCAATACGGGTGAAAAAATGGTGAGTTACAGTGATGAGCAAATCAAAAACCTGATTATTGAGTCGTATCTCGATAAGAAAATCAATGTTTTGGCCCCAGTGGTCAAATCCAGAAAGGGGCATTATCGGGAATTGTTCGAGCAGATTGCCAAACAAGGTTTTGTAAAGGTACGTGTGGATGGTGAAATTTTGGACATCACCAAGGGCATGAAAGTGGACCGCTACAAAACCCACGATATTGAGATTGTCATTGACCGATTAAAAGTTTCTGACACGGAAGATTTTCATAAACGGCTCGGAGAGACCATCAATACAGCCATGTACAGTGGTGAAAATGTACTCATGGTCTTGGAAGAAGGCGAAAGTGTACCCCGATATTTTAGTCGGGACCTTATGTGCCCCTCCACTGGAATCTCCTACCCCACTCCAGAACCCAATACGTTCTCCTTCAACTCACCTAAGGGCATGTGCCCAGAGTGTAATGGACTGGGGCATGTTTACGAAGTAAACGAGCATAAAATTATCCCGAATAAAAAACTGTCCATCAAGGCCGGAGGTTTGGCCCCATTAGGTGAATACAAAAAATCTTGGGCCTTCAAGCAGTTGGAGACCATTGCGCAACGGTATGGTTTTGATTTATCGGATGCCATTGAAAAAATCCCCGCTGAAGCCATGGAGGTCATTTTAAACGGCGGACAGGAAAGCTTTGAGGTCGATTCTAAAACGTTGGGTGTAAAACGACAATACAAAATTGACTACGAGGGCATTTCCAACTTTATCAAGACCCAGTTTGAAGAAGCCAATTCTACTTCCATCAAGCGGTGGGCCAAGGATTATATGGACAAGGTCAAATGCCCAGAATGTGAAGGGGCTCGCTTGCGCAAGGAATCACTTTATTTTAAGATTGGTGAAAAGAATATTGCCGAACTCGCCCACATGGACATAGCCGAACTGGCCAATTTCTTCGCGGAATTGGACAGTTCGCTTGAAGGAAACCAAAAAATAATCGCAGAGGAAATCATTAAAGAAATCAGGACGCGTATCCAATTTTTACTGGATGTGGGCTTGGATTATCTCTCTTTGAACCGAGGTTCCAAATCGCTCTCTGGTGGTGAGGCGCAACGGATTCGGTTGGCCACGCAAATTGGGTCGCAATTGGTAGGTGTACTCTATATTTTGGACGAACCCAGCATTGGACTGCACCAAAGGGACAATGAGCGGTTGATTCGTTCCCTGGAATCGCTTCGAGATATTGGCAATTCGGTTATTGTGGTGGAACACGACCGCGACATGATTGAGTGCGCCGACCACGTCATCGATATTGGGCCAAGAGCCGGAAAACATGGCGGGGAAATCATTTCCGAAGGAACACCGCAAGAATTAAAGGACCATCATACCCTCACTGCCCAATACATTACCGGGAAATTGGAAATTCCAGTACCCGCAGAGCGAAGAAAAGGAACTGGGAAGAAAATTGTGCTTTCGGGCAGCACAGGAAACAACTTAAAAGACATTACCGCTGAATTCCCTCTGGGAAAATTGATTGGCGTAACAGGAGTTTCCGGAAGTGGAAAATCCACCCTCATCAACGAGACCCTCTACCCTATCATGAATGCCCATTATTTCAACGGCGTCAAAAAACCGATGCCCTACAAGAAAATTACCGGACTTCAACATATTGATAAGGTCATCGACATCAACCAATCTCCTATTGGACGGACACCACGTTCAAATCCTGCAACCTATACGGGCGTTTTTAGTGAGATTCGGGCACTGTTCGCAAAAACTACGGAAGCTTCAATCCGGGGATACAAACCAGGACGCTTTAGCTTTAATGTGGCCGGAGGTCGATGTGAGACCTGCCAAGGAGGTGGTCTAAAGGTCATCGAAATGAACTTTCTTCCCGATGTTTATGTGGAATGTGAAACCTGCAATGGCAAACGTTTCAATAGGGAGACTTTGGAAATTCGATACAAAGGAAAATCCATTTCCGATGTTTTGGAAATGACCATCAACGAAGCCGTGGACTTTTTCGAAAACATTCCCAAAATACATCGTAAGTTAAAGACAATAAAAGATGTAGGACTGGGTTATATATCATTGGGGCAGCAATCCACTACCCTTTCCGGTGGTGAAGCGCAGCGGGTGAAGTTAGCTACGGAACTTTCCAAACGCGACACTGGAAACACCTTTTACATCCTCGACGAACCTACAACTGGACTACATTTTGAAGACATCCGTGTGCTCATGGAGGTGCTGAACCAACTCGTGGACAAGGGCAACACCATTTTGGTGATTGAACACAATATGGATGTGATAAAAATGATGGATCATATTATCGACATCGGGTATGAAGGAGGTCGTGGTGGCGGTATGATTGTTGCCAAAGGGACCCCTGAAGAAGTTTCAAAAGATAAAAAAAGCTATACGGCAAAGTTTTTGAGGAAGGAACTGGAACACAGTAAACAAAAAATAGCAAGAGCCGTTTAAATAAAATAGATATGCAAATGCGAAAAGAACAGCATACCAAAGGCTGGAACGAGATAAAGACCAATGACTCATGGGCCATTTTCAAGATTATGGGTGAATTTGTCTATGGGTTTGAGAAGATGAGTGCCATTGGCCCATGTGTGTCCATCTTTGGTTCCGCGCGGGTGCGTGAAGGGCAACCGTATTACGATTTGGCCGTAAAAGTGGCCCAAAAAGTAGCGGAAGCCGGCTATGGAATCATCACGGGAGGTGGCCCCGGTATCATGGAAGCTGGAAACAAAGGTGCCCATTTGGCTGGAGGAACTTCGGTTGGGCTCAACATTGAACTTCCCTTTGAACAGCACGACAATCCATTTATTGATGAAGATAAAAGCTTGGATTTTGATTACTTCTTTGTTCGCAAAGTGATGTTCGTGAAGTATTCCCAAGGTTTTGTTGTGATGCCCGGTGGATTTGGAACCTTGGATGAGTTTTTTGAAGCACTCACGTTGATTCAAACGCATAAAATACATACATTCCCCATCATTTTGGTCGGAACCAAATTTTGGAGCGGTCTTATCGACTGGATAAAAAATACAATGCTGGAAGCTGGTAACATCAGTCCACGGGACTTGGATTTGATCAAACTGGTTGACACCGAGGATGAGGTCGTGGAAATTTTGGACTCCTTCTACAAAGAACGCAATCTAAGTCCCAATTTCTAATCTGTACCATTTGATTACCCGCTATACCCCATTTAGATTATTCTTGTTTTTGTTTGTGCTTTGCTCCCAAACGTGGGCACAGCATTACAATGAGGTTACGGCTGTTTTGGATAGTGGCTCCAGAGACATCAAGATCACCCAAAAATTCACCTATGTCAATCAAGCCGATGAGGGGCTTTCTGTGTTGTATTTCAATGATTGGAACCACGCGTATTCAAACAAAAATACGGCATTGGCCAAACGTTTTGGGGAAGAGTTCAATAGAAGTCTCCATTTGGCAAAGGATAAGGAAAGGGGATTTACCGACATAAAAAGCGTTGTTGCCAAAGATTACGCCGGATTGGATTGGAAGCGTTTGGGCAATAGGGATATCATCTCTGTTACTTTGAATGAAGCACTCGAACCCAACGATTCAATCCAGTTATTCTTTACCTATACCGTACAACTTCCCGAAGCAAAATTTACATCGTATGGCTATGCCCCTGGCTTGGGGTACAACCTCAAGAACTGGTATTTAACGCCTGCAGTCTATACTGATCAATGGAAACTTTACGACAACATCAATCTAGATGATCTATACACTGGCGTCACCAAAAGCGTCATCAATTTCACCTATCCGGATAAATTGCAACTGGCCTCTAATTTTGGGGAGTCCAGCAGCACTAAATTTCCGGGTGGACAGTACATCAAGCTTGTAGGAGAGGATAGAAAAAGTTGTGAAATCATCCTATCCACTACAAACCGATTCGATAAACATGTTTTTGAGAACTTGACGGTGACTACTGATTTGGAATCCAATAAGTATGATGATGTTTATCAAGGAATCTCAATCAACAAGATCATCCATTATTTACAGGAAAACTTAGGCGATTATCCCCATAACAATTTATTGGTCAGCGAATTTGATTACAACCGCTCTCCACTTTACGGGATTAACCAACTTCCTTCTTTTATAAGACCGTATGAAGAACAGTTTCAATTTGAGATGAAATTCTTGAAAACTGCCATTCGAAGCTATTTGCAGGAAACCTTGTTTTTAAACCCGAGGGAAGAACGATGGGTGAACGATGCAATCGCCTATTATCTCATGATCAAATATGTGGAGGATTATTATCCCAATCAGAAATTGGCGGGGAAACTTTCCAAAATTTGGGGAATAAAAGGATTCCATTTGGCGCAAATGGATTTTAACGAGCAATATACCATGCTGAGCATGTTGTCCGCACGCAAGAACATTGACCAAGCACTTACTACCCGAAATGATTCCTTGATAAAGTTCAACGAAAAAATTGCAAATGGTTATAAAGCAGGACTGGGTATGTCTTATCTGTCCGAGTATATGGGCGGAAAGGAAATTGATAGCAGTATTATCGATTTCTACAGGGATTTCCATTTACAACCAAAGGTTTCCGCGCTGGATTTCAGAAAAACCATAGAGAAATTTTCAACCAAGGATGTGGATTGGTTTTTTGATGAGTACGTAGCCACGGACAAAAAGATTGATTTTAAAATCAAGAGCATCGATAAAACAGAGGATTCCATTTCGTTGGTCATTAAAAACAAGCGAGGCACCAATGTCCCCATTTCGTTGTTTGGCTTGCAGAACGATTCTGTTGTTTCCAAATACTGGTTCACGGATATTGACACCACCAAGTTGGTGACCATTCCCCGAAATGGGGAAGACCGAATGGTTCTCAACTACGACCAAAAAATTCCAGAGTTCAACCAGCGAGACAACTGGAAGACCCTCAACGGCTTCTTTTCGAGCAACAAAAAGTTGAAATTCCAATTTTTCAAGGATACCGAAGACCCCTATTACAATCAAGTCTTCTATGTGCCTATTGCAAACTTTAACCTGTATGATGGAATTACTCCGGGAATGCGTATCTATAACAAGACCTTCTTGGAACGTCCATTTCAGTATGACATTTCCCCCACCTACTCCTTCCTAGAGCGCACGTTGGTAGGTAAGGCAGGCTTCAGGTATCGGAAATATCACAAAAAAACAGGGCTCTATGTCTCAGACTATTCCATTTCAGGGTCTACGTCCCATTTTCAGAAAAATTCTCGCTTTTCCACACTTACACCGGCGGTCAGCTTTGGATGGAGGCCCAATGATTTAATTTCCAACAGAAGGCAAAGTCTTCTTTTTAGATACCGAAACGTGTTCAGAAGTATTGATGACAATATCGCTGATGAAATAGATACCGACCCCGATTACGGTGTCATGAATGTACGTTTCATTGATGTGGACAACAACATTTTGCACTATAACTCTTGGTATTTGGATGCCCAACACTCCAATAACTTCACCAAACTCTCTTTTGAATTTGAGTATAGAAAACTGTTCCAGAGCAATAGACAATTGAATCTAAGACTTTTTGCAGGAAAGTTTTTGCGCAACAATACCGACTCGGACTTTTTTAGTTTTGCTTTGGACAGACCAACGGATTATATGTTTGATTTGGCCTATCTGGGAAGGTCGGAGAGTTCTGGGATATACAGCCAACAAATCATTATAGCGGAAGGCGGTTTTAAATCCAAATTGGAGAATCCGTTTGCAAACGACTGGATTTTGACCACCAATGCCAGCACCAATATTTGGAGGTGGGTTGAAGCTTACGGAGACATGGGCTTTATTCGAAGTAGAGGCCAGGACCCCCGCTTTGTTTACGATTCGGGTATCCGTTTAAATTTGGTTACTGACTATTTTGAGCTATATTTCCCTATATATTCCAACAGAGGTTGGGAAATTGGTCAGGACGACTACGGTCAAAGCATTCGTTTTGTGGTGACTATAAGTCCAAAAA
Organism: Flagellimonas iocasae; assembly: GCF_042682725.1. NCBI lineage: Bacteria > Pseudomonadati > Bacteroidota > Flavobacteriia > Flavobacteriales > Flavobacteriaceae > Flagellimonas > Flagellimonas iocasae. The sequence continues at coordinate 431,652 of NZ_JBHUHU010000001.1, read as the reverse complement.
CACTCATTGGCCTCTTCACTCGAAAGTGGTTTTAGCATTAATACATTCTCAATAAAAAAGCGTTTTAATAGGTCTGTTTTGAATTTTTTATTGATTAATATCTATATTTTTATCATATTTTCATTTTATTAACAGGATTTCATATTGCTAAATTGAATGTATTTTAGTATTTTCGCAGAAATCGACTATAGCCTACATGAAACCTGACCCGAGTACGAGCAACGACATTTCCTTTGCAGACTTTCAATCGCAGATTCTACAAGATTATGAGACTGCTGTCACTAGCCGGGAATGTAGTTTGATGGGTAGACGTGAAGTGCTCTCCGGCAAGGCCAAATTCGGGATTTTTGGTGATGGAAAAGAACTTCCCCAGTTGGCTATGGCAAGGGCTTTTCAAGATGGTGATTTTAGGAGTGGCTACTACCGCGATCAAACTTTCATGATGGCCCTCGGCTATCTAAACCCAAAAGAATTCTTCCACGGACTTTACGCCACAACCGACCTGGAAAAGGAACCTATGAGTGCTGGACGGCAGATGGGAGGCCATTTTGTAACGCACAGCCTCAACGAAGATGGTTCTTGGAAAGATCTTACCCAACAAAAGAATAGTAGCGCTGATATTTCCTGTACCGCTGGGCAAATGCCGCGATTGGTAGGATTGGCGCAAGCATCAAAAATATACCGAAACGTCAAGGGAATAGACCAAACCAATTTTTCCAAAAATGGAAATGAAGTGGCTTGGGGAACCATCGGAAATGCCAGCACGAGTGAAGGCCACTTTTTTGAGGCCATGAATGCGGCTGGTGTGATGCAAATTCCCATGGTAATATGTATCTGGGATGATGAATACGGAATCTCCGTTCCTTCTGAGTTCCATACCACCAAAGGAAATATTTCCGAGGCGTTGAAAGGATTTCAGCGTACTGAGGATAAAGAAGGTTTTGAAATTTTAAAAATCAAAGGATGGGATTACACAGGTCTTATCCATGCTTTTGAAAATGCTTCGGACATTGCCCGGGAAAATCATGTCCCTGTCCTGATTCATGTCACCGAACTGACCCAACCCCAAGGGCATTCCACTTCAGGCTCCCACGAACGTTATAAATCACCAGAACGTTTGGAATGGGAACGCGAAAATGACTGCAATAAACGATTTCGCGAGTGGATTCTTGAAAACAACATCAGTACGGAGGAAGAGCTTAAAAAATTGGAGCGTGAAATCAAGCACAAAGTGCGTTCGGCCAAGAAAGAAGCCTGGAACGAGTTCTTGAAACCGCACCTTCAAGCCAAAAAACAACTCGTTCAGTTGTTGGACAGTGTTGCCGGAAAAAGTCCAAATCGCTCCTTCATCACTAAAATCAAGAATGATTTAATCGCCATCGAAGAGCCACTGAAAAAAGATTTGGCCTCCAAATCCAGAAGTGCATTGCGGTATCTTTTGGGAGAATCAACCCCAGAAAAGAAACAGCTCCAGGAATGGATCAATACATTCATGGCGAACACCCAGCCTAAATACAGTTCCCATTTATACAGCGAATTACCTAGCAAGGCAACCAAGATAGCTCCCGTTGCACCATCTTATTCAGAAGATATGGAAGAGGTTGATGGACGGATTATTCTACGGGATAATTTTGATGCCCTTTTCACAAAATACCCGGAAGCCTTGGTCTTTGGGGAGGATACAGGAAACATCGGTGATGTAAACCAAGGGCTGGAAGGACTTCAGAAGAAATTTGGCGACATGCGTGTTGCCGATACAGGGATACGGGAAACCACGATAATTGGACAAGGTGTTGGGCTTGCTCTTAGGGGCTTGAGGCCTATCGCAGAAATCCAATATTTGGACTACATCCTCTATGCCATTCAAACCCTAAGTGATGATTTGGCTTCCTTGATGTACCGGACAGTTGGTAAACAAAAAGCTCCACTTATTGTGCGCACGCGAGGTCATCGACTGGAAGGTATATGGCATTCGGGGTCTCCCATGGCCGGCTTGATAAGCCTATTGCGGGGAATGTACATTTTGGTACCCAGAAATATGACGCAGGCCGCTGGTTTTTATAACACGTTGATGAAAAGCGATGAACCTGCCCTCATCATCGAAAGTTTAAACGGGTATCGTTTAAAAGAGAAAAAGCCTGCCAATCTTGGCGCATTTTGCACTCCAATTGGGAAAGTGGAAACCTTAAAGAAGGGTACAGACATTACGATACTTTCGTATGGCTCCACGCTACGGATCGTGGAAAAAGTGGCGCAAGACCTCTTGGAAGTAGGTATTGATGCCGAGGTTATCGACGCACAGTCCTTATTACCTTTTGATTTGGAACATGATGTGGTAAAAAGCTTGAAAAAGACCAATAGATTCCTAATCGTGGACGAAGATGTCCCTGGTGGATGTTCTGCCTATCTCTTGCAAGAGGTCTTGGAAAACCAAAAAGGATATCGCTATTTGGACAGCGCCCCAAGAACACTCACTGCAAAAGCCCACAGACCGGCCTATGCTTCGGACGGTGACTATTTTTCCAAACCCAATGCAGAGGACATTTTTGAAAAAGTATATGAAATCATGCATGAGGCCAACCCAAAATCCTATCCAAGCCTCAGATAATTGATTTTCAACGAAAATGTCAATTGAGAACCATATTTCATCAATTATTTTAATGGTCATTAAGACATTATTCCTAATTTCACGTGAACTAAAAATTCCCCTACATGAAAAATAATGCTTTAGTCCACTTGGGTTTGGCCATATTAAGAATAGCTCCCTCCGCATTTATGATCACCCATGGATACCCAAAACTTCTTAACCTAATCAATGGAAATACCGAGTTTGCCAACCCGTTTGGGATAGGTCAAGCTCCTACTCTATTTTTAACCGTTATTGCCGAATTCCTTTGCCCTGTGCTTATGATTATCGGGTTTAAAACGCGGTGGGCCGCAATTCCAACAGCATTCACCATGTTTATCGCTGCCTTTGTTATTCACAGTGCAGACCCATTTGGCACCAAGGAAAAAGCATTGCTCTTTTTCGTGATTTTCTTGGTTGTTTTCTTATTGGGTCCCGGTAAATACAGCGTGGATAAAAAGTAATCTTAAATTATTTCGGTAAGTAATTCTTTAAGAAGTTCTGATTGTGCCATGTTATTGGCGCCTACACCTTTGCCCTTTAAATCCAGCTCCCGTAAACTTGAAATGATGCCACTGACACGCTTCATGGGGTAATTTCGGGCGGCAACGGTATACTCTTTTACGAAATACGGATTCACACCCAGCACTTTGGCCACATTGCCTGGAGAATGGTCTTTGAGGCCATGGTATTGTAATAATTGGGTAAAGAAGGTATTCAACAAGGTTACCGTCACTACAAAAGGATTGTCTTTGGGGTTTTGGGCAAAATAGTCGAGAATCTGGGATGCCTTGCGCACATCTCGCTCCCCAATAGCCTTCTTTAACTCAAAATTGTTGAAGTCCTTACTGATCCCGATATGTTGCTCTATCAATTCTGGGGTAATCTCCGTTGACGCAGGAACCACTAGGGTCAATTTGGTGAGCTCATTATTGATTTTCCCCAAATCCGTCCCCAAAAATTCCACAAGCAGTACACACGCTTTGGGCGAAATCCTATAATTTTTACTGCTCAGCGTTCTACGAATCCACTCGGCCACCTGGTTTTCATACAGCTTTTTACTCTCAAAAAGCTCCCCATTCTTCTGAACGGCTTTGTAGAGCTTTTTACGCTTGTCCAATTTCTTGTACTTGTAACAAATCACCAAAATGGTAGTGGGCTGTGGATGTTCAACATAGGAGGTGAAGTTCTCAATGGTCCGGGAAAGGTCTTGAGCCTCTTTGACAATGACCACCTGATGTTCGGCCATCATGGGGAAACGTTTGGCATTTGAAATCACCTCATCCACAGAGGTATCCCGCCCATAAAGCACCATTTGATTAAATCCTTTTTCATCTTCAGTAAGCACATTGTCCGAGATATATTGCGAAATCTTGTCAATATAATACGGCTCCTCCCCCATTAAAAAGTAGATGGGTTTTGGCTTTCCCGCATCAATATTCGCAACTATTTCCTTTACCTTGTCCATTCCGAAAAAAAATCATCAATTTTGTTCAATGCAATCCTTGAACTTTCCAGCGTATTCGTTTCGACTCAAAAATAGCCAAAATAGGCGCTACATTTTTGACGGCATCCGCAAAAAATTTGTTTTGCTGCAACCTGAAGAATGGGTGCGGCAACATGTATTGCATTTTCTAATATTCACTAGAAATTATCCCAAGAGTCTCATTAATGTGGAAAAGCAGTTGATGGTCAACCGGTTAAAGAAACGATATGATATTGTGGTTTTTAATCCAGACGGTTCCATCTTTCTTTTGGTGGAATGCAAAGCCCCAGAGGTGAAAATAGTACAGACCACTTTTGACCAAATTGCCCGCTACAATTATCAATTGAAATCCGAATACCTTATGGTGACCAACGGCTTGGAACATTACTACTGCCAAATGGACCATGAAAATGAAAAATATACGTTTTTGAAGGATATTCCTGATTTTAGCCGTTAATTTGCCCTCGTTTTGAAAATCGCCGTAGTCATACTCAACTGGAACGGGGAATCCTTGCTAAAACAGTTCCTTCCCTCTGTCATGGCCTACTCCACTGGAGCGGATATCTATGTGGTGGACAATGCCAGTACCGATAATTCCGTAGCCTTTCTAAAAAGTGAATATCCTGAAATCGGAATTGTTCAAAATTCGGGGAATGGAGGTTTTGCCAAAGGGTATAATGATGGTTTAAAACACATTCAAGCTGATGTATTTTGTCTGCTGAATTCTGATGTGGAGGTCACCCCAAATTGGCTGGGACCAATTCGAGAAGCATTTTCAATATATCCTGAAGCCGCAATCATCCAACCTAAAATATTAGATCTAAAGAACAAAGACTATTTTGAATATGCCGGGGCGGCTGGTGGTTTCATCGATATGCTTGGCTATCCGTTTTGCAGAGGCCGAATATTTCAGGCTTTGGAAAAAGACAAAGGACAATATGATGATGTGATTGAGATTTTCTGGGCAACCGGGGCCTGCATGTTCATAAAAAGCGAATTGTTCCATTCCCTTGGCGGGTTTGATGAGGACTATTTTGCCCACCAAGAAGAAGTGGACCTATGCTGGCGCGCAAAAAATGCGGGGCACAAGGTTCTTTATGTCGGAAAAAGCCATGTGTTTCATCTTGGGGGTTCAACCCTGAGTAACATGAATCCTAAAAAGACTTTTCTCAATTTCAGGAACTCATTGTACTCCATCACCAAAAACCTACCAACAAAAAAGGCCTTCCCAATTATCTTCTTGCGACTATTATTGGACGGCATCGCAGCCTTGCGATTTGTTTTTCAATTGAAGTTTGCACATTGTTGGGCCATTCTGCGGGCACATATCAGTTTTTATGGTAACTTTAGGGCACTTTACAAGAAGCGGGAAAAAGCTAATTTTTTATTAAAGTACTATACTACGACATCCATAGTCTGGTCGCATTTCGTAAATCAAGTAAAGAATTTTAACATTTTAGTAAAAGATTAACTATACCGAAATTTAGAAAATTTGCTTTTTCTCTAATTTTGGTCGACAAATTTTAACATTGATATATCTAACAATCCTTAAATTATACCCTGAACTATGAAAAAAGTTTTTCTAGGAACATTGGCTATGGCCATTTTATTATCATCATGCGTATCTCAAAAAAAATACGCTGAGCTTGAAGCCAAACAGAAAGAAACCCAAGATTTATTGAACTCTGCAACCGTTAAACTTAACGACTGCTTGGAAGAAAAAGCCACTGCAGATTCAAGATTAAAAACCCTCGAAGACCAAAACGCATTTTTGAAAGCGAACAACCAAGAACTCATCAACAACATGGGTAACTTGACAACGCTTACCACTAAAGGTGCCGAAAACCTTGAGAAATCTTTGGAAAGTCTTAAAGAAAAAGACCTTACCATCAGAAAATTGCAAGATGCCGTTACCCGTAGAGATTCTGTAAACCTTTCTTTGGTACAGAGCTTAAAAGGTGTGTTGGGCAACTTGGATGATGAAGACATCGAAATCAGCGTTGAAAAAGGCGTTGTATTCGTTTCCATCTCTGATAAGTTGTTGTTTAGAAGCGGAAGCTACAACGTAACCAGTGCTGCAAAAGAAGTATTGGGTAAAGTAGCCAAGGTGGTTAACAACAAGCCTGATTTTGAATTTATGGTTGAAGGTCACACAGACAACGTACCTTATCGCAGCGGTGTCCTATTGGACAACTGGGATTTGAGTGCAAAAAGAGCAACTTCTGTTGTTAGAATCCTTCAAAATGACTTTGGTGTAGATCCAGCTAGAATGACTGCTGCAGGACGTAGCTACTATGTGCCACTTGTAAGCAATGACACTTCTGCTGATAGAGCTAAAAACAGAAGAACCCGTATTGTGGTACTTCCAAAAATCGATCAGTTCTACAACATGATTGAAGAAGGTATGAAAGACCCTGCAATTGGTGGTGGTCAGTAAACCTGATAAAGTATAAATTGAAAAGCGGCCCAAAAGGCCGCTTTTTTTATGCTAAAATATGTCTAGACTTCCTTTTCCTTCCCGAACTACTTCTGGAATACTTTCAGAAAGGTCAATCACCGTTGAGGCTACGTTATCTCCATACCCCCCATCTATCACTACATCCACCAAATTCTGCCATTTCTCAAAAATCAATTCTGGATCCGTGGTGTATTCCAAAATATCATCCTCATCATGAATTGAAGTGGAAACAATGGGATTGCCCAATTCGGATACCAATGCTCTGGCGATATTATTATCAGGGATACGTATACCCACCGTTTTTTTCTTTTTAAAATCTTTTGGGAGGTTATTATTCCCAGGCAAAATAAAGGTGTACGGCCCTGGTAAGGCCCGTTTCAAAATCTTGAACGTGGAAGAATCAATCTGTCGCACGTAGTCCGATAAATTACTTAAATCCGCACATACAAAAGACCAATTGGCCTTTTCGAGTTTCACTCCTTTAATGCGAGCTATCCGTTGCAATGCTTTGGAATTGGTAATATCGCATCCCAAACCATACACCGTATCTGTAGGATAGATAACAAGACCTCCCTTCCGAAGCACATTGCCAATCTTTTCAATTTGCCTCGCATTTGGATTTTCCTCGTAAAGTTTTATGAATTCCGCCATTTCTCTTTACCAATAACACTACAAAGTAAAGAAGATTACCCGCATGGCGCATGATAGAAATCAAGAGAAAATGTTAAAAGTAATATTTATAGCCAACCTTTCGTTATTCCATCATCTCCACCAAAAACAAGAATACATCAATTGAAAATGGGCATTCATGCATTTGAGGCGTTCGAATAGAAAAGAAAACAACAGCTTTGCCCATAACCCAATTTAATTTCAAAATGAAATTCATACAAATCACAAGAAATATAGCCCTCGTTCTTTTATTTCCAATGTTCATAAACTGCACTTTTCAAGGGCAAAATCAACACAAGGAAGAATTAGATAGTGGGAAAGCAATTGTAGATCAATTGGACCATCTCTTTGCGAAAATGGCAAACACAAAACAAAATGGTACTAATCTTCAAGAGTCGATTGTTTCAACGAATGAGCAAATCAGACAAACCATTGAGCGCAATATTACCAATACCCAAATTTTAAATGAAATCCAGGCCTATCTCCCCAAAAAGAAGCATGCTTTTTCATTTGTTCTGTCCAACGACAAGAAATTTGGTGTGTTTTCTTGGAATACGGGTAAAAATGACTTTCCTATTAAAAACATTGGCCTTTACGTGAACAACAACAAAGTTGTTCCCACTTCGCTCTATGGTAATCCCATCAACTATGATCGCATATACACCATCCAAAACGAATTAGGGCCTCCTTCATACATCCTGGGTGGCTTTGAAGATCCTTCTAAGACTCCCCATAGTTACCATCTAAGTGCATATTTGATTCGAGGTGGCGGAATCGAGGAAACCCAAGCTTTTCCTAATGGAGAAAGTACGATAACTTTACGTTGCGATGGAAACGACCTTGAGAAATGCCTGAAAACCAAAAACGGCAGCTTGGTTTCAGATTCTCTTTATATGGCCATTGCCCAGCAAACAATATCTATCGAAAATGGCGAATACGTTTTTGACTGATTTTTATTCCAAAATGGCGGGTTCCTCCTTTACCTCCACATCACTATAGATGCCAATATCATCTAGAACCACTATCCCCAAGGAATCCCGGTCAAAAACCAAGCTGATTGAATGTAATTTAGCCGTTTCCAAATTGGGGTTTTTGCTCAAAAAGGATGAAATCGGAATGTAACAACTCTTTAATTGCACTTCCCAATCGCCACCTATCATGTCCTTATCCAAAAACTTGAATTTGGTGAACTTACTCCGAATAGGTGCAGGCAAGACCGTGGTATTGGATAAAGCTACAGACGCTTTGTTACCAAGACTATCGCGGAGAACCAAGCTGAAATCGAACGCAGCATTTGAGAAATCCTTTTCCTGCTCCTTAAGTTTTAATTCAGAAATATTTCCTGTACCAACGGTCAACTCCAGGGTATCCATTGTACTAAAATCCTTTAAACTAGCTGGAATAAGTATTCGATATTGTGGCAGCGAATCTTTTCCAGCCTTGCTTCCATATTTCCACCCTAAAACCAGCGCATTATTCTCTTGTTCGTCATTGTCGCGGGATTTTAATCCCTCTTCACGCCATATTTTAAAGTTTTCGGCATTAATTTGAATATTTTCCCCACCTGTAGTTACATCAATATCATCTTCAAAATCCAGCAGTATTTTCTTGGAAGCATCTGCATATTGACTTAGATAGGATTCTTCCGGGAGCCAATTTTTTACCCCATCCACACTTTTGAATATATTTTTATACTTTGTATTGCCCTTTAATACGGCTTCCACAAAGGCGCTGACATATACTTTGGCCACTTGGCGTTGCTCTTCGCCTGAAACTAGCGGTTTAAGATTCAACAACCATTTCATGGGGGCTCCAAAGTCCGACCGACCCCAAGTGGAATTGAATTGCCCATGATTGGCATGATTCATATACACTCCTGCCTTGAATCCTTTAAAATCATCAGAAAATTGTAATCTGTGGTAGGGTCGCATCCCCCAAAAACTCACTTCATCCGAATCATAGGCACCTTGAAGTGATAAATAATTGATGTTTTTTAAAGTGATTTGCCGGTCATATCGATAATCCGTTGGCGCAACAGTGATGATGCCCCTTATCCCAAAATTAAAATCGAAAGTTTGTTGGGCATTATCTGGAAATCGCTCCAATTCATTAAAAGCCGCCGCGATGGAAACGGCCTCCCCTCCTCTTGAATGGCCCACCAATACAATATTGTCCATGTCCACCTTTCCTCTGATGGCGGTTTCAGTGCCATCATTCCATTTTTTCCATTGCTCCAGATGCTTTAACAATAACCAACCCCTTGCCGGCATTTCTTTTCCCCTGAAATCACCCGACCAATGGGCATTGATGAAATTTTCATCCACAGATACTGCAATGGAGCCCCTACTGGCCAACAATTCGCCCAGATAGGCATAACCAGCATCTGAATAATCTATCATACTATGGTTACCGTGCACCATAACCACTAGTGGAAAAGGACCTTCTCCTTTAGGCATGTATACTCGTCCATTCAATGGAAAATTTTCAACCCCGAAACCCCAGAATTTTTCCCGCCACTTTTTCTTTTTACCCTTCCAGTCGGGTAAAAGTAGGGATGCATCAATGGTAGGTGTTTTTATCTTGACCTCACCTGCATATTCGGGTCTTTTTTTATCGGTTCCACTGCCATATGTAAAGATATCAACCTCAAAGGGTCCTTTCTGGGAAGGGTCTTCCAATCCCGATTCTGAAAGCATAGAAATCTTTGTGCTACTCTCTGTCTGAGGCTTATCGTTTATGTATGGGTCTCCATCCAAACTATTGAATCCATAGAGCCCCAATACTACAATTGCCAATGATGCAATAACCAATAGCCAACCCTTGTGATTCCTTTTTTTGATAATTTTCTCCAACCCAAAAGTCAATAGCACACAACACACAAAGATCAAGAGCGCAAGTAGATAGAACAATAAAGAAGGCCACCGGAAGGCAAACATCCGTAAGATGACCAAGGTCAACAAGCCGCTCAAAAAAGTCGTAAACAAACCAATGGATACTATTTTGAAAAGCGGTTTGGCCAAGGAAGTGAGAAGTTTTAGGCTGATCAAGAGCATCCACCCAATAATGACGCCGAACACCATTCCAACAACAGGGGGCAATCCTAATTCAAAATGGAATCCAGCAATACCAAAAAGTAATGCAACTAGTAAAACAGTGGCGAGAAAGACTGGGTCGGAAAATAACTTTTTCATAGAGGGTTTGGTATGGTATTCAAAACTTAGTGGTCTTGAATTTAAACATTTTTTCAGCCCCCTACCCTCTTGGGAATATATTTTACGTCATCCTTGATCTAGAGGAGATTTGGTTATGGGAATACATTTCCAAGCTACCTAAAATTGATTTATGCATTATCGATAACCTCGAGCTTGGCAAAACGAAGCAATAACTTTTTCATGCCGCCTTGCTCAAAATGGATTTCAGCTTTCTTGTCGTTCCCTACACCCTCAATCTTTAAGATTTTGCCCCTGCCAAAACGGGTATGGTTCACCAAAGCGCCTTCGGCAAGATTGGAATCGATGACATTGTTGTTTGTGGTTGAACTGGAGAGTTCTGGCTTTAGCTTCCGCAACTTTCGCAATTGTTGCTCGTTGGGTCTGTGGGTGCTGGGTGGCGTTCCACTTGTGGGCTTTATCTGTCTGAGCTTACTTTTGTCAACCTCTCCAAAAATATCCGCATTGATCAACGATTTATAGCGGTACCCATCATTTACCGGAGTGAGGTTTTCCACATACTGTTCATCGATTTCCTCCAAAAATCGACTGGGTTCCGCATCGATGAGTTTACCCCATCGATATCTATTTTGCGTATAGGTGAGCGTGGCCTGCTTTTCAGCCCGAGTCAAGGCCACATAAAACAATCGGCGTTCTTCTTCCAACTCGCTACGCGTATTCATACTCATGGCCGACGGAAAAAGGTCTTCCTCCATACCCACCACATACACGTATGGAAACTCCAAACCCTTGGCCAAGTGAATGGTCATCAATGCAACTCGGTCATCATCTCCTACCTCTTTATCCATATCTGTTGCCAAGGCAACATCTTCCAAAAACTCAGTGAGACTGCCTGTGGCATCCACCAATTCTTTTTGTCCCTCTACAAAATCCTTGATTCCATTCAAGAGTTCTTCAATATTCTCCATGCGGGCGATACCCTCAGGGGTTCCATCTTTCTTGAACTCCAGCAAAACACCTGTTTTCTTGGACACATGTTCTGCCAGTGTGAAGGCATCGGTTCCTTCATTCATGATTTGGAAACTCTTTATCATGGTCACAAAATCATCCAACTTGCGTTTGGTTCCTGCATTAATGTTCAGGTTAAGCTTATCCAAATGCTCCATGACCTCAAAAATGGACCTCCCATAATGGTTAGCGGCTACAACAAGTCGGTCTATAGTAGTTTGTCCGATACCACGTGCCGGAAAATTGATGACCCGTTTCAACGCCTCCTCATCTTTTGGATTGACAATCAACCGCAAATACGCCAAAACATCCTTGATTTCCTTGCGTTGGTAAAAAGAAAGTCCACCATAAATACGATATGGAATATCTCTTTTTCTGAGCGCATCCTCAATAGCGCGGGACTGCGAATTGGTTCGGTACAACACCGCAAAATCCCCATTTTGAAGCTGTTGTTGCATTTTGGTCTCAAAAATGGAACCTGCCACATACCTCCCCTCCTCTGCATCGGTGGGACTTCGATGTATTTTTATTTTATGGCCCTCATCGTTGGAAGTCCACACCACTTTTTCCAACTGGTCGCGGTTTTTGGCAATGATGGAATTCGCCGCTTTTACAATATTTTGGGTTGACCGGTAGTTCTGTTCCAAACGGTATACGGCCACATCATCATAATCCCGTTGAAAATTGAGAATATTGCTGATGTTCGCGCCACGGAATGAATAAATACTTTGCGCATCATCCCCAACCACACAGATATTTTGGTAGCGGTCTGACAATGCTTTAACTATCAAATACTGTGAATGGTTGGTATCTTGGTACTCATCCACCAAAATATACCGGAACCTATCCTGATATTTCATCAAAACCTCCGGGAATCGGGTCAACAGCTCATTGGTACGAAGTAGAAGGTCATCAAAATCCATGGCACCGGCCTTAAAGCAACGGTCCACATAATTTTTGTAAATCTCCCCCATTCTAGGTCGCTTGGCCATGGCATCGGCCTCCACCAATTCAGGGTTTTGAAAATAGGCCTTGACCGTGATAAGGCTATTCTTGTAGGATGAGATTCGGTTTTGAATCTGTTTGTATTTATAAATGTCCTTGTCCAACCCCATCTCCTTTATGATGGCAGCAATCAATCGTTGGGAATCCTGGGTGTCATAAATGGTAAAGTTGCTGGGGAATCCCAATTTATCCCCATCATAGCGCAGCAATTTGGCAAAGACAGAGTGAAAGGTACCCATCCAAAGGTTCTTAGCTTCAGAAGCCCCAACAATGGATGAAATCCGTTTTTTCATTTCACGGGCCGCTTTATTGGTAAAAGTCAAGGCCAGAATATTGAAAGAATCCACTCCTTGGTTCATCAGGTGGGCAATGCGATATGTTAAAACTCGGGTCTTCCCAGAACCGGCACCCGCTATCACCATCAATGGCCCATCCTTGTGCAATACAGGGGCCCGTTGCGCATCATTCAATTCGTCCAAAAAAGTACTCAAAGGCTCGGATTTTTAAAAAGTAAGTGTGAAATTAGCCAATAATGGCCTTATGCTAAAATCAAGCTTTCAATATTTATAAACACGGAGGTGTTTTGATTTGAATTGAATATATTTAACGCCATAACCCAATATATTGATGAAATATAACCGTTTCCCCATCTGGATATGTGCGCTTTTCAGTCTTTTAGCACTGTCCCAAGAGAAAAAAGCAGGTCCAATCATAGAAAATTACGGGGCAGTCTTTCCAGTAAAGAACCCTGATTTTAAAACCAACATCAATGAAGAATTCAAGGTTGTTTTTGATGTGGCCATTGGCCCAGATTCACCTGAGGAATTAAATTTACGGATAGATACTGCCGCTCGATTTTTGAACATGCACGCACAGAACGGTATTCCTTTATCCCAGTTAAAAGCCGCAATGATCATTCATGGTAGTGCCACGACTAATATCATGAACAATGAGGCCCATGAAAAACGGTTTGGAGTTCCTAACCCTAATGCAGAATTATTGCAGGAACTTATGGATAACGGCGTTGAAATCATTCTTTGTGGTCAATCCTCAAAATCCCGTAATGTTCCCAAGGAAAGCCTTATTCCTGGTGAAAAGATTGCACTTTCGGCCATGACCGCACTGATTCAATTACAAAATGACGGATATCGTCTAATGAAACTATAACTAACACAACATTATGAAGAAAATTCTAGCTCTTGCACTACTCGCAACTGGTGCATCCATCTACGCACAAGACTTAGGAAAAGACATCGCCGCAGTTGAATCCAAAGTGATTGAATGGCGACGCGACATCCATGAACATCCTGAACTCAGTAACCGGGAATTTAAAACCGCTGAAAAAATTGCAGCCCACTTAAAATCTCTAGGCATTGAAGTTCAGACGGGAGTGGCCCACACGGGAGTGGTTGGAATCCTTAAAGGTAATAAACCCGGAAAAGTGGTTGGCCTAAGAGCAGATATTGATGCGCTTCCTGTCACTGAACGTAATGATTTGCCTTTCAAATCCACGGTGAAATCAGAGTTTTTGGGAACCGAGGTCGGAGTGATGCATGCCTGTGGTCATGACACGCACACCGCCATTTTAATGGGAGTGGCCGAAGTACTCGCCAAAAACAAGGATAAAATAAAAGGCACGGTGAAATTCATATTCCAGCCGGCTGAAGAAGGAGCGCCTCCAGGAGAAGAAGGCGGCGCCAAATTAATGGTGAAGGAAGGCGTACTTACCAATCCTGATGTGGATGCTATTTTTGGATTGCACATCAATTCACAAACGCCTATCAATACCATTAAATATAAGCCAGGTGGTGCATTGGCATCTGCCCAGCGTTTTGTAATCAATGTAAAAGGGAAGCAAACCCACGGTTCCCAACCTTGGGCCGGAGTTGACCCCATTTTGATCAGTGCAAAGATTATTGATGGACTTCAGACCATCATCAGCCGGGAAACGGAACTTACAAACGAAGCTGCGGTTATTTCCGTAGGAAAGATTACCAGTGGGGTACGTTTCAATATCATTCCAGAAAGTGCTGAAATGATTGGTACCATCCGAACTTTGGATTATGACATGCAGAAAAAGCTAAATGACCGAATGATGGAAATGGTTCCCGCCATTGCCAAGGCGTACGGTGGCGATGCTGATATTGAAATCACCACTTCCACGGCCATTACGTTCAACGATTTGGATTTGACGGCTAAAATGCTACCCAGCTTGGAGAAAGCCGCCGGCAAGGAAAATGTTACTTTAACTAAGGCTGTTACCGGTGCCGAGGATTTCAGTTATTTCCAAGAAAAAGTGCCTGGACTCTTCTTTATTTTGGGAGGAATGGCTCCCGGTACCACTGAGTCCTTTCCGCACCACACACCAGATTTTAAGATTGATGACAGTGGGTTGTTGTTGGGCGTGAAAGCTATGACCCAGCTTACGTTGGATTATTTGAACATGTAATAATGGATTCAATTTTAGATTTTTTGGCCGACATTCCTTGGTGGGGATGGATATTGATTTTTCTATGTATAGTCGCGATTCGGGATATCTTTTTCCAAAAGGCGCACACCATAAGCCATAATTTTCCCATTGTTGGGCATTTGCGGTACTGGTTGGAAAGCATTGGACCAGAAATGCGTCAATATTTTGTGGCCAACAATCGCGAGGAGCTCCCCTTCAACCGGATTGAACGCAGTTGGATTTACGCTTCGGCCAAAAAGGAGAACAATTATGAGGGCTTTGGAACAGAACGGGACATCTACAAGCATCAGCACATTTTTGTGAAGAATGCCATGATCGCCTATCAGCTTCCAGAAGGCCATCCGAATGCCAAAGACCCCTATTTTGTTCCCTGTGCCAAAGTCATTGGAGGATACAACAGACGGAAGAAGCCATTTCGACCCGCTTCCATAATCAATGTATCGGCCATGAGTTTTGGTTCATTATCGGCAGCTGCAGTTGAATCCTTGAACAATGGGGTGAAAAAGTGCGGCGCTTATCACAACACGGGTGAAGGAGGCCTTTCGCCCTACCATAAACAAGGCGGCGATGTGATTTTTCACTTCGGTACTGGTTATTTTGGGGTGCGTAGTCGGGATGGGAATTTTTCCATGGAAAAAATGAAAATCCTAGTGGATGAAAATCCCTGTATCAAAGCAGTGGAAATCAAACTTTCACAAGGGGCCAAACCTGGAAAAGGCGGTGTACTGCCCGGAGCCAAAATCACGCATGAATTGGCAGAAATAAGAGGAGTTGAAGTTGGAAAAGATGTCATCTCCCCTCCTACCCACAAAGCCTTTAGTAATATACCCGAACTTTTGGATTTAATCGAATCCATTGCTGACGAAACCGGATTGCCCGTGGGAATCAAAGCTGCCATTGGCAAATTGGACCAGTGGGAAGAATTGGCCAACCTGATGAAGAAAACAGGGAAAGGTCCGGACTTTATCACCATTGATGGTGGTGAAGGGGGAACCGGAGCGGCCCCACCCAGTTTTGCCGACCATGTGTCCTTACCTTGGACGTATGGGTTTTCTTCGGTCTATAAAATCTTTAATGATATGGGCTTGGCAGAACGCATTGTGTTTATCGGAAGCGGAAAATTGGGCTTTCCGGCCAAAGCAGCCATGGCCTTTTCCATGGGTGCGGATTGCATCAATGTCGCCCGTGAAGCCATGATGAGTATTGGATGCATCCAAGCGCAGGTATGCCACACCAACCGATGCCCATCCGGAGTGGCCACACAAAACAAATGGTTGCAGCAAGGCATCGACGTTCCATTAAAGTCAGACCGATTGGCCCAATATTTTAAGACCTTTCGCAAAGAGTTTTTGGAAATTACCCATGCAGCGGGATACGAACATCCCTGTCAGTTTACCATGAACGACATTCAAGTGAACGTGGATGATGATTACCTAAGCAGTGACCTTGAGGCGGTTTATGGCTACAAAAAAGCTGCGGTTCCTTTTACTTCCATGCAAGAACTTTATGATTGTTCCCATCTTGGAGGTAAGTCCAATTAAAAAAAACATTATACTTTAGCTTCAAAATTGAACATCCAAATA
Organism: Flagellimonas iocasae; assembly: GCF_042682725.1. Lineage (NCBI taxonomy): Bacteria > Pseudomonadati > Bacteroidota > Flavobacteriia > Flavobacteriales > Flavobacteriaceae > Flagellimonas > Flagellimonas iocasae. Next base: position 415,177 of record NZ_JBHUHU010000001.1, on the reverse strand, counting down.
CATACTACTTATGAAAAAATTGTTACTCCCTATAGTTCTGCTTTTCGTTGCTACTTCGGCTTTTGCCCAAAGAAAGAGCGATCTTATTGCGGAAATCGATGACCTAAAGTCCAAAATGGCAGAAGTGGAACAGGAATTGGCCAAGGCCAAGCGTGAAATCTCTTCGAGCAGTGCCAAAGCGGAAGCCTTGGAAGTGGAAAATGTAGGCTTACGTGACGCCAACGCTACATTGTTGGGTAATCTGAGTAACTTCTCCGAGCTTTCCAAACAAAACTCCAATAATGTGAACAGGGCCATGGAAGCCTTGGCTAGAAAGGAAAAGCAATTGAGCGGCATCAACGATATGATATCCGCCAACGATTCCACCGCTATTGTTTCTTTGACCCGTATTAAGCAAACTTTGGGTGAAAATGCCAATGTAAGTGTGGCAGAAGGTACCATTGTAATTTCAAGCAGCCTAAGCAATCTGTTCGGTTCCGATACGTCTTCTGAACTTACCGAGACCGGAAAAGAATGGTTGACCAATGTTTCCAAAGTCATCAAATCGAACCCTAATTTTAAGACGGAGGTGGAAGGTTTGAACATCACAGGAGAGTTCGGTCCTACGTATGACCAAGTTGCTACTGTATCCAAAGAATTGGTTGGAACCTTAGGCGTACCTGGCGAAAGCATCATTATTTCCGCTAAGGATGGCAACTTCAAGGAAGGTGTAAATATTAAACTCCAACCAAATTACAAAGCTTTTTACGCCAAGGCCAAGGAAAGTGCCAAGGCGGCCCAATAAGATTGTAGGTAAAAATACTTTTTGCAAATTTGGTTCGTTCTTGTTGTGTAAAATCAACAAAAACCAAACTATCCTATGAGTGGAGATGATATCCTTCAACTTTTTGCGTATTTAATGCCAGCCGTTGTAACCGGCGCAGTTGCCTTTTACTTTTTTAGACTACATACCCGAAATGAAGATGGTCGTAGGCGATTTCTTTTGCACAAAGATTCCCAAAAAGAGACCCTTCCTGTTCGACTTCAAGCCTATGAGCGTATGGCACTATTCTTGGAACGAATTGCAATTAACAGTCTTGTGGTGCGCGTAGGACCTAAAGGAAAAAGCAAGCGGGATTACGAAAATCTTTTGATCAGTCAGGTTGAAACAGAGTTCGAACACAATCTTTCCCAACAGATTTACATGTCCGAAGAATGCTGGAATATCATCAAAGCAGCAAAGAATGCCACCATTCAGATTATCCGCTCCGCGGGAATGAGTGAAACGGACTCGCCCGACAAGCTACGGGAAGATATTTTGAACCAGACCATGGAAAAGCAATCCCCTTCCAACACGGCCTTGGCCTTTGTTAAAAAGGAAGTAAGCGAACTTTGGGATTAACCTATTCCTGAAGTTCGGGCTGAATGGGGCTGGTTTCCTCATTTTTGTTTTTGGCATAGAGATAGCCTCTTTTCCACCATAAGGTCATTCGCTCCTTATCAAAAATCAAGGAATTTGTGGTCAACACCGTTGGCGTATAGTAGAAATTGATGATGGCATCTTTTTGATTGGCCACCAATTTCCCAATCCGAATATTTTGGTTCTCAATACGGTCCAACATGAAACCGAAAATGGTGGTGATCAAATCAAAGGGGTTTTTGGTGGACATTCGGTTGAGGTGATTCACTTCGGTATGCAGCACCACCACATCAACTTCAGTAGCTCCCCGATTGAGGGCTTCTTCAATGGGAACTAAAGTTCCCAAACCGCCGTCTGCATATTCGCATCCATCTTTTTTTACAAGACTCATAAACGGTGTGTAGTTGGAAGAAATCCAAATCCAATCGCAGAATTCATCGTAAGTGCATTCGTTGATGGATTTATACTCAACCTGATTCAGGGACAAATTTGATACGGTGACCACCACATCAATATCGCTTTGCTTAAGCTCGTTGAATTCCTCCACAGTTATGGATTCGCGTATGAGGTCTCGCAGGTTTTCGCTTTCTCCAAAGGTTTTCTTCCCTCGGATGAAATTTTTTACCACATTCCAATGGTTGATGGCAATGATTTCCACCCCATGCTTTTTCTTAATCAGAAAAGGGCAATTGTTAAAAATACTATCTTGATTTACAGAAGAGTAGATTTCCTTTATTTTATCCAATTTGTTCAATGCCAAATGTGATATCAAAAGGCTTCCTGTAGAGGTCCCCACAAATATATCGTACTTGTGTCGGGCCTCCTCAATCAAAAACTGTGCAACGCCACCTGCAAAAGCACCTTTGCTCCCACCTCCTGAAATGACCAATGCCCTCATTTACCCAAAGTTTTGTCCAAATATTGCTGTTCTTCTTGATTTAGCAAAGGATAAAGCGCTTTTAATCGGGCCGTACTGTCTTCGCTTTTTAAAAATTCCTTTAAAATTTGTCGGGATGATTTTTTAAAATGCCATACATGGTGACTGCAGGCTTCCACCAAATTCTTGAGTGAGGCGTCATCAAATCCACCAATACTTTTAAGGTATTGAAAGGCCAGTAACCGTACTTCAAAGTGATATTCTGAGCTGGTATAGCTGCTGAGCTCCTCAAAATAGTTGGGCTTCAAATCAGGATTGTACTCGGGGGTCACCAAGGCCAAGGTCAACCAAAGCAGTCGGATATTTTTATTGGGAAAGCCTATAATCCCATCCGTCTTGTCCAAGTATTTCTTTCGACTCTCAGGAAAATCTGTCCAAAGTTTGTACAATGCGGATTCCAAAGTGATGTAACTCTCATCCTCCAACAATGTTTCAAAATTCAATTGAACCTCGGGTGCAATTTTGTCCATGGACAACGCCAGTGCTTGTCGCACCTTCAGGTTTTCTGTGCCCAACATTTTTGAAATGATGGGAATGGAAAACGTACTGCCATAATCCAAAACCAGCTGATGCTTTATCTGCTCGGAATGAAGCATCCCCCATTTGTTTTGTAAAATGGTTTCGGCAGATTCCAAATTTCCCCCAATCTGGTCTTGCAGCTCAAAATAAGTTTTGATGGATGGGCTTTTGTCCATTAAAAAGGTTTTCACTTCATCAAACGGGAATTCCGATTCTTGGAGCCAGGTTTCCTCAAAATCTGAAAGTTTCATTCCCGAAGCTTTTTCCATTTCCCACATAAAATCCGGAATGGTTACATTTCTATATGCGTATTTGTTCAGGTAATTCTTTATCGCCTTTTTAAAATTGGCATCTCCCACTTTCTCTTTGAGCATCACTAAAGCCCAAGCTCCTTTTTCGTAGAATGTCAGGCTCCCTGCGCTGGAATTGGTCAATGCCTCTCCTGTGCCATCACCAGAGAAATTGGCCAAGGCTTGAGCGGTTTCCAACAAATGCCAGTAATAATAGTCGTCACCAAAAATGTCCTTCTCGGCCAAATAGGCATAAAAGGTAGCAAACCCTTCGTGCAACCAATGGTGCGCCCCACTTTTCTCCGTCACCAAATCCCCGAACCATTGGTGTGCCAACTCATGTGCATTGACATTTACATAATTTTTGTCCTTAAAGGCAATGGAATCCACCACAAGGGTATTGGAAAAAATGGTAGCTCCCGTATTTTCCATTCCCGCATACAAAAAATCCTGAACCGGAATTTGTTTGTAGTTCTGCCAAGGATAGGGTACGCCAATCTCCTTTTCCAAAAAATCAAAAATATGCTGGGAATAGCGATAGGTGGGTTCAGCTTTTAGGCTGTCCTTGGGTTCATAGTAGAGTTCAATGGGAATGCCCGATGCGGAATGAATGGTCTCTTTTTCAAAATTACCAATAGCAAACGCAACGAGGTAGCTACTCATAGGTTTTTGCATATCGAACTGCCATAAAAAAGCTTTTGAATCAGGAAGTGTATCTTTTTTAACAAGCTTACCATTTGAAACTACTGGATAATCTTCCTCAAGAATAAAATTCAAATCGAATTTTACTTTTTCCGTCATATCATCAAAACTGGGCAACCAGTGACTGGTATATTTGCCTTGACCTTGAGTCCAGATTTGTTCGTTTCCTTCAATAGCATCATCCCAGCCCAAAAAATAGACCGTTTGCTTTGGACTTACCTGGTATTCAAAACTTAAAGTATAAAATTCTCCCTTTTCGAATTTTCCTTTTACTATCAGTTTACTATCAGTCACAATCGGATTCACTTTGATGACAGCATTCTTATGCGTATGATACCTAGTCATCTTTATTGAATCAAATGACATGTTATGCGCATCTAAAAAGATGGAATCCACATCTTTCAAAACCCAAAAACTAGTGTTATATCTTCCAGAAATTTTCTTTTCCGATGGTTGGATATAAATATCTGCTCCACTGAATTCAAAGTCCACCTTATCCTGAACCTGGGCGGAAAGCAACTGAGTGAGAAGAAAAAAAATAAGAAATGGGCTTCGGTTCATACCGTCATACTATCAAAAGTCCTTCCAAATTACATATTTTAGTTCGATGAATCCCAATTTTCTGCAAACTCCCATTCCCTATTTAAAAGGTGTTGGCCCCAACCGGGCGGATATCCTAAAGGCAGAACTGGGGATTGAGACCTACCGAGACCTACTTCATCTGTTTCCCAATCGGTATTTGGACAAGACACAATACTACAAAATTGCGCAACTACAGGCTAGTGGCGCTGATGTGCAGGTGGTGGGGAAAATCATTCATCTTAAAACCATTGAACAAAAACGGGGAAAACGTCTTGTAGCCACTTTTGTAGATGAAACCGGGCAAATGGAACTCGTTTGGTTCCGCAGCCACAAATGGATTCGGGAGAATCTCAAAATCAACGAACCTTATGTGGTCTTTGGTCGGATTTCCAAGTATGGGAGTACCTTTTCCATGCCCCACCCCGAGATGGAACTACTTTCAGAACATCAAAAAGGATTGAAAGTGGCCATGCAGCCCATTTATCCCTCTACGGAAAAATTGAGCGCCAAAGGAATCACCAATCGGGTGGTGGGAAAAATGATGCAGCAACTGTTTTTGGAATCCAAAGGGCAGTTTTTAGAATCGTTGCCCCAGAATATTTTGGAGGAATTGCGGTTGATTTCAAAAAGTGAGGCGCTTTTCAACATACATTTCCCAAAGAATCAGGAATTGTTGGCGAAGGCCCAATTTCGATTAAAATTCGAGGAGTTGTTCTTTGTGCAACTGCAGTTGATTTCCAAAAAACTTATTCGAAAACAGAAAATAAAAGGCTTGCCTTTTGAAAATGTCGGGGAAAATTTCACCTCTTTTTTTGAAAATCATCTTCCTTTTGAGCTGACCGATGCCCAAAAACGCGTTATCAAAGAAATTCGGGGGGATTTGGGCAGCAATGCACAGATGAACCGCTTATTGCAGGGTGATGTGGGCTCAGGAAAGACCATTGTGGCGCTCATGTGTATGCTTTTGGCCATGGACAATGGCTTCCAAGCTTGTTTGATGGCTCCCACGGAAATCCTCGCCAATCAACATTACAATGGATTGAAGGAACTCTTGGGCAAAATGGATGTGAAAATTGCCTTGCTGACGGGTTCCACCAAAAAATCCGAACGGACTTTACTTCACAATCAACTTGAAAACGGAAATCTGAACATTTTGGTGGGTACCCATGCTGTTCTGGAAGATAAGGTACAATTCAAAAATTTGGGCTTAGCCATTGTGGACGAGCAACATCGATTTGGGGTGGCACAACGGTCAAAATTATGGCATAAAGGAAGCCCGACCCAAAGCTCCTCTGGGGAAGATGGAGGGGCTATTCCTCCCCATATTCTAGTCATGACGGCTACGCCGATTCCCAGAACATTGGCCATGAGCTTGTATGGTGATTTGGATGTTTCGGTCATTGATGAACTTCCACCGGGGCGAAAACCAGTGAAGACGGTTCATCGGTATGACAGTAATCGCTTAAAAGTGTTCAGATTCATTAAAGATGAAATCAAAAAGGGGCGGCAGATTTATATCGTTTATCCTTTAATTCAGGAGTCCGAAGCCTTGGATTACAAAGATTTGATGGACGGCTATGAAAGTATTGCACGGGAATTTCCAATACCGGATTATCAAATTTCCATCGTCCACGGTAAGATGAAACCAGCCGACAAGGATTATGAGATGGACCGCTTTGTAAAAGGAGAAACCCAAATCATGGTGGCCACTACCGTAATCGAGGTTGGGGTGAATGTGCCCAATGCCTCCGTTATGATCATTGAAAGTGCAGAACGATTTGGGCTTTCGCAATTACACCAGCTTCGGGGTCGTGTGGGACGAGGTGCGGAACAGAGCTTTTGTATTTTGATGACGGGCCATAAACTATCCGAAGATGCCAAAACCCGGTTACAAACCATGGTACAGACCAATGATGGCTTTGAAATCGCAGAGGTAGATTTAAAACTTCGCGGCCCGGGAGATTTAATGGGCACCCAACAGAGCGGATTGTTGACCTTAAAGATTGCTGATATTGTGAAAGACAATCAAATCTTAAAAACCGCCCGGTATCATGCCATCCAATTGCTGAAGGAGGACCCACGTTTGGAAAAAGAAGAAAACCGTCCCGTTCGTATCGCCTATGCCAAAATGATGGCCAACAAGACGATTTGGAACTATATCAGTTAAAAAAGCCCAGCGAAAGCCGGGCTTTTCATTCTACTTCGTCACGTACTAATTGATATCCGTTCCCGCTTCCAATCTAGTGATATAAGAAGCAATGGCATCCTTATTGGGTTGGTCTGGAGCTCTACCTTCAGCTATTTTAAGATGTTTCAGTGCCGTTTTATAATCTCCGACCGCTGAATAGCCTCTCGCCAGTCCAAAGTCAACTGGCCATGTATTTTTATGGGTTTTGGCATTGTATTTAAAGACTTCTAGAGCCTCAGATTTTTTGCCTTGTGCGATAAGCTGTCTTCCATACGTATGGATTTCCAAAACAGTGGCCATGGGCATGGCTTCATCCATAACGGCTTTGGCCTCGGCGGTTTTGCCCTGTCGCTCTAAAATCTGGGCCTTAAGGCTCAGATTATTGAAATTTTTCTGGCTAAAAAACTGACCTTCAATCGCTGCATTGGCCCAGGCGAGGGCTTCATCCAAGTCACCTCCATTGTTCAGCGCATAGGCAGCCGCTTGTTCCCAGGTTTGTCGATTAAATCCTGGTGCGGTTTGCAATTGCTGACGGATTTCTGCCAATACATTGGCAGTTACGTCGGTCTCAACGGTAAATGGTATTTGCTTTTTCTCCCATTTTAAGGAAGCTTCGGCAGAATTTGGTCCCACTTCATCAAAAGAATAGGTCAGAAGTTCCGTATGCGGAATTTCCTTGGTTTCCACATCCACCCGAAGGGCATCCTCGGACGGGTCATAAAAATAGCTTCCCCAAGCTCCGTGATTTTTGGAAAAAATCACTGTTGCGGTATTGTCTTCATTCACAATCATGTGCAACCCGTATTCTCCTGCTGGAAGCGTTTTGCCGCCAATGGTAAGGTCATGCGTGGTTTTGAATACCGTGTTTTCGTTGGCCCCAGCCCTCCATGGGGATTCAGTTGCTGTTCCAAATCCGAGATTGTTCATCCCATAAGGAACCAAGGCGCCCCAGATTTCCCTTTCGTTGACGCTAGGTCGCGAATAGGTAATGGTGACATCGGTATTTCCAATTCGCTGGGATACGCTTGCCAATTGACTTCCCTGCGGTAGAAAGTCCAATTGTGCAGTTACTGTAGTTGAGATAAACAGTCCTACAGTCATGAGTGTAGCCGATAAGGCCGTGTAAAATTTGTTCATTGTTCGTTGTTTGATTTTGTTAATGAATATGTTATTGAGTAGAATTTCCCTAAAGTATGGCGGTTGTCCTTTTGGCAACGTTACAGCAATGTTAAAATACACTGGAGTTTGTTAAAAAAATAAGTAGATATCTAAATTTCAATGCATTACCTTATACTTTTGAGGGATTTGATTCAATCCAAGTGATATTTGAAAATGTTGGAAGGTCATTTGTTAGCATTCCACCAATTTCATGAAAGTCGAGGTTGAACATCGTAATTTTACAGACAAAAAGAAGACAGGTTATAAATCAAATTTTAACTTTGTTTGCTTACAAATTATTGAATCAGACGATGAGTAAAACACTATTTGACAAAGTATGGGATTCCCATGTGGTTCAACATATTGAAAATGGTCCGGATGTACTGTTTATAGACCGACATCTGGTACATGAGGTAACGAGTCCCGTAGCTTTCTTGGGATTAAAGAACAGAGGAATTAAAGTGCTCTATCCGGAGCGCACCTTTGCCACTGCCGATCACAATACGCCAACCCGAAACCAACATTTGCCCGTTAAGGACCCCTTATCCGCAAATCAGTTAAAGGCTTTGGAAGAGAACGCCAATGCTCACAATATTCCATATTGGGGACTTGGACATCAAAAAAATGGAATTGTACACGTCATTGGGCCAGAAAACGGAATTACCGTTCCCGGAGCCACTATCGTATGTGGGGATTCCCACACCTCAACCCACGGTGCTTTTGGAGCCATAGCTTTCGGGATTGGAACCAGCGAGGTTGAAATGGTGCTTTCCACGCAATGCATCATGCAGCCCAAACCAAAAAAGATGCGTATCAATATTAACGGCTCATTGAATAAAGCCGTTACCCCTAAAGATGTGGCGCTTTTTATCATTTCCAAGTTGACCACCTCCGGTGCCACCGGTTATTTTGTGGAATACGCTGGGGATGTGTTCAAAAACATGTCGATGGAGGGACGGATGACCGTATGTAACCTAAGTATAGAAATGGGTGCCCGTGGTGGTATGATTGCCCCAGACGAAACCACCTTCGATTATATCAAAGGACGTGAGTATACTCCAAAAGGCAACGATTGGGATACCGCAATGGACTATTGGAAAACCTTGCATTCTGATGCCGATGCCGTTTTTGACAAAGAGCTTACGTTTGAAGCCAGCGAGATTGAACCGATGATCACCTTCGGAACAAACCCAGGGATGGGTATGGGAATCAAAAATGATATCCCACTTGCTGAAGCCGTTGAAGGTGGCGTTGCTACCTATAAAAAATCATTGGAATATATGGCCTTCAACGAAGGGGATGCCATGATTGGCAAACCAATCGACTTTGTGTTCTTGGGAAGTTGCACCAATGGTAGAATTGAAGATTTTAGAGCCTTTGCCTCCATCGTAAAAGGCAGAAAAAAGGCTGATAATGTCACCGCATGGTTGGTGCCTGGTTCGCATCAAGTAGAGGAAGCCATCAAAACCGAAGGTCTTTTGGATATTTTGGAAGAAGCTGGTTTTGAACTTCGGGAACCTGGATGTTCTGCCTGTTTGGCCATGAACGATGATAAGATTCCTGCCGGAAAATATGCCGTGAGTACCTCCAACCGAAACTTTGAAGGAAGACAAGGTCCTGGAGCTCGTACCCTTTTGGCAAGTCCATTGGTAGCCGCCGCCGCCGCCGTAACTGGAAAAGTGACCGACCCAAGAGAACTTATGCAAGAAGAAGCTTTGGTGTAACAATAAACAATTTACAAGGAACAATTAGCAATAAAATCAAGCATTGTTAATTGATTATTGACAACTGAAAATTGAATAATAATGGCTTACGATAAATTCAACATACTAAAAAGCACTGCGGTACCCATGCCGATTGAGAATGTGGATACCGACCAAATCATCCCAGCTCGTTTCCTAAAAGCTACAGAACGTAAAGGTTTTGGCGATAACCTTTTCAGGGATTGGAGATACAATTCTGATGGAACCCCAAAAGAGCACTTTGTGCTGAACAACCCCATCTACAGCGGGAAAATTTTGGTGGGTGGCAAAAACTTCGGTTCTGGCTCCTCACGAGAGCACGCTGCTTGGGCTGTATATGACTATGGTTTCAGATGTGTGGTTTCCAGTTTCTTTGCAGACATTTTTAGGGGAAACTGCTTAAACATCGGAGTTCTTCCGGTTCAGGTGAGTCCAGAATTTTTGGATAAGATTTTTACAGCGATTGAAGCCGACCCGAATACCGAGTTGGAGGTCAATCTGCCTGAGCAAAAAATCACCATTTTGGCAACCGGAGAAAGTGAAGGCTTTGAAATCAACGGATATAAAAAACAGAACATGCTCAATGGTTTTGATGACATCGATTACCTATTGAACATCAAAAAAGGTATCGAGGAATTTGCTGAAAATACTCCGTTGTAAAACAGGCCCATAGAACACTGCACCACAAAATGAAAGCACGCACCATTGAAATAATGGACACCACGCTGAGGGATGGTGAACAAACCTCTGGGGTTTCCTTCTCCGCTTCCGAAAAACTCACCTTGGCAAAATTGCTACTGGAAGAACTCAAGGTAGACCGCATTGAAGTGGCTTCCGCACGAGTCTCCGAAGGAGAATTGAAAGCCGTCCAAAACATTACGGAGTGGGCCGAAGCAGAAGGGTATCTTTCCAAAGTGGAGGTGTTGACTTTTGTTGATAATGGGGTTTCCTTAAAATGGATGCAGGAAGCGGGTGCTAAGGTTCAAAACTTGTTGACCAAAGGGTCGCTGAACCATTTGACTCACCAATTAAAGAAAACACCAGAACAGCATTTCAATGAAATTGCAACCGTCATTTCCAAAGGAAAAGAATTGGGTATTGAAACCAATGTGTATCTGGAAGATTGGAGCAACGGCATGCGCAATTCCGAAGACTATGTTTTTCAATTTTTGGATTTCTTGACCGCCCAACCCATCAAACGTATTTTGTTACCTGATACACTTGGGATACTGACGCATACCGAAACCGGTGCTTTTTTCAAGAAAATCATTGAACGGTATCCAGATACCCATTTCGATTTTCATGGACATAATGATTATGACCTGAGTGTTGCCAACGTCATGGAAGCTGTAAAAGCAGGTTGCCACGGGTTACACCTCACCGTAAATGGTATGGGCGAACGTGCAGGTAACGCTCCTTTGGCCAGTGTAGTGGCTGTCATCAACGATTTTCTTCCAGAAATTACTATCGGCGTTAAAGAATCATCACTGTATAAAGTGAGTAAATTGGTGTCCGCTTTTACCGGATTCACCATTCCTGACAACAAACCGATTGTTGGAGACAATGTTTTTACGCAAACTGCTGGAATACATGCGGATGGCGATAGCAAAAAGAATCTTTACTTTAATGATTTATTACCCGAAAGATTCGGACGAAAACGCAAGTATGCGTTAGGAAAAACATCAGGAAAGGCTAACATCCAAAAGAACCTTCAGGAACTTGGGTTGACCTTAAATGATGATGAGTTGAAAAAGGTTACCGAACGCATCATCGAACTAGGCGATAAAAAGGAACGAGTCACCAAAGATGACCTGCCATATATCATTTCGGATGTATTAGACAGCAATTTGCACCAGCAAAAGGTTTTTGTGAAATCCTACGTTCTGACACATTCCAAAGGATTGAAACCCTCCACCACCCTTTCCATTGAAATTGACGGTAAATCCTATGAGGAAAATGCCCAAGGGGATGGACAGTTCGATGCTTTCATCAACGCGCTAAAAAAAGTTTACAAAAAAGAGAGCAGGGAATTGCCCAAATTAGTGGACTACGCAGTGCGCATCCCACCAGGAAGTAACTCGGATGCCCTTTGCGAGACCGTAATTACATGGCAGACCAAGGAAAAGGATTTTACCACTCGCGGACTGGATTCAGACCAAACCGTTTCTGCCATAAAGGCTACAGAAAAAATGCTCAACCTAGTTTAAAAACAATAAACCACAAACGAATAACGAATACCCAGAATACATGAAATTGAACATAGCCCTTTTGGCCGGGGATGGAATCGGCCCGGAAGTTATAGATCAAGCTGTAAAAGTATCCGATGCCGTTGCGGCTAAATTCGGACATGAAATATCTTGGACACCCGCTTTGACAGGTGCAGCCGCCATCGACGCCGTGGGAGAACCCTATCCAGATGAAACCCATGAAATCTGTATGGCTGCCGATGCTGTACTATTTGGTGCAATTGGACTTCCCCGTTTTGACAATGATCCATCCGCTAAAGTGCGGCCAGAACAAGGCTTATTGAAAATGCGTAAGGCGTTAGGGCTTTTTGCCAATGTGCGTCCCACGTTTACCTTTCCTTCCTTGATTGACAAATCACCTTTGAAAAGGGAACGCATTGAAGGAACCGACTTGGTCTTCTTAAGAGAATTGACCGGAGGGATTTATTTTGGTAAACGAGGTCGTGAGGACAACGACAACACGGCCTATGATACCTGTACCTATACCCGTGCCGAAGTGGAGCGTTTGGCTCGCAAAGGCTTTGACATGGCCTTACAACGCTCTAAGAAGCTATGCTGTGTAGACAAAGCCAATGTATTGGAAACCTCTCGCCTATGGCGCGAGACTGTCCAAAGATTAGAGAAAGAATATCCAGAGGTAGAAGTTTCTTATGAGCTTGTAGACGCAGTGGCTATGAGGTTGGTGCAATGGCCCAATTCCTATGATGTATTGATCACCGAAAACCTTTTTGGGGATATTTTGACCGATGAAGCCTCAGTAATCTCTGGTTCCATGGGATTGATGCCGTCTGCCTCATTGGGAGAAAAAACATCCTTGTTTGAACCTATCCACGGTTCCTATCCACAAGCCGCTGGAAAAGACATTGCAAATCCATTGGCGACCGTTTTATCCGCTGCTATGATGTTTGAAACAGCTTTTGGACTTCAGGACGAAGCGGATGCCATTCGCGCCGTGGTCAACAGGTCACTTGCCGAAGGTGTGGTCACCGAAGATCTTGCTGAAGGAGGCAAGGCTTACAAAACCAGTGAAGTTGGGGACTGGCTAGCGAAAAATATTTAATCAACCCCCCATAAAAACCAAAAATAAAGGCCCCGAGACACTCGGGGCTTTTTTTATGCCTTAAAACTTACCACCGCGAATCAATTAAAACTACCCCTTTCATCCATTCACACCGCAATCCGTCAATTGAGAGACTGCATTCATCAAATACTACCATCACTTTAAGTGGTCCGAAGCTAGCTTTGAGCAAAATATTCCATTTAAAATGAAAAGAATCTTGTTCACTCTGGCTATCATTGCCCCCTTTCTTTGTTTTGGGCAACAAAAAATAAAGACCATTAAAAATCCTGTGGGATGGACTTATGAAGTCGCACCACAAACACCTTTGAGTGAAAATCTAAAAACCTATACCATTGATGTAAAAACCAACCTCAATCCAATGGACGCCGATGATGAAACCGCATGGTCTATGCAGGTGGACGAGAGCGATTATAAGGTTCGGGAAAAATTGAGACAGGAAGCAATTCAGGATACATTGGCCAATTGGAGTGAACGTTATTTGGCCCTACATCAGCAACCTTATGTTGAAAGCAGCGCCAATCCAGATTTCACCATAGTGCTACAAACGGAAACTTTCCAAGTAGAGAACACACAATTGGATGTGGACTATGATGATGACGAAAGCGTTCTTTGTAAAATAAATGCCACTGCTAGGATTATTGTCAAAACCTCAGAGGGCAACATATTGCTCGATGAGCAGATGGTCTATCTTTTGGATGACACCGATGGGAAAACCCCATTTTTTAAATTGAAACAATTTCTACTCAACCCTGTTTTTAAATTAAAATTCAAGTTGAAAAAGAAACCGGAGAAAAAACGGGAATTATTGGAGAGAAAATTGGAAAAATTGGAAGCCTTTGCCTTGGAGTATTTTTTCAAGGAAGGTGGAAGTATATTAAAGAATCATTTTTTAACCCAAACATTCAATGCATACGGGGCCACATTTGGAGTAAAGAACAAAGAATATGAGAAAATTACCGAATATGCCGAAAACGTAAAATCTGATATAAACTCCCTTTCAGCCTTTAGCAAGAAAAAACGCCAAAGTCACGATCAAATAAAACCAAGTTTAACATCAGCCATTGTTGATTGGCAGACCGAGCTGGTCAAAATCGGCGAGCCAGAAATGCAGGACATCCTTAATTATAACATAGCATTGGCTTCCTTAATTTTAGAAGATATGGATGCCGTGAAATTGCACATTAGCAACATTCCAGAGTATGAGGCATTGGACAAAAAGACCATTTTTGAGGGAAGTTTCACCTACTACCTACGTGGGTTGGCTGATGCATTGGAATTAAAAGAAAAATACGGGCCTCGTGCGGTCATTTATCAACCCTAACCTTTACTGATTGAGGTTCAAGGAAATGACAGAGCCATTTCCTATACCCGTTCCACACCGTATTAAAAATGCAATTTTTTTTGTTTCATTATTTTTTTATGGCAAAAGCCTTGGGGTTTCCCAAGGCTTTTTCTTTGCATTATCTTTTGGGTCATTCTGAACTCGGTTCAGAATCCCATCCAGTCACAAAACTAGTGAGATACGGAAAACACATAACTGCGTAGAGATTTCTCATCGTGCCTGCGGCACTCACTCGAAATGACATGGAAATCACCTTTGCATCAATTCGAGAAATTCGTGCCATTAGTGTCAAACCAAAAAGTTTAAAACTTACTCGTGTGGCAGGCATGGTGTTTCAGAACCCATTGTCATGGAGACTAATGAGATGCTGAAACTAGTTCAGTATGACGAAAAGATGTAAATGCGTTAAGATTGCTCTTCTTGCCTGCGGTATTCACTCGAAATGACAAGAATTACCTCTATGCCATTTCATACGTAAATGCGAAAACCAATCACTATTTCAAATTTCGCTCGTCTCTTGTATATCAACTCAAACCGCCCATCCGTCAATTGAACTCATATTAAAATAAGGAGTACCTATAGATTTGAGTTCAATACCATTCCTTCATATAAAGAAGTGGGTATTGACTCTGGAAGTAACACAAATCTATTACTATGAAAAACTCCAATCTTTTACTATTTCTATTTTTGACTTCCTTTTGCTTGGTGGTCTCCTGCAGCAAGGACGACCCTTGCAAAGAGTCAACCTTTTACAAAGATGCCGATGGCGATGGCTTTGGCGACCCAGCCAATTCCAAAAACGCCTGTACCCAGCCCACAGGCTATGTGGCCGACAAGACCGATACGGATGATACCGACGCGTCCATCTTCCCCGGCTGTACCGCAGTTGCCTTTTATAGGGATGCAGATGGTGATGGTTTTGGTGACCCAGCAAACAGCCAAAATGCATGTGCGGCACCAGACGGTTTTGTAGATGATAAGACCGACCCCAACGATGCCGATGCCACCATTACCCCAAACAGCTGTGCCGAAATCACCTTCTACGAAGATGCCGATGGGGACACCTATGGAGATCCCTTGGTCTCCATCTCTGCCTGCATACAACCTGATGGCTATGTGGCCAACAACACAGATCCGGATGATAGCGACCCAAAAATATTTCCAGGATGTACCGAGGAAACTTGGTACAGAGACGAAGATGGCGACGGCTATGGCGACCCCAATGCCTTTACCATCACCTGCAACCCCGGGGATGACAAATATGTTCTTGACAATACGGACTGTGACGACACCAATCCAGCCTTGAACCCAGGAGCCGAGGAAGTGGCCGGTGATAACATCGACAATAACTGTGATGGAATCCAAGGGATTATCTGGACTGGAGCGGACCTTACCTTTACCAAAGCGGCCAATGCCGATTGGACCTTGCCCGAAAACCAAGACCAAATCACCGAAAATGTGGTCTTTACTCGCCAAAACACTGGTTTAATGTATAATTACCAATGGTGGCAGGACACTTTTGGAGAGGATGCATATCATTTTGAAGGAGAAGCTTCAGATTTGGAGGCTGATTTTTGGAATCAATCGGATTTAACTTCTGATTCCAAAGATTTTGAAGCAATCATGGCCTCTGGAGGCACCAAAGGGGTACGTTGGGCTTTGTTGGACGATACGGGAGCCCAAAATCCAGGCCCAACCTGGGATGATTTCCCATTATATGGAACATTGGGAGATCCCACCCATTTCTACAGCTTTCATAATATCATAACCATAATATCCCTCATTGATAACGGTTTCAATGAAGGGGCAATACCAGTTACTGAAGTACACGATAACTTTAGTGTACTTGCTGAAGGAGGAGAAGATTTTGACGAGTTTAATTTCCAGTCAATAATCGGCCAAAAACTGGGCGTATGGTTAGTGGAAGAAGACATCTACTTTACCCTAACCTTTACCGAATGGGGTGAAGGTCAAAATGGAGGCGGTTCCTTTTCCTATACCCGTTCCACACCGAATTAAAGATGCAATTTTTTTTGTTTCATTGTTACCCTGTAAAAAGCCTTGGGATAATCCCAAGGCTTTTTCTTTTTAATAGATGTAGATTTCATTTCGAGTAATTCGTGCAATTTGTGTCAAACCACCAATATTTTTAAGTGAAACGGGGAAAATTTAGCTTCAATCAGAATCCCGTCCAGTCACAAAACTAGTGAGATGCTGAAATACCTTGTCGGCAGGCAGGAATTCAGCATGTTGAAAGAACATACCTGAGTTGAGATTTCTCGTCGTACCTGCAGCACTCACTCGAAATGACAGAAACTATTCACACCAAGGTCATTTCGAACTGTCATCTTGAGCGCCCGCCTGCGGCAGGCAGGCAGTCGAAAGAGAAGTGAGAAATCTCAAATAAAGCAACCCTATTTGATTCAAAAAAAAGATTTATCGTCGCCCTGCTAGACGTGACTCTGTCGAAATGACAAGGAAATCACCTTTGCATCAATTCGAGGAATTCGTGCCATTAGTGTCAAACCAAAAAATTTAAAACTTACCCGTGTGGCAGGCATGGTGTTTCAGAATCCATTGTCATGGAGACTAATGAGATGCTTGAACTAGTTCAGTATTACGAAAAAATGTAAATACGTTGAGATTTCTCGTCGTACCTGCAGTACTCACTCGAAATGACAAACAAATCACTCCAAGGTCATTTCGAACTGTCATCTTGAGCGCCCGCCTGCGGCAGGCAGGCAGTCGAAAGAGAAGTGAGAAATCTCAAATAAAGCAACCCTATTTGATTCAAAAAAAAGATTTCTCGTCGTACCTGCGGCACTCACTCGAAACGACAAGGAAATCACCTTTGCATCAATTCGAGGAATTTGTGCGATTTCGTGTCAAACCACTAATATTTTTTAAGTGAAACGGGAAAATTCATCAATAATCAGAATCCCGTCCAGTTACAAAACTAGTGAGATGCTGAAATACCTTGTCGGCAGACAGGAATTCAGCATGTTGAAAGAACATACCTGAGTTGAGATTTCTCGTCGTACCTGCGGCACTCACTCGAAATGACCTTATATTGCTAATTGTACATTGATCATTGAGCATTGCAAAAGCAAAGCTTTTACAAAATATAATCCGTACTCAAAAAGTTGCTCACTTTAGCCTCCATCAATTGCTCAATGGTACTCGTGTTGAGTTCATTGTCCTTAAAGGCCACAAAAGTTCGAATAGAGAAGGAACGCAACGCATCATGCACACTTAAGGTAGATTGCGCAGAGTCCTTTCGGCCAGTGAATGGATATACGTCTGGGCCACGCTGGCACGAACTGTTCAGGTTAACACGGCACACCAAGTTGGCCAAGGAATCAATCAGCGGAGACAAGGTGTACACATCTTTTCCAAAGAGACTCACCTGCTGTCCGTAGTTGGACTCCGCCATATCATTCAAAGGCTCCTCAATATCACTAAAAGACAGCACAGGAATCACCGGGCCAAATTGCTCCTCTTCATACACCCGCATATCTTTGGTCACTGGATACAAAACGGCTGGCCAGATGTAATTATCAAAATGCTTCCCTCCTTTTTTGTTCTTTATTTTGGCGCCCTTTATTTGAGCGTCATCCAACAATTCTTGGATATAGGCTGGTTTATCCGGCTCTGGAAGTGGGGTCAGATTCACCCCTTTTTCCCAAGGGTTTCCAAATTTCAGGGAATCCACTTTTTCAGAGAAACGTTTTAAAAACTCATCTTTGATGTCCTCATGCACATACACCACCTTCAGCGCGGTACACCGTTGCCCATTAAAGGAAAGCGTTCCAGAAATACATTCGTTGATGGTAAGGTCTAAATCGGCATCGGGTAAAACAATTGCAGGGTTTTTGGCTTCCAACCCCAACACCAAACGAAGTCGGTTACTTTTTGGGTGTTGTTCTTGCAACGCGTTAGCTGATTTACTATTACCAATCAAAGCCAAGACATCCACTTTTCCAGTTTTCATGATTGGGGCGGCCACAGCCCTTCCGCGACCAAAAAGAATGTTCACCACTCCTTTTGGGAAACTGCTTCTAAATGCCTCCAACAGTGGTGTGATCAACAACACCCCATGTTTTGCAGGCTTAAATATGGTGGTATTTCCCATAATGATGGCCGGAATCAGCAAGGCAAAAGTTTCGTTCAAGGGGTAGTTGTACGGCCCCAAGCAAAGTACAACCCCAAGAGGCCCTCTGCGGATATGCGCATAAACTCCATCGTGCTTTTGAAACTTTGCGGAATCGCGATCCAGCTGCTTGTAGTCCTCAATGGTATCATAAATATACTCAACGGTACGATCAAACTCTTTGTACGAGTCCGGCTCGGACTTCCCAATCTCCCACATGAGCAGTTTTACCACTTCTTCCCGCTTCTGTTCCATCCTTTTCACAAAAGCCAACATGCATTCAATACGATCCTTCACCTTCATGGTTGGCCATACACCTTGCCCTTGGTCATAGGCACCCAACGCGGCATCTAAGGCTTCAAAAGCCTCAGGCTCGCCCATATCAGGGATGCTACCCAAAGTTGTGGGCGCATATTCTTCGGTAGATGATATCGTTGAAATTACCGGTGTGGTGCTTCCCTCCCATTTCCGAAGTTCGCCGTTTACCAAATATGTATTTTGATGGATTTCTTGAGTAATCTGAAGCGCTTCAGGTATTGCTGTTGTTGTAGCTGGCATGTGTTGTTGTTTTAATATGTGTTATCCTAGTGAATTGTCGTTCACCTATTGCAAAGCTAACATAAAAACAGATGAAAACGACCTCATTTACACCGCCTTAAAATCGCAAACGATTGAAAATTTGTTATATCAATCACACGAGGTATTGGAACAGGTCGGGTTTGTCGTTGAGGTAGTCGCCAAAAAAGTTGTTGGCCTTCATGCGTTGAATCAAGGGTTCCAAATCCGCCGATGACTTCAATTCTATCCCCACAACGGCAGGGGCATTTTCTCGGCTGGATTTTTTGGAATATTCAAAATGGGTGATGTCGTCATCCGGCCCCAATATATCAGCGACAAACTCCTTTAAGGCGCCAGGACGCTGTGGAAATCGGACAATGAAATAATGCTTTAGATTGGCATACAGCAAGGCCCGTTCTTTGATTTCAGCGGTGCGGGTAATGTCGTTATTGCTTCCGCTAATGACGCAGACCACATTTTTTCCTTTGATTTCCTCTGCATAATCGTCCAAAGCGGCAATGGTCAATGCTCCCGCTGGTTCCACCACAATGGCATCTCGATTATAGAGGTCTAGAATGGTTTGACATACTTTCCCTTCGGGAACAGTAGACACTTGATAGAGGTAATCTCGACAAATGGGAAAGGTCAACTGTCCCACTTTTTGTACAGCAGCCCCATCAATGAACTTGTCAATATGCTGCAATTCAACCAATTCCCCTTTTTCTATTGATTTTTTAAGTGAAGGTGCTCCTTCTGGTTCGACTCCAATGATTTTCGTTTGTGGAGATAGTGCCTGAAACGTTCCGCACAATCCAGAGGCCAATCCACCACCGCCAACGGCAGCAAACACATAATCGATGGGCTCATTGGCTTGCTGTAAGATTTCCAACCCTACGGTTGCCTGACCTTCAATGATTTTTTCATCATCAAAAGGATGCACAAAAGTCTTGCCTTCTTGAGAACAGAACGCTTGGGCCGCTTTGTTGGAATCATCAAACGTATCACCTTCCAACACCACTGTCACCCATTCCCCGCCAAACATTTTGGTCTGGTCAATTTTTTGTTTTGGCGTAACAACAGGCATGTAGATTGTCCCTTCCACATGCAAATGACTGCACGCAAAAGCAACACCTTGGGCATGGTTTCCTGCACTGGCGCAGACCACTCCCCTTTTTAGTTCATCTTGGGTCAATGAACTGATTTTGTTGTATGCGCCGCGAATCTTGTAACTTCGGACGCGGTGCAAATCCTCTCGTTTTAAAAGGATATTGGCCCCATACTTTTTGGAATAGCGGATACTTTGCTGCAATGGCGTCTCGTCAGCAACCTGCCGAATCGTTTTCGCTGCCTGATAAATATCCGCTATCTGTGGAAAATACATATCCACTGCTTTGTTCATGGGGCCAATAGATTTATTATCCGATAGGCTTCATTGCGGTCATGGAAGCACGCAAACGAGCTCCAACCACTTCTACATCATGGGTGCGGATGGCTTTGTTCACTGCAATAAGTTTCACATTATCCACACCATTATTTTTTCCTTCACCAAAGTGCTTACCGATAACATCTGTTTCGATTTTCTTCATGAAATCAGTCAACAAAGGTTTACAAGCATGGTCAAACAAATAGCAACCATACTCAGCTGTATCAGAAATAACACGGTTCATCTCGAACAATTTCTTTCTAGCGATGGTATTGGCAATCAAAGGCGTTTCATGCAGTGACTCGTAGTACGCAGAGTCTCCAATGATTCCTGATTCCGTCATGGTTTCATAGGCCAATTCTACCCCGGATTTCACAAAAGCGACCATCAACACGCCATTGTCATAATATTCTTGCTCAGAAATGGACACATCGCCAGCAGGAGTCTTCTCAAAATCAGTTTCTCCGGTAGCGGCACGCCAATCCAATAGATTTTTATCACCATTGTTCCAATCTTCCATCATGGTTTTGGAGAAATGACCACTCATGATATCATCCATATGCTTTTGGAACAACGGACGCATGATTGCTTTCAATTCTTCGGCCAAATCAAAGGCTTTGATCTTGGCAGGGTTGGACAAACGGTCCATCATGTTGGTGATCCCCCCTTGTTTCAATCCTTCGGTGATGGTTTCCCATCCGTATTGAATCAATTTGGAGGCATATCCAGCATCCACTCCTTTTTCAATCATTTTATTGAAAGAAAGGATAGATCCAGTCTGCAACAAACCACAAAGAATGGTCTGCTCACCCATCAAATCCGACTTTACTTCCGCCACAAAGGAAGATTCCAACACACCGGCTTTATCACCACCTGTACCAGCGGCATAGGCCTTGGCCTGCTCCAACCCTTTACCCTCAGGGTCATTTTCTGGGTGAACGGCAATCAAGGTAGGTACCCCGAATCCTCTTTTGTATTCTTCACGCACTTCAGAACCTGGACTTTTTGGTGCCACCATGATTACGGTAAGGTCCTCACGCACCTGCATTCCTTCTTCCACAATGTTGAATCCGTGGGAATATGACAAGGTAGCTCCCTTCTTCATCAATGGCATAACCGTACCCACAACATTGGTGTGTTGCTTATCTGGAGTCAAGTTGATGACCAAATCCGCAGTAGGAATCAATTCTTCATAGGTCCCTACAGTGAAGTTGTTCTCACTGGCATTTTTAAAGGATTGTCTCTTTTCTTTTATGGCGGCGGCACGTAGTGCATAGGAAATATCCAAACCGGAATCCCTCATGTTCAACCCTTGGTTCAACCCTTGTGCGCCACAGCCCACAATTACAATTTTCTTGCCTTTTAGGGCGGTAACACCATCAGCAAACTCGCTTGGGTCCATAAACCTACATTTTCCCAATTGGGTCAATTGCTCACGAAGCGACAGTGTATTGAAGTAATTTGTCATTTTTAGTATCTGATTTTGCTATTTATTGATTTTGAAATTCTGCTAAAATATTGGTAATAGGCATGGCGTCCTTACTCACTGCAATTCTACCGGTACGCACAAACTGCATGATGCCATACGGTTCCAAGGCCTCGTGCATTTCATCAATCTCATGCCGACGGCCAGTTTTGGCCAAAACAAAAAATTCGCGGCTTACGGTGACAATCTGAGAATGATGCTCTTTGATGATATTTTGAATTTGACGTTCATCAAACAACAAGTGGGACGCTACTTTGAACAAAGCAGACTCTTGATAAATGGTTTCATCATCGGTATGATAGTAGGCCTTTATGACTTCTACCTGTTTCTCGATTTGGTTGACGATTTTTATCGCCCAATCCTCGGTTGAAAAAATTACAATCGTGAATTTTGAAACCCCTTCTATCTCTGATTTTGAAACATTTAAACTTTCTATATTGATGTGTCGCTTTAAGAATATTCCTGATATTCTATTCAGCAATCCTACATGATTTTCGGAATATACCGAAATGGTAAACCATTGTTTTTCCATGCTTATTTTATTTTAACTGCAACGCTGTGCGAATCAAACCTTGTTATTTTAATATGATATCGGAAATAGAAGCTCCTGTGGGTACCATTGGGAACACATTGTCTTCCTTCTCCACCCTAACTTCCAAGAAATAAGGGTCTTTGGAAGCCATCATTTCCTCAACAGCATCCTTCAATTCGGAACGCTCCACTACTCTTCTGGATTTAATGTGATATCCTTCTGCGATTTTCACGAAGTCAGGATTGGTCATAACGGTTGAAGCGTAACGTCTTTCAAAGAAAAGCTCTTGCCATTGACGTACCATCCCCAAGTGGTCGTTATTCAAAACCACAATTTTCACGGGAAGTTTATGTTGAAAAATAACCCCAAGCTCTTGAATGGTCATTTGGTACCCACCATCTCCGATAATTGCGACCACTTCACGGTCCATGGCACCCATTTTGGCTCCAATAGCCGCCGGAAGTGCAAATCCCATCGTACCCAAACCACCAGAGGTGATATTACTCTTGGTCTGTTTGAATTTGGCATAACGACACGCGATCATTTGGTGCTGACCCACGTCAGACACAATTACTGCCTTGTGTTTTGAAGCCACATTGATTTGTTCAATCACCTCACCCATCGTAAGTCCTGGCTTGGTGGGATAAATATCCTTTTCAATCAGTGTGTCGTATTCGATTTTGTGCTTTTTTTCAAACTCGGCCAACCATTCTTTGTGTTCATTTTTGTTGACCAAAGGCAAGAGCAATTCCAAAGTTTGTTTGGCATTCCCCAAAACAGCAACATCCGCTTTTACGTTTTTATTTACTTCCGCTGGATCAATCTCAAAATGAATGACTTTTGCCTGCTTGGCATAGGTTTCCAAATTACCTGTCACCCTATCATCAAAGCGCATACCGATAGCCACAAGTACATCGCACTCATTGGTCAGGACATTGGGGCCGTAATTTCCATGCATGCCCACCATACCTACATTCAAAGGATGGTCGGTATCCATGGCGGAAAGTCCCAAAATGGTCCATGCAGCAGGTATTCCTGCTTTCTCAACCAAGGCTTTGAGCTGTTCCTCTGCTTCACCTAAAATAACCCCTTGTCCAAAGACGATATAAGGTTTTTTGGCGTTGTTAATCAATTCGGCTGCTTTTTCAATAGCGCTCAAATCTGGAGCTGGAGCAGGTTTATAGCTTCGTACCCCAGTACATTTTTCGTACACGAAATCCAATTCATCAAATTGGGCATTTTTGGTGATATCCACCAAAACTGGACCCGGTCTACCTGATTTGGCAATGTAGAATGCCTTTGCCATGATCTCTGGGATTTCCTCGGCACGGGTAATCTGATAATTCCATTTGGTCACTGGTGTTGAAATGCCAACGATATCCGTTTCTTGGAAGGCATCAGAACCCAATAGATGACGCGCTACCTGTCCGGTGATACACACCATTGGGGTAGAATCTATCTGTGCATCGGCGATGCCTGTCACCAAATTTGTGGCACCAGGACCGGACGTAGCCATGGCTACACCTACTCTTCCACTTACCCGTGCATACCCCTGAGCAGCATGGGTAGCCCCTTGTTCATGACGGGTGAGGATATGTGTCAGTTTATCCTGAAATTTATATAACTCATCATACACTGGCATGATGGCTCCTCCGGGATATCCATAAATCAAATCGACCCCTTCCGCCAACAAACAATGTATAATGGCCTCAGCACCGGTAATACGAATCGAAGTGCTTTTTTTCTTGTCTTTCTTTTGTGCTTTTAACGTCTCCATAAGCGTATATTTTAGGGAAATACACCCTTGTTCCTATATTGGAACTTTAACTGTTAGAACATATCGGTAACACAGCCTTTGGAAGCTGATGATACCATTTTTGCGTATTTGTATAGACTTCCTGATTTGATTTTCAACTCAGGTTGTTTCCACTCTTTTCTTCGTTGCTCCAGCTCTTCGTTTGAAATATTGATGTTGATGGTATTGTTCACTGCATCGATGGTAATTTCATCGCCATCTTTCACCAAGGCAATTCCTCCACCCACTTGGGCTTCGGGTGAAACATGCCCTACCACAAAACCGTGGGAACCTCCAGAAAAGCGACCGTCAGTAATCAAAGCGACATCTTTTCCTAGACCAGCACCCATAATGGCAGAGGTTGGTTTCAACATTTCAGGCATTCCGGGGGCGCCTTTTGGGCCTTCATACCGAATGACCACAACATCTCCTTTTTGCACCTTCCCAGTATGAATCCCCTCGTTAACGGCAGTTTCGCTATCAAAAACACGGGCAGTTCCGGTAAATTCCAATCCTTCTTTTCCTGTGATTTTAGCTACAGCACCTTCGGTAGCTAAGTTTCCGTAAAGGATTCTGATGTGCCCCGTTTCCTTGATGGGTTGGTCTTTCTTTCGGATAATATCCTGACCTTCTACCAAATCTGGAGCATCCAATAGGTTTTCGGCCAATGTTCTTCCGGTCACTGTCATACAGTCACCATGCAACATACCTTCCTTCAACATATATTTTAGGACTGCTGGAACCCCACCCACTTTGTGTAGGTCTTCCATCAAATACTTTCCGCTAGGCTTTAAATCGGCCAACAAGGGGGTGGTTTCACTGATTCGAGTGATGTCTTCCAAGGTGAAATCCACATCGCCAGCATGGGCTATGGCCATAAAGTGCAAAACCGCATTGGTTGAGCCACCCAATACCGTTACCAATCGGAAAGCGTTCTCCAAAGCTTTTTTGGTAACAATGTCACGCGGTTTAATATCCTCACGCAATAAGTGAAGCATAGCCTCACCCGCAGCTTCGCAATCCGCGCCTTTTTTGGCATTCACCGCAGGGATGGATGAGTTAAATGGCAATGACATGCCCATAGCTTCGATAGCCGAGGCCATGGTATTTGCTGTATACATTCCACCGCAAGCCCCAGCTCCGGGACACGCTTTGTGAATGACTTCCTTGAATTCAACTTCATCAATTGTTCCCGCTACGCGCTGACCATAGGCTTCAAAAGCAGAAATGATATCCAATTTTTTATCCTTATGGCATCCAGGAGCAATTGTTCCACCATATACTAAAATGGAGGGGCGGTTCAAACGGAGTTGCGCCATTAAGGCACCTGGCATATTCTTATCGCATCCAACAACTGTTACCAAACCATCATACGCCATGGCTTGTACCACGGTTTCCATGGAATCCGCAATGATATCCCTGGATGGAAGCGAATACCGCATCCCTGGTGTACCGTTGGAGATACCATCACTCACACCAATGGTATTGAAAATTAGACCGACCAAATTGGAAGCCTCCGCTCCTCTTTTGACATCAAGGGCCAGTTTGTTCAGGTGCATGTTACAGGGGTTTCCCTCGTAACCAGTGCTGGCTATTCCTATAAAGGGTTTTTGTAAATCTTCATCAGTGAGCCCTAGCGCGTGTAACATTGCTTGTGCAGCAGGTAGCGTAGGGTCTTGGGTCACAGTCTTGCTAAACTTGTTCAATTCCATTGTAAAATTTTCATTCAAATACAGAATTCCATTGAATTTAATCTGTTATTCAAAGATAAATGTTTAAAAAGGCCCATATTTTTAACAGTTTCGGGCTGTTTAAATCCATTTAAAAAATAATCATATTAAAAACCTGTTATTCAATTAGTTAGGTTAATTCAAAATCCAACATTCATTTATTTTTATTCGTAAAGAAAAAGGGCCTGTATCGCTTTGATACAGGCCCTTCTCCAACAACAGCGCGACTGTATCATTCCCAATTGGGAACAATAATGACGACACCGTTGACTAGGATATTTCTTTTCATGGGTCAATGTTACAAAAAATAAACCTTAAAAAAGGCGAAAACTTAAATCAATTTAAGGGAAAGAGAATCTCCTGCTTTTTTCTGGGCCAAAACACAAATTGCAGCCTCTGAAAGTTGCAAAATTCTGGGGTATCCGCCGGTAGTTTGCCCATCTTTCATCAAAATAATCAAACGACCTGCAGGAGTCAACTGTACGGTACCGGGCAGTGTTCCCGAAGTGAGCATGGAATGGGAATGCTCCTCAATTAGTTCATTGAGTTGATAGGCCATACGGTCATTTGCCTTTGAAACGGTAAATGGCTTGGAGAAAATTTCCGTTAATTGTTTATCCGTCAAGAGCGAGAACTCTGGTCCTTTGAACACCTCCAATTCATCCGTAAGAAAATGGTCTTCAATTTTTACTTCGGAAATAATGGGGGTATATGAAGCTGTTTTTGGATACGGAATTTCATCCCCATCTTTGATGCGCTTCTTTTTGGTCACTGGAGAATATTGTGAACGGCTGTCCAACACCTTTTCGGTTTGAAAACCTCCTTTTATGGCCAAATAAGTCCTGAATCCGTTCTTTAGCTTTCCGAATGACAAAATATCCCCTTCAGAGATTTGCACCACTTGATGGTTTTCAATTACTGTGTCATTCAATTTGGCTTCAAGATGTGCGCCGGAAAGACTGATGGCCGTGGGTTCTTCAAATTGAAGTTTCGGCCCCATCATGGTAATCTCCATGACGGCATCATTAGGGTCGTTTTCCAACAAAAGGTTTGCTTTCTTCACCGATTCGATATCCATAGCTCCTGAAATGGGAACACCAATATCTCGATGGCCAAATCGGCCCAAGTCCTGAATGGTAATGAAAAAACCTGACTTTAGTACCTTAAGCATCCAACAACACTTTTTCTGGTTTATAAATTCCTACCTCGCCTTCAATCTTGTGCAGGTTATACTCGGCCTTGGATATTTGTTGAAACTGTATCTTATCCCCTACTTTCACAAAGCAAGGGTCCTTTAGGCTTGGATTGAACAAGGGAATGGGGCAATTGCCAATGATATTCCATCCGCCTGGGGAATCTTGTGGATATACTCCGGTCTGCTTACCTGCCAGCCCAACCGAACCTTTTGCTACTTGAAGTCGTGGTTCTGCTCGCCTTGGAATCTCGAGGGATGCTGGCAATCCACCCAAATACATGAACCCGGGCAAGAATCCTATTCCATATACAATATATTGATGGGATGTATGCTGTTTGATAAGCTCCTCTTTGGAAAGCTTTAGGGTGTTGCAGACTTCCTCTATATCAATCCCGAATTCAGCATCGTAGCAAACAGGAATTCGCCATAAGTGTTGAACTCGCTTGGTCTTGGCAGCAGCTTGCTTTTCATGACATTCCAAAATAACCCTCTTGATATTGTCAAAGTCCAAATGCTCATCATTGCATACCATGGTCAACGAATTATAGGCAACGGACATTTCCCATCCGGGGAGTTGCAACTCCTTGAATGCATCCATGAAATCCAGAATATCGGCTAAAATGGACACCTCTACCTTGCTCGGCCATTCCACTAAAACGGCCCGCTCACCAAAGGGTTTGATGCTGATGGGGTAACTTTTCACTGTAGTAATTGCACCTGGTGTTTGGAAAATTCTTGGGAAAGATACATTAATATTTCCAATGCGGAAGGGGTATCGCCATGGATACAAAGGGTTTTTGCATCAATGTTGATAAACTCCCCCGAAACTGCCCGTACATGACCTTCTTTTATGATGGCAAGAATATGTTCCAGCACCTGTTCAGGGTCTTGAATGAGTGCATTGGCTTGTTTTCGGTTCACCAAACTTAAATCGCTATTGTAGTTTCTGTCCCCGAAGGCTTCATACCAAATATCAAATCCCTGTTGAAGGGCTAACTCGGCAATCACCGAACCAAAGGGAACATAAAGTACTGTTTGGGTTTTGTATTCTTGAATGGCTTCCAAATAAGTTTCCGCCAAATTCTTGTCTTTTGCAGTTTGATTGTAGAGTGCTCCATGGGCTTTGATATGATGCATCTCTCCCCCTTCTTGTGTTAGAATTGCGCCGAAGCTCTTTAATTGCTCAATGATGCTCTTCTGGAGCTCCTGTTTTGAAATGTCCATCACCTGTCTTCCAAAATTCTCGCGGTCCGGATAGGAAGGATGTGCCCCAATTTTTACATTATGGTGTTGGGCCAGCTTCACGATTTGGGTCATGGTCTCGGTATTACCTGCGTGTCCACCGCAAGCAATATTACAAGAACTGATAAATGGGAAAATTTCGGCCTCGTTGCCAACACCTTCACCCACATCACAATTGATATCTATATCCCAACCTTCCATCAATAGACTCCCATTACTTTAAGAATACTTTTCACACCCAGAAAGATGGCAAAGCCCACAATGGCAAAGCCCAATATATTTTGAATCAACGTATTCTTATGTTCTCCCATAACTGCTTTTCTATTCACTATCCATAATAATAGGATAGCCATAATTGGCAGTAACAATCCATTGGCGACTTGGGCAAATTGAATTACTTCGATGGGTTTGATGTCAAAAGACAAAAAGAACACTCCACAAAAAAGCACAATCGCCCAAACCATTTTGAATCTCTTGTCCTCCATATTTCCACCCCAGTCAAAACAACTACTGGCCACAAAGGCTGCAGCAAGAGGAGCAGTTATTGCAGAAGTAATGCCGGCTGCCAACAAACCTATTGCCATAAAATACACCGCCATTTTCCCGAAAAGAGGTTCCAAACCTTTCGCCATGTCCAAGGCGTTGGTAATATTATCAATGGGTGCAGATGCCGCGGTCACCAAAATGGCCATGGAGACCAATCCGCCCAAAGCAATGGAAATTATGGTATCCCATTTTACGGTTTTGAGCTCCTTGCTCGATTTCCACTTTTGCTTCACCAGTGATGCGTGTAAGAACAAATTATAGGGCACAACCGTGGTTCCCACCAAGGCAATTACCGTAAAAAGTCCACCTTCTGGCATGGTTGGTACAAAGGCGCCTTTTAAAATAGCCGTCAGCGAAGGCTTGGTCATGATGGCACAGATGAGAAAACTCAAGCCCATGATTCCCACCAATCCAACAAAAACCCGTTCCAGAATTTTATACGTGCTGAACCACAACAATACAAAAATGAATATGCCAACAATAGCCGGATAAAATGACGTCACTGATGTTTTGGGAAAAAGTTGATTGAGCCCCAAAGTGGCTCCGCCAATATTTCCGGCTTCATAAGCTGCATTACCTACCAATATAGCGGCAAGTACAACAATAATCACAAACTTTTTAATCCACGGTGTTTTTAGCTCGGTGCGCACCACATCCACAAGACCTGTCTGGGCTACAACCCCAATTCTACCGGCCATTCCTTGAAGTATAATAGTGGCCAATACAGAAACCAATAGGGCCCAAATTAAAGGATAACCAAACTGCGCTCCTGCCAGGGTGCACATGGTAAGTGTTCCAGGCCCTACAAAGGCCGCGGCCACCAATACACCTGGGCCTAATTTTTTGAGCATAGTTTGGGCTGGTTTTAGGGTTTGAATTTAAGAGGATATTGGGACAAACTAGGTATTTCATCCAAAAAAATGCATTTCGTCTAAAAGTGGGATGTTTTACATCGAGTTTTTATACGAATATGAAAAAGCAGAAGTTATAATAGTCCCAAATCATACTAGACCTTAAACTGGACAAATACTTATGACATGTAAGGATTGTGAAAAAAGTATTGGACACCAACAATATAGAGAATCAATGGATTCTTTGGGTGTCCAACTTTGTGAGAGACATACACGACTTATTAAAAAAGTCATCTTAGATAACAATACCCCATTAGAGGCCATTCACTTATTTTACGCGTTGAAAGAAGCAGGTGCCTACCCTATGTTGGAATGGTGGGATGGTAAAAAGTCTGTGGACATTGCCATTTCAAGGGTAAAATTGAACATAGAGATTGACAAGGACTATAACATGATTACGCATGAACAGGCCATAAGTGATCTTGAAGATGCCATGCACTCCTTTAAAAATGGGTTCACCACGGTACGGATACCCCATTTGGCCATAAAATATTATCTAGAGGAAACTGTCCAGAATATTCTGGGGATAATTTCTGGACTTAAGGCCAACATCAAGGCTATTTAATCACAAAACTGTAATCGCTTGTCCCGTTTGGTCTCCTTGTATTCCAAAATATTGATGACAACAGATTCTTCGCCAATGTTCTCTAGATCATTAACGTAGTTTTTCCCTCTGTTCTCAAAATATTCGGTATCTCCAGGGTTCAGTTTTATCATGTCTATTTTCCCATTCCCATATCGGGTAAGGACCAGACCTCCGGTTGTACAAACCCAACCGTAGTTGGTATTGTGTCTTCTAAACGGCATGCGCTCGCCAGGAAGCAAGGACAGTTCCCATAGTTTGACACTTTCATTTTCAAACACCAATCGATCACTCAACGATTGTGTAATTTTCTGATGCAGCAACTCATCAATCTTCTCCTGTTCCCACGGGTCAAAGTTCCCAGCAGGATTCAATTCAACACATTGCATTCCATGAACTTTTTAAAATGAGCGCAAAAGTATCTCTAAATCAATTCAATAGAGGATTTATTACCAATGTTTAACGTATTTTTTAAACTTCCGTGCCATTATTGTAATCGATTCCGCTTTTTTTCATCAAAACGAAGTCTGAAATTATCATTTTCACAATCTTACCCCATTTAGTGAGGAATCACTAAAAAAATATCTAATTTGTAACTTATCAGCTCACTGATCATATAGAAAAATTTACAAACCAATATCCAACCAACCTCCATGAAAAAAATACTATTGGCCCTTTTGGCTATTTTTTTGATTCTCGCCGCTATTTTGGTATTCAATACCCTCTCTTTAACATCCAAACAAGTTGAGCCCGAACCACTCGCAGCGATCCAATTTCCAGAAACAATCTATCAAAATCTTTCCAAGGCCATACAATACCAAACCATCTCGCATAGTGAAGAAGCGATACCGGATTCAACCGCTTTCAATGGATTTCACCGTTTTTTGGAAGAAACCTTTCCCTTGACGCATCAAAATTTAAGCCTAGAAAAAATCAGCGGGTATAGCTTGCTATACAAATGGGAAGGCTCGGATGCCTCAAAAAAGCCCATCATCCTCATGTCCCATCAAGATGTGGTTCCGGTAGACCAACCCACCTTGCAAGATTGGGAGGCTCCACCATTTGAAGGGGTTATTACAAACACACATATTATTGGTCGCGGCACCTTGGATGATAAGAGTTCCTTGATCGCGCTGATGGAATCGGTGGAAAGACTATTGAGTGAATCATTCGTCCCTTCCCGCACTATTTATTTGGCTTTTGGACATGATGAAGAACTCGGCGGGTCCAATGGCGCTAATAAAATAGCCGCCCATTTGAAGGAAAAAGGTGTGCATGCGGCCATGACTTTGGATGAAGGTGGACTTTTGGCTGAAAATTTAGTCCCTGGAGTCGATAAAACCGTGGCCATGCTGAATTTGGCCGAAAAAGGGTATGCCTCTTTCCGTTTAACCGTTGAAACTACTGGAGGACACAGCTCTGCCCCACCCAAGGAGAATACCATTGGCATATTGGCCAAGGCCATAGTTGATCTTGAAAACAATCAATTACCCTACAAGCTGGTGAAACCCATCGACTACCAATTTGAATATATGGGTGCCGAACTTCCGTTTTTCAAAAAAATAGCTTTTGCCAATCCCTGGTTGTTCAAGGGTCCCGTTTTGGAAGCGTTGAATGCACATACAACCACCGCACCGACCATTATAAATGGTGGAGTCAAGGACAATGTGATTCCCACTGTGGCGGAGGCCACTGTCAACTTTCGGATTTTACCTGGGGAAACCATCGCCTCCACCAAAGAGCATATCCAAAGTGTGGTTAACGACAAAGTAAAGGTTGAGGAAGCGGGTTTTGTCACCAATCCCTCCCCCGTTTCTGGAATTGATTCGGATGCCTTCAAGACTTTGGAAAAAACTATTCGGTCTGTTTTTCCTGATGCCATTGTGGTACCTGGACTGATTGGTGGGGGTACTGATGCGCGCTATTTCTATGATGTTTCGGATGATGTTTACCGATTTTATCCGGTTCGCATCAGCCCAGAAAGCATGACGCGATTCCATGGCATCGATGAAAAAATCAGTAAGGACAATTACAAGGAAATGATAGTATTTTGCTATAATCTGATCAAGAGATTCGACTAAAATCAAATTTACATATGAAAAACATTAGAATCGTTATTACTTTAATGCTTACACTAAGCATTACAATTTCCAATGCGGGTACCCCTAAAAACGATAAAATTGAAACTCCAAATGATTCGTTAAGACTAGCGGAACTAAATGACTTTTGGGCTGAGGTTTCCAGAACTGTAAGTGAGGGAGACTTCGAAGGCTACAAAGCTACCTATCATGAAGATGCGGTTGTTGTATTTACAACTGGTGAAAACAAAGGATCTGTATCTATTGCCAAGGCGCTACGAAACTGGGAGCAAGATTTCATTGACACCAAGTCAGGAAAAACGCGTAATAGTGTGGAATTCCGTTTTTCCCAGCGGGTGGGTGACGAAACTACCGCACATGAAACAGGAATTTTTGCGTTCCAATCCAATAATGGGACTGGTAACGACAATCCAAAACAGTTCGTGCATTTTAATGCCCTACTGATAAAACGTGCTGAAGCTTGGTTGTTGGTAATGGAATATCAGAAATCCAAAGCAACAGAAGAAGAGTGGAACGTATTGGAATAATCTTGCAATCTGTGCTAAAGGGACAACATACTTTAGGCTATATGATAGTGTAGCAAACTATTATACTTGGGTTTTTTCGCCATAAAAAAGTATAATAGATTTTAATCACCCTAACCATCCTTCGCGATCTAGACTCCGGTATTGAATAGCTTCGGAAATATGATGGGTATTGATTTGGTCCACTTGTTCCAAATCGGCGATGGTTCGGGATACTTTTAAAATACGGTCATAAGCTCTTGCGGAGAGGTTCAATCGTTGCATGGCGTTTTTCAGCAATGTTTTGGAGGCTTCGTCCAATACACAAAACTTCCGAATCAATTTGGTCCCCATTTGAGCATTGTAATGGATGTCCTCCAATGATGAAAATCGCTCAGCTTGAATTTTACGGGCCACAATGACCCTATCCCGAATTATGGCACTGCCCTCCCCTTTTCGTTCATCGGAAAGTTTATCAAACGGAACTGGGGTCACTTCAATATGAATGTCAATCCTATCCAACAACGGACCAGAAATTTTGGCTAAATATCGCTGCATTTCCATCGGGGAAGAGGTCAAAGGCGCATCTGGGTCGTTAAAATATCCACTGGGACTTGGATTCATACTGGCCACCAGCATGAAACTGCTCGGATAGGTCACGGTATATTGGGCTCGGGCAATCGTAACTTCTCGGTCTTCCATGGGCTGACGCATTACCTCCAAAACGCGACGTTCAAACTCTGGGAGTTCATCCAAAAAGAGCACTCCGTTATGGGAAAGTGAAATTTCCCCTGGTTGTGGATAACTGCCCCCTCCAACAAGCGCTGCGGCGCTAATTGTATGATGCGGGTTTCGAAACGGCCGTTGGCGCATCAACCCTCGATTTTTAACCTTCCCCACCACACTGTGTATTTTGGTGGTCTCCAAAGCCTCCTGAATCGTCATGGGCGGTAAAATGGAAGGTAGTCGTTTAGCCAGCATCGTCTTTCCTGCTCCGGGTGGACCAATCAAAATAATGTTGTGTCCGCCAGCTGCGGCAATTTCCATACAGCGCTTAATACTTTCTTGTCCTCTTACATCCGAAAAATCAAAATCCAGATGGCTGGACTGTTCGGAAAATTCCACTTGGTTCTCTACTTGCACCTCTTCCAATGGTTTCCCGGAATCGAAAAAGTCAATGACCTCTTTGATATTATCCACACCATAGACCTTAAAATCCTCGACCACGGCAGCTTCCATAGCATTTTCATTGGGAAGGATAAAGCCTTTAAAGCCTTCTTCCTTGGCTTTGATGGCGATGGGGAGGGCCCCTTTTATGGGTTGAAGGCTTCCGTCCAAAGACAATTCGCCCATAATGAGATAATCTCCAATTTCTTCAGAATTAATTTGATGGGGCGCCGCCAATATGCCCAATGCGAGCGTAAGGTCATAGGCAGAACCTTCTTTTCGCAAATCGGCCGGAGCCATATTGATGGTGATTTTTTTTCCAGGAATTTTGTATCCAATATTTTGAAGCGCGGCCGCAATCCTATAGTTACTTTCCTTGATGGCATTGTCCGGGAGTCCCACCAAGTGATATCCAATCCCTTTGTCCACATTTACTTCAACGACCACGGTAGTGGCATCGATGCCAAAAACGGCACTTCCATAAACTTTAATGAGCATTTAGCAGTGTTTCTGATTAAACGAGAACGAAAAAGTAAACGATCTCACTCAACCACAAGCGCTCTTTTGACGGATACCGGGTTTCCATTTGACGTAACCCCTTTTGGGGTCAACCTGCTGACTTCTTACTGACTTTTGAAAGTCAAAACGGAAGCGGCACTTTTTTTGATTTCTTCGGTGTTCATCATCATTTTCCGAAACTCGCCGCGTACATACATTTCAGCTTGGTCTTTGTAGTGCTTGCTGAAAGGATTTCCCGATTGACCTGTTGGCAATATACTGATACTATTTTCTATATCGGAAAAATCAATGATGCGACGCGTTGATGGTCCTGAATTTACTTTGTAGTACCCTGTGCTATCATATGGGAAAGCCAAATTATTGATGACTTCCCGGGTCCCGTTCACAGGGAATGGCCCTACGTTGAAATATTTCCTCAAGGATTCCACTTGTCCAATAGGGTGTTGATGCTCCAGGGTGTGTACCTTTTCCCAAGTCCATTGGTTGGGGTCAGGCCCAAAATCTTCCACCAATGAATTCCAGGCATCCGCAAAAGATTTAAGGACAATATCTTGGCGGGTTTCCACCTTGTCCGTTGTGTTGATGTTGTCCCACCATTTTCCTTTTTCCATACGGGCACCCCATGCAATCTGCCGCTTAAAAAGGTGTGTTGCCAAAAATTGATTGAATTGCTCGGTCCCCAGCTCATCTTCCATAGTGTTCTTTACCATAAAATACTCGCAACGATGGTACAGTGTCGGATTTGTGCTTTTCAACGAATAATGTCCATCCCAATTTTGAAGAGAATCAATTTGAACCAATTGTTCGTTGGACAACGGAATAACATTAAAGAGCTTTATGAGTTCGGTAATCAACCCGGGGTTGACCGAAGAAGTCACATCCAATATCATTTCGGATGCAGATTCTTTGTCCCAATCATCCTTGGCATCCAATAGCTGAACGATTCGCTTGGCCCTATCTTCCGGTAAATAATATCCCGGATACAGCATACCAGCAATGGAATCGGGTTGGTTGTTTGCAGAGTACACGTAGTGCCAAGGCGGATTTATAGCACTGGGGTTTTCTGAAAAATCCAAATAACGCAAAGGCTCTTCCTTCCCTGAAGCACCATCCAAAATGAACTTTGTTGAAAGGCTATCCGGCATTTGGTAAAGCTTTGCCGTGGCCCACCATGCCACATTTCCTTGTGCGTCACCGTACATAACATTGAGACCGGGTGCATGAATGTTGGGTAATGCACTTTTGAATTCATCGATGTTGGTGGCATGACTGATGCCAAACAGTCCGTTCAACACCTCATTTTTTTCTCTGGTATAAATCCAAGACATGGCTACGGGTCGCTCCCCCGATATCTGCTCGGCTATATGGTTCAAAACAGGTCCATGTTGTGTTTTGGAATAGGTGAACTCCACATCTTCCCCATCCTTCACCTTGATGGTCTTGGAGACATATTCAAACTTCTTCCAACCCTCAGCGGTCTTATATTGTGTGCTATCCGAAGGATTGGTTTCTTCGTAATAAAAATCAATATCATCGTTTTCGAACATGGTAAGTCCGTAAGCCACATCCCTATTGTGTGCCAACAACGGAAATGGCACTCCAGCTAAATGATATCCATACTTTTCATAGGAAGGTGTATTCACATGAGCCTCATACCAAACGGACGGCTGTGCAAAACCAATGTGCGGGTCATTGGCGAAAATAACTTTGCCATTCTTGGTCTTTTCGGGTGCGATCACCCAGCTATTACTTCCAATAAATTGGGGAATGGGCAATTTTTCCAGTGCTTCAGAAACACTGGCTGTTATGTCCGAACCCAAGGAATCCATTTCGGTTTTGTGGTAATTTTTAATCCAAACCGTGGAAGTGTCGGAACTGATGGCTAAATCCTTCAGGTATTCTTCCCCTAATTTATCTCGCATGCTGGTCAGCAAGGGGTCCGTTTTGTGCGCCATGGCAAAACTGAAGGCCATATAGCCAACGGCATTGTAAACATCTTCAATAGTGAATGGTTCTTTGTCCAATCCAGTGAGATAAAACTCAATTGGGGTTGGACCTTTTTCTATAAATTCATTCACGCCATCCAAATAGGCTTGGGAAAGCACCGCCATCTCACTTTGCCTGTCCAAATTGGCCACCGTCTCGGCAGAATGGTCATCAATCCCTAGTGAAAGAAAGAATTTATCCGTCTTCACCAAATCTTCACCAAATACTTCAGAAAGTCTTCCCTTGGCCACCCTTCGCAACAACTCCATCTGCCATAACCGGTCTTGGGCATGCACATACCCCAAAGCCTTTAATGCATCTGTTTCGGTTTCGGCATAGATATGTGGGATTCCGTAGTTGTCGTAGTAGACATTAACCACGCTCTGTAGCCCATGAAGCGTTTTTTTGCCTGCATAATCTGGTTTTAGGCTGTTAAAAAACAAGAATACGCCTATAACAACGAGCAGCACGAGGTATACCAGCACCAAAAGTACTTTTTTCAGTTTTTTCACGAGTTTTGAGGTAAGTCAATTAGTCTCTAAGGTAAACTATTTTCACTAATCGAATAGAAAAAACACGCTGAAAAGCCAACTCATTTATTCATGGAAAGCTGATAGGTTTCCAAGCCAGACTTCAGCCAATTTTCATACGTTTCCACGTCCACGTACTGGACAGCATCATTCAAGATTTCCAGGTTTGGTGAAAGCAAAACGTAGTAGGGTTGTGATGCTGCATTGAAATTCACGGTTTGGAACGTACCCCATTTTTGACCGATGGTCTCTATTGATTTTATGCGACCGGAATCATATTTAAAATCGAATTTTTCGGCTTCTGGGAGTTCTTTGCGGTCGTCCACGTATAAAGAAATGAGCACGTATTCGTCTTTCAATATAGGGTATACGCTTGAATGACTCCAGACGTTTTCTTCCATCTTCCTGCAGTTTACGCAGGCCCATCCTGTAAAATCCAATAAAATGGGTTTGTTGGCAGCTTTGGCATACGCCACGCCTTCTTCAAAATCCTTGAAACAATCTAATCCCAATGGGCAATCGCTCTCGGTCTCCACTACGCTGTAGAAATCTGGTGGCGGGAATCCACTCAACAGTTTTAACGGGGTTACATGAAATAAGCCTAGAACCAGGTACACTGAAAAAGCCATACTCAAAGCCCCAAATAGTTTTCGGGTCGATGTCAGTTTCTTTTTTGGACCATCGTGCGGAAATTTGAAAATTCCGAATAGATACAGGGTCATCAATACAAAAAGTACAATCCATATACCCAAGAAGATTTCTCGTTTGAATATGCCCCAGTTTCCGACCAAATCAGCGTTGGAAAGAAATTTGAAGGCTAGCGCCAACTCCAAAAATCCCAAAACCACTTTCACGGTGGTCATCCAACCTCCTGATTTTGGCAGGGAATTCAACCATGCAGGAAAGAGCGCAAATAAAGCAAATGGCAACGCCAGTGCCAAGCCAAAGCCTGTCATACCAATAGTTAAGTTGGTAGCCACATTACCTTCGGCAAGGGTTGTACTCCCTAAAAGTCCTCCCAAAATGGGTCCGGTGCAGGAAAACGAAACGATGGCCAAGGTCAATGCCATAAAAAAGATGCCAAGTCCCCCTCCTACTTTGGAGGAAGCGGAATCCATCTTGTTGGCCCAAGAGCTTGGCAATGTAAGCTCAAAATATCCGAAAAAGGAAAAGGCGAACACCACAAAAATGACAAAGAAGAACACATTTAGCCAAATATTAGTGGCGATGGTGTTCAGTATTTGGGAGTCCACTGAGTTGAACAAATGGAACGGTAAGCTCAACAGGAAGTAAATCAATACAATGAAAAATCCGTAGAGTACTGCATTGGCAATTCCCTTCGATTTTTGTTGTGATTGTTTGGTGAAGAATGAAACGGTCAGTGGAATCATAGGGAAAACGCATGGCGTTAACAACGCAATGAGCCCACCCAAGAATCCAAGTCCAAATATCATCCAAAGATTGGATTTCCCTTCTGAATCGGTTATACCACCTTGGTTCAGTAGGTTTTTGTTCTTCAAATCCAACTTTAAGGATTCACCAAGCGCTACGCTTTTTAAATCAATCTCTTTTTGACTGTCCACAAAGGCATTGCCATCCAACGAAATCTGGAACAACTCATCTTTTGGAATACAGACTTCCTTGCAAATTTGATAAAACAGGTTGACGGAAATCTGTCGCACTTCTGGGTTCAGCAATTTGATTTTTTGCGTGAAGATGGCCTCTTTCTTAAAAAAGGTCTCATCCACTTCAAAAATATCACTGTATTCTACTAAAGTCTCACTTTCGGTTGTTTTTCCGATAAGCTCATAATCCTCCCCTGCCTTTTCAAAAGTGAATTCGCTGGGAAGTGAACCTCCTTCAGCCGTATATTGGGAATACACATGCCATCCCTCCGCAATTTTGCCGGTAAAGACCAATTCATACTCCGTGTCTGATAGTTTGTTGACCTTATGGCTCCAAATCGCCGGATTGGCATCGGTCTGTGCAAAAATGTAAAGGGGGATTAGCAAGAATCCTAAAAGGGGGACTAAAAATTTCATGCAACAAGTGTAATCTTTATAATATTTTGGGTTGAACCATCAACCTTAAAACGTTCATCCGCTCGTCGGCCCACCACCCAAACAATCTCATTGTCCGAGCATAGTAGCCATTGCTTTTCTTTGGAAAAAACGTCCACTTTTTCATCCTTAAAAAACTTGGACAGCTTTTTTCCTCCTTTCATCCCGTAGGGATAAAAATAGTCGCCTTTTTCCCAATTTCTTAACACCAGTGGAAAGTTTAACTTTTTCTTATCCAAAAAGATAGTGTCAGGACTTGATTTTTCGGCGGCTTCTACGTTTTCCAGTTTCAGTTTTACAGGAGACCTTAGCAGACCTTCCTTGTTATAGACAGGATAGGTTTCGTTTACCCTATTTTTAAGTTCTGAAAGTATCAAATATTCCCGATCTTTCAGTAATCTGTGGGTTTTGGAAATGACCTCCTTACCACTCATGGCATGCAAAAGTCCTTTTACATCATCCCATTCTGTGAAACCATATTCTTTAAAAAGTCCATAGAGATAGGCCTCGATTGGGTGTAACTCCTGCAAAGGCTCCAAGGCAATTTTAATGACATCGCCATCCTCTGCAAACA
This sequence comes from Flagellimonas iocasae, assembly GCF_042682725.1. Taxonomy (NCBI): domain Bacteria; kingdom Pseudomonadati; phylum Bacteroidota; class Flavobacteriia; order Flavobacteriales; family Flavobacteriaceae; genus Flagellimonas; species Flagellimonas iocasae. Next base: position 375,402 of record NZ_JBHUHU010000001.1, on the reverse strand, counting down.
AAATGGATTTGATTTCTTTCAAGTGATTTTGAACCAGACTATTGGTGTCCTGTAAATGAACCTGAGTGCGTTTAAAGTTTTCCAGAAATGCAGGGTGAAGCTCCTTTAATTTGGACACTAGCTCTAACCTAATTTTATTTCGCAGGTATTTTGTGTCGCTATTGCTGCTGTCTTCCCGCCATTGTATATGGTGCTTTTTGGCATACGCCATGATATCGTTCTGGGAAAATTCCAATAAGGGTCGAACCACCTTTCCATTTTGGACAGGGATTCCTGAGAGACCATCGATTCCTGTCCCACGAGATAGATTGATGAGAAATGTTTCCAAACTATCATCGGCATGATGCGCTGTCAAGAGGTAGTCAAAACCTTTGGTTGCCAAGAGTTCATTGAACCACTGATAACGTAGTTCCCGGGCGGCCATTTGCATAGACCCTCTGTTTTCACGGGCATATTTTTTGGTTTTGAACGATTTTACCTCGACCCCAATCCCTAAATCCTTGGCCAAATCTCGAACAAAATTTTCATCTCCATTGCTGTCCGTACCCCGTAAGTGAAAATTGCAGTGCGCCAAGGTAATGTTCAAACCGGCTTTAACGGAAAGATGCGCCAAAACCACACTGTCCACTCCCCCACTACAAGCCACCAACAATCTTGCCTTTTGCAAGAAAGACAGGTTGGTTTTTATATGTTTTTTAAAGGGTGACAGCATAGCACAAAATTACGAATAATCATTCGCCTGTTTCCAAAACACTTCGCATAGCTTTGGCTTTCAGCAAACATTCCTGATACTCGTGCTCTGGGTTGGATTTAGCCGTTATGGCACTCCCTACGGAATAGGATACATAATTACGGGTTGAATTATACAAAATACTTCGGATGACCACATTGAAATCGAAATTGCCATCTGGGTCAAAATAGCCGACGGCCCCACTGTAGAGACCACGTTTGGTCTCTTCCAATTCTTCAATAATTTTCATCGCCGAAATCTTGGGAGCTCCCGTCATGCTTCCCATAGGAAAGGTTTCTTCAATCAGCTCCACTGGGTTTTTATCCGCAGGAATTTCGGCAATAACTGTGGAAATCATTTGGTGGACTTGTTTGTAGGTATAGACCTTGCACAATTCTTCCACCTCAACACTGCCCCTTAGGGCACTTTTGGATAAATCGTTTCGTACCAAGTCGGTGATCATGATATTTTCGGCGCGTTCCTTTTCATCCAAAGCCAGTTGATGTTTTAATTTTTCATCCTCCGTCTCATTGTCATCTCTTCGTGCCGTACCTTTTATGGGTTGCGAAATAAGGGTCGAGCCTTGTTTTCTAAGATACCGCTCGGGAGAAGCGCACATCAAATACTTGTCCTCTAATCGCATGAAAGTTGCAAATGGTGGTTCGGAAATGCTATTCAAGCGCTGATAGGTTTCCCAAGGGTCGATGGATACATCTTCCGCGTAAAATTCTTGACAAAAATTGGCCTCGTAGACGTCACCTCGATGGATGTGCTCCAAAAGCTGGGTTACTTTTTCAAAGTAGGCATCTTTGTGAATCCGCATTTTAATTTTGACTGGGGACTGTTCCGTTTCCGACTTCTCAAAATTCACCAACGCTTTTATTTGGGCAAAGTCTGATTCAATCTCATCGGCACAATCTTCCAAATACATAAAATGAAGGTTGCCCCCTATGCATTTTATAATTTTTGAAGGTTGAAAGAAATGAAGGGTAGGAAACCCCAATCCATCAAAATTTTGGGAAACCAAATCTTCCAGCTGATTTTTTATGTCATAGGTGAAGAAACCAAATAACCAATCCTGTTTTTGGTCCACCATTATTTTTAATTGGTCCAGCATATCCACGAAGTTGGACTTATCGGTCTGTATATCAACCGCCAGTAAAAAATCAAAAGAGCTGTATTTTTGAGCATGCCCATTGCTATCCAACCAAACCACCTTGGAAAATGGTCGAGACCATTCCAGAAGCGCTCTTTTAAACTGGGATGGGTTTGAAATGCGGAAAGTGCGATGTTGTCGCAAGGGTTATTTACGTTAAGGATTCCAAAAAAGTAGTCAAAGCAGCAGCGTGTTCCTTTTTAAACTCCTCGTTTATAATGCGTTCATTTTCAAAATTCTCATAAAAAAGCGGCAATGAAAAGGTTGCTACAATCTCGCCGCCAAATCGGGGCAAAAGGTTATGAATTACCTCAAAAGAGCCTTTTGCTCCTCGTTTTCCTCCGGATGTTGACATGAGAAACACCTTGGTTCCCTCCAAAAAATTTCGGTCCAATCGCGATAGCCAATCCAACACATTTTTAAAATAGGCAGATGGATTGCCATTATGCTCATTTACAGAAAGAATCAAACCATCTGCATTTTGAATATCTTCCTTCAATTCCACCAAAGAATTGGAGTATCCTTTTTGCCGTTCGTCATCCTCGCTGTACATTGGAAATGGATAACGGGTCATGTTCAACAGGCGAAACTCCCGATTTCCCAATAAGGAAGTGGTGTATTGCACGAGTCGGTAATTAATAGAAGTTGAAGAATTGCTTCCGGCAAATGCCAAAATTGCAGCCATAAAGGTAAAAGTTTGATTGTTTCGCTAAAATACCCCAATTGATGCTTAGATGCGAGTATTTTATATAATTTTGGCCACGAAAGCATCCAAACACACTGCTAAACAAGTATATAGGGTATTTATTACTAGATGAAACCACAAACTAACAGACTGTTCTTTATCGATGCCATGCGTGCATGGGCCATCTTGATGATGCTTCAAGGTCATTTTATAGACGGACTATTGGACCCCATCTTTAGGGACAAAACCAATATGGTTTTCAATATCTGGCATTATTTCCGAGGCATTACCGCACCTGTTTTCTTTACGGTCTCTGGATTCATTTTCACCTACTTGTTGATACGTGGGGAGCAGAAAGGCTTTGACAACCCAAGAGTGAACAAGGGAATTCGTCGTGGTTTGCAATTGTTGTTGATAGGTTACTTGCTTCGCTTGAACCTTTTTGGACTTTTTAAAGGACAACTTTACAACTCGTTTTACCAAGTGGATGTACTCCATTGTATTGGACTTTCCATTTTGGCTCTGATTGGGGTGTATTTATTCTCATCTAGTCGAAAAAAGTTTGTTTTCCCAATGGTACTTGCGGGCATCACCATAGTTCTTTTCTTGTTTGAGCCAATGTACAAACAGTGGTCGTTCTCATTTTTACCCGACCTATTTGCCAACTACCTTACCAAAACCAACGGTTCAGTTTTTACGATAATTCCGTGGTTGGGCTATACAACATTGGGAGCATTTATTTCGGTGCTTTTTACCCGATATAAGGATTTTAAATATTTATATCCTGTTGCAATTTCAATTGCTACGCTTGTAGGCTATATTTTGATTTACCACTCCTCCCAAGCGTTTATTTCATTGTACAAATTCACTGGATTGGAATTGTTCAAATTGATTAATGATAACAATTACCTGTTCATTCGGTTGGGGAACGTATTCATGGTATTTGCCGTATTTATGTTGTTGAGGCGCTTTTTGACCAATAAAACGATATTGCAACTTGGGGCAAGCACGCTTTCCATTTACATTATACACTTTATTATCCTGTATGGAACGTTTACCGGATTGGGGCTGTATCGCTTTTTCAACCATTCCCTGACTCCAGCGGTTGCAATCCCGGGAGCGTTGTTGTTCATGGTAAGCTGCTCCTATTTGGCCCTGAAATACAATCGCCACGAAGCTGAAATCAAAACACAACTTTCGCAGGCCGTCACCAATGCTAAATTGTGGGTAGTTGACTTAAAAGAAGCGTCCATTCCAGTTATTCTTGAGCTTGTTGCAAGAATACGGTTGGTGCTCAGACGCCTGTTCAGAACGGTTCGAAGCTAAAAAATCCCACAAAAAAAAGCATCCAACCAAGTTGAATGCTTTCTCATTTTTATACTTATAAACTTTCTGTCTGGGCTTAAGCGTGCAATGCCCGGTCTGCCGTGGCAGCCAACGCAGCTTCTTTCACAGCTTCGGCATAGGTTGGGTGTGCATGGCTCATTCGGGCAATATCCTCAGCGGATGCCCTAAATTCCATAGCTGTAACGCCTTCCGCAATCAAATCGGCACAACGTGCACCAATCATGTGGACGCCAAGGACTTCGTCGGTCTTTTTATCCGCAATGATTTTTACAAATCCATCCAAGTCCATACTGGCTCTAGCCCTGCCCAAAGCACGCATGGAGAATTGACCCACTTTGTAGTCAACCCCAGCATCTTTGAGTTCCTCCTCGGTTTTTCCGACAGCAGCAACCTCAGGCCAAGTGTAAACCACCCCTGGGATTAAGTTGTAATCGATATGTGGTTTTTGGCCAGCCAAAACTTCAGCGACCAGAACTCCTTCTTCTTCTGCCTTATGGGCCAACATGGCACCTTTTACCACATCACCAATCGCATAAATGTTGGAAACATTTGTTTGAAGGTGGTCGTTCACCGCTATTCTTCCGCGGTCATCCAACTTTACCCCAGCAGCTTCTGCATTCAATCCATCGGTATACGGTCTTCTTCCTACGGAAACCAAGCAATAATCACCTGTGAATGTTACCTCTTCACCTTTTTTATTATCAGCCTTAACAATGACCTCTTTCCCCTTTCGCTCCACAGATTTTACCTTGTGCGATAGGTTAAACTGCATTTTTTGTTTTTTCAACACCTTCATCAACTCCTTGGAAAGTGCACCGTCCATACCCGGAATAATTCGGTCCATAAACTCTACCACGGTAACCTCAGCACCCAAACGCTTGTAGACTTGGCCCAATTCCAAACCAATGACACCACCTCCGATGACAATCATGTGCTTTGGAACTTCTGTGAGTTTTAAGGCTTCGGTTGAGGTGATAATGCGCTCCTTATCCAATTTGATGAACGGCAAAGTAGAGGGTTTGGAACCCGTGGCGATGATGATATTCTTCGCTTCAATGGTCTCCGTTTTTCCATCTTTAACAATGTTGATGTGAGTGGCATCCTTAAAGCTACCCATTCCGTGGTATACCTCAATTTTGTTCTTGCCCATCAAAAACTCAATGCCTTTGGTATTTTGGTCGACCACATCTTGTTTGCGGGCAATCATCTGTTTTAGGTTGACTTTGATTTCGCCGGGAATGTCGATTCCATGCTCTTCAAAATGCTTGATGGCATCTTCATAATGGTGCGAAGAGTCCAACAACGCCTTGGAAGGAATGCAGCCCACATTAAGGCAAGTGCCCCCCAAAGTGTCATACTTTTCAATGATAGCAGTCTTCATTCCCAATTGGGCACATCGAATTGCCGCTACATAGCCTCCAGGTCCGGAGCCGATAACGGCTACATCGTATTGATTCATATTATTGAATTTGTAAGGATAATTTTATTAGCTGTTTTTCGTAAAAACGACTGTAAAAATACGAATGTTTTTCGGGACGGGCTTTATTCAATATGTGTGAATAACAACAATATATTATCCAAGTTCATACTTTATCAAATCTACACCGAATGTCATTCATCAACAAGATAGGGGTCGATAGAGAAAAACTGGTATAATTCCACTAAACGGGTGCCAATGGAAATTTTTCGGCACTGTACCACCCAAGCCAGAGTCCGGCCAACAGGGAACTGTGCAGGCCAATCTCAAACCAAAGGGGACCACCCCAAGGCGCACAAAGCGCAGCTACTGAAAGTTTGCCTATTATAAAAAGTGAAATAAAGAAGTGTGGCCAAAAATTGTCACGCACCACAATCAATGAGGAAATAAATCCTGCGAAAGTAGCAGAAAGGAACATAGCAACAGTACCCAGGACCAAATCTTGGTTGGACGACGTACAAAACTGTATTCCATTAAAAAGGACGTCTTTGGAGAGGGTAACATACAGTTGCAAACAACATCCTCCAATTGCCGTGGCCAGTACGGTCAGAAAAATTCTAGTTCGGGATTGCATGACGATATTATGCGGTCAGTTCGTTTTTTGATACCCCAAAATAGAAATACCAACCGTTGGGGCTGTCTATTTTAACATCGCTTTAGGTTAAACTTTGCTAAATATGTACGGATGGTCGGTTCTTTACTTCACTGATTACGAAGGAACTCTGGGTGTTTCCGATATTATTGATGACCGTCAGTTTGGTCACCATAAATTCCCGATAGCTCTTCATGTCCTCCACATTAATTTTAAGGATGTAATCATAATCGCCGCCCACATGAAAGCATTCGGAAACTTCTTCCAGTTTTAGCACTTCGCGTTCAAATTTTAAAACATTTTCCTTGGTATGCTGCACCAATCTAACGTGACATAAGACGGTAAAATCGCGGTTTACCTTTTGCTTATCCACTAGCGCCACATAATCGGTGATGATTCCCATTCGTTCCAATCTTCGGATTCGCTCATATACCGCGGTTTTGGATAATTGGAGTTGGTCTGCGTATTGCTTGGTGGTCTTTTTGCAATCTTCTTGAAGGAGTTGAATCAATTGTTTGTCCAAAGTATCCATGACGAATATTCTATTTTAAGAAGTGAATCCATCAAAATTAGACTATTATTCGTTACTTATCAATTATTATAGACTTATATTCTATATTTTGTTGTATTTATTGACTTTAGAACCTGTATTTGGTAATTTCACAAAAACTTTCAACTATGGACTATAAAGCATCAGAACACATCCAAGACCTTCAATATTTTGGTGAATTTGGCGGTGTAAACCCTTCAATATCAGATTCATCCACCTACACCTTTCTGTCGGCAAAGACCATGTTCGATACGTTTGAAGGCAACACGGAAGGCTGCTATCTGTATAGTAGGCACTCCTCCCCTTCCAATCTTTATTTGGGCGAGGCCATGGCCCAACTGGAAGGAACCGAGTCAGCCAATGTTTTCGCTAGTGGCATGGGCGCGATAACCTCCGTCATCTTTCAATTGTGTGATGCTGGCGACCATATTGTGTGCAGCCGAACCATTTACGGAGGCACCTACGCTTTCCTGAAAAACTTTGTGAAAAAGTTCAACATCTCCACATCTTTTATCGATATCACCGATCTGGAAATTGTTGAAAAGTCCATCACCCCAAAAACCAAAATGATTTATTGCGAGGCCATCAGTAATCCCTTATTGGAAGTTGCCGATATCCAGGCCTTGTCCAAATTGGCAAAAAAACATGGCATTCCCTTGGTGGTCGACAACACCTTTTCACCATTGAGCATCAACGCTGCCAAACTGGGAGCGGATATTGTGGTGCACAGCCTTACCAAATTCATCAACGGGACGAGCGATTGCGTAGCAGGAGCGGTATGCGCCTCTTCTGACTTTTGCCTCAGCCTAAAGGATGTAAATGATGGTGCCGGAATGTTACTGGGTAGTACGTTGGACAGTTTACGGGCGGCTTCCATCCTAAAAAACATGAGGACGCTACACATCCGAATCAAAAAGCATAGTGAAAATGCCCATTATTTGGCCCAACAATTCGAAAAAGACGGTCTTACGGTGGTCTACCCCGGTCTGGAAAGTCATCCAGGACATCAAACCATGAAAGCCCAGATGAATCCAGAATACGGATTTGGCGGTCTCCTTACGTTGGATGTGGGAACGTTGGACAAAGCCAATGCGCTTATGGAAATGATGCAGGAAGAGAAGTTGGGCTATCTGGCGGTGAGCCTCGGGTTTTACAAAACCCTCTTTAGTGCATCGGGCACCTCTACCTCTTCCGAAATTCCGTTGGAGGAACAAGAAGAACTTGGACTGACCCAAGGTTTAATCCGATTTTCCATTGGCTTGGACAATGACATTCACAAAACCTACCTATCCATGCGCAGCTGTATGGAAAAGTTGGGAATTCTATCCGAGGATGTAACATTGGCCTAACAACTTACTATTTGCCGTTTGGAGAACAAGCCTCAAAGTTGTAATATTACTTCCTTACAAACTCAGACCACATGCCAAACCACGAGGAAGAATCAAAGTACAGGGAAAATGAACACATTGTAGAAAATAAAGAATTGAGTATATGGGAAGCCCTAATTCCCGTATTTGCCCTAGTGGGCATGCTGGCCTATAATGTCTTTGTCTTTGGTGATGATGCCCTCAGCGGTTCCAACCAATTCATCTTGCTCTTGGGCGGTGCTGTTGCTGCCATCGTTGGATTTTTCAATAAGGTTTCTTACGATCAGATGATTGCCGAAGTGGCCGAGAACATCCGGTCCACCACTGGAGCTTTGCTCATCCTGTTGATGGTAGGGGCCCTCTCTGGAACTTGGTTGGTCAGTGGGATCATTCCCGCCATGATTTATTATGGGCTTCAAATCTTGAATCCCACCATATTTTTGGCTGCCTGCGTAATCATTTGTGCCATCATTTCTGTGGCCACAGGAAGTAGTTGGACCACGGCCGCCACTGTGGGGATAGCCTTGGTGGGTATTGGTGATGCCTTAGGCATTTCTTTGGGAATGACAGCTGGCGCTGTGCTTTCTGGAGCCTATTTTGGAGACAAGATGTCTCCTTTAAGTGATACAACGAATCTGGCCCCTGCCATGGCGGGTGGGGATTTGTTTTCGCACATTAAATATATGGCGCTCACCACCACCCCTACCATTATCATCACTTTGATTGTTTTTATCATTCTTGGGTTTACCATCGACACCACAGGGGTTGCTGATACCAGTTCCATCTTGGAAAATATCAGGGGAACCTTCAATGTCAGTGGTTGGCTTTTTATTGTTCCCGTTGCGGTTATCCTTCTGATTGTAAAAAAGGCACCACCACTTTTAGCCTTGTTGATTGGAACACTTTTAGGTGGATTGTTCGCTCTTATTTTTCAACCAGACATTGTTGCCACCATTGGAGGGGGCACAAATTTAACTTTGGAATCGGGTTATAAAGGGATTTTGAATGCCATCACCGTAGATACCAACATTGCCACAGATGACCCAGCGTTGAATGACCTCTTTTCTTCCGGAGGAATGTCCGGAATGATGGGTACTATCTGGTTGATTATGTGTGCCATGGTCTTTGGCGGGATTATGGATGGAATTGGTGCTTTGGAACGAATCACAGAGTCCTTATTGAAAATGGCCAAGACAACTTTCGGGCTTTTTGCGAGCACTGTGGGAAGCTGTTTGGCGTTGAATGTAACTGCTTCCGACCAATATTTGGCCATTGTGGTTCCTGGAAAAATGTTCTCCAAAGCTTATAAAGAACGTGGATTGGCCCCTGAGAACTTAAGCCGGACGCTGGAAGATTCCGGGACCGTCACGTCCGTATTGGTGCCATGGAACACCTGTGGGGCTTACCACAGCAGTGTTTTGGGCGTTGGGGTAGCTGAATATGGGATTTATGCAATCTTCAATTGGTTGAGCCCAATGATGACCTTGCTCTTCGCTGCCCTCAAAATCAAAATCAAGATGCTTGTTACAAAAAGTGAGCCTGCCTAAAAAATTTTCAACCTGCTTTTTGTAGTTACACCTTCAGATTTGTGAAGTCCACAATTTTCATATCCCGATTTTATGGGTGTCCTAAAAAATATATGCTCTTTTTGGTGCCATAAACGCCGTTTATCCATGGATAAGAAATAGTGATTTTCTAGTGGTGCTAAGCCCAATTGTCGGGCTATTTTTGCGGCTAAACCATAAATAAAATCAACACGAATGACAGTAGTCGGAAAAAAATTTCCAAATCTAGAGGTAAATGCCATTGATGAATTGGGCGACACATTCAAAATCAACATTGTAGAGAAAGCCAAAGCAGAAAAAAAGAAGATTTTGCTTTTCTGGTATCCGAAAGATTTCACATTTGTTTGCCCTACCGAGTTGTTTGCATTTCAACAAAGTTTAGGAGCGTTTGAAAAAAGAAACACCTTGGTCATCGGTGCTTCATGCGATACTCCCGAAGTACATTTTGCTTGGTTGAACACCGCCAAGGACAACGGAGGTATTGAAGGGGTTACCTACCCTATCATTTCCGATAGCAACAGAAACCTTTCCAATGCATTGGGCATTTTGGACATTACCAACGAAGACTATAACGAGGAAACCGGTTCCCCCATCGTGGAAGGTGACAATGTTACCTACAGAGCCACCTATTTAATTGACGAGGAAGGTACTGTATTCCATGAAAGCATCAACCACATGCCATTGGGTAGAAACGTAAACGAATTTTTACGCTTGGTGGATGCCTACACCCACGTTCAAGTAAAAGGAGAGGTTTGCCCAGCCAACTGGGAAGAAGGTAAAGAAGCCATGGACGCCAACCGTGATGGTGTTTCCTCCTATTTGGCCAACCACGTAAACTAATTGCCATGCTATTAGAACTGGAACAAGATAATTTGAGCAAAGTAATTGCCAACAACAACAATGTTGTGGTGCAATACTCGGCATCATGGTGCGGTAATTGCCGAATCATGAAACCAAAGTTCAAGAAGGAAGCCTCTTTGAACGAGAACGTAACATTTGTGGTAGTGGATGCAGAAAAGTTCCCGGAATCACGAAAATTGGCCAATGTGGACAACCTGCCCACATTCGCTGCATTTTCAAATGGGGCCTTGAAGAATCAGGTGCAGACCAACAAATATGATGTTTTAAAAACCTTGATCAATGAAGTTGCCCATAATTAAACAACTGGTCAATTTTGCTGAGGAAAATGACGAGGACTTTTTGCTGGAAACAGCAGAAACCTTGGAAAGCATCTGCGAAGTTCCAAGTTTAAAAGATGAGGAACTGAATCTTATTGGTGAATTGATCTCCAATATTTACGGTGCCCTCGAGGTTTCAAACGAAATCAGAAATGGAGCACCCAAGAAAGAAGCGATGAACAGCTTTATGTCTCGGGTACTGAGTTCCATTGACAAATAAATGCCAACCATTTTTTCCAAAGAACCTTCTCACAACCCCCGGTGGGAAGGTTTTTTTTAAGTATTTTTGGCCTCGAACCAAAATATGAAAATATGGCTACTGTTACCTTAAAAGGAAACGAAATACATACGCTTGGCAACCTCCCTACAAATGGTGCCAAAGCTCCAGATTTTACATTGACCAAGAACGACCTTTCATCAACTTCCCTGTCAGATTACAAAGGGAAAAAGGTGGTCTTGAACATTTTTCCAAGTATCGATACCGGAACCTGTGCGCAATCGGTGCGTCAGTTCAACCAAGAAGCCGCTGAACTCGACAATACCACCATTTTGTGTATCTCCAAAGACCTTCCATTTGCCCAGGCCCGTTTTTGTGGTGCTGAGGGAATTGATAAAGTGGAAACGCTATCTGATTTTAGGGATGGTAACTTTGGTAAGGCCTACAATGTTGAGTTCACAGATGGCCCTTTAAAGAGCTTATTATCACGTTCCGTTGTTGTTTTGAACGAGAATGGCGATGTGGTTTATTCGGAACAGGTTGCTGAAACCGTGGACGAACCCAACTATAAAGCTGCGCTTGAAGCATTGATGGATGCCTAAGGAATCTTTTTTGAAGAATAGGATTCGGAGTGTGGGCTACGCACTAAGGGGCATGATTTTACTCTTGCGTACCGAGGCCAGCATACAAATCCAATTTGGTATTGCGGTCATCATGACCATTGCCGGGTTCTATTTTCAAATTTCCCATACGGAATGGATTCTACAACTCTTTGCCATTGGCTTGGTCATGGGCATTGAAGGTGTGAATACGGCCATCGAGAAAATATCGGACTACATCCAACCGAAAAATGACCCCAAAATCGGTTTCATAAAAGATATTTCCGCGGGAGCCGTTATGATAGTATCCATTGTTGCAAGCATCATTGGACTCATCATCTACGTACCCAAATTGCTATAAGCAACATCCAAGGTCAATGTAGCATCGTAAATTTGTAAATTAGCCCCGCATAAACCAGTTTCAATGGCAAAAAAAAGGACAAAATCTAAATCCAAACCTACTGCTGCCAAAAAGAAGGTTTCCTTGAAACCTTCTAAGCAAAACAAGATTATCTTCGGCAGTTTGCTTATTGTCCTGAGCATTGCGCTTTTCTTTTCCTTTCTATCCTATTATTTCACATGGCAGGAAGACCAAAGCATGCTCTCCGAGTTTGCCAATAGAAATGCCGAAGCCAGCAACCTACTAAACAAGTTTGGTGCTAGTGTAAGCCACTTTTTTATGTACCGTGGATTTGGATTGGCGTCGTTTGCCTTCCCGCTATTATTGGCCGTCACCGGACTCTATTTGTTCTTGGGGCTCAGCGGAAAAGGCTTGATAGGAAAATGGATTTGGGGATTAACGGGAATCATTTGGGTTTCCGTGGCTCTTGGTTTCTTCGCGATTGACCAACCTCTTTTAGGTGGACTTATCGGCTATGAAATGAATGATTTCCTGCAAGACTACACTGGGAAAATTGGGGTGTTCCTCATTTTGGTGTTTGTGTTGATGGTCATCATGGTACGACTGTTCAATTTTACCCCCGAAGGTGCTGCCAATTTCTTCAGGAAGCAACGGGAACAAATCAAATCCGATTTTCAAAAAACGTCATCCGTTTCAGATGAGACTGAAGAATCCGAAGAACATAGTTTGGATCTAAGTCCAGAAGATAACGAGCCTATAAAGGTGGATACATACACTCACAAAAAAGATATCCCACCCCTTACAAATGAAGCTGGGCTCGATGTCAATCTTCCAGAGGAAGAAGACGTCGATATTAGTCTGGAAGTTGAAAAAGTTGAAGAAGAGAAAGAGGAAAAAGATATCAAATCCGAAAAACTCGTCAAGGATTTTGGGGAGTTCGACCCAAAACTGGAGTTAGGCAATTATAAATTTCCGCCGTTGGATTTGCTAGAGGCCCACGGCGCTTCAGGAGGGATTACCATCAACCAAGAAGAACTTGAGGAAAACAAAAACCGTATTGTTAGCACCCTCAAAAATTATAAAATCGGCATTGCGCAGATCAAGGCAACCATTGGTCCAACAGTGACCCTTTATGAGATTGTGCCTGAGGCCGGTATCCGTATTTCCAAGATCAAAAATTTGGAGGATGATATTGCGCTTTCCTTGGCAGCTTTGGGGATTCGTATCATTGCCCCTATCCCCGGAAAAGGAACCATCGGTATAGAGGTACCCAATAAAAATGCCACTGTGGTTTCCATGCGTTCGGTGATTGCTTCCAACAAATTCCAAAAAGCCGAAATGGAGTTGCCCATTGCTTTCGGAAAAACCATCAGCAATGAAACTTTTGTGGTGGATTTGGCCAAAATGCCCCACATGCTCATGGCAGGAGCCACCGGTCAAGGTAAATCTGTTGGATTGAATGCCGTTATCACTTCCCTGCTTTATAAAAAGCACCCTGCAGAAGTAAAGTTTGTTCTGGTAGATCCCAAAAAAGTGGAGCTCACCCTATACAACAAGATTGAACGGCACTTTTTGGCAAAGCTTCCAGACGATTCCGATGATGCCATTATTACGGACAACACCAAGGTCATCAATACTTTGAATTCGCTCTGTATTGAGATGGATAATCGCTATGAGCTGCTCAAAACGGCCATGGTACGAAACATTAAGGAGTACAACGCCAAGTTTAAGGCGAGAAAACTGAACCCGAATGACGGGCACAAATTCCTACCGTATATTGTTTTGGTGATTGACGAGTTTGCCGACCTGATCATGACCGCAGGTAAGGAAGTGGAAACCCCTATTGCTCGATTGGCGCAATTGGCACGGGCCATAGGAATCCACTTGATCATTGCTACGCAACGTCCATCCGTGAATGTGATTACCGGTATTATTAAAGCCAACTTCCCCGCACGGATTGCGTTTCGGGTAACCTCTAAAATAGATTCCAGAACCATTTTGGACGCTCAAGGCGCCGACCAGCTTATCGGTCGTGGTGACATGCTCTTCACGCAAGGAAACGACGTTACCCGTTTACAGTGTGCCTTTGTTGACACCCCCGAAGTCGGTAAGATTACGGAATACATTGGGTCCCAACGTGCCTACCCAGAAGCCCACCTACTGCCAGAGTATGTCGGTGAAGAATCTGGCACGGGTATTGATTATGATATTTCGGACAGGGATGCCATGTTCCGCGAAGCTGCTGAAGTGATTGTAACGGCGCAGCAAGGTTCCGCTTCCCTCATACAGCGTAAATTAAAATTGGGATACAACAGGGCTGGTAGAATTATTGACCAATTGGAGGCTGCCGGAATTGTTGGTCCTTTTGAAGGCAGCAAGGCTCGTCAGGTTTTAGTGCCAGACATTTACTCTTTAGATCAATTGTTAGAAAATGAATCAAAATAAAATCATGCTCAAGAAACATATTCTTTTTATCGGACTGTTTACCGTTGCTCTTTTTTCCTACGGACAAAATTCGGACAAGGCCAAAGCCTTGCTTGATGAAGTCTACAACAAAGTAAAAAGCTACGACAACATTTATATCGATTTTAGGTCCACTTTGGAGAATACTGAAGCTAACCTAAAGCAGGAAACAAACGGAAACGTAACCTTGGATGGTGAAAAGTATTTCCTAAATTATCTCGGCGCCCAACAACTTTTTGACGGAAAGAAAGTATACACTATCGTTCCTGAAAATGAAGAGGTCACCATTGAGGATGTCAACGAGGAAGATGACAATGTAAGCCCTTCAAAAATGTTGACATTCTACAAAACGGGACATAACTATCAGTGGGACATTCTTCAAAATGTAGACGGACGAAAAATCCAGTATGTCAAATTGATTCCCATCGATTCCAACACTGAGATCAAATCCATTCTGTTGGGGGTTGACACGCAGACCAAGCATATTTACAAGCTCATTCAGACGGGGAATAATGGCACCAAGACCACTATCACCGTTAATTCTTTCAAAACCAATCAGCCACTTTCGAGTACGCTGTTTACCTTTGACGAGAAAAAATTCGAAGACAAAGGGTATTACATTACAAGAAACTAGGGATTGAAAATACTAGACCAGTATATATTAAAGAGGTTTCTCTACAATTTCTTCAGTTCATTTTTCATCTTGATCGTCATATTCATATTTCAGGGAATATGGCTTTTCATCGATGATTTGGCTGGAAAAGGTCTAGGTATTGTCATTATTGGAAAGTTTATTTTCTACTTCATCCCCACTTTGGTTGATAAGGTTCTCCCATTAACCGTATTACTTTCCTCCATCCTTACTTTTGGAACCTTTGCCGAAAATTATGAGTTTGCCGCCATGAAAGCTTCGGGCATCTCGCTCCAACGAGGAATGCGCAGCTTGATTGTCTTTGTACTTTTCTTGGGTGTGGTCACTTTTTTCTTTGCCAACAACGTCATACCAAAATCCGAACAAAAAATGTTCAACCTTAGACGGAACATTGCCAAGGTAAAGCCCGCTGCGGCCATCACCGAAGGAGTTTTCAGCGATTTTGAAGGCACAGGACAGGGAATGAACATCAAGGTTGACAAAAAATACGGGGAGCAAGACCGTTTTTTGGATAATGTCATCATCCATAAAAAAACCGCCCAAAACATTAATAACACAGTCATAAAAGCCAAAACAGGTGAGTTGATCAGTAGCGAAGAGTCAGACATCATTCAATTGGTATTGAAAGATGGCCATTACTATGAGGAAATTTCAGCCAAAGATGGTAAAGAGCGAAGAAAATATCCATTTGCAAAATCTGAGTTTGAACGGTATATCATCAATATTGATATTTCTGAATTGAACGACCAAGATTTGGAAGAGGATGGGAACATCACCACGGACAAGATGAAAAATGTGGGGCGTTTGATCAAGGATATCGATTCCTTGGGAAAAAACAACCTGGAAAAGGTAGAGGCATTTTCAAAAAACATTGTCAACAGAATGGGAGCCTTCCCCCCACCTCCCCGAATTGACACTCTGCAGCTGGTAAAAAATGAAGCAAAGGAAATTGAAAAGGATTCCATTGAAGAAGCTCCCATCACAGATACAGACCAACTGTTGGACAAACTTCAGGAATGGCAGCGACTTCAGGTAGTGAACAATGCCAAAAATTCCATCACTGGAATTTTAAATACGGTAGTGTCCAAAAAGGACGAGCTCCAAAAGAGATATAAATTTTACAACAGTCATATTCTTTCATTGCACAATAAATATGCTTTGGCATTTTCCTGCATCATTCTCTTTTTTGTTGGGGCGCCGTTGGGGGCCATTATTAGAAAAGGAGGACTTGGTTTGCCCATGGTGATTGCCATTGTCTTATTTTTGACCTATTATTTTATTGGGGTGTTTGCTGGGAACTATGCCAAGGAAGGAAATATCCATCCCGCAATTGGAGCTTGGCTATCCACACTGATCATGTTACCATTGGGCATATCATTGACCAGGAGAGCCACTGCGGATAGAGGGTTGTTTGGATTTGGACATATTTTCGACCGAATTAAATCCCTATTTAAAAAGAAAGATAAAGATTCTGAAGAAGAAGAGTAATGGTTACCAAGGACAAGAAAATTCAACTGAACGCCATAGAAGAGGCTATTGAGGACATCCGTCAAGGCAAGGTCATTATTGTGGTAGATGATGAAAATAGAGAGAATGAAGGAGATTTTCTGGCCGCTGCGGAGCTTGTTACCCCAGAGACCATAAACTTTATGGCCACCTACGGTCGCGGGCTTATATGCGCTCCTTTGACCGAGGGAAGATGCAAGGACTTGGGACTTCATAAAATGGTAACCCATAACTCAGACCCACTGGAAACGGCCTTTACCGTTTCGGTGGATTTAAGGGGAAACGGGGTAACCACCGGAATTTCAGCTGCGGATAGAGCCAAAACTGTGCTGGCATTGACAGATGCAGCTACCAAACCCCATGAGTTGGGGCGCCCTGGACATATTTTTCCATTAATAGCAAAGGAAGGTGGTGTTTTACGTCGTACTGGCCATACAGAGGCCGCCATTGATTTTGCACGATTGGCCGGTTTGGAACCAGCTGGAGTCATCGTTGAAATCATGAATGAGGATGGCAGTATGGCCCGATTGCCAGAATTGCTGGACGTAGCCAAGAAATTCGATTTGAAAATCGTTTCCATCGAGGATTTGATTGCCTATCGCATGGAGCACGACAGTCTAATTGAACTTAGGGAGTCCTTCGATATAAAAACACGCTTTGGTGAATTCCGTTTACGTGCTTACAAACAGACCACCAATGACCAAGTCCATATTGCTTTGGTAAAAGGAAGTTGGAAATCTGGTGAGCCGGTTCTCACCCGCATCAATTCTACACTGGTCAATAATGATATGTTGGGCACCCTGACCAATAACCCAGATGAAGCTTTACAACGCATGTTCCATGTGTTGAATTCCCAAGAAAAGGGTGCGATGATTTTTATCAACCAAGGAAACCAATCCATGAATTTGTTGAGCCGCCTGGCCGAATTCAAGAAATTGCAGGCCCAAGGTATTGACAAAGCTCCCAAAATCGACATGGACACCAAGGATTTTGGTATTGGCGCACAAATCCTGCACGATTTGAATATTTCCAAGATTCGTTTGCTGTCCAATTCCGGACAGACCCGTCGCGTGGGAATGGTGGGTTATGGTTTGGAAATTGTGGAATACGTCAACTACTAGATGGCCGTATTGATAATATATTCGTAACCCTTTTCATTGATTACCTGCTCCAAAATACCTCGGACCAAAATGGGATTGTTTTCGTATTTGGTATATCGCTCATAATATTCAGGATAGTCTTTTTCAAGCAGGAGCTTTACCCTTTTGTGGGTGAGCACAATGAATTTTCCCGTATTTAGGTCCAACAAGGTGTTGCTTCTTTCATTGGAAGCCAAAACACCAATAATACCAAAGGCCAACCCAAGACCACTTACCTTGTCCTGGTTTATGAAAATGTCATTGAAGAGTAAAAAATCATTGACTTTTTGGGCTTTCACAAAATGCCTGTCCCCTGAATAATTTTGCGCATTCAGATAAAAATCAGTTCCATCAAAGAAACCATAGTATGGTGCAGGTTTACCTTTGGCATCCTCCACCCTGAACAAATTCTCATCCTTAGGCTTGATAGAAACAGCTGTATCCTGAACCGGCTCATTGTTGTACAACTCATTGAATGAAAAATAGTAGCCTGTACCGGGAGATTCCGTTAAAATGTTGGCCACCTCTGGACGCTCCAGCGTAACAACTTTTTTGGCTTCATACTTATTGGGCAAGGAATCAAATTCCATCAAGCACTCTTTTAAGATAGCCCTAATTCGGTCATCATGTTTTCCGGTAACATCCATACTGTTCTTTTCTGCTTCGGAAGCAAAACTGCCCAGGTAATTGTACTCGTTGTTCAAATAGATTAAAACGTCTAGATTGACCGTTGCCGTGCCTGTTTCCTTGAAAGCACCGGTATTCTCGGAAATCAACAATTGGTTTATCCGAAGGATTAGCGGCTTTTTTGAAGCCTCTGGCGGAAAAACAGTATTCAAATAAGCCAAGAGTTCTTCCTCAAAGGGCTGTTCAAATTGGGCCTGTACCTTTCTGTTGAGCATGCCTTTTTGCGCGATGCCCACATGGTCCTTATAAACTCTATTATCCACTATCCCAGAGATGTAAAAATCTACATTTTCGGCAGATTCAGTTTTGTTTGGCAGCAGTGAAATGGTGTGAAAATCCTTTTGGGCAGTCAATACATTGATAGCCATCAAAAGTAGAAATGAGAGAAAACCTAGTTTCATAAAATGAGTGACTTACTTACTTTAAGCACTCGAAGATAGTTGATTTTATAATCCGTGACCTCGCTTCCATTTCTTTTTCCGACCAGCCTAATTTTATCAAACAGGAGATGGTTCTTCCTACCCATTTGTCCGACTTGGTGAAATCAGCCTGGGTATAATCTGGAAGACCTTCAATAACATCTTTTGGCAATTTCCCCAAGGATGTAAGATGGGTCAAATGTGCCCATTTTCGGTAATAATGCCAATTGTTATTGTACCAGTAAAAACAGGCGTCAATCCCATTTTTTCCCAAGGCCTGATGTACTTTTTGGGTCACTGCTTCCGAAGGAAGAAAGAAACTCAAAAAGGAATAATTCTCTTCCCCGCCACTGGGAACTCTTCTAAACGTCACCTCTGGAATAGTCGCTAAGGCTTCGCGTAAAATGGTATAGTTTCTTTTTTGAATGCCGATGAATTCATCCAATCGCGCCAATTGGGCCACTCCAACCGCAGCATTCAATTCTGAAATACGGAAATTATATCCTAAAAATGGATGCCCTTCCGCTCCCCTATCATTTCCGATGTGGTCATGACCGTGGTCCGAATATTTATGTGCATTCTGATAATAAGCCTCATTATTCGTGATGACGGCACCACCTTCACCACAGGTGATGGTCTTTACGTAATCGAAAGAAAAGCAACCCAAATCCCCAATACTGCCCAAAGGTTTTCCGTGATAACCGCCACCAATGGCCTGACAGGCATCTTCCAACAGTAAAAGGTTATGCTTTTTGCAGATTTGTTGAAGTGCATCCAAATCGGCCATGGAACCACACATGTGCACAGGCATGATAACTTTGGTTTTTGGTGTGATGGCCTTTTCCACCGCAGAAG
Organism: Flagellimonas iocasae; assembly: GCF_042682725.1. Taxonomy (NCBI): domain Bacteria; kingdom Pseudomonadati; phylum Bacteroidota; class Flavobacteriia; order Flavobacteriales; family Flavobacteriaceae; genus Flagellimonas; species Flagellimonas iocasae. Next base: position 355,857 of record NZ_JBHUHU010000001.1, on the reverse strand, counting down.
GGTCCAACGTCAACGTATCATCGACATCCACTAACACAGGAATGGCCCCGAGTGCCAAAATGGACTCAAAACTGGCGACAAAGGTGAAGGTGGGCATAATGACCTCATCCCCTGCTCCTATCCCAGCACTGGCCAAGGCAACGGTAAGTGCTGCAGTGCCACTACTGACCAGATGCACATGTTGTGTCCGCATAACTTTGGCCAAAGCGGTTTCTAGCTCTTTTGCCTTCCAATGTCCGTTGCGCATTCCATCAAATCCGTAGCGCATGAGCACCCCTGAATCCAGCACGTCCTGTACCTGTTCCCGTTCTTTATCTCCAAAAAGTTCAAAACCCGGCATAGTGTATTGTGTTATTGGTTATTGGTTATTGGTTATTGGTTATTGGTTATTGGTTATTGGTTATTGAAACTACAAAATCTCAATTTTATCTCCTTTATTTCCTGTTATCATACAGTGCCTATTAATTTTAGCCAAAAAACCAAAGTTTTATCGCCATGGCCACCACCACGACCACCATAAAGGTCTTAATGAATCCATCGCCTTTTTTCACTGAAAACCGACTGGCCACCCATGCTCCGGAACCATTTCCAATGGCCAAAATCAATCCCATTTTCCAGTTGACCTTATCGTTGAACGCAAACACTGCCAGTGCCGCTAACATGTAAATAAAGACCACAACGACCTTGGTAGCGTTGCTTCGCACCAAATTCATCCGGTTTACGTAATGCAAAAAGATGATCATCAACAAACCAAGGCCCGCATTGATGAAACCACCATAAATTCCAAAGAAGAAGAAAACAATAATCCCCAGCCAAAGGTATTTGCCAGTAAGCCGCTCTTGCATGTCTTCTAGGCGCATTTTAGGCTTAAACACAATAATCAAGATTACCGCTATCATGACAATAGCCAAAATGCGGTTGAAGAGACTGCCATCGACATCCACAGCAATTCGCGCCCCTAAAATGGACCCTAGTAAAGCAGATATTCCCAGATAAATATTGAACGGAAAGGTGCTTACCCCCTTGCTTTTAAAACCTGCAGTTGCCATAGCCGTCTGAATAACAATGGCCACCCGATTGGTTCCGTTGGCCACGGCAGAAGGCAATCCCAAAAATATAAGGGTCGGCAGCGATAGCAGAGAACCACCCCCAGCAACAGTGTTGATAAAGCCTACGGCAAAACCTACGGCCACCAAAAGTGGATAGTGATACCATTCTTCCATTGGCATAAATGTACTAGGTAATTTTAGAAAGTGAAGAATGAAAAATTTAAAGTTTATAAACTTTCACAGAACCAAAAAAGCTTTTTATATTTGCACCCGCCTACGCAAAGGCTACGGCGGGTAAGCCCGCATTTTTTTAGGGAGGAATGGCAGAGTGGTCGAATGCGGCAGTCTTGAAAACTGTTGAGGGTCACACCTCCGGGGGTTCGAATCCCTCTTCCTCCGCTTTATGACGTGAAAAGCCCCTGTTTTAGGGGCTTTTGTTTTTTGGTTGACAATTCTTCATTTTAACTTAGAAAAAATTCTGTTTTGAAAATTATAGGCAATTACTTTTCCCATTAGCTACGGTTATAAGTGTGTTTTTTATACCTTTTCAGCGCCAAACATACCAAACCGAAAAAATGAGGCGCATAAAATTTTTAGCTGTGATACTTCTACACGGCATATTCATCATTGTTTCTTGCAAAAAAGAACCCCTAAAACCCATTGAAGAGCCCATTGTAATTGAGCTGGACACCACCTACCTCAATGCAGAAGCCGCTGAGGCCGATAAAGTAGGTACAATACAGATTGCTGATGGACTTAGGCTTCAACTGTGGGCACCGGACACTCTAGCTCCAGACCCTATTGCAATGGATATTGATCCCCAGGGAAGAATTTTCTTTACCCGGACCAATCGACAAAAAAACTCCGAATTTGATATTCGGGGATATCGCCATTGGATGACCGCTTCCAATAGCTTTGAATCTGTTGCTGACCGAATCGCTTTTCTACACGAGACCTTTGCTCCAGAAAAAAGTGAAGAAAATTCTTGGGTTGCAGACCTTAACCTAGATGGCAGCCATGATTGGAAGGATTTAGCCGTGGAAGAAGATGAAGTATGGCGTTTGGAAGATGCTGATAACGACGGGATGGCCGAGAAAGCGACTCGCGTCGTCCATGATTTTAATTCCGTGGAAAGCGATGTGGCCAACGCTCTACTCGTAGATGGTGAAAACCTATTTGTTGGTATCGCCCCAGACATGTGGCGCATGGAAGACACCAACGGGGACGAAGTATTCGATACCAAAACTTCCTTGGCCACTGGATTCGGAATCCATATTGGTTTCAGTGGTCATGGCATGTCGGGAGCAATCATGGGTCCGGATGGAAAACTCTATTGGGGTATTGGCGATATCGGTGCCAATATCACGGATAAAGATGGTAATCGTTATCCATATCCCAACCAAGGGGTGATTGTCCGTTGCAATCCCGATGGGTCCAACTTTGAGGTATATGCCCATGGGTTAAGAAATACGCACGAATTTGTTTTTGACAAATACGGAAATATCATCTCTTCAGACAATGATGGGGACCACCGCGGTGAAAGTGAGCGATTGGTACACATTGTGGAAGGTTCGGATGCTGGATGGCGTTCCAACTGGCAATATGGAAAGTACACCGACCCCAAAAACAATGAATATAAAGTATGGATGGACGAACGGTTCTATCAGCCTCGATGGGAAGGCCAAGCGGCCCATATCATCCCTCCTATCATGAACTACCATAATGGTCCAACAGGAATGCAATTTAACCCTGGAACTGCATTAGGTTCAGATTGGGTGGACAAATTCTTTTTGGTGGAATTTGTAGGAGACCCTTCGCTTTCCCACATTTGGTCTTTCGATTTAAAACCAAAAGGCGCATCATTTGAACTCAATTCTGAAGTGGACATGATTAGCGGCATATTGCCCACGGCGATAAAATTTGGGCCAGATGGCGCACTCTATTTGGCCGACTGGATGAATGGCTGGGGAACCAAAAATTCTGGGCGTGTCTGGAAGTTGGATGTAACCGAATCTGAAAATGATCTAGCGGAACAACGGGAAGAAACCCAAAAATGGATGACGACCGATTTTGAGGAGTTGAGCACAAGTGAGTTGGCCGAATTGCTTCAATACCCAGATATGCGCATCCGACAAAAAGCACAGTTTCAATTGGCAAAAAGTACCTTTTGGGGGTATCGAAAATTAAAAAGTGTAGCGGAGGAAAATACCAATCAATTGGCGCGCATCCATGCCATTTGGGGTATTGGTCAACAGGCTGCAAAAGATTTGGATAAAGCTGATATCCTTTTGGAACTTTTGAACGACCCAGACCCAGAAATTGTGGCCCAAAGTTTAAAAGTACTTGGAGATGTACGTCAATCTGAAGGAAGTGAAAAAATGATTTCGCTCTTACAATCCGAACATCCAAGAATCCAATTTTTCGCAGCTCAGGCACTAGGTCGAATAAAAGCCAAGGATGCAGTACAACCCTTATTGGATATGCTCGCCAAAAATGCGGACAAAGACATTTACCTGAGACATGCAGCCGTATTGGCCCTTTCAAGAATTGGTGATTATCAACCTTTGGTGGAATTGGCAAAAAGCGAAAATCGTTCCCTTAAAATTGCGGCTGTCCTTGTTTTACGCAGAATGAAGCGTCCCGAAGTAGCCACTTTCCTAAGCGATGCTGATGAATATATTGTAACGGAGGCCGCCCGGGCCATAAATGATGATAGAGGAATTGAAAAAGCCCTGCCTCAATTGGCGGCGCTATTGGAAAATCCAAAATCGAGCTCTGAACCCCTAATTCGCCGTGCCATTAATGCCGCGCTTCGGGTGGGCGGGGAAAAACAATTGGATGATTTGATAGGTTACGCCATGAATGAAAATGCTTCTTCTGTGTTACGGGGCGAAGCTTTGGCCGCATTGAGCACTTGGATAGAACCATCTGTAATGGACCGCGTGGACGGATATCATTTGGGTGAAGTATCCAGGCCCCTGGAACCCATTCAAAATAAATTGAGCGGAAATATGTCTGGCTTCTTGAATGATAACAACCCTGAAGTATTGGTTGGTGCATTAAAATTAGTATCCAACCTTCAACTAAAAGGACATGAAACCCGTTTGGTGCAAATTCTGAGAACCCATCCTTCACCCCAAGCAAGGTCCGAAGCCTTGAACGCCTTGGGTAGCTCAGGTTATGACGGATTGGCTCAGGTAATGCGCATGGGCATGAGTGACGAAAATGCTCTGGTAAGACGAACCGCCGTAAGCTTAATCGGAGAACTCTCCCTGACAAAAGAAGAATTACCTGGAGTTGTAAATCCTATTTTCAGCAAGGGTGGAACGGGCGAACAACAGGCTGTACTGGAAGTCTTGTCCAAGATGCCTCAAGAAAAAAGCGAAACGGTGCTTTCAAGTTTGGTTCAGCAAGCCATTCGGGGGGGGATCGATGACGAAGTCATGCTGGATTTAATTGAAGCTGCCTCAAATAACGGCTCCCAAAAATTGAATGACCAACTAGCGACGCTGCAGAACCAAGGTTATGGAACAGATGCTTATACCGAAACCCTCCATGGAGGTAACCGATGGGATGGACAAACTGTCTTTATGAGCAATCCTACCGCTCAGTGTGTGCGCTGTCATGCCTTGGGAGGTGCCGGTGGAAAAGTGGGGCCTGCTTTAGATAATATTGGAAATATACTATCACGAGAACAGATTTTGGAAGCCTTGATTGAACCTTCAAAACGGATAGCCCCTGGTTTTGGGAGTGTAACCCTGACCCTGACCAACGGACAGGAAGTAACCGGACTTTTGGAGGAAGAGAACGAAGAGGGACTCATTTTGCGAACCTCAGATGCCGAACCGTTGGAAGTTGCGCACTCACGGATACAAAGCAGAAGAAATTTACCATCTGGAATGCCGGCGATGGGTAAAATGGTTTCCAAACGGGAACTCAGAGACCTCATCACCTTTTTAAGCAGCCTTAAAACAGAATAGGTGACGTAATTCAAACGCATGTAAAAGAGCCCCAAAATGGGGCTCTCTTTGTTTTCGGATACTTCATAATTCTATTTACTCATCAACTTACACTTTTAATAACTTGATAATGTGATACTTATTTGTTTCCGTCAATTTTTGTGCTCATTGGGTCAACCCTGCGGATTATTGCATACTACTTTCGTTTGCGATGATAACAATCAATAACCCTTAAATCTTAATGATGATGAAAAAAAATGTATTGATTATAGCAGCTCTTATGGTGGGATCTATTTGTCTCGCCCAAAACACGAACAACGTACAATTAGGAGTACGTGGTGGTGCAAATTTTGCCACAGTGGCTGGTGATGATTTTGATAGCCCAGATTCCAGGACTTCATTTTATTTGGGTCTTTTGGCCGAAGCTCCTTTGTCTGACCATGTTTCCCTACAACCAGAGGTGTATTACTCAGCCCAAGGTTTTGATATTACCGATGAGCCAGATACGCCGGATGCCCAATTTCAAGTGGACTACATTCAGGTGCCTGTACTTTTGAAATTCTACATTGCAGATGGACTTAACATTCAGGCTGGACCACAGTTTGGTTTTAAAGTGAATGAAGAGATAGATTTTGACCCAACAGAAGACGGTGGTGATTTTGACACAGACTCCATCAATGGGTTTGACCTTCAGGGTGCCGCTGGACTTGAGTATAAATTTCCTAGTGGATTCTTTATCCAAGGAAGATATAGCTACGGCTTCTCTGAAATGATAGAGGATGTGGATTTACATAATTCCGTATGGTCTGCTGGACTTGGATTCATGTTCTAATACGTCAATCCATACAAAAAGCAAAAGCCCCACTTTTACATGGGGCTTTTTCATTGGTTATTTAGTGGTTATTTAACGGTTTCCCTTAGTTCAATGTAAGGGTTATATTGTGTGTTTTCCCTGATACTGGAATCTCAACAGTTTGCATGTTGCCCTCCTTTTTTATTTTGACCGACTTACCATCCACAAAACATTCGAAGGTTTGGTTTCCATAGGTTTCCAGATTTAGTTTTGTACGATGACGCTTGTCCGCGCGATTCTCCAAAACAAAACGAACTTCATTCAAGGATTTGGAAACTGAAATGGGCACATCCTTTGCAAATCCATCGCGTTCCAACTCCATTTGAAACCTTGTGTCATTGGCCACAATGGCAAAACGGGTGCGCAGACCATCTTTTGGTACAATGGAAAAATCATCATTGTTCTCTTCAAGATTTCCACCATAAGCGAACCATTCAAAAATGGGGTCGTTGACCAGTACGGTGGTTGCGGTATGTTCAATGGCTCCCATACCCAAATCGGCTTCTCCATCATAATTCCATGGGCCACGTTCAATTTCTCGTCCTTGGAGCCAAATTCTACCATGTTTTTGTGAATTGAAAGCCCAACCGAGTGCGCCATCATTTTCTTTTCCAGGAAACCAATAGCCATAGTTGCTTTCTTCGGTCCCTGTATTCATCAGTGCATAAGAACTCAAATAGGAGGCATATCCCAACTGAATCCAATCAAAGGGTTTGTCGGCAAAATGGAGACCATAATCCAAAATACTCCATCCTCCCATACGTGCCATGTAGCTCAATCCGCCTCCTTCGGAATCATCTGAACCCAAGGAATAATAGGTGGGATTTACCCAGCCACGAACCGCAAGTCCGGCCGTATTCTGTCTGTTCATGAAATCCCTGCTGTCCTCCTGATCCACATTGGGGTGTGAATACCATTTTTCTAGATTGACATCGTACCACAGTTTTTCATCCGGCTGCATTTTGTTAAGGGTACCATATTTGGCAAAAGCGTAACTGGATTCAAAAGCAGTTCGGTCAATGCTATATTCGGAACGAAACGGGTACTTGTCGTCATACACAAAATACTTTACCTTTTTCTCCCATTCCTTACGTAACCAATCTGCATCGGATTTTCTACCGTAGCGTTCCAAATCCTTTATGAGGGGAATAATAATCAATTCATTATAGCAGCCCCATTTATAAGTGTCATACCAAGGTAGGATTTGATAAGGATAGGTAAAATAGGCTTTGGCCGTTTGAAAAGCGCGCTCCAAATACCCTTTTGCATCCAAATAATGGACCTTATCCGGATAATACTCCGCAATTTGGAACATGTGGTAATACATTTTTGCAATGTGGGGGTAATCATAGGACCTCCATATTTTCATTTTGTCCAAATTGTAGTCCCTCGACCTTGCCCTTAATAGTGGGTCCCTGGCCTCATGCCAGTTAGGCACTCCGTGCACTCCGTAAGGGTTTGTTTCCTCAGTAGTACGTTGAAGGCCTCCCCAAACGTAGTTTTCGATGTGATATTCCACAGAGGCTATTTCATCATCATCAGGAAAATGAACATTCTTGGAGGCGATGTAGGGTGCTTTCACTAGACCAATATCATCACTGGCCAACACATAGCCCCACCAATGGTCAAAACCATCGGTATTATCTGGTCCACGGAGTACACCTTCACTCATGTCCCAAACTGAATATAGGCCATTGTACCATTTGGATGGGTCTTTGTGCTGTTGTGACTGCGTTAAAAAGGTACTTCGCTTTTTGATCAAGGTTTCCACAGGTTCCGTGGAGAAAAACTCCAATATGGATTTTTCGTCCCCATTATAATGGATGGTGAGCTTGTTTTCACCCAAACGTTCAAATTGTACTTCGTAGATGTACAGGTCTTTTTCCTTTTCCTTGATGAAATTTATTTTAGTCTGCTCGGGAAACTCGGCAGAAATGGAGTCTATCTTATTTTTGGTACGCAATGAAAATTTAGCACTCAAACCCTGCGGAACGGTCATTCCGGGAACCACACGAACATCAAAAAGATTGTTTTGGTAAAGTGCATCCCTTAATTCGTCATAACTGTTCACCCATTGCATTCGAAATCCGTATTCAACGCTGCTGCCCGTTTTTCCTTTTGGAGCAAGTTCCACGGCGGTATTCTCCATGCGCCAGCTTCCCTCCTCTTGCGCGGCCGCCCATTGGGAATGAATATGGGCAGAATAGCCTGATGCAGAATCAAAATACTCCAATTTGGTGCCCGGTTTTGTCATCAACACCAAAAAAGGAGGCTCCCCTGAGGGTCTAGAGAAGTAAATAAACGAACTGTTGCCACCAATATATTGGTGTTTAATGAAGGTTTCTTCAAATATATAGTTGGGTTCCTCGCCTGAAGGTCTTGGCCATGGAATAGGAATTGAAAAATCGCCAATGGTCATTGGGTAATCAAACATGGATTCCAGTTTAATGGTCCAGTCAATACCATTTCCAACGCGCTCAAAGGTCCGCTCCATTTTTAGGACCACCCCTTCTTTGTAATCGGTGTACTTAACTTTCTCCGGAGATATAACTTCCCGTGAGGATGCTCCTTTATAAATGTTGAGCCAATCACCATCCGCAACTCTGTACTTTATGTCAGCATCGCCCCAAACACCTCTTCTTCCAACAATGTTGGCCTTGTGCTCATCAGATTTTGACCAAAAGCTTGAAATTCCCCTATTATTGAATTCCACTTCGAAGTCATCTGTACTTATTGTCTCTATCTCTGTGGATTGTGCACTTAGGGATAGACCGAAAAAAGCACAACTGATCAAAAATAAAACGAAGCGTTGGTCGGCTGATTTTTTCATGGTATTTGTTTTCAATTTTAAGTGACGATTGGTTTTGCTCCTACTTACTGTTTCTGTTCCAACTTAATACATCGCCTTTTCAACACATTAAAAATCAGTAGGTAAAAAGCAATTCCAGTAAAATTAGGACTAAGCGCATGGATTCTGCACTAAATATTAGCGAGTTATGGTACTATATTGTCGAAATCAGTGATACTCTTTTAATGGATACACTCTAATGCGGAAGCATTTTGAAAACTTTCTGACATTTTTAAAGTTATCTGAATCAAACTTTTACGACCAAGTTAGGGTATCCTAAAAACACTGACAACAATGAACCTAAAATCCATCATCAATCTAGCGCTTAAAATTGTTCCTGCCGTAATCCTGTTACAAACCCTTTACTTTAAATTTTCCGCTGCACCTGAGTCGGTTTACATTTTTGAAACCTTGGGACTTGAACCGTTTGGCCGAATTGGCATTGGAATCCTTGAACTGATCACCGCCATTCTTATTCTCATCCCTAGAACAACCTGGGCAGGGGCTCTCTTGGGTATTGGACTCATGGCCGGGGCCATTTTCTCCCATTTGACGCAATTAGGTATTGTGGTGCAAAATGATGGTGGAACCTTATTTACTCTAGCCGCTGTTACGTTTATTTTCTGTTTGATTCTGGCTTGGCTGAACCGTCATCAAATCCCAATCCTGAAGAACTATCTGTAAAATCTTCAGGGAAATACAATTCAAAGAAAACCAAGAAAGTATCAGATAAGCTGTGTATCTTGTGTTTGCATGAACACCGGCACGGAATTTCGACCTCATCTTAGGCCTTCATCAGGACTGGTCTTAATTTGCTTTTCCTTTTTGACGACATTGGGCATTTCACAAGGTGATTCAACCCAAAGAGACACCACTTATCTTGTTCCCTATTTGGATAAGATTATTGTAAAGGCCAATCTTGAAACCCAAACAGATGAATACCAATATCTTAATGAGGACGATGGCACACGATTGCATCTTATTCCCAACAACGTGTACCGCTTGTTTCTTTCGTTGGATTATGAGTTTTTGGGCGTCAGTGTGGGTGTAGTTCCAAAATTTCTCGGAGCCAATTCAGACGAGGGCCTAAAAGGGGAATCCTCATTTACAGATTATCGCTTTCGTTTTTTTCTTGGGAAATGGGTGCAAGCCTTGGAATATAGTAAGGTGTCGGGTTATTACGTTAAAAATATGGGCGACTTTGCTCCGGACTGGACAGAAGGCACAGACCCTTATCTTCAGTTCAGCAACCTCACCAGTTCCAAATATGGGATGTCCACTTCATATGTTTTCAATCCCAATTTTTCGTACCGAAATATCGTGTATCAAAATGAATGGCAAAAGAAAAGCAGTGGCAGCTTTGTAGCTACGTTATTTTATGACTACAACACTTTTACCTTCAATGAACTGGACATAGACAGCAAAGAGCGGTTCTTTAACATCAGACTTGCTCCAAGTTATTATTACACCTATGTGTTACATGAAAATTGGTTTGTGTCCGGCAATCTTTCCCCATCGCTAGGCATTCGCTTTTCCCAAAACACCACATTGGATGGAACAGTCACAGATATTGATACAGATAGTTATTTTACCCGTTCCATCTCCACTGGGCTCAACTTGGGGTATAGCTCAAAGAAGGTCATTTTTGGTGCCAACCTCACGTTTAATTCGAGTTGGTACAATGAAGGGCAAAATTCAAGAACTGAAAATGACCAGTTTTATGGCGTCTTGTACGTAGGGTATCGTTTTGAGCCACCCACTTTGGTGAAAAAATTGTTTAAACCGTTTACAGGGAATTAGGTGCCTTCATCCTCGTATTGCTGTGAGAGGGAAGCGTAAACCTTTTCCAGAATTTCAGCTTTATCCGTAAGTACCACCAGCTTATCGTTTGCCTCAATAACGGTAGACCCGTTTGGGGTGAGGTAGTTTCCGTCGCGCTCTATCATTGCGATGATGGCTTTCTTCGGAAAGTTCAAATTCACGATTTTCAATCCTGCGGCTGGGCAACCTTCCTCAATTTTTATTTCTTTCATCAGCGCTTTGGGGTGCTCTGAAAGCAATTCATCCGTCGGCGACATTGCCTTGGCCTTTTCGGGAAGTCCAACATGCAGCCACTTCGCCACAATGGTAAGGGTGCTCCCCTGGATGAGTACGGACGTGAGCGACACAAAGAAAACGATATTGAAGATGATGTGTGCTTTATCTATCCCAGCCAAAAGTGGATAGGTTGCAAATACTATAGGGACCGCCCCACGCAATCCTACCCACGAGATGTAGAATCTGCGCCTCAATTTCATTTTGAACGGTATCAAGGAAAGGAATACAGCAACAGGGCGGGCAACGAAAATCAAAAACAAGGAAATCAAAAGTCCTATACCCATAAAAGGAACTATCTCGGATGGAAAAACCAATAGTCCAAGGGTAAGGAAGAGCACAATTTGCATGAGCCATGCCAAACCATCAAACATCCGCATGATGGTCTTTTTATGAATCAAGTTTTGGTTGCCCAAGTATACCGAACAGATATAAATAGCCAAAAACCCGTTTCCACCGAGAGCATCGGTCGTGGAGAAGGTTATAAACATCAACGCAATGGTGAGTACAGGGTAAAGTCCTTCAAAATCCAGTTGAATCCTATTGATGACAATCTTGCTCAGTTTTCCAAAGAGAAAGCCGGAAATACCTCCAATCGCCATTTGCATAAAAAATATGGGGAGGACAGAAAGTATGCTCTTTTCTGGATGTTGAACCAAGGACAGAAAAGCAATGGTCAATACGTAAGCCATGGGATCATTACTCCCACTTTCCAATTCAAGCGTTGGCCGCAAATTCTTTTTTAGCGCAAGATTCTTACCTCTTAGAATTGAAAATACCGCAGCTGCATCGGTGGAGGAAACTATCGCTCCGAGCAACAAACTTTCGAACAGCGTAAAATCAGTAATCAGAAAAACAAAATAGCCCAGCCCTACCGCAGTAAGTAAAACGCCCAAGGTGGAAAGCATGATGCCTTCCTTTAAAACAGGCTTTACGGATTGCCAACTAGTGTCCAATCCGCCGGAGAACAAAATAAAATTTAAAGAAACCACACCGACGAACTGTGCAATCTTTGGATTATCAAAATTAATCCCCCCAATTCCATCTGAGCCAGCAAGCATCCCTATCGTCAAAAAAAGCAATAAGGTGGGTATACCAAATCGATAACTGGTTTTGCCCGCTATAATACTTATAAGGAGTAATAGCGACCCAACAAGGATGATATTTTCTATGGTAATCTCCATTCGTTCTCTTCAAAGTAGCCCTTCCAAGCGTTCACGGACTATTTTTAGCGAAGGCGAAGTTACACCAAATCGGGCTATTTGCTAGTTGTTTCAAAGTCTTCTAACAACTCTATCTTTATTTATGACAACAAATGGTTTTTGCATGAAATTCCAGATAAAACCTACTTATTTGGAATGCATCCTGTTGAAAAACAGTCCTTAAGAAGTCAAAAAACAACAGGACCTGAATTATTTCATCGTTAAAAACCCTCGTTTATCGACCTAAATTCCTCGTTTATCGGTATATCGAAGTTCAGAATTGATAAAACGTCTAAAATTTTTTCGATGAAATACACTTTTTATCCGTTAAAATTGAAAACCTATGAAAAATTCATAAGTATTCCCTGTGAATCTTTTTGATCTTTGTGATGTATTAACCCCCAAATCTAATATCATGACACGTTCAATCTTTTACAGCCTACTTGTTTCAGGAATGCTATTTTGCAGTGCAACTGCCAAGGCCCAAATGGCCAAAGACTTAGTCAGTACAACTTTGGATGGTAACCTATCTACCATTGATGGGTATGTTCCCTCCATGACCATCACCAAAGACGGAAAAACAGCTTACTTCAGTAAAGTAACTGAGCAAAAGCCTTTATATGGAGTCTTCTCCAAAAAAGAAGTGATTCACGAAATATACAGAGCCGAAAATATTAATGGTGAATGGAAGAACGTCACCAAAATGGAAGTTTGTTCTAAATATTACTCCGCCAAACATCCAACCGTTTCCGAAGATGGAAAGCGTTTGTTCTTCGCTTCCAACATGAAAGGAAGTTATGGAAAATATGATATCTATGTAGCCGACATCAAAGCAGATGGTAGCCTGGGCGTATCCAAAAACCTTGGACCCAAAGTCAATACCAAAGAAGATGAACTTTACCCTAGCTTATACAATGGAACCTTGTTGTTCTTTGCTTCAGAAGGACGCGATGGCTTAGGCGGATTGGACCTTTATGCCACGCAAGTGGTGATGAACACCCTTACTCCTTCTGTAAACTTGGGCAACCATATCAATAGTGATAGTGATGACTATGCCATTCAGTTGAGTCCAGAAAAAGGATTGGGCTTTGTAGTGAGCAATAGAGGTCAAAATCATACCATATCACAATATACTGTGGCTTATGGCAGTTCTAAGAAGGACCAAAACAAATACGATGATGTTGCGGACAACGGTAATACGCTTCAAACTGCAATGCATGAAGGCGTGGAATACACCAGCAACTCATTCGAGGACAAATAGATAAAACAAAATAATCGGTCAACCATACCTGAGGTGTCATTTGATTCTATTTCATAGCCGAGATCGAAACACTCATGACCATGATAAGAAAGACAGGGGGAACTGACAGTCTATCATAGAAAGCGGGTTGTATTATTTCAATCTGACCGATTTTTTTCAGCAGAAACAGGATACCAAAAAAGGTGTCCTGTTTTTTTGTTTATAATTTTGATTACCAGTAATTTACATGCTTTTGTACCCTTGTATCCCTTAAAATGCAAAATGCATTTGAACGAAAAAAGCTACAATTTCGTCTATTGAACTAAAAAAAGTTCTACTTTAATTCTTGAAATAATACAAACCCAAATCTTTTAGTCATGAAAAAAAACTACAACTCTCGGAAAAAAGGAATTCCTAAAGACTATTTTCAACTTCATTTTTAGGTAACCTACAACCTTTTCTAAACTTTATTTTTGATGTAATCCCTTTTTGGGATTAGTGTCGGTATATTCAATTTTGATGTATGCCACCGGTATTTCCGTAAACCTACTTTACGTGGAAAATGCTTTTGGTTTGGTCGTTTTATCAACTTTGAAAATACTTCGAATGGAATACCTTTTGCCCTATTTGGGCCGAATGGAAGGCGAATTATGTAAAAGAGTCAGACCCCCAAATCTTTCTTATCATGAAAACTAACCCTTTAAAAATTGCAATCATTGACAATGATGCGAGCCTATCTCCCATCTATAGGTATTATTTTGAAAATGTGATGGCGTATGAATTGCACGGCATCTATAATTCTGTGCACGACCTATTGTCCAATTTTGGACGCACCAATCCTGATATTGTGATTTCGGAAGTTTCCTTAGCTGGAATCTCTGGAATTGATGGACTGGAATATCTGCTTAGAAAGGACGAAGACCTTAAGGTCTTGATGATGAGTAAAAAGAACGATTTTAAACTCATCAAAGAAGCGTTTAAAAAAGGAGCTAGTGGTTACCTTACCAAACCACTGACCAAAGAGCGGTTGTTCAATGCGGTTGAGGCCCTAGACCAACATGGCGTAGCCTTGGAACATGACATCGCTAAAAAAATCATCAGCTCCTTTCAAATGAAGACGTTTGATTCCTTCTCACGAAAGGAAAACCAAATCATTGAACTCCTTACCCAAGGATTCACGTACAAAATGATTGCAGATCGACTTTGTGTAACACCGAGCGCGGTGAACTTTCACATTCAGAACATTTATGTAAAACTAAATGTTAACTCAAAATCCGAGGCCCTACAAAAGCTTCGGGAAATGGAAATGCGGCAATTGAATGCTGCGTAATCCCCAAAACCAAGCAACAAAAAACCCTGACCACTGGTCAGGGTTTTTTAATCTATTATTTAGAAGTTTTTACTTGACTTCTTCGAAGTCTACGTCTTCTACGTTATCGCCTTCTTTGGCGCCACCAGCTGCTCCCTCCGCTCCAGCGGTATCAGCACCGTTAGCTTGGGCCGCATCAGCTTGAGCCTTGTACATTTCCTCGGAAGCTACCTTCCATGCTTCGTTGATTTTCTCCAAAGCAGGTTCAATAACAGCTACATCCTTGGTCTCGTAGGCTTTCTTCAATTCTTCCAAAGCACCTTCAATCGGTTTTTTCTTGTCATCGGACAATTTATCGCCGAACTCCTTCAATTGCTTCTCCGTTTGGAAGATCATGGCATCAGCCTCGTTCAATTTATCAGCGGTTTCCTTCGCTTTTTTATCAGCTTCGGCATTGGCTTCAGCTTCGGCCTTCATCTTTTTGATTTCTTCTTCGGTCAAACCAGAAGATGCCTCGATACGGATATCTTGCGTCTTGTTCGTGGCTTTGTCCGTTGCAGAAACCTTGATGATACCGTTGGCATCAATGTCGAAGGTTACTTCAATCTGTGGTGTACCTCTTGGCGCTGGCGGAATACCGTCCAAGTGGAACCTACCAATGGTTTTGTTATCTGCTGCCATAGGACGCTCTCCTTGCAATACATGAATTTCAACCGAAGGTTGATTGTCCGCCGCAGTAGAAAATACCTGTGACTTTTTGGTAGGAATTGTAGTGTTCGCTTCAATCAATTTAGTAAACACGCTTCCCATGGTCTCGATACCCAATGAAAGTGGGGTTACATCCAACAAGAGTACGTCTTTTACATCCCCTGTCAATACACCACCTTGGATAGCGGCTCCAATGGCCACAACCTCATCTGGGTTAACCCCTTTGGATGGTTTCTTGCCGAAGAATTTCTCAACGGCTTCCTGTACCGCAGGGATACGGGTAGAACCACCTACCAAAATGATCTCATCAATGTCACTTTTTGAAAGACCGGCAGATTTCAACGCCTTCTCACAAGGATCAATGGTTCTTTTTACCAAGTCCTCAATCAATTGTTCAAACTTGGCACGTGATAGTGTTCTTACCAAGTGCTTTGGTCCTGATGCCGTAGCAGTTACGTAAGGCAGGTTGATTTCTGTCTGTGCAGAAGATGACAATTCAATTTTTGCCTTTTCCGCAGCTTCACGCAAACGCTGAAGTGCCATGGCATCCTTACGAAGATCCATATCCTCGTCTTTCATGAACTCCTCGGCCAACCAGTCAATGATTTTTTGGTCAACATCGTCACCACCAAGGTGTGTGTCACCATCGGTTGACAATACTTCAAAAACACCGTCACCCAATTCCAAGATGGAAACGTCGTGCGTACCACCACCAAAGTCAAACACCACAATCTTTTGGTCGGTATCTTTTTTATCAAGACCGTAGGCCAAAGAGGCTGCGGTGGGCTCGTTGATGATTCGCTCCACAGTAAGACCGGCAATTTCACCAGCTTCTTTGGTGGCCTGTCTTTGGGAATCGTTAAAGTATGCAGGAACGGTGATTACCGCACGGGTGACATCCTGACCCAAGTAATCCTCGGCTGTTTTCTTCATTTTTTGAAGAATCATAGCCGAAAGTTCTTGAGGGGTGTACAAACGACCATCAATATCCACACGTGGAGTATCATTGTCGCCCTTTACCACTTTGTAAGGAACTCGGTCTGCTTCTTTTTTGGATTCAGAGTATTTGTTACCCATGAATCGCTTAATTGAATAAATCGTTTTGTTGGGGTTGGTGACCGCCTGTCTTTTGGCAGGATCTCCCACCTTTATTTCTCCACCTTCTACAAATGCAATTACAGAAGGAGTGGTACGTTTACCTTCGGCATTTGGAATTACCACCGGTTCGTTACCTTCCATTACAGAGACACAGGAGTTGGTCGTACCCAAGTCTATACCTATAATTTTGCTCATCGTATCTAAAGTTATATCTGTTTACAGTTCTTTTTAAGCTCGCACAGTAAAGGTCAATGATTATGCCATGCGGCAGAATATGACAAGGTGTCAGCAATTTGATGGGATTTAGCATGGAATTGGGCAAAATTGCAGGTGTGTCACCACAAATTACAAAGTGTCCCTTCTCATCGAATTCCGACTTTTATATTAAGGGAGCTTACTATATTTGACATAGTAAATTGCCTATATGGAATGTATCAGCGTGTTTGATATGCTTAAAATTGGTGTGGGGCCTTCCAGTTCCCATACGCTGGGCCCATGGAGGGCTGCGGAACGATGGATAAGGGAGCTTAAAGAACAAAAAGTTTTTGATGATGTTGATAAAATCAAAGTATCGCTTTACGGTTCCCTCTCCTTGACTGGCAAAGGTCACGCTACGGATATCGCTGTTGTGATGGGATTGTTGGGCACCGACCCAGTTACGGTTCCCATTGACAGTATTGATAACAGCCTTCAACAAATTAAAGCCTCCAAAAAATTGAATTTTGGTGGTCTACGTGAAATCCCTTTCGATTTCGTCAATGATATTGTTTTCAAAAAGGAATTTTTACCCTTTCATTCCAATGCCATCCAATTTGAAGCACAATTAACAAACAGCAAAAAAATCTCAGAAACATATTATTCCATTGGTGGTGGGTTTGTGGTCAAGGAAGAACGGATTCATGCTAAAGAAAACAAAGCGACTTTCAATACGTTTCCACATCCCGTAAAAACTGGAAATGAATTGCTCCAACACTGTCTGGAACAAGGCAAATCCATTTCTGAGATTGTTCTTGAGAATGAACTATCCCTACGCACCGCTTCTGAAATTGATGAAGGACTTCATCACATCTGGAATACCATGCTGGAATGCATGTACACAGGTTGCCATACCGAAGGAAAACTTCCTGGTGGGCTCAATGTAAAGCGACGCGCTTTTGAAATGCACCAAAAATTGAAAGGTGACACCCCCTACTCCAATCCACAGGAATGGTTGGAAAGCATACGCGAAACTGAGGTGAAATTCCGTCAAATCATTAAATGGGTTAGCTGTTTTGCGCTAAGCGTGAACGAGGTCAATGCATCCTTGGGAAGGGTGGTCACGGCCCCAACCAATGGAAGCGCGGGGGTTATTCCTGCCGTTTTAATGTATTATATGGTCATTGAAAATCATGATGCCGACTTTGATGATGTCCGTCAGTTTTTGTTGGTGGCAAGCGAAGTAGGAAGCATATTTAAAAAAGGAGCCACCATATCTGCTGCCATGGGCGGGTGCCAAGCGGAAATCGGGGTGTCTTCAGCCATGGCCGCAGCCGGACTCACCGAACTTATGGGCGGTTCCCCAGAACAAGTGTTGATTGCTGCGGAGATTGCCATGGAGCATCATTTGGGACTCACCTGCGACCCCATTGGTGGTTTGGTCCAAGTACCCTGCATTGAGCGCAATGCCATGGGTGCCATTAAAGCCATCAATGCTGCCGAACTCGCCTTGGATACCGACCCAAAAGAAGCCAAAGTTCCTTTGGACAAGGTGGTCAACACCATGTGGGAAACCGCCAAGGATATGAGTTCCAAATACAAGGAAACCTCCGAAGGCGGTTTGGCCGTAGGTGTATTTTTAAGTGATTGTTAGTTCAAACACCCTTCTTTTCCTCGGGTGTCTATTAGGTAAATGATTTTCCACTCCCCATCAAAATCAACCAATTGAAAGGAATTGATACCGCAATGACTGAATTCATCATTCAACCAAAACTCATACCCTACCCAAGCATTGGCCATGGTTCGGTCCACTTGAATGGAAAACGAAGTCAACTTTTCCTGAAATTTGACACTATCCGGAATGCTGCAGATGGACGTCAGGAATTTTGAAAATTCCTCTTCCCTGAAACGGGTGTTACCCTCTTGGTCCTTGCCTGTGGTTTGAAGCACGACCCTGTCAGCGACCGTACTTTTAATAATAGTGGAATCTTGTTTGTGGAATCCATCAAAGAAAGTTTGGATGACCTGCTTTACCTTTTCTTGCTCCTCCAAACCGGCAGGATTAGGCCCTTGGGCGCTTACATTGTTGAATAATAGGCAAAAAAATGCCAAACTGAATGCAATTCTCATGATACTGTAGTTTTTTGATTGACCCCCAAATTAAACAAATCTGCTTACATTTATCCAGTAAAAATGAACCAAATGTCTGTTGCCAAAAAAGAATACAAAAGGGTCACGGTGAAATCCTTGATTGAAATGAAGCAAAGTGGTGAAAAAATTTCCATGCTCACCTCTTATGACTACTCCATGGCGAAAATTGTGGATGCCGCAAATGTGGATGTAATTTTGGTAGGAGATTCTGCCAGTAATGTCATCGCAGGTCATGAAACCACATTGCCCATTACCTTAGATCAGATGATTTATCATGCCAGTTCAGTGGTGCGTGCGGCGAAAAGGGCCTTGGTAGTTGTGGATATTCCTTTTGGGAGTTACCAAAGTGACTCCAAGGAGGCGCTTCGCTCCGCCATACGAATTATGAAGGAAAGTGGTGCCCATGCCATAAAAGTGGAAGGTGGCAATGAAATAAAGGAATCTGTGAGTCGAATTCTTCAAGCGGGGATTCCTGTTATGGGACATTTGGGGCTTACCCCCCAATCCATCTATAAATTTGGAACGTACACGGTTCGGGCCAAAGAAGAGGAAGAAGCTCAAAAGTTGAAGGATGATGCCAAACTACTGGAAGAATTGGGCTGTTTTGGTATTGTTCTGGAAAAAATACCTGCCCAACTGGCCAAAGAAGTGGCGGAAAGCGTCTCAATCCCCGTTATTGGTATTGGTGCCGGAAATGGAGTTGATGGTCAAGTTTTGGTAGTCCACGACCTATTGGGCATGACCCACGAATTCCACCCTCGTTTTTTGAGAAGATACATGAATCTGTATGATGAGATGAGCGCTGCCATTTCTCAATATGTGGACGATGTAAAAAGCAGGGATTTTCCGAATGATGAAGAATCATATTGATTCAATTAACAATTGCCAATTGCCAATTAACACTCCCCATTCCAATCCATCCAATCTTCAAGTCCTTTTTGAGGATAACCACCTTATTGTCATCAATAAACGGGTGGGCGACATCGTTCAGGGTGATAAGACCGGAGATTCCCCGTTGAGCGAGGTTGTAAAAGAATACCTCAAGAAAAAATACAACAAGCCCGGAAATGTCTATTTGGGCGTAGTGCACCGGTTGGATAGGCCCACTTCGGGAATTGTTCTTTTTGCAAAAACCTCCAAAGCCTTGCCAAGACTCAACAAAATGTTTTCTGAAGGATATACCAAAAAAATGTATTGGGCTGTGGTCCAAAATGCACCAAAAGACCATCAAGAAACCCTGACGCATTGGCTCGTTCGCAATCCTAAACAAAACAAGTCCTATGCGCATGATAAGGAGGTCCCAAACAGCAAAAAGGCCGTTTTGGAATATAAACTCCTGAAAAAATTGGATAACTATTACCTCCTGGAAATAGATTTGAAGACTGGACGGCACCATCAAATCCGGGCGCAATTGGCTGCAATGGGCTGCTACATAAAGGGTGATTTAAAATACGGGGCAGACCGAAGCAACAAGGATGGAGGTATCCATTTACATGCTCGAAGTCTTGAACTGGAACACCCTGTCCAAAAGGAGACCATCACATTTTTAGCTCCACCTCCAGATGACCCCGTTTGGAAAGCTTGTCTTTAGCGGGTAACTGCAAGTGCCTTTTCGCGAATAATTTGTCCCACAGGTTTGTTTTCCAAGTGACTTTCCAACCAAGAAAGGATATCCAAATACAAAAATGCCCGTTTTTCATAAGGGTGGTTCTCGTATTTTTTCAGCTCATTGTACAATTTTTGGAATTCATTTTTGAGCTCATGGGGGTAGATGTCTCCCAAACCTCTTAAAAATTTGATCATCTCTTTTTGAACAGCATGTAAGTCGTTCATTTTCAACAAAAACTTATAGGTGCTTTTAAGCTGAACTTCCAAATGATAATCCATGCCTGCCTCATAATGCGCCACCAAGCTCAACACCCTGGCAAAACACATGAGGTCTTCCCGCATTTTCAAATTCTTGTTTGAAATAATCTTTTTTAGGTAAACAATGCAATTCTTGTTGTCCCCGTTTCCAAAATACAGACAAGCGATTTTATAGTAGAGCAACATGATGTGGTGTTCATCGATTCGCTCCCGATGTTTTTTGATGCCGTATTCAATGATGTTCACCAAATACAACCCCTTGTCAAAAGTCCCTTCCAAGAAATGAAGGTTCAATTTGTTGGAGTTGATATACAAAAATGCAAGGGACGCAATATTGTCGTTCTGGGGAAAATCCGGATGTTCAACCTGTGCCTCCAAGCGGTCCAAGGTTTCCCTGAACTGCGAAGCATACTTCACAAAAAAGATGGACTCCAAAAGATAATGATTGCCCTTTAAAAAGAATACCGGATTCAACGGAATCATCTCTTCATTATCATAAAAAAGGTCCACCCACTTACTGGCATATTTGTAGGCTGACAAAAAGTCCTGAATCAACAAACTGTACCACAAATGTGCCTTATACAACCATAATTTTTCCCGAAAACCTAATTTATCCAACTCGTAAGCTGGCAAATGGGTTTCAAAATAGGTTTTTACTTTTTGAAGGTCTTCATCACTTCGAACATACCCTACTTTCAGCATCATTCCATACAACTGCAAGGAAAGGTTGGAGAGTTTGCTCGTCATTACGTTCTGTGCCGAAAGTTCTTTGGCCTGTACCGCAAGTTCATCGGCCCTATCTGGAATACTCCGGGTGATGTATTGGGTCTCTATGACCTTTTCCAACTCCACAATCTCATAGGCCACGTTCTTTTCTTCATGCTCGATAGCAAATGTTTTGGCCTTGTCCAAAATCTTCAAACTTTGTTTGTACAACCCTTTTTGATAGAGAATAGTGGCAAAATCCAACTGCTCCCGAATCTGCACACGTGCATTTTGGTTCACCGGGTTCAACCGAAGACTTACCAAAATTTGCTTGTACAAATGTGCCTTTAAATTGGAAAGCTGTGCTTTTTTTACAATACCACTCTCCAAAATTTGACGCTCATCATACTTCCGCATTTTGTCCAAAAGATTAAAAAGCGCCAAAAACTTTGCATCCGTATTGACACCCAAACGGCCGACATACAGCTTAAATTGACGTTTTTCCGATTTGGAAAGCGATTTTATCAACACGAACAACGCGTCCTTACTGGCATTTGTCATCGTAAAAAATATAATTTAACTATTTGTATTTCAATATATTATATTATAGTGAATACAATTTAACGTTGTAAAGGATTCAAGCCTTTTTTTATTCTTCCCCTATCCTTCTCTATTTTCGTAGTACTTAGAAGAAACAGACAAAAAAATAATGGGTAAAGATAAGGTACAAATTTTTGATACGACACTGAGAGACGGAGAACAAGTTCCTGGATGTAAGTTGGACACGGAGCAAAAATTGGTGATCGCTAAACGTCTGGATGATTTGGGCGTGGATGTGATTGAAGCAGGCTTCCCAATTTCTAGCCCTGGCGATTTCAAATCTGTACACGAAATCTCAAAATTGGTCAAAAATGCAACGGTCTGTGGACTTACACGCGCCGTGAAAAAAGATATTGAAGTGGCCGCCGAGGCCATTAAAGCAGCAAAAAAACCAAGAATCCATACTGGAATTGGAACCTCCGATTCCCACATTCAGTTCAAATTCAACTCTACCCGCGAAAAAATCATAGAACGTGCCGTGGACGCCGTTGCCTATGCCAAAACTTTCGTTGAGGATGTTGAGTTTTATGCCGAGGATGCAGGACGTACCGATAATGAGTTTTTAGCCCAAGTTTGTGAAGCTGTCATTAAAGCTGGTGCAACCGTTCTCAACATTCCTGACACCACCGGATATTGTCTTCCTGAGGAATACGGCGCCAAGATGAAATACTTGAAGGAGAACGTAAAAGGTATTGATAAGGCCATACTTTCTTGCCACTGCCATAATGATTTGGGCTTGGCCACTGCCAACTCCATCGCAGGGGTAATCAATGGCGCACGTCAGATTGAGTGTACCATCAATGGTATTGGAGAGCGTGCTGGAAACACTTCTTTGGAAGAAGTGGTTATGATTCTAAGACAACACCCTTATTTGAATTTGGACACTGGCATCAACAGCAAATTGCTTTGGGATACGAGCCGAATGGTCTCCCAAAAAATGGGAATGCCCGTGCAGCCCAATAAGGCCATTGTTGGCGCCAATGCTTTTGCACACAGTTCAGGTATTCACCAAGATGGTGTCATCAAACAACGAGAAACGTATGAAATCATTGACCCAAAAGATGTGGGCGTCAATGAATCCTCCATTGTGTTGACCGCAAGAAGTGGCCGTGCTGCCTTGGCTTACAGAGCCAAAAAGGTGGGTTACGAGTTGACCAAGGTTCAATTGGATGTGGTCTATGAAAATTTCTTGAAGTTTGCGGACCAGAAAAAGGAAATTTTGGATGAGGATATCCACCAAATTGTGGAGACCAGCAATATCAGCATTCAAAGCATCGCTTAATACCTGACTTACCGCTTTACATTTTAACCAAAGGTTACAAGATGAATTTGAACATTGCTTTGCTACCTGGAGATGGTATAGGACCCGAGGTGTTGGCCCAGGCAGTGAAATGTTTACAAGCCGTTGAAGAGACGTTCAATCACCAATTTGTTTATAAAGAGGCGCCCGTCGGAGCCATCGCCATTAAAAAAAAGGGAGCTCCTCTTCCCGATAACACCCTAAAACTCTGCAAAGAGGCTGATGCGGTTCTATTCGGTGCGATTGGGGACCCAAAGTTTGACAATGACCCCAATGCCAAAGTTCGGCCAGAGCAAGGCTTGTTGAAGTTGAGAAAAGAATTGGGGCTATTTGCCAATATTCGGCCCGTGCAAGCGTATCCTTCATTGCTTGACAAATCTCCATTGAAAAAAGATATTATTTCGGGTACTGATTTTGTAATTTATAGAGAATTGACCGGGGGTATCTATTTTGGTGAGAAGAAATTGAATGAGGAAGGCACCATCGCCTCTGACCTTTGTGAATATTCGGAAGGAGAAATAAGCCGAATCACCCATTTGGCATTCAAAGCGGCTAAAACCCGAAAAAAGAAACTCACTTTGGTTGACAAAGCCAACGTATTGGAATCTTCGCGGCTTTGGCGTAAAGTGGTCACCAAAATTGGAGAAAGCTACCCAGAGGTGGCTTTGGATTTTCTTTTTGTGGACAATGCCGCTATGCAAATCATCCTGAACCCAAGTCAATTTGATGTAATCCTAACCGAAAATATGTTCGGGGACATTATTTCAGATGAAGGAAGTGTTATAGGAGGGTCCATCGGATTGTTGGCCTCGGCCTCCGTTGGGGAGGAAAACGCGCTTTTCGAACCTATTCATGGCTCGTATCCACAAGCCGCTGGAAAAGACATTGCCAATCCCATTGCCTCTATCCTATCCGCAGCAATGCTGTTGGAACATTTTGATCTTGGTGAAGAAGCACTTGCCATTAAAAAAGCGGTAGATAAGGCCTTGAAAAAAGGTATTGTTACCCCAGATTTGAAGCCAAAAAGTCAATACGGGACCAACCAGGTTGGTGATTTTATCGCCCACAATATTGTGGATATTGAAGATGATTTCAACATGAACGATGAGAACATCGATTTAGGTAAATCGACCATTATTTAGTCCGCCGAGATTCCCGATTCTTCAGTGGTAAGCTCTTGAATAGTTTCCGCAAACTGTTCTTTGAACTGCTCGTATTTTTCACCCGTAGCCGGCCCGTTGAATCCCGTATGTATTTTTTTCACCTCTCCATTTTTATCAATATAAATAGTAGTTGGATAGGATAAAATATGGTTCAGCATGGGCAGCTTTTCATTGGCCTTCTGCTTGTTTGATGTGCCATATTGCGCCAAAAGAATGGGGTAATCAGCTCCTGTACGTTCCTTTAATCTTGTAATGCCCTCAAATGCTTTTTCCTTGGTCTTGGCATATTCAAACGCCAATGCCACCAATTCCACATTCAAGTGAGGGTTCTTTTCCAAAAAGTCGACGTAAAATCGGGTTTCATCCAAGCAATTGGTGCACCACGTGCCCATGATCTGCACTAAAACGGCCTTGTCTTTAAATTGCGGGTCCGAAAGACTCACCATTTCTCCAGTAGCATCTGGAAAAGAAAAGTCGAATTTATCATAACCCGGTCTTAGGTAGGTCAATGAATCCGCATCAGGAAGTTCAAATGCCTCATTGCGGGCGCCCAAAAACTCCTGTACTGCATGTCGCCCTGAATAAAAGGTGCCATCCAACGTACTATCGGTTACTTGAGCCAAGAACAGATACACATGGGAACCATCGAATGCTGAAAGTTTCATGCTATCTCCGGATACCACCCCGTCCAGATAACGGTAATCCCCCGTTTTGGTCCTAAAAGTACCTTTCACGTTATTACCATTTTGCATGAAAATACCCTTCGCCGGATATTCATTTTGGGTGTTGACATTGAAATAGGTTTCCCATATCCCTGATATGTTTACGGTGGCATCCTCCTTTACCTCAAATCGTGTATTATCACCATGCACGGCACTAAAAGGAACCGAACGCTCCTTACCCTCCTCAATAAAATTGCCTTTCATCTCGTTTTCGGTGAACGTTCCCGTAAAATGACCTTCAAATATGGGCATTCGTATGTTCAAGGAATCCCCGTTTATTGTAATTTCATCCACGATGATTACTTCCTCTGCATTGCGCATTTCCATAATGTACTTTCCATCTTCATTCAAGGAAAGTGTAAAATTGAAGGGTAATAATCGGGAGTCCAAGACCTCCATTTTACCCACCCAATCACCTAAGGCCAATTTTCGTTCCTCTTCGTTTTTGCACGATGCAACCAACAGTGTAACAGTAAGTAACAGCACACAAATTCTTCTCATACCCTGAAAGATTTTTCCTAAATGTAGCAAATACAATCCAAAACTTACAACTACATCCGACTTATGAACGCTATTTACGTTGAATCTGTTCCCCTATTGTTTTATATTTGTCGACTTATAAAATTGGGGTATGAAGATTTCTTACAACTGGTTGAAGCAGTTTTTGCAGATTGATTGGGATTCACAGAAAACAGGTGAACTGTTGACTGACCTGGGTCTTGAGGTTGAGGGCATTTCCAGTTTTGAATCAGCAAAGGGTGGATTAAAGGGCGTGGTAGTCGGTCATGTATTGACCTGCGTTCAACATCCTAACGCTGACCGCCTAAAACTAACGACTGTGGATGTGGGCCAAGAAACCCCATTGCAGATTGTCTGCGGAGCCCCCAATGTAGCTGCAGGACAAAAGGTTCCTGTGGCCACTATCGGAACCACGTTGTATACCAAAGAAGGTGAAGCGTGGCAAATCAAAAAAGGTAAGATTCGTGGTGAAGAAAGCCAGGGGATGATTTGTGCCGAGGATGAGCTCGGTCTTGGTGAAAGCCACGATGGTATTATGATTTTGAACTCCGCATTAGAACCTGGCACCCCCTGTTCCAAAGTCTTTGATATTGAAAATGACGAGGTTTTTGAAATTGGACTCACTCCCAACCGTGCAGATGCCATGAGTCATTTTGGGGTGGCCCGAGACCTTAAAGCCGGTTTGGAACAAAAGGAAATCCAAAAAGAATTGGTGACTCCGTCAACCAGCAACTTTTCCATTGACAACCGCTCATTGAAGATTGATGTGGAAGTGAAGGATAGCATGCTTGCTCCACGATATTGCGGTGTTACCATCAGCAATCTTATTGTTCAAGATTCCCCCGATTGGTTAAAGAATCGCTTGAAAGCCATTGGCCTTTCTCCCATCAACAATGTGGTGGATGTAACCAATTATGTGCTCCACGAGTTGGGGCAGCCCTTGCACGCCTTTGATGCTTCGAAAATAAAAGGCAATAAAATTGAAGTGAAAACGCTCCCCGCTGGAACCAAGTTCAAAACTTTGGATGAGGTGGAACGGGAACTTCATGAGGACGACCTTATGATTTGTGATACGGAAAAACCCATGTGCATCGCTGGGGTTTTTGGTGGCATTCATTCAGGAGTCACGGAACATACTTCGGCTATTTTCTTGGAAAGTGCCTATTTTGACCCGGTTTCCATCCGTAAAACGGCCAAACGTCATGGGCTTAACACGGATGCATCATTCCGATTTGAGCGCGGTATCGACATCAATATGACAGAGTATGCCTTAAAAAGAGCTGCCTTGTTGATTCGCGAAATTGCCGGAGGTTACATCACTTCAGAAGTCATTGACCTCTATCCCAAAAAACCACAGGAGCGACAAGTGTTCTTGACCTTTGATAAAATCAACTCCTTGATTGGGCAGGAAATTCCAAGGGACACGATTAAATCTATTTTGTCTTCATTGGAAATCAGGATCAACAACGTTACAGAATCTGGTCTAGGTTTGACCATCCCAACCTATCGTGTGGATGTGACTCGCGAAGTGGATGTGATTGAAGAAATTCTAAGGGTTTACGGATACAACAATATTGATTACAAGGAGAAGTTGAACGCCTCCATTGCCCGAACTTCCCGTTTTGAAAATCACAGGATTCAAGATGTCGTAGGAAACACCTTGGCTGCCCAAGGATTCTACGAAATCATGACCAATAGCCTTGTGGCGGCTGATTCAGAAAAGGTAGCTGGTGACGGAGCGGTTAAAATGCTGAATCCGTTAAGCTCCGATTTATCCGTTTTACGCACTTCCATGTTGCTTTCTGGATTGCAAACTGTCAGTTTTAATCACAACAGACAGAAAACCAATCTTAAATTGTTTGAGTTTGGGAAAACCTACCATAAAGTCGGAGCGGAAAATCAGGAGAAACGCCACCTGTCCCTATTTATTTCTGGGGACCGTTCCGAAGATAGCTGGGCAAGCGAATCCAAGAAAACCGACTTTTTCTTTTTAAAAGGAATCGTTGAAAGTCTTTTTGACCGATTGGGTCTAAAGGGCATCGACACCAAACCACATGCTGATGCCGTATTCGCAGAGGGACTTTCCTGCAGTATAAATGGCAAACCATTGGCTGAATATGGATTGGTGAGCAAGGCCATGTTGAAGAAATTCGACATAAAACAAGATGTTTTATTCGCCGATTTTCATTGGGATTCGATTTTGTCCTCCGTGAACACACAAAATGTGATATTCCAGGAAATTCCAAAATTCCCTGAGGTTACCCGTGACTTCGCGCTGTTGTTGGATGAAAATGCTTCGTTCCAAAAAGTCTATGATATTGCATGGAGCACGGAAAAAAATCTACTGAAAAAGGTGAACCTGTTTGACGTGTATACCGGTAAAAACCTTCCAAAGGGTAAAAAGTCCTATGCTGTCAGTTTTACCTTGATGGATGACAAAAAGACCTTGACAGACAAGCAGATTGATAAAATCATGGGCAAACTTTTGACCCAGTACCAAAAAGAATTGGGAGCAGAACTGCGCTAGTCCTTACATTTGAGTGGGAAGAATAACACTGTCAATCTCATGGATGACTGTATTCTCTTGGCTTACATCTGCGGTAGTAATACGTGCCGTATTTCCCATTGGGTCGGTTAAAACGATGTCATAGCCATCCAAATGTGCCAATAGCTTCTTTCCTTGAATCGTGGTGAAGCTTGCTTTACCATTACCTCTGCACAGGGCTCTTAGGATTCGTGAGGCAGTCAAATGGCCTGCAACAATATGATATGCCACCAACGATTTTAAAGCACTCTTATCTTGAGAGTTGATGAGTTGGGCTATTTTTTCGCTTGAAAAACGTTCAAAAGCGGCATCGGAAGGCGCAAAAATTGTGAAAGGCCCCGAATTGTCCAGAATATCATCCAAATCTGTGGCTTCCACGGCCGCAGAAAGAATCTTATGGTGCTCTGAGGCGATTGTATTGTGTGCTATTGCCGATGAACTTGCAGAACCAGTACTCTGGGAGAAAGCTGAAAAACTAAAGGATAGGCAAAGGCCAAGTAGGGTTTTTAAAAGCGGGGTTTTCATCGATTGGTTCTCAGATTTGGGCGGTTTTTAAATATTGTGGTTTTACGATTAACGGTCAAAAACTTCGATAAGATACACCTTTTTAACAGAATGTCAATCATTTTTTTTGCCCCAAATTTGATTTAACGAAATGTTAACGCGAGGTTTTTCAAAACCCTGTTTAGAATCAACATCTCAATTGCTTAACTTTGAAGGAATTGCTAAGAAAACAGGTATGATTGCAAAGGGAACGAACATTGAGCACAAGCTTCATAAAATCAAGGAGAAGCAGAAGAAAGAACATGATATTTTAGCGGAAGTCCAGGCTATTCTGCAGCAGAACGCCTTGACCGAAGAGCGAATTTCAAGCGAACTAAGTTCAACAAACAAGGATGTTTCCAACGCACTTGTTTTTGACCTTTTGGATACAGACAAAATCTTTCACATTGACCAAATCAAGGAAATTTGTATTGATTACAGACTCCGATTTTTGGACAGTTCCTATTTTAAGGGGAAGATTCCGAAAAGTGCCATTTCAAAAATTAAGGAATTGGAAACTTTGCACGAGACCGAAATCAAAGGTTACAAAATCATGGCACCTTCCAAACTCTTTAAGTTGGAGGATAAGGATGACCCCCTACTCTTCGCGCCAATAGGCAATGATTATTTCTACTTGGTGCACAAATGGGGAAATGACCTGCATCCGTTACGGAAAATGCTAGTGTGGCCTTTCAAGAATATCGTGAACTTGACATTTCTAGTGCTGCTCATTAGTTTTGTGGTGACGCTACTAGTGCCAGATGGATTGTTCTCCAAAAACAACACAACGGCCGAATTCTGGATCATCTTTTTCTTTATGTTCAAATGTGTGGCCTCCGTAGTGATATTCTACGGATTTGCTCTGGGCAAGAATTTTAACCCCGCCATCTGGAACAGCAAATATTACAATGCCTAGATTCTAAACCGTAACGGCATACATTTTTTCCCGTTGCTCTTTGATGGACTTATCAGACATGTAATCATCAAAAGTAAGGTAACGGTCAATGGTGCCTTTTGGAGTCAACTCAATGATTCTGTTTGCCACGGTATGCACAAATTCATGGTCATGCGTGGTCAACAAGATGGTGCCTTTAAAGTTTTTCAATGAGTTGTTGAAGGCCGTGATACTCTCCAAATCCAAGTGGTTGGTGGGTTCATCCAACAACAATACATTTGCCCGAAGCATCATCATGCGGCTCAACATACAACGCACTTTTTCACCACCGGAAAGTACTGTACATTTTTTCAATGCTTCTTCCCCGCTGAACAACATCTTTCCAAGGAAACCACGAATGTAGACCTCTTCGCGTTCTTCTTCGGTTTTGGCCCACTGACGCAACCAGTCCACCAAATTAATATCGTCTTTGAAAAAGTCTGAGTTATCCGCAGGCAAATACGATTGACTGGTGGTCACACCCCATTGATAAGAACCTGACTCTGCTTTGGTTTTTCCTGAAATGATATCATAAAAAGCGGTCGTGGCCCTGGAATCTTTGGAAAGAATGGCCACTTTATCCCCTTTTGCCAAGTTGATGTTCACATTTTGGAACAACACATCGCCATCTTCAGTCGCGGCTGACAGTTTCTCCACATTTAGGATTTGGTCCCCTGCTTCGCGTTCACGATCAAAAATAATGGCTGGATATCTTCGGCTGGAAGGTTTAATGTCCTCAACCTTTAATTTGTCCAACATCTTCTTTCTGGAAGTGGCCTGTTTACTCTTGGCCACGTTGGCACTAAAACGTTGAATGAATTCTTGAAGTTCCTTGGCCTTTTCCTCTGCTTTTCTGTTCTGTTGGGCTCTCTGACGGGCCGCCAACTGGCTACTCTCGTACCAGAAAGTATAGTTCCCTGAGTAGAGGTTTATTTTTCCAAAATCGATGTCGGCGATGCTGGTACAAACCGCATCCAAGAAGTGCCTATCGTGCGAAACCACAATTACGGTGTTTTCGTAGTTGGCCAAGAAGTTCTCCAACCAATTTATGGTTTCGTAGTCCAAGTCGTTGGTCGGCTCATCCATAATCAGAACATCAGGGTTCCCGAACAAGGCCTGGGCCAATAGCACCCGTACCTTCAACTTGGAATCCATGTCGGCCATGGTTGTGTAATGCAAATCCTCAGTTATACCCAAGTTTGATAAAAGCGCGGCGGCGTCACTATCAGCATTCCAACCATTCATTTCTTCAAACTCAACCTGCAACTCCCCTATCTTCTCCGCATTTTCATCCGTATAATCAGCATAAAGTGCATCGATTTGCTTTTTGATGGTGTACAAAGGTTTGTTACCCATAACCACAGATTCCAAAACCGTAAATTCATCATACGCATTGTGGTTCTGCTCCAAAATGGACATCCGTTTGCCGGGTTCCAGATGGACATGACCGGAAGTTTGGTCCTGTTGGCCCGATAAAATCTTCAAGAAAGTTGATTTTCCGGCACCATTGGCCCCAATGATACCATAGCAATTTCCATCGGTAAAGGTTACGTTGACCTCATCGAACAATACGCGCTTTCCAAACTGTACGGATAAATTGGATACTGATAACATGCTATTTCTTCTATTTTTTTGCAAAAGTAGCTAAAAGCGAGGCGTAATTCCAATTTAAGAGCACATTATTAAGTGGCATAAAAACACAGTTTTACAACATTTAACTACCCATTAACAAGCTCAGCTAACAGGTATCCGTAATTTTGTTCGATAAACGTATTGTTCCCTTTATGGTTAGAATTTTACTCGGCCTCACCTTATTGTCAACTTTTGGTTGTGCAAGGAAGAACGGAGAATGTGCTTCTGTCTTCTTTGGGGGTGAAATCGTTAATCCTACGAGTGACTACGTTGTTCTCTACCGAAACGACGCTTATGTGGACTCGGTGAAATTGGATGACAACAACCGCTTTTCCTTTAATCTTCAAGGAATTGATGAGGGACTTTACCATTTTAACCACGAACCCGAACTTCAATACATTTACCTTCAGGAAGGCGATAGTCTTCTCGCTCGTTTGAACACCGTTGAGTTTGATGAATCCTTGGTTTTTTCCGGAAAAGGAAGCGAAGTGAACAACTTTTTAATGGAAATGTACCTCACCTACGAATCCGAAGGCTCTGTGGTGTACAGCTTCTACGATTTGGACCCAGAAGATTTCAGTAAAAAGGTGGATTCGCTACGGGATATGAAAACCCATCATTTAAGCGAAATGTTAACTGATGTTCAACTTTCTGACCGTGCGCTCAACCTAGCAAAAGCTTCTGTGGATTATAACAACTACATCTACAAAGAAAAATATCCGTTTTTCCACAAACGTAAAACTGGGGAAGAAAACGTCCACAACTTCAACCACTCTTTTTATGCATACAGGGATAGCATCAATTTTAACGATAGCGACCTAACGTACTTTAAGCCCTATTTTGATTTCATGAAATGGCATTTCGGAAACTTGTCCTACATGGAATGCATGGAGGATTGCGATAGGGAAGAGCAAATTGGAAGTAATCACTTGCACTTCAATAAGCACAAACTCCATTTGGTGGACAGTTTGGTGGAAGAGCAAGATATCAGGGACGTTCTTTTTAGGAACATTGCGGTGGATTATTTGATTAAGGAGCACAAATCAGACCCTGAATGTCAGCTATTTATTGATAAGTTCAATACACTATCGTCCAATAAGGAACATAAGGATGAAATAGACCATCTGTATAGAAGCATCCAGCATTTACAATCCAGTCAAACATTACCGGATTTGACCCTAAAGGATGCAAGTGGCCAAGATGTTTCCCTAAAGACTATTGCCAGCAGAAAAAAGAATACGGTCATCTATTTTTGGACTGCTGAAAAAGAACAACAGTTCAGAAATACCATCAAACGTATTGCCGAATTGAAAAAGAAATATCCCAAGCACAATTTCGTCGGAATCAACCTGAAAACCAGCTACGCGCAATGGAATGCCTTTCTGGACCAATATGGTCTGGACAAGAACAGCCAGTTCTATGGTGAAAACTTCAAGGAAATTCAAATGACGATGGTCATCGACAAAATCAACAAATGTGTGATCACCCAAGATACCTTGATTGTTGAAGGTTTTGGGGATCTCTATTCTTCGCTATAAACAAAAAACCCCGAAACATAGTTTCAGGGTCTTCGATTTTATTTTGATTTGATATCGTCTTAGGAATTCCCTTTGCGGTAATCTGCCAAGAATTTTTCCAATCCAATGTCTGTAAGTGGGTGATGCAACAACCCTTCAATTGATGACAATGGGCCTGTCATAACATCAGCACCTATTTTGGCACAATCGATCACGTGCATGGTGTGTCGGATGGAGGCCGCCAATATTTGCGTTTCAAATCCGTAGTTGTCATAAATCAATCTAATCTCAGAGATAAGGTTTAAACCATCTGTTGAGATATCATCCAAACGACCCAAAAATGGAGAAACATAGGTAGCTCCAGCTTTAGCGGCCAACAACGCCTGTCCTGGAGAGAAAACCAAGGTACAGTTGGTACGTATGCCTTTATCTGAGAAATATTTTAGCGCCTTTACACCATCTTTGATCATGGGCACCTTAACTACAATCTGTTCGTGCAATTCGGCCAACTCCTCACCTTCTTTAACCATGACATCAAACTCGGTTCCCACTACTTCAGCGGAAACATCACCATCAACGATGTTACAAATGTCAACGTAATGCTTAAGAATATTGTCCTTTCCTGTAATGCCCTCTTTGGCCATTAATGATGGATTGGTGGTAACACCGTCCAATACTCCCAATGCTTGGGCCTCTTTTATCTGATCTAGATTTGCGGTATCAATAAAAAACTTCATTCTGATTTATTTTCGATTTGATTAGTACTAACAAGTGTAAAATTACAACTTATAATGGTTGAGCAATAGTTTTTCGTAGACTTTGTCCGGTAATATTTTCTTTAACCTAAGGGAAAACTTTTGTAAAAAAGCCCCAACGGGATTATGTACTTTGGGCTGTTTTTGGTTGATAATCTTGTATACGGCCTCTGCAACTTTAATAGGGTCTCCCCCACTGTCCACATCATTATTTATGGAATCTATGGTCTGGGCGTATTTATCCTCATAAGGCGAACCGTCCAAAACTGGGGCATGGTACCTGCCTGCTGCGATATTAGTGACAAAATCTCCCGGGGCAACATTGGTAACCGTAACACCAAAGTCCTTGGTTTCCATTCGCAATGCTTCCGTAATTAGACCTAGCGCACCTTTGGTGGCTGAATAAAATCCCCGGAAAGGCAATCCCATGTATCCAGCAATGGAGGTAATGTTGATGATAGCTCCCCCACCCTGTTTGCGCATTTGTGGCAATACAGCCTTCATCATATGCACTGGACCATGAAAATTGGTCTCAAAAACATTAACTATTTCCTCATAGGGTGTTTCTTCGATGGGTCCCGTGATGCCCACCCCGGCATTATTGATCAAAACATCCAGTCGCTTTTCCTTGGAAATAATAGATGAAACGGCTTTTTGAATGCTGTTTACATCTTTCACATCCAACTGCACAAGTTCAAAAGCATCAAAATCGGGATAGTTTTTGGGATTTCTTGTGGTGCCGTATACCACATACCCCTTGGAGGCCAAAAAAGTTCCAATGGCCTTGCCAATACCAGAAGAACCGCCGGTGATAAGAACAACTTTTTTATCCATTTTGGTTGGGTTCAGGGAACAAAAAAAGGCAAGCTACCTACATCGCACCGCTACGACCGTATACCCTTGCTGCGTTCCCGCCCTGGGGGATTCTACAGGAGCTGGTCGTGTAGGACTTGCCAGATGCAAATATACGACCTTTTAAATTTGTCACAATCCTATTTCATCCTTAATTTCGAAGATCAAGGATCATTATAGCATGAAGCAATTAAAAACCATGGTAAAACTGCTTTCCATTTCTGGCTTTTTACTCTTTTTTCTAGGCTGCGGAGGAGACGCCGACCCATCGAAACATTTTTCCATTCAGTTGGAAGAAAACAATCCACAGCAAAACCAAAAGGTTGGCGTAGTCCTCAAAAACAAAAAGGATATCGAAATTTCCGAAGTCCATTATTACATGGATGGGCAGGAACTTCCTGTCGAAGATGGCAAAATCACCCTAAATGTACCCACTTTGGGCAGCAAGACCCTCGTGGCCAAATTCAATATTGAGGACCAAGCTGTGGAAATCGAGGAGAAACTTCGGCTCTTGGCACCATCTGCCCCCGAAATTTATACCTATGACATTATAAACACCTACCCACATGATCCTTCCGCTTATACTCAAGGATTGGAATTCAATAATGGGGTGCTTTATGAAAGTACAGGGAAACGGGGAGCATCTACTCTGCGCAAGGTAAATTATGAGACGGGGGAAGTGCTTCAAAACGTGGCTTTGGAAAATTCAGTTTTTGGCGAGGGAATCACCATTCTTAACGACAAGCTGTACCTACTTACTTGGCAAAGCGGAATGGGTTTTGTTTACAATCCCGAAAATTTGGAACAACTCAGAACCTTCACCTACGGTGAAAGTCGTGAAGGATGGGGGCTTTGTAACGATGGCAAAAAATTATTCAAAAGTGATGGTACGGAAAAAATCTGGTTTTTGGATCCTGAAACCCTTCAGGAGCAAGGCCACATAGAAACGGCTACCAATAAGTCCATTTTCAACAAAGCCAACGAGCTTGAATATGTAAATGGTAAAATCTATGCCAATGTCTACCAAAAAGAAAGCATGATGATCATTGATGCTACCTCGGGGGCCATTGAAGGGGTCATTAATTTTGGTGGGCTAAAAAGCAAGGTGAACCGTGGGCCGGAATGGGATGATACCAATTCGGTGCTCAATGGTGTTGCCTACAACAAGGATAAAGAAACCTTTTTTGTGACCGGTAAAAACTGGGACAAGTTATTTGAGGTGAAAATCCGTAAAAAAGATTGATGCAGAACTACACGGAAACCTTTGATGTGCAATTGCAAGACTTGGACGACCTGAACCATGTGAACAATGTCCGCTACGTGGAATGGATTCAGGAAATTTCAAAAAATCACTGGGAGAAGGTCACCTCACAGGAGATTCGGAATGAAATGGTCTGGGTGGTAAAAAACCACAATATTTCATATCACAAATCCGCGGTATTAGGAGATACCATACAAATGAATACCTATATAAAGGACAACACAGGGCCCATTTCTACAAGGGTCGTTGAAATCAAGAACAATAAAACAGGCCAACTTTTGGTTAATGCCCATACAGAATGGTGCCTTTTGGACGCAAAAACATTTCGCCCCAAACGAGTTCCCGATGCTGTTAAAACCCTATTTCTATAGTGTCTCGCTGGTACATACGATGGCCTTTAGCCGCATTGACCGCCTTGTTTTTGGTGGTGGTTGCCTCATGTCGTACAGATTTTGAGTTTGTGCCCAGCACGGGCAACTTGGAATTTTCAAGGGACACGGTCTTTTTGGATACCGTCTTTACCAATATTGGCAGCAGTACCTATTCCTTAAAAGTCTACAATCGTTCCGATGAAGATATTCTTATCCCCTATGTGGGCATGGAAACTGGCCAGAACAGCAGCTATCGACTAAATGTGGATGGTTTGCCCGGAAAAGAGTTCGATGATGTCCCGCTTTTGGCCAAGGACAGTCTTTATGTGCTTATCGAAACCACATTCGATATCTCAGAAATCCCTGAAAATGAATTTTTGTATACTGAGAGTCTTTTGTTCGGTACAGGTCCTGCTACCCAAAGGGTAGAATTGGTCACTTTGGTCAAAGATGCCGTGTTTTTGTATCCCAGAACACTTTCAGATGGCACCAAGGAATCACTTGTTTTGGGTACGGATGAAAATGGAGAGGACATTAAGGTTGAAGGGTTTTATCTGGAGTCGGATGAATTGCTCTTCACCAATGAAAAGCCGTATGTGATTTACGGATATGCTGCCGTTCCAGATGGAAACACCTTGACGATGCAAGCAGGGACAAGGGTTCATTTTCATGACAATTCCGGGATTCTGGTTGATACCGGAGCATCCATTGCCATAAACGGTACATTAAGTGAAGACCCTGAGGCTTTGGAAAATGAGGTCATTTTTGAAGGAGACCGACTTGAAAGCTACTATGCCGACCAGCCGGGTCAATGGGGCACGATTTGGATTCGCGAAGGTAGTAGCAACAATCAGATAAATCACTTGACCCTTAAAAATGCCACTGTTGGGTTACGGGTTGAAGGAGACGGAATCTTGGATACCCCCACCCTCACCCTTAGAAACACCCAAATCCATAACAGTCAAAACCATAATCTTTGGGCCATTGACGCTTTTATTGATGCAGAAAATACAGTTCTGGGAGGAGCCGGCAATTCATCGCTGTTTGCTGAAGGCGGAATTTATAGTTTCACCCACTGTACATTGGCCAATTATTGGAGCCATGGTTTTAGGGGCGGTTCTTCCGTTTCTCTGAGTAATTATCAAATAGCGCCTGATGGAAATCGGGTTGTATCGACCTTGGAAAGTGCGGATTTTGTCAATTGCATCATCTTTGGAAGCTCCAATACCGAGCTTATGCTACAACAGGATTTGAGCTCAGATTTCAATTTTAATTTCAGTAATTGCCTTATAAAGTTGGATTTGGACGATGATGTAGTCATCGAAAACCCCCTCTATAATTTTGAAAATAGCAGTTTTTACCGTAACATCGTGTTTAACGAAGACCCTGATTTTATTAAACCGATTGAAAACCAACTGAACATCAATGAAAACTCTGCTGCTATTGACCTTGCCGACCCCGACGCTTCACTCACCGTTCCCGCAGACATTCTAGGAACCGACAGAACCCAAAATCCGGATATTGGCGCCTATGAATTCGTTACAGATAATTAGTTTTTAACGAATTTTTAAGGAGAATTGTAGGAAAAGCAACCGTTTTACGGTAAAACCCATAGTTTTTTTAAGGGAAAACTGCAATGAGTTTTTTTTGTGCGTTAGTAACTTGCAATCAGCAAATTGCACATGGATTACACCTACGCCATAATCGATTCAAGTGCAGCCTCAAAGCTGCAATTACAGCTCTACTTACAGGAGTATGATGATTTTGTATGTGCAGGTGTTGCCACCAACGCTTCTGAAGGTCTAAACACCATTTTAAAGTTTACACCCGATATGGTCCTCATCAATCTTGGCGAAGATGGGATGGATTATTTTCAAATGGTTACGGAGTTGAATCAGTACATGCCCTCCTTACCTATTATAATAGGATACTCCAAAACCAAAAAATACGCTTACAACGCTATTAAAAGCGGCTTTTTCGACTATTGGATACTTCCGCATAATGAGTTTGATGTCCGTAAGACCATTATGCGACTTCGCAAACTGCACCCAAAGCACAACATGCCTTCCACGATTTGTTTAAAATCGTACAACGATTATCGGTATTTGGACACCAAGGATATCCTGTATCTTAAATCGGACAACAATACCACAGATTTCTACATGCGCGATGGTAATGTGGTCAGCGCCTTTAAAACGTTAAAGTCTTTTGAGGATAGTCTTCCCCAAGGCTTTATTCGGATACACCAGAGCTACATCTTAAATAGTAGGTATGTATCCCGTATCAACTACGGTAAATCCATCTGCACCTTAAACCATGACCGCGAAGAGGAACTCCCCTTCTCCAAAACCTATAAGGATAAGATAGACGCCTTAAAGGAATTGCTCTCCAAAACTGCAGTAAAGGCTATCAATTAGCAAAATTCTAACGCTATTACGCAGAATTCTAGCAGAATTGTGTCATCTACTAAAACATTTGTTGCATAGTACCCTACCCTAGTGCATCAAAATATCTTAGCTGCATAAACCTATTTATTAAAACCATAAACCTAATTATTATGAGAAGAGCACTAAGTATTTTCGCACTAGCACTATTAACTGTTGGATTGTTTTCTTGCGAACCTGAAACCGATGTACAAGACACTGAAGCTTTGGTAAAAACCCTTAAGTTAGATCAAGACCAAGCCACTGATGGAAAGTCTTCCAATGGCGATGAAGGGCGTGGAAACGGATAATGTTCTTCTACCTTAAGACCAACCGTGCCAAAATGAGTAAAATAATTACAGCTGCTGTTGTCTTAATCTGCATTTTATCGTGCAAAAAAGAGGCAAGTGAGCTCAATGGACAACCATTGAAGTATAAGGTGAGTGAAATTCAAAAAAGAATTTACCTCTCGGAAAAGCTCCGCAGTAAAACATACGAACTAAAGTCCTTTGCTGACGAAGACAGAGAACTTTAATTCAAACCCTAAAATACATTCAGCCCCATTTCAATCAAGATTTGGGGCTTTTTTGTTACCTTGTAATTTAAGTAAATAAAGACAACCTACTTAATATTGGAAAAGAGAATTCTTATCGTCATACTTCTCATCTTGCTGGGTTGTAACAAAAACTCCCAAAAGCAAGCGGTTTCTACTGATCCGGATGCTGCACAAATCGACTCTTGGATAAGAATAGCCCAAGACAGTGTTGAGCTTCCTTTGGAAAAGCGAAAAGATTTGCTACAACAAGCAAAGGATAAGGCACTATCCCTTCCAAATGACAGTATTGGTATTGAAAAACTTTCGAATATATCCTTGGCTTACCGTAATTTACCGGATTCCCTTGGATTTAGAGAAACCAACAAACAAGTTATGGAGTTGGCTGAAAATTCCCAAATACATATTGTTTTGGGAAATTCGCAT
Organism: Flagellimonas iocasae; assembly: GCF_042682725.1. Classification (NCBI taxonomy): domain Bacteria; kingdom Pseudomonadati; phylum Bacteroidota; class Flavobacteriia; order Flavobacteriales; family Flavobacteriaceae; genus Flagellimonas; species Flagellimonas iocasae. Next base: position 316,464 of record NZ_JBHUHU010000001.1, on the reverse strand, counting down.
TGGGACATGGGGTATCTTTTCAGTAAACATGGCGTCTTGGATAGTGCCTTTTACCATTACCAAAAAGCGCTAAAAAGTTTTGAACAGCTTCCCTCCAATAACACATCAGATGGCCTTGAGGCGAGAATGCTCTATATCATGGGTCGAATACAAGATTCCTACAAGGACTATTTAGGTGCAGAAATCAATGTTACGGCCGCTTTGCGAATTTTTGAAGATTTAAATGATAAAAAGCGCATCTATAATTGTTACAACATGCTGGGTGTCATTGCCAGCGGTATGGACGACCGGGACAAGGCCTTGGAATTCTTTGAAAAAGCAAGCACCTATATAGAATATGTAGAAGAATCCGACCAAGCTGAGTTCATTCAGCAAAACCAATACAATATCGCCCATGAGCTTTTAAAAAAAGATGACTTTGTTTCGGCGGAAAAGGTATTTAACCAATTGCTAAACAACGAGACTATAAAGGAAGAAAATATAGACTTGTATTCACTTGCACTGACAAGTCAAGCATATACCATTTTTAAGGGAGAAAAAGACGATGAGAAGGCCAAGGAACTGCTGCAACGTGCCATTCAAATCAATGACAGTACCGACAATACAACTGATCAACCCAGGGCAAAACAGTTTTATGCGGAAATCTTGGCGCATGAAGGTGACAGTACAGAAGCCATTCAATATGCCAAAGAATCTAGGGCATTGGCCCAGGAAACCTATAATAATGAGCGCTTGACCGAGGTACTCCGTCTTTTAACCAAGCTGGACAAAGAGAACGCTTTGGCGTATTCTGATGCCTATTACGACCTTAATGAGACCATAAAGGAGGAAGAGCGCACCAAACGGGATAAATTTGCTCGAATCCGCTTGGAAACTGACCAAGTAATTGAAGAAAACCAAATATTGTCCCGGGAAAAACAAATCTGGGTCGGTGCGGTATTGGGCTTGATCATTTTTGGGATGGCCGTGCTCATCATCGTATCGCAGTACATCCATAACAACCGGTTAAAATTCAGACAGAAACAACAAGAGAGCAATCATGAGATCTATAACCTCATGCTTTCCCAACAAGGTAAATTTGAGGAAGGAAAGCAACTGGAGCAAAAACGGATTTCAGAGGAATTGCATGATGGAATTCTTGGGGAAATGCTGGGAATCCGTCTAATTTTGAGTGGTTTAAATGACCGTGAAGACGCTGCTTCTGTGGAGCAACGGGCCCAATTGATTGAGCGCCTCCGGGAAGTTGAGGAGGAAATACGGACCATTTCGCATGAGCTGAACCACGCATCTTATGAAAAATTTCATAACTTTATTGTATCGCTTGAGGACTTGATTCAAGGTATTGAAAAGTCTTCGGGGATAACATGTTCTTTTACGTATGACAACAAAGTGAGCTGGGACAACCTCTTGGGAGACATCAAGATAAACGCCTACAGGATTGTTCAAGAATCACTCAAAAACTGTGTTAAGCACGCACAATGCCAGCGCGTTGACATTGCTTTTGGAATGAACGGTGAAAAGTTGAAATTGACCGTTATAGATGATGGAGTCGGTTTTGATACCACCAAAGGAAAACGTGGTATTGGCATCCGGAATATCATATCCCGCGTCAAAAAAGTCAAAGGCACCTTTGATATCGATAGCAAAAAAGGATATGGGACCTCCATTACCGTAACCATTCCAAGCAAATACATCGAGTTGGAGAATTCCCTCAACGAAGCAACGCAAAAACACGTTTTAAACACCTAAATCTTATTAACCACAAAACCAGAATATGAGTACGCTTAGAATATTGGCCATAGATGACCACGAAATGACAATGCTTGGATACAAGTTTATCTTGGAACGCATTGCTTTTGATGGGTACACCATCATTGTGGATACTGCCAACTCCTACGAATCTGGTAAAAAGCTTATTGAAAACTCCGCGAATTCCTTTAAATACGACATTTTGTTTTTGGATGTTCAACTCTTCGCTCCCAACGAGGACCAACCGTATTCCGGTGAAGATTTGGGCATACTGGCACGGAAAATAGTGCCCGAAAGCAAAATTGTCTACATGTCGTCTTTTAGCGACAATTACCGCATCAACAGTATTCTTAAAACCGTGGACCCAGATGGGTATTTGGTAAAAACGGACATTGACCCAAAGACCTTGGAAGATGCCGTGAAAACGATTGTATTAAATCCGCCTTATTACTCTTCAAAAGCACTTTCTGCAATCCGCAAGAAAATGTCCAATGACATTGATTTGGATGAAAAGGACAGGCAGATACTCTATCACCTTTCCAAAGGGACCAAAAACAAGGATTTGGAGAAATTCATCAGGCTCTCCCCTTCTTCCATCGAAAACCGAAAACGCCATCTAAAAACCCTTTTTGGCACCGAAAATGAGAACGATTTGGCCCTTATCCTAGCCGCCAAAAACAGAGGGTTCATTTAACAAACCTTCAACCAGTTACCTGCATTTCAGCGCAAGCGTAAATCATATCAATTCATTTTGAGGTAAAAACCCTACAAATCAAGGAAAACCCACAAAATTTTTAAGGATTTTGTCCAACCTCGAAAAAAAGAATCAACCTAACTTTAATGGTAAGAAATTACAATGCTGAAAACTATGTCATCCCTACACGAAAACAATCCTAATTTTCACTTTAGCGGCGCAAAGATATTTGAGGCCGTCAACGGAGTGGACGAGTTCATTAAAATTCTGGAACGGGAATTTTTTGCTGAAGCTAAAATTCAGTGCCGCTATAATAGTGCGCAGAACAAGGCCGACTTGATTTTAGACCTTAAGTTTAATTTTGGTCTAACCGAGACCCTTCGTCATTTCAACGAAGGAAATTGGGGCAGTTATAGTTACCCCACAGAAAGTCAAGTGCATTTGTCTTCTTGTTTTACCAAAGCTTTGGAAAGCATGAATGCCCAAAATGGCCATACTTTGGATATTGTTGAAGCCTCTCTACACTACACCGACACTTCCATCGTCATTTCCAGAACAAATGACTTTAGTATTCCTGAACAAATAGGAACCATTCTATCCAAAATAAGCGAACATTTTGTGTATTTCACCAAAGGACTGACTGAAATGCCCTATGAGGTATTTGTTCCGGTCTATGAAGGAAAAGCACACAATGTCTTTGAACCGAACAAGAGTCAAAGCAGCTATTTTGATTTTTGGGGCCTTTATTTTGAGGATACCATCCACCATAAGGTAATGATCTATTCCCTAAACGATAAGCAACTCTGTCACGAGGACCTTTTCCTTTTGGAATAAATAACTTAAACCTTAGGCGTAAAAACCCACCAACCCAACCATTACGAATTAAACAAAGGTCTGGATTTCATTAAATCTTTGACCTTTTGTTTTATGGAGGCAATCGTTGTTTCATTTTCTGGATCTGCAATGACCTCATCAATAAAGCCAACAATGGTTTCCATATCCGCTTCTTTCAACCCCCTTGTGGTAATGGCAGGGGTTCCAAAACGAATACCTGAAGTAATGAACGGAGATTGGTCATCAAAAGGCACCATATTTTTATTGGCCGTGATTGCTGCTTTTTCAAGTGCCTTTTCAGCATCTTTACCCGTAATGTTCTTGTTTCTAAGGTCGATGAGCATCATGTGGTTGTCCGTACCGCCAGAAATCACCTTATAATCACGCTTCACAAAGGCTTTGGCCATGGCTTCCGCGTTTTTCTTAACCTGAATCATGTAGTGCAGGTACTCATCGGAAAGAGCCTCTCCGAAAGCAATTGCCTTAGCTGCTATGATATGCTCCAAAGGACCACCTTGATTTCCAGGGAAAACGGCTAAATCCAACAAAGCTGACATTTTTCTGAGGTTTCCATTCTTTAATTTGATGCCAAACGGATTATCAAAGTCCTCCCCCATCAAAATTAGTCCACCTCTTGGTCCGCGAAGGGTTTTGTGCGTAGTGGTAGTAACAATGTGGCAATGTGGAATCGGGTCACTCAAAATTCCTTTGGCAATCAATCCAGCCGGATGCGAAATATCCGCAACTAGAATAGCTCCAACACTATCAGCAATTTCCCTGAATCGCTTGAAGTCCATATCTCGTGAATAGGCGGAAGCTCCCGCTATAATCAATTTCGGTTTTTCTTGTTCCGCTATTTCTTGGATTTTGTCGTAGTTCAACGTTCCAGTCTCCTCATCAACCCCGTAAAATACAGGCCGATATAATTTTCCCGAAAAGTTAACCGGTGAACCATGGGTCAAATGTCCTCCGTGGGACAAATCAAACCCTAGGATGGTATCCCCGGGATTCAAACAAGCATGGTATACCGAAGCATTGGCTTGGGAACCGGAATGGGGCTGCACATTGGCGTACACTGCACCGAACAATTCCTTGGCGCGGTCTATGGCAAGCTGTTCCACTTCATCTACCACTTCACACCCACCGTAATAGCGTTTTCCCGGATAGCCCTCGGCATATTTATTGGTCAACACAGAACCCGCGGCCTCCATGACCTGTGGGCTAGTGAAATTTTCCGAAGCTATCAGTTCAATACCTTCAATCTGTCTATCCTGCTCTTGCGCTATTAACTCAAAAATCTTGTGGTCTCTTTGCATCTTGCCTTAAATTAAAGAAAGGCCAAAATTACAAATTGAATATCGATTATCCCTAATAAAAAACACGCGGAGCACGCATTTTATCAAACGGCAATTAACAATTCGGAATGGACCACCAACCTCCTGAAAACGAGTTTATTTAGAGTATTTCACCGATAATATACTACCGTTCAACCTTTTTCGTTAATAAAATGTTGGTTTTTGGCACAGCAATTGAAAAACCATCCATAACCAATAAATCAAAAACCATGAAAAAATTTCTACTTATCACCGTATTGATTCTGGTTGCCGCTTGTGGTGGCGTCAAAAAGACCCAAGAGGCGCTCAACACCGGTAACTATCTTACCGCAATGAACAAGGCCATTAAAAATTTGGCCGAGAACAAGACCAAGAAGGGCAATCAAGAGTACATCACCCTTTTGGAAGAGGCTTTTGCCAAGAACGCAGAACGGGAGCAACAAGAGATTGCTTTCTTGCAAAATGATGGCAATCCAGCCAATTTGGAGGTCATCTACAACAAATATTTGTCGTTGAAGGACATTCAGCAACGCATTCGACCTTTATTGCCCCTTACCATCTTTGAAGAAGGCAGGGATGCTCGATTCAAATTCATGAACTACGACAACCAAATCCTGAATACCAAGGATGATTTGTCTGAGCATTTGTATGAAAATGCACTTGGTCTTTTGGCATCCGCCAAATACAAGGCCGATTACAGAGCTGCCTATGACGATTTGAAGTATTTACAGGATATCAACCCCGGTTACAAGCAAACTGTTGCTAAAATGGATGAAGCCTATAATAAAGGATTGGAGTTTGTTCGTGTTGAAATTGCAAATCAAACTGAGCAGATTATCCCAGAGCGATTGGAACAAGAGTTGTTGGATTTTAATGCATTCGGCATTGATAATTTCTGGTTGCAGTACCACACCAACCCTTTGAGCAATGTAAAGTATGATTACGCCATGAATCTGGATTTTATGGAAATCAACATTTCCCCAGAGCGCGTGAATGAGACTCAAATCATTAAAGAACGACAAATCAAAGATGGCTGGGAATATGTTTTGGATTCCAATGGAAACGTGGCAAAGGACAGTTTGGGCAACGACCTCAAAGTGGACAAAATGCGCACAGTTACTTGTAAATTCTTTCAATTTACACAAAGTAAAACTGCCCAAATTGGCGCCAAGGTTCGGTTTACCGATTTAAGAAGCGGACAGGAAATCAATGCCTATCCTCTAGCTAGCCAGTTTGTGTTTGAGCACATTTTTGCCAATTTCCAAGGCGACAAGAGAGCATTGGAGGATGACCTTTTACTGTATTTGAATGCAAGGGAAGTTCCCTTCCCGTCAAACGAACAAATGGTATATGATGCTGGTGAAGACCTCAAAGCGAGGCTGAAAGGCATTGTCTCACAATATCAATTCAACTAAGAGAAAAGCCCCATAATGGGGCTTTTTTTATACGTAATCTTTTAGATTGACATCAGAAATCGCCCCATGCGAAGTATGAAAGGTCACTTTCCCATCTTTTATAATGAGTAATTGCGGGGATTCATGCCGCACTCCAAACTGGGATGCTACTGCATTGGAAATATCCCGATGTGACTGAATAGTCAAGAAATACAAATCACATTCTGTATCCATGTCATAAGCATCGCTGAACATTCGTAAGGTCATGCTACTGATTCCACAGGTTGTGGAATGCTTATAAATGACTTGGGTTCTATGATTCGATTTTTCCGTTATCCCTTCCAATTGCTCCAAAGATTCCAAATGCACCCAAGGCAATTGCTTCTTTTCCTCCACTACTTTTTCCTTCTTTCCAAAAACACTGTCAAATATTCCCATAAAGCAAATTTAAGGGATATGTCGTGAACCGTGAAAAAGCTTACAACTGACTAAATGTCCTGTGTTTTTGGGGTTTTACAGACATTATGTCGGTAAGTGCATATTGGTAAGATTGTTGACCCCTATGCAGAAAACAAAGACTATGAACTTTAATAATTTTACCATAAAATCACAAGAGGCAATTCAAAGGGCACAACAATTGGCCCAAGAATTTGGCCATCAACAAATAGAGAATGAACACCTGTTCAAGGCTATTGGTGAGGTCGATGAAAACGTTCTTCCGTTCATTTTGAAAAAGTTGAATGTCAACGTCGCACTCCTCAACCAAATCTTGGATAAGGAACTCCAGAGCTTTGCCAAGGTTTCCGGAGGTGAAATCATGCTTTCCAGGGAAGCCGGCAAAACCGTAAACGAAGCAAGCATAGTTGCAAAAAACATGGGCGATGAATTCGTATCCGTGGAGCATTTGCTGCTTGCAATTTTTAAATCGAAAAGTAAAATCGCGCAGATTCTCAAGGATCAAGGTGTTACCGAAAAAGACCTGAACGCTGCCATTCAAGAATTGCGGAAAGGTGGAAAGGTGACTTCGCAAAGTGCCGAGGAAACCTATAATTCGTTGGATAAATACGCCAAAAACCTTAATCAATTGGCTGATAGCGGCAAATTGGACCCTGTTATTGGTCGTGATGAGGAAATCCGGAGGGTGTTGCAGATTCTGTCACGTAGGACCAAAAACAACCCCATGCTGGTCGGTGAACCCGGTGTAGGTAAAACGGCTATTGCCGAAGGTTTGGCCCACCGGATTGTGCAAGGGGACGTCCCCGAAAACCTGAAGGACAAAACCATTTATTCCTTGGATATGGGTGCCTTGATTGCCGGCGCAAAGTATAAAGGTGAGTTTGAAGAGCGATTGAAAGCCGTTATCAAAGAGGTCACTTCCTCAGATGGCAATATTGTCCTTTTTATTGATGAAATCCACACCTTGGTGGGTGCTGGAGGTGGACAAGGCGCCATGGACGCAGCCAACATCTTGAAACCTGCTTTGGCCAGAGGAGAGCTTCGCGCCATTGGGGCCACTACCTTGGATGAGTATCAAAAATACTTTGAAAAGGACAAAGCCCTGGAGCGTAGATTCCAAAAAGTAATGGTGGACGAACCCGATACCGAAAGTGCCATTTCAATTTTGAGGGGTATTAAGGAAAAATATGAGGCTCACCACAAGGTGCGCATCAAAGATGAGGCTGTTATTGGTGCAGTTGAGTTGTCACAACGCTACATCACCAACCGATTTTTACCCGACAAGGCCATCGACCTGATGGATGAGGCCGCTTCCAAACTTCGAATGGAAATCAACTCCAAACCCGAAGAATTGGATGTGCTGGATAGAAAAATCATGCAGTTGGAGATTGAGATTGAGGCCATTAAACGTGAAAATGACAAGGCTAAATTGCAGACCCTGAACTTGGAATTGGCCAATCTCAAAGAAGAGCGCAATGAAATTTTCGCCAAATGGGAAAGTGAAAAAACCGTGGTGGACAATATCCAGAAAACAAAAGAGGATATCGAAAACTATAAATTGGAAGCGGAACGTGCCGAACGGAACGGGGATTACGGGAAAGTAGCCGAATTGCGTTATGGAAAAATCAAGGAGGCTCAGGAAAAGCTGGATAAATTGGAGGATGAACTTGCTGAACAACAAACAGCAGGTACATTGATCAAGGAAGAGGTCACCTATGAGGACATTGCCGAAGTAGTGGCCAAATGGACCGGAATCCCTGTAACCAAGATGATGCAGAGCGAGCGAGAGAAACTATTGAAACTGGAAGATGTACTCCACAAGCGTGTAGTGGGTCAGGATGAGGCGATTGTAGCCGTGTCAGATGCCATCCGAAGAAGCCGGGCTGGATTACAGGACGAGAAAAAACCCATCGGTTCGTTCCTTTTCTTGGGAACCACCGGTGTTGGTAAGACCGAGTTGGCCAAAACACTCGCCGCCTATCTGTTTGATGACGAAAACGCCATGACCCGGATAGATATGAGTGAATACCAAGAACGTCACTCCGTGAGCCGTTTGGTGGGAGCACCTCCAGGATATGTGGGCTATGACGAAGGAGGTCAGTTGACCGAAGCCGTACGTAGAAAACCCTACTCTGTGATTCTGTTGGATGAGATTGAAAAAGCACACCCAGATACCTTCAACATTTTGTTACAAGTTTTGGACGAAGGTAGATTGACCGACAACAAAGGTCGTGTGGCAGACTTTAAGAACTCCATCATCATCATGACGAGCAATATGGGTAGCCATATCATTCAGGAGAAGTTTGAAAATGCTGTGGATATGGAAAGTGCTTCCGAAGCTGCAAGAGTGGAAGTGATGGGATTGTTGCGCAAGACCATTCGTCCCGAGTTCTTGAACCGGATAGATGACATCATCATGTTTGCTCCGCTGAACAAAGCTGACATTAAGGCAATTGTTGAGCTTCAGTTGAACAACTTGAAGAAGATGTTGTCCAAACAGCACATCACATTGGATGCTACCCAAGAGGCCATTGATTACTTAGCAGCCAAAGGTTTCGACCCCCAATACGGTGCAAGACCTGTGAAGCGATTGATTCAGAAAGAAGTACTGAACAATCTCTCCAAGGAACTGCTTTCCGGTACTATTACATCGGACAGTGTAGTACTCTTGGATTCCTTCGATGACGAACTAGTGTTCCGAAACCAAGGTGAATTGATAGAATAATTTTTCATCATAATTTTTATTTTGGAAAGCCTTCCCCGCAGTTGCGGGGAAGGCTTTTTACTTTCCCAAAATCCCGAGCCTTACGGCTTGAAATCAAAAACCAACAGCTTTGGTTTGGTTTAAATCCTTATTTTAGCCTACAGCACACAACTACAAACAACCATCCAGATATGCCAATCATAATTGCCGTTCTAGGTATCCTTCTGCTTTTCCTTTTAATTGCCAAATTCAAACTGAACGCCTTCCTTGCCTTTATTATCGTTTGCCTTTTCGTAGGTATCTTTCAGGGTATGGAATTGGGAAATTTGGTGAATTCCATTCAAAGGGGTATCGGGAACACCTTGGGCTTTTTAGTATTGATTCTGGGATTGGGAGCCATGCTGGGAAAACTGGTCGCCGATAGTGGGGCTGCCCAACAAATTACTACCCAGTTAGTGAATAAATTCGGAATAAAACATGTACAGTGGGCCATGGTACTAACCGGTTTTATTGTGGGAATACCCATGTTCTACTCCGTAGGTTTTGTTATTCTGATTCCCTTGGTGTTTACGGTGGCGATATCAACCGGGCTTCCCTTACTGTATGTGGGACTCCCCATGCTTACATCGCTTTCCGTTACACATGGTTACCTTCCACCCCACCCTGCACCTACAGCCATTGCGGCCATGTTCAATGCAGATATTGGAAAAACATTGATATATGGACTTGTCATTGCGGTACCCGCCATTATTGTGGCCGGCCCTTTATTTGCCCGAACCATTAAAAACGTTGAGGCAAAACCACTTAAAGAATTCTACAACCCAAATATCATCCCAAAGGAAGAGCTTCCATCAACCTTCACCAGTATTTTTACCGCACTCTCTCCCATATTATTTATTGGGATTGGCATTGCAGCCGAAAATTTTATGGAAGAAGGTCTGCTACGCGATATCCTCACCTTCATCGGGAATCCTGTTATTGCGCTTTTGATTTCTGTTTTGCTGGCCCTATTCACCCTTGGGATTTCGAAAGGCAAGGAAATGAAAACTCTTATGGATTCGATTTCATCTTCGGTGTCTAGCATCACTATGATTTTATTGATCATTGCCGGTGCCGGAGCCCTAAAAGAAGTCTTGATTGATAGCCATGTGAGCGATTATATTGCCGACAGCCTCAAAGGTTCCAGCGTTTCTCCTTTGATTTTGGCCTGGCTTATCGCCACGGCGATTCGGGTAAGCGTAGGTTCGGCCACCGTTGCGGGTTTGACTGCAGCCGGAATCGTGCTTCCCTTGGCATCAGGCACGGGAACTAGTCCAGAATTGATGGTCTTGGCAATCGGTTCTGGAAGTTTAATGCTCTCACACGTCAACGATACCGGGTTTTGGATGTTCAAGGAATATTTCAATCTATCCGTTAAAGAAACCCTATCAACATGGACCGTTATGGAAACTTTGGTCGGAATCATGGGATTAATCGGAGTTTTGGTTTTAAGTACAATAATCTAATTCAATATGAATAACACACCTTCAAAACGAGTTGAGGAATTGAATCTTCAACTCCCTCCTGCTCCGCCCCCTGCCGGAGTCTATAGACCAATTTTGGTCGTGGATAATTTTTTATACGTTTCAGGCCAAGGTCCGGTGAATCTGGATGGTTCCCTGATGAAAGGCCGTGCGGGTGATGATTTGGACAGGGATGAAGCCAAATTGGCCGCTAGACAAGTCGGGTTGACAATGCTATCCACCATTACCACCCATTTTGGCAGTTTGGATAAAATCAAAAGAGTCGTAAAAGTGCTGGGCATGGTCAATTGTACGCCCGATTTTGGAAAACAACCTTACGTCATCAATGGTTTTAGTGAACTGATGGCAGATGTTTTCGGAAAAGAGAATGGCATTGGAGTGAGAAGTGCGGTAGGCATGATGCTCCCTGAAAATATTCCTGTTGAGATTGAAGCCATGTTTGAACTTCACCAATAATCCATTTATGTTTCTATTTGATGTCCATTTAGACCTCGCCATGAACGCCATGGAGTGGAATCGAGACCTTACCCTCCCTGTTTCAGAAATCCGGGAACGGGAAAAAGGAAAAACCGACAAGCCAGACCGCGGCAACAATACCGTTTCCTTCCCTGCCATGCGAAAGGGCAAGGTTGGGCTTTGTGTGGCCACGCAAATCGCACGTTATGTTAAAAAGGACAATCCGCTTCCCGGTTGGCACTCCCAACATCAGGCGTGGGCTCAGACGCAAGGCCAATTGGCTTGGTACAAGGCCATGGAAGCCGCTGAGGAAATGGTTCAGATAACGGATACTAAAGGTTTGGAAAAACATCTCAAACTTTGGCAAAGCAACCAGAACAAAAAGCCTATCGGGTATATTCTGAGTCTGGAAGGAGCTGATTCTATCGTGGATTTAAGCTATTTGGAGAAATCATATGAGGCTGGTCTCAGAGCTATCGGTCCTGCACATTATGGCCCCGGAGTGTATGCCCATGGCACGGATTCCGTTGGTGGCATTGGAGTCAAGGGAAAGGAACTGCTTAAAAAAATAGAGGAACTTAATCTTATTTTGGATGCTACGCATTTGTGTGATGTGAGTTTTTGGGAAACCATGGATGTCTACAACGGTCCTGTTTGGGCCAGCCATCAGCTTTGCAGAACATTTGTGGACCACAATCGGCAGTTTTCCGATGAACAACTTAAGGAATTGATTTCGAGAGAGGCGGTAATCGGGATTGCGTTGGATGCTTGGATGATGGTTCCGAACTGGGTGCGTGGAAAATCGGACCCCAAAGAAATGGGCGTCAATTTAGAGGTTATGATCAATAATATGGACCACATTTGTCAATTGGCCGGAAATACCAATCACGTTGGAATTGGCACCGATTTGGATGGTGGCTTCGGCACGGAACAAGGTCCTTATGATGTAGACACCATTGCCGATTTGCAGAAAATCCCTGGATTGCTATCCAAAAGAGGGTATACGGAATCGGATATTGAAAAAATTACAAGTCAGAATTTCTTGAATTTCTTGAAAAGGGTCTGGAAATAATTGGCGCTGTGTATTGAAAAAGCCTCAACTCTGTTAAAATAGAGGCTTTACTCCACTCGGATACCAAACAGTATATGTTTTTTTATATCTTAGTTGCTGCCTATACCAACCAACCGCCATGACTAAGAAAGCAGAACGTACCACAGCCTATATCATTGAGACGGTAGCACCTATTTTCAATAAGTTTGGTTACGTGGGCACCAGCATGAGCGACCTCACCGAGGCTACCGGACTTACCAAAGGCGCCATTTATGGTAATTTTGAAAATAAGGAAGCTCTAGCACTATCCGCTTTTGAATACAATCAAAAACAGTTATTGGCCACTATCGATGAAAAATTGAATGTGAAAGGCAATGCGTTGGAAAAACTCTTTTCCTTAATGCATTTTTATAAGCAGTACGATGTGTTTTCACTTCCCATGGGAGGATGCCCCATCCTAAATGTGGGTGTGGACGCCCAAAGCAACAACAATCTGCTCGCCGCAGCAGTTAAGGAGACCATTAAAGAGATTGAAGGGAAAATCGCCCTTGTCTTGGAAAATGGAGTCAACCAGAATGAGATTCACCTTCCTGTTCCTCCACTACAATTTGCTCGGCAATTATTTACCATGATTCAAGGAGCCATTGCCATGAGCACCATGACCCGTGACCGCAAATATCTCATCAATACCATTTCCTATTTGGAACATTTGGTCAATCGGGAAATAAAAAAGTAATTCCCTAGTTGCCCCTAACCCTAAAAATCCAAGTTTTTTCCGTGTATTTACCTCCGTATTGACTATCTCTTCCCTTTCGGGCCTCGTCCATCGTATCATACCGTTGCAAATACACATAATTGAACTTATTCTTGTTGCGATAAAAAGACCCTGGGGTCAATCCTCTTGCTTTAAGACTGAGCATGAAACTCTCGTAATACTTCTTGGTACCGAACACATTGGCAATCAAATAAAAGCCTGGCTCCAAACCTTCTTCACCAGTAACTTCTTCATAGCGTTCGTTAGGACGTAATTCAACCTTTTGGGTTTGCAATCTAGCGATGCTATCTTTTTCTTGTTGTTCTTTTAGCTGCAGCGCTGCCAATTGTGCTTGCGCAATGGAATCTTTCACCCGTTGCTCTTCCATCAAAAGTCTTTGTTGGGCTTCTTCGTCTTTTTGAGCTTCTTCTTTTAGGGCTTGCTCCCTTAATTCCTGTAACCGTTCCTCCTCTGCCATTCGCTCCCTTGCCAAAGCATCGTCTTTTTCCACATCAAAACCCACTACTTTTTTCCGGTCATCGGCTTTGCCAAATCGATAGGACGCCACCAATTCTATAGTAGTATCTTCATCGCTCAATTCAGCATCCGTTCCAAATTCCATTAATCCACCAATCGAAAATACATCGGCTATGGTAACCCCCACACCTCCGGAAGGTCCATAAAAGCTGTTATACCCACCCTGCAGCCAAAATTTCGGGGTGGAAAACAAGGTGTTTAGCCCAAATTGAGTGTCCATATCCGGAATTGATTTGACATACACCACAGGCCGCACAAAACTCGTTCCCCAAGTGGGAAACAAATTCACATTAAAATCATTGCTCAATGTACCTGTGACTATTTTGAAATTTTCCAAACTATCCCCACTATCGGACAAATTGAACCCTATACCATTTTCAAAAGCAAGGCCTACACTAAATTGGTTGACCTTTAACCGTAACGCAGGTGAAAATTGAAGTATAAAATCCTTGCTGCTCTGCAATTCTGGGAGGTCTATATCTTGGTCGGGTACAAAACGGTCATCAGCCAACGTGTTCTGAAATGCAAATAGGTTCATCCCTGCCAAAAGTTCAACCCCTTCATCCAAAGAAAAGGTATGCACATAGGTAAGATTGGCCCCCGTATTCAAGAAAATGCCCGTATTGTGCTGCAGAAATCCCATCGCAACGGTAGAGTTTGTATTAATTTGATGCGAATAATTGGCAAAAATAGTAGTCGGGTCTCCATCCACGGACTGCCACTGCCAACGAGTCCAAATGGAAAACGAATTGGGGCTGTTCCAATCCGAAGCATAGGTGGCATTCAATAAATTGGCATTGAACTGTGTTAGTGTATGTTGTCTAAAATCAGGTGGCAAGCTGGGTTCTTGTGACCATCCCACTACAGACAGGAATCCCAATAGAAAACAAACCAAAAATCTAAGCATACAGTAAAATAGAAAATTAAACGTTACTTTTAAATGAGATTTAGATGAACTAAGGGAAACTTTAGATAAATACTATGCGAATAACCAAAGTCTTAATTGCGTTTGCAATTATTATTGGAAGTATCAGCTGCAAAGAAGATACAAAAATTGTGGAAGAACCTGTGGTCTCCACCTACTATTTTATCAGACATGCGGAAAAGGACAGAACCGACCCTGATAATCCTGATCCCGAGTTAAACCAAGATGGACTGGACAGAGCCATCCGTTGGGCAGAAGTATTTGACCCAATAGCCATTGATGTGATTTATTCGACCAATTATGAACGCACTTCCATGACGGCTGCCCCTACTTCGGTAAAAAAGAACATCGATGTGAAATATTACGAACCGAATTCAATTGATATTGAACAATTTAAGTCTGAAAACGAAGGCCTCAATGTTTTGGTAGTGGGCCACAGCAATACCACACCAGAATTTGTCAATAAAATGATTGGGGTTGAAAAATACAGTGCCATGGATGACGATGACAACAGCAGCTTGTTCATTGTTCGCATCATTGATGGCGTTCCTACGGACATCCGTCTAAAAATGGATTAACCCTACTCGACCTTAATATTGGTCAATTCTATTTTGGATAGCAGTTCCAGTTCTCCCGAGTTGAACAATTGCCCGATTTTAAGAATATCTGAATCCTCGTCTTTTGGTTTGTAATTTTCATAATCCACAAACCGGATTCCATTTACATATCGTTCATTATAAGCTTTTCTGAACCGTTGCCCACCACCATTCACATGAAAGCTATATGCCAAATAGTCTGGTTTAAATGTTTTTAAATCAACCCAATACACATAAACATCATCAAAGTCGTCGCCTCCACCATCTTGGTCGAAAGTTACTTTGATTTTGTAATATTCCTTTTCTTGAATGGTCTCCTTTCCCAAAAGTTCCTTGTTTACTGCGGCGTCGTTCAACCCGTAGGGAAGTCGTGCAAAATAATGGACAGAATTGACCGAATTGGCATACCTGCCGGCCAGGGAATCTGAAACAGCAACCAACGAATCATTCATGTACCGTTGAAAGTCATTTCCGGTTTTCACATCCATAATCGTTACCGAATCGACTTGAAAAATACGCTTCAACAGTTTTTTCCCATTGTCATTTTCAGACACGTAGGTTCTGTCCCTAAACTCGAATGAAACCGTGTGATCTTCAAACAGAATTCCACCGCTATCATCAATGGATTTATCCACAATTTCTTGCGCCGTAAGTGGAGCTTTTGGTTTTTCCTTGCAAGCCAAAGACAAAAGTAAGAGCAGGGGAACTAGGATTCTTTTCATGGGTTTGGTTTTATAGGTAATCGTAAAATCTCCTATAACATTACAATTTTCTTGGCAAAGAGTTTATATTTTTGCCCCCAATGCAGAAAAACATCAACATAAAAAACAGAAGGGCCCGATTCGATTACGAGATTTTGGATACCTATACCGCAGGGATTGTGCTGGGGGGTACCGAAATAAAATCCATTCGTTTGGGCAAAGCTTCCATATCTCAAAGTTTTTGCGAGTTCAATGACAAAGGCGAACTTTTTGTCATCAATATGCAGATTGATGAGTACAGCTACGGCGGTCATTACAATCATAAACCCAAGGCAGAACGAAAACTGCTCTTAAACCGAAGGGAGTTGAAAAAACTGCAAAAAGAAGTAACCACCTCTGGGAATACCATCATCCCCCTGAATCTCTTCATCAATGACCGCGGATTGGCCAAAGTGAACATTGGATTGGCCAAGGGTAAAAAATTGTATGATAAGCGCGATACCATTAAGGACCGGGATAGTAAACGAAATTTGGACCGAATCAAAAAGGGTTTCAATAACTAGTTTTTATCCTCAAGCAGTGGAACAAATCTGAACGCCCCGAGTTCCTTTTTTTCAAATTCCTTTTCGGATTTGCGGACAAATAGTGTCATCACCTGCTCATTTTCTCCTACAGGAATCACAAGCCTACCTCCCACTTTAAGCTGGGACATCAACGGTTTCGGAACTTCCGGCGCACCAGCGGTGACAATGATGCTATCGAACGGCGCTTCCTCTGGAAGACCTTTGTAACCATCCCCAAAAATCATCTTTTTGGGTCGGTAGTGCATTTTATTGAAGAACAATCGTGTCTTTTTAAAAAGCTCCAATTGACGCTCAATCGTGAAAACCCTTGCCTTTAAATGCAGCAATACAGCGGTTTGATACCCACTTCCCGTTCCAATTTCCAAAACTTTGTCGTTTGGTTTTACGTGAAGCAATTCTGTTTGAAAAGCAACCGTATAGGGCTGCGAAATCGTCTGCTCCGCACTAATGGGAAATGCCTTATCCTGATAAGCGTGGTCCTCAAAACTACTGTCCAAAAACAAATGACGGGGTATCGTTTTTATGGCATTGAGCACCTTTTTGTCCCGTATTCCCTTGGCTTCCAACAATTCTGCCAATTTATTGCGCATTCCGCTATGCTTGAGCGTATCTTTCATGGTCTTGGTCTGGTCCACGAATTTAAAAAGTTCTTCAAAAACTTTACGGACAGTTAGCTGGTTATTTTTATGAAGAGTGCCATCATATCCGTATTTTTGAAAAAAACAGAGATATGCTAAAAGTTGGTGTCCTCGGCGCAGGACATTTGGGTAAAATTCATCTTCGGCTCCTAAACCAATCCGAACACTACGAACTCATTGGTTTTTACGATCCTGACGAAATCAACGCAAAAAAAGTGGCCGCTGAGTTTGGTTACACACATTTTGAAAACATCAATACCCTCATGGATGCCGTGGATGTGGTGGACATTGTGACCCCTACCCTTTCCCATTTTGACTGTGCCAAAAAAGCCATTGAAAAGGGAAAGCATATTTTTATTGAAAAGCCAATTACCAATACGTTTGAAGAGGCCCAAGAATTATTGAAACTATCCCAAAAACATGGCATAAAAGGCCAAGTGGGGCATGTGGAGCGCTTCAATCCAGCATTTTTAGCGGTAAAGGACAAGATAGAAAACCCGATGTTCATTGAAACCCACCGATTGGCTGAGTTCAATCCTAGAGGCACCGATGTTCCTGTGGTATTGGATTTAATGATTCACGATATCGATGCCATATTGAGTGTTGTTCCTTCGGAAGTAAAACAAATCAACGCCAGTGGGGTTTCGGTGATCAGCAATTCACCTGATATTGCCAACGCCCGGGTGGAATTTGAAAATGGCTGTGTGGCCAACCTTACGGCAAGCCGGATTTCATTGAAAAACATGCGCAAATCCCGCTTTTTCCAGAAAGATGCCTACATCTCAGTTGACTTTTTGGAAAAGAAAGTTGAAGTGGTCAAAATGAAAGATGCCCCAGAACAACCCGGGGATTTCGATATGATTCTCCAAAATGCCGAAGGCGAGAAAAAGCAGATTTACTTTGAAAATCCAGAAATTGATGTCAATAATGCCATTCTGGATGAACTGGAGACCTTTGCGGATGCCATTAACAATGATACTACCCCGGTGGTGACCTTGGAACAAGGTACCAAAGCGTTGCAGGTGGCACTTCAGATTATTGAATCGTTCAAGAAATAGCTTTTTGTGGTTCTCGACTGCGTTCGGACTGACAAAACACTAATCAGAATACCATGAAAAAAATAGCAGTTATCGGTGCTGGAACCATGGGCAACGGAATCGCCCATGTTTTTGCGCAAAGCGGATTTCAAGTCCATTTGATTGATATATCACAAACTTCATTGGACAAAGGTTTGGCAACCATCACCAAAAATTTGGACCGCATGATGGCCAAGGAGGTGATTGACCAGACTAAAAAAGAGGCTACGCTAGGCAATATTTCCACTTTTACAAGTTTAAAAGACGGCGTTTCCCAAGTGGACCTGGTAGTTGAAGCCGCCACGGAAAATCTAGATATCAAACTGAAAATTTTCAAAGATTTGGATGAGGTTTGTCCCCCAGCTACTATTCTGGCAACAAATACCTCTTCTATTTCCATCACTCAAATTGCAGCTGCCACAAATCGACCTGAAAAGGTCATCGGTATGCACTTTATGAATCCGGTTCCCATTATGAAATTGGTGGAGATCATTCGTGGGTACAGCACTTCGGATGAAGTGACGAAAACCATCATGGAACTTTCGGAAAAACTCGGCAAAACCCCTACCGAGGTCAACGATTATCCCGGTTTTGTGGCCAATCGAATTTTAATGCCCATGATTAATGAGGCCATTGAGACCCTTTACCATGGTGTGGCCGGTGTTCAAGAAATCGATACGGTGATGAAATTAGGTATGGCCCACCCCATGGGACCCTTGCAATTGGCGGACTTTATTGGGTTGGATGTCTGTTTGTCCATTTTGAACGTGATGTACGATGGTTTCAAAAATCCAAAATATGCACCTTGCCCATTGCTCGTGAACATGGTCATGGCTGGAAAATTGGGCCTAAAATCAGGAGAAGGGTTTTACGATTATTCGGAATCGCGGAAAGCGGAACAGGTTTCAGCCCAATTCAAATAGACCCGAATGGCATTCATAAAACCTTTTAAGGCCATCCGACCCACAAAGGACAAGGTTTCCTTTGTGGCATCCCGTTCCTATGAAGAATATTCCAAGGATGAACTCAAATCGGTGCTGCAATACAATCCATTTTCCTTTTTGCACATCATAAACCCCGGGTTCAAGTTTCACAAAAACATCACCGGAAAAGAACGTTTTCATCTGGTGCAGAATCGGTATTTGGAGTTTTTGGAAGAAAACACCTTGAAGAAGGATGAAGACGCCAGCTTTTACTTGTATCAAATAGAAAAGGACGATTTCAAGAGCCTTGGTTTCTTTTGTGCCTGCAGTGTAGCCGATTACCGGAATGATATCATCAAAAAACACGAGGATACCCTAAAGCATCGCGAAGAACTTTTTGCGGACTACCTGCATACCGTAGGTTTCAACGCCGAACCTGTTTTGATGACCTATGCTGATAACGAAGTGGTTTGGGATGTATTTCAACAGGAGACGCAGCGGAAACCAGTGTACGACTTTACCACTACGGACCGTTTTAACCACAGTCTGTGGAAGATTTCCAACAAAGAATCCATTGCCAAACTCGAAGCGGCTTTTGCTGAAATGGATGCGCTTTACATTGCAGATGGTCATCACCGAAGTGCTTCGAGCAATCTGTTGGCCCAACAAATGGAATCCGAAAATAAGGGCCACAATGGAGAGGAGGCCTACAACTATTTTATGGCCTACCTTATCCCAGAATCACAGATTCGGATTTATGAATTCAACCGTATGGTCAAGGATTTGAACGGTTTTTCCAAAGAAGAGTTCTTGATTCAACTTGATGCTCAATTTAGAATTGAAAAACAAGAAGAGGGCCCACTTCGTCCTTCAAAAAAGCATCAGTTCAGCATGTATTTGGGTGGAGAATTCTACTCGCTTTATCTCAGGAACATCAATTACAGCTTTTCCGATGCGCTGAGCCAATTGGACACCCAAATTCTCTACAAAACCATTCTGGAGCCCATTTTAGGGATTTCAGACCTCAGAAACGACAAACGGATTGCCTATGGATATGGCAAAAACAACCTCATACAAATGAAAGACAGTGTGGATAACGGTAAGTTCGCAGTAGGGTTCAGCCTAATGCCCACGACTATAGAAGAAATCAAGGCCATTGCCGATGCAGGTTTGGTAATGCCCCCCAAAAGCACGTATATTGAACCTAAATTGCGCAGTGGACTGGCGATTTATGAATTGTAATACTTGTTCTGTCATTCCTGCGAAGGCAGGAATCCATAAACTGAATAGATTCCGCATCAAGTGCGGAATGACAATTATACTAGCATGTCAATAAAAGATAACCTTATAGCCATAAAAAATGAATTGCCCGAAGGGGTGACCTTGGTCGCAGTGTCCAAAACCAAGCCCAATGCGGATATTCTAGAAGCTTATGAAGCAGGGCAACGGGTATTTGGCGAGAATAAAGTGCAGGAAATGACCCAAAAATGGGAGGAACTGCCCAAGGATATTGAATGGCACATGATTGGCCACGTACAGCGCAACAAGGTCAAGTACATGGCCGAGTTCGTTTCTTTGATTCACGGGGTGGATAGCCTTAAACTACTGAAAGAAATTGATAAGCAAGCCGACAAATACGACCGGGTGATTCCCTGTTTGTTGCAAATGCATATTGCCGAAGAAGACACCAAATTTGGACTGGACAATACTGAGTTGGAAGCTTTGCTTCAATCAGAGGAATTCAAAGCCATGAAAAACATTAAAATTGTGGGCTTGATGGGAATGGCGACTTTCACTTCGGATGAAAACCAGGTACGGAAGGAGTTCGCTCATCTCAAATCCATTTTCAATGAACTGCAACAAAGATTACCCGAAGTCACCATTCTTTCCATGGGCATGAGTGGCGATTACCAATTGGCCATAGAGGAAGGTAGCACCATGGTGCGTATTGGAAGTAGTATATTTGGAGCACGAAACTATCAGTAAAATCGATTCAAATTTTTCATGTACGCCATACTTGATATAGAAAGTACCGGAGGAAAATACAATGAGGAAGGCATTATGGAAATTGCCATCCATCGGTTTGATGGCCGTAAAGTGGTGGACAAATTTATCTGTTTGATCAATCCAGAGCGGGAAATCCAACCTTTTGTGGCGAAGCTTACAGGAATCAACAACCAAATGCTTCGTTCCGCTCCTAAATTCCACGAAGTCGCCAAACGAATTGTGGAAATCACCGAAGGAGCTACCATTGTTGCACATAATGCCCAATTTGATTATCGCATCCTTCGTACCGAATTCAGACGGCTGGGGTATGACTACCAACGTAAAACACTCTGCACCGTGGACCTTTCCAAACAAATGCTTCCGGATGCAGAATCGCATAGTTTGGGAAAATTGGCACGCTCCCTGGGTATTCCTATGAGCGACCGACACCGAGCGAATGGCGACGCCATCGCTACCCTAAAATTATTTAAGTTGCTCTTGGGTAAAGACTCGGATAAAAGCATCATTAAAACTGTGGTTCGGGAAGAAACCCATGGCGAACTCTCCCCCACCCAACTGGACATGGTCTTTAACCTCCCTTCGGAAACGGGGGTGTACTACATGCACAACAAGGATGGGGACATCATCTTTTTGGGAAAGACCACAAACATCAAAAAAAGAGTGAACCAACACTTCACCAACGTGGGAAGCTTGGCACGCAAACTTCAGAAAGAGACCAAAAAAGTTACATATGATGAAACCGGAAGCGAGTTGGTGGCACTGTTGAAGGAATATCAGGAATTACGAAGGACCAAACCCAAACACAATAGCATTGCCCGAAGAAAGCTATTCTCCCATATCATCAATTTTGAGCAAAATGGGAAGGCGCACATCAGCTTGGCTATTGAGAGCAGTAAATCAAGGGCGAATCAGAAGATTGGGTTCAACGGGGTTCCTTCGGCCAGAAGTTTTTTGAATAAAATCAGCTCTGAATTCGAAATATGCCCCTGCTCCATTGATACCGAAGCCACTTGCGCACAAAGCAATGAATCAATCGCTGATTGCAATGAAAAAGTGCTTTCTGCTTTTGACAAATACAGCATTTTTGGTAAAAGCATTGCTCTTTTGGACCAAGGAAGGGAAACCGGCGAACGTAGTTTTGTCCTCATTAAAGGAGGTCACCTTCAAGGGTTTGGGTTTGTGGAACTCAACCATCAAATCAATAATATTCATATCTTGGAGTCGATAATGACCTCAATACCGAGCGATGAAAACACCACGTTCATCATTGAGTCGTATCTCAGAAAAAACAATAGGCTTAAAGTCGTTCCGCTAAACTTGGCTCCTTGACCGAACAAAACAAACCATCTGGATGGAAACACAAACTTCATGAAATCATTTATGAAGCCGACACCCCTGCCGGAAAGTTTTTTGACATCGTCCTCTTTGCACTGATTATTCTTAGCGTCATTTTGGTGATGCTGGAGAGTGTGGACCATATAGATAAGGAACATCATAAAATCCTACTGACCCTGGAATGGGGCATCACCATTTTCTTTACTTTGGAATACATTGCCCGGGTCATCAGCATAAAAAAGCCATTTAAATACATTTTCAGTTTTTATGGCATCATCGATTTTATCTCTACCATTCCTCTTTACCTGTCTTACATATTAGCGGGTTCCCAAGTTCTTTTGGCCG
The DNA here is from genome assembly GCF_042682725.1 of Flagellimonas iocasae. Classification (NCBI taxonomy): domain Bacteria; kingdom Pseudomonadati; phylum Bacteroidota; class Flavobacteriia; order Flavobacteriales; family Flavobacteriaceae; genus Flagellimonas; species Flagellimonas iocasae. Next base: position 293,848 of record NZ_JBHUHU010000001.1, on the reverse strand, counting down.
TAAGGGCATTCAGGCTTTTGCGGGTTTTTAGGATATTGAAATTGGTGAAATTCATTGGCGAAGCTTCACAATTGCAGTCCGCTCTTAAGGCGAGTCGGACCAAAATAGCGGTGTTTATTTATGTGGTTTTGATTCTATCCGTCATTTTAGGAACCTTGATGTATCTCATTGAAGGGGATGATGCCGGTTTCACCAGTATTCCCACTAGCATCTACTGGACCATTGTTACCTTGACCACTGTGGGTTATGGTGACATTGCTCCACAAACACCGCTTGGGCAATTCTTGGCCACCGTCATCATGATTTTGGGTTATGGCATCATTGCGGTTCCTACTGGAATTGTGACCGCTGAATTTTCCCGAAGCAGTAAAAATGTAAAAGACGGCGGCCATATGGTACATGTAAATACCCAAGCCTGCCCCAATTGCTCGGCGGAGGGCCATAGGGACGATGCCACCCATTGTTATAATTGTGGACATTCGCTATGAGCAATAAAGTATTGATAGCTGTGGTAGGACCCACAGCCATTGGAAAAACGGCACTTGGCATTTTATTGGCCCAGCATTTTGATACTGATGTCATTTCTGCGGATTCCCGCCAGTTTTTCAAGGAAATGGAAATTGGTACGGCCGTGCCCTCTCCCGACGAATTGAAGGCTGTAAAACACCATTTCATCCAACACAAAAGCATTTATGAACCCTACTCCGTAGGAGATTTTGAAAAAGATGCCCTATCGCTTTTGGATACCCTGTTTCAGGAAAAAGATGTGGTGGTCATGGTCGGTGGAAGTGGGCTTTATGTGGATGCCGTGATCCATGGGTTGGATGATTTTCCTGAGGTTGACCCCGAACTCCGTCAATCCTTGAACGCAGCATTGCAGGAAAAAGGGTTGGAATACCTTCAACAAGAATTAAAATTACGAGACCCCGAGTATTACAACAAAGTGGATTTGGACAATCCACATCGACTTATTCGTGCTTTGGAGGTCTGCATTACCGCTAATCGCCCGTATTCAACATTCCTTTCCCAAAACAAGCCAGAAAGACCGTTTAAACACCTTTACATTGGACTTGAGGCGCCCAGAGAGGTGATTTATGAGCGAATCAATACCCGCGTGGATATCATGATGGAATCAGGGTTGTTGGATGAAGCTAAGACCTTGCATGTACATAAAAATCTGAATGCATTACAAACAGTTGGTTACAAAGAACTTTTTGAATATCTTGACGGGCATTGTTCATTGGAGGTTGCCGTATCGGAAATCAAAAAGAATACAAGACGTTTTGCAAAGCGACAATTGACTTGGTTGCGAAAGAACGAAAGTGTTTTTTGGGTGGACCATACTACCGACAGTGATCAAATTTTGAAAAAAACTAAACAACAACTTAACGAATTAAACCATGCCCAACGGTAAAAAGGTATTGGTGGTAATGGGCGTTAGCGGCACTGGAAAAACCACCATAGGAAAACTTCTGGCGCATAGATTAAAGTACCCCTTTTTTGATGGGGATGACTTCCATCCCAAAGAGAATATTGATAAAATGAAAGCTGGCCAACCGCTTGCTGATGAAGACCGTAAAGAGTGGTTGCTGCGATTGAATCAGGTTGCGCGCGAGCATCGGCATACAGGTGCCGTAATAGGTTGTTCAGCCCTACGAAAAAATTATCGAGGTCTTTTGCGTGCTGGAGTGGGCACCTGCATGGAGTTTATTTACCTGAACGGTTCTTTTGAGTTGATAAAAGCGCGATTGGAGGCTAGAAAAGACCATTTTATGCCCATTGAGCTCCTTAAATCGCAATTTGAGACCTTGGAGCCGCCCAAGAGGGCCATTAAGGTGTCGGTTACCAAAGAACCCGAAATAATCATCAAAGAAATAGTGGAGCAAATAAAATCAGAGGCTCATTAAAAAGCTAAACTAAAAAAGCCTCCTATTTGGTGGCTTTTTTATATTGAATGGAATATGGTTTATTGGTTTTCGGCCTTAACCACCAATCTAAACCCTTCTCCGTGTATGTTCAGGATTTCCACCAAATCGTCCTTTTTAAGGTATTTTCTCAACTTAGCAATGTAAACGTCCATACTTCGGGAGGTGAAATAATTATCATCCCTCCATATTTTGGTCAATGCCAATTCCCGTGGCATCAAATCATTTTCATGCAAGGCCAACAAACGCAAAAGTTCATTTTCTTTTGGTGATAATTTAATGGGCTCTTCCTCCTTATATTTCAAAAAGCGAAGTTTGGAGTTCAAATGGAAATTACCAATTTCAAACTCAAATTGTTTGCTATCCGCTAAGGTGCTGGACGCCTTTCTTTGAAGAATCGCTTTAAGTTTCATTAAAAGCACTTCAGAATCAAAAGGTTTGTTCAAATAATCATCAGCCCCGGCTTTGTATCCTTTAAGCACATCTTCCTTCATGGTCTTGGCAGTAAGGAAAATGATTGGAACGTTCTCGTTCTTCTCGCGGATTTCCTTGGCCAAGGTAAATCCATCTTTGTAGGGCATCATCACGTCTAAAATGCAAACGTCATAATTATCCTTTTTGAACTTTTCAAAACCTTCCATACCATTTTTGGCCAGAACGACCTCAAAGTCGTTCATGGACAAATAATCCTTAAGGACAATCCCAAAATTTGGGTCATCCTCTACCAATAGTATCTTCTTTCTTTCTGTTTCCATAGTTTGTTTTAAATTAAAGGGAGTTTAATATAGAAAGTGCTTCCTTTTCCTTTTTCACTTTCAGCATAAACCTCACCTTGATGATCGTCTATAATTCGTTTTACGTAGGCCAATCCTAATCCGTGGCCTTTTACGTTGTGTATGTCACCGGTATGTTCCCGGTAAAACTTCTCGAACACTTTTTTCAGGACGGCCTTGCTCATTCCGGCTCCTTGGTCCTGTATTTTAATGATGATGTTATTCTTTACCACTTCGGTAAACACATCTATTTTTGGAGACTCCGGAGAGTATTTCACAGCGTTGTCCAGCACATTCACAATAACGTTGGTCATGTGCATGTCGTTTGCCAGAACTTCAGACCTTTCGGCATCTAAATGCGCATTGACGTATCCGCCGCGATCTTGAACAATAAGGTCGATATGGGCTATGGCATCGCCAATGATGTCATGAATATCAACCCGATCCTTACTGATATCCAACTGATTCTTTTCCAATTTGGAAATGCGAAGCACATTTTCCACCTGTGCGTGCATGCGTTTGTTCTCATCCCGAATCATTCCCAAATACCGAAGCACCTTTTCCTTATCTTCGATGGATTTTGGGTTGCGAATGGCCTCCACAGCAAGATTAATGGTCGCAATCGGCGTTTTGAACTCGTGCGTCATGTTGTTGATAAAGTCCGACTTTATCTCCGATATCTGCTTTTGTTTGATCAATTGATAAATGGCACTGGAATAGGCTATCATTATGACCAAGGTAAAAATCAGCGATAGCAACGCCATACTCATAATGGACCTGAACAGGAATTTTTTCATGCTGGGAAAAGTCAAAAGCAATGAAAATGTACTGTTTCCTTCACTGTCCTTAAATATGGGAGCCTTATACATCTTGGTTCCAGAGAACTTAAACTTTTTTGAACGTACTTTGGTAGGATAGCCTTGGCTATATACCCCATACTCATAGTCAATATCAATGTTTCTGTTTTTCAGTTCTTGACTGAGCAGTAGTTCCAATTCTTGATTGGACACACGTTTATGAATGGGCTTTGTCTTGGCCGCCTCCATGAACACATCTTCCCATGCGGCTTTGTCAATGCTGGACAGCCCGCCTATCTTTTCGGCACGTTGGATGGGAGTCAGACTATAACTTTTACCATCCAGACCAAATTCCTCCTTGTAAATGGCCTTGGTGCGCTTACTAGTGTAATTCTTAATGGTGGTTGAATCCTCTCCTCCGTCTATGTTATCAAAGAACGTTGATGTTATATTGTAATCCTCTTCCAGGATTCCGTGGGAGTAAAAAAGAATCTCATCGGAGTTTAAATCCCGGTCGACGAACAAAAAATTTCTGAACTGCGTGCTTTTAGGTTGACCAATACTGTCAACAAGTGAAGCCAAACGATCTGAGTATTCCTTCATCTCCCGCTTCTCCACCCTATTTGCCACTTTGTCTAAAATGTCCGTGACCGTTCTTGAGAACTGTTCTTCTTTGTCGTTTATGGAGGTTCTGATCCAGTAAACCTGAACGAATATTATCCCGGTAAGGGATAAACTCATTAGAATGACGAGAAGAACGAATAGCTTCTTGTTCATTGAATCAAAATTAAAAATTTAACATTTAGGCCTTTTACCGTTTAACCTAACCTTAACAAAAATGTTAAAATTTTGGGGCGGATAGGGCCAGTAGCTTGGTGTGGAGTTGCTTTACCTTTTGCGCTGTAGTTTCCAATTCAACGTTCTCAATACAAAAATCGGCCAGGTTTATTTTTTCCTCATCCTCCAACTGGTTTTCCATTCGTTGAAGAATCTGCTGCTCAGTTGCGCCATCTCTTTCCATTACACGCCGCAACCTTATTTCCCTGGGTGCGGTCACCAGAATGGTGAAGTCGTAATTGCTTTGCACTCCATTTTCAAAAATCAGAGCGGTTTCTTGTATTACATAAGGTACGGATTTTTTCTGGGCCCACTCCAAAAAGTGTGCTCTAACCGCAGGGTGCACAATGGCATTCAATTGTTGAAGTAATTCTGGGTCCTTAAACACTTTATCAGCAATATAAGCCCTATCTAAAAACCCTTCTCGATAGGCTTTTTTTCCCAACAATGCCGTAATGGCCTCTTTTACTTCCTTGGAAGAAATCATCAAGGTTTTAGCTTCTTCATCAGAATCATAGACAGGTACCTCCAGTTCCCTGAACATTTGGGCGACGGTACTTTTTCCGCTGCCAATACCTCCTGTTAACCCAACTATTTTCATCGTTGTTCCAGCACAAAGTTAACGGTCTTCTCTGAGAGTCGCACGTCATATACATTTTCTGGCATTTTTGTAATGGTCAAAAGTAAGGTGTTCTTAGTATTCCCATTAACCTGAGCATAATCCGCTTGCACCTCAAAATCCGCAGAGGATATTCCTTTCAATCTATCCACGGTGGCTTTGCAAAGCACAGTTACCGAGTTTGGAAAGGTCTTTACTTGATACCCATCAGGAGGATTTACCACAGTGATGGTTGTCTCAAATACTTTTTCTGAAAACTTCACCACTTTGCCCGAAACAGTCACCCGCCCAACCGAAAAAATACTATTGTCCAATCCTTTTGGGAAGACCAGTGCAGCATCTTTTGAAAAATCGCTGGACAAATTGGTCAACTGTATGAGTTCGGTTTCAATTTCATCGAGGGTATCAATTTCACTTTCAGGTCCTTTTACCACTACATTATATGGCGTGATTTTCGGTTTTCCCTCCATGATAAAGTTCTGCTGAAACTTTAAATCCAGATTTGCCTTAATAGGCACTTCCTTTGACGCGACCTGATACAAGTCCACCACCAATCTGCTTCGGTCCAAATCCAAAAGCGAGATGTTCTGCGAAAGCTGCACGTCTATTTGTTTCTTTAAGGCGTCTTCCGTTAGTACATACCGCCCATTTTGATATTCCACTTGGGAGACATCCACGTCGATTCGCTTTTTCACGAAGTTGTAAAACAAAAACTGAAAACCACTGGTACGTAACTTGGCCTCCATTACATTCACGGAATTTTTTCCCAATAATAAAGAGTCTGGAAGGTTCCTGTAATTCAGTGTCAACTTGGCCCTAGCTTCATAAGATTCGGACAGATTGCTCAGAAACCACGCTAAAAAAGAACATATCAAAAACAGTGAAAACACCTTCACTTTTTTTTGATTGAGGCCGTGCAATACTTTTTTGAACACTATTACTTCCGTTTAAAAAACAGTTTTGGGAATAACTCTTCCGGTTCTTTGTTATTAAAGTTAAGCAAGAAAGTGGACTTCAGAAAACCTATCCCATATCCTGTAAACTGCGTTAATGCCGCAAAAATTGCCAAGAAGGCAACTTTTACATTTCTGTTCTTGAACAATGCATCCAAAAACAAGACTAAAAAATAGAAGCTGTACAGCCATAAAGGCAACACAATGCCTACAATCGCTAGAAGTAAAGAAAAGCAAAGACCAATCATAAACAGGGTAGGAAACCAATAGGTAGGTCGGGCTGTTCCAGGATGCCATTTGTTTAAAATGGGGCGTACCATCCCAAATTTATTCACTTGGATATAGAATTTATTCCAGTCGATGCGTCTTTTGTGATAGACAAAGGCTTTGGGGAACAATCGCGTCTCAAATCCTGCCTTCCAGATGCGAAAAGTCAAATCTGGGTCCTCCCCCGGGTGAATTCTGCCAAAACCCCCTGCTTTTTCAAAGGCTTCTTTAGAAATACCCATATTAAAACTTCTGGGTTGAAATTTTCCAACGGCTTTCTGCCCCCCTCGGATACCCCCAGTCGTAAAAAAGGAGGTCATTACATAGTTGATGGCCTTTTGCACATCGGTGAACGAAGCATCTGCGGCATCCGGACCTCCAAAACAATGCACGAATTCCCGTTTCAGCTCTTTGTCAACCTCTGTGAGGTATTGCTTGGGAAGAATACAATCAGAATCCAGAATGATGTAATAGTTGCCCTTGGCCTTTTGCATCCCGAAGTTTCTAGAATCTCCCGGTCCTGAATTTTCTTTATAGTAATATGAAATATGAAGCTTGTCCTGAAATCGCCTTACAATCTCCTCAGAACTTTCAGAAGAGCCATCCTCCACAATGACCACTTCATACGGGTCATTGAAATCTTGACGCTCCAAACTTTCCAACAGTTCCCGAATTTCTTCAGGCCTGTTGTACACCGGCACCACTATGGAAATGAAAGTGTTCATATGAAAAAGAAAAGCCACCCCAAGGAAGGATGGCTTTCAATCTTATTTATCTGTGTTATTCGGAAAATTCATCGATGACCTCTTGACTTACCCCGGTGTTAGAGAACCCTCCATCATGGAAGAGGTTCTGCATGGTCACCTTTCGGGTAAGGTCCGAAAATAAGGTTACGGTATAATCCGCGCACTCTGCGGCCGTAGCATTTCCGAGTGGCGACATTTTTTCGGCATAGTTGATAAATCCACCGAAACCTTTTACACCTTGACCTGCGGTTGTTGGTGTTGGGGATTGTGAAATGGTGTTCACCCGTACTTTTTTCTCCTTCCCGAAGAAATAACCAAAACTTCTTGCCACAGATTCCAAATAGGCTTTGTTGTCGGCCATATCGTTATAATCGGGGAAAGTCCGCTGCGCCGCCATATAGGTCAAGGCCACAATGCTGCCCCAAGGGTTCATGGCATCAGCTTTGTACAAAGATTGCAGTACTTTATGAAATGAAAGCGCCGAAACATCCCAGCCTTTAGCCGTAAAATCATAGTTCTCGTCCGTATAATGTTTTCCTTTTCGAACGTTGACCGACATACCAATGGAGTGAAGGACAAAATCCAATTTTCCACCCAAAATTTCCATGGATTTCTCAACAAGATGCTTTAGTTCTTCCTCATTGGTGGCATCTGCAGGAATGATTTCAGAGTTGGTCTTTTCTGCCAATTCCTTTATTTGTCCCATTCTCATGGCGATTGGGGCATTGGTCAACACAAACGTCCCACCTTCTTCATGAACGCGTTCTGCTGTTTTCCATGCGATGGAATTCTCATCCAAAGCTCCAAAAATGATTCCTTTTTTACCTTTTAAAAGATTGTATGCCATAGTTTTTTCGCTATTGTTGGTTCAGTTGCAAAGATATTTATTCTATTTTGAAGTTTCATGCTTTTTGCCCGAATGTGGGCTGCTATCGCTATTGAAGCAACTGCCTAGCGTGTGCCAATGCGGATTCTGACAACGATTTACCCCCTAGCATTTCTGCCAATTCCTGCACACGTTCGTCATTGGAGAGCTCTTTCATGCGGGTACTGGTCCCCTCCTCGCCTTCCTCCTTAAACACTTTAAATTGATGTCTTCCTTTGGAAGCGACTTGTGGTAAATGGGTAATGGAGAATACTTGCATGGTCTGACTCATCTGCTGCATGATTTCGCCCATACGGTTTGAAATCTCTCCGGAAACCCCGGTATCAATTTCATCAAACATCATCGTGGGCAATTGCTCATACGTAGCCAAAATGGATTTAATGGTCAGCATGATGCGGGAAAGCTCCCCGCCTGAGGCCACTTTTTTCAATTCGCCATAGTCTGAACCTTTATTGGCCGAAAACAAGAACACCAAATCATCCTTTCCATTGGGCTTGAACGATTCTGACGGATTTACCTCAATTTTAAAACTGGCCGAAGGCATTCCCAATGCATATAAACTTTCTTGGAGCATGCTTTTTAATTTGGGGATGACCGAATTTCTAGCATCTCGTATTCTTTCAGCAGCATCTTCAGCCTGTTCGGTAAGCTTGGCAACTTCACCTCTTTTCTCAGCAATTTTAGATTCAATATTGGCCACAGCCTCCACCTTTTTGGCTAAATCTTCCCGAATGATGACCAACTCACCCACAGATGCCACATGATGCTTTTTCTGAAGGTCGTAAAGCAGCTGCAATTGGCTGTTCACTGTTTCCAACCGTTCTGGGTTGGCTTCAACAGCATCTTTTAATTGCTCCAATTCTGATGCAATGTCATCGGTCTCAATCAAAATAGATTGAATTCGCTGACTGAGGGATGCGTAAGCTGGCCCAAAATCGGCCAAACTTTGAAAGGCTCGTTTTAAATCACCCATTCGGCCCAAAATGCCCAATTGCTCATCATTCAACAATTGGAACCCGGCAGACAATTGCTCCATGATTTCCTCCACATTGCTCAACTGCTCATATTCAGCCTCCAACTCTTCCTGCATGCCCTCCTTGAGTTTGGCATCTTCAAGTTCCTTCAACAAAAAACTATTGTAGTCGTGCTCTTTATCCGCACTAGTCTGAAAATCTTCCAATTCCCGCAACTCTTTTGAAGCTATTCTGTAACGATTCAAATGAGTTCTGTAGGTTTTTATATGCTCCGAATTATTGGCCAGGGCATCCACTACCTTCAATTGAAAATCATTCTCCGTAAGACGAAGTGTTTGGTGCTGTGAATGCACATCCACCAGTTGGTCACCCAAGGCCTTGAGCACATCTAAAGTGACCGGGGTGTCATTCACAAAGGCACGCGATTTTCCACTGGGCAAAATTTCACGCCGAAGAATGGTTCGGTCCTCGTAATCCAAATCATTTTCGGTAAAAAATGATTTTAAATCGTATTTGGAGATATCGAACTCCGCCTCAATGACGCATTTCTGTTCCGTATTTTTCAGGGAGGTCAAATCTGCCCGTTTCCCCAACACCAAAGAAAGACCGCCTAATAGAATGGACTTTCCCGCCCCTGTTTCACCCGTAATTGTGGTAAAACCATTGGAAAACGTAACGTTTACGTCATCAATTAAAGCGTAGTTTTGAATGGAAAGATTTGCCAGCAATGCTAAAGATTTTCTCCGTAAAGATAAATCTCTTTAGAGAACTGCACTAGTAATTTATCTCATTCCAAGTGCTGGAATAAAATGGTGCCACCCTGTTGAGGGTTTCTTTAAGTTTTACGATGTCCACCTTGGGACCATCGGAGAAGATATTTTGGATTTCCTCGGATTTGGCATCGAAGAAGGTCTGGATTAAAAATGCATTGGGTCTGCGACTAATCAAGGTTTCAAATAACCGAAGACTCCCCGCTATGACCTGTTTTCCAGTGCTGTTGTTGTCCGCCAAAACATCCAATCCCTTGCGGTGGTAGTTGTACATGGCGATACGGTATTCCCGGAACGAATTGCTCAGCAGGTTATCCACCAATTCAAAACGGGTACGCTCCCCAGTTTCTTGGCTCCAACCGCTAAAATTGGACCCCTGTGCTTGGGTAACAATGTTCTGCGCCCTCCGGTAATAATCATCACCGCCTTCCAAAGAAAACGTATCCGCATCCAATCCCAAAACAACATAAACATAATAGGAAATCACCCCTACCAAATTGGAATCGAATGAGTTGGGATTATACACTAAAGGCTGAAATTCTTGATACTGAAAATTAAAGGCATCATCCTTATAATTGAATACCGGACTTTCGTACGATGTATTAAAAACGGGTCTAGAAGATTGCACTTGGATATTGGCCTCGAAACGGTCCGACTCGTATGAGGTTACTGTGATGAACATCCTGGCGTTTACCCGTTCATTTTCCTTATAAACGCGATTGGTCCATTTGCTGTTATTGACAAAATCGTTCAATGAACGCTCCAAAGTCTTGAAAATCTGTTGGTTCGTCTGCCCTACTTGGTCCGAGTTCACGGTAACCACACAGCTGAGTTCTTGGGCGGAGACCGTCAAGGTGAAAATAAAAAACAAAGAGAGCAAAAGAGTGTTACGCATGGATTCTGGAGATGATTTCTTCCCAAATGTCGGAGGCCACTTCGGGCTTCGTCTTCAATCCAAACGTTTTTATCTCCAAATTCTTATCAATGAAGGTAATTTTATTGGTGGTTCCCCCAAATCCGGCGCCGTCATCTTTCAAAGAATTCAAAACGATACCGTCCAGATTTTTACGTTGTAGTTTGCCTTTGGCATTTTCCAATTCATTTTCGGTCTCCAAAGCGAATCCAACCAAAAATTGGTGCGACTTTTTCTCCCCTAGCGATAGTAGAATGTCCGGATTTCGTTCCAATTCAATATTCAGGTCGCCTTCTTTTTTCTTCAGTTTCTCTTTTGCCACATTTTTAGGACGATAATCTGCCACTGCGGCTGCACAAATGGCAACATCGGTGTCGTTGTAATGATTGTGGCATGCTTCATACATCTCTTGGGCTGAAGTCACCCGAATCAATTCTATGGAATTGTGCTTGATGTCCAAACTGGTTGGACCAGAGACCAAAACCACTTTTGCCCCAAGTTCCGCCGCCTTTTTGGCCAACTCAAAACCCATTGTGCCCGAAGAGCGATTCCCTAAAAAACGCACCGGGTCAATGGCTTCATGCGTGGGACCCGCCGTTATAAGCACCTTCTTGCCACTCAAAGACAAACCTTTGCCCAAATCCTCTTGAAGGAACTGAATAATGTTCTCGGGTTCTGCCATACGCCCTTCGCCATGTAAACCACTGGCAAGCTCACCGGATTCTGCGGGAATCATTTTATTGCCGAAAGATTCCAATTTTTCCAAGGAAGCCTTGGTAGAAGGGTGCTTGTACATGTCTAAATCCATGGCCGGGGCAAAATAGACCGGGCATTTTGCGGATAGGTACGTAGCTAAAAGAAGATTATCGCATACCCCATTGGCCATTTTGGAGAGCGTGTTGGCTGTTGCTGGGGCAATGAGCATGATATCCGCCCAAAGTCCAAGTTCTACATGGTTGTTCCATGAAATACTGCCTTCCTCCTCGTTGACAAAATCCATCAGCACTGGATTTTTGGACAGTGTGGCCAAGGTAAGTGGGGAAACAAAAGAGCTGGCGCTCTGGGTCATTACAATTTTGACCTGGGCACCAGCTTTTATCAATAGCCTAACCAGAAATGTGGTTTTGTAGGCGGCGATTCCCCCGGAAATTCCCAAAAGGATATTTTTACCGCCGAGCATTTCTTAGGCGTCTTTCTCTGTGTTCCTGTAGTAGATTTTATCTTCCAACCATTCCTGGACCGCCAAAGCATGGGGTTTTGGAAGTTTTTCGTAAAACTTGGAAACTTCGATTTGTTCTTTGTTCTCAAAGACTTCTTCCAAGCTGTCGCTGTACGTAGCGAACTCTTCCAACTTCTCCAACAATTCCTTTTTGATTTCAGAATTGATTTGGATGGCACGTTTTGAAACTATGGAAATAGCTTCATAAATGTTCCCCGTTTTTTGGTCAAACTCGTTACGGTTAACGGTAACCGTGGAAACTGGGGCTTTTGTATTTTTCAAATCTTGCATATGCAGCTGTTTTAAAAAACGTTTATTTAGTAGTAATATCGGTGGAAACGGTATATGCGTTCATTTCCCTCTGTATTTTATCCAACAAATTATCCGCATCTTTTTTAAACTTGGACTCTGGGAAATAACGCATTAAGGTATTATACGAATCAAGAGCTTCTTGCAGACGTTCTTGTTTTCTGTTCTCGGTACTGTTCAAGGCCAAATTGGTGGTTGCTTCAATACGATAGTACAAAGCCTCTTCCCTGTATACAGAGCCGGGATTGTCCGAAATAAAATTATCCAATGCTGTAATTGCCGAAACCAAGATAGGATAATTGAATTTTCCCAATTTATTGAACTGCTTGGCAATCTCCAATTGTTTTTTCTCCTTTTTGGTGGTCAATTCCCTTGCCATGGCATTGGCCTCCTCAAAATACTCAGATTCTGGGTAGGTATTGATGAACGTCTGCAACTTGGCCAACGCTTTATCCGTATCGGTTTGGTCCAAGGTATACACAGGTGAAAGTTCGTAGTAGCTTTTTGCACCCAAGAAACTTGCTTCCTGAATCTTATCACTTTTGGGATAGGATTTTATAAAACGTTCAAACTGATAACCGGCCAAGTAATAATCCCCTGTCTTAAAATAACAATCGGCAAAAAAGAACATCACCCGCTCACCTTGTGGTCTTCCCACATATTTTGGTGCAATCTGCTCGTACAATCTTTTTGCCCTTTTGTAGTCGCCCTCTTCGTAGAATTTTTCCGCCAAATCATATTTAGGCTTGATATCCTCATTCTTGAGTACTTTCTGGTACTCACTGCAGGACACAAGAACTACGAATGCGGCTAGTAAAGGGAGTATGAACCTCATTTTCAAAAACATTTTGCAAAATTAGTGATAATGAACGGATTTAAAAAAACAATTTATCGTCCAAAAATAACGGGTGCAAAACCAACTGCCCAAGCTTTTGGGCAAGTTTTAACGAAATCTAAGCGTGTGCAGTATCCAGCGCCTTTAAAAAACTACCGATTCTGCTCTTTAGGGAAGGTGTAGCTTCCATCAATGGCAAGCGTACCTCAGCTCTTGAAAGTCCTAAACTTTCAAAGATGGCTTTAATGCCGGCGGGGTTTCCTTCTTCAAAAATCAATTGCATCAAAGGCAATAGTTGGTGATGAATCTTGTACGCTTCATCGGAACTTTCCTGAAGTCCCAAGTTCATCATTTTTGAAAATTGGGAAGGCAAACCTTGACCCAAAACGGAAATCACTCCAGCCCCACCAGCCAAAACGGTAGGCAGCGCGGTAAAGTCATCCCCGGAAATAACCATAAAGTGTTCTGGTTTTCCCTTGATGATTTTATCAATCTGAACCATATCCCCGCAAGCTTCTTTAATGGCGAGAACGTTGGGAACCTCATGTGCCAACCGAAGCGTGGTCTCGGGCAACATGTTTACTCCCGTTCTTGACGGAACATTGTATAAAATGACAGGTTTCGGAGATGCCTTGGCTATTGCCTTAAAGTGTTGATAGATACCTTCTTGAGTGGGCTTATTGTAATAAGGACATACGGATAAAATGGCATCGAACTCGGACAAATCCACGGTTTGCAATTCCTCAACAACGGCCATGGTGTTGTTTCCGCCCACACCCAAAACCAACGGCAAACGTCCCGCATTGGTTTTAATGATGGTGTCCACCACCAATTGTTTCTCTATCTTGTTCAAGGTTGCAGATTCAGCCGTAGTACCCAGTACCACCAAATAATCCACTCCACCTTGAATGTTGTGTTCCACAATCTGGACCAACGCATCCACATCCACCGAAAAATCTTCTTTGAAAGGGGTTATCAATGCAACACCTGTACCCATCAATTTTTCCATCACAATTCTTTTAAAACCTTTAAATACTTTTTCAATTCACTCTTAAAGAGTGCAAAATCTTTCATGTTTGTATTTAAGATCAAATCGTTCACCTTGGGGTCCTGCGAACCCAAACCAACTTTTAATCGGGCTGGGGTCTTCACAGAGAGCAATTTCATCATCAAATTGTCCTCTTCATAAAAATTGATTAACATATCGTATTCCCTTCCCAAAAACTCCAGGACATAACCGTTCTCAATCTGTCCTTTCCATCCTAAATCCCTATCCGAAAATATCTGGATGGCATAAGGTGAGTTTTTGTCGTATTCCCTTTTATAACCAATGATTTTTATGGCATTGGGCCTGAGGGAAAACTCGTCAATCAATTCATAAAAGGCCTCCGCATTCTGGAACTTATCCACATCAACAATACAGCCAACACTGGTAATTCCCTTTTCCCGGGCTATAGGCAAAGAAGGCTTTTCCATTTCCTCCTTTAAATATTTAAGCCCTGATTTAACCTTAAATTTATCTTGGAGCCCCTTTATAAACATATTTTTATGCATTTTTACAAAGGTAAATATTCTACCAAGATACTTAACAAAGATACGCACGTGATTGGTTTAAAATTCAAACAATTTGTTGTATTTACAACTCTTTGTTTTTTATTTTCCTGTAAGCAGGAGACCGGAGCACTCTCCAAAATTGATGGTCGGCAAATCCCAATTGATGCCTCGCTTGAAGAGGTGGATTCCATTTCTAGTTTTGTTGAACCCTATAGAAACCGCATAAATCAGGTGTTGGATAGCACTTTGGCTTATGCCCCAAAACCCTTTTTGTTGGAAGATGGAGAGCACAATACCTCCATGGGCAATCTTATGGCCGATATTGTCCTAAGCGAAGCCGCACCCATCTTTAAATCCCGCACTGGGAACGATTTGGATTTTGTGGTGCTCAATTACGGAGGGGTACGTTCCATTATTTCAGCAGGAAATGTTACGGCCCGAAACGCTTATGAGGTCATGCCATTTGAAAATTATATCTCCATTGTTGAAATGAGCGGCTCAGCCGTTAGGGAACTCATCGCTTTTTTGATGGCTTCGGACAGGGTCCACCCTATTGCGGGAATGCAGATTGTTTTGGATAAGAGTGGCTCATTGGAGTCGGTGGACATTCAAGGGGAACCGTTTGATGAGAACCGCACTTATTTTGTGGGAACCTCCGATTATTTGGTACAGGGTGGTCCCAGTATTGGTTTTTTCAAGGACACCATTTCCACAACACACATTGATTACCTATTGCGCAATGCCATTATCGATTATTTTAAGAAAGCGGATACGCTAAATGCCGCGGTGGACGACCGCTTTATTCAATTGAAATAGATGAAGAGAAGGGATTTTATAACACATACGGCAGCGGCCTCAACCTTGGTTGGCCTGGGTGGACTTAGCTTGAACTCCTGTGCTGGTTTTGGCACCAAAAAACTGACCATTTTGCACACCAACGATGTGCACAGCCACATAGACCCATTTCCAGCATCGCATTCGCAGTATCCTAATTTGGGTGGAATTGCCCGAAGGGCAACGCTCGTGGACCAAATCCGAAATGAGAACCCAAACACCCTGCTTTTTGATGCTGGGGATATTTTTCAAGGTACCCCCTATTTTAATTTTTATGGTGGGGAACTGGAGTTTAAATTGATGAGCAAGCTTAAATATGATGCTTCCACCATCGGTAACCACGATTTTGACAACGGAATTGATGGATTGTTGGCACAGATGCCACACGCTACTTTTGACATGATTTCCGCTAACTATGATTTTTCCAATACCGTAATGGAAGGTCAGGTGAAACCCTACAAGCTTTATGTGGTGGACGGTATTAAGATTGGGGTGTATGGCCTTGGGATTGCATTTGATGGTTTGGTGACCAAACGGCTTTATAAGGAAACCAGCTACCTAGACCCTTTTGAGATAGCCTTGGATATGGAGCGCCAACTGAAGGAAGGTGAGCAATGTGATTTGGTCATCTGTCTTTCACACTTGGGCTACGATTATGAAAACCCACAACGGCCTTCGGATACGCAATTGGCACAACGGACGTATTATACCAATTTAATTATTGGTGGACACACCCATACCTTTTTGGAGCGGCCCGATGTACGCATCAATAAGAACGGGGACTCTGTTTTAATAAACCAAGTGGGGTGCTACGGTCTTAATTTGGGTAGAATTGACTTCTATTTTGATACCGATAAGAAGGCTTCCGCAAATGGAGTGAGCATTTCGGTCTGATTTTCAATGAACAATTTGCAATAAGCAATTTCCATTCTGGCTATCACCCTTAGCTCCCATCTGAACAAACGGGAAGGCAGTCGAACGGATGTAAAAACCCATTTTGACACGAATTGCACGAATTTTCACAAATCAACTTGGACTTGAGTCTCACTCTTGATTCTTGGGTTCTTGGACTATTGAAAACAGATTTCTCAATTGATGCTTGGCATCTCATGTCGAAATGACTTTTTAGGATTTTTGGAATTGGGTTTTTGGGTTTTGGATTTTTGGTACTTAGGTCTTGCTAATTGTTCATCGCTTATCGAGCAGACACACCCCCAACCCCTCTCGAGAGGGGAAGTTGAAAATCCCTTCTTGAGAAGGGAAGATTTCGGTATGGCGAAATCAGGGTTGTGTTTCTTTGGTGTGAATATAGTCCTCTATGATCCGGAGCACATTTTCCATATCCCTCAAAACTTGGTGATCCGTAAAGCGAAGTATGGTTATCCCAAAATTCGACATCGTCAGTTCTTTGACCCTATCCTTTTGTTGCACCTCAACCAACTCATGGGAATATCCATCCACCTCTATACCCAACATGAGTTCATGACAGAAAAAGTCCAAAATGAAATTATCTATGGGTTTTTGATGATGAAAATCGTAACCGTGCATTTGTTTGCGCTTTAGTTTTTGCCAAAGGATAATTTATGCTTTTGTGGAATTGGTTCGCAATTGGCGAGCCAGTTCTTTGAGCTTTGGGTTATATGGGATTATTTTTCTTCTTGGTTTTTTCATGAACTGTTTGGATTGCTTTCTTGGAGGACGCACCCCCAGCCTCTCCTCAAGAGTTGACACACCCCTAACCCCTCTCAAGAGGGGAATTTATATCCCTTCTTGAGAAGGGAAAGATTTCGATATGGCGAAATCAGGGTTGTGTCTTTGTTGTTTTATATAGAATCTGATTGTTTGTTGGCCATTGATATTTGTTCATTGTAAGGACACACCCCTAACCCCTCTCTAGAGGGGAACTTTCTGTGGCATCACTCCAGCCCCTCTCCAAAAGTGACACACCCCCAACCCCTCTCTAGAGGGGAGCTAAAAAAACACCGAGAGGGCCAATTGGTCTCCCCTCGGTGCTTTACATGGGTCTGCGTTTAGGTTTTAACTTACCTAAATAAGTTCTTATAAATTATGGGCATTCTGGATCTAAGCTGTCCCCAACAAATGACCAGTTAAAAAGACCTTTTATATCTTGTCTAAGAAATTCAGATTCGCAATAAAAAAGACCTGAAACGCCTAGAGTAATATCATTATTAAGAGACCCAGAATTAGAGAAAACCCATCCATCCAATGTAGCATCATAATTTGCGGTGGAAAGCGCTGTTCCATCTAGCATATTTTCCATGTTTTGGATAGATGCAATAACCCAATCCCCAAGGCTTTGGTCAAATGCAGAGGCCCCTTCAAACATGGAGGACATATTGGTTACGCTGCTGACATCCCAAGTGCTTAGATCCTGATTAAAGAGTATAGCTCCTTTGAACATACTGGACATGTTGGTGACACTGATGGTGTTCCATCCTATGGGATTGTTAACACTACTGTTCTCAAAGGCATGGGACATATTGGTGACATTTGAGGTATCCCAATTGCTAAAATCCGTGTTTGGATTGCTGCCCAGACCAAAAGTATTGGCGAACATATTGGCCATGTTCGTTACCTCGGAAACGTTGGGAAAATCAGGAGCGTTAATGACTAAATCATTGCAACCGGAAAAAGCACTTAACATTGTCTTCCAGACATTGGTGCCCCATTGTTCAATGGTCAACAACTTATTTGGGGTACTACCGCCCACACTCATTTTTATGGCCGGGAAACTGCCCTTTATGGCCACAGTATACGTTCCTTCAGTTTCATAGGTGTGTGCTAGGTTTACCGTAGCGGGCTCATTATAACTTTCCAAGCTACCATCTCCCCAATCAATTTGAAAATCATAATCTTTCACTAGGCTGATTTCCAAACCGATCACAATCTCCCCTTCATCCGCGGAGGTCATCCATGTGGTGATAAAAGAGGCAGGGTCATCGGACAATTCTTCAACATTGGTTACGGTCACGGTGATTTCCACGGTAACAATGTTTTCTCCGTCCGAGACTTCAACGGTTATGGGATGTTCTGTTAAAGTCTCATAATCAAGTTGCTTGTTCTTTATCAGGCTCAGTTCGCCGGCGGCGTTTATCTCAAATAAAAAGGACACGTCCTTTTTAATGGAAAAGTCAAGCTCTGCCCCTTCAGGGTCGGTGGCCACCACGGTTCCAATGATATCGGTATCAACAATGTCCTCGGCCGCAGGGAACTCAAGGCTCAAGGATTCCACTTCCGGTGCTTCATCCACATCGGTAACGTTTATGGTGATGTCCGTTGTGGCCGTACCACCTTTGCCATCGGAAACGCTGACGCTCAAGTTGTACACAGGGGTGGTCTCAAAATCGAGGAACTCCCCCTCTGCCAAGCCTATCACGCCTGCAGCGGAAATCATGAAATGCCCACTGTTTGTCCCGCTGAGCACATAGTTCAGCACATCTTGGTCGGCATCCGTGGCATCAATGGCCCCTACCGGAACATCAATGGCCAAGGTCTCCACAACACTGAATACAGGGTCAGGGTTGTTGATCACAGGTGCCGAGTTGTTGGGCAGAGGCTGGGTCACGGTAAAGGTGCCCCCAGTGGCGGTCTCTCCGCCAACAGTGACGCTCACCTTGCCCGTAGTGGCCCCTTGCGGCACCGACGTGGTAATCTTAGTGGCCGTGGCAACGGATACTGTTGCCGTGGTGGTACCGATTTTAACGGTGTTTTGGGTCTTCGTGGTACTGAAGTTGGTACCTATAATGTCGAATGTCGTTCCTACAGGTCCCGAAGTTTTTGATAAACTGGTTATGGTAGGTTTGTCTGGGGCTGAAGGACCATCGTCCTTACTACAAGAAACTACGGCCAATGCTAAAATGACCAAATAAAGCAATTTTTTACGTATCATAATTTTAAAATTTATAAGGTTAAGCCTGCAAGTTCTTATTTGTCAAGACCTTTTTGGTGGCACAATTGATGGATGAACTCTTTGGGTTGATGGATGACCGGGATTCGTTGATTTGGTGGGGTGTTGGGTTTTGGGTAAAACAGTAACAATCACTTTACATGATACTTGAGGGTTTTAGTCAGAAATTACTTATATTCGAATTGGTTCTCTCCAGCGAAATCCCCCAAACTATTTTTCGGATTTTATAACCGTCTCTTTTCAGAAAAGGGACTCAAAACCATCGCCATGAGCCAAACCTATGTCGACCTCGGTCCGGACGGAGAATTAGTGTACTTATATAAGTATGATGAAAATGAGCAAGAACTGAAAAAAGCCAAGCAAGTCCTTTGGGGCGATTGGCTGAAAGTGGATGACAACCACGATTACACCCATGTGGGACCAGGCTGGACCGCTATCATCTGGGCACCAAAGACCAAAAAAGAGATTTACTACATCAAAACCGAGCACACATCGGACAAACGTCCTTTGGAAATTATTTTTTTGGATGTTGGCCAAGGAGACGGTGCGGTGCTCATTACCCCAGAGGATGATGAAAATGAGAAGATCGTTGTGATCGATGCAGGCGAAGGTGGCAACATGGCCGCTTTTCTCAATGGTCGATTCAAAGCGTACCGTGGTTTCGATTTTGAGGCTGCCGTAATCACCCATCCCGACAAAGATCACTATTTAGGTTTCAAGGATATTTTCGCGGACCATGATATCGGCTTCAAAACGGTCTACCAAAGCGGTTTGGTGGAACGCCCTGTTTCAGGAACTTTCGCAAAGTTGGGCGGCACAGTGCAGGACCCGATCACTGGGGACCATTATTTGGAAAATTTGGCCATCGATAAAAGTGATATTGAAGCACATTTTAGTGATAGCTCCACTTTTGGGCAAAAGGTCTACCCTCCGATTATGCATAATGCCCTGAACAATCCAAAGGTTCTTGATTTTAAAATGCTTTCTATTGACCCCAATCACAGTATCCATATAAACGGCCGGGCGTACATGCCCAATTTTCAACCCCTTAATGGACGAGATTACAGCATTGAAGTACTTGGGCCTGTCGTGGAGTATGATACAAATAATAAACCTAGACTTAAACGCATCAGCAGTAATTATGGCGAGACCAAAAATGGACATTCCGTGATTTTACGCTTGCATTATGGCAAATACAAGGTTCTCTTTGGTGGAGACCTCAACGTTCCTGCGGAAAAATACCTGCTGCAACACTATTCCAACATGGATTCCTTTCCAAAACCGAACAATCCGAATCATGCCATAATGCTCAATGAATGTGCCCATTGGTTCAAGTCTGAAATCATGAAGGTCTGTCACCACGGCTCTGATAAAGTAACCGATGAGTTCATGATGGCCGTGAATCCAGCATGCTTTGTGATTTCTTCAGGGGATGAAGAAGGACACGTGCATCCCAGACCCGACCTTTTAGGTCGATTGGGCAAATTTGGCCGAGGGGCCTCCCCTGTCATCCTTTCTACTGAGCTTCAACGGTCCACTCGCGAGTTTGAAGACGAAAAACAGGTTGAGGAATTGAAAGAGAAAGTAGATGAACTCGCTTCGGATGACAACCCATCCCAAGACCTCATAGATGCCATAAAAAACAAGATTTCGCATTTGGGAAGAACCAATGTCGATGTGTACGGTGCCGTGTATTTAAAAACGGATGGAGAACGCTTGATAACGGCTTTCAAATTTGAGGAACAATCAGATAAAAAGAAGTGGTTTTATTACGAATACATCATTGATGATGATGGGGAACTACATCTTTCCTAAGTTTCGAATGCACAATTAGTTGTAGTTTATCGAGTATTGTTAAAATATGTTAATGATATTTTTTTATGTATGATTTTTTTAACATTTTTATAAAACCTTAACTATTAACCCCACTATATGAAAGAAAAGATTTCTACTCGACACCCCAAACTTCATTTATTTTATCTCACTTTTTGCTTTTTACTTCTCACTGCTGTCGGTTTTGCCCAAACAAGTGAGGCTTTGCCTGCGCCTGTCAGTCAGCTGACCGTAAACAGTAACGGAGACATTTATTGTGAAATCCATACAAATGACGCCGCCGCAGCCATGCACCACAGCTTGGGAAAGGCAAAAACAGGACTTACCGTCAATGGATCTCAAAAATCAGCCTCCAATTCAAAGAAAGCAGCTTCCGGGGCCACTATTTTTGTGGACTACTATAATGCCGACCCTAACCTTCCTATCGAAGATTTTATCATTGCGGCAACGGCATTTCAATCCGCTGTGGATACATGGGCCAGTCTTTTATCGTCTGATGTTCCTATCTATGTTGCGGCCGTGTTTCAGCCCCTTGACGAAGGCGTGTTAGGTTCAGCCGGACCTACTAGTATTTATGCGGGCTATCCAGGTCTTGAAAGAGATACGTGGTATGGCAATGCGTTGGCCGATAAATTAGCAGGTGATGATTTAGACCCTACGAGCTATGACATCATCGCCAACTTTAGCACCGTTTTCCCCAACTGGTATTACGGAACGGATGGCAACACCCCCTCAGGGTTTTATGATTTCAAATCTGTTGTACTTCATGAGCTGGGCCATGGATTGGGCTTCTTTGGGTCGTTGTTTGTGGACAATGAAACTGGTGTGGGCGATTACGGCTTTGGAATTCCAAGCCCGGTATTGCCTGCAATCTATGACCGATTGGCACATTCCGCTGATGGCAAATCCATCTTAAAAGAACACAAGTTTGCCAATTTCAGTACAGAATTGGGCGATTTGCTTTTATCCGGGCCGTTGACCTCAAAAGGACCAAGCATCAAAGGAGCCACCCAAGGTAAGGGAGCCCAGATATTCACTATTTTGGATTCTGATATTTTTGGGCCCATCCCGGGATTAACAGACATTTGGTTGCCCGGTTCCAGCTATTCCCATTTGGATTACGTTTCCTATGCAGGAACCGCGAATGGACTCATGGTTGCCTTTTTGTCAACCGGCGTTTCATTTGATAGTCCTGGCCCCATTGTCCTTTCCATTTTTGATGATATGGGCTGGAACGGCAAGGTCAATCGTGAAATCCACGAAAGTCCCAATGCAGGTTCAGATGATGGTGATGACCCTGCTGCCATTGCAGACAATGTATTGGCTCTTTACCCAAATCCATTTTCAAGCAGTGTCAATGTGACGCTATTGGAAGGACGTTCCATTAAAAGCGCGGTGTTGACCGATGCTTCTGGATTCAAATACAAAGTTCCCAAAGGAAAAATAGACGGTGGCCAACAAGCATTGTTGGATTTATCCGGTTTTAGAGGCAAAGCAGGACTCTATTTTCTACAATTGACATACGATGACAACTCCAGTGAAGTCGTAAAACTTTTTAAACAGTAAACAATCACTATTCAACTATCAATGGAAATGCCGGCTTGTCCGGCATTTTTTTGTTGTGAACACACCCCCCAGCCCCTCTCAAGAGGGGAAGTAAAAACACCGCAGAAGCCTTGGCTTCTGCGGTGCATATCTTAGGTTGAAAATTTATCTTTTATGGACAGATCTCTCCCAAACCATTATCAGTAATGTTCCATTTACTACTAAGTACATCGTGGGCATCAACGGCTACACACAAATACTGAAGCCCATCGGCTCCAAGATTTAAACCATTATTTGTTGGGTTTTGCGCTGCCCAACCAATCAAGGTGTCAGAATAGTTTTGGGGAGACATACCTGAGTTATCTAGCATAGAATCCATTATGGTAACATTTCCAATATTCCATGCTGCCAAATTCTGGTCAAAAGCAGTCGCTCCATTGAACATGAAAAACATATTGGTAATTTGAGAGGTGTCCCAGCTGGATAGGTCTTGGTTAAAGTTTTCAGCGGCATAGAAAATAGCATCCATTCTGGTGACACTTGAGGTGTCCCAATTTCCAATATCTTGGTTGAATGCTGCTGCTCCAGAAAACATTGCCGTTATACTGGTTACCGAGGAGGTATTCCAACTCGCACCATTATTTTTTGTGGATATATCTTGGTTAAAAGAGTCGGCATCGGTGAACATATTCTCCATGGTGGTTACTTGCGATGTATTCCAATCTCCAATATATTGATTGAAAGAGCTTGCTCCTGCAAACATACCCATCATATTGACAACTGTGCTAGTATCCCAGTTCCCAATATCTTGATTAAACGACTTGGCTCCCAAAAAAATTAAACTCATATCGATGACATTACTGGTATTCCAATTACCGATGACCCCATCAAAAGATGTGGCTTGTGAAAACATTCCTCCCATATTGGTCACATTTGAAGTGTCCCAATCGCTGATATCTCCATTGAACAAGGTTGCGCCATAAAACATACTGGACAAGTCTTCTACAATGCTTAAATCAGGAGTATCCTCTGCATTGTAAATTTCGAGATTTGCACAATTTTGGAATGCAGCACCAAATGTTTCCCAAGCAATAGTGCCCCATTGTTCAATTCCAATAAGGGCTTGTTGGGAGGGTATCAATTGATCCTCTTCAAATCGATACATTTGAATGGCCGGGAAAGTTCCGTTGATGGCCACCGTATACGTATCCGCTTTTGCGTAGACATGCGATGGATCTTCGGTCAATGCGGATAGGTCTTCCACGGTACCATCACCCCAATCAATGGTAAAGTCATAACTTAACTCACTGTTGGTGCCGATAATCAATTCAAAATCATCGGAGGGAGTGGTCCATGTGGTGACAAAAGAAGTAGGGTCCGCTGCCAAAGTTTCATCCACATCTAGCACTGTAATGGTCACCGTAGCCGTGTTATTGCCAAATCCATCGGACACGGTCACGTCAAAGGTATGCTCCGTACTGGTCTCATAATCAAGGGATGCTCCTGAGCGAAGTTTAATGTCTCCATTAGCAAAAATCATAAACAAAGGGTCATCCGGCATGGAAAAGGAGTAGTCGTCACCGTCATCATCGGTAGCCTTAACGGTGCCAATTACATCAGAGTCCGTGATGTTCTCCTCTATTTCAAAAACCAAGGTTTCTTGGTCAAAAATAGGAGCTTCATTAACAATGCCCACTTCGGTAACATTGATGGTGAAAGCGGCCTCGTCCTGATCAATCTTATCATCCACTTCCACAACAATTGTATGCACTTTGATGGTAGCAAAGTCAAGTGTTTTGCCGGCAATCAAACTTAGTTCTCCTGAACTATTGATTTCAAATAGGTTACCACTGTTCGTTTTAATGCGGAACGTTAGAACGTCTTTGTCCTTATCCGTGGCCGTTACCTTGCCAATTACCGCCGTATCCGATATATCCTCCGCCACAGTGAATGTTTTGATGGTGTTGGTTATCTCTGGGGCATTGTTGGCAGTCGAAGGGCCATCATCCTTACTACAGGAAATCAAAAGCCCCACTACAAAAAGGGCCATCACTAACAATTTTTTTTGTCTCATGATCTTATTTTTTGGTTATAGGGAGGGAAGTAGCAAAAATCTTGAGAAAGTCTTAGCTATGAATTGATGGATACCCTTTATGGATTGACCTAAGAGGTTTTGGGTGAAGGGTTTTGGGTTTGTGGGTTAGGGGTTTTGGAGGTTAGGACTTGCTTATTTCAAATGGTTCACTGCCCATTGATAACTGCATTGACCAAAACCCGAAGTTCCTCCTCCAAAGAATAATCCGGAAAAGGTTTATACGCCTGCCGGTACCAATATCCAGCATTCCACCTATCTCCTTCTTTGCGATGGAGGTACGCATGAATCCAACTGCCCATTGCCGAATGAATATCCTGCGCAATATCGTGGGAAGCCTCCCAATCCCCTTTTGCATCATACCACAGCGCTTGAAGTGCAGATGACCATTCTTGGGATGGTTGGTTTTGGCTTAAAGTGTCTTGAAAGGATTGATAGGTTTTGGGTGTAACGTTCATGGTCTGCCTAAAATATGAAAATTGTTTGTGTTTCGTGAGGTTATGGGTGGTAGGTTTTAGGTTCTTGGGTAAAGGTGATGGGTTTTTGGGATTTGGTAATTGTTTATTGGAAATTGTGAAGGACACACCCCCAACCCCTCTCTAGAGGGGAGTTTAAATTTCTTCTTGAGAAGGAAAGATTTCGGTATGGTGAAATCAAGGTTGTGTTTTACGATTGAAGTTTCTCCATAAATTCTTGTTCCGAAATAATGGGAACCCCCAAACTCTCTGCTTTGGTCTTTTTACTGGGTCCCATATTGTCGCCAGCTACCACAAAAGAGGTTTTTGAAGAAATGGAAGAGGCCACTTTGCCCCCATTGTCCTCAATCAATTTTTTGAGTTCATCTCGACTCACCGTCTCAAAAACTCCGGAAACCACAAAAGTTTGCCCCTTTAATTTGTCGGTCTGATTTTCCAATTGTTCTTCGGAAAGGGAGAATTGCAATCCGTAGGATTTTAATCGCTCAACAAGTTCCAAATTGGTGGGCTCGGAAAAGAATTTGATGACACTATCCGCAATCCGTTCGCCAATTTCATCCACAGCGACCAGCTCTTCATGGGTTGCAGCCATCAATGCATCGATATTTTTATAAGCCTTGGCCAACTTTTTGGCTACGGTCTCCCCTACGTATCTAATCCCCAGTGCAAACAGCACCCGCTCAAAAGGAATGGCTTTGGAGGCGGCTACCCCATTCACCAAGTTTTCTGCGGATTTTTCCGCCATCCGTTCCAAAGGAACAACGTCTTCTTTGGTCAAAGTGTACAGATCCGCGTAGTTGGAAATCAAGCCTTCCTTGAACAGCAATTCCACGGTTTCACTGCCCATCCCCTCAATATCCATGGCTTTTCGAGAAATAAAATGCTGGATGCGACCTGTTATCTGAGTAGGGCATCCGGTATCATTGGGGCAAAAGTGTTGTGCCTCGCCTTCTTTACGAATCAATTCTGTACCACATTCAGGGCAATGGGTGATATATTCCGTAGGCGCTGAATCCATAGCGCGTTTAGTGAAATCTACTCCCGTAATTTTTGGGATGATTTCACCTCCTTTTTCCACAAAAACAGTATCGCCTTCCCGCACATCCAACTTGGCAATCTGGTCGGCATTGTGCAAAGAAGCGCGCTTTACCGTGGTTCCCGCCAGCAATACGGGTTCCAAGTTGGCCACTGGAGTTATGGCCCCGGTTCGTCCCACTTGATAGGTAATTTCATTCAAAATGGTGGTGGCCGATTCAGCCTTAAATTTATAGGCCATGGCCCATCGCGGCGATTTTGCGGTATACCCTAACTCTTCCTGGTGCTGGATGCTATTCACTTTCACCACAACCCCATCCGTTTCATAAGGCAACGTATGTCGATGGACATCCCAATAGTCCGCAAACTGCATCACCTCCTCCGTAGATTTACACAATTTCGCTACCGTTGGCACCTTAAATCCCCAAGAACGGGCCTTTTCCAAGACCTCAAATTGGGAGGAAATACCCAAATTGGTTCCTGCAATACTATACAACAAACATTCGAGTGGGCGTTGGGCCACCAAGGCGCTATCCTGCAATTTTAAACTTCCCGAAGCCGTATTTCTGGGATTCATGTAGGGGTCTTCCCCAGCTTCAATACGTTCTTGGTTCATTTTGGCAAAACCCTCCAAGGTGAGAATGATTTCTCCCCGAATATCGAATTTTGACGGGTAATCTCCTTTCAACTGAAGGGGAACCGACTTTATCGTTTTGATGTTATTGGTCACATCGTCCCCCTGAAAGCCATCGCCACGGGTAACCGCCCTAACCAATTGTCCGTTTTCATAGGTGAGACTGATGGACGCGCCATCATACTTCAACTCGCAGGTAAATTCCACAGGAACATCACCCAAAATACGTTGAATGCGTTTTTCCCAATCCTCTAAATCTTCTTTGGAATAGGAGTTTTCCAAAGAGTACATGCGGTGTTCATGCGCAACGGTTTCAAAATTTTTGGTGACCATTCCACCCACACGTAGGGTTGGCGAAGCAGGATCGTAAAATTCGGGATACTCCGCTTCCAATTTTTGAAGCTCTTTCAACTTCATATCAAACTCAAAATCCGTTATGGAAGGCTGGTCAAGCACATAATATTTGTAGTTGTGTTCGCGGAGTTCATCCCGAAGGGATGTTATTTTTTGTTCGATGTTCATATGTTTTATTTTTCAAGATGAAAAACACCCCTAAAGTCCCCTCTAGGGGACAATTGTTTTAAGCATTCGGTCGTTGCCAAAAAGGTCTTTTCGCAGTTCAATTTCCGAAAAATTATGGGCTTTCAAAAGGGCTTTGGTCTCCTCGCCCAGATATTGATTGATTTCCAAATACAAGGTGCCATTTTTCTTTAGGTTGCGCTTTGAAAATTCAGCAATGGCCCTGTAAAATAGCAAAGGGTCTTCATCGGGAACAAAAAGTGCCGTTTCAGGTTCGTACTCCTTTACATTTTTTTTGATTTCGGACTTCTCCAACTCCCTGACATAGGGTGGATTGGAAACGATTAGATCAAAATCAAGTTCAAGAGCAAGCTCAAGTTCAAGGATATCCTGATGGAGAAACGTGATATCAACTTGATTGTTTTTGGCATTCTCTTGGGCCACTACCAAGGCTTCTTCGGAAACATCCAACGCATAAACTTTTGCCTGTGGAATATGTTTGGCTAAGGCTATGGCAATGCAACCGCTTCCGGTACCGATATCCAAAAGGGTAAAGGGTTTTGGGTGATGGGTGATGGGTATCGGGTGAAGGGTCTCGGTCAAAGGGTCATTGAGCGGAGTCGAAATGACGCTTCGGGTGTGCTCAGCGTCCAAATCATCCAAAATCCATTGCACCAATTCCTCCGTTTCGGGTCTTGGAATCAAAACGCTTTCATTGACCTTGAGTTCCAAATCCATAAAATGGGCTTCGCCTAAAATGTATTGCAACGGACGTTCTTGTTTTAATTGGGAAAGCACTTCAAACATGGGTTGTTCCTCCTCCTTGGTCAGTGTGAGTTCGGGTCGCACTGCCAAAACAAAGCGTTCCAACTTTAAGTAATGCTCTACACATCGGTAAAAAAAAGCATCGACCTCTTCAATAGGAAATAAGGCATCCAACTCTTTATGGAATATGTGCTTGATTTCCCGCAGTAACATTATAATTTTTTAAGCATCCAAACCGGACAAGAGTAGTGTCCTGTATTGCCCATAGGGGCATCGATATAGTCAAAACCGTTTCGTTGATAGAGTTTTTGGGCAGCTTTCATATAAGGCATGGTCTCCAAATAGCAGGCTTCAAAACCGTATTCTTTGGCTTTTTCCAAACATACAGCAATCATTTGTGAACCGATTCCTTTGCCCCTCGCCTCTTCCAAAAAATACATTTTTTGAAGTTCACAGACATTGCCTTCGTAGTTCTGTAATTGGGCGATTCCCGCGCAACCAATGATTCGCCCTTGATGCTCCACCACAAAATAGGTGGCTTTGGGTACATCATAGGCCGAGTACATATCATCCAGAGCTTTATCGGCATAGGCTGTCCCCACTTTGGCTATGCCCATGTCCTCAAAAACCTTCCGGATTACTTGCGCCACTTGCGCATTATCTTCAGGTGTGATTTCGCGAATCACCGTATCTTCCATGTTGCGTTAATTGTTCTATTTTTGCGGGGTGAATATACACCAAAAATACATCCTTAGAAGTATCGAATTGGGCAAAAAAGGATTGGGCACCACTGCTCCCAATCCCATGGTGGGCTGCGTGATTGTTCACCATGAAAAAATCATCGGTGAAGGATTTACCAGTCCGTATGGCGGTCCACATGCCGAAGTGAATGCCATCAATTCTGTAGAAAATAAAAGTTTATTGCCCGAGGCTACGCTGTATGTCACTTTGGAACCATGTTCCCATTATGGAAAAACACCCCCTTGTGCCGATTTGATCATCAAACATAACATCCCCGCAGTGGTGATTGGCATCAAAGACCCGCATGACAAAGTAGCCGGAAAGGGTATTGAAAAGCTGGAAGCAGCAGGATGCAAAGTAACCGTAAGAGTTCTTGAGGATGAATGTCGGGCGCATTTGAAACGATTTTTGACGTTTCAGGAGCAAAAACGCCCTTATATCATATTAAAATGGGCCGAGACCGCAGATGGTTTTATCGCACCGGACCCAAATCTTAGAAAATCCAACCCAGAACCTTTTTGGATTACCAACCCCTACTCCAAACAACTGGTACACCAGTGGCGGAGTCAGGAACAGGCCATTTTGGTGGGCACCAACACCGTTTTGGAGGACAATCCAAAGTTGAACACCCGCGATTGGGTTGGGAAAAATCCGATTCGTGTGGTTTTGGACAGAGATTTAAAAATTGGTTCGAGTTTCCATGTGATGGACGGATCGGTTAAAACTTTGGTATTGACCCAAATTGAAGATAAATCTAAATATTTGAATGGGATTGATTACGAAGTAATCGATTTTTCCAAACCTGTGGCCAAGCAAATATGTGAGGTGCTGTACAAACATTCCATAACCAGCCTGTTGGTTGAGGGAGGTTCAAAAACCCTTCAAACTTTTATAGATGAAGGTTTGTGGGACGAAGCCCGAATCTTTGAGGCTGAAAAATTCTTTGAAAATGGCATTCAAGCCCCCCGTTTTATTGGAAAATTACTGAGCGAAGAATCCATTTTGTCAGACACTTTAATCACTTACGCTCATGGTTAAGAATATTATTCTGGATTTTGGCGATGTGCTTATCAATTTGGACAAGTCGGCCACGGCACGGGAAATGTTGAAGTTTGGGTTTGCCGGAATCACTCCAGAGTTGGACACCTTGTTTAAAGAATACGAAAAAGGATTGGTAGATACTGGAGACTTTCTAAATCAGGTCGCGCATCAATTCCCAAAAGCAAGTATGGAAGAATTATTGGGTGCGTGGAATGCCATTCTTTTGGATTTTCCTGAAGAACGCCTGACCTTTCTAGAAAATCTAGCTGAACAAAATCAATACCGACTCTTTTTGTTGAGCAATACCAACGACCTACATATTGAATTTGTAAAAAAGGAAATGGGGATGTCGCGGTTCAATCGGTTTAAAAATGCGTTTGAGGTGTTTTACCTTTCTTATGAAATGGGGATGCGAAAGCCAGATGCAGAGATTTTCGAATTTGTACTGGAACAAAATCAATTAACTGCCCACGAAACGCTGTTCGTGGACGATGTAAAAGAGAATACCGATGCCGCCGCTAGTCTGGGCATCCGTGTTTGGAACCTCCAAGTAGGGCAAGAAGATGTCACCCAACTAAATCTCTTTCTATAAATGATAGCCTTGGCCCTCAGTATTCTCAGTTCTACCCTCATTTTTGTGGTATTTAAGCTGTATGATACCTATAGAGTACAAACGCTCTATGCCATTGTGGTCAATTATATGGTGGCCTGTATCACTGGTTTTTTTCTGTACGAAGGCACTGTGGATATTGGACAACTGTTCAATGCCTCTTGGTTTTGGGGACCAATTTTAATGGGAATGTTGTTCATCACTATCTTCAACCTTATGGCCAAAACGGCACAGGTGGCCGGAGTATCCGTGGCCTCAGTCGCTACCAAAATGTCGCTGGTCATCCCAGTGATTGTTGGGATTTGGTTGTTTGATGAAAGGTTAACCTTCATTCAAATCATAGGCATTGTATTGGCTTTGGTAGCAGTGTATTTGGCTTCATTGAAACAAAAGCATTTGGTCATCAATCGACAAACCCTCTTGCTTCCTTTTTTGGTTTTTCTGGGTTCTGGAATTATTGATACCAGCATCAAATATTTTGAGGAACTACACCTGACCGATGCAGAGGTTCCCCTATTTTCGTCCATGGTCTTCGGCTGTGCGGCATTAACAGGTATCCTATTTATAGGTATTCGAACCAAAAGCACCCCGTTGAAAGTCAATTTTAAAAATATCTTGGGCGGAATTGCCCTTGGTGTCCCCAATTATTTTTCCATTTATTTTTTGATTCGGGCGCTGCGCACCGATATGCTCAGCAGTGCGGCCATATTCACTTTAAACAATGTGGCCATCGTCATGCTTTCCACTTTGGTTGGGATTGTATTGTTTAAGGAGCGTCTGAGCCTAAAAAATTGGAGCGGCGTTGCCTTGGCCGTTGTGAGCATTGTTTTGGTGGCTCTTTTCTAAAACCAATTGGCAATGACCAATTAACAATGAACAAATTCCAGAAAACAAGTTCAAGCTCAAGAGCCTAGGTTGAATAAACGAATCAACAAATCCCAAATCCCAAATTCCAAATTCCAACTATCCAACTATCCAACCATCTGGTAAGCCAACCCTCCAACTTCCGACCTCCAACTTCTGACTTCTAACTTAAGATCCATCAATCCAAAACCATCATCCATCAATTCACCCCTATAAAAGGCAAAGACAATTGGGAAATTGCCCTATTAAACTTTTAAACCAATATGATGAATCCAAAAAAATTGCTTTATCTGGTTATTATGGTGTTGACCCTACTCTCTTGCAGTAAAGATGATAGTCCCTCAAAACCAACACCTACACCTACACCTACACCAGAGAACACCGCACCGGTGATTACCAATACCACAAAAACATTCACGGTAGCGGAAAACATCAACGATACCTTTGTGATCGGCACGATGACCGCTACCGATGCGGATGATGATACCCTTACCTTCAGCATCACCACAAACAGCGACAATCTTTTCGAGATTTCAGCTACAGGCGCCCTAAGCCTCGCCGCTGGAAAGACATTGAATGCCACCACTAAGTCCAGCCATGCATTGAGCATAGGGGTCAATGACGGTACAGTGACAACCAAGGCCAATTTCACCGTTAACGTTACCCAAGTGGTGGCCACCAATGAGCCCCCTGTTATCCAGGCCCAAAGTTTTGAGGTGGCCGAGAACATAGCCGATACCGAAATCTTTGCGACCGTGGTCGCCACCGATGCGGATAACGACCAAGCAGATTTGACCTTTACCATGGTGGAGGACGCCTCTGGGCATTTTGACATCACTCCAAATGGTGGACTGAAACTGGGAGACGGGGAGAGTCTTGACTTTGCCACCCCAGAGCATACTTTTACTGTAAGTGTTAGTGACGGCAACACCGCCGCACAAGCCACCATAACTATAACTGTTACAGAGGTAGTCGTGGTCGTAATCAATGAAGCACCTTCAATTGAAGCACAACTTTTTGAGGTGCCGGAAGATATTTCCGATTCTGATATAATCGGCACTGTACTGGCTGCCGACCCAGATGAAGGCGACACCCTTTCTTTTTCAATAGCGGCCAACGACAACGGCCTTTTTGAAATCACGGAAGAAGGCGAACTGAGTTTGGCAGGTGGCCAGAGTTTAGACTTTGAAACCACAGATGAGCATACCATTACCATTGAAGTGACCGATGATAACAACGACCCAGTTTCCACTGAAATTACAATAACCGTGACCAACGTTATTGAAAACTTGTTTGAAGATCCCGAATCCTTTATTACCATTTGGCAAACGAGTTCCCAAAGCGAATCCATCTCCATAGGTGTAAATGCAGGTCTTAATCTTCCATTTAACTATACCGTGGATTGGGGTGATGGCACAGTGGAAAACATTGCTCATAGTAATACCATATCGCATGTTTATGCTGGTCCTGGCGCCCATCAGGTGGCTATTAAGGGAAGTAGTTTTCCTGCTCTTCGGATGTACAACGTGACCCAAGCGAATCGTAATAAATTAACAAGAATAGCACAATGGGGGAATAATCTATGGAAGTCAATGTTTGAGGCATTTTATTACTGTCAAAACTTGACATCAATCGCTACGGACACTCCTAATCTATCAGCAGTCAATAGCACAAAATCCATGTTTGAAGGTGCCGTATTTTTTAATTCTGACATCAATGATTGGAATGTGAGCAATGTAACCAATATGTCTCTTATGTTCTACAGAGCTGTTAGATTTAATCAAGACTTGAACGATTGGAATGTGAGCAACGTTACCAATATGTCATATATGTTCGCGTCAGACGTTAATAGCCCAACTGCTTTCAATGGTGATATCAGTAGTTGGATTGTTGATAATGTAACCGATATGCAGTATATGTTTGCTTATAATACTTCCTTTAATCGAAATTTAAGCCAATGGAACGTAAGCAATGTTGATACCATGAATGCAATGTTCAATTCGGCTTCTGCGTTCAATAATGCAAGTATAGGAACTTGGGAATTCAACAGCATGGGAGTAACAACAGCCAACATGTTGAATCTATCTGGGCTCTCGCCTGCTATTTATAGCTCCATTTTAATAGGTTGGGCTTCAAACACTCAACCTTCCGGACTTGCTATTGGTGCTCTTGGTCTTAACTATTGTGATAATCAACAAACTGTTGCTGCACGAATGCATCTCACTACCACCAAAAGTTGGTCAATAACTGATTATGGCGCTGTGCCATGCGGCTTATAGAATGATTTAACGGTATAACATAAACCTAATTTTAGCACCGGGAGGGAATTTTTCTTCTCGGTGTTTTTTTTACTCAGAAGCCAGATTTCTGATATCAGATATCAGACTTCTAAAATTTGATAGCCAAAAATCAAAGACTAAATTCCAAGAGCCCAACAATCCCAAGAATCCAATCATCCAAAAATCCAACCTTCCAACTTCGGTCCTCCAATCTCTGACATCAGACATCTGACTGCTGTCCTCTGACTTCTGACTTCTGACTTAAGATCCATCAATCCAAAACCATCATCCATCAATTCACCCCTATAAAAGGCAAAGACAATTGGGAAATTGCCCTATTAAACTTTTAACCCAATACCATGAATCAAAAAAAATTGCTTTATCTGGTCATTTTTGTGCTGACCGTATTTTCCTGTGGTAAAGACGATGGTCCTTCCGCTCCTGACAACACCGCCCCGGTGATAACGAACACCACAAAAACATTCACCGTTGCGGAGAACATCAGCGATACCTTTGTGATCGGCTCGGTGACTGCCACCGACGTAGATACGGATGACACCCTTACCTTTAGCATTGCCACCAACAGCGATAACCTGTTCGAGATTTCAGCTACAGGTGCCCTAAGTCTCACCGCTGGAAAGACATTGAATGCTACCACCAAGTCCAGCCATGCGCTAAGCATTGGTGTAAATGATGGTACTGTAACGACCAAGGCCAATTTCACGATTAATGTCACCCAAGCGGTGGCCACCAATGAGACCCCGGTGATCCAGGCCCAAAGCTTTGAAGTGGCCGAGAACATCGCCGATACCGAAATCTTTGCCACCGTGGTCGCCGCAGATGCGGATAACGACCAAGCGGATCTGACCTTTTCCATGGTTCAGGACAACTCTGGGCATTTTGACATCACACCAACTGGTGGACTGAAACTGGGCGACGGGGAGAGTCTTGACTTTGCCACCCCAGAGCATACCATAACCGTTAGTGTGAGCGATGGCAACACTGCTGCCCAAGCGGAGATTACCATTACAGTGACCGAGGCCAACGGAGCGCCAATCATTGTAGCACAGTCCTTTGAGGCCGCAGAGACCATTGCGGATGATGTGGTGATCGGTACCGTTTTAGCGACGGACCCCGAACAAGATGCACTTACTTTTGCCATAACAACAAATGACAATGACCTGTTCGAGATCACTGCGGATGGTAAACTAAGCTTGGCTGACGGCAAGAGTTTGGATGAAGAGACCGATGATCTCCATGAAATCACCGTAAGTGTGGACGACAATAATGGCAATCTGGTGGAGGCCAACATCACCATTACTGTACTGGACCGCTTTGAGGACAAGGCGACCGACCCCGAATGGTTTGTGACCACATGGGAAACAGCTAATGATGCTCTACAAGTGGCCATTGAAGTGAATCCCGAAACATATACCTATGACTTTATCGTGGACTGGGGCGATGGCACCGTGGAAGAGACCCCAGAGTTTATTGACAGTGACGGCATTTATTTTGAACACACCTACGGAACCGCAAGCGATTTTACCATGGCTATAAAAGGGGAATTTCCATACTTCGATATATACTACCCTGGTATGTTTCAAAGTTTGGAGCAATGGGGGGACATTCAATGGAAATCTTTTGAAAGTACATTTAACAATACATTTTTCCTATACAACGCTACGGATGTCCCAAATCTTTCACAGACCACAAGTATGGTCGACATGTTCAGATTTTCCAATTTTAACGGCGACGTCAGTGGTTGGGAGACCGGGAATGTAACATATATGACTTCAATGTTCAAGGACAATATTGCTTTTGAGGGAAATGGAATCAGTGCATGGGATGTCAGCAAAGTTACAGATATGAGTTTCATGTTTAGCGGTACCACCTTGTTTAACCAGAACCTTAATTCTTGGGATGTAAGTAATGTGACCAACATGCAGGCCATGTTCAATGACGCCACTGCCTTTAATGGATTTCTCAATGGTTGGGGATTAAAAACGGGAAATGTAACCAATATGGATTCTATGTTTAATGGCGCTAGTTCGTTCAACCGTGGCATCAGTGGATGGGATGTAAGTTCCGTAACCACAATGCGATACATGTTCATCGACGCTATCTCGTTCAATCAAAGTTTAGGAGCATGGGACGTGAGTGCGGTAGAAGATATGCGAGGGATGTTCTCTGGTGCTTCAGCTTTTAACCAAAATTTGGGCGCCTGGAACATTAGCAGTGTTACGAATATGAGCAATATGCTCAACAATTCTGGGCTTTCAAGAACCAATTATGATAACACCTTAATAGGTTGGTCTGGCCCCAATGCACCTGCAAACATTGCATTAGGAGCAACAGGACTAACTTTTTGTAACGCTTTAAATGAGAGATCGTATCTTACCGGCATCAACAAAGGATGGACTATCACTGGGGATGCCTATAATTGTAATTAAGTGCATGCGGGTGGTTAAGCCCATGCAAAAACTATAGAGATTGGGTTTTTCATAATTAGCACCGGGAGGGAATTTTTCTTCTCGGTGTTTTTTTACTCAGAAGTCAGATTTCTGAAATCAGATGTCTGGTAATTGAAATCTGGGCGGTAATCAATAGTTTTGTGGCAATGCAAAAAAATGACGTTTACAAAACCATTACCCAACCTTCGGAAGAAATCCTCTACAAAGACCGGAAAAGTAAATTCTTTGCCCAAGCCTTTCCCATAGCATCCGAAGATGACGTAAAACCCTTCATTGAGGAACTTCGGAAAAAACACCACACCGCCAATCATGTGTGCTATGCCTGGCAATTGGGAGCCCAAGCGCGTTCCTACCGCGCCAATGATGATGGCGAGCCCAACAATTCAGCAGGAATGCCCATTTATGGGCAGCTTCAATCTTTTGATGTGACCAATATTTTGGTAACCGTCACCCGAATCTTTGGAGGCACCAAACTAGGGGTCGGTGGGTTGATTCAGGCCTACCGGACCGCCGCTCAGATGGCGCTAGAAAATGCCAATATTATGGAACGTGTGGTGGAATCACAATTCAAACTCAACTTTGGTTATCCTGAAATGGACAAGGTGATGCGTGCCATCAAACAAAAAAATCTGAACATTGTTTCCCAAAAAATGGAAATGGATTGTGAGTTGGTCATTTCAGTGCGGCTCAGTGAAGCTGAAGATATTCAACAACTGTTTGGGGAGATGCAGGAGGTGAATATTTGGGTTAAGGGTTAAGGGTTATGGGAAAGATCAACAAATTTCAAATCAACAAATTCCAAATCAACAAATTCCAAACATCCAGCAATCCAACAATCTCAGCAATCCAATAATAAAAATTTTTCCTCCTTTAACTTTTACCTGAACTAAGAATAAAGAGCCAAGACCAAGCTCAAGTTCATTCGTGAAAATTCGGCTAATTAGAGTCGTACTGAAAAAACAACTCTCCTCGCTAGACTTAGAATGACAATTTTGAATTAACATTAAGCGACTATCAAATAGCAAATCAACAAATACCAACTATGCAACTTTCAGAACTCTGAACTCTAAAAATCCAACCTTTCCAAAATATAATCTGGGCAGCGAATGGGTTTGTTCGTTTTTTTATCCATAAAGGCTAGAACGGTGTGGGCGGTGGCCAAAAGCTCCTTCGCTTCGTTATAGATCTTGTACTCGAACTCAATTTTGACCATGGGCTTGTTTTTCAACTGAGTTTCCACAGTGATCAAATCGTCATATAGTGCAGACTTTTTATAGTCAATATGTAATGATATTACGGGTAGCATGATTCCGTTATCTTCCATGCTCTTATAGGTGACTCCGAGGGCTCGTAACCATTCCACTCTACCCATTTCCAAATATTGGGCATAGTTACCATGGTAAACCACACCCATTTGGTCAGTTTCTGAGTACCTTACCCGAAAAGAATACAAATTTAACCCCATACTTTACGTTAAAAATTATATATTTAGAGGCTTGCTTGATGCTAGGACAACATGCGAAAAAAAAACAAAACTTTCAATGACAAAATGATTTTTTTTTTAAAAGATTTGTTCACATATTTGTCCCATCCAATAAGCATCTTGCTATCCTTTAGATGTTTAATCTTAAGTATTAAAGCTAACCAATAAAACAAGGAAAAACTTCATGAGTGTTACTGCTAATTCCGTATGGAACAACTGTTTGGCATTTATCCAGGATAACATCCAACCGCAGGCATTCAAAACGTGGTTTGAACCTATTAAGCCCATCAAGTTAACAGACAAGGCACTCAGCATTCAGGTTCCCAGCAAGTTTTTTTACGAGTGGTTGGAGGAGCATTATGTGAAGCTTTTAAAGGTGGCCTTGACCCGGGAATTGGGAAGCAGTGCAAAACTCATTTACATCATAAAAATGGAGAACAAGTACGGAAACAAGGAACCGTTCACCGAACAGATTCCAAGTGCCAACCGTACCGCCGTCGGCCCCCAAGAATTGGATGTGCCGATTACCTCCAAAAGTCCCGAGTTAAAAAACCCCTTTGTCATCCCTGGGATTCGAAACATCAAAATAGAGTCCCAACTCAATCCCAATTATAATTTTGATAATTTCTTGGAGGGAGACTCCAACCGTTTGGCACGTTCCGCTGGAATGGCGGTAGCCAACAAGCCTGGAGGAACTTCCTTTAACCCCTTATTGGTATTTGGGGGCGTTGGTTTGGGGAAGACCCACTTGGCACACGCCATTGGGGTTGAAATCAAGGATAAATATCCAGAAAAAACGGTGTTGTACATCTCTGCGGAGAAGTTCACCCAACAATATATAGAGTCGGTAAAGAAGAACACCCGTAACGATTTTATCCACTTTTACCAGTTGATAGATGTGCTCATTATTGATGATGTGCAGTTCCTTTCCGGTAAATCTGGAACCCAAGATGTGTTCTTCCATATCTTCAACCATCTGCACCAAAATGGTAAGCAGGTTATCTTGACTTCGGACAAAGCTCCAGTGGATATGCAGGATATTGAGCAGCGTTTGTTGTCCAGATTCAAATGGGGACTTTCCGCTGAATTGCAGAGCCCGGATTATGAGACGCGCGTTTCCATATTAAAGAGCAAACTGTACCGAGATGGTGTAGAAATGCCCGAAGATATCATTGATCATGTCGCCAAAAACATCAAGACCAATATTCGGGAGCTGGAAGGCGCCATTATTTCATTGATTGCACAGTCCTCTTTCAACAAGCGGGAGGTCACTTTGGAATTGGCCCAACAGGTGGTGGAAAAATTTGTGAAGAATACCAAGCGCGAAGTCTCCATCGACTATATCCAAAAAGTAGTATCCGACTATTTTGAAATGGATGTGGCCACGCTTCAATCCAAGACCCGTAAACGTCATATTGTTCAGGCCAGACAGTTGGCCATGTTCTTTGCCAAAAAATTCACGAAGGCCTCTTTGGCCAGTATCGGTTCAC
This sequence comes from Flagellimonas iocasae, assembly GCF_042682725.1. Taxonomy (NCBI): domain Bacteria; kingdom Pseudomonadati; phylum Bacteroidota; class Flavobacteriia; order Flavobacteriales; family Flavobacteriaceae; genus Flagellimonas; species Flagellimonas iocasae. Next base: position 254,831 of record NZ_JBHUHU010000001.1, on the reverse strand, counting down.
AAATTGGGAAGCGTGATCACGCCACCGTGCTCCACGCATGCAAAACGGTGGATAACCTTGCAGAGACCGATAAGCAATTCAGAAAATACATCGAGGACCTTAGCAAAAAGTTCTCTTAATCCCTTCTTTTTTAATGAAAACCAAAGTTTTGATGGTCTGCTTGGGCAACATTTGCAGGTCACCATTGGCCGAAGGTATTCTAAAATCCAAAGTGGACCCCAACGAGGTCTATGTTGATTCGGCAGGTACCGCGGGATATCATGTTGGAAATCCTCCCGACCCACGTTCGGTCGCTGTGGCCAAAAAATATGGGTTGGATATCAGCCTACAAAAATGTCGACGGTTTTCCAGAATGGATTTTGAGTCGTTTGATTTCATTTATGTGATGGACCGGAACAACTTTTCCGATATTGCCAGCTTGGCTAATAATTCACAAGAAGCCCATAAAGTAAAACTTTTGTTGAGTGAGGTGAATGTGGGCATCAATGAGGTTCCGGATCCTTATTATGGAGGGGAAGATGGTTTTGAGGATGTATATCAAATGATTGATTTGGCTTGCGAGGCAATTGCGAAAAAACTAAATTGACCGTATGGAAGAAACGCAGGAACAGCCAAAACCAGGATTGGTGGTCGGTAAATTATATCTGATTCCCACCACTTTGGGTGACAATGCACCATTGGAAGTATTGCCCATTTCCCTAAAGGGAACCATTGAAAAAATTGACCACTACATTGTGGAAAATGAAAAGACGGCACGACGTTTCATCAAAAAAGTGAGTCCCAGCAAGCCACAACCCAGCTTGCACATGCAAAGCTTGAACAAGTATACCAAATTAGAAGAAATTCCTTCGTTTTTAGATCCCTGCATTCACGGATACGATGTTGGTGTATTGTCCGAGGCGGGTTGCCCCGGGATTGCGGACCCTGGAGCTTCGGTGGTTCGTGTGGCGCATGAAAAAAGAATTCAAGTGGTTCCTTTGGTGGGTCCCTCATCTATTCTAATGGCCATGATGTCCAGTGGAATGAACGGACAAAACTTTGCTTTTAATGGCTATTTACCCATAGACAACAAGGAGCGTAAGGCCGTAATTAAAAGTTTGGAGCACCTTTCCCGCGAAAAGGGACAGTCCCAAATATTTATGGAAACCCCTTATCGAAATAACAAATTGCTTGAAGAGCTGGTTAAAATATTGCATAAAACCACCCGATTGTGCATTGCTTGCGATATTACCCTACCTACTGAGTTCATTAAGACCATGAGTGCCCATGAGTGGAGTGAAATCAATATTGACCTCGACAAAAGACCTACCATCTATATCATTCAGGCATAAAAAAACCCAGAATAAATTCTGGGCTTTCGCTAATTGTTACCTTGCCACTATATTTTGGGATCCTTCCGCTGTTGAATCTTGGAAGTATCGTATCCCGCGAATTTTTTCATGTAGTAAGAAATGCTGCTTCCGTACGCATCTGAAACATCCTCCTGTCCATAAGAACGTAAATACTTCTTTACATTTCCGGCTCCAGCCAAATGAGCTGCGGCCAAAATCCCCGATTCGGTAACCTCAACACCACCGATTCGTTTTCCCGTAAAACGCTTAATATCTCTCCGTAGAATCCATTTATTTCTGGCTACGTTAACATCAAAGGCTTTTTCCTGTAATATGGGATCGTTCAAAAAAGTTTCTACATCATATACGCCCATCAAATGGAGGGTGTTTCCCCCAAACTGATATTTCCCCATGTAGCCCAATGTGTTCACCACATGGTATTTACCTTGGGATTCTTTGAAAGCCAGGGCATCTTTAAACCCATTGTAGGCTTTTCCTAAAAAGGGAGGGGCAATCTGTACTTCACCAGAGAACGCGATAGAGTCCTTGGGAGCAGGTGTTTCAAAGTCCGTTGTCACCTTCAGTGCATCTGGAACCTCCACATCCACTTTCTTCAATACGGTGTACGTACCAAAACTTGTCAAAACTACAATCATGGCAAGATGTAGTATAAAACCTATCCATCTTTTCATAATGTTCATATTTGTGATCTCGATACTATATACGTATCAAAAATCAATTTGGCCGGCAAATATAGGGGGAGTCATGTTAAAGGCTTGCCTAAAGCTCCTAAGATTTTCTTAAATAAGGCTTAAAATCCGTTAAACCGCTGTAAATAAACGGTAAAGAACACTATCGAAGCACTTTTTGTGAATTTAACCATTGAATGTATTGCACCTTATTTCGGTTGTGCTGCGCCAAAGTTTTGGCAAACATGTGGTATCCAAAATTGGAAACATCAGCTACAAAATAAAGGTATTCATGTTTTTCGGGGTTTAAAACCGCCTCGATGGATGAGATATCGGGCATGGTGATCGGGCCTGGAGGAACACCGCCATATTTATAGGTATTATAGGGGGAATCCATTTCCAAATCGCGATACAATACGCGCTTAATAATGGTATCGTAATTTCCTGTTTGCTTTTTAATGGCAAAAATAACCGTGGGGTCCGCCTGCAAGGGAATTCCTTTTCTAATTCGATTTAGGTACACTCCGGCCACCCGAGGACGCTCATCCACCTTTGCGGTTTCTTTTTGCACAACTGCTGCCAATGAAATCACCTGAGCGGGAGTAAGCCCAAGGTTCTTTGCCTTCTGTAATCGCTCCTCGTTCCAATAACGTTGATATTCCTTCAACATGCGATCTCTAAAAGATTCCGCGCTGGTATTCCAAAAGAATTCATAGGTATTGGGCAGATACATTCCGAGTTTACTGTCCTCATCAAACTTTGTTTCATTCAAAAAACCAGGGTCATTGAAGGCCTGAAGCAGGGAAAGACTGTCCGCCTCAATTTGTTCAGAGACACGCCCGGCCAATAACGCTAGTGACTCTTGATTGTTGAAGGAAACATCAACCGGTACATTGGCGCTGCGCAGGGTATTGATGATTTCGTTGTTGTTCATCCCCTTTTTCAGGGCATACTTACCTGCCTTAATATTGTTGATGTACCCTTTGCGCTGGGCCACAGCCTCAAAAGTGGACAAGTCTTTTAATAGAGGCTCCAACGAATTTTTGACATCTGAAAAGGTGTCATCCGACTTGATAAACACAAAAGCTTCCGTATTATTGAACTGGGTGTTGGGACTGAAAATGGCGCTATAAATCTGGTAGGCGATGAATCCACAGATCAAAAGACCTAAAATAGCGGTAGCCCAAAGTACTTTTTTAAGATTCATTCGTCTTTATCTTTTGAAACATAATTTCATTCTTGAATCCTGCACTGGTGCGAATCCATTCTTTTTTAGTGCCCACTTTTTCAAAGCCCATTTTTTCAAACAAATGGATACTTGGTTCATTGTCCTCCAAAATATTGGCATACAACTGATGCAAATTCAGGGTGGTGAATGCATAGTTGCACAGCAATTCAATGGCCTCTGCCCCCACACCCTTGTTTCGGTCTGATGGATTGGAAATGACAATGCCCATTCCCGCACGACCGTGTTTTGGGTCAAAATCGAATAAATCAATCAGACCTATGCAAACATCATCCGAGTTGCAGATGCACAAACGCAATTGCTTTACCTCATATATATCCCGATGGGCATTCTCCAAATACAGTTGAAGCACTTTTTTGGAATAGGGTTTTAGGGTGCCGCTGATTTCCCAAATGGCTGTATCATTCTCCAACTGGTAGAGAAAATCCAAATCAGTTGGCTCCAAAGCCCTTAGATATACCTGCTTCCCTTTTAGGTTCAACATTCTATCTCTCCTTTATAGACCTGAATGGCCGGTCCCTTTAAATGAATATTGGTATAGTGCCCGTTGTTTTGTTCAAAACTGATGGACAAATCACCCCCTGGGGTAGTGATTTTTACGGTATTGGAATTGGTTTTACCCAATTTGTGCATGGCAATGGCCACAGCAGTAACCCCTGTGCCACAAGAATACGTTTCATCTTCAACGCCTCTTTCATAGGTACGCACTTGAAACGCATCTGAACCTTCCTGTTCCACAAAATTGATATTGCTCCCTGCCTTTCCATATAAACCATAACGCAGTTTCGCACCTTCCTTATGGACATCAAATTTTTGCAGCTCTTCCACCAATTGCACATGGTGTGGAGAGCCTGTATCCAAAAAAGCATACGCAGGCTTCTCGCGAATTTCATCGACATCCACCATCTTTAAATTGACCAAATCCCCTTCAATAGTGGCTTCGTGCAATCCATCAACAGCAACAAAGGTGGTTTCATTTCCGATGACCCCCAAGAAATGGGCGAAAGCCACCAAACATCTACCGCCATTACCACACATGGTACTTTCTCCTCCATCCGCATTGTAGTAGACCATCTTGAAGTCCGACATTTTGTCATTCTCGAGTAAAATCAACCCATCCGCACCAACGCCAAACCGCCTATCACACAGCTGTGCTACCAGTTTGGTATTGTTTTTGGGAAATATATCCTGACGATTGTCGATGATGACAAAATCATTTCCCGTTCCTTGATATTTAAAAAACTGCAATTTCATAATCCCTACAAAGGAACAAAAATAGCGTATTCTTTAAGGAAATTTTTGCAGTTAAAAGGGAGTTAAACCGACAAAGTCAAAAAATGAATTCTTTTAATTTTGTTCAAACTGAATGTTAAAAAAATATCGAATTATGAAGAGAATAGCCAGTTTGCTCCTAGTGTCCGTATTTGCAGGCGCAATTACACTGGGATCCTACAAATTATTTTTTGAAAAAGACAATTATAAATGGGTAGCCGCCGAACAGGAAAATCCGTTTATCACCACAAGCAATCTACCGACTTCGGCCAGTGGAGCTGGAATCAATGAGGTTGACTTTACGTTGGCCGCAGAAAAAACGGTAAATTCCGTGGTCCACGTAAAAAACTTGACCATCAGCAAAGGGCCGAGCAGCCTTTCTGATTTCTTCTACGGATTTGAACGCCAGCAAACCCCTCAGGTGGGGTCAGGCTCCGGGGTGATCATTTCCCCTGATGGCTATATTGTGACCAACAACCACGTCATTGCCAACTCCAGCCAATTGCAGGTTACCCTAAACAATAATAAAACGTATGATGCAGAGGTCATCGGGGCCGATTCAGAATCCGACATTGCTCTCTTAAAGATTGATGCGGAGGACGCACTCCCTTATTTGGCTTTCGGAGATTCAGACAATGCCAAGATTGGGGAATGGGTGCTTGCGGTTGGAAACCCGTTTAACCTGACCTCTACCGTTACCGCAGGAATTGTGAGCGCCAAAGCACGTTCATTGGGCCGAAGTCAATCCTTTATCCAGACCGATGCTGCCGTAAACCCTGGAAACAGTGGTGGTGCTTTGGTCAACACCAATGGGGATTTGATTGGGATCAACACTGCCATAACCTCCCAGACCGGTTCCTATGTGGGCTATGCCTTCGCGGTTCCCAGCAATACTGCCAAAAAAGTGGTTGAGGATATCATGGAGTATGGAGATGTACAAAAAGGACTTTTAGGGATTTCCGCTGCCAACGTTAACTCGCAACAAGCCATTGAAGAAGGGCTAAATGAAATTGAAGGTGTTTATGTGTATTCGGTAACTGAAGATTCTGGGGCCGAAGAAGCCGGTTTGCAGTCCGGGGATATTATTAAACAAGTGGATAACATTGAAATTCACAAATTCTCGGAACTCACAGGATATCTTGCTTCCAAAAGGCCAGGCGATGTTGTAAAGGTTAAATTGGACCGTAATGGTGAGAGCATCACCAAAAATGTGACCCTTAAAAAAGAGGAAACCGTTATTCTTCCTGCCGCAGGTTTTATGGTAAAAAATCTTTCCAAAGCAGACAAGAAAAAGTTTGGCATCTCCAAAGGTGTAAAGATTATTGATGTGCCTGAAGGATATAGTCGATATAACCTTAAGAACAAAGTGATCATTGCCGTAAATGACACTGAGGTCAACAATATTGACGATGCAAAGGAAGAATTTGGAAAAGTCACCAAATATGGAAGAACCAGTTTTACCATGATCAATGAAAATGGTGAAAAGGAACACATGATCTTCTAATAAAAGTGACAAAATCAAACTTAAAAGCACCTGCTTACAGGTGCTTTTTTTATGTCTTTATTCTTTTACGAAAACGTTTGAAAATAGCTAATTTAGCCGCTGCAACTACTAAACAATAACAAACAAACGACTATGGGAGACATCAAATCCTATGAGAAAGAGCTTGCTTTTCAGGCAGATAGACGAAAAGCAACCACAGAATTCATCAAAATTATCAGCGACCTTTGGTACGACAAGGCCATTGAGGTGGTGCTCTTTAAAAATCAAATCATTGATAAGAATGTCAGTGACATCATCAACCTACATGAGTATGCTGGTGAATTTGTTCAGAAACCCATCTCCATTTTTGATTCGGTGGAGATTTTGCGGGCGATAAATGACATCAGCCTCCCTCCTGCCAAGTTGGATATTGGAAAACTTACTTACGAATATCATTCCGATGACAATACCCATCTCAATGTAAAGGCATTTGTTCTTGATAAACTCAAAGATGCCCAGCAGACCAAAGAAATTAAACCCAAAGACGTAGTGCTTTATGGTTTTGGTCGCATTGGTCGATTGGTGGCACGCGAGCTTATGGCCAAAACAGGAAGAGGGAGTCAACTACGCCTCCGAGCGGTGGTGGTTCGTGGGGATTTAAGTGAAGATGTACTGGAAAAACGCGCCGCTCTTTTAAAAACTGATTCGGTTCACGGACAGTTTATGGGAACCGTGGACGTGGATGCCAAGAACCAAGCGCTCATCATCAACGGCACCACCGTAAAGTTCATCAGCGCGGACAAACCTGAGGATATTGACTACTCCAAATATGGAATTTATAGCGCCCTAATCATTGACAATACTGGAGCGTTTCGGGATAAAGAGGCACTTTCCAGACATCTGGAGTCCAAAGGTGCAAGCAAGGTGCTCCTCACCGCTCCCGGAAAAGAGATACCCAATATTGTACACGGTGTCAATCATACCGAATTTGACCCAGACAAAACCAAAATCTACTCTGCCGCGTCATGTACCACCAATGCCATTACCCCTGTGCTGAAGGTAATCGAGGATTCTCTCGGTATAAAAAAGGGACATTTGGAGACGATACATGCTTATACCAATGACCAGAATTTGGTGGATAATATGCACAGCAAATACCGCAGAGGACGAGCTGCAGCGTTGAACATGGTGGTTACGGAAACTGGAGCCGGTTCAGCTGTGGCCAAAGCACTTCCTTCTTTAAAGGGAAAATTGACCTCCAATGCCATACGGGTACCTGTACCGAATGGTTCTTTGGCCATACTTCATTTAGAGGTAAAGAACAAGACTTCCAAAGAGAGCATCAATACCATTTTAAAAAAGTATGCGCTCGAAGGCGATTTGGTGGAGCAAATCAAATATTCATTGAGCAACGAATTGGTCTCCACGGATATTGTAGGCACCTCTGCCCCATCAATTTACGATAGCAAGGCCACCATTGTCTCGGCCGACGGGAAAAGTGTGGTGCTTTATATATGGTATGATAACGAGTATGGTTATTCCCATCAAGTTATCCGATTAGCGAAATATATTGCCAAAGTTAGGCGTTATACCTACTACTAAAGATTTGGGAAAAGCGGGAACACAAGCCTAGTAAATGGGTTTTTCTTTTAATTTTAGGTTTATTGGTGTAATTTCGCCCTACCCTTAATCTAAATTATTTACGAGAATATATTGACCATGAAGCATTTACGAATTTTAATTGCAGTTGCCCTACTTGCACCCTACTTTTCATCCTTCGCACAAGAGGAAAATTCCGATGAGCCCCAAGACATGACCATAAAAGGTCAGTTTGAGGTCATGGAACGACAATCCACCAATTACAGGTCTGGAAATGGTGTTCCTTATGAAGTCATTAAATTGTCTACCCTTAACGAGATAAAGAGCAATGTTTTTGACACTATCAACACGGCTTATGGGTCTATAAAAGACCTTTCGGCCAACATAACCGCTAACAAAGCAGAGATTGAAGACCTTAATGCCAAGTTGCAGGATACCACCAATAAACTGAACAACGTTACCGAAGAGAAGGACAGTATTTCCTTTTTTGGAGCCCTGATCAGTAAAGGGACCTACAATTTTATTCTTTGGTCCATCATTTTTGCGTTGTTGTTGTTCCTATTGTTCTTTATTTACCGCTTTAAGAATAGTAACTTCTTGACCCAACAGGCCAAAACGGCTTTAGCCGACTTGGAACAGGAATATGAACAACATCGCAGAAGATCTTTGGAGCGAGAGCAAAAGATAAGCCGTCAGTTACAGGACGAGTTGAACAAGCAGAAAAAATAAAGTCAAGGCTTCCGAAAGGGAGCCTTTTAAAATTTAGACCCTATGACCATTAAAAAGGCCTCCATCGCAGATTTGGAACTCGTTGTTCCCCTTTTTGATGCATATCGGGTGTTTTACAAGCAGCCGTCGGATGAGGAATCGGCCCGCAATTTTCTTAAAGAACGGTTCTCAAAAAACGAAACGGCGATTTTTATCGCCCTGGAAAACCAAGAGCCAATAGGGTTCACGCAGTTGTACAAGACATTTTCGTCCGTGTCCCTTCAACCCTCCTACATTCTAAACGATTTGTTTATATCTCCCAACCATCGGAAGAAAGGTGTTGGGGAAGCATTGTTGAATCAGGCTAAATTGCACTGCCAAGAACTTGGCTTTAAGGGATTGGCCTTGGAAACGGCGGTGGACAATCCTGCCCAAAAATTATACGAGCGTTTGGATTGGAAGAATGATACGGACTACATTCACTACTTTTGGAGAAATTCCAAAACTTAATCAACTTACGTATTTTCAGCTGCACCCATGCGGATAGACATTATAACAGTACTACCAGAGTTATTGGCGAGCCCGTTTGAGGCTTCCATTTTAAAAAGAGCCATTGAAAAGGATTTGGTTGAAGTGCATCTGCACAACCTAAGGGATTACTCCTCGGGAAACTACAAACAGGTGGACGACTACCAATTTGGTGGTGGCGCCGGAATGGTGATGATGATAGAGCCTATTGATAAATGTATTTCCCAACTGAAGGCAGAACGGGCGTATGACGAAGTTATTTATATGACCCCAGATGGTGAAACGCTGAATCAGGGTATTGCGAACCAGATTTCCATGAAAGAAAACATCATTGTTTTATGTGGACATTATAAAGGTGTGGACCAGCGCGTGCGGGACATGCATGTAACCCGTGAGATTTCCATTGGGGATTATGTGCTTTCCGGGGGTGAATTGGCCGCTGCGGTTTTGTGTGATGCAGTCATTCGATTGCTTCCCGGGGTGTTGAATGATGAAACCTCTGCCCTTACCGATACGTTTCAGGATAATCTCTTGGCGCCACCAGTGTATACCCGTCCGGCAGAATACAAAGGATTGGAAGTTCCAAAAATTCTCTTGAGTGGGGATTTTCCCAAAATCGAAAAATGGAGAGAGGAACAAGCCTTGGAACGCACACAAAAAAGAAGACCTGACCTTTTAAAGTAAATGCTATGGAAAACTATGAAGCCTATTTTATGATTGGCGGCGGTTTAAACGCACTTGGAAAATTGATTGTGGTCTTGGCCTGCGGCATTCTGTTGTTGAAACAACGGAATCTGGGTACGGTGCTCATGTTTTCGGGTAGTGTGCTATCCATCATACTCGGGCTTGGTTTTCTACTTTTGAGCACTTTCTCTGCCCAAGAAGGACCTGAATCAGTCCTTAACACCAATGCGTTGGGCAGTATTTTAACGCCTCTCCCCTACATTCTTTTTGCCATTGGATTGCTATTATTTGCGGCAAAGCAGGTGAAAAAATAGCCTCCGGAAGATTTGGCTATTCAAAAAACAAAAAACACCTTGCTATTTCTAAATATTGCATTACTTTTGCAATCTCAAAATCAACCTCTGACGAGATACGTGAAAGTTGGTCTTGCTAAACATTAAAAATTAAACCATGGAATCCCTAATAAAATTTGTTGAAGACGAATTTGTTCCAAAAAAAGAATTTCCAAAATTTTCATCTGGTGACACCATTACTGTGTACTATGAAATTAAGGAAGGTGAAAAGACCCGTACCCAGTTCTTTAAAGGAGTTGTAATCCAAAGAAGAGGTAGCGGTGCCACTGAAACTTTCACCATTCGTAAAATGTCCGGTACCGTTGGGGTAGAAAGAATCTTCCCAATCAACATGCCCGCATTGCAGCGAATTGAAGTAAACAAAAAAGGTAAAGTACGTAGATCTAGAATCTTCTACTTTAGAGGTCTTACCGGTAAAAAGGCCCGTATCAAAGAAGTTAGAGGATAGTATTTATCTCCTCATACCGAACAAAAAAGCACCTTTAAAAGGTGCTTTTTTTTATGAACAATTGTTGATAACATCGGTTCATACATTGTTGATTTTTAATCGGTTATAAAATTTGCGTATTCCATTCTTTGGACTACTTTAGTGGAAGAAATATGAGAGTGGTGAAAATCAAAATCATGTTTCGTTTTAAAGTGGACGTTCTTTAAAAACTGAAAATTTCCCTTTTAATTGGTAACACTACTGATCACAAAAGGAATTTCAAATTGAGGAAGCACTTCGGTGGGACCACAAGGAGAGTTCGTGAATTTTATGTGCGGATGGGAGAGCAATTTCCCGTTTTGATAAGATTTAGGAAATTATCAGGACACTTTGCAGGATTAAGTTTGGTTGTGAAATTGAATAAATCAAGTAAAGTAAACGTCTAAAGGGCAACAGGCGTAAGCAATCTCAGGATTGTGGTTTTGTAGCAACACAAGACAAGTCTTTTAGTCCTTTAAAGAAAGCCATATCAATGTTCGCACATGGATATGGCTTTTGTTTTTAAAAAATTCTCACCTTTTCCCTCTTACTTTTAGATTTTCCTTATTATTTCACCATCCATAAATCGTATATTTGCACCGCTCAAACAAATACATTTAAATGGCCAAAATTTTTTATACGAAAACAGATGAGGCACCAGCCTTAGCTACATTATCTTTCCTACCCATTGTAAAAGCTTATACAGAAACCGCAAAAATCACTATCGAGACCAAGGACATTTCTTTGGCCGGTAGAATTGCTGCTGTATTTCCAGAATATCTAAATAAAGACCAGCAAGTTTCAGATGACCTGGCCATTTTAGGCGAATTGGCCAAGACACCAGAAGCCAACATTATTAAGCTTCCCAATATCAGTGCTTCCATTCCACAATTAAAAGAAGCCATTGAGGAATTACAAGAAAAGGGATATAACCTTCCCGATTATCCGGACGAGCCTAAAAATGATGAAGAAAAAGCCATCAAGGCCAAATACGATAAAATCAAAGGAAGTGCTGTAAATCCAGTACTTCGCGAGGGCAACTCTGACCGAAGGGCTCCAAAGGCCATAAAAAATTACGCCATGAAAAACCCACATACCATGGGTGAATGGTCGTCAGATTCCAAGACCCATGTGGCAACCATGTCGCATGGTGATTTTAGGGCGAATGAAAAATCCCTTACATTGTCCAATGCCGATTCAGTTCGCATTGAATTGGTAAGTGCCGACGGTTCCACAACCGTTTTAAAAGATAATCTTGCTTTGCAAAAAGGTGAAATCATCGATGCCACCGTAATGAGCAAGAAAGCATTGGTGGATTTCTTGACCGAAGAAATTGCTGATGCACGAAAAAATCACTTGTTATTGTCCCTGCATTTTAAGGCGACCATGATGAAGGTTTCTGACCCTATCATTTTTGGACATGCCCTTAAAGTGTATTTCTCGGAATTGTTCAAAGAACATGGGGCCACTTTGGAAAAAATTGGTGTTGACCCCAATGATGGTTTGGAGACTTTGTACGACAAGCTCGCAAAGCTTCCAGAAAATCAACATAAAGAAATTGAAGGAGCCATTAAAAAGACCATTGACAATGGACCCGATTTGGCTATGGTAAATTCTGAAAAAGGAATTACCAACCTTCACGTACCCTCAGACATCATTATTGATGCCTCTATGCCCGCCATGATCCGAAATTCAGGTAAAATGTGGGATAAAGATGGAAAGCTTCAAGATACCAAGGCCATCATTCCTGATAGTAGTTACTCCGGAGTTTATCAGGCAACCATCGATTTCTGCAAGAAAAATGGCGCTTTTGACCCATCCACCATGGGAACCGTTCCCAATGTTGGGTTAATGGCTCAGAAGGCGGAGGAATATGGTTCGCATGACAAGACTTTTGAAATTCCATCTGATGGTGTGGTGAAGGTTGTGAGCCAGTCAACAGGTGAAAGTCTGATTCAGCACAACGTAGAGCAAGGTGATATTTGGAGAATGTGCCAAGTTAAGGATGCGCCCGTTCAAGATTGGGTGAAACTGGCCGTTGGAAGAGCCAAAGCCACGCATACGCCTGCTGTTTTCTGGTTGGATGAAAGCCGAGGACACGATGTTGAATTGATGAAAAAAGTAAATCTATACCTTAAGGATTACGATACCACAGGATTGGACATTAGAATCTTATCTCCGATTGAAGCTACCAAGTTTACGCTTCAACGCCTAAAGGATGGAAAAGATACCATATCAGTTTCTGGAAACGTTCTACGGGATTACTTGACCGACCTCTTCCCTATTTTGGAAGTCGGTACCAGTGCCAAAATGCTCTCCATTGTTCCTTTGATGAACGGTGGTGGTCTATTTGAAACTGGTGCAGGTGGGTCAGCTCCAAAGCACGTTGAACAATTTTTGGAAGAGGGTCACTTGCGATGGGATTCATTGGGTGAATTCTTGGCCCTTGGGGTTTCATTGGAATTCTACAGTGAAAAGAACAAAAACCAAAAAGCTTTGGTGCTTGCAGATGCCCTCGATAAAGCAACTGAAAAATTCTTGGATAACGATAAGTCCCCATCCAGAACGGTTAACGAACTGGACACAAGAGGCAGTCATTTTTATTTGGCACTTTATTGGGCCGAACAATTGGCAAATCAGAATGAGGACGAGGAATTAAAAGCAACTTTTGGAAAAGTGTTTGAAGCTTTGTCCGCCAATGAAGCCAAAATCGCCCAAGAATTGATTGATGCCCAAGGGTCGCCCGTGGATATCGGCGGATATTATCTGCCCGATGCTGGTATGGCTTCCCATGCCATGCGACCTAGTGAAACATTCAATAACATCCTGAATTCCATAGGATAAAAGGATACAAGCCCTGTTCAGCAAAAAAGTATTGCACAGGGCTTTTTTAGTTTTTCCACCTAAGCATATAATGTGTATTTTTAGGAAAATCTAACAAATGCCGACTAGACATTTTGTCCTCAGCCTTGGCCTACTCCTTTTTGGTGTTCTTGCCCAGGCACAGCAGAAGTTTACGCTTAGTGGCACTATTTCCGAGGCTAACAGCAACGAGACTTTAATAGGAGTCACCATTGCATTTCCTGAAATCAATACCGGCGTTACCACCAACGAGTATGGTTTTTATTCCATTACCCTTCCTCAAGGGGAATACAACGTGGTGGTCAGTTATTTGGGTTTTCAGGATATTCGACAAACCATCAATCTAAACGCCAATACAAAACGGGATTTCAGCCTGCTCGAAGAAGCTGAAGAACTGGAAGAAGTTGTGGTCACTGATGATGTTGAACGTCTGGACATCCGAAAACCGCAGATGAGTGTCAACACCATGGCCGTACAGACCATTAAACAGATTCCTGTGGTATTGGGAGAGGCGGATGTCATTAAATCGTTATTGCTCCTGCCAGGTGTTACCAACGCCGGTGAAGCGTCCTCCGGATTCAATGTGAGAGGAGGGGCCACGGACCAAAACCTTATTCTTTTGGATGAGGCCACTGTGTTTAATTCATCGCACCTGTTTGGTTTTTTCTCGGTCTTCAATCCAGATGCCATCAAAGATGTAAAACTGTTCAAAGGAGGTATTCCTGCCCGTTATGGTGGTCGAGTTTCATCCGTACTCGAAATCTTTCAAAAAGAAGGGAACAGCAAGGATTTTAAGGTCAATGGTGGTATTGGAGCGGTAGCGAGTAGACTATTGCTGGAAGGACCCATCCAGCAAGATAGAACGGCATTTTTAGTAGGTGGAAGGGCGTCTTATGCACATTTGTTCCTTCCACTGTTCGATGTGGACAACAAAGCCTATTTCTATGATCTGAACGCCAAAATAAATCATAAAATCAACGATCGGAACAACATTTTTCTTTCAGGTTACTTTGGGCGTGACCTGTTCAGCATCAGTGATCGCTTCGTGAACACCTATGGAAATGCCGTAGGTAATTTCAGGTGGAACCATTTGTTTTCAGATAGGTTGTTTTCAAACCTGTCTCTCATCTATTCTGATTATTACTATGGCCTAGAGCTTGATTTTGTGGGATTTGAGTGGGATTCTGGCATCCAAAACTTCAACCTAAAGTATGACCTTAAACATTATATAAACGATAAGCTACAGCTCAATTACGGTCTCAATAACACCTACTACGTCTTCAATCCTGGAAAAATAAAGCCCAACAGTCCAGATTCCGGCATTTTGGAAGAACAGTTGACCAAAAAATACGCCAATGAAAATGCTATCTATATCGATATTGAACATCAGGTCTCAGAAAATTTAAGCCTGGAGTACGGCCTTCGCGCCAGCCAATTTAACCGCTTTGGACAGGATGAGTTTTATGTATATGAAAACAACAATCCTGTTTTGTTCGATCCCTTTGCGCTGGTCTATCGTGAAGCAGAACCCATTGATACCCTGAGTCCTGGAAGAAGTGGCACATTGAAAAAATTCTTCAATTTAGAGCCACGTGTCTCCGCTTCATACAATTTTAATGGTAAGAGTTCAGTAAAGGCCAGTTACACCCGGTTGGCACAGTACCTTCATCTATTGTCGAACACCAGCTCCCCCACCCCATTGGATGTGTGGACACCGAGCGGTCCATTTGTAAAACCTCAATTATTGGATCAATATGCGGTGGGATATTTTAGGAACATTAAAGGTGGCGATTACAGTTTTGAGACCGAAGGTTTCTATAAGGACATCGCCAACCGAATTGACTATATAGACGGTGCCAACCTAATTGCCAACAATGCCATTGAAAGGGTCATATTAAATGGGCAGGCCAGGGCATATGGCGTGGAATTGTTATTACGAAAGAATGAAGGTCGACTTAAGGGCTGGTTGGCCTATACCTGGTCTAAATCTGAGCAACGAACCCCTGGCAGAGATCTAAGAGCCCTAGGAATAGATACAGGGCGTTCAGACCTTGAGACGGGAATCAATCTAGGAGAATGGTACAGCACACCATATGATAAGCGCCATGACCTTTCCATTTATGGAAGTTATGATCTCAATGAGAAATGGAGCTTTAACACCAATTTTATCTTTCAGACCGGGCAACCTTCCAATTATCCTGTGGGGCAATTTGAGTTTGAAGGTCTAACCGTGCCATATTATGGGCTTCGGAACAAGGAAAGACTTCCTGATTACCATAGACTGGATGTCTCCGCCATCTTGACACCAAAACGGAACCAGCGTAAAAAGGTTCAATCTGAATGGGTCTTTAGCATCTACAATCTGTATAGCAGAAAAAATGCGGCATCCATCAACTTTAGGGAAAATGAGGACACAGGGCGGAACGAGGCCATACGTACTTCAATTTTTGGCATTATCCCAGCCGTAACCTATAACTTTAGATTCTAACCATGAAAAAAGTAATCTTTGTCATAGGAATCATCTTGCTCTTTGCATCTTGTGAGGATGTTGTAGACGTAGAATTGCCAGAAACCGAACCTAGACTTATTGTAGATGGTCTTTTGCGTGTGGATAAAAGTCAACAGTTCATCGATGTTCGTATACGCATGCGGGAAACCAGCAATTTCTTTGAGGACAATCCACCTACCCAAGTGGAAAGCGCTGTAATTGCCTATGGGGTGCCCAATGAGTTTGGGGAGTTTGGGGAGTTTGCCTTTTCTTCATTGACCGAGGAAGAACCCGGCACCGGAGTTTATGTCCCAGACCCTAATTTTTCATCGGATCAGCGGATTAGAACCGCAAGTGCCGAACCCGGGACCGTTTTTGTTTTACAAGTCACCCATAAGGAAAAAAACTACTATGCCCGCACCGAATATGCACCAGCAGTTCCTTTGGATAATTTGCAACAAGGAGACAATACGCTATTTGATGAAAATGAGACTGAAGTAATCGTTACCCTCACTGATGACCCAGATCGGGACAATTATTATGTGTTTGATTTTGATTTCGGAAATTTTCAGGCCTTGGAAGATCGCTTTTTTAAAGGACAACAATTTCAATTTTCCTATTTCTATGATGACAACCTGGAACCGGGTCAAGAAGTAACCGTTAGCATTTTAGGAGCAAACCAAGATTTTTACAACTATATAGACCTGTTGGTGGAACAGACTATGAATAATGGGGGTGTGTTTGAGACGCCCGTCGCTACGGTCCGGGGGAATGTGTTCGATATTACCGGATTGGACAATATCGATATTTTTGATAACGTGGAACGGCCCAACGACTTTGCCCTGGGCTATTTTGCGGTGGTACAGGGGTTTTCAAGCAACCTAACGATACAATAAGTTAATTTTGAAACTACGTGTTCTAAAATACTCGTTACTCAGTGGCGTTCTCTTGATGGTTATTGGATGCGAGGACGTTGTTGAAGTAGATGTTCCCCAAGAAGAGCCCAGACTTATTGTAAACGCCCTGGTGCGCGTCAATCCAAGCACAGATTTCGTGAATATACAGGTTAAAGTAAGCCTTACCAATTCCTTCTTTGGTGAAATACCTGTGACCAATTTGGAGCAGATTACACTTGCAGGTGCCGTTTTGGTGGATTATAACAATCCCGGTTCTGGGATTTATGAAGGCATACGATCACGCGACTATATGGAAAGCCTTGAAGGTGAAGAAATATTATTGCAAATCACTTGGGAAGACAAACGCTACTATGCCAGCACAACATACATCCCAACGGTACCCATTGACGCCGTGGAAATTGGGGATGACACGTTGTTCAACGAAGATGAGACTGAGGTCATTATTACGTTTACTGATAATCCCGATAGACTCAATTATTACGTGTTTGATATGGGTTCGGGAAATTTTACAACTGTGGATGATCAATTTATCCAAGGACAACAATTCCAATTTTCCTATTTCTACGACAAAAAGTTTGAGCCAGGTGAAGAACTCACCGTTAAAATTTTGGGTGCAGACCAATCTTTCTACAACTACATGAACCTACTCATTGAGCAAACAGAGGACAATTTTGGGGTATTTGAAACTCCTGCAGCCACAGTTCGTGGAAATATCTTTGATGTAACCGAATTGGATAACATCGATTTCTTTGACAACGTGAATATTCCCAATGAATTTGCTTTAGGTTACTTTGCAGTGGTTCAAGAGTATTCCCAGACCATTACTATTGAGTGACTTTTGGTGGTCACAGTACCAAATAGAGCACTAAAATTACTAAAATACCCGTAATACCCTGCAGCAGGGTTCCCAAGGTGTGTCCTCGCAACGCTGTTTTTACATTGATATTGGAAAACTGGGATACCACCCAAAAATAGCTGTCGTTGATATGTGAAACCGTCATAGCCCCTGCCCCCACGGCCAAAACTGCCAACGCTTTATCCGTAATGGACAACAACCCGAAGGTTTCCAATAAAGGCGCAATAATGGCCGAGGTAGTAATTATAGCCACTGTGGACGACCCTTGAGCCGTTTTTAGGAACGCTGCAATCACAAAAGCAATGAGAAGTCCCCCAACACCGGAACTGGACTCCAAATTGATGATAGCGGCAATGTCAATGGTTCGCAAAATGGCTCCAAAGGCGCCTCCTGCCCCCGTAATCAAAACAATGGCACCCGCTTGTTTGAACGCTTCACCTACCCACTCCTGCTTCTCTTTAGAAGGTGTTTTCCGCCCCAAGGAAAAAGCAAAGAACACCCCCGCCAATAAGGCTATAATGGGGCTACCTAAAAAGTCCATGATTTTAAACACAACTCCTTCGCCCAACGGATAGGTAGGGTAATTAACGAGGGATTTCATGGCTATCAAAACAATAGGAACGAGTAAGGGCAAAAAGGCTTGAAAAGGTTTTACGGGGGAAACTATTTCTTTCTTATCCTCCATGACTTCAGCTGTTTCATCCTCTTTGAGGGATTTGCCAATAAATCGAGCCCAAAAATAGCCTGATATGGACACTGGAATCGCAACCAAAAGCCCCAAAGTCATGACCAACCCCAAATCGGCTTCCATAATAGCCGCGGCCGCCAAAGGTCCCGGAGTCGGTGGTACAAATACGTGGGCTGAATACAATCCAGTCGCTAATGCAATGGCGAAAACGGTGGCCGGAATACCCGTTTTTTTACTGATGGCCTTGTTGAGGGAAGAAAGGATGATAAAGCCTGAATCGCAATACACCGGGATTGAAATAACAAACCCTGCCAAATTAATGGCCAACGGAGAACGCTTCAACCCAATGATCTTTAAAATACTATTGGCCAGTACCTGGGTACTGCCGGTTTTCTCCAAATAGATTCCGATTACCGTTCCAAACGCAATCACCAGTCCAATACCTGACAATGTTTTGCCAAATCCTTCCGTAATCGTGACCATAATATCCTGTGGCGTAAGTCCCAAAAGAAATCCTGAAGCCACCGCGGCCAAGTTCAAGGAAAAAACGGGATGCATTTTAAACCTTACCGTGGCAATGATGATGAAAAGCACCACAACGCCCAAAACGAGTAGTTCCATGGTCAATTTTTATGCGATATCCACTAAATATAAGCTAATATTCCTACTTTGGTCCCATGAGGCGAACAGATAAGGAACTTTTGGTAAAAGCGTTAAAATCGTTTGGCTACACCGTGGCGGTAATGTTCATGGGGCCATTTTTAATCTACGAAGCCTTCAAAAATGAAGGACATCCTCTATATATTCCAGTATTAGTATTAGGCGTCTTTTTTGCCGGATTAGCCATTTATTTAGGCTTCCGTTCCGTGAATATTGTGATGGATGCTGTGTTCGGAAAAAAATCCAAGGACTAATTTTTGGATTCAGGAGGAGCGTTTTTCCATTTGTTGCTCAACTGGGCATAATCGTAGTCCAATACGGATTCCTGACGCTCCAACTTATTGCCAGCAAAAGCGCGCTGCAAAATATCTTCAATGAGGTAGTCTTCGTGAATACTTTCAGGGTGAAACTCTTCCTTAAGACTGATTTTGAACAAGCTGGCGGTAGTATTGTACCAAAAGGCCCTCCAACCGCTGCGGAGTTCCTTAACCAAGTCAAAAGCGGTGGTTCCTGTCTGGCGGTAAATCAGTTTGACCAAAATCTGACCTTCGGTGCGAGTCAGCTTTTTCAATTCTTCCGAAAATTCCTCCTCAATGAACTTTTGAACTTTTTTGGTATACTTTCTTTGGTGTCGTCGCTTTTTGATGTGTTGCAGGCTATCATTCAATTCCACCAAGCGTTCCGCCGCCAACTTGGCATATGGATATACTTTTAAGGTCTTTCGTTGAAGGATAAGATACCGGAGTCTTTCGCTTCTATCTGCAAATTCCAGCTTGCCGAAAAGGTAGACCTCTTCAAGTTGAATCGAGCTATACAGAATGGAATCGCCTTCAAATCGCACATAATAATCGGAAATGGAATCGTTGGGATTGAGCACAGAATCGTTTTCAATCTCCTGCGAAAATCCCACGGCGCAAAAAGCGATAAAAACAACAAGAATATACGTTCTCAACATCCGGTTCATTGCTCAAAAGTCTTGCCAAAAGTAAGGATAAAGGTAAGATTTGGTTATTAAATAAAAGTGAATATTAGTATGTTTGTGGACTAAATTAATCACATGGCATCAGGAAAAATTATCAATAAGAAATCGCTAACGTTCCTTGAAAAATACTTGAACAACCCCTCTCCTACGGGTTATGAGTGGGAAGGTCAGAAAATATGGATGGATTATGTAAAACCATACGTTGACACCTTCATTACAGACACGTACGGAACCGCTGTCGCTGTCATCAACCCCGATGCAAAATACCGCGTGGTCATTGAAGGGCATTCCGATGAAATCTCTTGGTATGTCAACTATATTACCGATGATGGATTGCTTTATGTCATTAGAAATGGGGGTAGCGACCATCAAATTGCACCCTCCAAATGGGTAAATATCCATACCAAAAACGGAGTTGTAAAAGGAATTTTTGGTTGGCCCGCCATCCATACCAGGGATAAAGCCAAAGAAGAAACCCCAAAGATTGAAAATATTTTTATCGACATAGGTGCCAAAGACAAGGCCGAAGTTGAAAAAATGGGGGTGCATGTCGGTTGTGTGATCACTTACCCGGATGAGTTCCACATTTTGAACAAGGACAAGTTCGTTTGCCGTGCCTTGGATAACCGCGTTGGTGGCTTTATGATTGCCGAAGTGGCCCGTTTGCTGCACGAAAACAAAAAAGAACTGCCTTTTGGATTGTACATCACCAATTCTGTGCAAGAGGAAATCGGATTACGTGGTGCGGAGATGATTACACAGACCATTAAACCCAATGTGGCCATTGTTACCGATGTGTGCCATGACACTACCACGCCCATGATTGACAAAAAGAAAGAGGGCGAGATATTAATCGGGTCAGGCCCTGTGGTTTCTTACGCTCCCGCCGTGCAAAACAAGCTTCGTGAACGAATTTTGGAAACTGCAGAAGCCAAAAAGATACCTTTCCAGCGTTTGGCGGCTTCACGCTATACTGGAACAGATACGGATGCCTTCGCCTACAGCAATGGCGGTGTGGCCTCGGCCTTGATTTCGTTGCCGTTGCGCTATATGCACACAACTGTGGAAACCGTGCACCAAGAAGATGTGGAAAATGTAATCCGTCTAATCTACGAAACACTTTTGACCATAAAAGAGGGCGAGACATTCAGTTATTTTGATTGATTTCCATGGACGAATGGGTAGACATTTTGGATGAGCAGGGAAAACCTACAGGAAAATCCTGTTTAAAATCCGAAGCGCATCAAAAAGGACTGCTGCACCCTACCATTCATGTTTGGCTCTATACCAAGGATGGCAGGGTGCTCATTCAACAACGTGGAAAACACAAGGATACCCACCCATCCCTTTGGGATGTTTCCGTGGCGGGGCATGTGGCTTTTGGGGAAGATATTAAAATTGCGGCTGTGCGTGAGGTTGCGGAAGAGGTCGGTCTTACCATTTCTGAAACCGATTTGGAACCTATCGGAACATTTAAGGCAATCCATAAAATTTCCAACGATTTTATCGATGCCGAATTCCATCATGTGTTTTTGGGCGAATTGAAAGAACCCCTACATCAGTTGACCAAACAGGATAGCGAAGTAGATGCCTTGGATTTGGTCCCTTTGCTCCAATTTGCGGAGGAAACGTGGGGGATGGCCAACACGGGAAAATATGTTCCTCACGGCACGCTCTACTACAAAACCATCATTAAGGAAATTAAAAATCGGCTTTAAGCGCTTCTGCAAATTGATTCACTTCATCCAATTTGTAGGCTTTTTGGTCTCCAGATTTCATGTTCTTGACCACAAAATTGCCATTAGTAAGTTCCTGTTCTCCAAGTAGAATCACATAAGGGACGCCTCGTTTATCCGCATACTTAAATTGCTTCTGCACTTTGGTATCCGAAGGATACAAATCGGCTCGAAGCCCTGCTTTTCTCAAAGATGAAACCAAACGTAATCCTGCCAAAGCCTCTTCTTTTCCAAAATTGAGACAAAGTACATCCAAAGAAGTGTCCAAACTGTCGGGAAATAGATTCAATTCTTCCAAAACCAAATAAATACGGTCCAATCCGAAGGAAATTCCAACGCCACTCACATCTTTCAGCCCAAAAATACCGGTAAGGTCATCATAGCGCCCACCTCCACCTATAGAACCCATACTGACCCCTTCTGGAGCGGCCACTTCAAAAATGGCGCCTGTATAGTAGTTGAGGCCGCGGGCCAAGGTCACATCTAGCTGCAAGCTTGCGGACTGCAATCCAATCGCTTCCACGGTAGTGATGATTTCATCCAAATCTGCTACTCCTTGTAGACCAATCTCAGATTCAGAAAGTAAGGTTTTCAACTCCGCCAGCTGTTCTGAAGCTGAACCCGACATGGAAAACAGGGGTTGAGCCTTTGCGATGGCACTTTCAGATATCCCTTTTTCCAACATTTCTGCCTTTACCTTCTCCTCTCCTATCTTATCGAGCTTGTCCAAAGCCACGGTAAAATCAATCAATAAATGTTTGGCGCCTATAACTTCAGCAATGCCCGAAAGTATTTTTCGGTTGTTGATTTTAATGGTGGCTCCAGTCAGACCCAAATCCGTAAAAACGGCATCGTACAGCTGTACAAATTCCACTTCCTGCAACAAAGAATCAGCACCCACCACATCAGCATCACATTGGTAAAACTCCCGAAAACGCCCTTTTTGAGGTCTATCCGCTCGCCATACAGGTTGAATCTGGTAGCGTTTAAAGGGAAAATCAATCTCGTTTTGATGCATCACTACGTATCGGGCAAACGGCACGGTTAGGTCGTAACGCAGGGCTTTCTCAGAGATTTTCGGGGTCAGCGAGTTTGAGTTTTTGGAACTATAGGTCACATCATCCACCTTGGATATAAAATCCCCAGAATTTAAGATTTTAAAAATCAAGCGGTCACCTTCATCACCGTACTTACCCATCAACGTCTCCGAATTTTCAAAAGAAGGCGTCTCAATGGGCTGAAAACCATAGGTTTCAAAATGCTTTTTTATGGTCTGGATGATATAGTTGCGCTTGGCCACTTCGGCAGGCGAAAAATCTCGGGTTCCCTTTGGTATGGATGGTTTCTGTGCCATGTATTTTAATTCTCGTGCAAATATACGGGGTTTGTTAATTGTATTAAGTGAGGTAGCTGTCATTTCGAACGAATGTGAGAAATCTGTTCGAATTGGAGATTTCTCGTCGCTCATATTTCGCTCTGTCGAAATGACAAAAATCTTGATTATTGGTCTAGGGTGAAAGGAAAATGGGTGATGGGTGCTTGGTTCTTGGGTAAAAGGTCAAGGGTAATTTACAGATTCAAAAGGTTCTCACTGCGCCCCCTTTTTATATTAACAAGAAAAATCCTTCTAAAATTTATTTATTCAAAAATACAAGGGTCTTGTCAATCCAAACACCCCATTCATCAATTGGTGCCTATATACACATGCTCTACCCAATACATTTGCGCAGTTAGTTAGTAAAACAGTAAAAACAAAAATTTAAATTATGAAACTACAAAGAATTTTTATGTTGGGCTGTATGGTAGTTGCCATGGGCCTTATTGCATCTTGCTCAGGAGAGGATGGAAAAGATGGATTGGACTGCATTGATGGTACCAATGGTACGAATGGTACAAACGGAACCAATGGCACTGATGGTCTTGCTGGTACTGATGGTGCTGATGGTGTCAATTGCTGGGACTTAAACGGTGATGGTGTAAATGACCCTGAAGAAGACATTAACGGTGATGAAATTTTTGACGCTTTGGACTGCCAAGGTGCTGATGGCGGTGATGGGCAAGGAACCACCGCAGAGCGGATTATTGTGGATACTAGTGGTTTCGACCAAGATCAAAACCCTGTTACCCTTGTGGTTGCTGAGTTGACCCAAGAAGTCTTGGATACCCATGCTGTTTTGACCTATATATTCGATGGGACAACTTATTATCCTATCCCTGGAGTAGTCATCACCGAAACTATTCTTTCCCAATATTCCGTTACTTACCTTGATGGGGAGCTACTATTAGCTGATCTAGCAGATACTGGATGGCAACCCAGCATATATCAAGAAGTCCACATCATCCTTATCCCAACCACTACTGCAGAACCATCAACACCTACCATTATGAAATCTATAACAGATGTTAAGGCTTCTTTAAAAGACAAAGGGGTGAATACTGATGATTACAAAGAGGTGGTACGCTATTTTGGGTTGGACCAATAAAATCTTAGTATACATTCATCTACATATCTATAATCATAATCAGTGAGATTGGGCTTCCGTGAGGGGGCCTTTTCTTTTTTGGTGAAGGGTATTGGGTTAAAGGTTTTAGGTTGTCGCTGCTTTAAAATTTGGGATTTGGTGCTTGTAATTTTGAACTTGTATTTGAGCTTGAACTTGGTTCTTAAGTCTTACGTCTGATATCTGATATCCGTGTCATTCCATAATCTGGTCAAACCACTGGTAGAGTTCCCCTTTGGTGATGACCGCACCTTGCTTGATGATTTCGAACTTGTCCACATTCTTGTCCTCGCCATACGCTTTGGAAGCCGTGAGATATTCTACAAAATCGGACTGGAAATTACGTTTGAACCAGTCAAAACCCACTTTGGTGCGAAGGTCAATCTCTGGATTCATGATTTTTACGGAAAGTAGTTTCATTTCTTTGTCCGTTAAATGAAACAAGTGCATGTGACGTTCTGATATATTTTCCAAATACTCCACCTTGGAAAGCACACCCTCCCAAATTAGATCACTGAAGACATCTAGCTCTTCTTCAGCCACTTCAGGTTTTTCTTTCTTAATGGTTTTCCACTCTTCTGCTGTGATGGACTGCGTCGCCAAAAAGTTAATGAATTCTGGGTGCAGCTCCTCCAACTGTTCTTTGCTCAATCGCTTGTATTTCATCTGCTGTATTCTATCTATTTTCAAAGGTCAGATGCAATTCGCCCAACATTCATATCAAGCTTTATATTCCACTGGCTCATTTCATCCTGCAAAAATAAAAAAGGCAGTGCTTTTGCACCGCCTTTTATCCTGTATTTTATTTGAATTTAGTTGAAGATGTATCGCACCCCAAACTGTGCCTGCCATCTGGATAATAAACTGGTGTCTGAACTGAAGGTTTCGGTTAGGTTGGTGTCGAAGGTATAGGTTGGAATGTTATTGTCATCCACAGTAACTCCTAAAACCTGCTGATTGGTTGGAATATCTACTATTCCCCAATCAGAACTAATTAAATTACCCACGTTCAACACATCTAAACTCAATTGTAAGGTGTTTTTGGGTGCCAATTTAATGTCCTGCAATATTTTTAGGTCCCAGCGACCTCTCCAAGGCGCCAATGCACCGTAACGCTCGGCGTATTCCCCGCGGTGATCACTCAAATAGTCATCTTGACGGATAAAAGCCTCAAAAGCCTCCGCCTGACCTGCACCACTGAAATTCATTTGGGTAACTTCTGAGGATGTTGGGATGTACAGCAAATCATTGATACTGGAACCATCACCATTGATGTCACCACCATACAAATAATTAAATCGACCTCCTTGAGCATACTCGAAGAAAGTGGAAATGGTAGTTCCTGTTTTGAATGCTTTAGAAATCACACCAATAAATCGGTGGGTATCACCATATCTGGAATAGGAAAGTACATCATCATTGGCATTCGCTACAATGGCATTGGCCGCAAAGGCATCGCCTGTGATTTCTGCTTCAATGGAGTTAACATCTTGGGAATTCAGATAACTATACGCCAAACTTGCATAAAGTCCATTATCCCATGTTTTTTGACCTTTGAACACAGCATTCCATATTCTCCCCTTGTCTGAATTGGAAAACACATAAGCGTTATTGATTAAATCACCAGCACCATAAATGGGCCTGTTATCCACACCTTGCAATGTTTCTGATGGTGGCACAAGCCCCCAGTTTTGCACATGTGGGCCATTGATATCCTTGGAATAGGATAAATCTGTGGTCAAAACAATGCCGTTTTCTAAGCGGTAGTCTGCTCCTAAGCTAGTTCTCCACACCTGTGGCCACTTGAAATCAGGGTCAACCACTTGGTAAAAGAACACGTTGGGGTTGGCAATTTGGTTTCCAAGCCACACAAACGGAAAACGACCGGTGAAAATACCCGTACCTCCGCGTACTTGGAAAGAATTGTTTCCATGCACATCCCAGTTGAATCCAACTCTAGGTGAAATCAACCAGCTGTCCGTTGGCATTTTGGTGGAATCAAACAAAACGGTTTCACCGTTATTTGGATTTACATACGGAATATCTGGAACGTAGGCCGCGGCCACGTCAATCACATCTTGGGCTTTTTCTGAAGAATCGAAATACAACGGTCTATCGAATCGAATACCGTAAGTAAGCTTAAAGTTTTCGGTGGCGTTCCACTCGTCCTGAAGGTAAAAGGCAAGTTGCCCAACATTGGTCTCGGCCAAGGCCCACCCTCCTAAATTTCCTTCTCCATTGGCAGTCAAAGAATTATTGGCTGCTATCGCTGTGTTGAACGCATCTTGATAAAAGGCAACTAGACTTGCCTCATTGTTTGGGTCCCTAAAATCTGCGATGGAGCCTGTCGGGAAAAATACACCCTGTGCTCCATAAGCGCCTAGGTTGAAGGAGTTGTCAAATTCGAACCTTTCAAAAGAGAACCCTACTGTGAAGGTGTGGTCTCCTTTGAAAAAGTTAAGATTGTTCGTTATCTGTAATACTTTCTGGTCCAATCGGTTATTGATTGAAAAAGGTTCGTGACCAGCAATGATGTAGTTGGAACTTCCATTTTCATCCAATAAGGTAATGGTTGGTGCCGGAGTCGACTTTGGATTTCTAAAATCATCAAAATGGGTGTAGCCCACTTGTAATTTATTGATGGCTTCGTCTGAAAGTGTGGAGTTCAATTCCAGCTGAACGGATTGGATTTTGTTGTTGATTTCGTATCCTGCATTTTCAAACTGAAGGGTTGAAAGGTTCGGACCCCTAAAACCCAAGGCGGTGGGGTGAGCCGGTTTTTCTTTGGACGCATTCAAGAAATTGTAGATAATGGCCAGTCGGTTATTTTCATTAATGTTCCAATCCAACTTGAAAATCCCTTTTGTGGATTCTTGGTCAAAATTGAAGCCTTCATACCTTCCCGGATTGTAAAATTGACCATTTCCGATGGACACCTGATTCAAAATATTGGATACCAATTCAAAATCCGAAGCCAAAACCCTTGACTCATTGATACTTCCTGTTCCACGATTAGGTACAAAACCAGCGCTTCCAAGGTCGGTTCGGTCATCTTTTTCAAAGTTGGCAAAAAAGAACAATTTGTTCTTAACAATTGGCCCACCGATACTGATGCCGTATTGGGTTTGACTCAAATCGGCTTTGAACACATCATCCCCTTTTATTTTACCTCCGGTAAGGTCTTCATTTCTATAAAAGCCATAAACAGTACCATAAAATTCGTTCGTTCCACTTTTGGTGACCGCATTCACGGAAGCTCCTGTAAAGCCTGATTGGGTAACATCATACGGTGCTGTGGTCACCTGAATCTGGTCAATCGCATCAATGGAAATGGGGTTGGCATCGGTCTGTCCACCAGGTTGAGCTGCATCCAATCCAAATGGGTTGTTGAAAATGGCCCCATCCAAGGAAAAGTTATTGAACTGGTCATTTCGCCCTCCAAAGGAACCATTACTTGCCGTGGGTTCCAAACGGGTAAAATCGTTGGTAGACCTAGAAATGGTGGGTAGTCGTGTCAATTCCCTTCGCCCTACACTGGTCTCAGCACCTGTTCTGTCGCTTCCAAACGTGCCGGATTGGTCAGAAACTACCACTACTTCATCCAGTTGCTGGCTATCAGAAACCAGGACAACATCAAGGTTAAAGGTTTTACCCAAGGTCAGGAACACATCGTTTTGGGTATTGGTCTTGTATCCCACATACGAGATGGTTACTTCGTAAGGCCCACCCACCCTGAGGTTCAAAAGGTTGTAGCGTCCTTCTTCGTTGGTAATGGCTCCATAACGCGTTCCGGTAGGTGTGTGAACGGCCACCACATTGGCCCCCAACAAGGGTTCTTGTTGGTCATCAAGCACAGTCCCCCTAATGTTCGAGGTAGTTACTTGTGAAATAGCAGAAGGGAGTACCATAATGAACAGCACCCCCAAGATTAAGAATTTCTTCATTTTGTTGAGTTTTAGTTGTTTGAGTGCTGACAATATAGACAAAAAAAAGAGCTATGCACGCATAGCTCTTAACAAGTTATTAACGGAAAAATAAGATTTACTTAGCCTCCGCGATCACCTCAAAAGGAAATTCAACAACAACTTCTCTGTGAAGTCTGATGATGGCTTCATAAGGTCCAGTCCTTTTGATAGCTCCTCCTTTGATATTGATGAACTTTCTGTCAATTTGGTGTCCTTCTTTGTCCAAAGCAGTAGCAAGGTCAATTGTAGTCACAGAACCAAACAATTTGTCACCGGTACCAACCTTGGCTGGGATACGGATTTCCAATTGTTTAAGGGCTTCTGCGGTCTTGCTGGCCTCACCAATGATTTTTTTCTCTTTGTGGGCTCTTTGTCTTAGGTTTTCAGCCAAAACTTTTTTGGCAGAAGGAGTAGCCAATGTGGCCAAACCTTGAGGGATCAAAAAGTTTCTACCATAACCGTTCTTTACGGAAACGATATCATCTTTAAATCCCAAATCCTGTACATCTTCTTTTAGAATAAGTTCCATTCTTCGGTATTTTTTTATTTCAACATATCGCCTACGTACGGCATTAACGCTATGTGACGTGCGCGTTTTACGGCTTGGGCCACTTTTCTTTGGTATTTCAAGGAAGTACCGGTAAGTCTTCTAGGAAGCAATTTTCCTTGCTCGTTTACCAACTTCATCAAAAAATCTGGGTCTTTGTAATCAATATACTTAATACCGGATTTTTTGAACCTGCAGTACTTCTTTTGCTTATTGGTCTCAATATTAAGCGGGGTCAAATATCTGATTTCCCCATCTTTTTTGGCTTTTGCCTGTTGTTCAATAGATGCCATAACCCTATGCGTTTGCTTTTAATTTGGTTCTTCTCTTTTCTGCCCAAGCAATTGCATGCTTGTCCAACTTAACGGTCAAGAAACGCATGATGCGCTCGTCTCTTCTGAATTCCAACTCGTATGGGCCAATGGCCTCACCTGGGGCTTGGAATTCAAATAAGTGGTAAAAACCACTTTTTTTGTGCTGAATGGGATAGGCCAATTTCTTAAGTCCCCAATCTTCTTTGGAGACCATTTTGGCACCATTCTTAATCAAGAAATCCTCAAATTTCTTGACTGTTTCCTCTATCTGTGTTTCAGACAGAACGGGATTCAAAATGAAAACAGTTTCGTAATGGTTCATATTATATATTTTAAAGGAGCGCAAAATTAGTAATATTTCCTTCACCCTGCAAGAAAACCAAAAAAACTTCGTTTAAAGTACAAGAGTTATTAACAGAAATGAACCCTTTAAACCTACATATCGTATATGGTAATATACACAACAAAATAGACCATGTTTACATCTTTTGTTGCTCTTAACCGTGTTTTTTGTGTAATTTGCCGATGATTTAAAACCCTACAAATCACCCCATTCTATGAAATTAAAAAGTATAATTGTAGACGATTCTTCCATGCAGCGGATGGCCGTTGCTAAATTGGTCAACAATCATCCACATCTTGCTTTGGTTGCTGAATACAGCAACGCTATTGAAGCCAAAAACGGCCTAAAGAACCATGAAGTCGATTTAATCTTCTTGGATGTTGAAATGCCCATTATCAGTGGGTTTGACCTTTTAGAGGCCCTAGAGAACCCACCACAGGTTATCCTTATTACCGGAAAGCCTGATTACGCACTTAAAGCTTTTGACTACGACGTAACCGATTACCTTCACAAACCCATCACCTTGGCCCGTTTTGAAGCTTCTGTAAAAAGAGCTGTGGCCAAATTCGAGCAAATGAATCGTGTTGATGAGGATGAAGAGCACATTTTTGTAAAGAGCAACCTTAAAAAACGTAAGGTTATCTTAAACGACATTAAATGGATCGAGGCATTGGGAGATTACATTAAATTGGTGACTGATGAAGCCAATATCGTAATCCTTTCCACCATGAAATCTTTCGAAAAGCAGTTGCCTGCCGAAAAATTTCTACGTATCCATAAATCTTATATTGTGAATCTGGAGAAGATTGAGAAATTCAACAGTAAAAATGTTGAGGTGGGGGGCAGACAGATTCCTTTGAGTAGAAATAAAAAGACTGAGTTGGCCGAAGCATTGGCCAATGTATAACTAAATGTGGTCCACATTGTAGACCAGTCTTACACTTTTATACTTTGAAATAGCATTAAAGGATTTTTCAATTCTTTTAATGCTATTTTTTGTTTGTGCCAAGGATTGTTTCTTGGGTATCTTGATCAAGATGTTTTTAAGGTAATCTCTTCTGATGCGGGCCACAGGAGGATATTCTGGGCCTAAAATCTGGTTTCCCAACACATTTCTGAGGGAATCGCCCAGCCACTGGGCCGCTTCGTTCAATGTATTGAAATCCCTTGCCTTCAAAGTCACTTTAATGATGCGCACCACAGGAGGATACTTGAATTGCTCCCGCTCATAAATTTGCTCCGCATACATTTTACCATAATTATTCGTGGTGACCTGCTGCAATATTTGATGGTATGGATTATACGTCTGAATCAGTACCTTGCCCCGTTTTTTGGTACGCCCTGCCCTACCCGCAACTTGCGTCAACATCTGAAAACTACGTTCGTGCGCACGATAATCCGGAAAATTCAACATGGTATCCGCATTCATGATGCCCACCAAACTCACATTTCTAAAATCCAGCCCTTTAGTGACCATTTGCGTACCAACCAAAATATCCATCTCTTGATTTTCAAAAGCAGAAATGATTTTTTCATAGGCATATTTACCTCGGGTGGTATCCAAATCCATTCGTCCCACAGAAACTTTGGGAAAAAGTTGGTTGAGTTCTTCCTGAATCTGTTCCGTACCAAACCCTTTATTGTCCAAAGTGGCACTTCCACAGGCCAAGCATGCTTGTTGTAGCGCCATGTGATAACCACAATAATGGCATCGCAGCTGGTTTCTATGCTGATGGAACGTAAGGCTCACATCACAATTGGGACATTGGGCCACATGCCCACAGGTGGTGCATTCAACCACAGGAGCAAACCCCCTTCGGTTTTGAAACAGGATCACTTGCTCGCCTTCCTCTAATGCTTCTTCAATCGCCTTGAGCAAAATTTCAGAAAAGTGACCCTTCATCCGTTTTTTTCGGGTAGCTTCCTTGATATCGACCAAATTAATATCTGGCATCAGCACATTTCCATAGCGATGTTGTATGGAGGCATACCCATATTTGCCCTTTTTGGCGTTATCCATGCTTTCAATGCTAGGCGTGGCCGAACCCAAAATAATATTGGATTTGTGGAATGCTGCCAAAACAATCGCGGCATCACGGGCATGATATCGGGGTGCAGGGTCGAATTGTTTGAAAGAACTCTCATGCTCTTCATCCACAACCACCAAACCCAAGTTAGCGAACGGCAGGAACAAAGATGAGCGCGCTCCAATGACAATTTGCGCTTTTTCGGCCTGGGCGAGCACATTGTTCCATACCTCTACCCTTTCGTGAATACTATATTTTGAGTGATATACGGATACTTTGTGCCCAAAATAATGGCGAAGTCTATTGATCAATTGGGAGGTTAAAGCAATCTCTGGCAATAAATACAATGCTTGCTTACCTTCTTCCAAACATTGCTCAATCAGCTTAACATACACCTCGGTTTTCCCAGATGATGTTACCCCATGAAGCAAAACAGGCTTATTTTGACCAAATCCAGTCTGGATATCTTCCAAAGCTTTGGTTTGATGCTCATTCAGCCCAATATGTTCTGATTCCTCGGATTCTTCTTGATAATCAATCCGGTCTTTTCGAATCTGATACTCCCCCAAAACATTTTTATCAATGAGCGCCTTGATGACCGCTTTGGATGCGCCGCTTTCCTTTTCAAGGTCGTCAATGGGAATAGGTTTGTTGTTCTTAGTACGTATTTGAAAAAGTGACAATACTACCTGACTCTGTTTGGGCGCTCGGGAAAGCTCATTGAGCAGCTCTTCAAGCTGTGCTTCATCATCATAAACATCGGAGAGCTTTACATAGCGCACCAATTTAGGACGATATTGTTCGTACAACTCCTCCTTTTGGTTCACAACCCCCTTTTGCACCAACCGATTGACCAGAGAGAGTACATTTTTTTTATCTACAATGTCGCTGATTTCCCCAATCTTCAGTGCAGTTTGGTGCTGAAGGGCCTCATAGACCAGAAACTCATCATCCTTGAGTTCCATTTCGTGAATATCTGCTTCTTTATTGGGCATTACCAGCGTTTCGCTTTCCAATAAAAAAGCACTTGGCAGGGCACTCCGAATCACTTCGCCTAAAGAGCACATATAATAATGGGAAATCCATTCCCAATGCTTCAACTGAACCGAATTGACCAGTGGTGTTTCATCTAAAATCTGGAATATTTCCTTGGCATCATAGGCTGTTGGAGCATTGCTGTGGATTTGGTATACCAGCGCGGTATAAATTTTGGACTTGCCAAAGGGAACTGCCACCCGCATACCCGGTTGTAAAAAATCTGCCTCCTGTTGAGTGATCTTGTAGGTAAAGAGACGCTCCAGAGGAATTGGCAGGACAACGTCCAAAAAATAATCCATAAGCCTATTCTTCCATTATCCTATGCCAGGTCTGGGTCCTGTGCAAAAATGCCAAGTAGCCCCTAACTTTTAACCGGTTCTCATTTTCTTCATCCAGCCAAACTTTGCCTCGAAAGGTCATGCCTTGTTCGGGGTCAAACAAATTGTTCCCCTTATACTCCCCCTTATCATTTTGCTCGAAGTCTTCCATGATCTTCATGCCGACAATAGGCTTATCCTTGCGATCCCCATCACACTTGGCGCAAACGGCATTTTCCTTTCCTTCTTCCAAGATTTTAAGGACTTTTGCCTGCAACATTCCATCTTCTTTGTAGATATGAATAATGGCCTTCGTTATGCCATTGCGATCATCAACTGTTTTCCATTTTCCAAAGACGGTCTGCCCCAAAGCGCTTTGAAGAAGAAGAAAAAACAAGGGCAGCATGAGTTTATTAAGCATCTTGGCGTTTTTCATGTTGTTTCTTTAAAGAGTTAAGGGTTGCATTCAACTCGAATCCCAACAAAAGGATATTTGAATTTAACCAAATGAAAACCATTAAAATCAATAATCCTCCCAAAGCCCCATAAAGTTCGTTGTATCTCGCAAATTTTTCCACATAGATTCCAAATAAATAGGATGTAAGCAAGAACAATAAGGTCGTCATCAATGCTCCAGCGGAAAAAAATCGTGCTTTTCTCCCCTCCGCGGTTCCAAAATAGTACAGTATAGCCGTAGTCAGATACGAAAGGGACATGAAAAATGCGATTTTGGCCAATTGAATGCCGAAAGAATCGCCCTTTTCCAGGTCATACCCAAAGGCTTTTCCCAGATATTCGTTGGTGTATCCTACAATGTAAAACTCAAAATAAACAAAAGCCACTGCTCCAACAATCAATAGAATGGAAAGAATGACCCCAACCATGAGGGCGTATGCATATTGACGGAAAAAATTCCGGGTCAAATCAACATGGTATGAGTTTTCAAATCCGCCAAAAATGGCATTTACCCCATTGGCTACCAGAAAAATGGAAACCAAAAAGGCAGATGACAGCAATCCTTCCTGTTTTTGATCCTTAATCTGTTGGTAAATCTCACCGAAATAATCTCCAGTGGCTGAAGGCAAAAAGGATTCCAAAAAGGTCAAGAACTGCGCGTCGAAATTTTCATTGCCCACCCGAACGTAGGGAATCACAAACGGAATCATGGTGACGAAGAAAATCAACAATGGGAACAGTGCCATGAACAAACTGAACGCAATAGAACTCGCCCTCGTGGAAAGGGCCCCGCGCACAATCCCCAATAAATACATTTCTATCAAATTATAAAGAGAGAGCCCCTCGAAAGCCTTGAGCTTTACCTTTTTCAGCAGCCTAGCCACCCAATTGATGACCGGTATCTTTTCCAATTGCTCTTCTATAACTTGGGACATTACACGGCTTTTAAACTTAGGTCCATATTGTGCACTGAATGGGTCAATGCCCCAGATGAAATGTAATCCACACCACATTCAGCATATTTTCGGATGGTATCTTCGTTTATTCCTCCAGAGGATTCTGTAAGACATTGGTCTCCAATTAAATTGACTGCCCTTTTGGTGTCTTCGTAATTGAAGTTGTCCAGCAAAATTCGGTAAATGCCTTTGGATTGAAGAATTTCCGAAACTTCATCCAAATTCCGGGCCTCGACAATAATTTTTAAGTCTTTGCCCTTTTTCTTCAAATACTGTTGTGTTTTTTGAATGGCCTTGGTGATGCCTCCGGCGAAATCAATATGGTTGTCCTTCAACATGATCATGTCATACAACGCAAAACGGTGGTTTTCACCTCCTCCTATCTTAACGGCCCATTTTTCCAAAGCTCGTATACCGGGAGTGGTCTTTCGGGTATCCAAAATTTTGGTACTGGTACCATCCAATATCGATACAAAATCACTGGTCTTCGTAGCAATGGCGCTCATGCGCTGCATTGCATTGAGCACCAAGCGTTCTGCTTTTAGTATACTCTGCGAGCTTCCTTCCACATAAAAAACAATATCACCATATTTTACTGGGGCTCCATCGGTAAGCAACACCTCAACCTTTAGGTTAGGGTCAACCTTTTGAAAGACTTGTTCCGCAAATGCAACCCCGGCAATAATGCCTTCGTCTTTAACTAACAGTTTTGCCTTTCCAGTTGCAGAAGCAGGAATACAGGCCTGGGAGCTATGGTCACCGTCACCGACATCCTCGCGAATGGCGTTGTCAATGATCAAGTCAAGTTCATTTTGGAATTGTTCTTCGGATATCATCCAATTGGGGTTTTAACGAAAATAGTAAAAACATTGCTCCTTCTCCACGATTCGCATGGCGATGTATTTCAGTTTAAACCTTATTTTTGGGCATGCAGATTACTTTGATTGCCATTGGAAAAACGGATAGTGTTGACCTAGAACAACTTATATCGATTTATGAGAAGCGATTGCAGCACTATATAAAGTTCCATTTTCATATTATTTCGGACCTAAAAAACAGCAAAAATCTTTCTGAAGCACAACAAAAGGAAAAAGAAGGGGAACTGATATTGGGTCAACTCCAACCTTCCGATGTCTTAATCCTTCTAGATGAACGGGGAAAACAGTATACCTCGGTGGAATTTTCCCAATTCCTTCAAAAGAAAATGAACAGTGGCATCAAAAACCTTGTTTTGGTCATCGGCGGACCCTACGGGTTCAGTGATGCGGTTTATGCCCAGGCTCAGGGAAAAATCAGTTTATCCAAAATGACCTTTTCCCATCAAATGGTTCGCTTGTTCTTGGTGGAACAGTTGTATCGGGGTTTCACTATTTTACGGAATGAACCGTACCACCATCAATGAAAAAGTTCAAGTGCAAGTTCAAGAATCAAGTTCAAATTCAAGACCGCTTCGCTAAAAGATTCAAGAACAAAGACTGATTCTTGGCTCTTGATTCAACTTCTTCGCGACTTTCTACTAATAAAGCACTCTAAATTTGATGGTGTTTTCGATGTTTTTCAATGCTTTTACCACCTCTTTGTCATACTCTTTGTCCAAATCGGTGATCACATAGCCAACTTCAGGGTCAGTGGACAGGTATTGCCCAGAAATATTCAATCCATATTTGGCGACGACTTCATTAATCTTGGCCATGATGCCGGGAACATTTTTGTGGATATGCAAAAAGCGGTGCGCCTTGTTCTGTTTTGGCAATCTGATATTCGGGAAGTTCACTGCATCCACCGTGGTTCCTGAATTGATGTAATCCATGATTTTGTTGGGAACGAAATCGGCAATGTCTCGTTGTGCTTCTTCGGTACTTCCACCGATATGAGGGGTCAGAATTACATTGGACAATCCTTGTAACGGAGTTTCAAACGCACCATTACTGCTTGGTTCCACAGGATACACATCAACCGCAGCTCCACCCAATTTTCCACCTTTCAATGCATTTGCCAAAGCATCAATGTCCACCACAAAACCTCTGGAAAGGTTAATGAGTATAGCTCCATCCTTCATTTGGTTGATTTCACGCTCACCGATAAAGTTTTTATTGGCTTTGTTGTCATCAATATGGAGGGTAACCACATCCGAAATGGATAAAAGGTCTTCCAAGGTGTTGCATTTTACGGCGTTACCCAGTGCCAATTGGTCGGCGACATCATAATAATAGACCCGCATACCCATAGCTTCGGCCAAAACGGACATTTGCTTACCAATGTTTCCGTAACCCACGATTCCAAGGTTCTTACCTCGAACCTCTCGGGAATTGGCTGCCGTCTTGTTCCATTCGCCATTGTGGATTTCTGTGCTTCGGGTAAAAATGCTACGCATTAACATAATGGTCTGACCGATGGCCAATTCCACCACAGATCGCGTATTGCTATAAGGCGCATTGAAGACAACTACGCCTTTTTTCTTGCTGTATTCCAAATCGATTTGGGTTGTTCCGATGCAAAAAGCACCCACTACCATCAGTTTATTGGCGGCATCCAACACTTTTTTGGTCACTTGCGTCTTGGAACGGATGCCCAGAACATGTACTCCTTTGATTCGCTCTATGAGCTCCTCCTCAGGAAGACTGTGCTTTACAAGTTCAACGGAAAAGCCCTCCTCTGAAAGATTCTCAAAAGCGGCTGGGTGTACATTTTCAAGCAAAAGGATCTTGATCCTATTTTTTGGATACGAAAGGTTTCTTGGTAAATCGTTCACAAATAAAAATTCATCTAGGTTAGGTGCAACGTGGTCCGCATTGTTTGCGGCTTTGGCTCGGTGCACATTTTCAGTGTAGGCGAAAAACTTATGGGCTATTCCTGCTTCACGCATTACATAATCACTATAGCCATCTCCAATGACCTGGACCTCTCCGTCCAAATCAAGGCGTTTTAAGCATTCTATTTTTCCATTATGGGAAGCCAAAACGTTGGCTTCATCAAATCCAGTGATGTTTCCGGATTCATCAAACGTAAATGTATTGGCATAAACCCGGTCCGAAGGAATATTGTACTCCTCAACAATGGGATCGATAAATTCCTTGAACCCGCAGGATATCACATAAATATCATCCGAAAATTCATGGAAGAATTCCTTGTTGGAAGCGATGGATTTGGATATTTTTTGACGAAGTTCAACCACCAAGTTTTCCAAGTCTTTTTTATTGGCATTCAATAGCTTGATTCTTCTTTCAAGGGATTCCGTAAAAGAAATGTCACCATCAATACCTAAATTGGTAATGTGTTGGATTTCAGCAACAATTTCCTCTCTTTTGGGGTTGCCTTGAAGGGTCATTTCAGCCAACACATCCAACGCCTCTACCCGGGTAAGGGTACTGTCAAAATCAAAAACATATTTTCGGCCCGTTTCCACCATGGATAGCTAAAAAAATTAAGGTGTAAAATTAAACATAAATTCCATCCTTAGAATCGGAACTTATTAAAAACCTTACACATTTGTGGATAAATCAAAAATCCATTACGATTTGTTTCAAATGGCACCCAAAAGGCAGCTTTTTGCAATTTAGAAGAATCAAAATAACAAGTTTAAACTCAAGCTCAATAACTTAGAGCTTTAACCTAAAAATATGGTTGGCACGAATTACGCGAATCGCCACTAAAACCTATAACCCTTAACCATCAACAATTAACAAAGGCCATCAAAACCACCTTCGGGTCAACTTGCAGTACAGCGCATATTCTTTACCAAATTTTGTCGATAGTGCTTCTTCTTCAGGCTTAATCTGAAAATGGTTCATCCAATACACAAAACCCGCGGCCAAAAGAGTATTAAAGGCGTTTCCCAATTTCAATCCAAAAGCCAGCAAAAACAGCAACATCCCCAAATACATGGGATTACGAGTGTAGTTATAAATACCTTTTACGACCAAACTGCTTGCTTTTTCCAAATGCAAGGGGTCAGTAGTGGTTTGTTTTCTGCCAAACTGAATCACTGCTATCAAAATAACCAGGAATCCCAATCCAAACAGAACGTAGGCCAATTCCTCTCTGCCGAAAAAATCAAAATTTCCAAACGGAAGAAACATCGCCAATACATACATAAGTACTCCAAAGACCATCATCACCAAAACTGGGGGTATTCTAAATTTCATACGGGCAAGTTTACTACTCGAAATTACTACTTTTGAAACTGAATTAGACCTTTCCAATTTGAAACTTGTATTTGCCACCCACAACGACCATAAATTGAAGGAAGTGCAGCAGCTGCTTCCAAGATCCATCGAACTATTGTCATTGAAAGACATCAATTGTTTTGATGAAATCCCCGAAACTGGACAGACTTTAGAGGAAAATGCCCAAATCAAGGCCGATTTTGTAACCCAAACCTATGGTTTGGACTGTTTTTCGGACGACACCGGGCTTTTAGTTGATGCACTGAATGGTGAACCCGGCGTTTATTCGGCCCGTTATGCCGGGGAACAAAAGAATGCGCAGGATAATATGGCGAAACTTTTATCAGAATTGGTAGGAAAAGAAAACCGACAAGCCCACTTCAAAACGGCCATTCATCTCAACCTTAACGGGAAAAGTTATGCGTTTGATGGTATCGTGGAAGGAACCATCACCATAGACAAACAGGGTTCAGGAGGTTTTGGATACGACCCCATTTTTAAGCCTGAAGGGTTTGACGAGACATTAGGGGAACTCCCAGCCGAAACCAAGAATGCCATCAGCCACCGTGGAAGGGCCATCCAGAAATTGGTCACCTTTTTAAAAAACAAGACTTTATAGTAGCCGCCGCATAAATTTAGCGTACATTTGCCGCTTTATTAACGCCGCCGGTATGGGCAAGGTGTTGCGATGGGCTCAAAGGTTATACAGGAATCGCTCTATGCAACACAACATATTTGCGATTTAAGGTATACACCGCTATGACAAAATTTGAAGCCTTGGGGTTAGATCAACCCCTATTGGATGCTATTTCCGATCTTGGATTTGAAACCCCTTCTGAAGTACAGGAAAAATCAATCCCAATTTTATTGGAGCAAGACACCGATTTGGTGGCCTTGGCTCAAACTGGAACAGGAAAAACCGCTGCTTTTGGTTTTCCGATGATTCAAAAAATACATGCAGAGAGCAGAACCACACAAGGTTTGATTCTCTCTCCTACCCGTGAACTCTGTTTGCAGATCACCAACGAACTCAAATTATACTCCAAATACGTAAAAGGACTGAGCACGGTGGCCATTTATGGCGGTGCTAGCATTACGGAACAAGCCAGTCAAATTAGACGCGGAGCACAAATTGTTGTGGCTACGCCTGGCCGAATGAAGGATATGATCGGTCGTGGAATGGTGGATATTTCCAAAATTGATTATTGTGTTTTGGACGAAGCCGATGAAATGTTGAACATGGGCTTCTACGAAGACATCAAAGATATTCTCTCCAACACCCCTAAAGAAAAATTAACATGGTTGTTTTCAGCGACCATGCCCAAAGAAGTGGCCACTATCGCCAAAAAATTCATGCACCAACCTGTTGAAATCACCGTTGGAACCAAGAATGCGGGCGCTTCTACAGTTCAACACGAATATTACGTGGTTGGAGGTCGTGATCGCTACCCAGCACTAAAACGTTTGGCCGATGCAAATCCCGGTATTTTCTCCGTTGTTTTCTGTAGAACCAAGCGTGACACCCAAAAAGTTGCTGAAAAATTGATTGAGGATGGCTACAACGCTGGTGCGCTTCATGGTGATTTAAGTCAAAACCAACGTGATTTGGTGATGAACGCCTTCCGTAAAAAACAGGTGCAGATGTTGGTGGCAACCGATGTTGCCGCTCGCGGAATTGATGTGGATGATGTAACCCACGTCATCAACTACCAACTGCCCGATGAGATTGAAACCTACACCCACCGAAGCGGACGTACTGGTAGAGCTGGGAAGTCAGGGATTTCCATGGTCATCATCACACGTTCTGAGCTACGTAAAATCAAGACCATTGAAAAAATCGTCAAACAGGATTTTATCGCGAAAAAGATTCCAACCGGAATTGAAATCTGTGAGATTCAGTTGTATCATTTGGCCAACAGAATCAAGGACACCAAAATCAACAAGGAAATTGACGCCTATTTGCCTGCCATCAACGATGTTTTGGAAGGTATTGACCGTGACGAGCTTATTAAAAAGATGGTTTCCGTTGAGTTTACGCAGTTCTCCAACTATTATAGCAAGACCAAAGACTTAAATACTTCTGATAGTTCCAGCGAACGCGGAAGCAAAGGAGGTTCAGAGTCTGCCGATATTCCCTCTAGTGGTTCCGTACGCTATTTCATCAATATTGGAGAGCGTGACGGGTACGATTGGATGTCATTGAAAGATTTCCTTCGGGATACCTTGGATTTGGAAAAAGACGATATATTCAACGTTGATACCAAGGACAGCTTCTCTTTCTTCAACTCAGATGCTCAACTTACAGAACTCATTCTTCAAACCTTTAGTGAGTTCAAGGTGGATGGGCGTTTCATTAACGTAGAAGTATCCACAAAACCAGGAGGCCAAGGCAAAGGTGGCGGTCGAAAAAGAGACCGTAAACGCGGTAACCGAAAAAGTGGTGGCAACAAATCCTTCAGGGGAGGAAAAAAAGGAGGTTTCAACAAAAAGGGCGGTAAAAAAAGGTCTGGTTTTTATTAGTTAATTCTATATTAAAAGCTAAGGGGTAGCAAATAATTTTTCTTTGTTTAGTACTTTTATACCTACAAAGATTGCATGAGAAGAATTCTACTTACACTTTTTGCCATTGTCCCTTTGCTTTGCATGGCCCAGAACGAGGATGAAACCCCGGTCTTGGAAGAGCTTACGGTCACTGTGGTGAACGCTCAGACAGATTTTCCTTTGGAAAGTGTTCACGTTATCAATCTTAATCAAGTCATCGGTACCATTACGGACCAAAATGGCCGTTTTACCATTGAAGCCGCTGTAAACGATACCCTTTACCTGAGTTATCTGGGGTTTAAATCACAAAAGGTTCGGGTTACGAATGATATGTTCAAAATTGAGGACACTAAAATCGCATTGACCGAATTGGCTTATGCGTTGGAAGAAGTCATCGTGACCCCATATCAACTTACCGGATATCTGGAAATTGATGTGAAGAACCTTCCTGTGAACAACGCCTATCAGTATAGCATTTCAGGGCTTAACGCGAGCTATGAAGCCGGAAGCAAGAACCCCAGTGCCGTAACCAAAGTATTGGGAGCCATATTGAACCCGGCAGACCTTCTGCGGAATCTCTTTGGAAAAAAACCGAGACAGATGCGCAAATTGCGTCAAATGAAAGAAGACGACGAAATCAAAAACTTGTTGGCTTCCAAATTTGACCGTGAAATTCTTACAGAATTGCTACAGTTGGAGAAAGTGGATATTGAAGACATCCTTAACAACTGCAATTATTCCAAATCCTTTATCAACACAGCCAATGACCTCCAAATTTTGGACGCCATATCCAGCTGCTATGAAGAGTACAAGGTGCTAAACCGAAACTAATTAGACTTACTTTCCCGCTTTTGGGCCCATGTGACGAAGCCATAAATAAATTTTAGAATTCCGCATTCATTTTATAGCTTTAAACAAAATCCCAAAACATGAAAAAACTACTTGTTGTTATGTCACTAATGTCCTTTTTTGTAGGCTGCAAAAAGGTTGAAAAAAAGCAGCAAGTAGAAGAACAGCAGGTAGTTGTAGCGGAAACACCCAAAAAGGAGGTGCCCTTTGTTTGGGAAGGGGCCAATGTCTACTTCCTACTAACCGACCGTTTCAAGAACGGAAATCCCAATAACGACATTAATTTCGATAGAAACGAAGCAACAGGGGTGCTTCGCGGATTTGAGGGCGGGGACCTGCAAGGTGTCATCCAAAAAATTGAAGATGGTTATTTTACCGATTTGGGTATCAATGCCATTTGGCTTACACCTTTGGTGGAGCAAGTCCACGGCGCCACCGACGAAGGAACTGGAAACACATACGCGTATCACGGATACTGGGCCAAGGATTGGACCGCTCTTGACCCCAATTTTGGCACACTTAAAGACTTGGACAATCTGGTAAAGGCTGCCCATGCCAAAGGCATTCGTATTCTTTTGGATGTGGTTCTCAACCACACAGGTCCCGTTACAGACAAAGACCCGGTTTGGCCCGAGGATTGGGTGCGGACAGGTCCCACTTGTGAATTCACCAATTATGAAAACACCACCGAGTGCACCTTGGTCGCGAACTTACCCGATATTCTTACCGAATCAGATGAGGCAGTGGAACTTCCTGATGCGTTACTCGCCAAATGGAAGGATGAAGGCCGGTTGAGCAAGGAATTGGATGAATTACAACTTTTCTTTGACCGTACGGGGTATCCTAGAGCACCTCGCTA
The DNA here is from genome assembly GCF_042682725.1 of Flagellimonas iocasae. Lineage (NCBI taxonomy): Bacteria > Pseudomonadati > Bacteroidota > Flavobacteriia > Flavobacteriales > Flavobacteriaceae > Flagellimonas > Flagellimonas iocasae. The sequence goes on along the minus strand of NZ_JBHUHU010000001.1, from coordinate 212,404 downwards.
CTATATCATTAAATGGTTGACAGATTACATCAACGACTATGGTGTGGACGGATTTCGAGTGGATACGGTAAAACACGTCAATGAAAATGCTTGGGAAGACCTCCACAAAGAAGCTGTGTATGCCTTTGAAATGTGGAAGAAGAAACACGAGGACCGTATTCTGGACAACAACCCCTTCTATATGGTTGGCGAAGTCTACAACTACGGCATTTCCGGAGGACGGGATTATGATTTTGGCGACAAAAAAGTGGATTTCTTCAGTTATGGCTTTAAAAGTCTCATCAATTTTGAGCTAAAGACCGATGCCGACAAAGCTTATGAGGACATTTTTTCAAAATACAGTGGATTGCTCAATACCAAATTGAAGGATAAAAGTGTGCTGAATTATTTGACTTCCCATGACGATGGAACTCCGTACGACAAAGAGCGCAAAAAACCCTATCGTGCAGCCAACGTTTTATTATTGACACCAGGTGCCTCACAAGTGTATTATGGCGACGAAACCTCGCGAAGCCTCACCATTGAAGGTGCCCAAGGTGATGCCACCCTTCGCTCCTTTATGAACTGGGAAGAACTGGATAGCCTTCCGGAAACCCAAAAAATACACAAGCACTGGCAAAAATTAGGTCAATTCCGAAGAAACCACCCTGCCATTGGAGCCGGAAAACATAAACGTTTGGCCAAATCGCCTTACGTCTTCTCCAGAACCTACGACAATGGCGACTATCGGGACAAAGTGGTGGTCGGTCTCGATTTACCTACAGGTAAAAAGTCCTTGTGGGTAAAAGGATTCTTTGGTGATGGCACCAAATTATACGACACCTATTCCGAAACCGAAGTAACGGTAGCCAACGGAAAGGTGCTTCTGGAAAACGACTTCGACATTGCCCTTTTGGAACTGGTGGAATAAGTTACTGCTTATTCCAGCTTTTCTTTTAAGTTGGAGAGACCTTCCTCAAAATCCTTTCCAATCATTTTGTCCATATTCATGAACAGCATCATAATGCTGAAAGGAAATTTGTTCTTACCAGAAAACCCCCACGTCACTTTTGTAGTGGCAGCATCCACTTCCTCAGTGATGAGATAAGCATCCGAAGTGGATTTCCAAGGCTTTAAAAACCGAAGTTCCGATTCAATGCGCTCGCCCTCCACAATCTTGGTGATTTCCTGCTCCCCTTCTCCCACTTCCTTGTTGCCATTCCAGTAATTGACAAACCCTACCTCTCCATCAGTTCCGGTGAATTTTTGTTCCATATTGGGGTCACGACGGGCCCACGGAGACCATTCATTTTGCTTTTTAAGAGATTTCAAATGTTCAAAAACCACCGACTTAGGCTTGGCAATGGTGATGGAACGGGAAACATTGTAGGTCTTTGGTGCTATTGCGGCCAAAATTAGAATCAGCAGAACAATCCCTGCTAAAATGTAAAGTAGTATTATCATGGTTGTAATTGATTGGTTACCAATTAAAAATACAAAAAAGTTTAATCTGCCAAATACCTTTTAATGATGCCCTTTACATTTTTAATCGACTTCTTGGTCCAATCCATCCGCTTTTCCAAGATCTCAATGTCCGATAGGTGCCAATCCAAGGAAGAATCCCGTACTTTTTGTGCCAACTCTTGAATAATGATGGCCGCCGAGACCGAAACATTCAAACTTTCTGAAAACCCTACCATCGGAATTTTTAGGAATCCATCGGCGCGTTGCATGACTTCCTCGCTCAATCCTTCCTTTTCCGTTCCAAAGAAGAGTGCCGTTTTGGTCTTGGGATAAAAATCGTGTAACAATTGGGAATCATCATGAGGTGTAGTGGCGATGATTCGGTAGCCCTCATTTTTGAGCTTATCGATACATTCGGACGTAGTCCGATAGCGATACACATCCACCCACTGTTCCGCTCCTACGGCAATATTTTTGTCCAGTCGCTTACCAAATCGGTCTTCCACCACATGCACATCTTGAATGCCAAACACATCACAGCTCCGGATAATGGCACTGGTGTTGTGCATCTGGAACACATCCTCAATGGCCACTGTAAGCAATCGGGTGCGGTTTTGTAGCACCTCTAAAAAACGCTGCTTCCGCTCTTCCGTGAGATAGGTTTCCAAATAAGCGAACAAGTCATCATCAAACATAAAAACAAGATAGGAAAATTTGAAATTTCTATTTTTGGAAAACTATGGGCGAAAAACCAAAAATAGTCGTACTTACCGGAGCCGGCATGAGTGCCGAAAGTGGCCTAAAGACCTTTCGAGATGCGGATGGCCTTTGGGAAGGTCATGATGTTATGGAAGTGGCCTCGCCACAAGGTTTTGCCCGAAATCCGGAGTTGGTATTGGAGTTTTACAATCAGCGTAGGCGTCAATTGTTGGAGGTGAGTCCCAACCCAGGTCATTTGGCACTTGCTACGCTGGAGCAACATTTTGATGTTAGCATCATCACCCAAAACGTGGACAATCTTCACGAGCAGGCGGGGAGTTCGCACGTAGTGCACCTTCATGGCGAACTATTCAAGGTGCGCAGCATCCATGATGAAACTTACATTTTAGATTGGACCACGGATTTGGTTTTGGGCGATTTGGATGAAAAGGGGCATCAACTACGCCCCCATATCGTTTGGTTTGGAGAGATGGTCCCGATGATGGAAACCGCAGCTTACATAACCCAACAAGCTGATGTTTTAATGGTTATTGGAACCTCCATGCAGGTATATCCTGCCGCTGGATTGATTCATTATGCCCCAAAACAGACTCCCATCTTTTTTGTGGACCCCAGACCTACTGTGCGTTCATCGGACTTTGACAATCTTACGGTACGTGCGGAAACTGCTGCAAAAGGCGTCCCTATTCTTGTTGAAGAGCTGATTCGTAGTTGGACCTAGCCGCTTTGGCCCAATCCATCAATGCCTTTTTCTGAGATTCATCCAAACGGGCATCGTAGTGGGTCCACGTATATTCATTCAAGGGCATTTTGCCTTCCTCGACCTCCTCAACAAGTTCCTCCAGCTTATGGTCCTTCTTTTTTACGGTATAATTTTCCCAATCCGAAAAGTTCAAATGTCGTTTCCCATCTTTAACATGGTCTGCCAACCAATAAGAAACGGGTGCAATATTGTTGTACCACGGATACACTGTATTCGCGCTGTGGCAATCATAGCAAGCACTTTTTAAAATGGTTTTTACTTCGGGAGTGGGTTGGGTCTCCGCTTCAAAAGCAGCGACATAATCCCCTTCGGCTTGGTTTTTTTCGGGTCTATAAAACTGCATCCCGATTAAAATCACCAACAGTGCAATTGCTATTTTTTTCACTATTTTCATCACTCAAGATTTCCCATAAAGATACGTCATTGTGACCAAAGAAGAACTGCATATTGCGCTGCATTCAGGGAGGCTTTCAAAAGCTGATGTCGACATGCTGGTGGACAAACTCATCCTTCAGCCAACTATGGTTGGGGCATTACTGAATGAGATACAGATTGAAGAAAAGGAAGGTACCTATAACGCCAGTTGGACGTTTCGGCATCTGATTGAAAAGAAATTAGACTATATATTGCCTTACTTTGATGATTTCACTGAAATGCTGGAAAATTTGAAATCCGAAGCGACCATCCGTGCCATGGCTTGTGTCTGTGAGATGGTGTGCGTAGCGTATTTCAAAAAGAAAGACCCTGCTTTCCAAAAAAATGTCACTGACGAGCATTTGGAAAAAATCATGACAGCCTGTTTTGATTGGCTCATCAGTGATATGAACATGGCGCCAAAGGTCTTTTCCATGACCAGCCTCTATTATTTGGGGCAAAAATTCGACTGGGTATACCCTGAGTTGCGCCAAGTTTTGGAAGATACCTACGCCACTGGCACCACAGGTTATCAAAACCGGGCCAAAAAAACCCTGGACAAGTTGGCCCAAATAGGCCATTAAACTCTACGAGTTTGAGTATCTTTGCAACTTTCAAAATCGTTCGTAGCAATGTCCCTAACACAACTCAACGCCATTTCACCCATTGATGGCCGATACAGAAACAAGACCAAAAGCCTAAAGGATTATTTTTCTGAAGAGGCGCTTATCAAGTACCGTGTTCAGGTTGAAATTGAGTATTTCATTGCGCTTTGTGAAATTCCATTACCGCAATTGGCCGATTTTGACGCAAAGAAATTTTCCGAACTTCAGAATATCTACAAGAATTTTTCTTCGGAAGATGCGCAAGCCATTAAGGATATTGAAAAGGTCACCAATCATGATGTAAAGGCGGTTGAGTATTTCATCAAACAACAATTTGATGCGCTGGGATTGCAAAAACATAAGGAGTTTATCCATTTTGGGTTGACTTCACAGGATATCAACAACACCGCCATTCCGCTTTCCATCAAAGAGGCCATGAACGAGGTGTATGTGCCTTCCTATTTTGAAGTTTTTGAAAAACTAAAGGAACTTGCCGCGGCATGGGCGGACATTCCCATGTTGGCACGAACTCACGGGCAACCTGCCTCCCCTACCCGATTGGGCAAGGAAATTGAGGTTTTTGTGGAACGTTTCAAGGAGCAGTTCAATTTATTGAATGATATTCCCAGTGCGGCCAAATTTGGCGGTGCCACCGGAAATTACAATGCCCACAAAGTTGCGTATCCCCAAACGGATTGGAAAGCTTTTGGAAAGCAATTTGTACAGGAGAAATTGGGCTTGCACCACTCCTTCCCTACTACACAAATTGAACATTACGATCACATGGCAGCCCTTTTTGATGCCTTAAAGCGCATCAATACCATCCTTATTGATTTGGACCGGGATTTCTGGACCTATATTTCAATGGATTACTTTAAGCAAAAAATCAAAAAAGGAGAAGTGGGTTCCTCGGCGATGCCGCACAAAGTAAATCCTATCGATTTTGAGAATTCCGAAGGAAATTTGGGGTTGGCCAATGCCGTTTTTGAGCATTTATCGGCCAAACTGCCTATTTCCAGACTGCAACGCGACTTAACGGACAGCACCGTATTGCGAAATGTAGGCGTTCCCTTTGCGCACACCTTGGTCGGGTTTCAATCTACCTTAAAAGGGTTGAACAAATTGGTATTGAATCAAGACAAGTTTGAGCAGGATTTGGAGAACAATTGGGCGGTGGTTGCTGAGGCCATCCAAACCATTTTGCGTCGCGAAGGCTATCCCAATCCCTACGAAGCCCTAAAGGGTTTGACCCGAACCAATGAGAAAATCACCCAAAAATCAATAGCAGATTTTATTGAAACCTTGGAGGTTTCGGATGCCATTAAAACGGAACTGAAGCGAATCACCCCAGCGAATTATACGGGGGTTTAAGTTTTGTTATTAATCAAAAGTGATTTGAAATTGGTACTTATGGAGCGTACGCAGCGATAGCAAGTATGATCTATACGCATTGTTGTGCTTTCGTTATTTCATCTCTTCCAATATGAGCTTCTCGACCTCATTGATTTCATCAACTAATCCACTTAGTTGTCTTATCGATTTTGATTCAGAAAAGTCCATCCAATCTTGGATAGCCTCTAGCGCCAAGATGATTTCATTCGTATTTTCGTCAATTCGCAATTCAGCTTTGAGTTCTTTTTGATTCTCTAATCGCTCTTCCAAGGTTCGCGAGCCGATGAGCATACTCAACCGTTCATTGACACCCATCCGTGCTCGATTGTCCAAACCTTCATCTACGGTTATCTTTTGTTGTAGACGTTGTAAACTGATGAGTTTGTTTCTTATTGCTTGAGGAATCAGAACAATCTCACCACTATTCTGCAATGATTCGGTTATACTGGTATTGGAATTGATTGGAAAACCTTCCATATTAAGTTGAAGCAGCATGTTGTACATAGTTTTGCGGCTAATCTTCTCGTCAGCAAAACGTTCAAGATATTCCCTGTAAGCTTGTCGCTGCTCTTCGAACTTGTTAATTATAAAATTTGCATGCGCTCGTTCTCTATCCAGGTCTGCCAATATCTCATGGTAATTTTGATTTACCTTGATTTGTTGCTTCCTATTTTCATTCCAATTATTTATCTGAAGCGCAATTAAAATTCCGATAACCACTAGCACAATTTCACCAATGGCATAAAACAAATACTTGCTGAATTTATTTTCAGAAAGCAGTCTTTGTCTAATTTTTCTAAAGAACTTTATCATTGGTTAGCAGTTTCGGATAATGAAGCACAACGTTAAATGATAGGAATCGTTTTAATTGAATTATATCGCCCGACACTGAAACTAGTTCAGCAAAGGCCCCCGCCCGTAGGCAGGCAAGTATGAAGTTAGTCTTTTTTACTAAAACTTTGGAATCCACCAAATCACCCGAAAACTAGAAAGAATAAACTGAAGGGAAAACACCTGCAGTCAATTCCAATGCAACACGATATACGCCATGTTGCGTACCATTTTTTGTATTATTGTAATTGGCATTAATCTCTAAAAAGTAGTGAATATGGCATTCTACAATAAAATAAAATGGATACTTGGAATACTGATGATCTTTGTCTTGATCATCTCAACCAACCTAATCGATAAGAATAATTTTGTCCGGGTCCGTGATTCAGTAGTAACCATATACGAAGACCGATTGGTGGCCAAAGAGCTGATTTTTGAAATGCTAAAGTCTATCCATCAAAAAGAATTGGCTGTATCAGTATCGGATACCACTTTTTTCAATACTCAAAACGCAAAGGTCAACAATACCCTACAAGCTTTGGTTTCCAGATTTGAGCAGACAAAATTAACCTCTGAGGAGGCAAAAGTCTTTTCAGATTTAAAGAAAAACATAGCGTCGTTGGTAGCGGCTGAACGTCAGGTTTCAAACTCCGATTATGGTACTAATCCCCAAATTGGAAATCATATTGAGAAATTAAAAGACAATCTCAATGATTTATCCAAAATTCAGCTGATTGAGGGAAGTAGGCAAATGTCAATTAGCAAACGTGCCGTTGATACGGTAGAATTATTCACCCAAATTGAAATTTACATATTGGTGTTTCTGGCTATTCTTATCCAGATTATCGTGATGTACAAGCCAAAAGAAAAGGCTTAATTTCAAATTACGCTGTTTTAGGTTTTGAAAAACAATCAATAATCATCGTTGACCGCTTATTTGTCCATACCTAACCGACATAAAAGCCTCAAAGGGACAATACCATTATTCCTTCCGCTCAATATTGATGCGATGTGGATATGGAATCTCAATGCCGGCTTTATCTAAGGCCAATTTGCAGTTTTCATAGGTGTTAAAATAGACATCCCAATAATCTTTGGGTTCACAGAACGGTCTCACTGCAAAATTCACAGAGCTGTCCGCCAATTCCAAAACATTAACCGATGGTGCAGGGTCTTGCAGCACCTTCGGATTATCGGTGAGTACCTTCAATAGCACTTCTTTGGTTTTTTTGATGTCCTCACCATAGCCAACACCAATCACAGTATCGACCCGCATGCGGCCTTCGGCGGTAAAGTTGATGATATTTCCATTGGCCATGGCGCCATTGGGCACAATGGCCAGTTTGTTTTGGGGCGTCACCAATTTGGTGGTAAAAATCTCAATCTCCTTCACAACGCCTAGTACGCCTTGTGCCTCGATCAAGTCACCGATACGATAGGGTTTAAAAATCATGAGCAGAACCCCTCCTGCAAAATTGGACAACGACCCCTGCAGTGCCAACCCAATGGCCAAACCTGCAGCGGCTATCACCGCAGCAAAGGTGGTGACATCGACTCCCAATCGGGAAATCACAATAATGATCAAGAAAATCTTGAGGGCCCAGGAGAACAAATTCAACAAAAACCGTTGCAGGGATTCATCATATTTGCTTTTGGACATCACCTTTCGGGTTCCGCGTGTAATTTTTTTGATGATCCACATCCCCACGAGATAGATGAGGATCGCGGTGATGAGTTTGGGTCCAAATTCTTTGGCAAGGTCTAAACCGTAGTTCATCCATTCTTCTGCTTTTTCCATGATTGTATCGATTTGATGTGTTAGTGTTCTAATTATGAGACACTAAGATAAAAATATGGTCACAAAAGAATGTGCTGAATGTCCACAAATAAAAAAGGGTAGCATATGCTACCCTTTTTAAACTCTTTTGAAATTATTTGACGGTTATTCGGAGTACAATCAACTCTTTGTTAAAATCTTGATTTCCAGTTGACGTTTTTAGGGTGATTTCAACAATATCTAAACCCTTAAAGTCTCGTTTGGGAAGATAAAAATAAGTGGGGCCTCCTAATTCCTCATCCAATAAAATTTCGCTTGAGCTATATGCTTTAGGTTGTTTGGTAATAGTATACCCCCCTTCAACCGGGTTGTTCCCAAGATAATATCGCAATTCTTGATTAACATTCACATCGAGCTCTATAATGGTAACTGGAATCTCGACTTCACCATCACATGAGACAAACAACAAAATGCAAATAATATAAGTAAATATTCTCATCCCATTTTTTCTTTATTTCAAATACTAATACAAAGCATTCAATGCTAAAATATCAGTATTACTGAATTCGCCATTGGTATATAAACTGAAACAAGATAGGAAAACAGAATTCACATCAATATTCACCTGTGCAGGAGTGCCTGGTATATGAATTGCACCCACACCTGCATTGCCTTCGTTTCCACCAGAACCACATGATATCGCTCTATTAAAAAAGTCTGTATGCCTCATCCCCAAACAATGTCCAATTTCATGAGTAACCACATGTTCATTAACATTTATTGACTCGTTGTTTGTCGCCGCATTTATTCTTATTTCGCTGCCTGGATTTCCTGAACTTGGAAATACCGCAATCCCACCTGGCACATTGCTACCACTACCGTTATGGATAACAGCATTGATACCTGGGGTATAAAGGGGCCAAGATTCTTGCAAAGTACGTATCGTATAAAAATTTAAATCAAATTGTATTCCAAGATTTAAGTTATTGTAATTTTCAACTGCCTGTATCAAACCTTCGGCAACATGATCCATATTTTGGAAATAAAAAAAATTAATAGCCTTAATTTCTATAGTTCTCACTCCGTTGTTAACCGTAACCAAATTAGTTGTTCGGTAGTGAGAAATCAGGTCATTTCCTGTTTCAAAGTTTAATTTTGTATCTCCTTTGTCAATTTTTGAATGTCTAAACAAGTCATTTTCTTTTATATAGACGTCTTTTCCTATCTCATATACCTTTGAGACTTCTCCTGTTCTTGTATCCCTTGAATTGAAAATACGAACATATTCCCCTGCAAATCCTTCTTTTTGAAAAGATTCCAATTCTTTTTTAGACATTGTATAATCTTCAACTAAAAAAAGTTCTTTGTAATCATCAACTAAATCATTTAGTTCTTGTTCTGAAAGCAGGTTCTCATCCTCTTTCATTTCGGTAGTGCATGCCAGCAAAGTAAGCATAGCAAAAGACACCATAACTCTTGTTAAGTTCTTCATTTTTTAAAATTAAAAAGTTAGATAAAATTCGGGAGGTTGAGTAAAATCTTATCCCAAGATAAAGAATTATCTTTAATCAACTAAGAAAAGTTCAAAAACCAAATAACACTTTGACCTCCTTAGTTTTGAATAGTCTAGTAAATAAAAAAGGGCAGCATCTGCTACCCTTTTCTTCGTTTGTTGATTGATGTTTTTTTTATCCTTTAAGGAAATCGCCGATTTCACCCAGTCCTTCTCCTTTGTAATCCGATTTTTGGATGGCCTGCATTAACTGCATAATGTGTGCAGGATTCATATCCTTGCCTAAAACACGGACCAAGGCAAAACCTTTGTCGTCGCTGTCCCCATAGATAATGACCTCATCAATGGCCTCCTCATCACCCAAATATTTGATCACGCCTTTGCCATACTTTGAATTGATTTTCATCAACTCCACAAAATCATTTCCTTTTAGGATTTCCCGAACCTTTTTACGTTCCATTTCAAACTCGGCCGCATTGTCCGAATTCTTTCTAAAGGCCAAAAGATTGAATTTCCGTAGTGATTCCACGGCTTCTTTCTGCGTTGGATTTAAATCCACAGCATCCATTTTTAGAATGCTGGCAGGAACGTCAATGGAAATGAAATTCGGATTTTCTGAATTATCCACATAGTATTCCTGCAGGCTTTGTTGCGAGGAACAGGAGGCCAAAAGTAGGACCCCTGCTACCAAAACGCTTTTTATAAAATGTTTCATTTGTTCTTTTTTTGATTGATTGCTTTACTATAAATCGGCTGACAGCAATTGGTAGCTATTTTTGGTGTTTTGTTACACCCTACCAATCACTGTCAACAGATACAACCTTTTAGTTGTTCTTCCCTGCTTTGTTCAACTCTTCGGGAAGGTTCATTTTCTTGGTCAATGAATTGATTTTGTTCAAATCGATATCACCTGTAAGGGATAACAGAACGGTCTCAATTTTTCTGCCATCGGCTTCAATATTGCTAATATCGGAGACCAACATCAACAGTTCGCTTACGTGGTCATCATCCCTACCTTGTTTAATGTAAAACTTTACATTGGCTTCTTTGTCCTTCACACGCATAAGCTCTTCCATTTTTGAGGACCTCAAATAACTGTCCACCGAAGATTTCATATCAGAACCTATTCGTTCATTGTCCGTGGTAAACACCTTTAAGCTTTTAAGACTGCTGGCAATGTCCATAAAGTCCCTGGCTTCAGGGTCGTTCACCTCCACATCAATCTTTGCCAATAGGTTGAACATACTTTTGTTCACTACCACTGAGGTTACGTCGTCCATATCCTCGAACTTGTCGAACAAGGACTGTGAAAATCCGGCAAGGGGTAGTGCAGTCATCAATAGGATTAAAATATACTTCTTCATCTTTTTTCGATTTTTAATTGTTGTTGTAAATTTTTTGTTTTGCTTCTTCAAACTCTTTTAGGTAGGCCACCTTTTCGGTACCTCTGTTAAAGTTCTCCGCTAAGAGTTCAAAAGCTTTTTTGGTTTCTTGGTAAGCGTATTCTGCCTTTTCTTGCTCCAAACGCTTGTTTTCTTGGTATTGATTACCAAAATAGATGCCGAAGGTCAAAACTACCGCCGCTGCAACGGAAATCCACTTGTAATAGTTTACACTGGGTTTTAATGGAACCTGCTTGGTGTAGCGTTCTTCCTTGGCGATGGAAAAGTAGTTGAACATGGGCTTATATTGCTCAAGATGCGTGGCCACCTTCTCTTGCGAAAAATAATCCCGGAGCTGTTCCTCCTCGGCCACCGTAGTGTTGGCCTCAAAGTACTTTTCCACTAATTTTTCTATGTTATCCAATTCCATAGCTATGTTTTTTTATCAATTCTTCTCTTACTGTTTTTCGTGCTCTGGACAATGCCACCCGTACTGCGGTGGGTTTCATATCCAATAGGTCACATATTTCGTCAAATTCGTATTGCTCCACATCGCGCAGTTGCAATACCATTTTCTGCTGCTCCGGTAATTCTTTCATGATGCGTTCCATCCAACTTACGCTGTCCTCCGCCTCCAATTGGCGTTGTAATGAGGTACTTTCGTCGCTATAATTGCTGTGCACCAATTTTAGGTTACCGGCTTGTTTGGATTTTAATCGGTCCAAACAAAAATTCTTGGTCATGGTCATGGCAAAGGCCTCTACGTTTTTGTACTCTCCCATCGACTCGTTTCTCGACCATAGTTTCAGCAAAATTTCCTGGGTGGCATCCTCCGCTTCCTCCCTCGACACCAGAAGGCGTTTTGCCAGTCGGTAGAGTTTGTCCTTAAAGGGCATCACCACGTTTAAAAATTCAGCTTGTTTCATTGGTTGTTTTCGTTGTTTCAGGTCTTATTTATCGACCTACATTATCACGACGACGCATATCGAAAATTGTTACAAAAAATTTGTAATCTGCTTTTATGTACCTATTTTGTACTCGAAATTCGTAAGAATTTTTAAAATCGCCACCTAACTTACCAACCTCTTTTATAATGGAATGAATATTGAGGTATTCCGAAAAACGTTGCTATGAAAAAATATGTTCTTTTGTTCTTGGGGTTGTCGTTGCTGATGGTATCTTGCAGTAATGATGACAACCAGATTAAAAATGGGGAAACCCCACAACTTCTTCCAGGTTCCGATGCCATTACACAGCATTTTATGTGGCAGGCCATGAACCTCTGGTATTTTTGGCAAGGTGATGTGAATGACCTTTCCGATACCCGGTTTACATCGAACCAGCAATACACAGATTTTTTGGAGGCCACTCCAGGCCCCGAAGATTTTTTCTTTGACGTGCTTCTTTTTGATGAGGACCGTTTCAGTTTTTTGAATAGCGACTATTCGGAATTGGTCAATAATCTATCTGGGGTGTCCCGAAGTAATGGATTGGAATTCAATCTTGTGCGATTTAGCGGCAGCGATGATATTTTTGGATACGTTATTTACATTGTCCCTAATTCCGATGCTTCAACAAAAGCAATTCAACGTGGGGATATTTTCACCCGGGTTGATGGACAACAATTGACCATCAATAATTACGTCAGCCTTTTATATGGAAGCAATACCAGCTATACCTTAGGGATGGCGGATATTGTAGGCAATGAGATTGTGGATAATGCTACAGAGGTGGCCCTAACCAAGGTTGAAAATCAGGTTGAAGACCCCATTTTGGTGGCCGAAACCCTTGATGTGAACGGAACCAAGGTCGCTTATTTAATGTATAACCGCTTTTTGAGCAACTTTAACGAACAACTCAACGCTGCTTTTGGGGAATTTATAGCCGAAGGCGCTACTGAACTGGTATTGGACATGCGTTACAATCCCGGGGGTTCTGTAAATACTTCCCGTCTTTTGGCCAGTATGGTTTACGGTACCAATACCAGCGACCTATACATAAGACAACGCTGGAACGCCAAGGTACAGGCGCAGCTCAGCGATGAACAACTGTCAGATTATTTTGCCAATTCCACAGGTTCCAGTGCTATCAACTCACTCAATCTGGATAGGGTTTTTGTCATTGCAACCAATGACTCAGCCTCCGCTAGTGAACTGGTCATGAATGGTCTTGCTCCTTATGTAGATGTCATTCATATTGGCGAAACCACACGAGGCAAAAACGAATTTTCCATCACATTGGTAGATGATATCGACAATGCTTTTATTTATGCCAGTGACCGTGAGGATGAAATTAACCCAGACAATAGTTGGGGTATCCAACCTTTGGTGGGCAGAAATGAAAATGCAGATGGTTTTTATGATTACACCAGCGGTCTTGTTCCTGATATTACCCTTGTAGAAGATTTGGCCAATCTAGGTGTGCTTGGCGATACCAACGAGCCACTTTTAGCCCGTGCCCTTGAAGAAATTACTGGAGTTGCCAGCAAAGTGAGCTTTTCAGCGCAAATGCCCGCAAAATCCTTTGCCAGTTCAAGATTTCAGACCGCTGCCAAAGACAATATGTATTTGGACAAACCTTTGGATATCGATTTTACCCAATTGGATTTCACCAAAGAATAAAAAAAGCGGCCAATGGCCGCTTTTCTCTTAGAAATTAAGGTCCATCCCGACCCTAAAATTCCGTCCCAGCGTAGTATAACCAAGGATTTCCGTGTATTCTTCATTAAGCAGATTGTCTGCACTTAAGAACAAATTGAGTTTATTGGGGATAAGTTCATGCCCAATGTACAGATTGATTAAGGAAAAAGATTCCAAAGCAACATCTGTAAAGGTATTGAAGTCGGTATCGAATCGTTCTCCAGTGTAGGCGTAATTCAATGTCAAATTGGTGGTTTTGCAAAGTTGATATCCCACATTCAAATTGGCTTTGTGTTTTGGAATTCGGATGGCGTTATCACCCTTTCTTTCCGTAAAGGTGTAATTGGCATCCAAAGTCAAGGCATCGAAAGGACGCCAAGAAGCTTCAACCTCTACCCCATTTGCATTGATTTCATCCGAAAGGTTAATACTCATGAAATTCTGATCGTATCCAATAGTGTTCTTTTCGTTTCGGTCAAAATACAAGGCACTCACCCTAAACTTTGTATTGATAGTGTACTCAATTCCTCCTTCAAGTGTTCTGTTTTCTTCAGGTTCCAAGTCAGGATTACCACCAAAAGCGCCAAACAGTTGGGTTAAATTGGGCGTGATGTACGAAGTCGCATACGAGCCCAACAGCTTCACATACCCTTCCGAAGTGGAAAAAACGTAAGATGGGTTAACATTATAGACAAAGTGGTTTCCATATTCCGAATGTGTATTCAATCGTCCGCCCACATTCAAGTTTAAACCAAAATCGGAGACATAGACCACATTCGCGTAGGGGTCCAGAATAGTGAACTCCGCATCATCGGAAAAAACCGCCTCGTCCTTGCTGTAGTTCACCCCCAAAATGGTGTGCCAGCTATCCGCAAAAACATATTTATTATACAGGTCCACCACAATATTGTTCCCTTCCGTGGTGCTTTCACCAAAGGTGTCCCTAGAATTGGTTTCATAATCCGTGTAGGCGGCATTCAATTGAATTGAACCCTTTCCGTAGCCAAAAGAGGAAGACACTCCAACCCTTTTTTGGTCACTTTTGCCCAGGTTTGGAGCATCCGCTGAGGAAGCATCATATTCATTGCTGTATTTGGTCTGATTTCCATATAAAGAAACCTGAAAATCCTTGGAGAATTGATAGCCAAATCGTGTATTGGTGCTGAAATGGGAAAAAACATCTTCCTCATTTTCGGGGGTTACCGATGCAGAAAGTCTACTTCTATACCGATTTGAAAAATCAACAACATAGCTGAATTTGTCCAGAGTACCGTTAACGGACGCCGAATTGGCAAAATTGCCCAGATTGTAATTTTGGTCCTCCGCGGTTTGACTGGTCCCTACGCTACTTTGAAAAGTTCCGGCAATGGGCTTTTTGGCACTCCCTTTTGTGGTGATGTTGATGACCGCCGTAGCCGCATTAGTCCCATAAAGGGTACTGGCTGCTCCTTTAATGATTTCAATCGAGGCAATGGTCGATGGCGACAACAACCGCAAATCGTATTCCGGCGAAAATGTAGAAGGGTCAGAAACCCGAACCCCATCAATCAGCACCAAAACCTGTTTTCCACGACCACCGCGCGCAAAAACACCCAAGACATCGCCATCTCGACCACGACTTCCGGCAATTTCAATACCGCTCTTGGTATTAATGATTTCGGCCACCGTTCGCCCTTGGTTTCGCTCCAGCTCTTGCGCGGTGATTTTTATCACCGTTTTTCCGGAATTTTCACGTTTCAATTCAAATTTGGAATCGCTCACCACCACTTCTTGCAGTTCTTGCAGTGGAATGGAATCTTTCTGCTGTTCCTGCGCAGAAAGCCCATGAACTGCCAAAATAGCGGCAGATACCCATAAATAACTTTTTTTCATTTCGTTTACGAGAATAAACGGGAGAATAGTATGATACCCATACGTAAACTTTTATCCCGAAAGTTTAACATTGTTTGTTTGAATTTGGCAGGTCTCCTGACTTGCGTCTTGCCAACGACCTTCCCACCCATTGGGCAGTGGTTTTGAAGTTGTGGCAAGCACCTCCTACGTACTGATGCTCAAAACATCAGTGCCGATTCGGCACAGCTTACAGTTGCGGGAACAGCTCCGGATTTGCACCGGATTCCCTTTTAATCATGGGAAGCAAGGGCTTCTCATGAACCAAAATTCAGCACGAATGTAATCAATCTGTTTAATCTTTTCTTGCAAAAGTTAAATAATATTACTTTTGGGGCTATGGTTAAAAATCGGCTGTTACATCTCTTCTTGAGTGGGTTCGTTTTGATTTTATTCATCGGTTGTGGTGAGAAAAAAAAGGAACTTCCCCTTGAACAAAGCACCTCAGAATCTGGGATTCAATATGCTACGGGTTTCACCATCAAAAAGAACACTGATTTTACCGAAATTGAGGTTACTTCGGCATGGCCCGGAGCCAAAAAAAGTTTTACATACGCGTTGGTTCCCCGGGAAAAAATGCCCTCTATGACATTACCAAGGGATGCCTATGATGCCATCATTGCCACTCCTGTTCAGCGCATGGTGGTCACATCCACCACACATATTCCTTCCTTGGAGGCACTTGGTGTTTTGAATACCGTGGTTGGATTTCCCAATACAGACTTGATTTCTTCGGAAGAAGCCCGAAAATTGGTGGAAGATGGCCAGATAAAGGAATTGGGAACCAATGAAAACATCAACACCGAAATGGTACTGGAACTCAACCCAGAAGTTGTCATAGGCTTTGGGATAAACGACACGAACAAGGCGTATAGTACGGTTCAGCAGTCCGGAATTGCAGTGGTTTATAATGGGGATTGGGTAGAGCAAACTCCTTTGGGAAAAGCGGAATGGATTAAATTCTTTGCCCCCTTCTTTCAAAAGGAGGAAGAGGCGGACCGCATTTTTTCGGAAATTGAAACCGCATATACTGATGCAAAAATACTGGCGCAACAAGCAACGGAAAAACCTACTGTTTTAACTGGTGGATTGTACAAAGATGTTTGGTACGTGGCCGGAGGAAAAAGCTGGATGGCGCAATTCTTAACCGATGCCAATGCGGATTACATTTGGAGTGAAACCGAAAATACCGGAAGCATCGGATTGAGTTTGGAGGCTGTACTTGAGAAAGGCCAACAGGCCGATTTTTGGTTCAATCCGTCCTCGCATACTACGTATGAAGAAGTGAAGCTGGCCAACGCCCATTACCAACAGTTTAAGGCATTTTCCAAAAAAAATATCTTTTCCAATGCGATTGAAAAAGGTGACAAGGGTGGACTAATTTTCTACGAATTGGCCCCACAACGACCTGATTTGGTTTTGAAAGATCTTATTCACATTCTTCATCCAGATTTGCTTCCTGATTACAAACCACATTTCTTTAAACCCCTACGCTAAATGCGCTCAACAAAATCATATCGATTTTCTTTTGCGCTGATTTTTGTGGCCTTATTGCTCGCATGGCTGCTGAACATCAGCTCGGGGTCGGTCAGCATTCCGTTTGGGGCCACGCTATCCTCTCTACTAAGCAACCCAGTGGATGTGCCTTCATGGCAGTACATTATTTGGGAGTATCGAATTCCCAAGGCGTTTACCGCCATTTTGGTGGGGGGTGGATTGTCTTTAAGCGGGTTGTTGATGCAGACGTTGTTCAGGAATCCTTTGGCGGGACCCTTTGTTTTGGGCATTAGTTCAGGCGCCAGTTTGGGAGCTGCATTATTGCTGATGGGTACTTCGCTCTTAACAGGATTGACCTCTATCGCTTTTTTAAGTGATTTCTCAATGGCCGTTGCCGCCAGTGTAGGTAGTTTTTTGGTGTTGCTCGTTGTGATGTTGGTGGCGCAGCGCATTAAAGATACCATGGCGCTATTGATCATTGGGTTGATGTTTGGTAGTATAACTTCGGCCTTAGTAAGCGTTTTGGCCTATTTTTCAAGTGCCGAAAGTCTTCAGCGCTTTATTTTTTGGTCTTTTGGAAGTGTGGGCGACCTTACTTCTGAACAAGTGTTGCTTTTGAGTGGCATCGTACTTTTGGGAACCTTGCTTTGCATCTTATCCATCAAAGCGCTCAACGCCTTTTTATTGGGTGAAAATTATGCATTGAGCCTTGGGGTTTCGCTGAAAAAATCAAGATTGGTCATTATTATTGCTACAGGTGTACTAGCGGGCGGTATTACTGCATTTGCAGGACCGATTGCTTTTGTGGGATTGGCAGTTCCCCACCTCACGCGACAAATTTTTGATACGATGGAACACCGCATCTTGATTCCAGCCGTATTTTTGTATGGTGCCATTTTGATGTTGTTGTGTGACACACTGGCTCAATTACCCAATACAGCCAACGTGCTACCCATCAATGCGATAACTTCGTTGGTAGGCGCTCCAGTAGTGATATGGCTTTTGGTACGCAAACGAAAAATGATGTTCTAATGGTTGAACAGAAGAATTCCATAATCACCCTGAAAGAATTGATCGTTGGTTACGGTAGCAAAGCGGTTGCCAAAAACATCAGTTTCACCTTAGAACCGGGGGTACTCTGCGCAATTGTTGGTGTCAATGGTGTTGGCAAATCCACCTTATTACGGACTTTGGCCAACTTTCAACCCAAATTGGACGGTACCATTGACATCCAAAACAAGGCACTTGAAAAACATTCACCGCCAGAACTCGCGCAAAAATTGAGCGTGGTACTGACAGAACAACCTGCCTCCAAAAACTTGACGGTTCAAGAATTGATTGCTTTGGGACGGCAACCCTACACCAATTGGATTGGAACATTGACTTCTTCAGACAAAGAACACATCCAAAAAAGCATGGATGCCTTTTTGCTGGAAAAGCTTCGATTTTCTAAATGTCATGAGTTAAGTGATGGTCAATTGCAGCGCGTTTTGATAGCCCGTGCCATGGCTCAGGATACCCCTTTAATCCTGCTCGATGAGCCTACAACGCATCTGGACCTTTATCATAAAGTTCAGATTCTGAAAATGCTCCAACAACTGGCCCACCAAAATGATAAGACCATCATTTTTACTACCCATGAGATTGATTTGGCCATTCAGCTATGCGATAAAATCCTGATTTTGGACGGCAACACCAATCCCTTTGGTAACCCTTGCGAATTGATTGAACAAAAACATTTTGAGCAATTATTTCCTTCGGAAATGGTACAGTTTGATGCCAAGACCGGTTCGTTTAAAGTGAATAAGTAAGTTCATTTTCCCTTCCCTGCATCGATTGGAATCTGTTATCTTTATCCTGTAGAAATCGTTATGAGCACTGAATTGATTTACATTATTATTGGCGTTTTGGCCCTTGCCATAGGGTTGTTTGTGGGCATCTATATTCAAAAGTTAAAGACTAAATCCAACGAAAGTGTTTGGGGAGAACGGGAACAACAGTTAAATGCCAGTATCAAATCACTAAATGATAAACTTCTATTTAGTGATGAAGAGAAAAAACAACTCCAATCCGAAAAGGAGCAACAAGGTAACCAACTGGTCCGCTACCAAGCCGATTTAGAAAACCTGCAACGTATCAATACCGAACAAAAGGAGGAAGTACAAAAGCTTCAGGAAAAATTCACCAAGGAATTTGAAATCTTGGCCAACAAGATTTTGGAGGAAAAGAGCGAGAAATTCACCAAGAGTAACAAAGAAAATATTGAAAACATCCTCACTCCACTCAATAAAAAAATTAAAGAGTTTGAGGAGAAGGTGGAAAAATCCCAAAAAGAAAACATCAGCATCCACTCTGCTCTAAAAGAGCAGTTGCTCAATCTACAGAGCCAAAACCTAAAAATTACCCAAGAAGCGGAAAACCTTACCAAAGCTCTAAAGGGGGACAGTAAAATGCAAGGAAATTGGGGCGAACTGGTTTTGGAACGGGTGTTGGAAAAATCTGGTTTAGAGAAAGATAGGGAATACAGCGTTCAGCAAAGCTTTACCCGAGAAGAAGGCGGCAGGGTAATGCCCGATGTTATCATTCACTTACCCGATGGCAAAAAAATGGTGGTGGATTCCAAGGTGTCGCTTACCGATTACGAACGTTTCACCAATGCGGATGAAGATGACAAACCTAAATTTTTGAAAGACCATATCAATTCACTGCGACGGCACGTAGAACAACTATCCTCCAAAAAGTATGAGGATCTCTACGAAATGGAAAGTCCGGATTTTGTGCTCATGTTTGTTCCAATTGAACCCGCCTTCGCAATTGCCGTGAATGAAGACAATTCGCTTTACAACAAAGCTTTTGAGCAAAATATTGTTATTGTTACACCTTCCACCTTGTTGGCCACGTTACGAACCATCGATACCATGTGGAGTAATGAAAAACAACAACGGAATGCCCTAGAAATTGCTCGACAAGCTGGAGCTCTTTACGATAAGTTCGTTGGTTTTATGAGCGATTTGACCCAAGTAGGGAAAAAGATGGACGATGCCAAAGGAGAATATAAGAATGCCATGAACAAGTTGTTTGATGGTCGAGGTAATATTGTGACCAGTATTGAAAAGTTAAGAACCATGGGAGCCAAAGCCAAAAAAGCCTTGCCAGAACCAATTTTAAAGCGAGCCGAGGAGGACGATTTTGAGGAAAATCCAAAACTTGAACTATAACCCGTGAAAAAGATTCTATTTATTGCCATTTCTGTGATTGTGCTTGGAGTGGTTGGCTATTTTGCCTTTATCTACTACGTGCCTTACAGTGAAGGGTATCGTTCTGGCGAATTGATCAAATTCAGCCGCAAAGGGGTTTTGGTCAAAACTTGGGAAGGCCAAATCAGTCAAGGGCTTTCCGGAACTAATGTATTTTCATTTTCTGTGGAGGACAAGGAAGCGGACATCATTGAAAAGATGAAAGAATATCAAGGAAATTATATAAAAGTGACCTACAAAGAACGGTACGCCACCTTTTTCTGGTTGGGCGATACCAAATACTTCATCACCGAGGTACAAATGGAGCCGTCACCCCTATTTAGAAATCAATGAAAAAATTTAAATCGTCCAAAGAAAGCAGGGTCGCCATTACCGAACTGATGCTTCCCTCCCATTCCAATTTTGGGGGAAAAGTTCATGGTGGGCACATCCTTAATCTTATGGACCAAATTGCCTTTGCCTGTGCTTCCAAGCATTCGCAGAGTTACTGCGTTACCGCATCCGTCAATCGGGTGGATTTTTTAAACCCCATTGAAGTTGGTGAGCTGGTCACGCTGAAAGCTTCCATCAATTACACCGGAAAAACTTCCATGGTGGTTGGAGTTCGGGTGGAATCTGAAAATGTGACCACCGGAGAGGTCAAGCACTGCAACTCTTCCTATTTCACTATGGTTTCCAAAGGAAAAGATGGCAAAAACAAAACGGTACCCGGATTGATTCTAAAAAGCAAACAGGATATCCGTCGTTTTGCCAGAAGTAAGGAACGGAAACAGTCTGCCTTCAGTCGTGACAGCAGATATGAATCGACCAACTTTAAGGTGAATGAGTTTTTGGAGTTTTTGGAAGGTGAAAATGCTCAAATGGATTTGGATTAGTCAAGGTCTGCTGCTGCGTCCTCATCCAAAAACCAGACTAAATTTCCAGATTTTGGGTCAACCAAAGTGGCCGGATACTCTTTTGAACCTTCGGTTTTTTCCACCACAGCCTTCACTTTTTTCGCTTTTGAGGCACCAGTGACCAAAAAAGCGACTTCTTTGGCTGCATTAATGACTTTACCATTGATGGAAACCCGCTGCTGGCCAGATTCTGGGTGCGTGGCCACCACACAATGGTCTTCGGCATTCCACAAATTAATTTGATGCGGAAAAATGGATGCAGTGTGTCCATCATCACCCATGCCTAAAATGACCAAATCAAATTGGGGAGTTCCCTCTACCTCATTCAAATTGATTTCCAACAGATTGGCATAACATATCGCTTCAGTATTTGGCTCTTCTTCTCCACGAATCCTATGGATATTGGCTTCGGGCACATCAATTTTGGAGAAAAGGTGTTCCACCGTCATTTTGTAATTGCTCTCATCATCGGTTGGCGGTACACAACGCTCATCACCCCAATAAAAATGAACCTTGCTCCAATCCATCTTATCCGAAAAGTTAGCAGCCAACACATCAAACACAATTTTTGGAGTACTTCCTCCGGAAAGGGCCACATGAAATGGCTTCCCTGTATTTGCCTTCTCCACAAAATAGGCTGAAAACTGTTCTGCTACTTCTTGCTTGTCTCTATATATTTTTAACTCCATTAGACCTTGATTTCATTCGTTCTCGACTTTTCTTTCGACTACGCTCAGGATGACACCCCGAACTGACAATTGTTAATTGTTTATTGCTAATTGAAATCAGCAAATCACACAATACCCAGGGTCATCGGCCAAATTCTCTCCCGGATTACGCCAAATACCATTGCCATCAATTAAATCATCAGCATTTTCGGGACCCCAAACACCGGCGGCATACCCATACATGCGGACATCTTTTCCACTTTTCCAGTAGTTAAGGATTGGGTCCACAAATTCCCAAGCGGCCTCAACTTCATCAGCACGAGCGTAAAGGGTGGCATCCCCTTGCATGGCATCCAACAACAAACGTTCGTAGGCCTCCATGACATAGGTTTCAGCCAAGCTTGAATAGTAAAAATCCATATTGGCACGCTCCACTTTAAAGCCCTGGCCAGGCACTTTTACCCCGAATTTTATCAAAATACCTTCATCAGGTTGAATTCGTATGACCAATTTATTGTCCCGATGCATCCCTGACTCTTGAAAAATTTGATGATGGGGCTCTTTAAAGTGAATCACAATCTCCGTAACCTTGGTGGGCATGCGTTTGGCCGTCCGTACGTAAAACGGAGTTCCATGCCAACGCCAGTTGTCCACATAAAATTTGATGGCCGCATAGGTTTCGGTTGTGGAATCTGGGTCCACACCATCCTCTTCACGATAGCCTTTCACTTTATTTCCGTTGATTTCCGAAGCTACATATTGCGCACGAATGGTGTTGTCGTACAGGGTCTGTTCGTCCTTCATCACCCGTAGGGATTTCAAGGCCTTCACTTTTTCATTTCGAATTTCTTCTGCATCATCGCCAATCGGTGGTTCCATTACCACCAAAGAAACAAGTTGCAATAAATGGTTTTGGAACATATCGCGCAACGCACCCGATTTATCATAATATCCCCCTCGTTTTTCAACCCCAACACTCTCGGCATTGGTAATTTCCACATGATGAATGTAGTTTCGGTTCCAAAGTGGTTCGAAAATGCTATTTGAAAATCGTGTGACCAACAAATTCTGAACTGTTTCCTTTCCCAAATAATGGTCTATTCGATAAATCTGATGTTCCTCAAAAAATCGGTGCAAACCCTTGTTCAGATTTTGGGCGGTTTCCAGACTATACCCAAACGGTTTTTCCACAATGAGCCTTTTCCAGCCATGGTTTTGGGTGTTCATTTCAGCATCGGCGAGGTTTTTGGCCACCGTCTCATACAAGGTTGGAGGTGTGGAAAGGTAATAGATAATGTTCCCAGAGGTGTCATGCTTATCCTTTAAGGCTTCAACACGCTTTCGCAACGGAGCATAATCTGTATCGTAATCCTTGCCTAAATCTTCATAGTAGAGCACATCCGCGAATGCTTTTACTTTACTTTCTGGAGCATCCTTGATTTTATCCTTCAGGTAGGGACTTTTATATACCACTCTATCACGAAAATCCTCGTCACTCATATCACTCCGGCTTGCTCCCAAGACCACAAAGTTTTTGGGGAGGTGTCCCGCTAAATGGAGATTGAAGAGGCCCGGAATCAATTTTCGAGCGGTTAAATCGCCTGATGCCCCAAAAATTACGAGCATCTGGTTATCGGTCTTTTTCATAGCTATATGATTTTTGCTGCATGAATCTTTCAAATGGCCATCCCGATTTCAGTTGGGGCCATTATTATTTGAGCGTAACGAATATAAGGTTTATTTTAGGTTCAGATTTCAAATAATGGCCTACTTAGCGTAGACTTGACGTAAGTGGTTAAAAATAAAGAACATGACAAAGAAGTATGATTTTGGGCTCGTTGGCCTTGGCGTGATGGGACGCAATTTTATTCTGAATGTGGCCGATAATGGCTTTACAGCATTCGGAAATGACTTGGATGATGAAAAAGTGAATGCCTTGATTTCCGAAGGTGGCGATACAGAAAAAGTGAATGCCTCCACCGATGTAAAAACCTTTGTGGATGCATTGGCCACACCCCGAAGAATCATGCTTTTGGTCCCTGCTGGAAAAGTGGTGGACATTGTCATTGAAAGTTTGCTCCCCCATTTGGATAAAGATGATATCATTATCGATGGCGGGAATTCCTTTTTTACTGATACCGACCGACGCGAGGCGTATCTGAAAGAAAAAGGAATCAACTTTTTTGGCGCTGGGGTTTCCGGCGGAGCTAAAGGTGCCCGATTGGGACCTAGCATTATGCCCGGAGGCTCACGGGATGCCTATCAACACGTAAAGCCCATTTTTGAAGCGGTTTCCGCGAAATACAAAGGAGAGCCTTGTGTGGCCTATTTGGGTCCAAAATCTGCCGGAAACTATGTAAAAATGGTGCACAATGGCATTGAATATGGGTTGATGCAACTCACTTCGGAAATCTACGATCTTTTGAAAAAGGCAGGCGGACTCTCCAACGAAGAACTCCATGGTACGTTTTCCAGTTGGAATGCAGGTAGATTGCAATCGTTTTTGGTGGAAATCACATCAGAAATCTTTGAACAAAAGGATGATTTGGGTGATGGCCATCTCGTGGATAAAATATTGGACAAGGCCAAGCAAAAGGGAACCGGAAAATGGACCTCCCAAAATGCAATGGACTTGGGTATTCCCATTCCCACCATTGATGTGGCCGTGAGTATGCGTGAAATTTCCGCCCTCAAGGATGAACGGGTCAAAGCAGATGCATTGTATGGTCGCCCTACTCCAAAATCGGTTGACAAAGCTGATTTTACCAACAAAGCAGAACAGGCCCTCTATTTTGCCTTTATCGTCACCTATGCGCAGGGCATGCACCAATTGGCCGATGCCTCCAAAGAGTACGGTTACGAACTGGAATTGGGTGAGATTGCTAAAATCTGGCGTGCAGGTTGCATCATTCGTGCGGCCTTATTGGCGGACATCACCGAAGCTTACCGAGCCAATGAAAATTTGGAGAACCTTTTGTTGTCCCCCTCTTTTGTGGAAAAAGTGCAGGAAACCGTGGCGGCAGCGCGAGAATTGGTTGCCTATGGAGCCACCAATGGCATTCCACTACCCGGACTGTCCAATGCCCTCACCTATTTTGATGCGTATACGAGCAGCCGTTTGCCGTTGAACCTGATTCAGGCGCAGCGCGACTACTTTGGTTCGCATACGTATGAGCGTGTGGACAAAGAAGGGATTTTCCATACAGAGTGGGAGGAATAACTGCTGTTTGGAGCTTATGATATGTAATTAAACCAAAATGGACCTCATACCAGACATACAACAGTGGCTTATTGACCATCCGGTGGCCACCGCTATCATTAAGTATTTGGTTTGGGTTGTTTTGGTTATCCTTTCGATCAAATGGACAAGAGGATTGCTCAAAAAAAACCTTCCTGACAATTCCCTAAAATATAAAGCTCAGAAAGCCATTGAGGTTATCGGTTATATCCTGATTATCCTCATTACCATCTCCTATTTTACCGGAAACATCAATGATTTTGGCCTTGCCATTGGGCTTCTCACCGCTGGTATTACTATTACCTTGCAAGAATTGATTCTGAGTATTGCCGGTTCTTTTTATATCTTTTTTGTGCGGGTGTACAAACCCGGAGACCGAATCGAGCTAAACGGTATCAAAGGTGATGTTATAGATATTGACAGCATTTACACCACCATGATGGAGATTGGCGAATGGGTGTCCAGTGATAATTACAGTGGCCGAATCGTTAAAATCAGTAATGCTTTTGTGTTCAAAGGCCCCGTTTACAATTACTCGCTCGACTTTCCCTTTGTTTGGGACGAGTTTGACCTTCCTATCCGATATGGTTCTGATATGGAATTGGCCAAGCAAATTGTAATTTCGGTTGCGCAGGAAAAATTGTCGGAGTATGTGAAAAATTCCATCGCTGGGTGGAAAGATGTCGTAAACAAGTACTACATTGAAGACGCCCAAGTTGACCCCACACTTGCCATCACCATGACCGATAATTGGATTCAATTTGCGATACATCGTGGACTATAAAAAACGGCGAATGACCAAACATCTTCTTAACGAGGAAATTGGCAAAAGGATTCTGGAAACTAACGGCAAAGTGACTTTGGCCTCATCCACTTTTGAGATTGTTCGAATTCCTACGTTGGATGTGAATAGAGAAAATGCTCCGAAAAAATAATCGGAACCCACAAATAAAGTAAAGTGCCAAGCGGTTGGCACCTTCAAAATAGTAATCAACTAAACGCAATACAATGAGAAAACTACTCATCAACCTAATGCTATTGGTCGCCCTTATCCCTTTGGGATATGGCCAAGTGCAGTCCAACTTGGAACTCTTGGACATCTTTAATATGGAAATGGTCACCGACCCTCAAATTTCACCAGATGGTTCCAAAATCATCTATGTTCGGAATTTTAAGGATGTCATGACCGATAAAAACCTATCCAACCTTTGGATTATTAATTTTGATGGTTCCAACAATCGACCATTGACCACCGGAAACCACAATGATTTTTACCCCAGATGGTCGCATGATGGCACAAAAATCATTTTTAAATCCAACATGGCCGATGATAAAATGAAACTTTATCTCATGTGGTTGGATACTAAGGAAACCATGGCCTTGACGAACACACCCCAATCCCCTGGACAGGTTTCATGGTCTTATGATGACAAGTACTTAGCGTTTAGCATGTTCGTTCCCAAAGAAAATCCGTCCATTGTGAAGCTTCCGGCAAAACCCGAAGGTGCCAAATGGAACGACCCACCCAAGTATATCGACCAAATGAACTATCGCGGAGACGGACAAGGCTATTTGAAAGGCGGAAATACGCAATTGTTTACATTGCCCATCAGTGGAGGCACACCAAAACAGCTCACCTTCACCGATTTTGATCATGGAGGTCCGGTTTGGTCCAAAAACAATGCACTACTGTATTTCAGTGCCAATTTCCACAAGGATGAAGAGTTTGAACCAGCCAATAGTGAAATCTACAGCATAAGCATTTCTGATGGCAAGATTACGCCCCTAACCGACCGATTTGGACCCGATGGCAATCCTGTTTTATCACCTGATGGTTCCAAAATTGCCTATTTGGGTTATGATGACCGTTTTCAAGGCTACCAATTGACCGAATTGTATGTGATGAATTCAGACGGTAGCGGTTCGCAACTCATTTCTGGAAATTTTGACCGTGATGTGGAGGACATGGTCTGGAACCCCAAAGGCAATGGATTTTATTTTAGTTATACCGACCAAGGGATGGGCAAATTGGCAACAATGAGTTTGTCGGGTACCGTGGATGATATTACTGATGAATTGGGAGGTTTGAATTTAGGTCGACCCTACAACGGAGCCAGTTTTTCGGCTTCAACCAATGGAAAATTCGCCTATACCTACGGAACCACAAAAAATCCTGCTGATTTGGCCGTGGTGGACATCAAAAAGAACAAAAAGCGACTTACCGCACTCAATGATGACCTTTTTGCCTTTAAAAAATTGGGCAATGTGGAAGAAATTTGGTGGGAGTCTTCTTATGACCAACGTAAAATTCAAGGTTGGGTGGTTACCCCACCCGATTTTGACCCGTCCAAAAAATATCCAATGATCTTGGAAATCCATGGTGGTCCTTTTCAAAGCTATGGTTCGGTGTATTCCGCCGAAATACAGGCGTATGCTGCTGAAGGCTACGTAGTGCTCTATACAAATCCAAGGGGTAGTACCAGCTATGGTGAAGAATTCGGGAACCTCATCCATCATGATTATCCCAACCACGATTATGAAGATTTAATGTCTGGCGTAGATGCGCTACTCACCAAAGGATATGTAGATGAAAACAACCTTTTTGTGACCGGTGGTAGTGGCGG
Organism: Flagellimonas iocasae; assembly: GCF_042682725.1. Lineage (NCBI taxonomy): Bacteria > Pseudomonadati > Bacteroidota > Flavobacteriia > Flavobacteriales > Flavobacteriaceae > Flagellimonas > Flagellimonas iocasae. Next base: position 184,855 of record NZ_JBHUHU010000001.1, on the reverse strand, counting down.
CGGTGTGCTCACCGCGTGGATTGTGGGCAAAACAAACCGATTTAAAGCTGCTGTGGTTGCCAAACCTGTTATCAACTGGAGCAGTTTTGTGTTGTATTCGGATGCCATTCCGTTTTTTGCGAAATATTGGTTTGGCAAAAAACCTTGGGAAGACCCAGAAAACTATATGCGTCGCTCTCCGTTGACCTATGTGGGCAATGTAACCACCCCAACCATGTTATTGACCGGTGAAGAGGATTACCGGACCCCAATTGCAGAATCTGAACAGTTTTATGCCGCATTGAAATTACAAAATGTGGAAACGGCGATGGTTCGCATTCCGGGAGCTTCACATGGAATTGCCAATCGCCCTAGTAATCTGATTGCCAAGATTGCAGCCGTTTTGGCGTGGTTTGAGAAATACAAAGACAAGGACTAAAGATTTAAAGAGATGCTTTTTTCAGAATACTAAGAATCAGTATATTACTACTGAATTAAACACCAACCTTAAATTATGTATGATGAAAAAAATCATTTTTCCATTAACATTTCTTGCATTAGCCTGTAATCAAACACCAAAGAATTCCGAGGTTACGGTAGAAGAACCCGTTGTTGAAACCATTGATGTTGCCGCCGAAGTGGATGCCATTAATGAACTTCGGGCATCTTTTCAACAGGCCATTAAAGAAAAACGCTATTCTGATTTAGGCCAGTACGCCACCGAGGATATGAAAGGAGTCTCCCCAGGAAGCGAGGATTGGCTGGAATACAAAAAGCAACGCGAGGCACGCATGGGAAAATTCAGCTACGACAGCATTATCATGACACCTGAAGAAACCATTATCGCGAGTGATTCCATCGCTTACGACTATGGCACCAGTAAAGTGTATTACACCAATGACAAGGGCGAGTCGGTTGAATTACAGGATACTTTTATTGTGATTCTTAAAAAAGACAAAGAGGATAATAAATGGAGAATTCACCGAGAGGTGGCTTCCGCGATTGTTGAATAAGTGTTTCGTATATTCCAAAAAAAAATTAGAAAGCCGCTGTTACAATTGTAGCAGCGGCTTTCACTTTTGAGATGACCAATAGCCTGCTAAGTAGGCACAACAACACTATCAATCCTTAATTTGGGGCAATCTAATTCCAGCCGCCACCTAACGCTCGGTACATGGTCACCTGGGCGAGCAGCTGGTCTTTTTTGGTCTCTACAAGCTCCATTTTGGATTCCAATGCCTCACGCTGTGCCAATAGCACTTCAATATATTCCACTCGGGCAGATTGGAACAATCGTGTGGACAAATCAATGGACTCCGTTAAAGCCTGTACTTGACCGTCTTTCAATTCATAGCTCTGTTTTAGGTTGTCGATGTTGGACAACTGATTTGCCACTTCGATATAGGCATTCAGAATGGCCTTTTCATATTCGTAAACCGCTTGCAATTGTCGGTCTGTGGCATTCTTGTACTGCGCCTTGATTGCATTTCTGTTGATCAAAGGAGCAACCATATCACCAATAGCAGAATACAGAACAGACTCTGGTGTGGTGGTGAGGTATTTGGTATCGAATGCTTCAAGACCCAAACCTGCTTTTATCGTAAATTGTGGATAAAAACTGGCCTTGGCCGCCTTGGTGTCCAATTTGGCCGCTGCCAATTCGTATTCCGCTTGACGCACATCTGGACGGTTTTGCAGCAATTGCGAAGGTATCCCGGCATAAATGGTGTCAATAGGCGTTTCAATGAAATTATCCGAAGTCCTTTGAATTGGTTGAGGCGACCTACCAATCAAGAAATTCAGTCGGTTCTCCGTTTCCACGATTTCCTGATGGATTTCGTATTTGTGGCTTTGGTTTTTCAAAACCTCAGCCTGAAAACGCTTCACCGCCAATTCCGTGGCACGGGCAGCTTGCTTCTGCAGCTTTACCATTTTTAAGGCATTCTGCTGTATCTCCAAGTTCTGGTCAATAATGGCCAATTGGTTGTCCAAAGCCATCAATTCATAATAGGAGTCCGCAATCTCAGCCACCAAATTGGTCACCATGAAGTTTTTACCTTCAACACTGGACAGGTATTCAAAAACGGCCGCTTTCTTTTCATTGCGCAACTTTTTCCAAACATCCAGTTCCCAGGTGGCAAAGGCACCCACCATATAATTGGTAAGTGGTTCGGGGAACTCCTCCCCCTCCTTAACCTCGAGGTTCTTCTCAACAGCACCATTTCGGGTATATTCTCCCACTTTTTCCACTTCGGCTCCCGCTTGGATATTCACAAAAGGGAGGTATTCCCCTTTTTTAGCCTTAATGATATTCTTGGCAATATCCACCTGTTGAAGCATTATGTTCAACTCCTGGTTGTTCACCAAAGCGGTATCAATCAAAGCCACAAGATTGGGGTCTTTAAAAAACTCCCGCCATTGCACCAAACCGGTATTTGTGGTATCCGTAGATTGATTCTGATATTGCTCTGGAACGGCGGTATTTTCATCCCGAATCTCCCGCGTAGGCACACAAGAATACAGGGCGACTATGGCGAGAACGCCTAACAGATATGATTTTCTATTCTTCATCTTTGCTCCCTTTTTTCTTATTGTTTCCATTTCTTGTGGTCATTTTTTTCAAAAGTCGATTCACTTCACGCAAACGAGCTCGAAGTTTACTATCATCACTTGTTTTGAAGAACTCTTCGGAAATTGGTTCGTCATGTTCATCCCGAATAAGACTCTTGCCTTCCGCCATTTTAGCGAAGATGTAGTATAGACCCGGTATCACCAATACCCCAAATAGGGTACCGATGAGCATCCCACCGAGGGCAGAACCCCCAATAGTACGGTTTCCGATAGCACCAGCTCCTGTAGCCACTACCAACGGAATCAAACCAGCGATAAAGGCAAACGATGTCATCAAAATAGGTCTGAAACGCTGTTTGGACCCTTCAATGGCCGCAGCTAAAATGGTGGCTCCCTGTCGATGCTTCTGCACCGCAAACTCCACAATCAATACCGCGTTTTTGCCCAGCAGTCCCACCAACATAATCATACCAATCTGCGCGTAAACGTCGTTACTCAAGCCCATCAATTTCAGTAGGAAGAAGGAACCGAACACCCCGACAGGCAGGGACAGGATTACAGCCAGCGGTAATAAGAAACTTTCATATTGGGCAGCCAACACCAAGTAAACGAAAATCAATACCACTATAAAAATGTAAATGGATTCGTTACCGCGTTGTGCCTCATCATACGAAAGTCCTTCCCAAGCAATATCATACCCTCTGGGTAAACTTTGCTCAGCCACTTCCTGAATGGCTTTGATGGCATCCCCACTGGTGAATCCAGCTGCTGGAAGCCCACGAATGGCCGCTGAGTTATACAGGTTGTAGCGTGTAATCTCATTGGGGCCCAATCGTTTTTCCATTGTCATAAAGGCGGAATAGGGAACCATTTCACCCTCCTCATTCTTAACGAACAATTTTTCAAGGTCTGAAGGCAGTGCGCGGTATTCCGGAGCCGCTTGGGTATACACCTTAAAGAATCGCCCAAAGCGGATAAAGCCCTGCTCATAGGTACTACCGATAAGGATGTTTAGATTTTCCATAGCTTTTCCGATGGAAACGCCCTTCTGCATAGCAGCTTTGTTGTTGATTTTCAACTCGTACTGTGGATAATTGGCAGCGAAGAAGGTGAACAAACCGGTCAACTCCTTACGCTTACGAAGGTTATCCATAAATTCGTTGTTGATACGCTCGAACTCGTGGTAGTCGGTACCATTGGTCTTGTCCAACAAACGCATGGAGAAACCACCGGAAGAACCAAAACCTGGTACAGCTGGGGGCTCGAAGTATTCGATTACTGCACCAAGATCCTTGGTCTCTTCCTCTAACTCTTCCATGATCTCGTGTACGGAGTGTTCCCGTTGCGACCATGGTTTTAAGTTGATGAGACAGGTACCAGCATTGGAACCACGACCCTCGGTCATGATTTCGTATCCAGCCAATGATGAAACGGATTCTACCCCTTCGGTTTCTTCACATATTTTCTGAAGTTTTCGGGCCACATCATTGGTTCTTTCCAACGTGGCTCCGGGAGGTGTTTGGATAATTGCATAAATCATCCCTTGGTCCTCATTGGGGATAAATCCGGCAGGCAACACCTGATTGGTAAAGAAAATACCCGCGCAGAAGGCCAGCAATACCCCAAAAGTGACCACTCTACGGTTCACAATTTTGTTCAGCACGCCCACATATCTACCTGTGAGCTTTTCAAACTTTGCATTGAACCAGTCGATGAAGCGATTTACGGGCGATTTTCTCCTTGGTTGACCATGGGTGTTTTTCAACATCATCGCACACAGTACCGGGGTCAAGGTCAAGGCCACAATGGCCGAAATGACAATAGATCCCGCCATGGTAATGGAGAACTGTCGATAGAATACCCCAACTGGTCCTGTCATGAAGGAAATAGGGATAAATACCGAGGTCATTACTAAAGTAATGGCGATAATGGCCCCACCAATTTCACCCAATACCTCATACGAAGCTTTGTAGGGTGTAAGGTTTTCCTCGTGCATCTTCACGTGGACAGCTTCCACCACCACAATGGCGTTATCCACCACAATACCAATCGCCAAAACGAGGGCGAACAGGGTAATCAGGTTGATAGACAGTCCGAAGAGCTGCATCACAAAGAAGGCTCCAATCAAGGAAACGGGCACAGCGATAATCGGAATAAGGGTGGAACGCCAATCGCCCAAGAACAGGAACACCACAATGGCCACCAAAATAAAGGCATCTCGAAGTGTGTGGAGTACTTGTTCTATCGATGCATCCAAGAAGTTGGACACGTCATAGCTGATTTTATAGTCGATTCCCGGAGGCATTTCCGCTTCCAGTTCCTTTAATTTGTCCTTCACCGACGCGATAACATCGCTACCGTTACTACCAAAGGTCTGTTTCAATACGATGGAAGCCGATGGCTTACCATCCAAGTTGGAATAGATATCAAAGAACTCACTACCCAATTCTACATCGGCCAAATCGCCCAATTTCAAGATTTCGCCCTCCTCATTCGATTTGATGATGATGTCTTTGTATTGCTCTGGTTCGCTATATCGGTCTTGGTACGCCAATACGTATTCGATGGACTGGGCCCTTTTACCCGAGCTCTGTCCCAATCGACCTGGTCTGGCCAAAATACTTTGGTCTTCCATGGCCTCCAAAATCTCCTCTGCGGATACGTTGTACGCACGCATACGGTCTGGTTTTAACCACACCCGCATAGCGAATTTCCGGCTACCCAATATCTGGGCACTTGCAATACCGTTGATTCGCTGGATTTCAGGAATCATTTTGGTATAAGCGTAGTTGTAAAGGAATTTTTCGTCGTTGTTTTTGGCGTCGCTGTACAGGTTCACGTACATCAACATACTGGGCTGTACGGGGGTAATGATTACCCCTTCACGCTGTACCAATTCTGGAAGCAACGGCATCACCTGGTCCACCCGGGTTTTAACCCGAACCACCGCTTGGTTGGGGTCGGTTCCCGGTTCAAAGATCACACGCAATGTACCTTCCCCGGCACTGGTGGCGTCGGAGGCAATATATCGCATTCCCTGTACCCCGTTGATAGAGGTTTCCAAAGGAATCAGGGTCGATTTCACCAACACGTCCGCGCTCGATCCAGGATACGCGATAAAAATATTGACCGTGGTTGGCGCAATCTGGGGAAACTGCGATATGGGCAGTTGCTTTATGGCAAGTAGACCGGTAAAGACAATGATCACAGAGATCACAATTGCCAATACGGGCCTATGAATAAATTTTTTAAACATCTTTTAGAAGATTATGGGATTTGTACTACTCTGCGTATAACTCTAAGTTGGACAAGATCTTCTCCGGTTTCTCGAACTCATAATGAATCTTCTCACCGTTTCTCACCATTCGAATACCTTCCAACAAGACCTTATCATTCTCCGATAATCCCTTTTCAACTACAAAAAGATGAGGCAATTCTGCTCCTACGATAATTTCGCGTTGTTGCACCTTATCGTCTTTGTCCAATACGAAAACATATTTTTTGTCCAACACTTCAAATGTTGCTTTTTGAGGGATAAGCATGGCTTTTTCCAAAGGAACCCGCATCAAAATGCTTCCTGTTTCTCCATGACGGAGGATACCATCTGGATTGTCAAAAGTGGCCCGGAAGGCAATGTTACCAGTTTCATTGTTGAACTCCCCTTCAATGGTTTCCACAACTCCAGATTGGTTGAATTTTTTGTTGTTCGCCATTAAAAGGTCCACGGAAGGCTTGCTATCCTTGTTGGCACTGGTAATGTAATCCAAGTACTCCGCTTCTGGAACGTTGAAATAGACCCACATTTTGCTGTTGTCGGAAAGTGTGGTCAATAGCTCACCTTCATCCAAAAGGCTTCCCTCCCTTGCTTCCAAGTGGTCCATGATACCATCAAATGGTGCACGGATATCGGTAAAGCCCAAGTGGGTTTCCGCTAGGGTGACCTCAGCTTTAGCACGATCGTATTCGGCTTTGGCCATGGCCAATTCATTTTCGGAAACCACATTGCTATCGGCCAATAGCTTGGTATTTTTGTATTCGATTTCGGCTACTTCAGCTTCCGCTTTTGCTTTTTGTAAATCAGCTTGATAAACGTTGGGCATAATGTGGAACATCTGTTGCCCTTTTTTTACTTGCTGGCCTTCATCAACAGAAATATGCTGTAAATAGCCTTTTTCCAGAGCCCGGAGCTCAATATGTCTTATGGAATGGATTTGGCACACATAATCTTTGGTAATGGCGGTGTCTTTTCTAATTGGGCTGCTCACTAGGTATTTGGTTTGGTCCTCTTTTTCGTGTTTTTTGGACTCGCAGCTTGTATGGCTAAGCAATACAAACAAGCCAATGAACATGGGAATTCTCCTCATAATGTTACGGGTTTAAAAAAATGGTTTTTGAGAAATGTTTTGGGGTAAGTCCAAATTCAGTTTAGGATGGACGTACCCCGATTGCTGAAAAAATTCAACGGGTTGGTAAAAAAGTGCCCATGGAAGTCACGGGACTACTTTAGGAATGCAATCTTAAATTCTAAATACTTGAAACCGAATATGCCGCCTAAAGGGTGCGGTAATGGAAGTGGGCTCGGTAAACCCAAGGTTTATTTCAAGCGCTCTAAATTGTTGCTCAGAAACTGAGGCATAAAAAAAGGCAGTCAAGTAACTGCCAAACTGTACATCTGTATTAAAAGATGCTGCGTCTTCATCTCTTTCCTCTTGTTCCTCAACATCGGTAACTTCTGCGAAGAGGCTCTTTTCAATGTCAATTTGAGGGGTGTTTACAGAGGTATGTTCAATGAAGTGGTACTCTACGTAACAAGCGTTTTCATCATCTATACTGTTCTGTGCATCAGCATATAAATGATTTATGAATCCCCCCAACAGTAGGATGAACAGAGGAAACAAATATTTTGCGAACGCTTTTTTCATTTGGGCAACAAAACTATGTCACTGGAACTATCCGCACAAATAGTGATCGTTAATAATGGTTAAAATTCCGCTTAACCCTATCATTTTTACAAAAACTATCGTACTTCTTTCCTAGAAATAAATTAACTGCAAAATAATTCTCTTTGTTTTAACAAAAGTTTATCGATGAATAGTATTTTGATAAGAAAACGTTTAGAACCGCTTTCTTTTTATTTTTGAAACACAAATGTCAGAGCAACTTTTTACCCATATCAACAAGTTCAGTGCGATTAGTCCAGAGGATTTTAACCGAATTAGTTCGTTTTTCGAATTTGAAAAAATATCCAAAAAACAGGTTTTGATTGAGGCTGGTAGTTTCTGCAACCAAAACTTCTTCGTGCTAAAAGGTTGCCTCCACTTGTATTTTACCAATGAGAAGGGGGTGGAACGAACCGTTCAATTTGCCATTGACAATTGGTGGATGACCGACAACTTGGCTTATTTGGGTCAGACCAAAACAGGATTTACCATTCAGGCGGTTGAGGATACCCAATTGCTTTCCATCAGCTTTGAAAAGCAAGAGCAACTGCTCAAAGAATTTCCCCAACTTGAACGGTATTTTAGGATCATGTACCAAATTGCTTATGGTTCATCGTTGATGAAGATGAAATATCTGTACGATTTTTCCAAAGAGGAAATCTACTTTCACTTTACTGAGCATTTTCCAGAATTTGCTCAACGTGTACCCCAATATTTGATTGCTTCATTTCTAGGACTCACACCAGAATATGTGAGCGAAATACGCGCTAAAAAGCGTTCTTAAACCTGTTTAAGTTTTTTAGAATAGACATGGGATACCTTCGCCCTGTATTCAAAAAACTTAAAAATCATGGAAAAAAGAATTCAAATTGATGCTGTAGAACCTCATGCCTTTAAAGGTATGTTCGGACTCGAAAAATATTTGCAACAAGGATCATTGAGCAAAATCCACTACGAACTCATCAAAACCAGAGCGAGTCAAATCAATGGTTGTGCGTTTTGCATAAACATGCATACCCAAGATGCACTAAAACTGGGGGAAAGCCCACAACGCTTATTCTTGTTGGAAGCATGGTGGGAAACCGATTTGTTTTCCAAGGAAGAACAGGTGATCTTAAAGATAACTGAAGAAGTCACCTTAATCCATAAAAATGGATTGACTTCGGAAACCTATCAAAAAGCTATCAAATTATTTGATGAGCACTACGTGGCGCAAATTATTATGGCTGTGGTCACCATCAATGCGTGGAACAGAATCGCCATCAGTACCCACAAACCCATTGAGGGGTAAGGTTTTATCATTTCAATTGTATGAGGCCCCAGTTAATGGGGTCTTTTTATGGTTTTGTGAAATAATTCCCTTTATTTCGTTTCCTATAATTTGCAATCCCATCCATGAAAATAAAACCTGTATTTATCCTTTCTATCGCTCTCTCACTTTTTCTGGTTTCCTGTGTGGATGGGAAGAAGAATCCTGAAGGAACCGCAACTACGGAAGATTTCGCCACAGTCACTGTTCCCAAGGAGTACAGTATTCGTCTTCCAAGAAGTATGCAAAAGACCACCGCATTAAATAGTGATGCCTCGCTACAGTACCAAAACATTCATGACGAAATCTATACAATCATAATTGATGAACCCAAACAGGAATTTGTTGATGCGTCTAGGGTGCTGGAGTACAAGGAGAAGTCCAGTATTGGTCTCTACCGTGACATTCAGTTGAAACGTCTATCGCAGCGGATGGATATTACCTATCAATCCAAACCCAGTAAAATGACCATTTCTGGATTGACTACCGAATCTGTTGAAATTGATGCCAAGATTGACAACATTGAGGAAGATCTTACCTATTTTCTGACTTTTATAGAGGGAAACGATAAGATTTACATGATTATGTCATGGACCTTAAAAAGCAAAAAACAGCGCTTCAAAAATACATTCTTGACAATTGTCAAATCCTTTAAAGTGTCTGATTAAATGTTAATTATTTGTCCTTTGTCGTGGGGACAGGTAAAGTAAATCCATTCCCATGCAGTTCATCCGATTTTTTGTACTTTCCGTCTTAAGATTTAGCATTGATAGAGAATGGATCCCTATTTTTAGCAGCTAAAAACTTAATTCTACTTAACCCCATGAGAAAAAGTTTACCTTTCAGATTACTTGTACTTGTTTCCATTTTTCTTTCTGTTTTAGCATGTAGTTCCGAAGACGGAGCTGATGGTATGAATGGAAGAGACGGAACAGATGGTGTGGACGGCACCGATGGAACTGATGGCACAAATGGACTTAACAGTCTAATAACCACCGTAATAGAGCAGCCAGGCGTAAATTGCACCAATGGCGGCTACAGGCTTGATGTTGGTTTAGATGCTAACGGCAATGGTGAATTGGAGACAGCTGAAGTTGAAAGCTCTGAATACCTCTGTAACTCAGACCCTACTGGTTTTGTATACCAAAGCTATGTTTCATTATTAAGTCAGGCTAACACTGGAGACCCTGTGACAACTATTGTTGAAAACTCCTTGGAGCTTTCAATTTCTTGGGTAAGAGAGTCCGAGGGAATATACCTTGGTACTTTGGACCGATCCATAGATATTGGTAAAACCGTAATCTTTTACAGTACTCCAAGCAGCCACACCGGTGTTCGGGGAGAACTGGTTGGTGATAACCAAGTACGTCTAGAACTTCAGAATGGAATCAATGTTTTTGCAGACAATTTCATCAATCTATCATTTGAATTAAGAGAATACGAATAATATCGTTTCCACTTTATTGGAAATTAAACCATACGGCGATCAACTTATCAATTTAAAAAAGATCATGAAAAAAATTACCCCACTTATTGCGCTATTATTTATCGTTTGCGCAACAACTTACGGACAGAATTCCTTTCCCGCTTCAGGAAATGTTGGGATTGGAACATTATCACCTGCCTTCAATCTAGATGTTGCAGGTTCTATAAATGCTTCGGAACTTTTTGTTACTGATTTATTCGTGGATGGTGCTCCCCTACAGAGCTCTCCATGGAATGTCTCAGGAAACGACGCCTTCTACACCGGCGGTAATATTGGTATAGGCACTAGCAGCCCTTCATTTACATTGGATGTGGACGGTACGTTGAATGCGACCAACATTTTATTGAATGGTTCCCCATTAGAAGGATTGTCCCCTTGGAATCTAAATGGAAGCAATGCCTTTTACAATGCTGGAAACGTGGGGATTGGAACCGATACACCCGGATTTCTTCTGGATGTAGCTGGTTCTTTCAACGCTACAAGCATATCTGTTAACGGTGCTGCATTGCAGAGTTCGCAATGGACGACAGCAACCAACGATATTTTCTATAACACCGGAAACGTTGGTATTGGCACTACCAATCCTGGTTTTACATTGGACGTTGCAGGAACTTTGAACGCCACAAACATCCTTTTGAATGGTTCTTCCATCGCAGGTGATCTTACACCTTGGACAATTGCAGGGAATGATATTTCCTATTCAACCGGAAATGTGAGCATTGGCACTGCAACTGTTCCAACAGGATATATGGTAGCCATTGATGGCACCATGATCGCCGAAGGAGTAACCGTATTATTGAGTGAGGACTGGCCTGATTTTGTCTTTGAGAAAGATTTCAACCTTCCTAGCTTGAAGGAGATTGAATCCTATATTGCAGAGCATGGACACCTTCCTAATGTGCCAAGTGCCGAGGAAATCAAGAAAGATGGGGTTCGTTTGGGTCAAATGGATGCAAAATTGCTCCAAAAGATAGAGGAATTGACCTTGCACACCATTCAACAGCAAAAGGAAATTGAGAACCTTAAAAATATCAATGAGGAGTTGACAGAACAAAACAAGCTTATCAAAACACTATCAGAACGATTGGATAAGATTGAAAAGTCGTCTCAACAATAATAAGATTAACAGAATAAAAAAAGGGCCGCTGATCAGCGGCCCTTTTTTTATGTCTATACTTTTCTTATTTACTCAAATACATTTTTCTTCGAGAATACAAGTTGTAGAACTCATCATCCTTAAGACTATCAATAAACAGGATACTCTCTCCAGTACTCTTCATTTCTGGTCCTAGGTTTTTGTTTACGTTCGGGAATTTATTGAAGGAGAACACCGGTTGCTTTATCGCATAGCCATCCAAATGTGGATTGAATGTAAAGTCCTTGATTTTCTTCTCGCCCAACATCACTTTCGTAGCAAAGTTCACATAAGGCTCACCATAGGCCTTCGCAATAAAAGGTACCGTTCTGGATGCTCTTGGGTTAGCTTCGATAATGTAAACGATATCATCCTTGATAGCAAACTGAATGTTGATCAAGCCTACCGTGTTCAAGGCCAGTGCAATTTTGCGTGTGTGGTCCTTGATTTGTTGCATTACAAATTCACCCAAGTTGAAAGGTGGCAATGTGGCATTGGAATCCCCTGAGTGGATACCGCATGGCTCAATGTGCTCCATGATTCCGATGATGTACACATCCTCACCATCGCATATAGCATCAGCTTCCGCCTCAATGGCGCCATCCAAATAGTGGTCCAATAGCAATTTATTATTTGGGATTTTTCGAAGCAAATCTACTACGTGCGCTTCCAACTCTTCCTTGTTGATCACAATTTTCATCCCTTGACCACCCAGTACATAAGAAGGCCTTACCAACAACGGGAAATTAAGCTCCTCGGCCAAATCCAAGGCTTCCTCAGCGGTTTCGGCCACCCCAAATCTTGGGTAAGGAATATTATTGTCCTTTAGCAAGGTGGAAAAACTCCCCCTATCCTCGGCTAAATCCAAGGATTGGAAACTTGTTCCTATGATGTTGATTCCGTATTTATCCAGCTTTTCAGCCAATTTCAATGCGGTTTGTCCACCCAACTGTACAATAACGCCTTCAGGCTTTTCATGGCGAATGATATCGTAGATATGTTCCCAGAAAACAGGCTCAAAATAGAGCTTGTCCGCTGTATCAAAATCGGTGGAAACGGTCTCTGGGTTGCAGTTGATCATGATAGTCTCATAACCACATTCCGCAGCCGCCAAAACCCCATGCACACAGCAGTAGTCAAACTCTATCCCCTGCCCTATTCGGTTGGGGCCCGACCCAAGTACCACAATTTTCTTCTTATCGGTTACTACACTATCATTTGCCACATAGCGTTCACCACTGGGAGTTTCAATCTCCTCTTCAAAAGTGGAATAGTAATATGGTGTTACCGCTTTAAATTCTGCGGCACAGGTATCCACCAGTTTATACACTCTATTGATTCCCAAATCGGTACGCTTGCTATGTACTTCACTTTCGTAGCAATCCAACATGTGGGCTATTTGTCGGTCTGCAAATCCTTTTTGTTTGGCTTCCAACAACAATGCTTTTGGAAGACTTTCAATGGTGTATTTTGAAATTTCCATCTCCAAAAAATGTAGCTCTTCGTATTGCTTTAAGAACCACATGTCAATCTTGGTGATTTCATGGATGCGTTTCAACGGAATACCTAACTGAATGGCATCGTAAATCACAAAAACCCTATCCCAACTCGGCACTTTTAATTTGTTGATGATTTTTTCGTAGTCCTTATACCCTTTTCCATCAGCACCTAATCCATTTCGCTTAATTTCAAGGGATTGCGTGGCTTTGTGCAGCGCTTCTTGGAACGAACGTCCAATACCCATTACTTCACCAACAGACTTCATCTGAAGTCCCAAAGTTCGGTCTGAACCTTCGAATTTATCAAAGTTCCATCTTGGAATTTTTACAATGACGTAGTCCAAAGTGGGCTCAAACAAGGCCGATGTCGACTTGGTGATTTGGTTGTCCAATTCATCCAAGGTGTACCCAATGGCCAATTTGGCCGCAATTTTCGCAATCGGGTATCCTGTTGCTTTAGAGGCCAAGGCTGAAGATCGGGAAACCCTTGGGTTTATCTCGATAGCAATGATATCTTCTTTTTCATCTGGGCTTACCGCAAACTGCACGTTACATCCTCCCGCAAAATCGCCGATGCTTCGCATCATGTGGATGGCCATGTCCCGCATCCGTTGGAAAGTTCTATCTGAAAGGGTCATTGCCGGCGCCACGGTGATGGAATCCCCGGTATGGATGCCCATAGGGTCCATATTTTCAATGGTACAGATAATGACCACATTGTCATTTTTATCGCGAAGCAACTCCAACTCATATTCCTTCCACCCCATTAATGCCTTGTCTATCATCACTTCGTGAATAGGCGATACTTCCAGACCATGGCTCAACATGTCATCAAAATGTTCTGGGTCATAAACGATACCTGCCCCAGCACCTCCAAGGGTGAACGAAGCACGAATAACCAACGGAAAACCAAACTCCTGCGCAATTTCTTTTCCTTTCAAAAAGGATGTTGCCGAAGCCTGGGGTGGCATTCCAACACCTATTTTCAACATCAATTCCCGAAACTTCTCACGGTCTTCGGTGATGTTTATAGCATCGATATCCACACCAATGATTTCTACACCAAAGTCCTCCCAAATTCCTTTTTCATCCGCCTCAATACACAAGTTCAATGCGGTCTGACCTCCCATGGTGGGCAAAACGGCATCTACATTAGGATGTTTCTTTAAAATCTCAACAATTGATTTGGTGGTCAACGGTTTCAAATACACATGGTCTGCCATCGCAGGGTCTGTCATGATGGTAGCCGGGTTACTGTTGATCAAGATGGTTTCTATACCATCTTCGCGTAGCGACCTTAGTGCTTGGGAACCAGAATAATCGAACTCACATGCCTGGCCAATGATGATAGGGCCAGAACCAATAATCAAAATGGATTTTAAATCTTTTCTTTTAGGCATTTTTATATAGGGTGTTACTCGTTTTCTTTGCTGACATTTCAAAAAAAAGGTGCTACTGGAAAAGTAACACCTTTAATTTAAAACTAAAATACAGTCATTATTTTTTATGTCTTGGCTCGGAGGAAACCGTTAATCTTTTTCTTCCTTTGGCTCTTCTTCTCGCAAGAACTTTTCTACCATTGGCAGTCGCCATGCGCTCCCTAAAACCATGCTTGTTTCTTCTCTTCCTTTTTGACGGCTGATACGTTCTTTTCATTTCGGAACTCTTTTAATGGATTTTGTTCGTGGGAAGGTCATCTCTTCCCGAAAAATTCTGGGCGCAAATATACAAAGACTTTTTATTTTGACAAGTCAACCGTAAAAATATTTAAATTAGTTTTTAGTACTTTTGCCAGCGCTAAACAAAAGGTAAAAATCAACTCGCAACTATGTTCAACAAAAACATCAAACTTTTCATCGCAGCATTGATCATTGGATACGCCATTTATCAATTTATTGAAGGGAATATTGGCAACGGAATTGCCTTGATTTTGTTTTCGTTGATTTTCATTTTCCTTTATTTTAGAAACGAGATGATTTTGTTGGCTTTCCTTAGAATGCGCAAACAAGATATGGAAGGTACTCAAAAGTGGTTGGACAAAATCAAAAATCCATCCGCGGCCCTGATCAAAAAGCAAGAAGGGTACTACAATTACCTACATGGTATCATCTACTCCCAAAAGAACCTTACCCAAGCGGAAAAGTACTTTAAGCAGGCCCTGAAATTTGGACTTACCATGGATTATGATGTGGCCATGACCAAATTGAGCTTGGCCGGTATTGCCATGCAAAAACGCAGAAAGCGCGAAGCCACCCAATTGTTAGGGGAAGCCAAAAAGTTGGACAAAAACAACATGCTTACCGAACAGATCAAGATGATGCAGCAGCAGATGAAGAAAATCTAGCGGTAAAAATCCAACTTTAAACCCCTTTACAAGCTTTCCCTTAAAGGGAGACCATAGGCGTTCTTATTCATTTTATGGTAAAAAAGGTTAACTTCACTCTGGTCTGCAAATTGGCAGAAATCCCAAATGTCGATCACTTTGTACTGAGCACAGCTGAAGTATTGAAATGGATTCATAATCTTAAAGTTATGCGGAATTAAATGGAACCAAGAAAGGTCAGAGTAGATAAACTTTCATATGTCAGCATTCCAATTTCAATGTATCTGGATGAAACAAAGCAAAAGTTGGCCTCTGGAACTGGATTCATCTACGAAAGGAATAAGCAATACTATTTAGTTACGAATTGGCACAATTTCACCGGCCTTAATCCAGAAACCAAAAAGTCCATTTCTAGACATGGCGGTATCCCAAATGTTGTTACTTTTTCTCTTCTAATTCAGGAGAAGCCTCACATTCAGTGGAAAGAGTTTGGTGTAAACCTATATGAAAATAACAAAGCTCAATGGTTAGTACATCCTGACCATAAGCATAAAATTGATGTTGCTGCAATCGAGATAGAAATAGATTCAGAGCAAGAAATCATATTAAAACCTCTGAATAAAATTGAGTTTGACGACATTGAACCAAAAGTGGCAGACGATATTTTTATATTGGGATTTCCATATAGTTTAAAAGGAGGTGGTCGTTTTCCGATTTGGAAGAGGGGAAGTATTGCCACCGAACCTGACCTTCATATTGATTCTCTACCAAAATTTTTGGTAGACACAGCTGGAAAAAGTGGAATGTCTGGATCTCCAGTCATTTTTAGAAGATCGGGGATTCATGGTGTGGTAGGTGGCAAAGTATCTCTGGATTCCATTCTTGGCACAGTAGAAAATTTTGTTGGGATCTACTCCGGAAGAATAATCGGTAAATCAGAATTGGATGCTCAACTTGGCATTGTATGGAAAAAGGAGGTAATCGACCAAATCATAGATGGCAATTGCAAAGATGAAATCAAATTTGCATAGCACTAGATAAGCACTATATCTACTTAAGCCCAACAAAAAAGTGCCCACATGTAGCAATCACTTATTCATCCCGGATAGTTTATGACTCGGTGACGGTTCGCCATCAACAAATCAGACGAACTCACCGCCCAATCGTACCATAGCTTTTCCAGTATCGCATATCCAGTTTTTGAGTAATCATTTCTTTTTGTGATGTAATTTCTTCTGCGATTTTGTCTTAAAAAGTTTAACTTCCCTCCTATCTGCTAGCTTAAAAGGTTTCATTTACCCGTAAGTATATAGTAGCATCCCAGAAGTTTACCCGAAACCATGAACGATGTTTGACTTCTTCCTAAAATATCTACAAGATAAAATTCATCTTTCCGCTAAGGAGGTTGAAATGATTCGTTCAGTGGCCATTGAGAAAAAACTCCGAAGAAGACAATATCTCCTGCAACAGGGTGATGTATGGAAATACAATGCTTTTGTATCTAGTGGACTTTTAAAATCCTATTCCATCAATGAAGATGGACAAGAACACATCATGAGCTTTTCACCAGAAAATTATTGGACCGGGGATAGAGCAAGCCTGATGGATGGCATACCATCACAATTCAATATTGATGCTATTGAAGACTCGGAAATCATTCTCATTGAAAAAACGAATTTTGAAACCCTGTGCAAGAACATACCACAACTCAACGATATGGTAAATGCCATCCTTCAAAAGAGTTTTATTGTTTCGCAAGGCCGTATCCATACCCAAATAAGTCTTTCTGCTGAGGAAAAATATCAAGATTTCCTGAAGAAGTTTCCGGAAATCAGCAATCGCATTCCGCAACACATGATTGCTTCCTATATTGGTATTACACCCGAAACTTTGACCCGTTTAAGACGAAATTCCATCAAGAAAAACTAGTTTCTGTCTAAAATCCATTGACATTTGTTTGCTTTTTTTTCAAGCATTTATCAATGGAAATAGGCTCCCGTCGAATCCATCTTTGCAGTATTCAATAACAATTAAATTTTTAAAGATGAATAAGACAGTTTTTATTACCGGAACAAGTACAGGGTTTGGCAAACTTACAACGATAACCCTTGCCGATGCAGGTTATACCGTAATCGCAGGGATGCGTGGCACAACAGGAAAAAATGAAGTGGTGGCAAAAGAACTTGCCAGCTTACCCAATGTGGAAGTAGTGGAAAT
Source organism: Flagellimonas iocasae (assembly GCF_042682725.1). Lineage (NCBI taxonomy): Bacteria > Pseudomonadati > Bacteroidota > Flavobacteriia > Flavobacteriales > Flavobacteriaceae > Flagellimonas > Flagellimonas iocasae. The sequence continues at coordinate 167,396 of NZ_JBHUHU010000001.1, read as the reverse complement.
AGACGTAACCGATGACGATTCCGTCGCCAACGCGTTCAACAAAACGTTGGCAAAACATGGAAAAATAGACGTGTTGGTAAACAACGCAGGTGTTTCCGGATTCGGATTGTTTGAAGCCTACTCGATAGACCAAATCAAAAAAATGTTTGAGGTGAATTTTTACGGAGTTGTGCGTACGTACCAAGCCGTATTACCCAGTATGCGAAAAGCAAAATCAGGATTGATTATTAACCTTACCTCAGGTGCCAGCGGACATACCCTTCCTTTTATGGTTCCATATTTGGCTTCCAAATTTGGGGTGGAAAGTATCGCCGAGGGACTACAGGCAGAATTGGCCCAATTCAATATTGAAAACGTCACCATTCAACCAGGGGTTTACCCTACCGAAATGAACAATGGCAGCAAAACAGGGGTTTCTGCCGACAAACAAAACATTGCCGAAGCTTACGAGCCCGTAGCTTCCGAAATGTTCAATGCCATTGGGACCAGTTTGTTTGGGAAAATGGCAGAATTTGACATGAACCCTCAAACAATCGCAGATGGTATTTTAGAATTGGTTTCCATGCAAAATGGAACACGCCCTTTGCGTTACCCGCTGGATGCCATCGCACAGGGAACAGATGTGGAGTTTATAAATGCAAGAGCGGAAATCAAAGAGAAATGGTTGGCTAAATACAGTGGATAAATCATTTAAATTTTAAATATGAAGATAAAAAAGTGGCTAGGAGCCACTTTTTTTTACACCGTCTCACACCGGTTTAAGCATCTGTTAGAAAACATTATTGAAACAATAGTATATTAGGATACATTTGTGAACGCCATGTTTTAAATATGTACTATCCACTAAACCTTAACGGTGTTACCATCCATCCCTTGTTTGGAAATTTCCTAAAAGGGAAACCATACATCTTTGATTTTTCGTCCAACAATCCAAAAGTTTTAGAATATAACCTTTTCGATTTCGAGGAGTTCAACGCCATGATTTTTGAAGAACTGGAGGCATCATCCCACCAATGGGGTATAGGCAAATACTTGGAGGAACGAAAAAGTCTCCTACGGGCATATCCCAATATTATTGAGGAAAAACGGTACTATCATTTGGGGCTGGATATTGTTGTTCCTTACGACACCCCTATGTTTGCTCCCCTCGATTCTGAAGTATATAAAATCGGCAAAGAAACCACTGTTGGCAATTATGGGGGCTATATCATACTTAAACATGATATCAATGGAGTCGTTTTTTATTCGTTATATGGGCATTTGAAAACCCCACACTTGGTAAATGTTGGAGACCAAATCAAAGCCGGTCAAAAGTTTGCAACCATAGGGAAAGAAAGTGATAGCGGTGGCTGGTTTTGTCATGTTCATTTACAAATCCTTACCCAAAAAGCCATCGACGATGGGTATTCTAGTTGGGGATATATCTCGCCAGAATTATTACCAAAAGTGGAAACCTATTTTCCTTCACCTTACTTTCTGTTCAACTACTAAAAAACCACCAAAGAACCTATTTCCCAAGGATCCAATTCCATAATAGCTTGTACATTGGGCAATGCGAAAGCGGTTGTAGAAATCGCATATTATAAAACCTCTGCCGTAGGCAGACGGGCAAGTGCAAATTCTATTTCTCAGGAGTTTGGAGTTGGCTCCTTCTTTTACTTATAAACACATCATATACGCCGTTATGGCCTCCTTTTCTTCTTTGTTAAGACCCAATTCCAAAACGAGGTTAAAGAATTCGGTGGCATCATCTAAAGTAGGTAAACGGTCATCATGCAAATACGGCGGGGAATCTTTTATTCCGCGCAGTGGGAACGTTTTAATAGGTCCTTCAGGGCGTCCCTTGTAAAAGCGCTCTACTTGAAGGTCGTGCATATAATCGTCCACAAAAGCGGGTCCATAATGACATTGAGCGCATTTGGCCTTGCCTCGGAATAATTTCTCACCCATCAACTCCTGCTTGGATGCTTTCTCAGGAATCAGATTGCCCATGGCATCCAATTTGGGTGCGGGTGAAAAATCCAATATCGAATTAAAGTCCCCCATACGATTGGTAGTTTCCCTTTTCTGGCTTCTCGGACCAATATGCTGTTGCATTCCCGGGTCACCATCAAAATACTCCTCAACTTCTGCAAAGTGGTCCATACTCCGTATGGAACGTTTGGAAGACAATTGCATCAAATTAAAATTTCCACGCATGGAAGGTGTTCCCACCCGTAGCCGGGCCAAGTTGGGTCGACTGTCAGGCCCCAATTCAAAGGCGGCATTGGTATGTCCGTTGACGTGGCAAGAGAAGCAGGCCACCCCTGCACTCGGTTCAGGGGTTACCCTGTGTGTGGTATGATTGAACCATGTAGTGGGCGTGGGTTTCAACAGTTCCTTCAAGCCTTCCATTTGCTCTGGAGTCAACAACCCATCAAAAATTTCCCAGTAATTGGCAATGGTCACTTCCCTGCCCTTGGTGACATCACCCAATTCTTTGTGTGTGGTCAAAAACATTGGTGGTGGAAACTCCGGCAAATACTCAATGGGGAAATCATGATCTACATCAATTCTTAGGTGCTCTGGATGGACTTCATTCCAATTGTCTGGAAACACCATGTGGGCCGTAGTGGCCAACGGGTGTGCCAAGGGTTTGAATGGGAATAAATCCCGTTCCTTGATTTCCGTGGCCGATAGTTTTGCTAAGTCCTCATAGGTAGAAATCCCCTTGGGAAGTCTAGCAATGGGCCCCTTCATAATGGGATTTCGACCTCCGGACATGAATTCGCCTTTATGAACTTCTCCATTAAAATCGTAGCGAGAATCCATGTATTTCTTTACATCGGCCATAAGCTCTGGCTTCTGCTTCTTGTGGAAAGCCATCCACTCATCCCATGACATAGGAAGATCGGGCGTTGTGAAGGATGTTTTTCCTTTTCCTCCATATTTCCAAAGATCAAAAGGGGTACGCTCCCCTTTTTTTAAATCAGGAAAAGGTAGAAGGGAATCCACATGGCTTGAACCCAAACCATAATCGGGCTCAACATAATTTTCCACTACCGCACCGGGAGATTGTAATAAGTGGAGTTGGTTGTTCACTACTTGAAATCCAACCAAAAACAGGCCAATAATAGCAATACTGATAACTACTTGCTTCTTCATTCGTATAGTTTCTATTTAGTTTCCAATACGTAACCAAGTTGCGCAATAAATGCCCCGCAAGTAATCCTGAAAAATGTTATCTATAGTATCCTTTGTTGGGGATTTCTATGGAATAGTTTTTTCGGGAACTATTATTTAGATGGGGCTCTCGCAACCATGGGTTGTGCCTTTTGAGTACTTTATAATTGATTTCGTAGAGCTGTGCGAAATCCGCCCAACTGGTCACAGCAGAATCCACTTCTACCGTAAAGGTGGGCACTTTTTCATACATGTCCTTTTGATCCACCTCAAATCCGTATTTCTCTGGATGGGAGATGATTTCCTTGATAGCCAATATTCTGAACACATACCTGCCCGTCTCTTGGCCCAAGAGCAAATCGTAGTAATCATCAACCTGCTGAATCCCCATATACTTTTGGATTCCGGCCGGTCCTGCATTGTAAGCTGCAGCGGTCAATGTCCATGTACCGAAGCGTTCCTTCCATTTTTTTAGGTAATCACAGGCTACTTGAGTGGATTTTTCAACGTGATAACGCTCGTCCACATTATCGTTAACCTCCAACCCATATTCTCTCCCTGTTCCTTTCATGATTTGCCAAAAACCAGTGGCTCCAGCTGGAGACACCAAGTTTTCCAGTCCACTTTCGGCCACCGCCAAATACTTAAAATCATCTGGAATTCCATTTTTGGCCAAGATAGGTTCAATTATGGGGAAATATTTGTTGGCACGTTTTATCAATAACACGGCGTTGGATTGCCAATAGGTATTCACCAAAAATTCGCGATCTACGCGTTCCATGATTTCTGGGTCATCCTGAGGTACATCTTCTCCCGCAAAATTTAAATCTTCAGGAATGTCTATCGCTGTTATTCGGTATCCTTCTGCTACATTTTTATCCTTGGGAGGATTTTCGGTCACGACTGGCTTTTCTTCAGAATCACTCGACTGCACCGCAAAAATAAGGGTGCTCACCACTGCTAATAATCCAATTCCTGCTAATATATTTTTGATGATTTTCATAACAATTTGTTTAATTCTACTGTAAAGATACTATTTAGCGCCTCTCAATCTAAAATAATCGCGGGGAGATTTTCATTGAACCATTTTGCCCTGTGAATGATCATGGTATGCGTTCCGTTCTTCACTGTAATGCAATTTTTGATATTGATAATGGGGAAAACAGCATCTCTTTCTCCATGGATGTGAACGAGATTTTTGGGTGGTTTAGTCTGTTTCCAATTCACAATTTGGTCTATGGACCAGTCGATATAATGCTTATCCCTCACCGAAAGATATTTCTCGTAAAGGTCCAACCGTTTGGTCACCGTTTCACCAAAAGCGTACTTGGCCAAAAGCTCCACATTATTCACCAAACCTGTGGGCAACAGCTTGTGCACCTTGGTGTATTTAGCGAAAATCATCCGTTTGGGGAGCTCATCCTTAGTTTTTACACATGACACCGCTATCACCTTTTTCGTCTGAATGATTTTTGCCATTTCCTGAACCAACATCCCCCCAAAGGACACCCCCAAAAGCACAGGATTGGGATGCTTGATTTTCGCGCACATTTCTTGGGCATAGTGCTCCAAGTCCATTCCCTTTTCCGGAAGAAACCACGATAAGACGTGGGTCTCAAAAATGTCCACAGGAAGCTGTATCCCATCAAAAATGGATGGATTGGCAGCCATCCCCGGCATCAAGTAAACATGGATTTTGTTATCGGGCATTTGGCACCAAATATCGATAAGCTCTAGGAAATTAACAATATTTTGACTAATTTTGTATCCCTTTTGTAACTAGCCCCGCCTATCTGAGCATTTTTTCTAAAAGGGAAAAACAAAGCATTACCGTTTTGGTAATTGTACGGTGTCAATTTAAAAACAGTACTATATGACAGAAATGGAAATTAACGACAATAGTTTCTTACGCCAATTTGAAACTAGGGTTAATGGGCATTTAGCCAAAATTGAATACTCTTCCCAAGAGCGTAAAGTATTTTTGACGAAACTGGTAATCCCAGAAGAAATTACGCAAGAAGGCTTTAAAGAAGCTTTTATCAAAGCGGTTCTTAATGAAATTCAAGAGAAAAACCTAAGAGTGGTGCCTACTAGCCCTCATATTGCTGGTTTTTTGAGGAAGAACAGACAATACAAGGAGATGCTGCCCGTAGGCATCCGTATCTGACCAACTACTACAACCAAAAAGATTTGAACCTCTCAGGAATGAGAGGTTTTTTTATGCCAAAACTGAAGTGGGAACAAACTCAAAACGGACCAAACCGTCCTCATCAATACTGGTGAGTTCTACTTGGTGTAGGGTATTGACCAATTCTGGATTCCATGGGGCTTTTACCTTGACATAGTTTTCAGTAAAGCCGTGAATGTAGCCGGATTTGTTCTCGCCTTCAAAAAGAACTGTCCGAACACTCCCAAGTTGACTTTCATAAAAAGAGCGTCTCTTTTTGGCTGAAAGTCCACGCAACATTTTACTGCGTTTGCTTCGTACTTTTTGGGGAACCACTTGGTCCATTTCCGCCGCCACGGTATTATCTCGCTCAGAATAGGTAAAAACATGGAGATAGGAAATATCCAGCTCATTCAAAAAATGATAGGTCTCCAAGAAATGCTCATCAGTTTCTCCCGGAAATCCCACAATAACATCCACACCAATACAAGCATGAGGCATGGTTTCCTTAATGCGTTTTACCCTATCCACATATAAATTGGACAAATAACGACGACGCATCAGCTTTAAGATTTCATCGCTACCGCTTTGCAAGGGAATATGAAAATGGGGCACAAACGAAGTGCTCTGGGCCACAAAATCTATGGTTTCGTTCTTCAAGAGATTGGGTTCAATGGAGGAAATCCGCAATCGGTGAATCCCATCAATTTGGTCCAACGCCTTTACCAAATCCAAAAAGGTATGCTCATGCCGTTTGTTTCCAAACTCTCCTTTACCATAATCACCGATGTTTACACCTGTCAACACAATTTCCTTTATATCTTTTGAAGCAATTTCACGGGCGTTGTGAAGTACATTTTCCAAGGCATCACTACGTGATATGCCTCGCGCCAACGGAATGGTACAGTAGGTACATTTGTAATCACAGCCGTCCTGAACTTTTAAAAATGCACGGGTACGATCACCAATGGCATAGCTCCCAACATAGAAATCTGCTTCCTCAATTTCGCAGGAATGCACCTCTCCTTTATCATTTTTGGCAAGGTCGTTCAAGTAATCGGTAATCTTGAACTTTTCGGTCGCACCCAATACCAGGTCAACCCCATCAACAGCCGCCAACTCCTCTGGTTTCAGCTGGGCATAACACCCCACTGCTGCCACAAAGGCTTCTGGATTGGCCTTTTGGGCTTGTTTTACAATGGTATTGAAGCGCTTATCCGCATTTTCGGTCACAGAACAGGTGTTGATGACATAAATGTCAGCGCTCTCCGAAAAGTCCACTCGCTCAAAATCCTCCTTTTCAAAACTTCGGGCAATGGTCGAAGTTTCAGAGAAATTGAGTTTGCAGCCTAGTGTATAAAAAGCGACTTTTTTGTTCATTAAACCAGTTCTTGTTTCAGGGGCGCAAAGATAATGATTTGTTGACAGTTATAATAGTTATGGGCAATTGGCATCAGCAAAGTACCTAGGGATACTTTCCAATGCTCTGGCAGCATTCGCATTTTACAGTATATTAGTTTCCAAATAATTAGCTGTCTTTCCAAAAAAAAGTGCAGTTTTAACCTCGAACAATAACAGTAAAACATGAAGAAAGCAATCAATAAAGTTACTTGGTGGGTATTTGCCAGTTTATGTATTATGGTTGGATTATATCCGGTTATCTACTTCTTGATTGACCGACATTTTGGGTTATTATCATCCAAAACCAAAGAAGTATTGGCCGACCAATTGTGGAATATTGGTTTTTACGGACATATTGTTCTGGGTGGGATTGCTTTATTGATTGGCTGGATGCAATTCAGCTCCAAACTCAGAAGAAAAAGAATACAACTGCACCGAACCATTGGTAAAATTTATGTGGTCACCGTTTTAATTAGCGGGGTATGTGGTGTTTATATTGCCCAATTCGCTACTGGAGGAATCTCAAATGTGATAGGGTTTTCAATGAGTGGTCTAGTATGGCTGACCACTACCCTGTTGGCATACAATGCCATACGAAATGGCAACATTAAGTCCCATCAAAACTTTATGATCTACAGCTATGCCGTTTGTTTTTCGGCGGTAACCTTGAGGATTTGGCTTCCAATTTTACAAGCAGTCACAGGGGATTTTATTTCTGCATATTACATCGTAGCCTGGCTGAGCTGGGTTCCTAACCTTATCGTGGGGTATTTTATCATAAAACGATTACGAAGGAAAGAGGCTGCCTTAGCCTGATTTTAGATCAGTAATTTACTATTATTTAGGTCTTTAACGGAGTAAAAAATCGGAGCTACATAAGGTTTGAAGGCTAAATTTCACTATCTTCAAACCATGAAGTGTTGTTTGTACATTTGTTTTAGCGTTGTCATTGTCTTCATTTCCTGTAAAAATGATGATGGTTTTCTGGAAGGCTCCATAACCGACTCCAGAGATGGAAAACAATACCAATGGAGCGAATTCAACGGAACCATTTGGTTAACCGAAGACCTTCAATTAAATGGAAAGACAACCTACACCTTTTACGAGGCACTTTCTGCTTGTCCTGAAGGGTGGCAATTGGCCTCAAATGAAGATTGGAAAGTGTTGGCCGAAAACAACGGTGGTTATTATTTCTACGACACTGCCTTGGGCAATCCAGAAGAAGGCTTTGAAAATTTGGTGGACCCAACTGGGTTCCATGCCACTTCAGATGCCAATTATTGGACCTCTACCCCTGCTTGGGAAGAATCCTTCACAATTCGTTCCTCGTTCATTGGCTTCTTTTCTTCGGATTATGGAGGAATTGGAAATCCACCAGCGGTGGTCATGGGCCCCAACCTAAAGTCCTTCTCCATGAGATGCCGTTGCGTTCAGAAAGAACCAACCAATACAGGTACTTTTGAATTTCAATCCAGCGATACAACTTATAATTTTGGGGACTATTTCAATTATTCTGAAACCAATGGCACCCTTACCATACATGCTTACAATCTAACTGGAACCAAAGATGAGGAATGGGCACAACTCACCATCAATTTGGACGACTTTCTCGCGGATGACATCCCAGATGCATCTGGAGAACTTAGGTATGTGGTCACCGAAGAGCTGACCGAATTTTCAAACGATACCAAAACATATATTACAGAGGAATTGGAACTTTCCATTACCAATTACAGTACCAGTCATATTGAAGGTACATTCTCTGGCATTTTGACTAATAGCGACACCAATTCTTCTGAAATAATCCCCATAAGTCAAGGCACTTTTTCCATTGCATTGGGCAATTGAATCAAAGCGCCAACTTCGTCATAATCCGGCTTATTTAACTAACCATGTTCTATTTGTGGAATCTATCCACGGTGAAAATTTAAAAACCCAAAAACAGTATCTTTAAGCTAAAAGTACCCTAAGCCAACATGCCAAAAAAAGTTTTCCTCAGTTTAAAGTATCCCCAGTTGGCTATTGACATGCTACACGAAGCGGGATTTGAAATCACCATTAACGAAAGCAACAATCCCATTCCCCAAGAAGAATTAATAAACATCTGTCAAGACTACGATGCCCTATTCAGCACTGGTTCCAATAAAATCGATGCACACTTTTTGGAGCGCTGTAAGCATTTGGACATTATTTCGCAATTTGCTGTGGGCTATGATAATATTGATGTGGAAGCCGCAAAAAAACAAGGCATTGTCATTGGCAATGCCCCAGGGGCTATGACGGATGCCACAGCGGATGTTGCCTTCGGACTGATGATCATGGTGTCCCGAAAAATGATCTACATGCACAAAACCATTGAAAAAGGTCAGTGGAACCATTTTGTTCCCACAGCTAATCTTGGTTTTGAACTCAGAGGCAAAACATTAGGCGTTTTGGGTCTTGGAACCATTGGAATGGCCATGGCCAAGCGTTGCAAAGCGGCTTATGACATGGATATCCTTTATCACAATAGATCCAGAAATCAACAGGCTGAAGAAACCCTCAATGCACAATACGTCTCCTTTGATGAATTACTGAAACAAAGCGATGTGCTATCCGTGCACTGCAATTTGACCGAGGAAACCAAAGGTTTATTCAACAAGGATGCCTTTATCAAAATGAAGAGCGGTGCTATTTTCATCAATACCGGACGCGGTGGAATCCACAATGAAGAAGATTTAATTGATGCCCTAAAAAATGCAGACATCTGGGGTGCAGGATTGGATGTCACCAACCCAGAACCCATGCAATCGGACAACCCGCTGCTTCAAATGGAAAATGTGGCCGTATTGCCCCATATTGGTTCATCCACCGTGGAAGCCCGCAATGAAATGGCTCGCATGTCCGCCCAAAACATCATTGATTTCTACAAGACCGGCAAAATACCCTATCCAGTGACCTAGATGCCCATAAAATGTCGGATGCATTGGCTAAAAATCCATACCTTCAGCCATCACTAAAATCCGACTACTATGAAATTCCGTTTGTTACTTTTAGGTCTCGTTATCTTGGCGAGCCATTCCTGCAAAAAAGAAACCACCTCTTCCCTCGCCGATTATCAAGGTGATGAAACCTTCAGCGTTATCATGGGCGAAAACAAGGTGGGATACCTCAATACCCATATTTCTGGGGACACTATCCATATCGATTACGATTATAAAAACAACGGCCGTGGTCCAACCATGAAAGAGACCATCGTTCTCAATGCAGAAGGCTTCCCTGTGAATTGGGAGGTGATCGGTAATACCACTTTTGGCAATGCGGTTGATGAACATTTCACTCTTGAAGGGCAAAACGCTTCGTGGACCGATGCTACAGGTTCCGGCAGCGCAACTATGGATACACCCCAGCTTTATGTCAACCAATTTGGAAGTCCATACACCCTTGTTTTGGCAGCCAGATTATTGCTGAACGCTCCCGAAAACACCTTGCCCGTGCTTCCTGCTGGTAACGTAACCCTGACAAAAATGGAGACGTTGAGCGTTCCTTTGCCATCAGGCGACGGGGAATTGCCACTGACCACCTATGCCATTTCCGGTGCAGAGCTCAACCCAACCTATTTTATTTTGGATGATGCCAATAAATTCTTTGCTTTTATTGACCCTCGCTATATTGCTATTCGTGAAGGTTTTGAAGCTGTGGAAAAAGATATGCGCCAACTGGCTGAAAATTATTCAGCGGCACGTTATGAAAATCTGCAAAAAGAATTCGCCCATAATTATGAAGGCAAAGTCCGTATCCGCAACGTACGAGTGTTCGACCCCAAGACCTCGTCGCTCACAGAACCCGTTTCCGTAGTGGTTGAAGGTGAAAAAATTTCTGCCATTGAGGCAGCTGATGCTTCCGCGGAGGGCGAAGTGGAAATTGAAGGCAATGGTGGCACTTTGGTTCCCGGGCTTTTTGAAATGCATGCCCACACTGGTGACGAAGGTGCCTTGCTGAATGTGTTGGCCGGGGTAACTTCATTCCGGGATATGGGAAATGACAATGAAGTATTGAGCAGTTTGATTGAAAAAATCAACTCTGGCGTTTTGGCCGGTCCACGCGTAACCCGATTGGGTTTTATTGAAGGAAAAAGTCAATTCAATGCCAACAACGGTATCGTGGTTCAAAGTAAGGAAGAGGCCTTGGCCGCTGTGGACACCTATGACAGTCTTGGATTTTATGGTGTAAAGCTCTACAACAGCATGAATGGCGACTGGGCTCCGGATATCGTGAAAAAAGCCCATGACAAAGGTCTTTTTGTTACAGGACACGTTCCCGCATTTTCCAATGCAAATGCCATGTTGAATGCTGGTTTTGATGAAATGACACACATTAACCAGACCATGTTGGGCTGGGTTTTGGAGCCTGAGGAAGACACCCGTACCTTGCTGCGTCTTACCGCAATGAAACGCTTCCCACAATTGGATTTGAACAGTCCAAAAGTGCAAGAAACCTTGGATTTGTTCGTGGCCAACAAAACGGCTATCGACCCGACTTTGGCGATTCATGAAATGTTGATGCTCTCCCGAAACGGAGAGGTAACGCCCGGCGCTGTTGACTATATCGACCACATGCCGCCGAACGAACAACGCAGCATGAAAGTCGCTCTTGCGCAAATTGCAGACGACGAAGAGGACAAAGCCTACCGGGAAGCTTACAATAAAATTGTGGAAACCTTGAAACTAATGAAGGACAAAGGGATTTTAATCGTGGCCGGAACCGATTTAGGTGGAGCTTTTAACCTCCACCGCGAGTTGGAACTGTATCACCAACAATTGGGCTACACCCCTGCGGAACTCTTAAAACTGGCTTCCTATGATATGGCCCACTATTTAGGCAAAGAAGATTTGGGCAGTATTGAACCCGGTAAATTGGCCGATTTCTTTTTGGTACCCGGTAATCCCGTGGAAGACATCAAAGCCATTAAGACCATCTCAATGGTTTCCAAAGGCGGGACTTTCTATTACCCCACCGAGGTGTATCCAGCCTTTGGCATCACCGCTTTTACCGAAAAACCCGAGGTGAAGGAATAGTCACAAATCAATATAACTTGAAAGCCAGTAGCGATTTTGTTACTGGTTTTTTTGTTGATAAAACTTATAAAATATTGCTTCACAATGTATTAATGACGATTTATCTTTAGATAAACTTCACGGCGGATTGTTCTAAATCCTTAAACCAGATTCCTATCTTTAAAGCTGTGTTTCCAAAGATGGAAGCAACCTAATAACCAAACCCTATTTTAACCCCCTTTAAACCAAATTTTGTGAAACCATTCCTTTTTCTTTTAGCCCTTTTAACCGTCCTCAATTGCAAACCGAAATCAGAGCCCGTCGTTGAAAATCAACCTGAACCTGTAAAAGTTGAACTGAATACCACCAAAGGCCTCATTGTCCTTGAATTATCGGACAAAACCCCATTGCATCGCGATAATTTTATCAAAATTGTCAATGAAGGACGCTTGGACAGCATGTTATTCCATCGTGTGATCAACGATTTTGTGGTTCAAGCTGGGGCTTACGATAGCCTAAAAATGGCCAAGATGGATTCCTCGGATCTTAAAGCGGTGGATTATTTGGTACCCGCTGAGCTGGATACTTCGTTGTTTCATAAGCGAGGTGCCATAAGTGCTGCGAGAACGGATAATGTGGAACGAGGGTCCGCCGCGCTTTCATTTGCCATTGTGCAAAGAGGTCCTCGGTCAGACAGCCTTATCACCAGTGATGAAAAGAGAATAAACGATTGGCTTCAAGAATACTATTTTATTCATGCCGAGGAAAATAAAATGTGGAAAGATTCTTTGCTGTCCGCCGAAAACGAGAATAATTGGAGACAATTTAACGTCCTTAAGGACACCATCCGCTCGTTGGCCAAATCATTTGAATTCACGCCGTATGTGATTCCCGAACATCATAGAGAGGTCTACAGAACTTTAGGAGGCAACACCCATTTAGATCAAAACTATACCGTATTCGGGGAGGTGATCAGTGGCATGCCTGTTGTGGATTCCATAGCTGCTGCGGAAGTAAATGATCGTGATCGCCCTTTGGAAAATATTTATATCATCAGTGCAAAGGTGTTGGAGTAATTAGATGTAAAACCGTCAATACTTCCGCCACTTTTGGGTCAGGTCGAAAACGTGCTTTAAAATTTCCTGCTCTTGCTCATCAAAGATGATGCCTTTACGGTTCATCATAGCGGTAGCCGTCTCAAAGGCTTTTGGGATTTGGTAGGTAGTGAATCCTGAGGCGCCACCCCAGCTAAAGCTGGGAACAAAGTTCCGCGGGAAGCCACTTCCAAAAATATTGGCGCTCACACCTACCACAGTACCTGTATTGAACATGGTATTGATGCCACATTTGCTGTGATCACCCATCATCAGTCCACAAAATTGAAGTCCTGTTTTGGCAAACCCTTCGGTTCTGTAATCCCATAAACGCACGGGCGCGTAATTGTTCTTTAGGTTGGAGGTATTCGTATCCGCTCCAATATTACACCATTCCCCAAGAACGGAATTGCCTAAAAATCCTTCATGGCCTTTGTTGGAATAGGCGAACAATACCGAATTGTTGACCTCACCACCCAATTTGCAGCCGGGTCCGGCCGTGGTAGGACCATAAATCTTGGCGCCCATCTTTAAAATAGCCCCATCACAGAGTGCGAGACCGCCGCGAATAATGCAACCTTCCATGATTTCGGTATTCCTTCCCAAATAAATAGGCCCGGTTGATGCATTCAGAATACTAAACTCCACTTTTGCGCCTTCCTCCAAAAAGATATTTTCAGGATTCAGCACTTGATTGGTACTGGAAATGGGTTGGCTTTTCCGCCCTGCGGTCAGAATGTCAAAATCAGATTGAATCGCTTCCCCATTTTTTGAAAAAATGTCCCAGGTATTTTTGATGGTCAACCCTTTGGGTTGATACGAAATGGTTGTGAATTTTGAAACTTCAAAACTGGCATTAACGTCTTGACTTCCATAAGCAATAAACGTATCTCCATCCATGAGAGCCTCACCCATTTTGAGTTTTTGGATCGCACCTGCCAAATCCGAATCAGGAAGATAGTTGGCATTTATCACTACATTCTCGGAAGCTGTTTTTAGTGGAAACTTGGTGGAAAGATATTCTTCCGTCTTCACACTGACCGAAGCATTCAGCCATTTTTCCCATTTTTCCCGAATGGTAAGGATGCCGACCCGTATCTCAGCTACAGGCCTTGTGAACGTAAAGGGAAACAGGGATTCTCTATGGGTTCCGTCTGAAAGAATGTAGTTCATGGCTCAGTGTTGATGGTATAAAAATAAAAAACGCCCCTGAAAATCATCAGGAGCGTCCATATATTTCGTCAAAAAGTTAAACCTACTCGGTCTCCTTCTCGTCTTTACTGAATTTCTTGTACTTGTTCTTGAACTTATCAATCCTACCTGCGGTATCCACCAATTTGGTTTTACCGGTATAGTATGGATGTGAAGTTCTTGAAATCTCCAACTTTACCAAAGGATACTCCTCCCCATCAATGCTGATGGTTTCTTTTGCCTCTGCAGTGGATTTAGTGATGAACACGTCTTCATTGGACATGTCTTTGAAAGCCACTAATCTATAATTCTCTGGGTGTACACCTTTTTTCATCGTCTTAACTACTTAATCTCAGAATTTTCGAGGTGCAAATTTAAGGATTTCTTTGATTCCTCCAACTGAAAAAAGAAAAAAAGAAAAAAACTACCTTTAAGTGTAACAAAATTTGCTTTGCCCTCACTAACAAACCGTAATCAACACAAAAATAAACAAATGGAAGAACAACAACCAAAAGCCAGTAAATTTATGCTAAACTACGGCCTTCTGCTAGGTCTGGTTTCAGTAGTATTCGGAGTAATGCTCTACACCCAAAAAATGCATTACGAAATGAGCACGCCCGTTATTGTCATATCTGTCCTGTTGAGCCTGGCGGCCATTTTTCTTGGGATCAATGCGTACAAAAAAGCCAATGGTGGCTACCTGACCATTTCGGAAGCTCTTAAAATTGGCGTGGGGATTGCTTTAGTTTCCACTATTATTTCCTTGCTGTACCAGTATGTACTCATCAATTTTATTGAGCCTGATTTCATGGACAAAGCCATAGAGATGGCAAAACCGAAGGCGTTTGAGCAAAATCCATCAATGACAGAGGAACAATGGGAACAAGGGGTGGCCATGCAGAAAAACTTGGGGTGGTTAAGATATCCTATCGGATTAATATTTAGTTGCGTCATTGGTTTGGTCGCGGGGCTTATCACTGGACTTATCCTAAAAAAATCCAAGCCGGAATACTAAATCAAAAAGTACTATTTTTGAGGGGAATTCGAGAAACAAGCAATGCAAATTTCCATTGTAATTCCTTTACTTAACGAGCAAGAGTCGCTCAACGAACTACATGATTGGATTGTACAAGTGATGCAATCCAATCATTTTTTATATGAAATCATTTTTATTGACGATGGCAGTACCGATGGTTCTTGGGAGACCATCCAAGAGCTTTCGGAAAAAAATGAGCATGTAAAAGGTATCCGATTTCTAAAAAATTACGGTAAGTCACAAGCCCTACACGCCGGTTTTAAAGCAGCGCAGGGGGATGTAGTCATTACCATGGATGCCGACCTTCAGGACAATCCCGAAGAGATTCCGGAACTCTACCACATGATCACCCAAAACGGTGACCATGTGGTTTCGGGATGGAAAAAGAAGCGGTACGATTCCATCCTTGCCAAAAACATTCCCTCCAAACTCTTTAATTGGGCGGCCCGAAGAACCTCCGGGGTAAAACTGCACGATTTTAATTGCGGCCTCAAAGCTTTTGATGGCAGGGTGGTGAAAAACATTGAAGTTCACGGTGAAATGCATCGATATATCCCCGTATTGGCCAAAAATGCAGGCTTTTCCAATATCACCGAAAAAGTAGTGCAGCATCAGGCCCGAAAATACGGAACCACTAAATTTGGGGCGGAGCGCTTCATCAATGGTTTTTTAGATTTGATTACCATTTGGTTCGTATCCAAATTCGGACGTCAGCCCATGCATCTTTTTGGCGCCTTAGGCGTCCTCATGTTCATTGTCGGTTTTGGATTTGCCCTCTATTTGGGAATTGACAAGCTGTTTTTCCATCCCACTGGTCGATTGATTACCGATAGACCTCAATTTTTTATCGCTTTAACAGCCATGATCATAGGAACACAATTGTTTTTGGCCGGTTTTATCGGTGAAATCATGGTGCGGTCCCGAAAAAACGATACCCGCTATTCCATTTCGGATAAAATAAACATTTAGCACCCTCCAAAACGCATAATCTTTGTATTTTTAAACCTTACTAAACAAGCATATTCTATATGGATTCCATTACTTCTGCAGCGCAAGCTTGGTTAACTGATTTTTTTGACGAAAGCACAAAAAAAGAGATTCAACATCTTATAGAAAATGATACGGAAGAACTCAAAGAACGTTTTTATAAGGATTTGGAATTTGGTACTGGAGGTATGCGTGGGATTATGGGTGTGGGAACCAACAGAATCAACAGGTATACCCTGGGAAAGAACACCCAAGGCCTCAGCAATTATTTGAAAAAATCATACACCGATAGCGACCTTAAAGTTGTGATTGCCTACGATTGCAGGCACAATTCGGATACGTTGGCCCGCACAGTGGCGGAGGTTTTTTCTGCTAATGGAATCAGGGTGCACCTATTTTCAGAATTGCGAACCACTCCGGAACTTTCGTTTGCAGTGCGTTATTTGGGCTGTCATGCAGGTATTGTTTTGACCGCTTCCCACAATCCACCAGAGTATAATGGTTATAAGGTGTATTGGGCCGATGGCGGACAGATTGTCCCTCCACAAGATGGTGAAATCATCGCGGAGATTGATTCCCTTTCTTTTGAGGATATCAATTTCAAAGCCGATGAAAGCCTCATCCATCTCATTGATAAAGAAGTTGATGAAGCCTTTTTCAAGGCATCCGTAGAAAACGGAAGTTTTGATGCCAAGGGAAAAGACGATTTTAAAATTGTATTCACCTCATTGCATGGGACCTCCATCACAGCCATTCCAGAAGTGCTGAAACGTGCTGGATATAAGAACGTTACCATTATTGAAGAGCAGGCAAAGCCTGACGGTGGTTTCCCTACCGTAAAATCGCCCAATCCCGAAGAACCTGAAGCACTGGCAATGGCCATTAAAAAGGCTGAAGAAATAGGGGCCGACATGGTGGTGGGAACCGACCCGGACAGTGACCGACTCGGTATCGCTGTTCGAAATCTGGAAGGCAAAATGGAACTCCTCAATGGAAACCAAACCATGGTGTTGATGACCAAGTTCCTTTTGGACCAATACAAGGAAAAAGGCTTTAAGGGCAATGAATTTATTGCGACAACCATTGTTTCCACACCCATGATGGAGCAAATGGCCAAAGCGTATGGTGTTGAGTTTAAAACGGCCCTTACCGGTTTTAAATGGATAGGCAAAATGATCAAGGACTTCCCCAACTCCAAATTTATTGGAGGTGGAGAAGAAAGTTTTGGTTACATGGTCGGTGATTTTGTCCGAGATAAGGATGCGGTCACCTCTACCCTACTGGCTTGTGAGATTGCCTCCAACGCTAAGGCCAATGGCAGTTCATTTTACAAAGATTTGATTGACGCCTACGTGCAATTTGGTTTTTATAAAGAGAAATTGATTTCCCTCACCAAAAAAGGAATGAGCGGTGCCGAAGAAATCAAACAAATGCTCATCGACTTTAAAGAAAATCCGGTGGAATCCGTACAAGGTTCTAAATTGCTGTGGATAGAGGATTACAACACTTCCGTTGCCAAAAATGTGCAAACTGGCGAGGAACGAACCATGCATTTGCCCAAATCCAATGTATTGATTTATGAAACCGAGGACGGCACGCGAATCGCGGCCAGACCTAGCGGCACAGAGCCCAAGGTGAAATTTTACATCAGCACCAACGCAAAATTAGATAAGGCAGAGGATTATAAATCCGTAAATTCGCAGTTGGATACCAAAATTGATGGCATCCTTTCTGAATTGAATTTGTAGGTGAATGAACTACTTTAAAAAGATTCTCCGTTTTGCGGGACCTTACCGTAAATACGGTTATTTGAATATTTTCTTCAATATTCTCTACGCGCTTTTTAGCGCCCTGTCCTTTGCTGCGCTTATTCCCATGCTCAATGTACTGTTCGATAAGACCAAGCAACTAACGGCACCTCCCACCTTTGAAGGTATTGGGAAAGCCAAGGATTATTTTATGGATTATATGAATTACCGGGTCACCCAATATTCCGGTGAGGACCCCATGAATGGCTTGGTGATGGTAGTAGGATTGGTTTTGGTGCTCTTCTTGCTCAAAAATATCTTCAATTATTTGGCGATGTACTTCATTACATTCCTTCGGAATGGGGTCTTGAAGGATATTCGAAATAAGATGTATGAGAAAATTGTGGACTTGCCCATTTCTTATTTTTCGGAAAAACGAAAAGGTGATGTCATTGCGCGGATTACCTCGGATGTGCTTGAAATTCAACATTCGTTTTTATCTATTTTGGAACTGATTGTTCGAGAACCGCTTACCATTCTCTTTACCATAATTGTCATGTTCTTGATCAGTGTGAAGCTGACCATATTCGTTTTTGTCTTTATTCCTATCGCAGGGATGCTCATTTCCCGTATCGGCAAATCCCTCAAACGAAAGTCGGACAGGGTGCAAAAAGAACAAGGTGAATTTCTATCGATTGTAGAGGAAACGCTCGGTGGACTTCGGGTCATCAAGGCCTTTAATGCCGAGTCCAAGTTCTTCAAGACATTTGAAAGCTCCACATCTCGATTTTTCAAATTCTCAAACACACTCTTAAATCGACAAAATTTGGCTTCTCCCACAGGCGAATTCCTTGGAATTTTAGTGATTGGGATTTTACTGTGGTTTGGTGGACGCATGGTTTTGGTGGAAGGCACTCTGGATGCCGCTTCCTTTATCGCTTACATGGGATTGGCGTATAATATTCTTACCCCCGCTAAGGCTATCAGCAAGGCATCCTACGGGGTTAAAAAAGGAAATGCAGCCGCAGAACGGGTATTGGAGATTTTGGAATCGGAAAATCCTATCAAAGATGTGGAAGGTGCAACCGAAAAAACCGATTTTAACTCGGGCATTGAACTTAAAAATATTTCCTTCAAATACGAGGATGATTATGTGCTGAAGGATTTCAACCTAAAGGTTGAGAAAGGCCAAACCGTTGCCTTGGTCGGTCAGTCTGGAAGTGGAAAAAGTACTGTGGCCAATTTGGTGACCCGTTTTTACGATGTCAATGAAGGAGAATTGCTACTGGATGGCACCAACATCAAAAACATCACTAAAAAATCGCTTCGCGGTCTTATGGGCTTGGTAACTCAAGACTCCATTTTGTTCAATGATACGGTGAAGAACAACATCGCCATGGGCAAGGAAAATGCCACCACAGAAGAAATTGTTGCGGCTGCCAAAGTAGCCAATGCGCATGACTTTATCATGGATCTCCCACACGGATACGACACCAATATCGGCGACAGTGGAAACAAATTGAGTGGCGGACAGAAACAACGCCTCTCCATTGCCCGTGCTGTGCTAAAAAACCCACCCATCATGATTTTGGACGAGGCTACCTCGGCCTTGGATACCGAAAGTGAACGTTTGGTGCAGGACGCTTTGGAGAAAATGATGAAAAATCGAACTTCAATCGTCATTGCGCATCGATTGTCCACCATTCAAAATGCGGACTCCATTGTGGTAATGAGTAAGGGAAAAATTGTGGAACAAGGCACCCACGAGGAACTCATGAAATCAAAAAAAGGCTATAAAAAGCTGGTGGAAATGCAGTCGTTCACTTCCTAAAGTTGTGGAAAGAGCGAAAATCAAGCGCAAGTTCAAGCTCAAATTCTAAGTAGTATCTTTTGTTAAGAAAACCTTATTTTTTAGTTTGGCAGATACATTCGAGAAAATTTGTGTCATGCCGAACTTGTTTCGGCATCCCATCCTCCAGCAGAGGGTGTTCTATCCCTGACTGAGAGCATTCGAGCAAATTGGTGAAATTCGTGTCAAACAAATAGATTCTTCACTCTGCTCAAAATGACAATTGAACATCGTTAATTGTTTATTGTTCATTGAAAATTGTCCATTGTATTAAACCTTTTACCTTTAGAACAGTCAAAGCACCAAATTGCATAACCAATTGATTGCTGAAGAAGCCCTCGTCCACGAGCTTAAACAAAAAGAAAGCCAAGCAAAGGCCTTTGAGGTGTTGGTCAACACTTACAAAGAGCGCTTGTATTGGCATATCCGAAGGATTGTTTTGGACCATGATGATGCGGATGATGTGCTTCAGAACACCTTTATAAAAGTGTACAAAAATATCGACAGCTTTAAAGGCGAAAGCAAATTATATTCTTGGATGTACCGCATTGCCACCAACGAATCCCTGACTTTTTTAAAGCAAAAATCACGCAAAATGGGAGTTGGCAGCGAAGAACTTAAAACCCGAATGGTTGAACGGTTGGAGTCCGATGTGTATTTTGAGGGCGATGAAATCCAACTGAAATTGCAAAAGGCCTTGGCCACACTTCCTGACAAACAAAAATTGGTCTTTACCATGAAGTATTTTCAGGAAATGAAATATGAGGAGATTTCCGAAGTATTGGAAACCTCGGTGGGAGCATTAAAAACCTCCTATCATTTGGCGGTAAAGAAAATTGAGGCGTATCTTAAGGAAGATTAAACCTTTGACCCCATTAGAAGTCTATAGGTAACAATGAAAAAGGACAAAAAAAATAGTTTCAATACCCCAGAAGGCTACTTTGAGAGCTTTCATGACCGACTCATGGACAGAATCAACAAAGAAGAAGGTCAACCGGAGTCCATCATTCCAAAATCAGATGGTTTCGCCATACCTGAAGGGTATTTTGATGAAGTGACCCCTAAAATCCTTTCCAAAACAGTGGAAGATGCCGGGAAAGTCATTCAACTTAAATCCTACCGCAAATTCTATTACAGTGCGGCTGCAGTTGCAGCTATATTCTTATTGATTTTCGGGCTGAACTGGAAATCAGACAGCCCAATAGGCTTTGAGGATTTGGCCAATACCGAGATTGACGCCTATTTTGAAAGCACCGAAATCAATATGAGCACCTATGAGCTTGCTGAGTTGGTGCCGCTTGAAAATTTGGAACTGAACGATGTATTGGAAAACGATATTGAAGCAGAGAACATCTTGGAATATCTGGATGAAACCGTGGACGATATTGAAGATTTAAACTTAGATTACAGCAATTATGAATAAAAGAGTACTTATACTATTCGTTTTTCTGATGGGAATGGCTTATGCACAGGCTCAAGGACCCGTTAGAGATCGTATAAAGACCCTAAAAGTTGCGTTTATCACAGAACGGGTTGGATTAACAAGTCAGGAAGCCCAACAGTTCTGGCCCATCTATAACGAACATGAGGATGCTTTGGAAAACATCCGAAGAAAGGAAGTACAATCCAGACTTTCAGCTGCGCAGGGTCTTTCAGACAGTGAATCTGCCACGCTTTTGGACAACCTTCTAGCACTCCAAACGGAAAAGTACGATGCAGACCAGGCCTTTATTTCAAAAATCAGGAAAGTAATCTCCCCAAAAAAGGTGTTGTTATTGCTTAAAGCGGAAGATGATTTCAAAAAACGCTTATTGCAACAATATCGCAGACGTCAAGAAGGTGGATAACCTTTGAAAAATCAACAAAAAATATAGAAAGAGCCTTATGGCTCTTTTTTTATTAAACCTTTTTGTGCAATCACAGTCTTAGTGCTATAAACCCATTAAAATCCATAGTATGAAAACTTTAAAAACAATTTTGGTTGTTGTGGCAGTTTTGGGAACATTCATGGTCGCAAATGCTCAACGCACGGTAGTTAAGACTTATCCTAGACAGGGTACCGTAGTTACCACCATATACAGACCCACCATTGTGGTCCACAAAAACAGAAATTTTTATTATTCCGATGGTATCTGGTACAGTGCAAAGGGTCGGAATTATGTGGTCTGCGCCGCTCCTGTAGGCATTAGACTGGCAACATTGCCAAGAGGTAGCCGAGTGGTATATGTTAACGGAAGAAGGTTATACAATTACAATGGTATTTGGTATAAAAGAACCGGCAGACATTACATGGTGGTAACTGTTTAGTTTTTAGTTGGTTAGTTTTTGATTGCAAGAGCGGCGATGGTATCGCCGCTTTTTCATTTTAAGGATTCAAAATATGGTCTTTGTTTTTAAGCCCATCAAAATCTCTTTATTTACAACTTTGACAAAAAAGTCATAACAATTAGTACTTTTGGCTTGAAAAGCTTCTTTTTTTAAAAGGTGACATTTATCATAACATCGGTTTAGAACATCAACTAATTTGGTTTGATATTTATAAAATATGGGTCACATACAAATAATAGAAGACAGGAACGCCTGGGGTAAAATTATAGAGCAATTTGATGAGGCTGATTTTTATCATTCCTATGATTATCATTTAATCTCAAGGTCAGAGGATGAAAAACCAGTCCTCATATCCTATCAAGAAGGGGACAAAGTCATTGCCTTACCTCTGCTCATCCGAGATATTGAGGGCACCTCATTAAAAGATGCCACCTCTGTCTATGGATATTGTGGGCCCATCGGCAAAAACATTCCCCAAGATTTTGATAACGAGACTTTCAAAAAAGAAATCAATACTTTTTTAAAGGATAATGATATTGTATCCGTATTCTCCCGATTACACCCTTTTATTCCCTCACAGAATTCCATTTTAAAAGGGATTGGTGATATTGTTCCACACGGCCATGTGGTAAATATTGACCTCAAGAAAAGTTTGGAGGCCCAAAAGCAGCAATACAACAGAAGGCTGAGAACGTACATCAACAAGGAAGTCAAAGAGTACGATATCATTAGTGGTTCATCAAATGAGTGTGTGGACATTTTCATTAACGCCTATTGCCAAAACATGAAACGGGTAAATGCAAAACCCCATTACTTTTTTAAAAGAGAGTATTTCTATGAATTATTGGCCAGCCCGCAGATAAACGCAGAGCTTTTGATGGCAAGACATAAGCAGACTGGAGATTTGGCGGGAGGCGCGGTTTTCACCAAAAAGAATGGTTTTGTGCAATATCATTTATCTGGGGTCAAAGAAGAATATTTGGAGCTCAATCCTATAAAACTGATTATCGACCATATTAGGATCAAGTCCTCCAATGAAGGATTCTCATACCTAAATCTTGGTGGCGGTCTTGGTGGCCATGACTACGATTCTCTCTTCTATTTTAAATCGGGTTTTTCAAAAGAGTATAGAAGGTTCTTCTCCTGGCAATATATCGTCAATAAAAAAAAGTATCTAAAACTTGTACGTCAACAAAAAGAGCTCCATCCAAGGCAGCCCTGCTATTACACTCCTTATTTTCCTCAATACCGTTGTGATTTAAACAAAAGTAATACAGGAGAATCTGAAAACAATTGTTGGGAGAATGACAAATAACCCCTTTTCTTCCGAAATTTTTTCAAGTATTTGGTCCCAATGCTTTGGGAAGGAAAGAGAAGAGATAAGAGGCGTAAGTGGTCTTCAATTTTATAAAGGTTTATCGGGTGTCTACATAAATACTGGTAAGACCCACACCAAAGGTGTTCATTATGCGTTGGAAAATGACATCGAACTAAAAGGAAAAACCTGCCTCATTTACGATGTTCCCACATATTTTAAGTGTCCCAGCACACCTGTTACCACTTCCCAAGTAAGATTGCTTAAAATACGGCAATACCCCGGGTTTTTGATTGAATTAGGTCAATTCACCACTTTGAACGAGTATCTAGCTCAACAATTCAAAAAAAGTAGTCGGTATAAACTCAATAAATACTTCCGTCGACTCAAGCAATGCTTTGATATCGAATCCACCATGTATACTGGGGAGTTACCTCAAGAAGAATATGATTCCATTTTCAGAAAGTTCAGGGAGTTGCTCGAAAAGCGCTTTCAGGAAAAAGGGGAACACAATAACAATCTTGATGAAAGCGAGTGGAATTTTTACCAACAGGTTGCCTACCCCATGATTAAGAATGGGAAGGCCGGACTTTTTGTGATTGCGGATAAAGGTGAACCTATTGCCATTACGTTGACTTATTTTAATGAAGACATCATTTTTGATGCCATCACTGTTTTTGATACAGATTATTCAAAATTCCATTTGGGTTCCATCAATATCATGATGTTGATTGAATGGGGCATCAATAATAAATTCAAAATTTTGGATTTTTCCAAAGGCTATTTTGATTATAAAGTACGATGGGCCACCCAACAATATGATTTTGAATATCATATTCTCTACGACCCTAAATCTCCAATTTCCCAGCTACGGGCTCATGGAATCGCTTCTTTTTTTCGACTGAAACAATATCTTCGAGAAAAAAATCTGAATCTGTTCTGGAACAAGCTCATCTTTCTTTTTCGGAAAAAGGAAAGGGAATCTTCCTCAAAAACCGGAGCAGGTGATAGTACAATTGTTTTTAAGGATTCCGAAATAAAGGACAGTTCAAACTTGGTTAAAATAGACGGCTACCATCCACAAGTCATCAGACTGTTTTTTGAGTTTTTGTATCTGAACAATGAAGATGCCAAGAATGTAAGTGTGTTCCACATCTCTAATGGACAATACCTATTTCAGGGTACGACCACAGACAAAATTGGCAGTGTAAACTAAACTGCCTGGTAGCCTCAAATCCAAAAAGCAGTTCCTACGCTTTTTTCCAATCGAATCCTTCCAGTTTTTTGGACATTCCCCGATATCGAAATCGGTCCATACGAATCACCTTTCCCAAGATGCCAATATCACGCAAGTACTGTTTCAACTGCAAAGTAGTTTTTGACAGGTTCATTTTTAGCTTGGCCTTCAATGAATTGGGCTTGTAAAACAAATAATGGTGGTACAAGTACCTCGTATTAGACCATTTTACTTTGTAATAGGTCTCGCCCATCAAAAAATCAAAGACTTTGAAACTGTGTGCCAATAGCCACTCCAAGCGTTCCATCATAAAGACGTCTCCCATGTAATATTTTTGGTATTCAAAATCAAATACTTGGATATACCCGAAGCAGATATCTTCCCAATAAAAATCCAAAGCCATGGCAATGGGCTCATCGTTGTTATAAATAACAAACAAAGACGCCTCTTTTTTCAAAATCATTGGATAGGCCAACTCATGGTATTTTTTCCATCCCAGCAGATACCTGTTCTGCATTCTTTTTTCATCAAACCGTTTTTTCAGTAGATCAAAAAATTTATCGAATAGAAAGTCATAATGGTCCTTTGCTATTTCTCCATAATGATTTTTATAAGTGATGTTATGTTGGGTCTCGAGTTGCCTCTTTTTGGCCTTGATATTTTTAATGGCCTTCTTACTGAATTTGGTTGACATATAGTCCATAGCCGTTTGGCAACCCCCCAAATTGCACAAAAAGCCTTCGTATTGTCTTACCTCCTTGTGTTTTACATTGACCAGATTCGGATTGATGGTCGCATCAAGGTACGAGGGAATATTGGGTATCATTAAAAAGCCAGGCGTCTCATCTGAAATAGCCGTCAAGGGAAGGGGGGCAAATGTTTTGTCCGCAAGTAAACTCCGAATGGGATTCGAAAAATAGGGATGTAACTCCCGTCTCAAAAAAATATCGAAAATAAAGCTGGGAGCATGGGCCATTTACTGCGTAATTTTTCAATCACCAGCAAGAAAAAAGCGTCGTTTTATCTTGCAAATAACATGGTACAAAGATACGGCACGTCTGTCTTTTTTCCATGAAAATACGGTAAGATGACGCTTCAACCAGATGTATTAAGTTGAGGATGTTTTCTATTGAAAAACCAATTTTGCAATACGGTTACTTCCAGCCGCGAAGGCCACTGAATCATTTAAAAATCGAAGGGTGAAAAACGATTCGTCGCTGAGGGATTTCCAGCTTTCGCCACCGTCCCCAGAATATGAAATTCCCGTAAAGCCCAGTGCCACAATTCCCTTTCCATCCGAATTGGGCACAAATTGCACACAGCTTTTGAAGTTGGGCTCTTGCCCGTCCGCGACCAGACTCCAACTTTTTCCTCCATCATGCGTGATCATCTTGTTGGCTTTGTTGGATTCGGGCTTGGTGTAGTCCCCGCCTATGGCGAAACCAGTGGTCTCATCGTAAAAATCCATGGAATAGATACCTTGGGTTTCTTCTTCATGCACTATGGAGGTCTGTTGAACGGTCCAAGTTGTTCCCTTATCCGCTGAATGATACACTCGTCCGGCTGTGGTCCCAATCCAAGCTTGATTCCCCGCTAAGGCGATGTTACTATTGCTTGCCGCAAAAGCTCCTTCGCCTTCCATGCCTTCTGGAAGGTCGGCGCACGGAATCTTGGTCCATGTGTCCCCCCCATCCCTGGTGATGATGATGGACAGGCATCCATTAACCGTATCACCCACTGCAATACCTTCGGTATCGTTCCAAAATGCCATGCAATCATAAAACACGCCTGCACCTTCTTCTTTATAGACCAACTCCATTTTTCCTTGGTCACCCGTTTTATAAAGCAATGCCGGACTCTCAATGGAAAGCATGAAAAAGTCGTTGGAGGTCTTGCCTACCGCCCTAAATGCGGGGGTGATGGAATCGTATTGCTGCACATTGGAGCGAACTTTTTGGGTAGTTACGTCCACAGTACCGTACTTCCCCCCACTTCCAGCAAAAGCCAAAGTTCTACCATCCAAAAACGTAATGGCCCTGATGCTAACTGCATCTTCATACACCGGAGTTACAGAGACGGTTTTAAACGGTTGGTATTTGGGTTCTTGAGCGCAGGAAGCCAAAATCAAGATAAACAAAACAGAAAGGGGAAATCGCATGCCATTTATTTTCCGTAAAAGTACACAGAAATGATACCTTTGCAACCTTATTTTATGCCATGCGTTTACACCGTAACCTTGTTTTTGCCGTAATTGATGCGTTGAACATGATTTTCAATGAAGGAGAATATGCCGATAAGGTCATTGAAAAAGTATTGCGTTATGATAAACGCTGGGGTGCCCGTGATCGTGGTTTTATTGCTGAAACGACCTATGACATTGTGCGTTGGAAACGACTCTACACCGAGATTGCCGAAGCCCATGAGCCCTATACCCGTCCCCATTTGTTCCGATTATTCACAGTATGGTGCGTATTACGGGGCATCCGAATCCCTGATTGGAAACAGTTGGAGGATACCCCGGAACGTAGAATCAAGGGCAGATTTGATGAGTTGTCAAAAATCAGGAAGTTTCGCGAGTCCATTCCCGATTGGATGGATGAATTGGGGGAGAAAAGTCTGGGGGACAAACGTTGGACCAAGGAAATTGCTGCACTCAACCAACAAGCGGATGTTATCCTCCGTACCAATATCCTAAAAATCCAAAAAGAGCAATTGCAAGCTTTTTTGGCCAAGGACGAGATTGAAACAGAAACCTTGGAAGGGTATCCAGATGCTCTTCGATTAAAAGAGCGCAAAAATGTCTTTACCACAGAAGCCTTTAAGGATGGTCTGTTTGAAGTTCAGGATGCTTCTTCGCAATTGGTCGCCCCATTTTTGGAGGTGAAACCAGGGCAGCGTGTCATTGATGCCTGTGCCGGTGCGGGTGGTAAAACGCTTCACTTGGCTTCCCAAATGGAAAACAAAGGTCAATTGATTGCGTTGGACATTTATGAAAGTAAATTGAAAAAACTCAAAATACGGGCACGCCGCAACGGTATCCATAATTTTGAGACCAGAGCCATTGATTCCACCAAAGTCATTAAAAAATTACATGGTAGTGCAGACCGATTACTACTGGATGCCCCTTGTTCTGGTTTGGGGGTGCTGCGCAGAAACCCTGACTCTAAATGGAAGTTGGAACCCGAATTCATAGACCGAATCATGGGTGTACAACAGGATATTCTCCAAAACTATAGCAAAATGCTCAAAAAAGGTGGGCAGCTAGTCTATGCCACATGCTCCATCCTACCTCAAGAAAATACAGAGCAGGTGAAAAAATTCTTGGCCTCCGAAGCTGGGCAGGAGTTTGAGTTTGTCAAAGAAAAAAACGTCTATGCCTCTGAAAGTGGTTTTGATGGATTCTATATGGCTTTGCTTAAGAAAAATAATTAGTCACAATTTGTCAGTTCGAGCGTAGTCGAGAACTCTTTGATAACATCTCGACTGCGCTCGATATGACATTAAATCCTATTCCTTCACCGTAGGATACTCAACCCCCAATTGCTCCAAATAGCTATCGTACTTGGTTTCATCGTAGTAATACTTTTCCAATTCTGGACGGAAGGTATCTTGCTTATCCTTGTTTAAATAGACAGGAGGCATATCATCCGCCGTAATCATGGGCTGGTACTTGGTTTCCTTGCTTTGCTCGTTGTTGAAGTAATCCCAAGCTCCTTTTAGCAGCTCTGGTTTCAAAAGGAAATCCAACAAAGTCATGGCCTCAGCTTTTGCACCTGCGGTTACCCCTTTGTGGGCAATGGGTGTGGCCATGGCGATTGCGTTGCTCCAATGATGCCCCTGCAAACCTGGAATGTTGGAGGGAAAGCGCATGGTCACAGTTGGGATTTTCCAAGAAATATCTCCTATATCATCCGAGCCACCACTAACAGGTTCCAATACAGGAAGTCCAATTTCATCCAATTCGGTGGGCAAGCCTTCTATTTTTTCGGAACCTACTTCGGTCTGTACCGCTTTAGCCAAGGTTTGGTCTGCTTCGGACCAAGAGGGCAACCCCACTTTTTCAATATTTTCATACATGGTCTCAGCAATCACTTTGTTATAGTGTCGTGGCCAAGCCGTTCCCAAAACGCGAGAAGTCATGGTAGTATTTGTCATCAAAGCGGCTCCTTTTGCAATATCATTGGCTTGGGCATACATTTCCATGATACCCTCATACTTTACATCCCTAAAATAGAACCAAATGGCAGCTTTGGACGGTACAACATTAGGCTGGTCGCCAGAATCCGTAAAAATGGAATGGGAACGCTTTAAAGGATGTAAGTGTTCCCTCTTATAGTTCCATCCGATATTCATCAATTCTGCGGCATCCAAGGCACTTCTTCCTCTCCATGGCGAACCGGCGGAGTGGGCTGCCTCCCCTTCAAAAAGGTATTCCACGGAAATCAATCCGGTTCCTCGGGTTGGACCCCATGAAACTCCAAAATTGTTTCCAACGTGGGTAAAAATACACATATCAATATCATCAAAAAGACCATCACGGACGTACCAAGCTTTTGCTGCGACCAACTCCTCGGCAATTCCAGGCCAAAGAATCAAGGTACCGCCAATATTTTCACGTTCCATGATTTCTTTCACTGCCAATGCAGAAGTGATATTCAACGGAATTCCAGAATTGTGTCCTTCACCATGGCCGGGCGCACCTTCAACAATAGGTTTGTGGTACGCCACACCGGGATATTGCGATGCTTTGGGAATACAATCCACATCACTGCCCAGTGCAATTACGGGACCATCCCCGTTATTCCATGTGGCAAACCAAGCGGTAGGAATCCCAGAAATGGAATGCTCTATGGCAAAACCATTGCTTTCCAAGATGCTGGTTAGGTATTTGGAGCTCTCCTCCTCTTGGAAACCGAGTTCAGCAAAGCTGAAAATCTTGTCCACCATCACTTGGGATTGCTTTTTATGGTCTTCCACAATTTGGGCAACCTCGGTTTTTAGTTTTTCAACTTGTTTTTTGGAGTATTTTTTTTGGGCGGT
Source organism: Flagellimonas iocasae (assembly GCF_042682725.1). Taxonomy (NCBI): domain Bacteria; kingdom Pseudomonadati; phylum Bacteroidota; class Flavobacteriia; order Flavobacteriales; family Flavobacteriaceae; genus Flagellimonas; species Flagellimonas iocasae. Next base: position 137,805 of record NZ_JBHUHU010000001.1, on the reverse strand, counting down.
TGCGGAAGTGAGACAGCAAAAAAGTAGCATTCCCCACAACAGGGTGTTAAACGTTTTCATACGGTTGGATTTTGAATTAGCGTTAGTCCTTCTAAGATAGGGAAAGGGAATGAAAAACTTACTCCAGTTTGAAACTAGAGATATAAGATTTAACGAATTGGCAAAAAACAATTGTTAAATTGCTAAAAATATTAGCCCCCAATTTGTTTTGTCGTCTAAAGTTTTGAACAAAAAAATGCTACAAAATGATTAAACCAAGAGTTTTTATTGGTTCCTCGGTAGAAAGATTAAATATTGCCTACTCCATTCAGGAGAATCTTGAAAAAGACTGTGAGAGTACTGTGTGGACTCAAGGTATTTTTGATTTGTCAAAATCTACCTTGACAAGTTTAATTGATGCTTTGAAAAGATTCAATTATGCAATATTCGTTTTCCACCCAGACGATATGGCTAAAATTCGAAGTAAAAATTATAGTGTGGTAAGAGATAATTTGATTTTTGAGCTTGGATTATTCATGGGGCAATTAGGTCAAGAAAATGTATTTTTTCTCATTCCTGAATCTTCTGCAGAATTACACCTTCCAACAGATTTGCTCGGGATAACTCCGGGAACTTACAATAGCTCTAGAAGCGATGGAAATTTAAATGCTGCACTTGGACCTTTCTGCAATAAGGTAAGAGTGGTTTTTGATAATTTTGTTTACCTAAGTTTAGAAGGATTCGAATCTGAACCAAATAAGGCTAAAGAAATTGTATTGAAAAAGCCACTGGGATGGGAATATAAATTAGCCTTTGTACTGCTAGAAAGTAAAATTAGTGTTATTGACAAGACTTATGAAGATATTGAAAATGAATTAGTTATACAAAACAAAAAAAGTATATCAGGTGATGACTTTTTTGACTGGTTTAAGGATTTATTAACCAACTATCAGAGTTACATCCAACTTTTTGTAAAATGCTTAAAGAGTCTTCAAGAATCATTCGGACCACCGGGAAAACCAGGTAAGCCTAATGAAATCAAAAAATCAGTTGATAATCTAATTAAAGTATGTGACAATTTGATTGGATTTGAAAAGGAACTACTTAGTTTTTCACCTCCAGAAGAACTATTTAAAGTGAAATCCAAGGTTAAAGGTGCATCAAGATCCTTGATTATTGACCCTTTAAAAGACTTACAAAGTCGTTTAGAACAAGTTATCAATCAACTCGATGAAAAGACGGAAAAAGTGGATAATTCCGTTAAAATAACACTTACACCTGTTTTACCAAAAGAAGTACTTACCGTAGTTGATGACTTTAGAAAATTCAGAGGCCTATAATTTTAATAACTATTGTATTTCACTTTTATTTAATAAGATTCAAAATCGTAAATTTGCACTTTCTTAAACCGTTCAACGCTCAGATTGTATGATCCATTTTTTTGGGGACAAGGCTACCAAGGTTTTCGCCGTCCAAACCGCTCAAGAGATTGCAAAGGAAGATATTGAAAAGTTAACTTGGTTGTTCGGCAACCAACCCAAAATAGAAGCGGCGTCACTCGACGCCTTTTTTGTTGGGCCACGGGCCGCCATGGTCACACCATGGAGTACCAACGCTACTGAGATTACCCAAAATATGGGCATCACAGGAATCATCCGCATTGAGGAATTCCGCGCCATTGCCGAAGACTTTACGGAGTACGACCCCATGCTTTCCCAAAAATATAAGGGACTGAATCAGGATATTTATACCATCAACATTGTTCCCGAACCCATCCAGGAGATTGCCAACATTGCCGATTACAACCAAAAGGAAGGTTTGGCTTTGAGTGACGAGGAAGTGGAATACCTTGAAGGGCTTGCTCAAAAATTAGGGCGTAAGTTGACGGATTCTGAAGTGTTCGGGTTCAGTCAGGTGAATTCGGAGCATTGCCGACATAAAATATTCAACGGAACTTTTGTAATCGATGGGAAAGAGATGCCCTCTTCTCTATTCAAATTGATTAAAAAGACATCGGAAGCCCATCCCAACGATATCGTTTCGGCCTATAAGGACAATGTGGCCTTCTTCAAAGGGCCAAAAGCAGTTCAGTTTGCACCAAAAAGTGCCGACAAACCTGATTTTTACGAGGAAAAAGAATTTGATTCGGTCTTATCGCTAAAAGCGGAAACCCATAACTTCCCAACCACCGTGGAGCCTTTCAACGGTGCTGCAACCGGTTCAGGAGGGGAAATTCGCGATCGTTTGGCCGGTGGAAAAGGTTCATTGCCCCTGGCAGGAACCGCAGTTTACATGACGTCTTACCCCCGATTGGAAGCAAGCCGTCCTTGGGAAAAAGGGATGGCGGAACGCGAATGGCTGTACCAAACCCCAATGGATATTTTGATCAAGGCCTCCAACGGTGCCTCCGATTTTGGAAACAAATTTGGACAACCACTCATTGCAGGTTCTGTACTCACCTTTGAACACCAAGAAGAAGCCCGAAAATTGGGCTTCGATAAGGTGATTATGATGGCCGGAGGTATTGGTTACGGGAAAACCAACCAAGCCTTGAAGGACACTCCGAAAAAAGGAGACAGAATAGTCGTTCTAGGTGGAGACAATTATCGCATCGGAATGGGTGGTGCAGCAGTTTCTAGCGCCGATACAGGCGAATTTAGTTCTGCTATCGAGCTAAATGCCGTACAACGTTCCAACCCCGAAATGCAAAAAAGAGCCTCCAATGCTATTCGTGGCTTAGTGGAAAGTCATGACAACCCGATTGTTTCCATCCATGACCATGGAGCCGGTGGACACCTCAACTGTCTATCAGAATTAGTAGAAGAAACTGGAGGAAATATCGATACCGATAAATTGCCTATCGGCGACCCTACCCTTTCCAAAAAAGAATTGATAGGCAACGAATCCCAAGAACGAATGGGCTTGGTGATTCGTGAAAAAGATTTGGATTTGCTAGACCGTGTGGCGGCTCGTGAGCGCTCGCCCATGTACAACGTGGGAGAAGTTACGGGCGACCATCGTTTCACTTTTGAATCTCATAATTCTGGTGAAAAACCCATGGACTTGGAACTTTCCGATATGTTCGGAAGCTCTCCAAAGACCATTATGGATGATAAATCAGCACAACAAACTTATCCACCCCTCTCCTACACTTTGGAACATTTCCATGAGTATTTGGAGAACGTTTTACAACTGGAAGCGGTTGCAAGTAAGGATTGGTTGACCAACAAAGTCGACCGATGCGTGGGCGGCCATGTGGCCAAGCAACAATGTGCGGGACCATTGCAATTACCCTTGAACAACTGCGGAGTTATGGCGCTTGATTTTAAAGGTAAAGAAGGAATTGCAACCACCATTGGGCATTCGCCTGTTTCCGCTTTGATTGACCCGGTGGCCGGAAGTCGTAATAGTGTTACCGAGTCATTAACCAACATGGTTTGGGCTCCTTTAAAAGATGGATTGAAATCCGTTTCATTATCTGCCAACTGGATGTGGCCCTGTCGCAATGAAGGTGAGGATGCCCGTTTATACAAGGCGGTGGAATCTTTGTCTGATTTTGTGATTGAATTGGGTATTAACGTGCCTACCGGAAAGGATTCGCTTTCCATGAAACAAAAATATAAGGATGCCGAGGTGTTGTCCCCAGGAACCGTAATTGTTTCTGCAGCAGCCCATTGCAACGACATTACCAAAGTAGTGGAGCCTGTGCTACAAAAAGAGGGGGGCGACATCTACTATATCAATATTTCAAAGGACAGTCACAAATTGGGCGGTTCATCCTTTGCGCAAGTATTGTATGGCATCGGAGATGAGACGCCTTCAGTCTTGGAAGCAGAATATGTGAAAACTGTTTTCAACACCCTCCAAAAATTGATTAAAAACAACCAAATCTTGGCAGGTCACGATGTGGCTTCAGGTGGATTGATCACGACCCTTTTGGAACTCTGCTTTGCAGACAATAACCTTGGAGCCCAACTGGATTTGAACGGAATTGGAGAATCGGACAGCATCAAACTATTGTTTTCAGAAAATGCCGGACTTGTTTTCCAAGCGAAGGATGCGTCCGTAGAAAACATATTGAACGATGCTGGAATTACATTCCACAAAATAGGTAGTGTCACTTCGGAAAGCACTTTGAGCATCAAAAATAATGGGGTTGAAATTGGGTTGAACATTGCATCACTTCGTGATACCTGGTTCAAAACTTCCTATCTGTTGGACAGCAAGCAAACTGCGAACGGACTGGCCAAAGACCGATATGATAACTACAAGCAGCAGGAATTGCAATATGTTTTTCCTGAAAATTTTGATGGAAAGCTCCCGTTGGCTTCGACTCCGCTCAGCCAACGACCCAAAGCGGCCATCCTTCGCGAAAAAGGAAGTAATTCCGAGCGCGAAATGGCCAATGCCATGTATTTGGCAGGCTTTGATGTAAAAGATGTACACATGACCGACCTTATCACGGGTCGAGAAACCTTGGAGGATATCCAATTTATTGGTGCTGTGGGCGGATTCTCGAATTCTGATGTTTTAGGAAGTGCCAAAGGTTGGGCAGGTGCCTTCAAGTACAATGAAAAGGCAAACAAGGCATTGAAAGACTTTTTTGCCCGTCCTGATACGCTATCCGTAGGAATTTGTAACGGCTGTCAGTTATTTATGGAATTGGATTTAATCAATCCAGAACACGAGACGCACGGCAAAATGACCTACAACGAGTCCCATAAGCACGAAAGTGGATTCACTTCGGTAAAGATTCAGGAAAACAACTCCGTGATGCTCTCCAATATGGCTGGCACCACATTGGGCGTTTGGATAAGTCATGGTGAGGGCAAATTCAGTCTTCCCCATGCCGAAAATGAGTATGATATTGTGGCCAAATATGGGTATGAAGGGTATCCGGCCAATCCCAATGGGAGTGATTACAATACGGCCATGCTCTGTGATAAAACTGGACGCCACTTGGTGACCATGCCCCATATTGAACGGTCCACATTCCCTTGGAACTGGGCACACTATCCAAAGGATAGAACTGATGCCGTATCACCTTGGCTACAAGCTTTTGTAAATGCCAGGGAATGGGTGGAAAACGTAAACCATGAAAATTAGGCAAGCTAAAAAAGAAGATGTTCCTGCCATAGTACAAATGCTGGCCAATGACAAATTGGGGAAGCTTCGGGAAGAGTATAGAGACCCACTTCCCGACACATACTACCATGCCTTTGACAATATCTTCAATGACCCCAACCAAGAGTTGGTTGTCATCGAAAATGAAAATGGTGAAGTTATTGGCACCCTGCAATTGAGTTTCATTCAATATCTCACCTATCAAGGAGGAATTCGGGCACAGATAGAGGCAGTTCGCGTACATGAAGACTATCGGGGAAAAGGGATTGGAAAACAATTATTCCAATGGGCGATTGCCAAATCCGAAGAAAAAGGAGCCCATGTGGTACAATTGACCACAGACAAAAAACGACCTGAGGCATTGGCTTTTTACAAATCTTTGGGGTTCATAGATTCCCATGAAGGCATGAAATTGCATTTTGTGTAAAATTGGCAGAAATTTATGCCTGTTTTTGAATAACTCGTTTTAAAATACCGTTTCCTTTCCCTATTTTGCAATTACTTTACAGAAACTTACTATGCAAAAAGTTACCCGATTATTCGATTTTCCATACTACCAAATGGAAAAACTCCCCCTCGAAAAGGCATTGGTCACCAAATACAACGGCCAATGGGTAGCAACCTCAACAAAGGAATATTTAGACAAAGCCAATGCAGTGAGCCGGGCCCTACTTCGAATGGGGGTTCAGCCCAATGATAAAATCGCGGTTATTTCCATGACCAACCGCACGGAATGGAACATTGTGGATATCGGCATCCTTCAACTGGGAGCGCAGAATGTGCCCATTTACCCCACCATTTCGGAAGAAGATTATGAGTATATTCTAAATCATTCTGAAGCGAAATACTGTTTCGTTTCCTGTGAAGAGGTTTTGGAAAAGGTTCTTGCCATCAGTTCCAATCTTAATAATTTGGAGGAAGTCTATTCCTTTGATGAGCTTAAAAATTGCAAAAACTGGAAAGAAGTTTTGGAACTGGGCGCCGATGAGTCCAACCAAGACGAAGTTGAAAAATTAAAGGAGGCCGTAAAACCGATGGATTTGGCCACATTGATCTATACCTCAGGAACCACGGGAAGACCTAAAGGCGTAATGCTCTCCCATAATAATATTGTATCCAACGTTATTGCGAGCGAAGTACGGGTTCCTTTTGAAGCCGGAGGCACAGCATTGAGTTTTTTACCGATTTGCCACATTTTTGAGCGAATGATTCTCTACTTATATCAATATTGTGGAATTGAAATTCATTTTGCGGAAGGACTGGATAAAATCAGTGATAATGTCAAGGAAGTAAAACCCGATGTAATGACGGTGGTCCCTAGATTGCTGGAAAAAGTGTACGACGCCATCATTGCCAAAGGCACCTTGCAAAAAGGAATCAAAAAGAAACTCTTCTTTTGGTCGGTTGAACTCGGACTTAAATTTGAGCCCTATGGCAAAAATGGATTCTGGTATAACCTTCAATTAGGTATTGCCCGAAAACTGGTCTTTAGCAAATGGCAAGCTGGACTTGGTGGGAATCTTTCTTGTATGGTGTCTGGAAGTGCTGCGCTTCAACCCAGATTGGCCCGAGTTTTTGCGGCGGCAGGAATGCCAGTTATGGAAGGATATGGGCTTACAGAGACGTCGCCCGTGATTTCGGTGAACGACCAGCGTAACAAAGGTTGGAAAATTGGAACCGTAGGTCGCATTATTGATGATGTGGAGGTGAAAATCGCAGAAGATGGAGAAATCCTTTGCAAAGGCCCCAACGTTATGATGGGCTACTACAAAGACCCAGAAAAAACAGCAGAGGTAATGACAGGAGAATATTTCCACACTGGGGATATTGGCGAGGTTGATGCAGACGGTTTCCTAAAGATCACCGACCGAAAGAAAGAAATGTTCAAAACCTCCGGAGGAAAATATGTCGCGCCACAATTGTTGGAAAACCGATTCAAGCAATCCCGCTTTATTGAACAAATTATGGTGGTGGGCGAAGGCGAAAAAATGCCTGCTGCCTTGATTCAACCTAATTTCGACTTTGTTCGAGAATGGGCCAAAAGACACAAAATCACCTTAGGTGATAATGCCGATTTAGTCAAAAACGAAAAAGTGATTGCCCGTTTTCAGGAAGAAGTCGACCTCTCCAATGAGGAATTTGCCAAATGGGAAAAAGTAAAGCAATTTAGACTTACCCCAGATGCCTGGAGTGTAGAGGAAGGTCACCTTACCCCTACCATGAAACTCAAGCGCAAAATTGTAAAGGAGAAATATTTAGATCTCTACAATGATATTTACGGGCATTGAATCTTGCGCCATCAAACTAAAAAAGGTTACCCTAGAATCATAATTCGGCAATCATAATTTTCAAAGGATATTTTGATAAATTTATTATGCATGCATAATTAATTTTCATATATTTGAGAACACCAAACTGTTCTATGAAAGATTTGACCATTGATTATGCATTGAGAGCCACTTGGCAAGCCGTCAGTAAAATGTACAATGAAGAGGCAAAGAATTATGGGGTTACCATGGCTATTGGCTTTACGTTGTTGAGCATTGACCCCAAGGAAGGCACTCCAAGCACCGCACTTGGGCCCAAAATGGGAATGGAGGCCACAAGTTTATCCAGGATCTTAAAAAATATTGAAGAAAGAGGTTTTATCCAACGAAAACCAAATCCAAAAGATGGTAGAGGAGTTTTGATTCACCTTACCGCTCTGGGACTGGAAAAACGAAAGGAATCCAAAGACGTTGTGCTCCGCTTTAATGAGGTGGTCAAAGAAAATATTTCTGAAGAAAACCTAATGGGTTTCTTTAAAACTATGGACATCATCAACAAATTGATTTCAGATAAAAAAGTATACATAAAAACGACTAATTAAAACAAACATACATCAATGAAAAGGCATATCAACAAAGTTGCCGTAATCGGTTCTGGTATTATGGGAAGTGGCATTGCCTGCCATTTTGCAAATATCGGCGTCGAAGTTTTATTGCTGGATATTGTACCAAGGGAACTCAACGAAAAGGAAAAGTCCAAAGGGCTCTCCTTGGAGGATAAAGTGGTTCGCAACCGATTGGTGAACGATGCCTTGGCCGCAGCATTAAAATCAAAACCCTCCCCCATTTACCATCAAAAATTTGCAAGCCGAATAACTACAGGCAACTTGGAAGATGACATTTCCAAAGTTTCCAAAGTGGACTGGATCATTGAGGTGGTTGTGGAGCGATTGGACATCAAAAAGCAAGTTTTCGAAAACTTGGAAAAATATAGAACTCCGGGTACACTCATAACTTCAAATACTTCGGGTATTCCCATTAAGTTTATGAATGAAGGGAGAAGTCAGGATTTCAAGGAGCACTTCTGCGGAACTCACTTCTTTAACCCTCCTCGTTACCTGAAACTCTTTGAAATCATCCCTGGACCTGAAACCTCTCCGGAAGTTTTGGAGTTTTTGAACAGTTATGGAGAACAGTATTTGGGCAAAACTTCGGTAGTGGCCAAAGATACCCCTGCCTTTATCGGTAACCGTATTGGGATTTTCAGCATTCAGAGTCTGTTCCATATGGTAAAAGAAATGGGAATGACGGTAGAGGAAGTTGACAAGCTTACCGGACCCGTTATTGGTAGACCAAAATCGGCTACCTTCCGTACCGTTGATGTGGTAGGGTTGGATACTTTGGTGCATGTTGCTAATGGTATCAGTGAAAATTGTAAGGATGATGAACGCCATGAGCTGTTTCAACTCCCCGATTTCATCAATACCATGATGGAAAACAAATGGCTAGGCAGCAAAACCGGACAAGGATTCTACAAAAAAGTTACTGGCGATGATGGCAAGAGCGAAATCCTCACCTTGGGTTTGGACTCGATGGAGTATCGCTCTAAGAAGAGTGCAAAATTCGCCACCTTGGAGCTTACCAAAACCATAGATAAGGTAATCAATAGATTTCCTGTCTTGGTGGATGGAAAGGATAAAGCAGGTGAGTTTTATCGAAAGAGTTTCGGGGCTTTGTTTGCTTATGTTACCCATCGCATTCCTGAAATCACCGATGAGCTTTACAAGATTGATGATGCGATGAAAGCCGGGTTTGGCTGGGAACACGGTCCATTCCAGATTTGGGATGCCGTAGGACTGGATAAAGGTTTGGAATTTATCAAAGCCGAAGGTTTGGAGGCAGCCCCTTGGATTGCGGAAATGAAAGCGGCTGGCATTGATTCCTTCTATTCGGTAAAAGATGGAGCTACCTATTTTTATAATATCCCCAAGAAGGCCATGGAAAAAGTTCCTGGTCAGGACGCCTTTATCATTTTGGACAACATTAGAAAGTCCAACGAGGTATTCAAAAATAGTGGTGTAGTCATCGAGGATTTGGGTGATGGCATTTTGAACTGCGAGTTCCAATCCAAAATGAATACCATCGGCGGTGATGTTTTGGCTGGATTGAACAAAGCCGTAGACCTAGCGGAAAAGGATTTTCAAGGATTGGTGGTCGGTAACCAAGCCGCCAACTTCTCTGTTGGAGCCAATATTGGAATGATTTTCATGATGGCGGTGGAACAGGAATATGATGAATTGAACATGGCCATCAAATACTTTCAGGATACCATGATGCGTATGCGGTACTCTTCTATTCCAACCGTTTCCGCGCCGCACGGCATGTGCCTGGGTGGTGGATGTGAACTTTCCATGCATGCCGATAAAGTAGTTGCTGCCGCGGAAACCTATATTGGATTGGTTGAATTTGGCGTCGGTGTGATTCCTGGTGGAGGTGGTTCCAAGGAAATGACGCTTCGCGCCTCAGATACCTTCCAGAAAAATGATGTGGAATTGAACGTGTTGCAAGAGTACTTCCTGACCATCGGTATGGCCAAAGTATCGACTTCAGCGTATGAAGCTTTCGATTTGGGCATCCTTCAAAAAGGAAAAGATGTAGTGGTCGTGAACAAAGACAGACAAATCGCTACAGCCAAGGCCTATGCCAAATTAATGGCGGAAGCAGGATACACGAAACCCATACCACGAAAAGATGTGAAAGTTTTGGGTAAACAGGCACTTGGAATGTTCTTGGTAGGAACCGATTCCATGGAAGCGGGACATTACATCTCGGAGCACGACAGGAAAATTGCCGACAAACTAGCCTATGTGATGGCCGGAGGAGATTTATCTGAAGCCAATTATGTTAGTGAACAATACTTGTTGGACCTAGAGCGGGAAGCATTCCTTTCATTATGTACAGAGCGAAAGACTTTGGAGCGCATCCAACACATGTTGAAAACAGGGAAACCGCTTCGTAACTAGAAAAGGGAATCAAGAAAGCAGAGCCAAGACAAAGTCTTTTCTCTTGGTTCTTGAATCTAAAAATCAAAAAGAAAAATGAAAACAGCATATATCGTAAAAGCATACAGAACGGCAGTGGGTAAGGCACCACGGGGTTTGTTCCGGTTTAAAAGACCCGATGAACTGGCCGCGGAGACCATCGAATACATGATGAAGGAATTGCCCCAACTCGACAAAAAACGCATTGACGATGTAATCGTGGGTAACGCCATGCCGGAAGCAGAGCAAGGTTTGAATATGGCCCGACTCATCTCTTTAATGGGATTGGAAATCGAAGATGTACCTGGTGTGACCGTCAACCGATATTGTGCTTCGGGATTGGAAACCATCGGTATCGCTACTGCAAAAATTCAATCTGGAATGGCGGATTGCATCATTGCTGGAGGGGCGGAGAGCATGAGTTACATCCCGATGGGGGGATACAAACCTACCCCAGATTACGCCACCGCCAAGGAAGGCCATGAAGATTACTATTGGGGTATGGGCCTTACGGCTGAAGCCGTTGCAAAACAGTTCAAGGTTTCCCGTGAAGACCAGGATGTCTTTGCATACAACTCACACATGAAGGCTCTGAAAGCTCAAGAGGAAAATAGATTTCAGGACCAAATTGTTCCTATTGAGGTGCATCACACTTTCGTAAACGAAGCTGGAAAAAAAGAAACTAAAAACTATACCGTCAACAAGGATGAAGGACCACGAAAGGACACCAACATTCCTACGTTGAACAAGTTACGTCCCGTTTTTGCTGCTGGTGGAAGTGTAACCGCTGGAAATTCATCACAAATGAGTGATGGCGCTGCTTTTGTCATGGTCATGAGTGAAGAAATGGTGAAAGAACTCAATCTTGAACCCATTGCCCGTTTGGTAAATTATGCCGCAGCCGGTGTTGAGCCTCGCATTATGGGAATTGGTCCTGTAAAAGCGATTCCAAAAGCGTTGAAACAAGCTGGATTGCAACAAAATGATGTAGAACTCATCGAATTGAACGAAGCCTTTGCTTCACAATCGTTGGCCGTTATCCGCGAGTTGGGCTTGGATCCAGAAATCGTCAATGTTAATGGTGGAGCCATTGCACTCGGACATCCGCTGGGTTGTACCGGAGCAAAATTGTCGGTTCAACTTTTTGATGAGATGCGCAAACGCGACATGAAAGGTAAATATGGAATGGTGACCATGTGCGTTGGTACAGGACAAGGCGCAGCAGGTATTTATGAGTTTCTTAGTTGATATGGTGGATGTTGAAATTTGAATGTTGAATTTATGCAAGAAGACAATCTTATAGTAAAAAAGACATTTGAATTTTCACTCTCAATTATTGAGCTTTTTAAAAACTTAAAATCAAATAATGAATATGTTCTATCAAAACAATTGTTGCGAAGTGGAACAAGTATAGGTGCTAATGTAAATGAGGCTACTGCCGCGCAATCAAAAAAAGATTTTATCCATAAAATGGCAATTGCATCTAAAGAGGCAAGAGAAACAAAATATTGGTTAAAACTCTTAAATGCATCAAAATTAGGCAACATAGACTGTGATGAAGAGATTAATGAAATAAGTTCAATAATTAATATTCTGACGAAGATTGTAAAAACATCACAAGAAAATTTAAAATTTAACATAAAAAAACTGCCATGGAAACAGCAGAAAAAGAAATATTACGAGGAGGTCAATTTTTGGTAAAGGAAACCAATTGTGAAGACGTTTTCACCTTGGAGGACCTTAATGAAGAGCAAAAAATGATGCGTGAAAGCACCAAGGAATTCGTAGACCGGGAACTTTGGGCACATTGGGAGCGATTTGAGAAAAAAGACTATGCCTATACTGAGGAATGCATGCGAAAGGCAGGTGAACTTGGCCTGCTGAGTGTCGCAGTTCCTGAAGCGTATGGTGGTATGGGAATGGGATTTGTCTCCACCATGTTGGTTTGTGATTATATTTCTGGGGCTACTGGTTCTTTCAGTACTGCTTTTGGTGCACATACAGGAATTGGCACTATGCCGATTACCCTTTACGGAACCGAAGAACAAAAACAAAAATATGTGCCGAGATTAGCCTCTGGCGAGTGGTTCGGCGCGTATTGCTTAACAGAACCCGGAGCTGGTTCCGATGCCAATTCAGGAAAGACAAAGGCGGTTTTGTCTGAAGATGGAAAATACTACAGCATCACCGGACAGAAAATGTGGATTTCCAATGCTGGATTCTGCAATATGTTTATTGTCTTTGCCCGAATCGAGGATGATAAATACATCACCGGATTCATCGTAGAAAATGACCCTGAAAATGGGATTTCATTAGGTGACGAAGAGAAAAAATTGGGCATCCACTCCTCCTCTACCCGGCAGGTATTTTTCAATGAGACAAAAGTTCCCGTTGAAAATATGTTGTCCGAAAGAGGCAATGGATTCAAAATAGCCATGAACGCTCTGAATGTCGGTCGGATTAAATTGGCGGCTGCCTGTTTGGAGGCGCAAAGACGAATCGTGACCGAAGCCACCAAGTATGCCAATGAACGCGTTCAATTCAAGACTCCTATTATGAATTTTGGTGCCATTAAAGCAAAGATTGCAGATATGGCCACCAATGCTTATGCCGATGAATCTGCGTGCTACCGTGCCGCCAAAAATATTGAGGATAGGATTGCAATTCGCGAAGCCAGTGGAAATTCGCACCAAGAAGCGGAGCTTAAAGGAGTTGAGGAATACGCCATTGAATGTTCTATTTTGAAAGTGGCAGTTTCCGAACACGTGCAACATACCACCGATGAAGGTATCCAGGTATTTGGAGGTATGGGCTTTAGTGCCGACACTCCAATGGAATCCGCTTGGCGAGACGCCCGTATTTCTAGGATTTATGAAGGAACCAATGAAATCAACCGTATGTTGGCCGTGGGCATGTTGGTGAAAAAAGCCATGAAAGGCCATGTGGATTTGTTAGGGCCCGCAACGGCTGTTGGTGAAGAACTGATGGGCATTCCATCATTTGATACTCCTGATTTCTCCGAATTGTTCTCCGAAGAAAAGGATATGATTGCCCGATTGAAAAAAGTATTCTTGATGGTTGCTGGAAGTGCGGTTCAAAAATTTGGGCCAAATTTAGAAGAGCATCAAATGTTGTTGATGTCTGCTGCTGATATTTTGATTCAGGTGTATTTGGCGGAATCCACCATCCTTAGAACCGAGAAAAACGCCAAAAGATATGGTGAGGAAGCTCAAGCTTCACAAATCGCTATGGCAAAACTCTATTTGTACCGCGCTGTGGATGTCATCAACCAAAAAGGAAAAGAAGCCATTGTTTCTTTTGCTGAGGGCGATGAACAACGCATGATGCTGATGGGGCTAAAACGTTTCATGAAATATACAAATCAACCCAACGTTGTGGCACTCCGCACCCAGATTGCGGATAAAGTGGCTGCAGATAATGGGTATACCTTCGACTAATTCAAATAATGCTGAAACAAAGCTAATTTGAGGAACGCCCCAAAATGGGGCGTTTTTTTATCTGATTGATTCCAAGATTCGTTCTTCACTCCGTTTTTTGGAAAAATTAATGGCGCATTCAATCAAGGCCAAATGGGAATATGCCTGTGGGAAGTTCCCCAGCAATCGTTTGGTCTTAAAATCAATATCCTCGCTAAAAAGACCCAAATGGTTACTGTAACCGAGCAAACGTTCAAAATGCTCCAAGGCCTTCTCCTCTTCCCCAATTTTAAAGAGACTGTTGATAAACCAAAACGTACAAATGGTAAAGGAGGATGAGGGAAGTCCAAAATCGTCTTCATTTTTATAACGGTAGAGCAAACCATCATTGCTCAACCCCTCTTCAATAGCTCGCACAGTGCTTACAAATTTTGGGTCACGGGCATGAATAAATCCGTAGGATTCCATCAACAGCACCGATGCGTCCAAATGCCGCGAACCATAGGATTGCACAAAAGAATTGATATCGCTGTTCCATGCATTGTTATGGATATCTTCCTTGATTTCTTGCTCCAGAGCCGTCCATTTCTCAATCTTATGGGTCTTCCCAAAAATACGGGCAACCTTTATGGCCCTATCCAAAGCGACCCAACACAATACCTTGGAAAAGGTAAAGTGCCTGTCTTCCCCCCTAAATTCCCAAATTCCTTTGTCTGGTTCTTTCCAGTGTTTGCCCACAATCCACACGATACCTTTGGTGATGCTCCAAAGCTCCTCCCCGTTTTCAATATCATTGCTGAATTTCATCAACTGCTCATAAATGACATCCATTAAAATTCCATAAATATCATTTTGCTTTTGCTTGTAGGCCGCATTTCCGATCCGAACAGGTTTGGACCCTTTGTATCCATCCAAATGGTCTAGGGTCTTCTCGGTGAGCGTCTTTTCCTTATTGATACCATACATGATTTGGAGTTTTTCATCCTTATCGGGCATCAAATCAATGATAAACTGTAAGTATCTTTTGGCAGAATTCTTATGTCCTAGTTCCGAAACCACTTTAATTACCATAGAAGCATCCCTAATCCAGCAAAACCGATAATCCCAATTTCGGACCTCCCCAATGGTTTCTGGCAAAGAAGTGGTGGCTGCCGCCAAAACAGCTCCGGTTTTATCGTAGGTCAACATTTTTAGGGTAATTGCACTTCGAATGATTTGCGCCCCAAATTTGTGGTAATTCGGGGTTTTGTCGGCCCAATCTAACCAGTACACCTTTGTCCGCTCCAATTCCAAGGCCATTTTCTCGGTGGTCGCCTTAAGAATCTTTTCGTTATAACAGATTAAAAAATAACCGTCTTGCGTAAGGGTGATTTCATTCCCCTCCAAAACGTCATTTTTATTGAAAGAGGTATACAAAAAGAGGGTGTCATACTTTTGCTGACGCGTTAAGCTAGCAATAAAATCTTCCTTTACATAATGCTTGGTCTCCCCAAGTCCATATTCCAATCTGGGGTCATACTTTACCCGAAACGTTGGTTTTCCAGAAACATATCTTATGTATCGCACAATTTCAGGCGGCGCGTTATACTTCCCATTATTGAGTTTGTGATGCCTTGGCATAAAGTCGTGAACCTCAAAAACATCAGTACCATTTGAGAATTGAGTGACCAATATGGCCGTGTTGGGATGATATTCTTGGTGAACTTGATAGCCTTCATCCAAAATAAATTCAAAACTCCCTCCATTTTGTTCATCCAGCAGTTTTGCAAAGACAGAAGTGGAGTCGAATTGAGGCAGGCAACACCAGTCCAGCGAACCTGCTTTTGAAATCAAAGCGGCCGTTCTACAATTTCCAATAATTCCATAATTCAGATTGTCCATAGGTCAATTATCCTCAAAAGGTTTAGTTTGAATTGGTTTTGCGCTCGAATTTCCCGAAATTTAAAGAAACAAAAAATTAAAAACTTACAAAAAGCATCCTTTTATGGGCAAAACTATCATAATCTCAAATCGACTACCCGTTCAATTACAAATTAACAATGGAGGCATCAATGCAGTGCCAAGTGTAGGCGGTTTGGCTACAGGAATGAAATCTGTCCACAGTGGTAGTGAAAGTTTATGGATAGGATGGTCTGGTCTTACCGATGAGGATATTCCTGCTGAGCTTGAAGGCGATATTGATAAGGCCCTCAAAAAGAATGGATGCGCCAAGGTGAGTTTAAATGCCGAAGAGATTGATGGCTTCTATTATGGCTTTAGTAACAGAACGGTATGGCCCCTCTTCCATTATTTTTTGGAATATTCTGAGTTTGAACTCAATTTTTGGAATGTATACAAGTCTGTGAATCAAAAATTTGCAGATGCCATTATTGAAAATTCAGGAGAAGATGACACCATTTGGGTCCATGATTACCAATTGATGTTGGTCCCGCAAATGGTCCGCGAAAAACGTCCCAATACCACCATTGGATTCTTTTTGCACATCCCGTTTCCATCCTATGAAATTTTTAGGACCCTACCATGGCGGGAAGAGATTTTGGAAGGCTTGTTGGGCTCGGACCTTATCGGTTTTCATACCTATGATTATGAGCGACATTTTTTAAGCTCCGTTCGAAGACTCTTGGGACTTGAAGTCAGTTTCAATGATGTCTTTATGGACAATCGGGTGATAAAAGTGGACTCGTTTCCCATGGGAATTGACTACAAAAAGTTTAAAAATGCAGCATCGTCACATAAATTGGAGAACAGTGAGGAACGCAGTGATCTTCAAATGAGGTTGGACAGTCACAAGGCATCCGCTCCGGACACCAAACTCATTCTCTCTATTGACCGATTGGATTATAGTAAAGGCATTGCAAAACGCCTCAACGCTTTCGAGTATTTTCTAAATAAATATCCCGAGTACAAGGAAAAGGTTCGCTTGATTATTCTTGCCGTTCCTTCACGGTCGAATGTTCCACAATATCAGCTACTTAAAAAGGAAATAGATGAGTTGGTAGGTCGAATCAATGGGGAATTCTCCACGGTAAACTGGACGCCCATTTGGTACTTCTACCGCTCCATGCCCTTTGAAAATCTAATCGACCTGTATACCAACAGTGATATTGCCTGGTTAACGCCACTACGTGATGGTATGAACTTGGTGGCCAAGGAATACATCGCCACGCGAACGGATAAAACTGGGGTACTCATTTTAAGTGAAATGGCGGGTTCCGCCTATGAGATGAACGAGGCGCTCCTAATCAACCCCAATAACTTTGAGGAACAGGCCGACACCTTGCAAAAAGCCATAAATATGCCAGTTGAGGAGCAAATCTCAAGGAACACCTTCCTTCAAAACCGATTGGAACGCTACAATGTTGAAGTTTGGGCCAATGAATTTATGAACGCCCTAAATCAAAAACGAGAATTGGGTCATGCCTTTATTTCCCAAAAAATGACGGATGGTTGCTTAAACTCCATCATGGAAAAATACACCAAGGCTTCCAAACGACTCTTATTCTTGGATTATGACGGAACTTTGGCAGGTTTTCACAAAGACCCTCAAAAAGCATCTCCAGACGAAGAGCTGTACGAGCTTTTGGATGAACTCGACAACCAAGAAAACACCACCTTGTTCTTAATAAGTGGACGAGACAAACAGACCTTTGGAAAATGGTTCCTTCCCAAAAAATACAACATGATTGTTGAGCACGGGGTATGGATTTCCAGGCATGGAGAAGATTTTAAAATGCTGGAAAAGGTAAAAGGCCAGTGGATGGAGAAAATTAGACCTGTTTTGGAATCCTTTGTAGACCGAACTCCCGGTTCCTTTATTGAGGAAAAAAACTACTCCTTGGCATGGCATTACCGAAACACAGACCCCGATTTTGGTGAAAAAAGAGCAACAGAGCTCAATACGGTATTGACGAGTTTAATCGGTAATGACGATATTAGCGTACTCAATGGAAACAAGGTGATGGAGGTGAAAAGCAGCAATGTGAACAAGGGAAGGGCCGCTGTGCGGATGCTTGGTGAAGATGATTACGATTTTGTGTTTGCCATTGGGGATGACTGGACGGATGAATTCATGTTCCAAGACCTACCGGATTCGGCGGTAACGGTAAAAGTTGGTCTCAAAAAAACAAAGGCCAAATACCATGTTGAAAACACCAAACGTGTTCGTGAACTTTTAAAACGGTTTGCAAAACCATGATGCAAAGATTATGCAAGCTCTTGTGCCTGTTCGCAATATCAGTAATGAGCGGGCAAGCCAATACTGAGGTCTATCTTTTTGACCTCGACATTGCGAATGGAGATCCCATTTTATCAAATCCCAAAAATATCTCCAATAATGAGGGATACGACAACCAACCTTCATTTTGGGACGATGACACGGTGTTGTTTTCCTCCACGCGAGCAGACCAAACTGATATTTTAAGATTGAATATCAGCGAAGGGAGTTCAAAGTTATGGGTTACGAATACGCCAACCGGAAGTGAATATTCCCCGCTCAAAATTCCCGGAAAAAACGCCATTTCTGCCATTCGATTGGACTTGGATGGACTTCAACGTTTGTATGAATACGATTTGAAAACGGGAAAATCCGCACCCATCTCCGATTTAAAAATTGGATATCACGTTTGGTACAACGACCATATTTTGGTATCAACCGTCTTGGTTGGAAACCGCATGGATTTGGTAGTAATCAATCTAAAAGATAACACCAATCACACCTACCAAAGAAATGTGGGAAGGTCGCTCCACAAAATCCCAGGAACGGATTTGATTAGTTATATCAGCAAGGAAAACAATACATGGGAAATCAAATCACTCAATCCTATTTCTGGGGCTACAAAAAAAATAGCGGATACCTATCACAATGAAGAAGATGTCTGCTGGTTGAATACCAATACCTTGGTAACGGGTTCAGGAAAATCCATTCTCACCTACGATGTCAGGACCGATGTGGTTTGGGACCCCGTTATTCAATTTGAACAAGAAGAAATCAACAACATTACACGAATTGCCGTAAATCCATCCAAGACCCGTTTGGCGTTTGTGGCTGAAGAATCTCCTAAAGTCATCGTACAAAAACAACTCGACGCCTACAATGCGAGAGATATTGACGCATTTATGGATACCTATGCGGACAATATCAAACTGTTCGATTTTCCCAACAAACTCTTTATTGATGGAAAAGTAAAAATGAGGGAGCGTTACAGTGCCTATTTTAAAAACACCCCCGACCTTCATTGCGACATTAAAAACAGAATTGTTATTGGCAATAAGGTGATAGATGAGGAGTATGTAACCAATAATGGCACAAAAATCAGTGCTGTGGCCATTTACGAGGTGGAAAATGGTAAAATAGTGAAGGTCACCTTCATAGATTGAGCCATCCCTTGAGCATATTGGGTTTTTACTTTGACCCTTTTTTGCTACTTTCATGCGGTATAATACCACTCAACTAACATATCATGAAACGTCTATTACTCACCCCTGTATTTTTAGTGTTTGCGCTAAGTCTTTGCCAAGCCCAGAACGAAGTTGAAAACCCTGCCATCTCCATCGCCATGATTGCTTCGGATATGGAGACCTCCTACGATTTTTACACCAACGTTATTGGTATGGTGGAAACAGGAGGTTTCACTGTGGATGAATCTTTCGGAAAAAGATCTGGTTTAACCGGTGGCACAGCTTACGATGTGAAGATTTTGAAACTTGTGGACGACCCTCATTCCACTGAATTTAAACTGGCATCCTTTGGCAATCCCAAGGAAGAAGCGGGTGAGGTCATTCAAGATAAGAACGGTGCACGATACATCACCATATATCTAAAATCCACTGCTGAAGTTTTGCAACGTATCAAAGACCACAACATTAAAACCTTGGGCGATACACCGTTAACATTCCCCAATGGCAAAACATTTATTCTAATCCAAGACCCTGATGGCCTATTCATAGAGCTCATCGGAAACTAAACAGTACCCCATGAAGAAATTTCACATCCTATTCGTTGCACTTTTAAGCATCGCTTCACTTCAGGCGCAGACCGATACGCGCTTGTACGACATTATCAACTCCGTATCTGCGGAACGTATTGAAAATGACGTGACCAAATTGGCCAATTTTGGCACTCGGCATACGTTAAGCGACACGGTTTCACAAACTCGTGGGATTGGTGCCGCACGCCGTTGGATAAAATCGGAATTTGATAAGATTTCGACCGATTGCAATGATTGCCTGGAGGTTTTCTATCAAAAAGATTTGATCAAAAAGGGAGATAATGCCCGAATCGTACACGATGTTTGGATTGTAAATGTGGTAGCCATCAAACGTGGCACCAAATACCCCAATCGGTTCATCATCATGAGTGGTGATATTGATTCTCGCGTGAGCGATCCTACCAACTTCACTTCGGATTCTCCCGGTGCCAACGACAATGCCAGTGGAATGGCCGGGACCATTGAGGCTGCTCGGGTACTCTCCAAATACAATTTTGAAAGCAGCATCATCTTTGTTGGACTTTCCGGCGAAGAACAAGGACTTTACGGTGGAAAAGGATTGGCAGCGTATGCCAAAAAACACCAATGGGATATTGTTGGGATACTGAACAATGATATGATTGGAAACATCACCGGGGTTGATGGGGTGGTGAGCAATCGCGACTTCCGAATCTTTTCAGAACCCGTTCCTCCTACCGAAACCGAAGAAGAACGAAACGCACGTCGATTTTATGGCGGTGAAGTGGATGGGATCTCGCGTCAGTTGGCACGATACGTCTATACCACGACCAAGACCTATATGCCAGAAATGAACCCCATGCTCATTTACCGCTTGGACCGATTTGGTCGCGGAGGTCACCACAGACCATTCAACGATGCAGGTTTTGCTGGGGTACGAATCATGGAGGCGCATGAAAATTATACCCAACAACATCAAGATATTCGTGTGGAGGACGGCATTGCCTATGGGGATAAGTTGGAACATGTGAACTTTGAATATGCCAAAAAACTGACCTCGGTCAATGCCATTTCCTTGGCATCCATTGCCTGGGGCCCTCCTGCCCCCGAAACTGTGGAAATAGGCGGTATTGTGGAGCCCTATGCCAAGCTCAGATGGAGTAAGGTCGATGGTGCCGTGGGCTACAAAATTTATTGGAGGGACACCACTTCCCCAACTTGGGATAACTTCAGATATGTGGGCGATGTAACAGAGCATACCCTAAAGGGTATTGTCATTGACAACTTTTTCTTTGGTGTGGCCGCTGTTGGAAAAGACGGTCATGAAAGCCCCGTGGTTTTCCCAAATAAAATTTTTAGATAAAAACGAGAGGTGTTGACCTCTATCCAAAGCACATGAAACACTCTTTTCTTACCGCAGCATTTTTATTGGGCATCATCGCTGCTTCAGCCCAAAAAAACTTCACCCGCCAAGATACGCTGAGAGGAAGTGTTACCCCTGAACGGGAGTGGTGGGACTTAAATTATTACGACCTCCATGTAAAAGTAGACCCTGAAAACGAGTTCATTTCTGGGCACAATGTTGTTCGGTATAAGGTCTTGAAGACTTCGGATGTACTCCAAATTGATTTGCAGGAACCCATGAAGATATCCGCTGTGACCCAAGATGGAAAAAAGCTGAAATTCACTTCGGAAGGTGCCGCTCATTTCATCAAATTGAAGAAAAAACAGGTGGTAGGAGCGTACAATTCAATCGATATTGAATACTCAGGCAACCCCAGAAAAGCAGTTAGAGCCCCATGGGATGGCGGTTTCTCTTGGAAGAAGGATTCCGAAGGCAATCCGTTTGTGGCTACCTCATGTCAAGGACTTGGTGCCAGTGTTTGGTGGCCCAACAAAGACCATATGTACGACGAGGTGGATAGTATGCGCATCAATGTCACCGTCCCAAAAGATTTGATGGATGTCTCCAACGGAAAATTGGAAGGTGTTGATGAAGATGGAGATTTTAAAACCTACCATTGGTTTGTTGCCAATCCCATCAATAACTATGGCGTGAATGTAAATGTGGGCAACTACGTCCATTTTGGTGAAAAATTTGAAGGAGAAAAGGGGATACTGGACGTGGATTACTACGTACTTCCCGAAAATCTGGAGAAAGCCAAGGAACAATTTTCACAGGTTCCCATGATGCTACGGGCCTTTGAGCATTGGTTTGGCCCCTATCCTTTTTATGAAGACGGGTTTAAATTGGTGGAAGTGCCTTATTTGGGCATGGAGCACCAAAGCTCAGTAACATATGGAAACAAATATGCCAATGGTTACTTGGGTCGGGATTTATCAGCTTCTGGTTGGGGTCTAAAGTTTGATTTTATCATTATCCATGAATCGGGGTACGAGTGGTTTGCCAATAACATTACATACAAAGACATTGCAGATATGTGGGTGCATGAAGGATTTACCGCCTATTCCGAAAATCTGTATTTGGATTACCATTTCGGACCCAAAGCTTCTTCAGAATATGTGGTGGGGACCAAGTCGAACATCCAGAACGATTCTCCGATAATTGGGCCTTATGATGTAAACACCAGTGGCTCTGGGGATATGTACTACAAGGGTGCCAATATGTTGCATACCCTACGGCAACTTATTGAAGATGACGATTTATGGCGAAACATCCTCCGGGGATTGAATGCCGACTTTTATCATCAAACCGTTACCACAAAACAGATAGAGGATTATATCAGTGAAAAAACAGGGAAAGACCTCTATGCTTTTTTCAACCAATATTTACGCACCACCATGATTCCCAAATTGGAATATAAGTTGGAGGGCGACTCCATAACGTATCGTTATGTGGATATTGTGGAGGAATTTGATATGCCCATTCGCATTTTTGTGGGAAGCAAAGAACACTGGCTTTTCCCCAATGCTGAATGGAAAACAGAACCATTGGATGGAAACAAATTTGTGTTCGACAAGAATTTCTACATCGAAACAGAACAACTTTAGTCCTACTATTTTCAAGATAAAAAAAGGGCCCCGCTTTTAGTGGGGCCCTTTTGCATACTATCAAATTTCAACTACTATTTAAACTGCACCTGCGTCAAGGCAAACGTACTTGGTTCGCCTTCCGCTTTGTAGGTTAAATAGAGTTCTGGTTGAATCCCTTCGGTTTTCTCAATGGGTAATACCACACTTCCACTTTGACCACTTAACCCACTTGGAATCAATTTACCCGAACCCAAAACTTTTCCATCTGGGGTGCCTGCTCTAAGTTCCAAGGTATATGGCGTACTAGGAGGTGCTTGCCAGCCAAGGATTGCAGTGACGGAGGAAACTCCTGTTAAATCCACATCCTCAATCTTTAACCATCCTTCAGCAGCATTAAGAAGTTGCAGTTGCATGCCGTTAAACGTCATTGTCTGTACCCCTTCTGATGCCGTACCTTCAGGAAAGGTCATCTTGTTGCTTGCGAGAGCCACAGTTTTAGAACCTGTTAAAGGAAGTGCATCTTCCGTACCTTGATCCGTATAGCTGGCTGTTAACAAGAACACCTCACCACTTTCCTTGTCCTCTGGACGCACCGTTCCTTCAAGTGGAAGTGATGGCTGTTTATTGTCATCACCGGTCAACGACTGGATGTATTGTGCAATCTGTCTCGCTTCAATTTGGGTCACATTGGGGTGTGCTGGCATAACTACCTCGCCCCAAACACCAGAACCTCCGCCAATGACTTTTGCCATTAAATAATTGGTAGCGCCACGACTGTCCTTATACTTTTCGGAAACCGCATAGTAGTTTGGTCCAATAGATGCTTCTTTTTCCTTGTGACAGGATTTACAATCCAAACTTTGGGTCAATGCCTTGCCCATTACAGCTCCAGATACTTGTTGATGTCCCAAATTCATATTGACTTCATCCATACCCGAACGATATTCAACAGATACGTACACATTGTTCTTGTCAACATCACCATCCGCATCAGAAACGGAAACTTTATACGCTATAGGTTGCCCTGGAATATAGAATGATTTGTTGGTCTGCTCCATATCGATAGTAACCACTGGGCGCTCGTTACCTGCAATAATAGTTTGGTCTGCGCTCGTAGCTGCTTCTCCCTCGGCATCCTTGGCGGTTACGTTGAACTTGTAGGACCCCGCCTTTTCATAAGTATAGGTCAATGTAGGTTCCGTGGTCTCCTTCGTGGTGCCATCCCCTAAATCCCAGAGGTAGGTCATACTATCCCCTTCTCTGTCATGAGCTTCAACAGTTGCTGTAACTGAAAGTGGAAGAGCACCTGAATCGGTATTCACTGCAAAGTTGTCAACTACCGGAGGACGATTACCTCCATTGAACTCAATATAGCCCAATCCACTATCGGGGTTGGCTGAGAACCAACCGCTACCGTATTCCAAAAGGTATACACGTCCATCAGGACTCATTTCCATATCAATTAGATTGTGGAGCTCAATGTCCGAAGCAAACGGTTCCATTTTATTAATAGAGCCATCTTCAAAAAGATGAACGGCTTTCATCCAACCTCTCATCCATTCATAGATAATTACTTTACCGTCATAGTACGCTGGTAATCCACCACCATTAGGGTATAAATCCGACCAATACGTAGGTCCAGCCATTGCATTTCTTGCTCCAGCTCCAAACTGCGGGAATTGCTCGGTATCGCCATAATGGTAATACGCAAAGGCAGGCTTGGCAGGCGGCAATTCCTTAAGTCCCGTATTGTTTCTAGAGTCGTTTATGGGCTTTTCGGGATTAAAAAATCGTCCAGACTCACCTGTTTCATAGTTATATCGATTGTAGGCGAAATTGTTTCCAATGAACATGGGCCAGCCGTAATTTCCTGCTTCACGGGCTTGGTTCATTTCATCATATCCACGAGGCCCACGGGTCTGAAGACTATCAACACGGGCATCGGGTCCAACATCACCCCAGTATAGGTATCCTCGTTTTATATCCACAGAAATTCTGTAAGGGTTTCGATGACCCATTGTGTAGATTTCTGGTCGGGCTCCCTCGGTTCCTTCAGGAAATAGATTCCCTTCTGGAATATCATAACTACCGTCTTCATTGACTTTGATTCGAAGAATCTTTCCTCGCAAGTCATTGGTGTTGGCAGAGGAACGTCGCGCATCATATTGTTCTTTTCCAGGCAAATCATTTAGAGGTGCATAGCCATGGTTGACATACTTCGCTCCACGCTCATCAAAAGGTGTGGAGTTATCTCCGGTGGATAGATACAGAAGATTGTCTGGCCCAAAAGTAATGGAACCGCCCGTATGGCAACAAATCTCGCGCTGACTGTCCACTTCAAGGATAATCTGCTCAGAACCCAAATCAAAATTGCCATCCATATATTTAAAACGGGAAAGTCGATTCACCCATTTGTCACCGGTTGGCGAATAATAAAGGTATATCCAGTGGTTTTCCTCAAAATTAGGGTCTTTTTGAAGTCCCATTAGACCTTCCTCAGCATTTACGCCAGGTGTTTCCAGAGTTTTGTAATACACATCCAAAAGGGCCACTTGACTCAAAGTCTGTGTTTCGTCAGAAAATAGCAGAACTTCCCCCCTACGCTGCGCAATCAGCACATCGTTGTTGGGTAGCACTGTCATTTCCGTAGGCTCAAAAAATTGGCCTGTGGATAGAACAACCTTGCTGAAACGGTCAGCTTCAGGTGGAAATTGGGATTTGGCCTTGGTATAATCCAATTCCAAATTTTTTCCAATAGCATAGTTGATTCCTCCCAACAAATGCTTTAAAAACAACGCTTCGGAATAGCTTTCATCGGTATGACCTGCAGCCGTGTAAAAAGCGCGACCTCCATCAAATTCGTGGTACCAAGCCATGGGGTGGTAATCTCCATTCTGCCCTCCTTCATAAGTAGACTCATCCACAGTGACCAACACATGAACATCATCATTAAGATTTTTAAAATTATACAGCTCATCCGTTCGATGCCAAATGCTATCAGTGAAAAATTCAGTGGAAGGATGACCTTTATCTTTAATGATAAAATCCGCTTCTGGCGTGCCCCTAGGATGACTTAAAAATTGGGCGCCTACCAATTTGTTGTACCAGCCCCAGTCATATTCGGCGTCCGTAGCAGCGTGGATTCCAACAAATCCACCGCCTGACTGCATGTAGCGCTCAAATGCAGCTTCTTGGCGTGCGTTGAGCACATCTCCTGTTGTACTTAAAAAGATAATGGTGGAATACTGTGCCAAATTTTCTTCAGTAAACAATTCGGCATTTTTGGTAGTATCAACTTCAAAGCCGTTCTCTTGGCCCATTTTTTGAAGTGCCGCAATTCCAGTCGGGATTGAAGCATGTTTATATCCCATTGTTTTTGAAAAGACCAATACTTTGGGTGGGCCACTTCTCTTCTTGCTGCAACTCGTTAGACCCAACACGAGTACTGCAGCGGTCAATACCAATACGTTTTTCATTAAAGTTAATTTAAATGCGCTTAAAAATACATATATATGTATCACTGTGCCAAATACATAATTTAAATCTTGTGTTCGTATGTAACATTTGTTGTTTTTGATGGTATATCCAAAACAGGATTTTAAGAAAATTTTAAGATCTTCAGGAAACGTAGCTAAAGAATTGGGCTTCAAAACCATGCTTTGGAATGCATAACTGTAAAAAGAATGCAAGAAATCGTAGCTTTAGGGTACAAAACCAAAAATGCCAAACCAAAAATGAAAAATCCCCTTTACGCACAGCAATTCTTAACCTATCCACCAATCCTAACTGCAGGCCAAAATACGGAGCTACAGCCAGCGGATTTGGCAATCATGAATGCCAACGTCATCGACCTCGAATTTGGGGAAACCATTCACGAAACCAAAAAAATCTAATTTGGACCATCTTCCTGAACACTACTTTAAAAATGATGGGGAATGGCGGGAGTGGCTCCACGAAAACCATAATACCTCAACCGGAATCCACCTTATTTTCTATAAAGTGGAGCACCACAAGGAAAGTATGCGATGGGAAGAAGCTGTCCGGGTGGCCTTATGCTTCGGTTGGATTGACAGCACCGTTAAAAGTCTGGGTGATGGAAAACGACGACAATATTTCTGCCCCAGAAAACCCAAAAGCGTTTGGAGCAAGGTCAATAAAAATCATATCAAAGAACTGAAATCCAATGGATTAATGCGTCAAAGTGGACTGGAAGCGATAAAAGTGGCCAAAAAGAACGGTTCTTGGACCGCTTTGGATGATGTGGAGAATGGAGTGGTCCCCAGTGATCTTCAAAAAGCATTGGAAAAAGACAGGGAAGCATTGGAGAACTTTCATAACTTCACTGCGGGACAGCGCAAAAGTTACCTGTACTGGCTCAACGATGCCAAACGGGAAGAAACCCGTCAGAAGCGCATCCAAGAAATTGTGGCCCTAGTGGCCCAAAACGTAAAATACCGAAACCAAAGATGAAAAATTCCCTCAAAGCAGCAAAATTGCTAGTGTTCCTGTTAGTCTTCTCGGCGTGTCAGGACAAAAAAACAGAACCAGTGGATCTGGCCATTCTAAACGCCCATGTCATTGACCTTGAATCTGGCAAAACCACAATCAAAAATATATACATCACCAATGGTGAGATCAAAGCTTTACTGGAAACAAATGCGGAGAATCCTTATAAAGCAGATTCATTGATTGACGCTACCGGAAAATATGTCCTACCCGGTTTTTGGGACAACCATATCCATTTACGAGGCGGAGATTCGCTGATTGCCAACAACAAGAACTTCCTAAAGCTTTTTATTGCCAACGGCGTAACCACCGTGAGGGATGCCGGAGGTGACTTGACCAGTTCCGTGATGGAATGGAAAGGGCAGATTGCCAATGAAGATTTGGTGGGACCCACCATTTTCACCGCCGGTCCAAAGATTGATGGCCCCAACTCCATGTGGGCGGGTTCCCTTGTTGTGGATAAAGAAGAAGATATCCCTGTGGCGTTGGATTCGTTGCAGGCGCTGAATGTTGATTTTGTAAAGTTGTACGACAGTCAATTTTCAGGTGAACTTTATCTTAAAACTATTAAAGAAACGGAAAAAAGAGGATTGATTGTTTCAGGACATATGCCCTTTAGCGCCACATTCAATGAAACGGTGGATGCCGGAATGGATGCCATTGAACATTTATACTATGTGTTGAAAGGATGTGCCGCCAATGAAAAAGAAATCACTGAAAAAGTAAAAAGTGGCGAAATGGGCTTTTGGGGTGCCATGCCTTCTTTGATGGAAGGATACACGGATAGTACCGCCCAAGCCACATTTCAGAAATTGAAGCAAAAAGGAGTCTTTGTGGTGCCCACCCTTTATATCGGGAATACCTTAAGTTACGTGGATGAAGTAGACCATACAAACGACCCCTACTTAAAATATATGGGAGCTGGCATTATTAAAACCTATGAAGGTCGAGTGCAAAGTGCTATGCGTGCTTCCGAAGAAGCTCGAAAAAACAGAAAGGAATTGGATACCTTTTTTGGTCAATTGGCAAAATTTCTCAATACCGCCGAAGTTGGACTTTTGGCAGGTTCAGACTGCGGGGCATTCAACTCCTATATCTATCCGGGAGTTTCATTACATAAAGAATTGGCTGCCATGGTAGCAAAAGGGATTTCTCCTTTGGATGCTCTTCGAACATCAGCCTACAATGGTGCTGCATTTTTACATAAAACGGACGCATACGGTACCATTTCCGAAGGAAAAGTTTCTGATTTGGTGCTTTTGGATGGTAATCCGCTAGAAAACATTGAACAAACCCAAAATATTTATGCCGTGCTCAAAGGTACCCAAGTGTTCAGCAAAGAGCAGCTTGAAGACCTCTCGGACAGCGCAGTAATGGATTAAAATAATATGATGTCAGACGCAGCCACTTCCAAAAATCGAAATAAGACCAACTACTGGAGCTTTATCTTATTCTTTTCCCTGACCATTTCCATATACGGACAACAGCTTCTGGTTCCTGATCGGGTTTTTGATGGGGAAGAAATGCATTCTGGTTGGGTTGTGGCCGTGAATGAAAACAAAATTGTCTACACTGGTCCAGAATCTGGATTGCAACGCACAAAATCCTATCAGCGGTACGAATTAAAAGGCAAGACCCTGTTACCGGGCATTATTGAAGGTCATTCACATATTCTTCTGCATCCGTACAATGAAACGGAATGGAATGATCAGGTTTTAAAGGAATCCGCTGCGGAACGGGCGGTTAGAGCAACCGTTCATGCCAAAAATTCGCTGATGGCAGGAGTAACCACCATGCGGGATTTGGGCTCGGAAGGAGCAGGTTATACCGATGTATATGTTAAGAAAACCATTGATGATGGTATCATACCTGGCCCTCGATTGTTGGTGGCTGGTCCGGCCATTGTGGCCACGGGTGCCTATGGCCCAAAAGGATTCCATGAAGGTGTTACTGTTCCACTCGGCGCTGTTCCAGTGAGCGGGGAAGCCGAAGCAATCAAAGAAGTGCGTAATCAAATGGGACAGGGAGCCAATCTCATTAAAATTTACGCCGATTATCGTTGGGGCAAGGATGAACCTTCCCAAGCCACTTTTCTGCAGGAAGAAATTGATGCCATGGTAGCTGCCGCCACAACTGCAGGTCGATATGTGGTGGCACACGCCAGTACCCCGGAAGGAATGAAACGCGCCATTTTAGGTGGTGTGGAGACAATTGAGCATGGCGATGGCGGTACTTCGGAGATTTTCAAGCTGATGAAAGACCGCAACGTTGCGCTATGCCCTACTTTAGCTGCGGGTGATGCCATTGAACAATATAAAGGATGGCAGAAGGGCAAAGAGCCCGACCCTGATAGAATTGCCAAAAAGAAGAAATCCTTCAAGCTGGCCTTGGATTCTGGGGTGGATATAGTTTTTGGAGGGGACGTAGGGGTATTCACCCACGGTGAAAATTATCGGGAAATGGAACTTATGGTAGAATATGGGATGCAATCCCAAAACGTTTTAAAATCCGCGACCTCCGGGAATGCCCACATATTCCACCTAGATGATTTGGGAAGGATTCAAACTGGATTTTTGGCCGATATGATTGCTGTGGACGGCAATCCTGTTGAAAATATTAAGCAAATGCGTCAGGTAAAATTTGTGATGAAGGATGGAGTAATCTACAAAAACGAATAGCCCTTTCGTTAACATCCCTTTAAGAAATCCACTTTGGGTTTTTGGTATCTTTAGGCGACTAATTAACGCTGACAATGAAAAAGCCTCTACTCCTTGTGATGCTTCTGGCATCCGTATCCCTATTTTCCCAAGAATTTTCAATCGATTTGCTGGAAGGCATAAAACCGCGAAACATTGGCCCTGCAGGGATGAGCGGTCGGGTTACTGCCATTGATGTTCTAACTTCCAACCCCGATGTCATGTACGTGGGTACCGCCTCAGGTGGTTTGTGGAAATCGACTTCTGGGGGCATTCAATGGGAACCTATTTTTGATGATCAAGTCACCGCATCCATTGGGGCTGTGGCCATTCAACAATCCAACCCCTCTGTTATTTGGGTAGGAACAGGTGAAGGAAATCCCAGAAATAGCCTCAATGGCGGTTATGGTGTCTATAAATCCTTGGATGGAGGTAAAACCTGGACATCCATGGGATTGGAAAAAACCAGACACATTCACAGAGTTATTATCGACCCAACAAATCCAGATATTGTCTATGTTGGCGCAATTGGTTCCCCTTGGGGAGAACATCCAGAACGTGGCGTCTATAAAACCACGGATGGTGGAAAAACCTGGGAAAAGGTGTTGTTCGTCAACAACAGAACAGGGATAGCTGATTTAGTTATGGACCCTACCAATCCCAACAAATTGATTGCGGCCATGTGGGAACACAAGCGTGAGCCATGGTTTTTTAAATCTGGTGGAGAAGGCAGCGGTTTATACATGACCCATGATGGTGGTGCAACCTGGAAAGAAATCACCGATGAAGATGGACTACCTAAAGGGGAACTGGGGCGAATCGGTATCGCCATTGCCCGAAACAAACCCAATATTGTCTATGCCTTGGTGGAAGCCAAGAAAAATGCCCTTTACAAATCAACTGACGGTGGATTTAAATGGGAGAAAATCAATGACAAAGACGATATTGGAAACCGTCCATTCTACTATTCTGAAATTTATGTCGACCCTCAAAATGAAAATAGGGTGTACTCTGTGTTTACCTATATCAATGTTTCGGAAGATGGTGGTAAGAACTTTACCCAGCTAATGCCATCCTATGGGGTGAGCAATGGCGTTCATCCAGACCACCACGCCTGGTGGATTCATCCAGAAAATGGTCAATTTATGATGGATGGTAATGATGGTGGAGTGAACATCACTAAAAACGGGGGTAAAACCTGGCGATTTATCGGAAACTTACCCGTGGCCCAATTCTATCACATCAATATGGACAATGAATTTCCGTACAATGTGTATGGTGGAATGCAGGACAATGGTTCTTGGCGTGGACCCGCTTATGTTTGGAAAGAGCAGGGCATTCGAAACAGTTATTGGCAAGAAATTGCTTTTGGCGATGGCTTTGATGTTGTTCCCGATAAAGATAATAGTCAATATGGCTACGCCATGAGTCAACAGGGTTTTGTAAGTCGATACGATTGGATTACTGGAAACAATTATTCGGTCCGCCCTACTCCACCAGACCCGGAGACCCTGCTCCGCTTTAATTGGAATGCCGCTATTGGTCAGGACCCATTTGATAATAGCACGGTCTATTTTGGAAGTCAGTTTGTGCATAAATCTACCAATAAAGGCCAGACATGGGAAGTAATTTCGCCAGATTTGACCACCAATGACCCTGAAAAACAAAAGCAGAGCGAAAGCGGTGGCCTTACCATGGATGCCACTGGTGCTGAAAATCATACCACTATCATTGTCATTGAACCGTCTCCTGTTGAGAAGGACATGCTTTGGGTGGGAACTGATGACGGCCGCGTACATTTTACCCAAAATGGTGGCGGTTCTTGGACCGAAGTCACTAACAATATAAAAGGACTGCCTAAAGGCAGCTGGATTCCCCAGATAAAAGCGTCGCACAATAACAAAGGTGAAGCCCTATTGATTGCGAATGACTACAGGAGATTCAACTACGCTCCCTATGCCTACAGAACCAAGGATTATGGAAAAACATGGACCCGTATCGTGGACCAAAGTGATGTGGAAAGCTATACCTTATCTATTATTGAAGACCCAGAAAATCCAAATTTGATGTTTTTGGGTACGGATGACGGGCTTTATATTTCGTTGGATGCAGGAAACCAGTGGAAAAAATGGAACAAAAGTTTCCCCACGGTATCCACCAAGGATTTGGCCATCCACCCCAGAGAGCAGGATTTGGTCATTGGGACCTTTGGAAGGGCCGCTTGGGTGCTTGACGATATTCGTCCGCTACGGGCATTGGCGGGAAACACATCAATCTTGAATAAAGAGGTTGCACTTTTCAAAAGTCCAGATGCGTATTTGGCTGCTTACCAACAACCCACAGGAAGTCGCTTTGGTGGTGATGCCATCTACAATGCAGAAAATCGGGCATCAGGTGCCATGATTACATACTATTTAAAAGAAGGAAACAAAAAGGACAAAACAGCTGACAAGAAAGAGGAAGGTGATGAAGCTTCTAAAGCTGAAGATAAACCCAAGGAAAAAACCAAGGATTCCATCTTCTTTGAATTTTATGATGGGGATAGATTGATTCGAACCCTAACATACAAGACCCCGGAAAAAGCCGGTTTCCATAGGATTTATTGGAATATGGATGAAAAAGGACCAGATTCACCATCAAGAACCATTTCAAAACGAAAGAGAGAATCAGGTGGAATTACCGTGAAACCGGGAACCTACAAGGTGAAGGTCAACTATGGAGAAACCTCCGATTCCACTTCGGTGACGGTAAAAACCGACCCCAGACTCGACGTTTCGTTAGGCTCGATAAATGAGGTGTATGCCTTGGGCAAAAAACTGGAAGGATACACTCAAACAGCTGCCGATGCCGTAAAACAACTGGTTGAAAGCAAAAATCTGGCAGACAAATATCAAAAAGAGCTCAAGGAATTGGACAAGGATAAGTTCAAGGATCAAATTGAAGCATCCGAAGCCATTCAAAAACAAATCGATTCGGTAATCGCCTTGTATCTTGGAAAAGAAGACAAGCGTCAAGGGATTACCCGAAACCCAGAGCCTTCGGTAGTTTTGCGCTTAAATACCGCTGAATCCTATGTCAATTCCAGAAAAACAGGCATTACCAGCACAGAAACTAGATTGGTTCAATTTGCGGAAGAGGAATTAAAGTCCGCCTTGGACAAAACCAATGCCTTCTTTACTGAAAAATGGAAACCGTATCGAGCTTCCATAGAATCATTGGATTTGTCACCTTTCAAAGAAACGGAAACCTTTAGCTTAGATTAATGACGAAGAATTTGAGGAGTGTATCGACCATTCTGGTGGCGTTAATGACAATAATTGCTGTTAATGGACAAGAACCCGGTGAAGACAAAATGGGTGCCTGGTACATGTACTTTGGCACCAATAAAATTGCCGAGCGGTTCAGCATTCACACTGAGGCGCAGTTCCGGTTTTACGAGACCACCAGTAATTTCAACCAGCTTTTGCTTCGTACGGGGCTCAACTACCACATCAACCCCAATGCTATTGCCACTGGGGGGTATGGTTTTATTTCCACCGATGGAACTTTCGAAGAGTTCCCCAATGAAACCAACAGCAAGGAACACCGAATCTTTGAACAATTTATATTGAAAAATAAGGTCTGGGAATTTCTTTTTGAACATCGGTATCGGTTGGAGCAACGCTTTCTGGATTTTGGGGATGTGACTGATACACAACATCGGGCACGGTACCGAATTCAAATTACCTTGCCGTTGAGCGACACTTTTTTCCTCAACTTTTACGATGAGTTGTTCATCAATCTTCAGGATGACCTTTTTGGTCAAAATAGATTGTATGGGGCGGTGGGGATTCATATTTCAGGAAATAGCAGTGTGCAACTCGGCTATTTGAGGAATCAATTTAGCAATGCGGTCTACGACCGGTTACAATTGGGATTCTTTTATAATCCAGATTTAAGGGGGCTGTTCAAAAAGAGCGATGATAGTGACTAAACCTTAGAGTCGCATGTGTCGGATATCAAAATAATCCAATTCCAACTCAATGGTGGCATTGTATATTTTGCGTAAAGATCTAACGTAGTCCTTTTGGTCAATGGAACCTTTGAGCTTATTTTCCTTCAATCGACGATAGCCTTTGCAAAACGATTTTCTCTTTTTGCAATAAATCACGAAGTTGATATAATTAAAAGCTAAATGCGTCAATTTTTAAATTTTTAAGGTCAAGGTATCGGCTCTATTTTTATAACGATTCAACCAGAAAATTCGTATTGTCTTAAATAAAAATCAAAAAGAAGGATTGGTTGCGAAAATTGTTGACATGCCCCCAATTATTAAGTACCTTAGATGTTAAACCTAAAATTACTCACAATGAAAAAATTACAAACGCTTGCGCTGGGGTTGGTCCTTGTGACCGCATTTAGCTGTAAGCAAGTAAAAAAAGAAGCGGAGGAAACCTCCGATGAGATAGAGGAAGCTGTTGACCAAATGGCCGAAAAAATGGAGCCAACCGTCATCACTTTTAAAATGGAGCCGAAAAGCGATAGTGGTGTAACTGGCGAGGTAACTTTTACCGAAGATGATGGTAAAGTTATGATGAAAGCCATATTTACAGGACTTACCGAAGGCGAACACGCCATCCACCTTCACGAAAAAGCAGACTGTTCCGCAGCCGATGGTACTTCAACCGGTGGTCACTGGAACCCAACGTTCCAACCGCATGGAAAATGGGGAGCTGTTGAAGGATATCACAAAGGAGATATTGGCAACTTCACTGCAGATGCCGATGGAAATGCAACTGTTGAGTTCGAAACTGATGAATGGTGCATTGGTTGTGATGACGAAACCAAAAACATTTTGGGCAAGGCTGTGATAGTTCACCAAGGAGTGGATGATTATACCTCACAACCCAGTGGAGCCGCTGGTGCCCGGGTATCCTGTACTGGAATTATCCAATAAATTAATATTGAAAAGCTGCCCAGTGGGCAGCTTTTTTTATGTATCACTTACCTCAATAGGGATATTATGAGCGATAAAACCTATTCCAATGGTGAAATCACCGTTATCTGGAAAGCCGAACTTTGCCAACATGCTGGAGTTTGTGTGAAAATGTTACCACAGGTCTATAATCCAAAGGAAAGACCATGGATTAAGGTTGAAAATGCAACCACCCAGCAATTGAAAGAACAGATTTCCAAGTGTCCTTCTGGGGCATTGACTTATACTGAAAACAACGCCTAGCTTTATGGAAAAGGAATATAAGCTCGTTGACAATGCGGAGGCCAAACAATTTCAGTTTGATTTGGGTGATGCCATCGCGAAAATTGAATACATCAAAGCCAAAGAAAAAATTTACCTCACCCATACCGAAGTCCCAACTTCCTATGAAGGAAAAGGAATTGGTTCGGCGTTGATCAAACAAACCTTGGAACACATCAAAGCCCAAGATTGGACCTTGATTCCCCTCTGCCCTTTTGTAGCACTCTACTTAAAACGACATCCAGAGTGGAAAGAATTGGTGATGAAGGGTATCAACATTGAATAATCTCGCTTATTCAGACTTTTCCTGTTGACAAAACTCCTACTT
Organism: Flagellimonas iocasae; assembly: GCF_042682725.1. Lineage (NCBI taxonomy): Bacteria > Pseudomonadati > Bacteroidota > Flavobacteriia > Flavobacteriales > Flavobacteriaceae > Flagellimonas > Flagellimonas iocasae. The sequence goes on along the minus strand of NZ_JBHUHU010000001.1, from coordinate 102,252 downwards.
TTGTCAGCTTACAACCAAGCATGTCCAAATTCCAGAATGCCCTTACCATCAATCCGGCCAAAAGTCCATTTTTCTATGGCTACGTGATTCTTTTTATGGGTACGCTTGGCGTTTACTGCAGTATACCGGGGCAAACCATAGGTGTTTCGGTGTTTACCGACCCTGTAAAAGATGCTCTTGGGTTGAACCGGAACCAGTTCAGCAATGCCTACATGCTGGGCACCATTATGAGTTCCCTGTTCATAAGTCGTGGTGGCGTTTGGTTCGACAAATACGGGGCACGTTATGTGGCTTTCTTTGCCACTCTGGTATTGGCCCTTACACTTTTGCTTTGTTCATTTTCGGCCCAAATGAGTGAATTTATCCAGCAGGTTTTGAATCAAGAAACATGGGTTATCCCATTTGTATTGATTACCTGTCTATTCTTCTTGCTACGTTTCGCAGGACAAGGTATACTGACCATGGCCTCCCGAAACATGATCATGATTTGGTTCGATAAAAACCGTGGAAAGGTAAATATGTTCAGCAGTGTGGCCCTATCCTTTGGCTTTTCCTCTTCCCCACTCTGGGTCAGTGCCTTAATTGATGGTTATGGCTGGCAGCATGCATGGCGCTATTTAGCTTTGGGTTTGCTCATTTTTAGTGTTTTGATATTTCTGTTTTACAAGAACAAACCAGAAGACCATGGGCTTGTCCCTGATGGACATAAAAAGGATACCGAAACCGACGACAAAACCCCTCAAATTGGTTACAAACAATTCAATCTGAAGGAAGCGATGGCAACCCGTGCCTTTTGGATGTATGCCTTTATGCTGGCTTTCAACAGTTTTTTCATTACTGGATTAACGTTTCATGTAATCTCCATTTTTGCAAGTGAAGGATTTCCGAAAGAAGACGCCATTTCCATTTTCCTTCCAGGCTCCGTGGTTGCTGTCACCGTATCAACCGTATTCAATTGGTTGAGTGATTACCTCCCGCTAAAATTGTATCTCTATTTAATGCTTGCAGGGGGTGTCTTGGCTGCAACAGGCTTCCTATTTCTAGCCTATCCATTTGGAATCCCGTTTTTAGTAGTTGGTTTCGGAACCCTTGGCGGCTTTTTTGCCGTTTTGAATGCCATTGCTTGGCCCCGCTTTTATGGGCGTGACCATTTGGGTGCGATTACCGGCAAGGTGATGAGTTTTTTGGTATTGGCAAGCGCTCTGGCCCCACCCATTTTCAGTTTTTTCTTTTCAACCTTTGGGTCCTATCGGTTGGTCGGGTACTTAGGCCTGGCCTTCCTCACTTTTATGGCCATTGCAAGTATCAAGTCCAAAAATCCGCAATAGTCCGTTTCTCTTTGGTGGAGCTTCAGAATATCGAAGAACCAACACTATTTTTTATATCTTTAGCAGAATTGCTATGCATCTAGATAACCTCATACAACAATTCCAAAAGAAAGATAAGGTCGCGTTTGAAACGTTGTATAATATGTATGCGGAAAATATTTGTGGGGTCATCAATGTAATCCTCAAAGACCCCGAGCGTTCCCAAGAACTTTGTCAAGATGTATTTGTGAAAATTTGGAACAAGTCCCATCAATATGATACCTCAAAAGGTCGATTTTTCACCTGGATATTGAACATAGCCCGCAATACGGCTATCGATGAACTGCGCTCAAAAGACCATAAAAACCAAAAGAAAAACCTACCTGTTGATTCTCTCGTAGGTATCTATGAAAATAGCGAAGATCTAAATGGAAAAATAGATACCATTGGTCTACAATCCCTTTTAAAAGGTTTGAAAGACAAATGTATCTTGTTGATAGATCTGCTTTATTTTAAGGGATATACCCAAAAAGAAGCGGCCAAGGAGCTTAAAACACCTGTTGGCACTATAAAAACTAGAATTAGAAGCTGTATTTCCGAGATTCGGAAAAACATGGCATAACAAAATGGACGTTGAAAAGTACATAGCATCCGGAATTTTAGAGCTCTACGTTGCTGGAGCCCTAAGCCCCGAGGAAAACTTGGAGGTACAGCACTATGCTATTCAATACCCTGAAATAAAAAAGGAAATTGAAGCCATTGAAGCTGCCCTATTGGAGCTTACCCGGACCACATCAGCTAAAATGCCCAATGATGCCTTTGCCAAAATAAAGACTGAATTGGATGATGTTATTCCATTTATGCCTTCATCATCAGAGAAGAAAACCCCATGGTCCAGTTATTTAGGTTGGGCCGCAGCTGTATTGTTTGCAGCGAGTACGATTTGGATGTATCTGCAGAACACCACATTAAAATCTGATATTGAAGTCACTAACCAAGAAAAGGAAAGTCTTGAAGAAATTATTTCAACTACGCGTGAAGAGGTCGCAGACAAAGAAAGCCTTTTACGAGAACTACGTGATAAAAATGTGACCGTAATCGCTTTGGGAGGACAGGCCGTTTCGCCAAACTCCTATGCCAAAGCTTATTGGAACCGAGAAGAACAAAAAGTCATCATCGATGCCCAAGGACTTCCCGAGCCCCCACCCGGATTCACCTATCAAGTTTGGTCTTTAAAGTTGGAGCCCTTGACCCCAACAAGTATTGGTCTATTGGATGATTTTGTTTCAGAAGACTCCAAGTTGTTCACGCTTGAAAATCCAAATGCATCCGAAGCATTCGGTATTACACTTGAGCCAGAGGGCGGAAGCGAGACTCCTACCCTAGAGCAATTATATACTTTGGGTGCAGTAGGCCCATAATCAATGCATTTTTGAGAATATTTATGTAACCAGTTACATATATTCCATATATTTGCGTAACCAGTTACGTATTTTTATGGAAGCCGACTTTTTACAAGAAATCCAACATTTAGGTTTTACCGCCCGCATCAAAAGACTCAATGAAAAAATTGTATCGAGTACCTTGGAACACTATTCCGGTCTAAACATGGGTATTGAACCCAATTGGCACGTTATCTTTTTATTACTGAAGGAAAAAGGAAAACTTACCGTGACCGAGATTGCCAGTGCTTTGGGATTCTCGCATCCTGCCATGATCAAGATTACGCGAAAAATGAAGGATAGCGGCTATCTGGAAAGTTTTAAAGACCCAGATGATGGCAGAAAAACCTTCATTCAACTCTCCAAACAAGGAAGTGACTCCTTACCTGCTTTTGAGGAGGAATGGAACCGGGTTCAACTGGTTTTGAAAGAGTTTGTAAGCGACGTATTTCTAGAAAACCTGAATCAGTTAGAGCAAGATTTTGACACTGTAGGATTTAAGGAACGTTATCAAAAGCGATTTGGAAAAAACCGCTACACCATTCGAAATGCAAAGCCATCCGAGTTTAAGGCCATTGGTGCATTGATGGTGGAAGTATATGCTGGATTGGAAGGATTTCCTAGGGCCAACGAACAGCCTCAATACTATGAAACCTTGGCTAATATTGGTGATATGACCCAAAAACCCGGTGTAGATCTTTTGATTGCGGTATCCGATGATGGAAAAATTCTGGGCGCGCTACTTTATTTCGAGGATATGCAACAATATGGTTCTGGGGGCATTGCGACGAAAGAAAAAAATGCCTCTGGTTTTCGGTTTTTGGCCGTTGACCCATCAGCAAGAGGTTTGGGCATAGGAAAGGCTCTAAGCATTGCTTGTATTGAAAAAGCCAGAAAAAAAGGGCATACCCAACTAATCATCCATAGTACGGCTTATATGAAAGTTGCTTGGAAAATGTACGAGAAACTCGGGTTTGTTGGGTCAACGGATTTGAATTTCAAACAAGGAGACCTTCAGGTTTATGGATTCCGATTAAAACTGTAGCAATAAACAAAAACAGCTTGGCAATGCCAAGCTGTCTTCCCGAATCAATTAACGTACTAAAAACCGTCAACTTAAAGTTTTACCCCCACTCCAAATCCAAAAATCCATGGGTTGATATCTACATCCGCAACCACTGTGGCGCCCAATGCTGTAGTTGCATTTACCGTGGCATCCGTGTTCAGGAACAATTTTTTAACATCAAGGTTGAGGAACCATTTATCGTTAAGCATAAAATCGAAACCTCCCTGCAAGGCATAGCCCACCGCGGTATCATATTCCACATCATCTGCCACCGGACCTTCATCCACCCCATAGAACAGGGTAAGATTTAGACCAGCTCCCAAGTAGGGCACAAAATCGCCTCCGGTAAAGTGGTATTGACCTGTCAACGTTGGAGGAAGTAGCCAAACGTGTCCCAAATCTATATCGCCAGCAGCGGTCCCTACAGCCTCAACATCGTGTTTTGTAGTGGCCAAAATCAATTCCAGTGACCAATTTTCATCAAAGAAATACGAGATATCAAACTCAGGCACAACTGCAGTTGAAATGGATGCGTCCCCTCCTATCGCTTCAATGTCCGCACTCTCATCCGGGGTAACCACAATTCCCCGAAGACGGAACTGCCAAGGGCTCCCACTACTGCTCGACGAAGAATCCTGGGCCATTACGCTGTTCATCATCCCCATTAACACTACCATTGCAAAAAGTGCTGTTTTTCTCATTTCTTTAAATTTTAAGATTGAGCAAAACTACCTTGCAAGGGTTTCCAAGAATATGATGTTTATCATTGGAAATTTGTTTGTGGTGCTAAACTTCCAATAATCAGGGATGATGCTACATTGCGTTTTTTGATTTAAATGCAAGCCTACTCGAAAAAGAAAGCCCTTAAAACCATTTCTTTCGTCTAAAAATAATGATGGAAATTAAGGTGACTAAAAGCATCAACCCTAAAAGGATGAAATAACCGTAATGCCAATTGAGTTCCGGGATATTTTCAAAATTCATTCCGTAGATACCAGCCAAAAATGTCAAGGGGATGAAAATAACCGAGAAAATGGTGAGCGTCTTCATGACTTCGTTTAATCGATGTCCTTGGATACTGAAAAAGAGATTGATTTGACTTTCCAATTCCTGAATATCTGAATCAATGTCGTTGGTGAGTCCATTGATTTGCTCCCGAAGTTCACTAAAATACTTGGTATGGAATCCTTTTACCTGCACCCTTTCCAAGCGGACTGCAATATCACGAAGTCCGTGGGAGGCTTTTTTAAACTGATGGATCATGGCTTTCTTTTGTTCCACTTCGAACATAAACTCTGGGGTAGGCTCCAATTTGGTTGCTTTGTCCAGCATATTTTCCATGAGTACAACCTCTTCGTACTTCTCCTTGTAATTTGTGATGATGGTCTCTAAAATAAAATAGAGCAGATAATCGGCCCGCTTTTTTCTGATGATGCCCTTATTGTCAAAAATACGATTGCGAATCCAATCAAAATGATCACCACGCTTTTCCTGGATACACCAAATAAAGTCTTTGCCTGCCACAAAAAACATCTGTTCAGAATCCAAATTATGGTTTTCGGTCTTTAGAATCCTAACGGCGATAAACAACTGCTCTTCCAACTCTATAACCTTGTTGCCCAGATTCTGATTGGCAAACAATCTGAGTAGAAAATCATCCAGCTCGTTACTGAGCACCATGGACCTGAATTCATCCATGTAGCCTAACCCGTACGTATTGACCCAAGTAATGGTCTTATCCTTTTTGGAAAGATTGCAATCTTCAGCCAAGGAAAACTTCCTATTGTAATAGTCATCCACCGAGTAATTGATGACCCATGTATTATTTTCAAAATCCGTTACCATCGAAATAAAAGTATGTGCGTAATTTGTAGTTTAAAATAATAAGTTAATCAAATTTACTAAGTAATGTCCATGTTAGACCCAATGTCCTTTAAAACCGAAATTTTGGTCACCGTAATCCTATTGGTGGTGACCATTACGCTTAGTTCGTTCAGCAAAAGGGCAATACGCAAGTTTGGAAAGACCAGCTCCATAGACATGAACAGCCGAAAGATTATTTTTTATCTAAGTAATCTTTTCTTTTATCTGCTTGCCTTTGTGGGCATTTCCTTGATTTGGGGCGTTAATCTTAAAGACTTTTCCCTGTTTCTCTCCTCGGTATTGGCCATTGTAGGTATTGGTTTTGTGGCTCAATGGTCCATACTCTCCAATTTAACGGCCAGTGTCATTTTATTTTTTAGCCATCCATTGCGCTTGGGTGACCGGATTCGGGTGATGGATAAGGATTTTGACTGGACCGGAAAAGTGGAAGATATCAGCGGGTTTTATCTTTTTATGCGAACCGATGATGGTCGAAGAATTACCATTCCTACCAATTTGGTCATTCAAAAAGGAATAGAAATCCTTAAGCATGAAGATATTGAAACGGAACACGAGGCCGAGAAAGAGGACGCTGTTGACTAAATGAAATACGCCACGGGGGAACCATGGCGTATCCAAAACAACAACCAAGCAATAGCATGAACCACCACTTTTCTTTATTGTCAAATGGGTCTTATAGGCTAAGTATTTGAGTCTCTTTTAGTGGGCCAAGTTCGTAGATGGCACCCATTAGTTCCTTTTTTAGTTCTTCCACCTTGCCGTGGTTTCCGCTGGCTTTATAAATTTCAGCGGCTTGGGAAAGCACGGCTGGCTCAAAGGTCTTTCCTTCAATATGGTTTTTTACAATTTCCAGCGCCTTCTTGTTTTCCCCTTTTTTGAGATAGCTGTATGCCAGTAGCCCATATGATTCTGGTGTTGGCCTGTTTTCGACTTCCTTTTTCGCCAATTTCATTGCTTTTTCCTCTACTTTCATGTTGATGTAAAAATCCACATTATAGGCATTGTACATGTCTCCATATGCAAAGTTTTGCACCTTCTTGTAATAGTCATCCAAAGACTCAAGTTTGAGCATTTCATTCCCTAAAAATTCAGCGATTTCAGCTTTTAATAAATAATACTCGGGTGATTGGTGTTTTTTAAGAATGGAATCCAAAATCCGTAAAGCTTCAGTTCCATTGCGTTCATGGGAATACACAATCCATGCTATCCCCTTTTTGGCATATGCATTTTTGGGATCCAACTGAAGCGCTTTTAAATACAGGCGATATGATTCTTCAATACGACCTGCATGGCCATAAAAATCCGCCAAGTTGGTATAGGACCACAAGAGCATACCATTATTTTTTGAAGATTCTGCCTTTGCTCTAGCTTTTTCCATAAATCGGATGGCAGTCTCTAAATCTCCCTTATGATCGTTCCATTTTGCCAATCGGATTAGATAGCCAAAATCAGACATGTTGCTGATGCTATCTAAATAAGAGTTTGCGATTTCATAATTGCCCAGTTCCATGTGAACATCAAAGAACAAGGCTTGGGTGTCATTGACCCCACTTCCCATTTTTTCAGCCTGTTGCGCCAAGGTCAATGCCTCTTTAAATCGATGTTGGGAAATATAATTACGGGCCAGCGCCCTAAAGTATGAGGCTTTTCCAACCGCAGCGATATCCACTGCCTTTTGCAGTGATTGCTCAGCCATTTTTAAATATTTGATATCCCCAGTTCCCTGAAAGAATCGATTGTATTCCCCAGCCACATTTCCAAGGCTCAACAGTTGTAAACTATCCGTTTTTATCTTGTTGTCCCATAGTTCAAAATACTTGGATGTAGTTTTTATGGGTTTTTCAGCCAAGTAGCGGTCATAATCCTTTCTATCAGTTCTAAAACCCTCTTCTTTGTTGCATGACAACATAGCCATTGTCATCAAAAGTGGTAGTATGTATTTAAATTTCTGCATGGTGTTGTTGTTTTAATTTAAAAAAGGGAGAGGACAAGCCTCTCCCCCTCCTTTTCATAGCAATTACTCAGGATTTCCCAAATAGGGGAACATTGTTGTTATATCTGCTGTAAGGGCTACACCATCTGAGGTAAGCCTTGGTAAATCGGCCATGCCGTCATCATCCAAATCCTGCCCGCTGAAACGGTCTCCTTCGGCTCCACCGAAGAACAAAATCAGGGATACATCAATAATATCGTCATTCGGATGTCTTCCAGTCAAGGCCACTTCATCACCATCCGGAACCAGGATTCTGCCATCATTGTCAAAATCGGTCCCTGGGTTAAAATAAGTTGTGGGCAAATCGGGAGCTACTTCCAGAACATCAGCGGCCAGAACAGTGGTGAGTGTTGCGGCATCCAGTCCTAAAATGTTGTTCTCGTAGTTCACATCAGCCGGATCAAGACCCAATTTAAGGGCATACACATCATGGTATTGTTCCAATCTCGCCTGAAAACCTGTCTGAAAGGCAGCCGCCATTTCCGAGGGAATAGTAGTATTATGTGCATCTTTCACACTGGCCTCTCCTTCCATGTCATAACTCAACGTGGTGTTGATTCCAGGACGACCCAAATGGTCCACTTGGGCAAAGGTGCCGCTAAAGTCCACTCCCATCATCATGTCATCATCCATCATCATGTCATCATCCATTCCCATATAATCTGGAGATCCATCATCATTGCTGCATGCCCATACCAAGCTAAAGGTTAGCATTAAAGCGAGTAAATATGTTATCTGTTTTAGTCTCATGTTGCTATTTTTTATGTTTTATTGTTTTCTATTTGTGGTTACCCAAGTTTTGTAGACGGTAAGTCCCAAGGCATTGGTGGCCGTTGGAGTTCCCAACATACTATTGGGGATTTCCACGATGATGGACATTGTATTTGCGCCATCGAATGTGTCCGAAGCCTCCTCAGGTGGAAGAAATCCTTCCGGAGCCGAGTCAGTTTCCGGTGAAATCACTGCATTGAACTGGAAGAAATCAAAAAAGAATGGGTCTTGTCTTGGCCCCGCAAATAGCGAAACACCATCTGATGTGGTTTCCACCATGGCAGTTGCACCAGAAATCTCAACGTCTCCTAAAGGATAATCGGCAAGTATCTGGCTGCTCAGACCTGTTTGATCAGGCGCTGTGGGACCGAAAAAGTACATTCTTCCATCTCGGGCAATGGCTTGAATGACTTGGTCTTCCACTAAATCTCCATCCAAATCTATATTGATTTCGGTAAGGACGTCTTCATCAAATGTGCCATAGGCCAAATCTGGCAGCACATTGGATTGTACATCTACCACAAATACAGTATTGTCAGAGCCTTCACTGGGTTCAAAGGCATAAAAATCCGCAATGTCAGCAGTTGAACCCGCCGTTGACGGTGCGTCAATGTGGTCTGCTGATATCAACGCAATGGCTCCTAAAGTTAGGACTCCAAGGCCCATTGCAATCTTTGTTGTTTTTTTCATGTTATTTGTTTTTAAGGTTTCCTACACCCCTACCTACGGAACCTTTTGAGGGGTGGTTTGGTTTTTAGTTGTTAAAAAAATCTTAATGCCTTTTTAATGGTGCATTTGGACTTCGCTCTAAAAAAGTCCTATAATTTGCTTTACTTTGGAGCGCAAACCTGAGTCAATGAACCCTTCAGCTTCTGGATGGATCAACAAGTTTGGACACCTTGTTGATAAAGAAACCCGAATCTTTTCCGATTTTGAGAGCTTGTACCAAGAACTTAAAAGGAATGGGTTCGTGTACGGTGTACATTTGGACATACCTTCCTTTATAGAGGTGGAGCATACCCTGAGTGAAGACGAAATCGCCAAGATCAATCTGCTTACCGCGCTTTATTTCACCTTTCAATTTGAACAAGAGAATCCAAACTTTACCCATTTTGTGGATACCGTCTTTGAATATTACCAGTCACTCGAGGTTGGAAGGATTTCCTTTATCAGTAAAATTCTAAGCGGCTCCAAAACGGAATCACAATTGGAGAAATTGATAGATTCACGCATTTATCTTGGAGGGAATGCCTTCAACCGTGCTTTTGGGAATAGCTTGACCAACTCCCTATTGTATGTGGATATCTTGATTTTTAGAATCTATTTGCAAGGCAAGATACCTATGATGGAGCATGCCCAACTTTTGGAATATGTTACCATCAACATTGCATACCATGCTTTGAACGCCAAAGAGACAAATGAAAAAGATGCCAAACTCATTCAACTTTTGGCCTCATCCTTAACCTATGTCAATTTGGATGATGCAAAATTTGATGGCACCTATCTCGATTTGTTGAGTCAAAAATTCTCTAAAATTGAAAAGGATTATTTCATGGATATGGCCTGCTTGACCATCTGGGAAGACAAGTCTCTTGACTATACAGAATCGGACTATATTTTTGGTCTTGGAAAGGACTTGGGAAAGACGGAAAACGAGGTACAATCCGAGCTGAATTTTGTGAAAAAATTCTTTGAGAACAACAAGGAAAAAATCGCCTATTTGAACGACAAAAATTTGGCCGTTCAATTCTACGAAGGCATGTCCAAAAATGTGAGTAAACTCATCCTTAGAAATAGCAAAAGACTCAAAAAAGAGTTGATGGAAAGTAGGGAACTTTTGGCGCTTTTGTCCAAATCAACGGTCAAGGATTTGAGTGCGGAAGAGAAGAAGAAAGTCCAGAATCAGTTGCTGGATATTTTTAAAAGTATTCCTTCTTTGGCCATTTTTATGCTCCCTGGCGGTGCGGTTCTTCTGCCTATTTTCATCAAACTCATTCCCAAATTGCTCCCTTCTGCCTTTGATGACAACCGCGTAGAGGAAGACTAGTGAATTTTAGGCGAAAAAGTCACTATAAGAAAAATTTATAGTGACTTTTTTAATTATACTAAAATTTGATTTTCAGTTAATTAAATACAATTACTCTAACCATAACTTAAAGTCCTTTACACGCTCCCTGCTTACAATGATTTCTTGCTCGCTAAAGCGTTTCATCTTGATTTGAAGCCTGGAATTGGTATATGAAATGATGTCATTTATATGACTCACGTTCACGTAAAATTTCCGACTCACCCGAAAAAAAATTTTGGGGGACAACTCCTCATCCAACTGCTCCAAGGTCGTGTCCAAAAGATAATTCCTTCCGTCTGAAGTTGCAGCGTAAGTTCCCTTGTTTTCGGAATAAAAACATTCCACATCATCAGCATTTATTATTTTTAAATGCTGCCCGACCTTCACCGTAAATCGCTTTTTATATTCTCGTTCCAAAGGGTCGACCAAGAGCTTTTTTATGTCGTTAAAATCGACCGAAATTTTCTGGTTTTCCGGCTTGAAATTTTGGTACTTTTTTACGGCCTTTTCCAGGTCCTCATCATCGATGGGTTTCAGCAAATAATCTATGCTATTTAACTTGAATGCTTGGAGTGCATATTCATCAAAAGCAGTGGTGAAAATGATGGCACTTTTTACATCGACGACATCAAATATTTCAAATGACAAACCATCCGATAATTGAATGTCCAAAAAAATAAGATCGGGTTGCGGGTTGTTCTTGAACCACTCAATGGATTCATTTACGGAGTGCAACATGGTGGAAACCTCTACACCTTGTTCGGCCAACAACCTGCTCAATCTTCGTGCAGCAGGTTTTTCATCTTCAATGATGATTACATTCATTGCTTTTAACTATTATCTATTGCTGTACTATCTATACTTGTTAGTTTCCCGCTCTTCTTGTTCCATGTATTTCTGGATTTGGCGCTCCTCCCATTTTTGAAGAAAGGGCAATTTATGTCGGAAGAGATAGCCGGCATGGATTGCCAAAATTAAAATCCATATCACTAGGTTGATATCCACCCAATTGAAGTAATAAGGCCTTAGCTCTATTCCATTTGGAAGATATGGCTGTAAAACGCCAAACTTAAAAAGGTAGAAAATGGCATTGACAATTATAAAGATCTTCAAATGCCTATAAAAATCCTTTAATTCTTTAACTCTCTTTGAAGCTCTGTCGTATTTGTTTTCTAAATTTTCCATGGTGAGCTACACGTATTTGTCCGCGTCCTTTTTATCCTTGTCAATATACTTTTGAATCTGGCGCTCCTCCCAATCCTTCCCGAATAATAGATTGAAACCAAACACTTTGGCTCCATGAAGCGTCAACCCAATACCCCAAGCAAAAGGAGTAATAAAATGAGGCCACTGCCAGAAATAATCGGAATGGAGGTAAATGTTCACCAAAATGAACACGTTGATTACCGTATAGACTGCCAAGTGAATGTAGAAGCCTTTCATTTCTTCTACCCGTTTTTTGGCCCTTTTATATTTTTCTTGTTCTAAATTTTCCATAATTATTTCCACTTGTTCGTTTTTTCATCTTCTTTCATAAACTCCTTTATCTTTCTTTCCTCCCAACCCTTTCCAAAGAACGGATTGAGGTTAAAGGTGCCCACGGCATGAAAAAAGACCCCGATGCCCCAACCAAAAGCCGCCCAAAGAAACCACATGTAACTAAACCTATTGGTAAGGAAGTTGATCAAGGCCAAAATTGAAATGACCAGAATATAGGCCCAAAGGTTGGCGTAGAACTTTTTAAGTTCATCCACTCGCTCCTTTGCCCGTATGTATTTGCTTTCTTTATCTAAATTTTCCATTGGTATCGCCTTAGATAGAATTCTTAAATATAAGTATTGTTAAAATTTTTGGTCGTTCATTAGCTCTTGGATTTTGCGCTCCTCCCATTCCTTTCCGAATAAGGGGTTGTAACCTCTAGCGCACATCCACAGAAACACAAGTCCAATTCCCCAACCTACCGCGGGAAAAAACACCCAAGGAAAGCTGGTGGTTCTATAATTGATGTAGGCCAAAACTGGGATAACAATGCAATAAGCCAATAGGCTTGAATAAAACGATTTGATTTTTTCTACCTTCTCTTTTGCTTTAAGGTATTGGTGTTCTTTTAAGTTTTCCATGTCGATGGTTTTGTTTTTTGATTATACCTCAAAATTCGGCATACCTGCGGGCAATGGAAAAAGTAGTTTCGCGAACTGTTGATTTTGAAGGATGAATTGTGGGTAGACTCTTGGTGTTGGGTGTTGGATGAAAGGTTTTGGATTTTGGATTTTGGATTTTGGGTTTTGGGTATTGGATTTTGGGTTTTGGGTTTTGGGTTTTGGGTTTTGGGTTTTGGGTTTTGGGTAAAGGTGCTATTCAATTAGCTGCTTTCTGAGGTCTGAAAAAAAATCAAAAATCTTCGTTGTCCATGAGCTCTTGAATCTTTCGCTCTTGCCAACGCTTGCCCCAAAGCGGATTATACCCATAAGCTTCCATTCCATGGGCCAAAACTCCAAAGCCCCACCCTATGGTCGGGAAAAAAGCCCAAAGAAAATCCGTTGTCCGGAAATTGATCCACCACAGGAAAGGAATTACAACGCAGTAGGCTATTAAATTACTATAGAAGTCCTTAATCGCCTTTACATGCTCCCGAGCTTTAGCATATCGTTTTTTTTCAATATAGCTCTGCTGAGTGGCTGCTGTTGATACCTGTTTGGTAAGGATGGGTATGGCCACACTGAAATCCAAAGCGGATTTTTCAATGACGACCTCCCGGTCGGTTAAAATGTTATAGCGCTGTTTGATATTTTGCAATCCCACCCCGCTGCTTTTCTTTACGACTTGTTTTTCCTGAAGGTTATTGCTTACCACCAACATTCCGTCTTGTTCAAACACTTTGATGTGAAGCGGTTTGGATGCAGTGACCACATTATGTTTCACCGCATTCTCTAATAATAGCTGCAAGGAAAGGGGTACAATTTTAGCATCCGGAATGCTGCTATTGTCTGGGATATCAAAAACAATGCTGTCCTCAAAACGCATTTTTAAAAGTCGAACATAGGTACGTGCGAAATTTAGTTCTTCATCCACGGTGACCAGATCCTTGTTTTTCTGCTCCAATACATATCGATAGACTTTAGACAGCGAGGTTGTGAATCGCTGGGCTTGGTCTGGGTCTTCCTCAATAAGACTCGTCAATACGTTCAAGCTATTGAACAGAAAATGGGGGTCTAGTTGGTTTTTAAGGGCATCAAATCGTGCAGAAGCCGTTCCCGCAATGATTTTTTGCTCCTTCACCCGCTTTTCCTGCCAATTCTTATAAAAATATACCGCATGGAAAAATATGGAGACCACAATGGTGATCAATAGAGCCACAATGTAAAAGGCGGGTTCTTCTCCGGCAATAAAAGTTTCCCAGTTTTTTCCTTCAAATCCCATTCCCAACACCATTCTAATCCATAGAATACCCGCCATGGTAATCAGGACTCCTCCAAAGCCACTCAACAGCAAGCGATATTTGGCGTAACGCTCCCACTTGACCTTATGGTTGATGTAATCCCAATAAAAACTGTTGAGGAACGTCAGTACAATGGAATAAAAAATATAGTACCCCACCTCGCGCATTAAACTGGAATCGAAAGCCACCTTTCTCCCTGAAAGCGCCTCCAACCCAATGAATATAACTGCCAATACCAACGCTATGATGATAGCAATGGATAACAGTTTGCCAATATATTTGGTGGTCTTCTCCATTTTCCGAGTGGTTTGCAATCCCTACAATTGAATAAAAAAGGGCGTATGACTGCTAAAATTAGCAAAAACTTTCAACGCCCTTTTCATTGTCTTGACTGATGATTTTTTGATTGATGCTTCAAAAATGGTCAGAAAAAAGGCTTTTGGAAAGAAAGAGTTACCCAATTGTTGTTTTGACAGGATGAACTGTGGACAAAAAAAAGCCCGACAACCAAGAGGCCATCGGGCAAACACTTACTAATTAAACAACTATTTAACACTGTAGTCTTTGTGGATGGCCTCTTCAAAGGCTTTCCAGTGGGCTTCGGTCATTCTTCCCGGGGTGAACAGGCAGATTCCGGCCGCACCGTTCTCCATGGAGCCTTGAATGGCCTCTCCTATTTCCTCTGGCAGCAATCCATGATTTTCTGGGTCCTTTTCACTTCCTTTTTTCTCAGGGTTTGGACAAATGAACAATCCGCTGTAAACGGGAGCATCATTTTTTGCTGTGGCCACTTCCTCATTCACCATTTCCCCGACCCATTCGGGCCCTTCCAAATAAAAATCATTGTAGTTCATGGGGTAGATGGCGTCCAAGTTCCATTGACCCCAATCTTGGCGGACTATTTTCTTGGCGATGGAAGGACCTGGAAACACCGCTGCATTTATTTTCTTTCCTTTGGAATGTACCACATCTGCCAATCGGTTCACGATGCTGGTAATCAAGTCATATCGAAATTGCTTCCATTCTGCGACTTGCGATGGGTCCTCAACTTCCTTGATATCAATTCCTGTTTTGGCTTTAAATGCCGATGTGCAATCATCACAATAACAATAATCGAATTGCGGGTATTCCCTATCCATCACCAAACCGTATTTGTCCCAAAGGCCTCGCGCCAAAATCACATCAGGGAACCGGATGTAATCCAAATGAATCCCATCCACCTCTTCAATATCAGCCACATTTTCGTAGAGTTCCGCCAAAAAATTATAGGTCCCTTCCTTACTTGGGCACAAAAAGGTGTAATGGGGAACATAGGCCGGCTTATCAAAAGCGGATTCTCCCTTTCCATTGATGGCATACCACTCTTTCTTCAATTTGGGATTTTTCCCCTGCACCATGGTGGGAATCCATGTATTGAACTCCAATCCGACTTCTTTTGCCAACTTCCCCACCCTTTTGTAGGTTTTTGGGTCATGCCCTCCGTTGTACATCAATCCGTCCACACCTTTCTCCTTTAAATCTGAAAATTGTTCGGTCAATTCTTGGTCCGAAGCCTCACCGGGACCCCCTACCCAAGCGTAAACGGGAATCTTATTTTTTTCTGTACATGCAGTCAAAGACAGCACCATGGCCATCACTAAAAGGAATCTATTCATGGGTTTCAATTATGTTATGTGGGAATTTAGATAATCTTTTAATCCTACCCTTGAAACTTAGACGAACAACGTTCCTGCCCAAACGAACACACTTTGTTCTATGTTGATTTCTTTTTTTTCAACCGCATGCAACCTTTCCACATTTAAAATGTCAATAGTACGAAGACATCAAAAAACGAATACGTAATTCTTAATTCAAATCATCAAATGAAACAAAAAATGAAAGGGAACAGGGCTGCACATTGGTGTATGCTCCTGAGCCTTCTGTTGGGCTCATCAATACTACATGCCCAAAACAATTTTACCATCAACGGGAAAGTGACAGACCAAAGCAATGGGGAAACCCTCTTTGGAACCTCCATTTTTCTAAAAGGAACTGATATTGGGGCCATTACCAACGAATATGGATTCTATTCCATCAGTGCACCCCCAGGTTCCTACACGCTTATTTTTTCCTACATGGGTTTCAATGAAGTGAGCATACCCGTGACTTTGGACCAAAATATCACCTTGGATATAGAACTGGTTGAGCAATCCACTCAACTGGACGAGGTGGAAGTCACTGCCGAAGAACCGGAGCGTGCAGTTCTCCAGAAACCGGAAATGAGTGTTTCCAAACTCAACATCAATACCGTAAAACAGATGCCCGTGGTCTTGGGTGAAGTTGATATTATCAAATCGCTACAAATTCTTCCTGGGGTCACCAACAATGGTGAAGGGTCCAGTGGATTCCATGTGCGCGGAGGTGCAGTAGACCAAAATTTGGTCCTTTTGGATGAAGCTATTATTTATAATACTTCGCATTTGCTGGGTTTCTTTTCGGTTTTCAATGCTGATGCGGTCAAAGACCTCAAACTTTACAAAGGAGGCATTCCTGCACGATTTGGCGGTCGGGTGTCCTCAGTTTTGGATGTGCGCCAAAAGGATGGGAACAGCAAAAACTTTGAGATGACCGGAGGTATCGGTGCCATCTCCAGCAGGCTTGCCCTAGAAGGTCCCATGTTCAATGACAAAGGGTCGTTCTTGGTTGCGGGAAGAGGTTCCTATGCCCACCTCTTTCTTAAACTTGCAGGTGAAGACAACAGTGCCAACTTCTATGACCTCAACCTAAAAACCAATTACAACCTCAACGAAAACAACCGGCTGTATTTATCCGGATATTTTGGACGGGACCTTTTTGATATTGGCGGCTCTTTTAGCAGCAGTTATGGCAATGCATCTGGAAACCTTCGTTGGAACCACATCTTCAACGAAAGGTTGTTTTCAAATCTTTCCTTGATCTACAGCAATTATGATTACGAACTCAACATCAACGATTTTGAGTTTGACTGGGTTTCTTCCATCCAAAACTATAATATCAAGTACGATCTGAAGTATTATTTCAACGATGCCTTTAAGTTGGATTTTGGCGTGAGTACCATAAAGTATGAGTTTGATCCCGGACAGATAAAACCCACTGGGCCAAATTCTGCCATAAATGAATTACAACTGGACAAGAAACGTGCATTGGAAAGTGCAGCTTACGTGAATGCAGAGCATAAACTTACCGATAACCTCACGGCTCAATACGGTATTCGGTTCAGTTATTTTAACCGAATGGGCGGCCAACCTTTGAATGATTATCTGGATGACCGACCCTTGGTGTATAACAGCACGCTTCAAATTTACGAGCGACAAGACCCTATCGGCGAAACGGTGTATTCCAAAAGCGAGAGCATTGAAACGTTCAACAATTTTGAACCTCGGGTTTCCTTGGCCTATCAAATCAATGACCTGTCATCCATAAAAGCGGGATACTCCCGAGCGGCACAGTACATCCATTTGCTGTCCAACACCTCGGCCGTAACTCCAATTGATGTTTGGACGCCAAGCGGCAAATACATCAAACCGCAACTTTCTGACCAATATGCGTTGGGATACTTCCGAAATTTTAAGGACAACATATATTCCTTGGAGGTGGAAACCTTCTACAAGACGGTGGATAATCGGATTGATTACATCGATGGCTCCGATTTAATTGGAAATAACACTATTGAGCGCGAAGTGCTCTCGGGCGAGTCCAGAGCCTATGGTTTGGAGTTGTTACTACGTAAAAATGAAGGCGCATTTACGGGATGGGTGGCCTACACCCTATCCAAATCCGAGCAACGAACTCCTGGAGGCGATGCGGGTGGACCTGGAATCAATGAAGGGGATTGGTACAGCACTCCGCATGACCGTACGCATGATATTTCTGTCACCGGAGCCTATCAATTGAATGAAAAATGGAGTTTTGGCGCCAACGCCATCTTCCAAACAGGTCGACCTGTTACCTACCCCAACGGACAATATCAGTATGAAGGGATTTCCATTGCCAGTTATTCACAACGTAACGCAGACCGATTGCCAGCCTATTACCGATTGGATGTTTCTGCCACCTATCGACCTAACAGAAGACCTGACAGAAGATGGAAGGGCGAATGGGTCTTTGGCATTTACAATGGGTTCAATCGGAAAAATGCGGCCTCCATTTCCTTTGGTCAAAACTTAGAAACCGGGGCCAATGAAGCCACTCGAACCGCCATTTTTGGCATTGTGCCTTCCGTAACCTATAATTTTAAATTCTAAATCCATGAAACCATTATATATCATTTTTAGCTTCATTTTACTTGTTTTTGCCTCCTGCACGGATGTCATAGAGGTTGATGTTCCTGAAGCTCCTCCCAGACTGACCATTGAAGCCTCCTTGGACTGGGAACGCGGCACTAACGGAAACAACCAGACTATTCTGCTGAGCACATCGACCCCATATTTTGCTGAACAGAAAATCGCTCCCGTTCTTGGTGCATCCGTTAGGGTAACCAATGAGGATTCAGGTGCTGAATTTGTTTTTGAGGATCAAAATAACGGCCAGTACACCGCCACTGACTTTATACCTGTTATCGGAGATAGTTATGCTTTGGAGGTCATTTACAATGATGAACGGTATACAGCAACCGAAACCATGGTTCCTGTCAGTGATATTGTCGATGTCTACCAGTCCACCGAAGATGGGGAGGATGAAGATGCCCTGGAAGTGAACGTTACATTTCAAGATCCTCCGGATATTGAAAACTATTACTTTTTACGCTTTAAGAGTGAAGTTGATGCCTTTCCGGAACTCTACTATATCAAAGATGAGTTTATTGATGGAAACGAGTTTACCATCTACTATGAAAAAACGGAGGATGAAGATGACGATATTGGGGAATTTCAGCCCGGTGAAAGGGTTGCCATTGATTTTTATGGGATATCAAAACAGTACCACGACTACCTCCGCCTTTTGGTAGACCAATATGAGTTCGCCGGAAACCCATTTAGCCCCACTCCCGTTCCTTTGGTCGGTAATTGTGTGAATGTGGACAATCCAGAAAATATAGCCTATGGGTATTTTCGGGTGACCGAAACCATACAGACTAGCTATACTTTTGAATAAGTTTACCCAAAGTGCCCGGATGTTTTTTAAAATCCGGGCACTTTTTCGTTCATTAAAGGACTTTCAACCTTTATTTTGAGAGCTTTGGTTTTAAATATTGTAAGAAAAAATATCTATTTTTTAAAAATATAATATTTTATAGATATATTTTTTACCATAATCTCATTTTGTTAACATTTTTTTAATATATTTAATTAATGGATAATCGGTTGTTGATTATCCGTTCCCGATTCTTTCGTTTCCCACTAAATCTAAGTTGACCCTCCACTTGCTCGGAGCGTGATTCACGAAGTTGATAATTAGGCAAGTTGTTTTTCCCAATCGAATCTATCTACATCACATTCGTAACACATCAACCTTAAACATCAATAGTATGGAAACACGCTCAACAAAAAAGATTCTCTTTTTATGCGCCAGTATGGTGCTGATTCTAACGGCCTGCAAACAAGGCCCTGTCCGGTACACTCAAAACTCCGCGGAAATTGACATCGTCAAAAAACTAATCTCCAATTACGACAGCAAAAACTTTGATACCAGCATGTATGCGGATTCGTCAAAGACGTATTACAACACCAATGAAAATCCAATGTCTGCCAGTGAAGCCATGGATTACCACAAACAATCTGACAGCAATTACGCTTCAAGAAGTTTTAAAGACGAAAACCAGGAATACGAAATGGTAGTCACAGACGATGGTGAAACTTGGGTAAACTGCTGGCTGAACTGGGAAGGAACGCTGGCTGCAAATGGAAAAGAAATTGAAATACCTATCCATTTGACTTATCAATTTGTAGATGGCAAAATTGTAAGGGAATATGGGTATTGGGATCCCACAGCAATTGTTTTGGAGCTTCAAAAAATTGAAGCCGAATCCAAAATGATGGAAGAAGAACAAACAGAATAACAATCAACCAACTAAACAACTAAAAATGAAACGACTACTAATTATTTTAGCCCTATTGCCCTTGATTACAATGGCGCAAGATATGCAAGCACCCATCTTTATGAATTTAATGATGACACCTCACCCAGAGCGGATTGATGCTTTTGAAGCCGGTTTGGCTGCACACAACAAAAAATACCATGCCGATGGAGCCGGTACCGTGAGTGTCTTTTGGGTGGCCAGTGGAAAAAATTCTGGAAAATACATCTGGAGTATGGGTCCAACAACTTGGGCCGCTATGGATGATGTGAGCAATTACGATGATGCACACACCATGGACTGGAATACCAATGTGGCAGCCAATGCCCTAGCCGAAATGGAAACTACATATTGGAAAAACGATGTGGCCCATTCCAATTTTTCAAAGGATTTTAATCTAAAAAATCTATCCATTTTCATGGTGGACATTAAAAGGTTTAAAGGGATGGAATTCAACTCCATTTTGGACAGGGTCTTTAAAGTTTTCAAGACTAAGGACCCGAACCAACAATGGGGCGCATACTACAATGAAATGCCAAATATGGATGGTCATGATTTCGTTTGGGTGGACTTTTTTGACAATGCGGCCTGGATGGGACGTGAGGATAAATTTCCACAATGGTATGAAGAAGTGCATGGCTCAGACAGCTTTGTTGGCTTTCTCAAAGATGTGGAAGCAGTGACCAATGGCGACATGGGTGAACTATGGATTTATAGAAAAGATTTAAGCGGTTCCAGTGGAGAAGTAACCCCAAGGGGAGGTCAGTAATTTGTAGGATTTTAGCTTCAAAATTGCTAAAAAACCATGCAGTTCATCGAAAAACTGTGGTATCATCAGTCTTTGATTGGGTTTTCTGCGTATCTAGTTTTAGTTACTAATAATAAATAAAACCCCGATTTATGAGAACTAAAATCCTTTTTTATGCAGTAACCCTCGCCGTTTTGGCATTCATGGGCTGCTCTGAAGATGAAAACACCGGAAACTTAGGTGCCACAACAGGCAGAATGACCGTACAACTTACTGACGCCCCCTTTCCTTTTGATATGGTTGCGGAGGCAAACGTTACCATCTTTAAAGTAGATGCACGGTTAAAAGATACTGATGATGAAATGGACGACTCCGATGAATCTTCCTTTGTTACATTGATGGAAGAAGAAATAACGGTGAACCTATTGGACCTTACCAATGGTGTTACCGAAGAGTTGGCCGATTTGGAAGTCCCTGCCGGCACCTATGATTTGGTGAGGGTACACGTTAGAGGTATTAATGTTGTCCTCACAGACGACCGCAGTTTTGATTTAACCGTTCCCAGTGGAGCGCAAACCGGAATCAAAGTGTTCATTGAGCCAGGATTGACCGTGGCAGGTGGACTGTCCAGCGATTTATTGTTGGACTTTGATGTAAGCCGTTCCTTTGTTCCTAAAGGAAATTTAAACTCTGTGGATGGTATCAACGGGTTTAATTTTAAACCTGTGATCAAAGCCTGTAACCTCTCCACAGCAGGAACCTTGAGCGGTACGGTTGTTACTATGGATGGAGAAGAAGTGGTTGTTTTGGAAGATGCACAAATTTCCATCTTGGACGCCAGTGATGAGCCCATCACATCTGGAGTTAGCAATATTGATGGCAACTACGCCATTATGGGCCTTGAAGCTGGAACCTACAAAGTTTTTGCTTCCCTAAATGGCTATGTGGACAGTGAAATCGTAGAAGTTGATATTGTAGCTGCAAACAAAACCGAACTGGATTTTGTTTTGGAGGCTGAAGCTGAAGCTGAAGTGGTTGAGTAGTTACAACAATCCTTCATTTACATATAGGAAGAAGCGGGACAAACGTCCCGCTTTTTTATTGTGATATTTTTTCATTCATCGGTCTTTGATTTCAATTTGCACTATCTTTAAAACAATTAACATACATAAAATCAAGCGATAATGCTTGATGACCTCAGACACATGAAAACAAACAATCCACTCCTGTACGCGCTCCTATTTCTTTTTTCCTTTCAATTGCATGCCACTGACCCCGTCTTGGACTTTCTAAATTCACTCAATGATGCTCAGCTTAGCAAGACTCGACTTCAATTTGATGACGTATCACGGGAAACCTGGCATTATTTTCCAGCGACCATGTGGCCAAGAACAGGGATTCAGTTGGGGGAATTGAATGAAAAACAAAAGGAATTGTTCCAAAAAATGCTACAGTATCATCTAAGTCAAGCTGGGTACAACAAGACCATGGACATTATGAGTTTGGAAAATGTATTGGCCGAACAAACCGGCGATACCTTCATGCGGGATAAGAACAAATACCATATTTCGGTTTATGGAGACCCGGAAAAGGACAAGGTTTGGAGTTGGACTTTTGAAGGACACCATATTTTGTTGAGTTTCACCGTTGTGGGTGATAAAATTTCATACACTCCACGATTTTTTGGTGCCAATCCCGCCATTGTGCAATCGGGACCACGAAAAGGGGAGCATACTTTGGCCATGGAAGAAAATTTGGGACTGGACCTCATCAATTCCTTGACTCCAGAGCAAAAAGCAAAAGCCATTTTTAACGAAGAGGCGCCTTTTGATATCTTCACCAAAAATTCAGTAAGTGTCTCAGCGGAAAGCCCCGAAGGCATCCCCGTTCCCCAATTGGACAAACCACAACAGGAAGCCTTACTGAAACTCATCCACGAGTACATTGCTGCGGTACCTGACGACATCGCCAAGGCACGAATGGCAAAATTGGAGTCAGAAGAACTCCAAAATATGTATTTTGCGTGGGCGGGAGCTACTTCTTTGGGGAAACCTCACTATTATTGTATCCAAGGAAAGACCTTTTTAATCGAATTCGACAATTCGCAGAATAATGCCAACCACATCCATAGTGTTTGGCGGGATTTTGATGGTGATTTTGGAAGGGACCTTATCCAGGAGCATTACGCATCGCATCACAATAACTAATTACAGTACCCGATTACTTCATGTACATACCCCCACACTACAAAAATGAAGACCTAGATGAAATAAAAGACTTCTTGGTCAACAACAGCTTTGGAATCTTAATAAATACGGTGGACAACAAACCTTGGGCCACCCATATCCCTTTGGAATTGGATATAGAAAATGGCAAGGATATTCTTGTGGGACATATTGCCAGAGCCAATCCCCAGTGGAAGTATTTTTCGGAGAGTCAAGAAGTACTCTGTATTTTCAACGGACCCTATAGCTATGTGTCGTCTTCATGGTACAAGGAGGAAGAAGTCCCTACTTGGAACTACATCGCTGTTCATGTGTATGGCACGCTAAAGGTTCTTTCGGAAGAGGAGACCATGGCTTCCATGCACAAGTTGGTGGATAAATATGAGCAGGCTTCAAAGCACCCTATTTCACTGAAGAATATGTCGCCCAAAACATTGCGACAGGTAAAAGGTGTGGTGGGTTTTAAGATTGAAATCAGTGACATTCAGGCAACCTACAAACTCTCCCAGACCCGATTGGAAGACCACTCAAAAATCATCTCAGAACTCCAAGAACGGGATGATGCGGGCAGCAAAGCCATCGCTTCAGAAATGAAAGACCGCAAGGACTAGCGTCACCTATTCAATATCTTGAAAAATGGCATCTGCCCAATTGGAGTAACGCGGATTGTCCACGTGCATGATCCAAATTTCATCACTGTATTTTCCTTTCATTTTGGATTGATATGCCGCATAGGCGTCATCATCTTGATCAAACTTGGCCAAATACACGTAATTAAGGCCATTATCCGGATTCTTAAAGTACTGCGGATTTAAGCCTTGTGCCTTTAACTTGGCCATAAAACTCTTCAAGTATCGCTCATTCTTAAAAACATTGGCCACAATGTAGTGCCCCTTTCCTACCCCATCCAAATTGATGAATTTCTCAATGGGTTTATAAGCGCCGCCGGTAAAGGTCCCTTTTTTCTCTGGAACTTCCTTTTTCGTATTGACCGAGTTTTCAGCCAAGCGTTGGTCATCAATGGCATTGTAAATGGAATCTAAATCCTCGCTCTTGGCCAAATACAATTTTTCGGCATCGGCTTCTATATCCGGACGCTGTTCATCCGTTTGACGTTTGACCATTCGCATGACCATTTCAAACCGTTTTTCAAGATCCCTTTGCCGATTTTCCTCCAAAGAGTCCATTTTAAAAATCAATTCACTGATTACGGCATAATTGTCTTCTTGTTGTGCCTTGAGTGTTTCTATTTGCTCTTCCCAGAAAGCCAAATCCTCTTTGTTGGTGGGGCGCAACGTAGTCTCAACGTCCAATTTACCGGTTTTCTCCTCTTTTTCCTTTTTAGTGTCTGCCACCAATCCGCCTTCAATGGGTTTTCTGGCCTTGGGGTCTTCCTCGTTGTCTACCACAATATTCCGTGCCATCATGGGCACAAAGGAATATGCAATGGAAATTTCATGGGTAACACCGAGATTCACAAAGTCGTTGTTCAGGTTTTTCTCGAAATTATAACCGAAGGAAAGTCTTCTATTAAGATTAAATCCTGTACCTGCGGAGGCACCATAAAATTGGTCGTACCCCCCTTGAATCCATCCCAATTTGGGCAAATCAAGAATGATTCCACCACCAAAGATGGGACTCTCGTCTCCTTCAAGCCGTATCCGTGCCAAAGGCAGCAACCGACCATCTTCAAAAATTCCGGCCCCGTTTTTAAAATCTTGAGCATATTGAATATGTCCGGAAAACGTCTTTTGACTCAGATCCGTCAATGATTTTCCTGAGCTGACATTATAATCCAACAAATTATGGGCAAATACCCCAAAATCAAATTTTCCAATGGAAAGGTTCAAACCAGGCTGAAACGAAATAATGGAATTCTTTGAGGTATCATTCAGCAATGGATCCTCCTCCACGGTTACCGCCCTGTCCGGGTCAAAACTACTCACATAATAGGGAATATTCACTCCAAAAGTGAGGCTGCTCTCCCTGCCCAACCGAATACCATGTGCATAATTGGCCATTACCCCTAAATTGGAAATTACGCCTTCCTGTTGGTTGTACAAACTGAAACCTACCCCGATTCTGTCATTCACCTGACCGCTATAACTCAAAAAGTAATTTTGGTTATTGTTGTCAAAATCGGCACTTTGACTTCTATGGAACAGGTTGATATAGGATTTGTCCTCCCGAACGGAAGAAAAAGTCGGATTGATCAAGAATCGGTTAAACTTCAGCAAATTCTGAAATGGCACGTTGTAGGTAACGTACGGATTGCTCTCCTGTGAATGACCTAAAGGTCCGAGTAAAAAGCAGCATAAAATCAAATAAAAAACCCGGTCAAAAGAATGCAGGGTCCTGTATTTGGAAAATAAAGGTAGTTTTATATCCATAGCCGATGGAGGTTTGTAGGTTAATGTGCCTGTTTGGGTAAGGCAAATGTTTTTGGTCTGGTCTCATTAGCAAGATTTGGGAGCTTGTAAGAGTTTTACTACTTAAATAATATACAACATTAAGTATTTTATCGGTAAACAGCTAATTTTTTCGTTAAAAAACAGGCTTACTCGTTAATACAACGTAATTGCACGAAAAAAATTGGATTTCCCCTCTAGAAAAGAGCATGTTAGCTGTAAATTTTCTCAATCTTTCCCACTAATTTTATGCCGTAAAACCAAATGTATATTCCATGGAAAGTTCCGTGACCATAGTTCCCTACACTGATATTTATGCCCCTGTCTTTAAATCACTTAACGAGGAATGGATCAGTAGGTATTTTAAAATGGAGGAGATGGACCATATTTCCTTGAACCATCCGAAGGAATACATCTTGGACAAAGGGGGTTATATTGGAGTTGCCCTCTTGGACGAAAAGGCTGTAGGTGTATGTGCCCTAATCCCAAGTCAACATGAATCTTATGATTTTGAATTGGCCAAGATGGGGGTTTCTCCAAAAGCTCAGGGAAAGGGTATCGGAAAACTATTGGGACAGCACATGCTGGAAAAAGCCAAATCCATGGGTGCCAAAAAATTATACCTGGAAAGCAATCGAATTCTAAAACCAGCCTTGAGCCTTTATGAAAAATTAGGATTCAAAGAGGTGGTCGGTGCCACTTCTCCCTATGAGCGGAGCGATATTCAGATGGAGCTCCTACTTTGATTCACCATACCTAATTCCCATATAGTGGACAATCTGTATTTACCATCAAATTCAGATTACCTTGTTTCCCTACCAGAAAACCGGTTGAATTTTCATACCTCACTAAAAATGAGTACCTTATATGGTATAATTCTAAATTCAGAAACCATGGGAACAGTTAAAGACTTGAACAAATGGGCCAATGCCCACACCTACTATCCTTTGGACCTTCTACGTGTTGCCCTAGGCGTATTTCTTTTTATCAAAGGCATTGAGTTCATGACCAATTATGAGCAAATGTCCGAGATTGTAAGGCCCTTTCAAGAAATGCCGGGCGGTATGATTATTTTACATTACGTGGCCCCTGCACATTTTGTAGGTGGATTTTTAATCGTCATCGGTCTACTTACAAGATGGGCGGTAATTGCTCAATTACCTATTCTGTTCGGCGCCATCATCACCAACTTTTTGGGGGTTATGCATTTGCCCAACCTCATCACTGCCATAGTAATTCTTCTGGGTTGTATCTTTTTTGCATTGTATGGGTCCGGAAAGCATTCGGCAGATTACTATCTGAAAATGCAACAATAGCCTAAGGTAACTACAGAAACACATTGAACAAGCCCGCTCAGGCGGGTTTATTTTTTGTGGGTAACACTTTAATGCACTACATTTAAATAACTGTACATCAACCAAAACCAAAACCATCAAACGGGCAGCCTCCATATTGGTCTTTCTATGCATTGTTGTCAACACTTTGCAAGGTCAAATAGGGCGTATTGATAGTCTTCAAGAACGCTACCAAACCGTAACTTCTGACTCATTGCGAATCCGTATCCTAAAGGATATTGCTTGGGAATATTTGAATAATCGTAGCAATCACGAACTGGCCAAAAAGCATATTGATAGTTTTCTTGTCATAAGCAAAAAGAAGAATATTCCATGGGGATTTTCCATGGCGGACTACCAATACGCAGTGCTTGAACGACAAAAAGGGAACTATGGTGAGGCCTTGACCTATATTGATGCGTACCTCAACTTTGATCAAACCAAAAAAGAGCCCTTCGCCCTGGCCAATGGACTATATCAAAAGGCCATCATTTTGGATAATCTGGGGAATTACGATGAGAGCTTGGAAATCTACTACGACATCTTAAAAATCTATGAAGACCATAATGATCCTTTCAGCATTGCCACTACATTAAATGCCCTGGGTGAGATCTTAAAAAAGACGGGGAAGATGGACCAAGCCATGGAGCGTTACCAAAGAGCATTGGAAATCTTTCAGGACTTGGGTGATAAAACTGAAATCGCCAATTGTTTGTTCAATATCGGTGATGCGCACATGTTACAAAATGATAATGAACTTGCTCTCCAATATTTCAACGATGCGCTGGCTCTAGATCAAGAAACCAATAGTGACTGGGGCATTGCTTTTGATTATGAAGCTTTGGGAAAGGTCTATGGAAAGCTAAAGCAATATCCACAGGCTTTGGAGTATCACAAAAAAGCGTTGGCGCTTCGGGAAAAATTGGGGCAACGGCTGGAACTTTCAATGAGCTATACCCAAATAGGGGCCATATACCTTGAAATGGGAAATTATGGCCAAGCGGAGGAAAATATCAACTCTGCCATTGCCATAGCCAAGGATATTGGGGCACGGGCAGAACTGCAGGAAGATTACCACATCCTTTCCTCTATTTATGAAAGAAAAGGCGATTTTGAAAAAGCACTTACCTTCAAGAACCAATTTATCACCATAAAGGACAGTCTTTTCAATGTAGAAAAGTCCAAACAGATTGAGGAACTCCAAGTCCGCTTCGATACCGAGAAGAAGCAAGATGCCATTGCATCACTCCAAAAAGATGCCGAAATCAACACCCTAAAACTGAATCAGCAAAAGACGCTTCGAAATATCATTATTGCCCTCGCTGTGGCTGCCCTAGTTTTCCTTTGGTTTGCCTTCAATCGATACAAACAGGAGCAACGCGCTAAACAAGCTGAAGAGGAAAAGAAAAGGGCTGTTTTGGAAGAACGCAAACGTACCGAGCTTGAAAAGCAGCGTGTTGCCGAGCTCGAAAAAATTGACAGACTCAAAGATGAGTTTTTGGCCAATACCTCCCATGAACTTCGAACACCACTGGTAGGCATTGTTGGGCTCACCGAATCTTTACAAGATGGTGTGGCCGGAAAACTCCCGAAAGAAGCACTCGAAAACTTAGAAATGATTGCCAACAGCGGAAAACGGCTCTCACATTTAGTGAATGATATTCTAGATTTTTCCAAGTTGAGAAATCGGGACCTTGTCCTCTCCAGTGCTCCTGTGGATGTTTTTGCGATATCCAATGTGGTATTGCGACTCTCCCAACCGTTGCTGAAAGACAAGCATCTTAAGCTCATCAATTCCATTCCCAAGAATGTGCCGTTGGTAGTT
This sequence comes from Flagellimonas iocasae, assembly GCF_042682725.1. NCBI lineage: Bacteria > Pseudomonadati > Bacteroidota > Flavobacteriia > Flavobacteriales > Flavobacteriaceae > Flagellimonas > Flagellimonas iocasae. The sequence goes on along the minus strand of NZ_JBHUHU010000001.1, from coordinate 73,711 downwards.
GCTGATGAGAATCGATTGCAACAGATTATGCACAATCTGGTGGGCAATGCCATTAAGTTCACGGAAAAAGGGTACATCAGCCTTTTTGCCGAGGTCAAGGAAGATATGCTCGCTATCTCAATTTCCGATACTGGCATCGGCATTCCTATGGACAAAATGGGTGACATATTCAATTCCTTTGAGCAAGGAGACGGTTCGGTACAACGGGAATATGGCGGAACAGGTCTCGGTCTTTCAGTGACTAAACAACTGGTGGAACTTCATGGCGGAACCATTTCAGTTTCATCAGAAAAAAACAAGGGCTCCATCTTCACGTTTACACTTCCACTAAGTAATAAAACCCGAAAAGAGCTTAAGATGGAAGTGCAACAACCCTTGGCTTCCGTTCAAACCATTAGTAGTGGCCCAGTTCGAGTTATCCCAAAAGAAAAACCACAACTCTCAGAAGAAGCGCCCAAAATCCTTATTGTGGATGATGAGCCGGTAAACCGAAGAGTGCTGGAAAATCACCTGAGCATGGCCGGATACCACATTGTCGAAGCCAATAATGGAAAGGAAGCCCTAAAACTCATAGGGGAAGATTCAGATTTCAGCATGATTTTGCTGGACATTATGATGCCGGGGATGTCAGGTTACGAAGTTTGCGAAAAAATCAGGGAGCAGTATTCCACAAGTGATTTGCCCATTATTCTGTTGACAGCCAAAAATACCGTGAATGATTTGGTGACCGGGTTTAACGCTGGAGCCAATGATTACCTCACCAAACCCTTCTCCAAAGGAGAACTTTTGAGCCGGATTAAAACCCATCTCAACCTGAATACCATCCACCGGGCCACTTCGCGATTCGTTCCTTCAGAATTTGTGAAATCCGTTGGAAAAGAATCCATTACCGATATCAAGCTTGGTGATTATACCGAAAAAAATGTAACAGTTCTATTTTCCGATATCCGAGATTACACCACGTTGGCGGAAGGTATGACTCCTGAGCAAAACTTTAAGTTCGTCAATGCCTACGTGGGTCGAATGGGACCCATCATCAAAGAAAATGAAGGTTTCGTGAATCAATATATGGGTGATGGCATTATGGCCCTCTTCCCAAAAACTCCAGAAAATTCACTGGATGCTGCCATTGAAATGCAACGTACCCTTACGCTCTACAACAAAAGGAGGGTTGAAGAAAAGGGATACAAACCCCTGTCTGTTGGCATTGGGTTGCATACCGGTCCATTGATCATGGGGATTATTGGGGATTCAAAAAGAAACGACCCCGCCGTGATTGCCGATACCGTTAACAGTGCTGCCCGGGTTGAAGGGATGACCAAACACTTTGGCGCCAACATCATTATTAGTGGGGCTAGTTTAGAATTGATGGAAGACGCATCAGGATTCAATTTTAGGTATTTGGGGAAAGTTCGGGTGAAGGGCAAGCAAAAAGCACTGGAAATTTACGAGTGTATTGATGGGGATAGTATTGAAAGTATTTCCTTGAAACTGGAAACCAAAACCCATTATGATCAAGGCATCGAATTGTTTTTTGATAGTCAGTTTAACGAAGCTTCTACCGCTTTCGAATGGGTTCTGTATAAAAATCCCGGCGATTCTGTCGCGCATTATTTTCATGATATGGCCCGAAAATATGCTGTCTTAGGTCCTCCGGAAGATTGGAAATCAGGAACGGTGATGCACGAAAAATAGGTGCATACTGAAACCCTTGGCGAGAGTTTTGAGGGCTCAGGGCAAACGGAAACACCCATGTGTTTGTGGTCTACCCCAAGCTTTCCACTCAATCCAAAAATTAGAGAATATGGTAGAAGACCATCCCAGCATCATCTTCTTGCCAACGACAGTCTGGATTTAATTCGTTTAAATGAAATTGATTTTATCCACTCCCTGGCTGGTTGTTCAAAATATCTAAAGGACAGCCATGCACTGATGCCATTAAGCACCAACATCAATAGCATTGATAACAGTAAAACTACGATGCCTGGATGTTGTCCTGGGTGCAGCGATACCCAATATTGCATCCCAATCCAATAAACAAACAACCAAAGGGCTTGAAACATGTAAAGTGAGAAGGAAATATCTCCACAAAAACGTGCAGCAGGATATGAGGCCAATTTATGTAGCATACCTCCATTATGAGCTAAACTCAATATAACAGCCGCAAAAAATCCGACCGTAATGATATCTTGGACCCCAAAATGCATACAGGCCACCGCCATAACAAGAAATCCGACCCCAACCACATCCTTTTTGAAGAAGTTTAGCCCAATCTCCGACCTAAACGCTTGATACACTAATATACCAATGGAGAATTCCGAGATACATCTAAAAAGACCAAATTCCCATGTAGTATTGAGGTCTCCATTTTCATGCCACCCTGGAATAAGTACCAACAGTATAATACCCACTATTGCCAGCACCGTAAGCGTAAATTTTCGCTTTCTGAATAACCACACGAAAACGGGTATCATAATCAGATACGTCCACCATTCCGCTCCTATGGACCATGCCGGCATGTTCCAACTCAATCCAGTTGGATTTCCGAAGGGTTCAGCAAAAACGAGATGCCTCCAAAATCCTTCAGATGGATAAACAAAGGCAAAGTTCGAAGCAGTTTTCGGCGCGAACGCGAGCAATGACCCAAAGAAAATGAGGTGGATAAAAAGCTGCAACAAGTGCAGCGGATATAATCTTGCAAATCGAGCCTTGATAAATGAGACTATGGTGTCAAAGCTGGATACCTTAAACTTATCGCCATACACATGGGTAATCACAAAACCGCTTAAAATAAAGAAGAAGTCGACCCAAAGATACCCTTTGCCCAGCAGCATACTGGTATCCCGCGATAGTAAATAGGGCAAGCCCGCAAATGAAGTGACCTCATCAAAATGAAAGATGACCACCCAAATGGCTGCCAGTCCCCTTAAGGGCGTCAATGTTCCGATATATGCATTTTTCATCATAAATAAATTTTAAAAGTTGATGTCTATCTTTGCTTTTAATTGGGGTTATGCCAGTACCAATTCCTCTTGATTTTTGTTTACCATGGCGTGATAACCCGCATATCTATTGTGTATCTTTTTTTGAATTTCTGCTACCCAGTCGTAATCTTGGATTTGCGCTTCTGCAAGCATTTTTTGAAACCGCCCTTCCATTTCAAAATAAGCCAATACTGGGATTTCTGGAGCTTTGGAGTCCAATTGTAAAGGCAAACGGCCTTCTTTTATCAGTTTTGGGTCGTGCCTATACAATAACCATTGCCCGGATGCCACCGCCAGTTTGTGATATTTTGAGGGAGTTTTCATAGCAATGCCATGCGCCGGACTGTGGCAATAGGCAATAATCAATGAAGGTCCATCGTGAGCCTCAGCTTCCACAAAAGCTTTTAGTGTCTGTTCTTGGTCGGCGCCAATAGCCACCGAAGCCACATACACATCCTCATAATGCATGGCCAAAGCGCCTAAATCTTTTTTCTGTTTGCGTTTTCCGGTAGCGGCAAATTTTGCAGCAGCACCATAGGGTGTAGCCTTGGATGCTTGGTTTCCTGTATTGGAATACACCTCATTGTCCAACACCAAAATATTGACGTTTTTGCCAGACGCGAGCACGTGGTCCAATCCGCCGTAGCCAATATCATAGGCCCAACCATCACCCCCTACGATCCATACGCTTTTTTTGACTAGACTGTCTGCAATTTTAGACAACTTCCGAGCCTCTGGCATTTTGACTTTCACCAATAATGCTTTTAAGGCCTCGACGCGATTTCTTTGTTGGTTGATTTCACGCTCAGTGGTTTGCTTCGCATTCAAAATATCCTGAATCAATCGGTCACCAATGAAGGCTGATATTTTTTGGAGCAATTGCTTGGCTTCAACTTCCTGTTGGTCCAAAGACAAACGAAAGCCTAATCCAAATTCGGCATTGTCCTCAAAAAGGGAGTTGGACCAAGCCGGACCTCTCCCCTCTTGATTTTGAGACCATGGCGTTGTGGGTAGCGCTCCTCCAAAAATGGAACTGGCTCCTGTGGCATTGGCTACCAGTGCTCGATCTCCGAACAATTGGGACATCAACTTTAAATAGGGAGCTTCTCCGCAGCCATCCTCACTCATCGGATATTTGAACAAGGGTTCTTGCAATTGTTGCTGACTTACCTTGGTGTTATCAATTCTATTACGGTCCACTTCTGGAATATTGGTGAAGTAGTCCCAGTTTTTACGCTCCTTTTCGATTTTGGTTTTACCCATCACCAAGGCTTTTGCCGGGCAAGCATCCACACAGGCATTGCACGAAGTGCACTGGTCTGGATTCACTTGAATGGTGTAGTTGAGTAAATCCACATCCGCCAGAATGGTATCAATTTCTATGGCCTTCCAAGTCGATGGCGCTTCCAAAAGGGTTTTGTCATCATAAACTTTCATGCGCAACGCTCCAGACGGGCAAGCCATACTACAAGCGCCACATTGTGTGCACAAATCAGGTAACCATTCCGGAGTTTCCTCAGCTAGTATTCTTTTATTGTATTGTGATGTATTCGTGGGATAGGTCCCATCTACGGGCATGGCGCTTACGGGTACTTCATTTCCTTTCCCGGCCAACAACTGACCTAAAAGTGTCATGGAGAAATCCTTGTCGGCCAACAAAACGCCTTCTTTCTGTGCTGTGGTGGTTGTGGTATCTACTTTTTGTAGCTGGTTTTCAAACGCCTCAAACATGGAATTTTCCGCTAATTCAGGGTGCAATGCCAAAAAGCAAGCATGCAATGGAGAAATAGCCGCATCAAGGAGTGGTAGTTTATGCTCGTTTACTACGTAAAGAGAAACTCCTTTTTCCTGAATCAATTTTTGGGTTTCCAAAGAAAGATTATTCCAAAATTGAGTTGGACTTTCTTCGGATAAAACCATTAGGCTCCCGCCTTGCTTAACCCGCTGCAAAACAGTGTCCTTTTCCAAAAAATCGACCTCAGTACAGCCAATAAAATCGGCATCAGAAATAACATAAGGTGCCTTAATGCTTTTATTGGCAATACGAAGGTTGGTCACACTTCGGGAATTGGACTTTTTATAGTCGCACTCTTGGTAGCCCTGCACAAAGCTATCTTCCTCCCCAATCAATTTTAATATTGTATTGAAATGCGCAGCAGTTTCGTCTCCTTTAATTTCATAAAAAAGCGCCTGGGTTCCTTTTTTTTGCAATTCCAATTGGCATTCTGGAAGGCTTAATTGAGTCACATCATCAGTAATACCAACCGTAAAATTGTGCTGAAGTTTTGATTGTTTCAAGTTGTCCAGAATGGATTTTCCCATTCCCGGGGTAAATTCTTTGGAACTCAATCCATAACGTCCTCCAACCATTTTAGGAAGCTTCGAAAATCTACCACTTTGTGCCACAGTTTGTACTACATCCAAAAACAAAGGCTCTCCTGAAGAACCGGGTTCTTTGGTGCGGTCTAAAACGGCAATGGCCTTGCAAGTTTTTGGGAGGCTATTGATAAAATGCTCCGCACTAAATGGTCGATATAATCGAACCTTTAAAAGCCCTACTTTTTTGCCTAGGGCATTCAAATGGTGAATGGTTTCTTCAATGGTCTCCGTCGCGGATGCCATGGCGATGATGACTTGCTCGACTTCGGGATGACCTACGTATTCAAAAATCTTATAGCTACGCCCAGTGAGTTTGGCAAAATCGTCCATTTTTTGTTGAACGATGTCAGGACACGCTTGATAAAAGCTGTTCACCGCTTCCCTACTTTGAAAGAAGACATCAGCGGCTTGCGAAGTTCCTCGTAGCACTGGTGCATTTGGATTTAAAGCTCTATTTCGGTGTGCTGCGACCAAATCAGCATTTAGCATGCGACTGATGGTGGCATCAGTTACATTTTCAATCTTGGACACTTCGTGCGAGGTTCTAAATCCATCGAAGAAGTGCACAAAAGGGATTCGCGATTCCAATGAAACCGCTTGGGAAATCAACGCGAAATCCATGGCCTCTTGCACCGAAGCGGAGGCCAGCATGGCATATCCTGTACTACGTACAGCCATAACATCGCTATGGTCCCCAAAAACGGAAAGGGCGTGGGTGGCTATGGAACGGGTGGCCACATGAATGACATTCGGGCTCAGTTCCGCGGCTATTTTATACATATTGGGCATCATCAGTAACAATCCCTGTGATGCTGTAAAAGTACTGGTCAATGATCCGGTCTGAAGGGCTCCATGCATGGCACCGGCCACTCCTGCCTCACTCTGCATTTCAAATGCAGAAGGAACATTGCCAAAAATATTTTTTTGATTATGGGCACTCCACTCCTCTACCAATTCGGACATTTCCGAAGAGGGTGTAATGGGATAGATAGGAAACACATCATTGATGCGATACGCAATGTGCGCAACGGCCTGATTTGCATTGGTAATGATATGTTGTTGAGTTTTCATGGGTGGAAGTGTGTAATAATTGGTTGTGGTTGAAAAGGAATAAGCCGCCCCAATTTTTGGAGCGGCTTATTTCAGGTTTCTTACTTTTCGAACTCGATGGTAACAGGAGTTGGATTGGTAATAATGTCGAAGACAGGAGAGAATTGTGACAAAGCTCTCAACTGCTCTTCAGAAGCATCGGACTTCACTTTGAATTTTACAGTGATGCCATTGAAACCTTTGCGAACTTCTGGGTCAAGACCCAAGAATCCGTGAAGGTCAACATCACCATTCAATCTGGATTCCATTCCTTCAATTTCGATACCATTTGCAGCAGCATGGTACGCCATAGCTCCAGTCAAACAAGAACCAAGGGCATGCAAAACAATCTCTGCAGGGTTTGGTGCTTGGTCTTGGCCCAAAAGAACCTCAACGTGGTCAGCTTCCATAGTAAAGTTGTCTTTTCTAACTGGGTGCTCTTGACCTACACCGTAGAAATCTTGGATGCTTGTGACACAGTGACCCCCGTCAATCCAGTTGTTTTTTGCCCTGAACTCGAACTTTGCCAAAGAAGGGTCTTGTTGTACGTGGTTGATAGTTTCTACCAACTGATCTACGTTTACTCCGTTTTTAATGTTTGCTGTTGTAATCATTGTTTTTAGATTTTTAAAGATTAATTGATTTACATTTGCCATAGTAGATGCATTTGGCGTGCCAAAAAACATAACTATTTGTATTTCAATTATTTACAATGATTTTATGAAATGTAATTCGTGACGAAATTTCGCTTATTTACGAGATTTCGTTATAAAAATTACGATATTTCGTGAAATTACACCGGACGGACTAGTCCCAATGCCTTAATTTTAGAGGTCAATGTAGTAGGTGGCATGCCAAGAAGAGCGGCTGCGCCTTTTTCTCCTGAAATTTTCCAGCGGGTCTGCTTCAAGGCTTTTAGGATATTCTCTTTTTCCAATTGGATAATTTCTTGAGACGTTAGGATATGGTCTGGTTCAATAGCGGTTTGTCCTTGCGCTGCTCTGGAATTGGAATTTGGAATGATGAATGACCAATCTATCTCCCCATTTTGTGAAACAATGACGGCTCGCTCCACCAAATTTTGGAGTTCACGCACGTTTCCGGGCCAGGCATATTCCTGAAAAAGCTTTTTCTGATCCTGGCTCAGCTTTTTTATTTTACGATTGAGTTTGGTGGAAAAATGTTCCACCATGGCATCCGCAATCAAGGAAACATCATTGCCCCTGTCTCGAAGGGCTGGGATTTCTATCGGGAATACATTCAATCTATAATAAAGGTCTTCCCTGAATTTCCCTTCCTTGGAGAATTGCAATAAGTCTCGGTGCGAAGCCGCAATTATGCGTACATCCACCTTTTTAGTAATAGAACTTCCCACAGGGTCAAACTCTCCTTCTTGAATGACCCGCAACAATTTGGGTTGAAGATCTAAAGGCAGCTCCCCTATCTCATCCAAAAAGATGGTTCCTTTGTCAGCTAATAAAAATCGACCTTTTCTACTCTCAGTGGCTCCCGTAAAGGCTCCTTTTTCGTGCCCGAAGAGTTCACTCTCGATTAAATTGGCTGGAATGGCCCCGCAGTTAATACGAATCAAAGGACCTTCACTACGATTGCTGGCGGTATGGATGGCTCGTGCTACCAATTCCTTACCGGTACCCGTTTCTCCGTGTATTAAAACAGTAGCTTCGGTCTGGGCGACTTGTGCAATTAGGTCCAACACCTTTTTCATGGATTTGTGTTGGGCAATGATGCCATGGTCATTGGTCAATTCCTTGATTTCTTCTTGGAGATATTCCGTTTGGGTTTCCAACGAACTAATTTTATGTTCAGCAGTCAACCGGTCATCAATGTTTCTGAGGATAAGGGTATAAAAGACTTCTGTTTCATCCCCATAACAACTGAGGGTACCTTCGTGCAGCGTTTCCTTTCCATCGGAACCAAAGACTTTTACAATTTTGGGCAAGTAGGTATTCTTGTTTTGTTTTCGACTGGATTGCTTGGATTTTACCAAATCCTCCAGCATATCGGCTCCCTCATCATCCAAAAAGAAGAGGATGTTTCGTTGTAGTACCTCATCGTTTTCCATAATGGATTTTGCCGAATCGTTGGCCAAAAGGATTCTGAAATTCCCATCGAACATAACAATGGCGTCCATAGCCCCATCAATAAGTCCTGTCATTTTAGAGTTGGCCATCTCCACTTCCTTTTTTGAGGAGGCCAATTGCTCTTGAATGATATCAAGTTCCCGATGTCTTTTGATCAATACCGACATCACTCCTTTTACAAAGCCTTTGTCGGAATCCATTAACTGGGAAAAATGGGCGGTGGTAATCTTCAGTACATTGGTATCTTCCAAAGCGGTCACGGAGACCGACCTTGGTTCCGCATCAATAAGCGCATATTCTCCAAAGCAATCTCCTTTGGACAAAATACCGTAGGAATGGTCTTTATCATGCACTTTTACCTGTCCCTCTACAATAACATACATTGCATCGCCGATGTCACCCTTTTCGATAATGCGGTTGTTCTTGATGAATTGTTCCAGTTCGGCGTTTTCATACAACTCCGACAGTGAGGCTCTTTCTACTTCGGAAAAAAAAGGAACTTCCGCTAGAAAATCCAACAATGCATTACGTTCGGTTGAGGTCATTGCTTGTGCTCAAGGGTTCTGAATCAAATAAATATAAAGATAAATGGAATAGTCAGTGCATCTAGGTTGTTTTTCTATAAGAAAAACTGATAGGTTTTTATACTTTTATGGTTCAAATTTATAGTGCATGACCATTACCCAACTACAGTATGTTCTGGCTGTTGCGGAATATAAGAACTTTACGCTGGCCGCCGAAAAGAGCTATGTGACCCAGCCAACCTTGAGTATGCAGGTGCAGAAATTGGAGGATGAGCTTGGTGTTTTAATATTTGATCGCGGCAAAAAGCCCATCACCATCACCGAAGTGGGCAAAAAGATAGTAGACCAGGCCAAAAATATTGTGGCTGAGGCGGAACGTATCAAGGATATCGTTGATCAAGACAAAGGATTTATCGGCGGGGACTATACCTTGGGCATCATTCCAACGGTAATGCCCACGTTGTTGCCTATGTTCTTGAACACTTTCATTAAAAAATACCCCAAAGTGAATCTGATCATTAAGGAACAACCTACGGATGCCTTGATTCGGAATCTTTTGGATGGTCATTTGGATGCAGCCATTGCTGCAACACCATTGGAGATTGAGTTTATAAAGGAACGTCCTTTATATTATGAACCTTTTGTGGGGTATGTGCCCCAAAATCATAGATTGTCCAAAGAGGAATTATTAACCACTGAGCATTTGGATGTCAACGACATTTTGCTTTTACAGGATGGACATTGCTTTAGGGATGGTGTTATCAACCTTTGCAAATCCAGCAAGAACATTCAGGGGGAACAGTTTAAAATCGAGAGCGGTAGTTTTGAGACCTTGGTGAGTTTGGCAGATGAAGGAATGGGTATGACGTTACTCCCCTATTTGAATACGTTGCAACTTGATTCCAATAAAAAGCACAACTTAAAACCTTTCAAAAGCCCCTCCCCTGCTCGGGAAATAAGCTTGATTTATCACAAGAGTGAACTGAAAATACAAATCACAGATGCATTACGGGAAGTAATTTCCAGCATTGTTCGCGGAGCCATAGCCTTTCAAGATGTGAAGATTATTAGCCCGTTGTCCAAAAATTAAGAGAGCCGCTTTCGCGGCTCTATATTTTGGTTAAACTTTCAATAATACTAATGTAGGTTGTAACTCTGGCTTATCTACAATATAAAATTGTAACCAGATTTTTAGTTCTTCAATTTCACTGGGTAATAACAGGGAAATAGCTTTTTTCAATTCTCTAGAGAAGAGTCTAGCATCAAAACTTACCTTTTGTAGGATGGTCTTGGTGTAATCTAACATTGCTCTGGGCATAGAAATTTGATTAAATTGGATAACTGGTTGTCCTCTAAATTAGCAAAAAACCTATTTGGTTGAACCGTGGCTCAGTTAAAAATTGGATAATTTCGTGTTAAATTCGATGAACCACCCTATGCACCCCTATTATTCTCAAAAATTTAACTCCCTGACAATCATATTCATAATAGGCCTTTTCTTTTTTTCCGGATGTTCTTCGGTACAAAAGGCTTTAAAGAACCAACTTGAAGACAGTTCTTTGGAAAATTCGTTTCATGGATTGGTTGTTGTCGATGCAAAAACACAAAAAATTGTGGTTGATTATAATGGTAATCGATATTTCACCCCAGCAAGCAATACCAAAATTGCCACATTTTATTCGGGCACAAAGCTACTTCCCCATACCATTCCAACATTGAAATATGCTTCCCAAAATGAGACCTTATTTATAGAAGGAACAGGGGACCCTTCTTGGCTTCATCCAAGATTGGCCGACAGTACCGCCATTCAATGGCTAAAAGAACAGGGAACCATCGCACTTTACACTGAAAACTCCGAAGAATCCCGTTTTGGACCAGGTTGGGCTTGGGAAGATTACGACAGCTACTTCTCTCCGGAAAAAAGTACAATTCCGCTATACGGCAATGTCGTGACCATTAACCAAGGTGAGGAGCTTAGCGTGATACCCAATTATTTTGCCGCCGTAGTTGAAGTGAAGGACACCACCCTCAAAAGAGACGAATTGGTAAATCAATTTTACAGCTCCCCCGAAAAGATAGATACTTTGGAGGTTCCCTATATCACAAGTGACGCGCTAACACAAAAACTTTTGGAAAACATTCTTGGAACATCCGTGGAACTAGCGGAGCATTTCCCTTCCGTTGAAAAGAAGACACTTTATGGCATGGAAACGGATTCCATCTTTAAGGACATGCTTTTTGAAAGCGACAATTTTTTGGCAGAGCAGCTATTGATGGTCGCTTCCTCCACCCTGTCAGACACCTTAAGCACCCAAAAAACGATAGCGTACATGCTGGAAAACCATTTAAGCGATTTGGAACAACCTCCTCGCTGGGTTGATGGTTCTGGTTTATCCCGCTACAACCTGTTCACCCCAAAATCCTTTGTGCAAATCCTTCAAAAAATCTATGATGAGATTCCAGAGGAACGTTTGTTTGCCCTTATGCCCATGTGGGATGCATCTGGTACGGTAAAAAAATGGAAGGACCCATCGATTGAGCCCTTCATTTTTGCAAAGTCCGGTTCTTTGGGAAATAACTACAATCTGTGCGGTTATCTCAAGACCAAATCAGGAAAATGGCTCATTTTTAGCTTTATGAACAACCATTTTAAAGTGCCCACCGCTGAGATTAGAAATACTATTTATACAACGCTGAAAGCGCTACACGATCGTTATTGACCCAGTAATTTATTGATTTGGGCATATTGTAGCAACATTATGGTTTTTGCATCCCGAATTTCTCCAGTTTGCATCATTTTTAAGGCTTCTTGAAACTTCAACTCCAATACTTCAATATTTTCAGTTTCATCCTCAGCACCGCCACCTTCACCTACTTTCATGTTGTCTTCATACTTGCCGATAAAAAAGTAAAGGATTTCGGTTACAGAACCAGGTGACATATAGGATTCAAATACCTTTTTAACCTCATCAATTTGATAGCCGGTCTCTTCCTCCACCTCCATTTTAATCGTCTGCTCGGCATTGCCCTTCTCCAAAATTCCAGCACAGACCTCCACCATCATACCATCTTCGTTCCCATTGACATAGGTGGGCATTCGAAATTGACGAGTTAATATTACCGTCCCTTTTTCTTCATTGTAGAGTAGAATAGCGGCTCCGTTTCCGCGATCATACGCCTCCCGATGCTGGGTTTCCCAAGTGCCATCAGGACGCAAATACTCAAATGAAAACTTGTTGAGGGTGTACCAGTTGTCGGAAAGCAATTCCTTTTTAATGTTTTTGATATGATGATTTTCCACTAGTGTATTTTTTAATCAAAAAAACCATGCTCCTTTATTCTGCAATAGAAACATGGTCTAATTTTTTAGCCCAATTTGATTAATGAAACCTAAAGACTCCACTTATTTCCAACTTCCGAAACGGGTTTGCAGGGCTCATAACTGCCTGGTATGGGGTCATAGCTCAGTACATTTTTTCCCATTTCCTCTGAAGTGAAATAAGCCCAAATGGCCATGGATTTCAATCCTCTGTAAAATCCAATGGGCTCTGATTCCCCCACTGCGGTTCCCCAAACTCCGGGGTTAAATTTGCCTGAATTTGCTTCCGCTTCCTTCAGAACAGCAATTCTATCCGATTCTTTCAAGTCGATAAAAGCTGCGCCGTACTTTTCCTTGCAATTGGCATTGAATGCCGTAATTTCGGAACGCATGTTTTCCTGACCTTCGGCATCGTACGTCTGGGCAATGACCTTGTCCATAAAAATGTCCGACTTCACATCAAGTCCTCCGGGCGTATCGGTACGTGGCAGAATCATATCAACCAATAGTGAAACTGTTTTTGCTTCATCCTCTGTGAAAAATTCAGGTTGCCAATCCAACCGCTTCTCCTCTTTGCAGGATTGCAAAATGGATAACATCGTCGGCATCATTAGGGTTGCTCCAGCAAATAGTCCTGTTTTTTGTAACGCTTTTCTCCTATCCATTTCCTAAAGGTTTAATTTTTTGAGTTCAGAAACTGCATGATTGGCCGCTCTGGCGGTGAGTGCCATATACGTCAAAGACGGGTTTACACAGGATGATGATGTCATGCAGGCTCCATCGGTTACAAACACATTCTTGGCAGCGTGAACTTGGTTGAATTCGTTTAAAACGGATGTTTTTGGGTCCCTTCCCATACGAGCGGTCCCCATTTCATGCACTCCATAGCCCGGTGGATGCTCATTATCAAAACCTAAAACATCTTTGACGCCAGCGGCTTCGAGCATTTCCACGGCATCCTCCTGAATCTGTTTGTTCAACGCTTTTTCATTCTCCTTAAATTCCGCATCGATGGACAAGGTAGGTTGTCCCCATTTGTCCAAAACGTCGGTGTTCAACGTGATTTTATTTTCGTGGTATGGCAAGCATTCCGCAAAGCCCGTGATGAAAAATTCCCATGGGCCCGGTTTTAAAATACTGTCCTTGTATTCAGCCCCGAATGCTTCAATATTCGCAGGATTACCACCGCGATGTGCCCCACCTTGGTAGCCAAATCCACGTACAAACTTATCCGATTTGGAGGCTTCATCAATGTTGACATATCTGGGAATGTAAATTCCGTTGGGTCGTCGGCCTTTGTAATATTTATCGTCAAAGCCTTCAACCCTACCAAGGGCACCAACCCTGTAGGTGTGGTCCATAAGATTGTGACCCAACTCTCCACTATCGTTCCCCAAACCGTTTTCAAATCGATTGGATTTGGAGTTCATCAAAATTTGGGTCGTGCTCAATGCCGATGCATTTACAAAAATGATTTTGGCGGAATATTCAATATCCTCATTGGTTTCCGCATCGATAATACGAACTCCGGTGGCTTTGCCTTTTTGGTCATCATAGATTACCGATTGCACAATGGAATAGGGCCTGATGGTTAAATTTCCAGTAGCATTTGCTGCTGGCAAGGTAGTGGCATTACTACTGAAATATGCCCCGTAGGGGCAGCCCCTGCTGCATCGATTCCTATATTGACATTGACCTCTACCATTATGAGGCTGTGTAAGGTGTGCAACACGACCAATGGTCATGTTCCGCCCCTTAAATTGTTCTTCTATTCTGGATTTTATATGCTTTTCAACACAGTTGAGTTCCATTGGGGGAAGAAAATGGCTGTCGGGTAACTGTGGAAGTCCCAAAGCCTCCCCACTTATGCCCGCAAACTTTTCCACATAGGTATACCAAGGCTCAATATCCTTATAGCGAATAGGCCAGTCCACTCCATGACCATCTTTGGCGTTAGCTTCAAAATCCAAGTCACTCCACCGATAGGTCTGTTTTCCCCATAAAAGGGATTTTCCGCCCATTTGATGGCCGCGTAGCCACAAAAAAGGTTTCTCCTCTGTATAAGGGTTCGACTCATCATCGGCCCAAAAGTGCTCGGTGTCTGTTCCAATCCATCCAGAACGGATGGCTTTGTAGTGTTTCTTTTTTTGTTCCGGGGTGAGTCCACCACGGAGTTCCATATCCCACGGGTCTAGGTTCATGGTGGGATAATCCACAACATGCTCCACAATCTTTCCGCGTTCAAGGACAAGGGTCTTCAAGCCTTTTTCACACAATTCTTTCGCTGCCCATCCGCCACTGATGCCTGAGCCAATGACTATGGCATCATAGGTTACGTCTTTCTTGGCGTCGATGTTAAAGTTTGCCATTAATCTATTTGATGAAAGTTAATTTTCAATCAATATAGCTATTAATAATTGTCAGGACAAATGAATTGTGTGTTGTACACATTTTTAACTAGATCTTACAAAAAAGTGATTTTGTGGGTTGCGAATTAAAATCTATTATCACCGTCCAATAAATCGCCCAAACCACCTAAAATACTGCCTTCACCCTTATCTTTTCCACCTCCCTTAGGAGCAGCGGCCCATACCCTGCTGGCCAATCTGCTAAAGGGCAACGATTGAATATAAACGGTTCCTGGACCTCGCAAAGTTGCAAAGAACAAACCTTCACCACCAAAAACGGTATTTCGAATTCCGCCTACAAATTCAATATTGTAATCCACGGTTTGTGAAAATCCAATGATACATCCGGTATCCACTTTCAACGTCTCCCCGGCAGCCAATGTTTTTTTTGCCATGGTTCCACCCGCATGCACAAAGGCCATGCCGTCCCCTTCCAGTTTTTGCATGATGAAACCTTCACCACCAAAAAATCCGCGACCCAAACGTTTGGAAAATTCAATCCCCACGGAAACGCCTTTGGCGGCACAGAGAAATGCATCTTTTTGGCAGATGAACTTCCCACCTTTTTCTGAAAGGTCAATGGGAATAATTTTACCAGGATAGGGCGAAGCAAAGCTTACTTGCTTTTTACCTTGGCCAATATTCAAGAAAGCGGTCATAAAAAGGCTCTCTCCTGTAAGCAAGCGCTTCCCTGCAGAGAAGAGTTTGCCCAAAACCCCGGAATCTTGATTGGAGCCATCACCAAAGATGGTGTCCATTTTTATATCGGAATCCATCATCATAAAACTGCCGGCCTCGGCCACAACAGCTTCTTGCGGGTCCAGTTCAATCTCCACATATTGCATTTCCTCGCCGTAAATGTGGTAGTCTATTTCGTGTGCGTTCATGTTGTTCGTTTTTTTGTTGAAGTGTTTATATGTTGATGTGTTTGGGGTTTTGTTACAGAAATATGAGAAAAGAGAGTTCTAATTTTTACTTTTTATAATCTTAGCCCTTCACCTTCACCGTCCGTTCAACCCTTCGACTGCGCTCAGGGTGACAATGACAGATATTATCCATTACTTTTTTAATAGAATTGTCCATTCGAAATGAAAGGTGGAAACCTCTAACCCGTCTTCATTGATACCTACGGATTTCATCCAAAGGGTCTGCCCCTCCCCTGTGGCAATAGTTTTTTGAATGGCTTGGGCGATAAGATGCCCATCCTCACATGTAAATACAATACGGCCAGTGGCCTTTTTAGTGAATGTGGCTTTGTTGTTGGCCACCAACATGGAGATTTTCTTGCCACTTTTCTGGATTTCGTTCATCACCATAGCTCCCGTACTTAGCTCGGCCGCCATGCCCTGAACAGCCCAAAACATGGATTTAAATGGATTTTGATTCACCCATTTATGCTTCACGGTGGTCACTGCTCTGTTGTCATCAATTGACTTGAGGCGAACGCCGCACCACCAAGCGGATGGCAGCTTTAAAAAGGTAAATGTGTTGATTTTACTAGGTGTAAGAGCCATATCATAAGTTTAAGAACCCTAAAAATAGGCAAAATAGCGACGACTTCAATATGTTAAAAATATGTTAATATATGGTACTTTGTTTTGCATAGTACCATCTTTTGGATATATATTTGCATCGTAAGCTAATAGGTAAACTAATTTTATTTGTAATTCATCAATCAAAAAAATGGCTACAACATTAACCAAACACGAACGAAATTTATCCGCACTGATCCATGCGTCCACCTTTTCCAGGTGGTTCATCCCCTTTGGGAATTTTATACTCCCCTTGATTCTGTGGACGGCCAATAAGAAGGATCATGCCTTTGTTGACCACAACGGTAAGCAGGCTTTGAACTTTCAAATAAGTATGCTCCTCTACTCTATCGTAGCGGGGTTGATCAGTATCCCTTTCTTTATCGGCTTTTGGCCTGATGCATTTGACTGGGATTTTTTTGGAATTCACCGGTTGAGTGATTTGAACAATATAAACATCAGCATTAGCAGCGATGACTTTAAGTTCGGTCGCTTTTTCTGGCCGGTGGGTATCAGCGGGGTCATTCAAGTTGGATTGGCCATTGTAAACATTGTGTATACCATTTTGGCCACGATTCGTACCAATGAGGGACAGACTTTTAAATATCCATTGACCATAAAATTCATCAAATAAGCATATAGGAGTTTAATCACATGCCCTGAGCGAAGTCGAAGGGACAATCAAAAAACGAAAATTCATCAATCAATCAATCAATCATCAATCAAAAAACGTTTCCATTCCCCCTGCTCATCACAGGGGACTGGAGTGGAAACAAAAAACGGACAGTTAAACAGATACCGAACCAAGTTCGGCAAAATTAGAACCATGAAGTTATGAACATAGAAAACACAAAAGCACAGATGCGCAAAGGGGTTCTGGAGTACTGCATCTTGTCCATCCTTAAGGATGATGACAAGTATGCCTCCGAGATTCTGGAGGCCCTGAAAGACGCCAAGATGTTAGTAGTGGAAGGTACCATATACCCTTTATTGACGAGGTTGAAAAACGCAGGTTTGCTCAACTATCGTTGGGAAGAATCCACTTCGGGACCTCCTCGAAAATACTACGCCCTTACCGAAACCGGTAAATTGTTCCTGAATGAACTCAACGGAACCTGGGATGAACTAAGAAACGCAGTCAATCTGGTAACCAACACAAAATAAAATCAAAAAATGAACAAGACAGTAAATATAAATTTAGCCAATACGCTCTTCCACATCGATGATGATGCGTATAACAAGCTGAGACGATATTTGGAGTCCATAAAACGGTCCTTTTCCGGCACACCCGGAAGCGATGAGATCATCGCCGATATCGAGGCTCGAATAGCCGAACTCTTTTTGGAGAAAATGGAAAACGAACGACAGGTCATCACCCAAAAACAGGTAGATGAAGTCATCAACGTTATGGGGCAACCCGAGGACTATATGGTGGATGAGGACATCTTTGAGGATGAGCCCAAAAAGACCTATACTCCTCCTACCGCCAAAGCCAAAAAGCTGTACCGCGACATTGACCAAAAATACATTGGTGGTGTCTGCGCCGGTTTGGAACACTATTTAGGTTTTGACGCCCTTTGGATTCGGTTGATTTTTATCCTACTCGCCGTTTTCACCGGATTTGGTCTGGTTGCCTACATTCTACTTTGGATTTTGGTACCAGAAGCTGCTACTACCTCGCAAAAATTGGATATGCGGGGAGAGCCTATCAACATCAGCAATATAGAACGCAAAGTAAAAGAGGGGTTTGATGATGTTGCCGACAAAGTAAAAAACGTTGACTACGAAAAAGTGGGCAACAAGGTCAAAAGCAGCTCCAAGACCTTTTTTGATGCCATAGGTGACATTATCATGTTCCTTTTCAAAGTATTTGGAAAGTTCATTGGCATTTTATTGATCATTATTGGTGCAGCAAGCCTTATTGCATTGTTCATCGCGTTGTTTTCCGTAGGACTGCTGAATTCCGTGCATTTTCCCGGAGTGGATTTTTATGAAATCGTGAATACCACAGGCGCGCCGGTTTGGGTAGTTTCTTTGTTGATCTTCTTTGCCTTTGCAATCCCATTTTTCTTTGTACTGTATTTGGGCTTGAAGATTTTGGTGAACAACCTAAAATCCATCGGAAACATTGCCAAGTTCTCACTATTGGGCCTTTGGATGATATCGATTGGGGTACTTTTTGCCCTTGGCGTACGTCAAGCGGCTGAATTTGCCAACGTGGGAAGTATTCACGAAAAGGATGAGATGCTTATGGAGAATCCTTCCGACACCCTTGTGATAAAAATGAGGCCTACAGGCTTTGAGCACAACAGGGAAGATGTTCACTTTGGGCGCATGACCTTCGGTTATGACGAAAATGATAATAGGGTTTTGATTTCTGACGATATCCACATCATCACTAAAAAGTCAGACGATGATTATGTGCGCATCAATGTGCGGAAAGATTCCCACGGAAGCACTTCTGTGGTAGCCAGAGAACGAGCCAAAGAAATCAACTATGGATATGCATTGGAAGGGAATACCATAGCTTTGGATAAACACCTTAACACTGCAATTTCAAACAAGGCCCGAGATCAAGAAGTGACCATTACACTCTATATCCCAGAGGGAAAGATGGTGAAATTTGAAGAATCCACCAGAGGACACATTGGAAGCGGAATTGACAACGATAAGGATTACTACCGAAGCGGCCTTGTAAGTTACATTTGGCTCATGGGTGAGGATGGCGAGTTAAAATGCCAAAATTGTCCAGAAGAGCCCGAAGAAACCGAAGAGGAAGAAGAAGGTGGAAAGATCATCATCAATGAAGATGGGGTGGACATCAACCTTAAAGATAACCAAGATTCTTTTGAGATGAAGATCAATGAGGACGGTATCAAAGTAAAGGCAAGTGACAAAAACAACAATTGAGCGCCCATATTCAACAATTGGGCAACTATGAATTCATCAAACGAATAGCAATAACGAATTTCGAATCAATCATTAAAACAACAATCATGACAACACTAGCAAGATTAGCCATCGCAGCACTATTCTCTCTTTTTGCTTCCTCCTGTATGTTCGATATGAGCTTTGGGGACGGTAAAAAAGGTAATGGGGAAGTAGTGGAAGAAACCCGAAACGTAGATGAGGATTTTACCGAAGTCACCGCATCGGAAGGTCTGGACGTTTTTGTTACCCAAGACAAGGAATACAAAATCACCGTTGAAGCAGATGAGAACATCATTGACTTGATCGGAACCGATGTAAAGGACGGCCGACTTAAAATCCACGCCATTGAGAACATTGGAAGGGCTACGAAAAAGGTTTACGTAACCCTACCAAAGGTCACTGCTTTAAAAAGCTCCAGTGGTGCAGACCTCATTGCACAAAACGTAATTGAGTCCGAGACCATAGCATTGGATGCCAGTAGTGGTTCTGACCTTCAAGTAGAGGTTGTGGCCCATGAAGTATCTGCGGACGCCAGTAGCGGAGCCGATATTCGACTTTCAGGAAGAACAGACATGCTTTATGCTGATGCAAGCAGCGGTTCCGACATTAAGGCGAGCGGACTTATGGCCAAAACCTGCAATGCGGATGCCAGTAGCGGTGCCGATATCTCTGTAAATGTTTCTGAATCATTAGTGGCCGATGCCAGTAGTGGTGCTGATATATCTTACACCGGAGAGGCCAGCGTACAGAAAAAGAAATCTGTTTCAGGCAGCGTACACAAATATTGATACAAAAAGCAACGATTAGTTCATAGCACTTTTTTCATTTTAATACGACCAAAGGTCTGGCATTTTGCTAGGCCTTTTTTCATTTAACACATCCTTAATTTTATTGACTAATTTTTAAATATTTGTTAAAATTATTTGTACCTTATTAAGGGAAATGTAGTCTAATACTAAACTAACAACTATGAAGAAAATATTGGGATTGGCCATTTTAATGTTGGTATTAATCTCGGCCACAAGATTTACAGCCCCCGAACCAGACAACATGCATTCCATTGAAGGTACCTGGGAATTAGAAAGCTTCTACAGCTATGATGATGGGATAAATGTATCGGAAACCATGCCCAAAGCAGATGGGTATCGTCAGGTAAAAATGTATTACAATGGTAAAGTCATGTGGTCCAGATATGTGCCCCAAGATAAGAATGGAAGATTTGGATACGGTTCATACTACATCACGGATAATGAGCTTCATGAAACCATTATTTATGGGGATGCAGAGATGATGAAGGCTTTGGACACCTTGACCGAATTTGTTTTTGAGCTTGATTTAAAAAATGATACCTACAGTCAAATATCGCTTGATGAGGAAGGCCACAAGACCTTTTCTGAAAATTATAGGCGCATCGATTAAATTGGATACGTATGCACCAAAAAAAGGCACTGAATTGTTTCAGTGCCTTTTTTCATTAAAGTCATAAGTTCTGCTTATGATTCAACGGTTTCTTTGCTTTCCACAGTGGCCAAATACCGTTCTGCGTCCAAAGCGGCCATACAGCCTGTTCCGGCTGCAGTAACGGCCTGTCTGTAAATTTTATCCTGCGCATCACCACTGGCGAACACCCCAGGCTTGTTGGTTTTGGTGGACTTGGGCTGTGTAATGATGTATCCCGTTTCATCCATATCCAACTGACCCTTGAAAATATCCGTATTGGGCTTGTGTCCAATAGCAATGAAAAGTCCGGTTATGGCAATCTCTTCTTTTTCTCCAGTTTCATTGTTCACCATTCTGAGCCCTTCCACTACTTGGTCACCAAGAACCTCATCCACTTCTGTGTTGTACTTGATTTCTATATTATCAATACTATTGACGCGATGCTGCATGGCTTTGGAAGCCCTCATATAATCCTTACGGACCAACATAGTCACCTTTTTACAGATATTGGCCAGATAAGAAGCTTCTTCAGCCGCAGTGTCCCCTGCTCCAACAATAGCAACTTCCTGTCCTTTGTAAAAGAATCCATCACAAACAGCACAAGCAGAAACACCGCCTCCGCGCAACCGTTGCTCACTAGGAATGTTCAAATATTTGGCAGAAGCCCCAGTTGAAATAATGACCGTTTCCGCCTCAATCACTTGGGAATCGTCCACGGTAACTTTATGGATTCCTCCAAACTCATCGCTAAAATCAACAGCAGTGATCATACCAATTCGAACCTCGGTACCAAATCGTTCTGCCTGTTGTTGAAGCTGCATCATCATGGTAGGTCCATCTATCCCTTCGGGATAGCCTGGGAAATTGTCAACTTCTGTGGTTGTGGTCAACTGTCCTCCAGGTTCCATTCCTGTGTACATCACAGGTTTTAAATCAGCTCTAGCTGCGTAGATTGCTGCGGTATATCCAGCAGGTCCTGACCCAATAATCAACGTTTTTATTCTTTCCATTTGTTCTGACATAGCAAAATCTTCCTCAATAAGTTATCTTACAAAAGTAGGTTTTTTGCATAGAAACTTACAACGGACGGGTGTGGGATATGTGTCGTTTTTTTTAAAAGATGTGAACAATATAAAAAGGAGAGGCTGTGCATTTGAGTTTAAATAAAAAAGAGCCCTTGGGAAAGGCTCTTTTTTCGCTGAAACGTAGGTCAAGTTTATGAAAACATTGTACTTGATCGTAAAAAACCGTTACAACCAAGGGGCTCAACCTCAAAACCCCTCGGCGCAACGGTAACCCCTTTCAAACAAGACAGTAGGTTAAGAACAGGTAAAATACCTTCAATTAACGTATCCTATTTTCGGGAGGTTTGTGCTTTAACTACAAAGAGTTTTGCATTTGTTGGGGTAAACTTACCATGATTTACTGGTTGACATCCTCCCAATTAACAAATGGGGCATATCTGTTAACGAATGCCCCATTTGAATTCATATTTTTTTTGGATGTGGTCAGAATCCGTTCATTTTGGATCTAAAAAAACATGGATTGCCTGATTCAAAAAACTGTGAGAAATGCCATTTTTGTTTCAACCTCTTTTGGGAAACAAAAATTATTGGTAAGGATGGTCAAAAAAAAAGACCTCTTAAAAAGAGGTCTTCATTATCATATTCGGATGGGTTCCTTGCTGGTTAAATTTACATCTTTCAGAAGTGTGTCCGTAAACTTAAAGTGTCCTTTGGTGGTAATGATCTTAAATCGATTCGATTTTAATCGTGCCACTGTGTCCAAGAGCAGCCATTTGGATTTGAGCTTACTCGGATCAAAAGACTTGAGGCTAATATCAAAAAAATACTTTCTACCGTTCTTATGGGCAGATATGTCTGCCGAAAGATTGGTGCCACCCTTCTTTTTCACAAAAGTTTTGGGTGATTCATACCCCGGCAAATCTGTTTTAATATTGGTAAAACCTCTCTCTTTAAGATAGTTTATTGCTCGTTCTAAAAAGTCCTTATGTTCGTCTATTTCTTTTCCAACCATACCTTGTAAGATAACAGAAATAGTGAGAAAAGCAAATTATTTAACAAGAAATTCCCTAGAGGTCAATCAATTATGATATTTCAATTTGCGCTCAATGGTCTCTATCATTACATTGGCAATGTCCATTCCAGTAGTGTTTTCAATACCTTCCAAACCGGGAGAAGAATTCACTTCCAACAACAATGGCCCTCTATTAGAGCGAATGATGTCTACCCCTGCCACATCCAAATTCAGCACCTTTGCGGACTTTACTGCCAACTTCCGTTCTTCCGGGGTTATCTTTATCAATGAAGCTGCCCCACCTTGGTGAATATTGGCCCTAAACTCCCCTTTTTGTGCTTGGCGCTGCATAGAGGCCACCACTTTACCATTTACAACGAAACAACGAATATCCTGTCCGTTGGCCTCCTTGATAAACTCCTGAACCAGGATGTTGGTTTGCACACTTTTAAAAGCGTTGATCACACTTTCCGCCGCTTTGTTGGTTTCCGCCAGAACTACTCCTTTGCCTTGGGTACTTTCCAAAAGTTTAATGATCAATGGAGCACCATTTACCATTCGGATAAGGTCCTTGGTATCCATGGGTGATTTGGCAAATCCTGTTATGGGAATATGAATATCATGCTTGGAGAACAATTGCGAGGCATATAATTTGTCCCGGGACCTGCTGATGGCGCTAGCGGAATTTAAACAGTAAACTCCCAACGTATCAAACTGTCGCAACAGTGCGCAACCGTAAAAGGTAACCGATGGCTTTATTCTGGGAATCACCGCATCGAACTTATCCAAAATATTGCCACCACGATAACGAATTTCAGGAGAGCTGGCATCCAACTTCATATAGGCATTCTCCACATTCAAAAACACCACTTTGTGTCCTCGCATTTCCCCTGCTTCAATAATTCTTTTGTTGCTGTACAATTCAGGATTACTGGCCAAGAGCCCCAAGGTCAAGCCTGACTTTTCACTCATGTACGGACGGTACTTGGTGGTAATTTCATCCGTAGTAATATCGCCTTGACAAAAACTTTCAGAGGGATCCACCAAATATCTGGAACTGATGGCCTCGCGCCCCAACAACATTCGGTATTCCATCGTATCCCTATTGGCCAGCGTAAGCTCAATCTCAAAGGTGTTTTTTCCGATGGTCACCAATGTTTTGATCACGGGCCTTTCTTCGGATATCCCCTGTGAGCTTTTTACGCTTCTAACATCATACAATTTGGCTTGGCAGAGAATGGAAATGCTGCGGTTATCCTGAATTGGATTGACTTCAAAACGCACCCAATCTTCCAAACCTTTGGTGAATATTTTTACTTTACTAGCTTGAATGGAAGAGGTTTTTGCTCCTGAATCTACCCGCGCCTTGATAGCGGGAATTCCCATTTCATCCAATCGGCACCATTCCTCACTGCCCAATATTTTAGTACTGTCCAAAATAAATCTATTGTTAGTTAATCAATCGCATAATAAACAGGTCCACCACCTCGACCAAAATAAGAATGATGATTATCCACTCCAATCGGCTACTTTCCCTGTGGTCCATGATATCCTTGAAAAGGCTCAGGTTTTCCTTTATGATGTATCCTTGCTCTTTAATGGTACGATATCGTTCCTTCAAATCAAAGATTTGTTTTAAACTTCGGTCCAAACGGTCCAAATGCTCATCTTCCCAAGTCACTTCGTGGGAGTCAAAAATATACAGGTTTTCCGAAATCTGGTTATTGATGTTCAAAACACGACCAATATGACTTTTCAACTTCTTACCCCCCAAATCCAGTTTTCCATAAAGCTCCAAATGGTTGGTGTGCTGGCGGGTTTCCTTCATGATTTGTTCGGAAAGCCCTGAAAAATAATCCAATGCCACCGATTGGGATAGGTGCAACAACGTCAATCGCATAGCTTCAATATCGGATTCGGGCAAGATAATCTTGTTGTTGGTGACTTTGGGTTTCACATTGCCCGATGCCAATTCCACCTCAATTTCCTCCGTAAGGTCCGACTGTTGCCAAGCCTCACAAAAGGGTTTCAGTTCTGAAGTTATGGTTGCAATGGATGCTTCATCCAACCCGCAAAAGGACACAATGCCATATCTGAAAATATACACATATCCGCCTTCATCGGAATAAAACAGCTCATCCCGATCTCCAAACAATAGTTTTTTATGAATCGCCTGCCTACATCCAGAAATATCAATACTTCCGGCAAGGTGAAGCGCTATGGCCTTAAAGTCCATTATTCTGTGGCAAAGATCTCTGTAGCGTCCTTAAAGCTTTTAAATTCCACCATGTATCCATTGGGGTCCTGCACAAAAAAGGAAAGGTGCTCCCCAACTTTATCTTGCATGAATGTGGCTTCGGTGGTAATCTCCAAATCCATTTCCGAAAGCCTTCCGTACAATTCATCCCAATGGGCAACTGGAACAATAATTCCAAAGTGAAATGATGGTAAGATATAATCTTCCAACCGATAATTCTTAAAATCGAAGTTGAAATTTCCCGACTGTGTAAACGTCAATTGATGACCGAACAGGTCAACATCCAACCATTTTTCGGTATGTCTACCCAAATTGGCCTGGATAACGTCTTGATAGAAGGCTCGGGTCTCTTCTATGTCCTTACATGGCAAGGCGAGATGAAAATTGACCTCCATTTTTTTCGTTTTTCTTTGTTTTTCTTCCAAAACTTTTAAAATATGACCGCACCGCCAACCTGTCCGATTGATCCATAAAAGGCAACGCTTCTTTCCAATCTACCCAAAATGCCGCTTCAAACTTGTGCTTTTCCTTTATTTTAATGACCGATGGTTGCAATTGGATGAGAAAATAGTTTCTGATAACGGGCATTACTTTGCCCTTTTTTATGTGGGATAGGTAAAACTGAACCTCTCCGGGTGCCAGTCTCAATTTAATTTCTTCTCCCACTTCCCTGATCAGGGTCTCTTCCTCCGTCTCCTTCTTTTTCTTTACGCCCCCAGGCAAAGTGTACCGTAGCGGCCTGCCTACCTTTTGTAGTACGAGCACCTTGTTCTTGTGCAAGGCCACTAGACGTGATTTGACCACTCTTTTCATATCTGTTAGATAATGTGAACGGACAGGGAGCCTGCCCGTTCCATGATTAATCCCTAAGTTATGTCTACTCTGGCAATTTAGTCAAAGTATTTGTCGCTTTTACAAAAATTGAAGGTGGGGAGATCAATCCTCTTCTTCGGGGCTTTCTTCCAATCCTTCCGTATCCAATGACCGTTCTTCATCGTTGTCGTCGTCATTGTCGTCATTGACATCATAATCTTCCATGGCCATGACCAAGCGTTTGCTCACCTTGATCAAATACGCGGTATCCTCGGTACGCACCTCGATACACTCCACCACTTCATTATCTGCATTTCGGTAGGTAACGATATCGTCATCGTCATACCCATCTGGATATTTTTCCACCAAGAGGTTGAGTACTTTGTTATCCAACTTCTTGTAATCCACAATTACGCGTTTTAGCGCCACGGTTTGTCTGTTTTTCATCATTACATGTTTAGTAGGTAGGCAAAAATCAATGGCGCCACAATGGTCGCATCTGACTCTATTATGAATTTAGGGGTGTGGATGTCCAATTTACCCCAGGTAATCTTTTCGTTGGGAACAGCTCCGGAATAAGAACCGAAACTTGTTGTGGAATCACTGATTTGACAGAAATAGCTCCAAAACGGAATATCGGTCTGTTCCAAATCTTGATACAACATGGGTACTACACAGATCGGGAAATCACCTGCGATTCCTCCTCCAATCTGAAAAAACCCGATACCCTTATCGGAATTTTTAGAATACCAATCCGCCAAAAAGGTCATGTACTCAATTCCAGATTTAACCGTACTGGCCTTTAATTCACCCTTGATGACATAACTGGCAAAAATGTTGCCCATGGTACTGTCTTCCCATCCGGGAACGACTATGGGCAGATTCTTTTGGGCCGCGGCATACATCCATGAATCTTTAATATCGATTTCATAGTACTCTTCCAAAACGCCGGACAACAAAAGTTGATACATATATTCATGTGGAAAATAGCGCTTGCCTTCTTCCTCGGCCTTTTTCCATAGTTTGAAGATGTGTTTCTGCAATCTACGGAAGGCTTCTTCCTCTGGAATACAGGTGTCGGTAACCCGGTTTAACCCTTTTTCCAACAAATCCCACTCATCTTGAGGGGTAAGATCTCGATAATTGGGCACTCGTTTATAGTGGGAATGTGCCACCAAGTTCATCAAGTCCTCTTCCAAGTTGGCACCAGTACAGGAAACAATGTGTACTTTATTGGTACGTATAATTTCCGAAAAAATCTTGCCGAGCTCCGCGGTACTCATGGCACCGGCCAAGGAAACGAGCATTTTTGATCCTTGGTCCAATTGTGCTTCATATCCTTTTGCGGCATCCACAAGAGAGGCTGCATTGAAATGAAGGTAATATTTTTCAATAAATTGTGATATTTCTCCTTTTTTACTCATCGTAATCATCTAGTATTGTGTTGGACTTCTTGAAATCTTCGTCGTCTTCAACAAATCCATCTTCGATATAATCATTTTTTTCGTTGAACCTGTAGCTCAACATTTTATAATATAATTTGGCGGCCAAAAAATCAGGCGAACGGTCATTGGCATTGGGGCAAAGTTCTACAAGATCAAACCCCACTACATTTCGCTCCTCAAACACCCTCTTTAAAAAGTCCAACGTCTCATACCAAAAAAGCCCACCCGGTTCCGGAGTTCCAGTGGACGGCATGATGGACGGGTCCAAGGCATCCAAATCAAATGTAATATACACGTTGTCCGTCATTAAATCGATAACGTTGTCCATCCAAAAATCGTCTGTCACCATTTCATGGGCAAAAAATACGTTGTCCCTATTCATCACCAAGGTTTCGGAGTGGTCCATACTTCGAATGCCCACTTGAATGAGATTAGTGGTCTCATTGGCTTCGTGCATGGCGCAAGCATGGTTATATTTTGAGCCATTGTATTCTTTGCGCAAATCGGTATGGGCATCAATCTGAAGCACCGTTAGGTCATCATAATATTCATTGAATGCTCTAATGGCGCCAATGGAAATGGAATGCTCCCCACCGATCATCGTCACCACCTTGTTTCGGTTGATGTACTCCTTTACCGTTTTATGCACTGCATTGACCATGGTTTCGGGCGAAGCAAAATCGGTAACGGCATCCGCCAGATAAATACCAACTTTATACACTTCGCTATCCGTCTCAATGTCATACAGTTCCATATTATCCGTAGCTTCCAAAAAGGCTTCTGGCCCTTTGTCCGCTCCTTTGCCCCAAGTACTGGTGCCGTCATAGGGGACGGGTAACAACACCACTTTGGCCTTTTCGGCCGACCCGTATTCCTTTGAAATACCGGCATACATTCTATTCGTTTTCATTTTTTAAACCAGTTCGTAATCAGTTTTTGCTGGAAACCAGCAGCTTTTTGTGGTCCAGTTGACCATTTTTATCTTTTTTTGGCCCATAGCCCAAAATGGACAGGAATTCTTCGGCGGTTTGTTGTTCTGCAAAAACAGAGCTTTTTAAATTGCCATGCTCATCTTCCTGAATCAATATGTGCTTGGGATGTGGAATTAAACAGTGTTGTAATCCACCGAAACCACCAATGGTTTCTTGGTAGGCCCCAGTATTGAAAAAGCCAATGTACAAAGGTTTGTCCTTTTTGTACTTGGGCATATAGATGGCGTTCATGTGCTGCTCCGAATTGTAATAATCATCGCTATCACAGGTCAACCCTCCAAGCAGCACACGCTCGTATTCCTCGTTCCATCGGTTGATGGCTAAAGTGATGAACCTTTTACTGATAGCCCAAGAATCTGGCATGGTGGTAATGAACGATGAATTGATCATGTTCCATTTTTCCCTGTCGTTCTGTTGCTTTTGATAGAGTACTTCATAGATGGTTCCACCACTTTCACCTACGGTGAAGCTTCCAAATTCAGTAAAAATATGGGGTACATCCACCTCAGCTTCATCACAGGCTTGCTTAATCTGATGAATTATTTCATCCACCATATACTCATAATCGTACTCGAACGCCAAAGAATTTTTAATGGGGAAACCTCCACCAATGTTAAGGCTATCCAAGGTTGGACATACTTTTTTAAGGCTGATGTAAACCTTCAAACACTTTAAGAGTTCGTTCCAGTAGTAAGCAGTATCCCGTATCCCAGTATTGATGAAGAAATGCAGCATCTTCAACTCAACCTGGTCATTGTTCTTAATGGATTGATTGTAAAAAGGAACAATGTTTTTGTACCCAATCCCCAATCTTGAAGTATAGAACTCAAATTTTGGCTCCTCCTCAGATGCAATACGGATGCCCACTTTGAATTTGCCGTCAATGGCTTCGCTCAGAAGTTCGATTTCCTCATAATTGTCAATGATCGGGATACAGTTTTTGTGTCCCTCATTGATTAACCGGGCTATATTTTGGACATACTGATCTCTCTTGAACCCATTGCAAATCACATAAGTGTTCTTGGAGATTTTACCATTCTTCTTTAATTGCTCCACAATATTGATATCGAAAGCTGACGAGGTCTCAATATGGATATCATTCTTAAGGGCTTCATTGAGAACATGCTCAAAATGGGAACTTTTTGTACAATAGCAATAGTGGTATGTTCCTTTATAACCATGCTTTTTCATGGCGGAGCCAAACCATTCCTTTGCCCGCTGGATGTTCTTGGATATTTTGGGCAGATAGGTAAACTTTAGAGGGGTGCCATAACGCTGAACCATATCATAAAGGTCAATGCCATGGAACTCCAATTTGTTATCCTTTAGTTGGAATTCTTCCTGTGGAAAATCATATGTCTGCTCGATCAAGTCGATGTACTTTGTTTTCATCTATATTTCGCTTTGGTAATAAACTGTATTAAAATTAAATAGCTGGTTGCCGCTAATTTTCAGATGCGAAATTCGAATACGGTATAGGCCACAAAGAAAGAGCTCCGTGAGAAATCACGGATTACGGAGTGCATTTCGGAAGTCAGCCTCAAAATCCGGTGTCTTATTCGTAAGACGGCTATTTGGGTAGACTTCCTTATTCCCAAAAGCCCGGACATGAAAAAATTTTTCAACGATATAGGCAATGCGTCCTTTTGGATGGACTCATTCAAGGGGTAAACATAAACAAAAATTAAACACATCAACTTTTTTGATGAAAAATTATTTATTTAATCAACCTATTGTAAATCAATAATTTAACTCTAAAAAATCGCAACAATCTAAACAGGGTCTTTTGTCCGAAGCTCAAAAAAACAGCTACAAAACTCCAAGTCCATAGCAGATTTTAACCCAAACAATAGACCCTGAGTATTTCTATATCCTTATCCTACCAACGGAGGCTTGTCACTTATCAATGGCTGATTGTAGTGACGCCTTCCTGTGGCTTTGTACATTGCATTGGCCAATGCCCCTACAATTGGCGGTAATGATGGTTCGCCCAAACCAGTTGGGTCGATGCCATTATCCACAAAAAAGGTTTCAATTTCCTTTGGTGCTTCTATATTTCGAATAAGGCGGTATCTGTCAAAATTGGACTGTTCCGGTTTACCATCCTTAAAGGTCATTGCACTAAATGTTGCGTGACCAATACCATCGACAATACCACCTTCAATTTGGTTTTTGGCACTCAATGGATTGATGACTATTCCGCAATCCACCGCACACCATACTTTGTCCACATTTGGTGTATCCCCATTCATGGTCAAGTCCAACACTTGGGCCACATAGGAGTTATGGCAATAGTAGGCAGATACACCTCGAGACTTCCCACTACTTCCATCGGTCCAATTGGATTTTTCCTTGACCAATTTCAAAACCCCGGCATAACGTTCTGGGTCATAATCATTATTTTTTGGGTCACCCACTGGGTTCGAGATGGCACGATCAAACAATTCCAACCTGAATTCAATAGGGTCCTTTCCAGCTGCCTCGGCTACTTCATCCATAAAGGCTTGCTCCGCTCCCGCGATAAAGTTGGAACGTGGGGCGCGCCATGCCCCAGTGGTCACATTGGTCTGCAAGCTATGCTTTTCAGCCAAATAGTTGTCCACTGCTCCGGCCGGAAAACGATTTTCAAAAATAAGATCGTCGTTGGTCCCGGCACCTCTAACATGCCAAGCAATCAGATTCCCATTTTCGTCCAGACCTGCTTTGTATTTTACCTTATATGATGGGCGATAGGTGCCTTGGGTCATATCATCTTCACGGGTGTATACCAATTTGATTGGAGCACCCACTTTTTGCGAAATTACCGCAGCCTCAACACCGAAGGTTCCATACAAACGGCGTCCAAACCCTCCTCCCATTCGGGTCATCATAATATCAATCTTCTCCTTGGGCAATCCCAATCTTGATGCCAAGGTTATTTCCAAAAACTCCGGGGTCTGGATGGGGCCTAGCAATTCTGCTTTATCAGCAGTTACATCGGCAAAGAAGTTCATGGGCTCCATGGTATTGTGGGCCAAAAAAGGAGCTGTATATGTACTTTCCACAATCTTAGCGGCTTTTTTGAACGCCGCATCCACATCGCCATCTTTACGTGCGGCTTCTTTTGGAGCAGTATTGAGCAACTCCGCAAGCGCTTCATCATGGTATGCGGAACTTTCGAGTTTGGAATTTTCCTCCCATTGCACTTTCAGGGCCTTTTTAGCCTGCATGCACTCCCATGTACTGTTACCAACAACGACAGCTAATTCTTGAATGGCTCCACCATCCGACCACTGTTTCTCTAAATCCTCAGGATAGGGTTCAATAGCAAATACATCCCTTATTCCTGGCATGGACTTTACGGATTCAGCATCCATATCTTTTAGTTTCATGCCAAAGGCCGGTGGATGCACAATCATGGCAATGAGCATTCCATCACGTTGTACATCAAGTCCATATAACGGTTTTCCCGTCACAATTTTCGGACCGTCCACATTCAGGCGGTCGGTACCTATGATTTTAAAGTCTTTTTGTTCTTTTAGTTCGACTTCTTCGGGAACTTCAATTCCCGCAGCAGCCGAGGCAATTTCGCCATATCCGGCAGATTTACCGCTGGCTTCATGGGTGAGCACCCCTTCGGAAGTAGTGATTTCACCAACAGGCACTTCCCATGCTTTCGCCGCAGCCTCCTTCAACATTTGTCGGGCAGTGGCGCCCGCCATTCGAAGTCCTTCCCATCCTTGACGAATAGATTGACTTCCTCCAGCCAATTGCCTAGTGAATATATCGGTATTCAAAGGAGCCTGTTCCACGATTACATCCTTCCAGGCAACATCCAACTCTTCTGCCACGATCATGGGCATGGCCGTTTTTACGTTTTGCCCAATTTCTGGATTGGGAGACATGATGGTTACCATTCCGTTATCCCCAATTTTCAAAAATCCATTGAGTTCAAACCACTCTTTGGGCATACTATTGACTTGCTCCGGGGTCATTTTGCAGGAAGCCAGCCAGTTGAATCCAAGAACGAGCCCGCCACCGGCCAAACCGGTATTTCTAATGAAGGCACGTCGACCAATTTTAGTTTTTATAAGTGTCATGATGTGTGTTTTGAAGGGAGGGTTATGATTGTGATGCGGTTTTCACAGCTTTTCGTATCCTAAGATATGTTCCACAACGGCAGATGTTACCGTTCATTGCGGTTTCTATTTCCTCATCTGTGGGATTTGGATTTTGTTCCAAAAGTGCAGATGCCGTCATAATCTGACCTGCTTGGCAATAGCCACATTGGGGCACATCCACTTCGAGCCATGCTTTTTGAACAGGATGATCCCCGTTTTCTGAAAGTCCCTCAATAGTGGTGATTTTTTTATCCCCAATGCTGGATACTGGTAACACGCATGATCGGGTGGCCGTGCCATCCACATGAATGGTACAGGCACCGCACTGTGCAATACCGCAGCCGTATTTTGTGCCTACTAGTTTTAAATTGTCTCGCAGAACCCAAAGTATGGGCGTGGACGGATCTACATCCACTTCTTGCTTTTGTCCGTTGATGTTAAGTGTAAATGTTGCCATGATGTCTAAAAATTCACTTGAATTTATGGGTTTTTTAGCAAAGACCCATTCCAAATTGGGACATCTTGGAAAAAATTAACATTAAATCCATATGAATTTCACAAAAGATACAATTTGTACCTTACCAATAGGCAAAGAAGCAAGATTCGGGTTTTACCGGTTCCAAAGGTCCAATACTTTTGTTATCAATCAATTTGTAAGCCATGACAACACAAGCTGTTTACGACTACGACCGCATAGCGAAAGCGATAGAATTTATCAGCTCAAATTTTAAGGAACAGCCTTCTTTGAATGAGATTGCGGAATCTGTTCATTTGAGTCCGTATCATTTTCAACGACTTTTTACGGATTGGGCCGGGGTAAGTCCCAAAAAATTTATGCAGTACATCAGCATTGAATACGCCAAACAGTTACTAAAGGAGAAACAAGCCACTTTGTTCGATACCGCCCAAGAAACCGGGCTATCCGGGACTGGTCGACTCCACGACCTTTTTATTACTATTGAAGGCATGACGCCGGGAGAATTTAAAAATGGTGGTGAAAACTTAAAAATCAATTACAGTTTTGCAGAAAGTCCCTTCGGGAATTTGCTGGTTGCCTCAACCACAAAAGGCATCTGCCACATGTCCTTTATTGATGATGAGCAGAAGGGACTGGAGAATTTAAAGCTCCGATTTCCACATGCGGATTATCATCAGCTGTTGGACAAGAACCAACAGGATGGCCTCTTTATTTTTCAACATGATTGGAGCAAACTGGACCAAATTAAATTGCACCTCAGCGGCACCCCTTTTCAACTAAAGGTTTGGGAAACCCTGCTCAAAATACCCTTGGGCGGTTTGACTACGTATGGCTCCATTGCCCAAAAAATTGACAGCCCAAAGGCTTCTAGGGCAGTTGGAACTGCCATTGGAAACAATCCGGTTGCTTTTTTAATCCCTTGTCATAGGGTGATTCAATCTTCAGGCCAATTGGGCGGTTATATGTGGGGCAGCGTCCGCAAGAATGCCATCATTGGATGGGAAGCCGCTCATCGTAATGGAACTCCCTAACTTTTTATCCATTATTTTAGGGTTTAAAAAGAACGAAAATGGATTTGTTCAGTAGCCAAATAGACCTTACAAAAAATTGGCTGCCCGTGGATGGCATTGTCAATTACCATGGTCCTATTATGACCCATGAAGACGCCAATGTTTTTTATGAGAAACTATTGCACACCATCGCATGGGAAAATGATGTGGCCATCATCTATGGAAAACGCATTGAAACCAAGCGAAAAGTGGCTTGGTATGGTGACCAGCCATTTGAATATACCTATTCCAAAAACACCAAAAGGGCCCTGCCTTGGACTGATGAACTTTTGCAATTGAAACAATTGGTAGAACAGCGCAGCGGGGAAACCTATAATTCGTGCTTGCTCAACCTATACCATACGGGAGAAGAAGGTATGGCCTGGCACAGCGATGCAGAAAAAGACCTCAAAAAAAATGGTGCGATAGGTTCGCTGAGCTTTGGGGCTGAACGAAGATTTTCCTTCAAGCACAAAAAGACCAAAGAAAAAGTAACCCTGTTTTTGGAGCACGGCAGTTTGCTGGTCATGAAAGATACTACCCAAACGCACTGGCTGCATCGCCTCCCTCCTACCAAAGTCATACACAAACCGCGGATTAACCTGACCTTTCGGACTATAAATTCTCTTTAAATAATACCGTTCAAGGCTCTGTTTTTCAGACATTAAGATTGAACAAATCTATTTTAACCCTTTCTTAGCTCCCTTATTCCTTCCTTAACCTCCCTTAATCTTTCATTAGCTCTAGGGCCTAGTCCATAGCTTTATTTTAGCCCACAACTTGAGCATTGCAAATAACAGTTTTTCAATGTGATGGAAATCAATCTATTAAGAAACCTATTTCAATCAAACTTTAAACATGATTCAAACGAAGAATGCTTGCATATCGTTATGCAAGCATAAAATCAGCTTCTTTGGGACTTGTGCGATACTGCTCCAAGTCCTTTTCTATGTTGTTCCCACAACATCAGTTGAAGCACAGACCCCTAGCGACGCCCTAATGATGCCCTCCAAGAACATCTGTGTCTTGTTTGCGTATGACATGGGCTCATTTGACCGATATTGGGAAGGCGAAAAGTTACGTTCCAATGAAACCATTGCCACCGTGGACCGAAATACAGTACTTCCGATGGCGGCCATTGGCATTTTTGACAATCTTAATTTTTATGTTGGACTCCCCTTCATCAACACGGATTCATCCGAACCCAATGGAGGGAAATTTACAGGTGCACGGGGTTTTCAAGACCTTGGTTTGGCGGTTAAATATCGTGCTATCAAGGAAACTGTGCTCAATGGGGAGTTAACCGCATTTGCCACAGCTGGTTTCTCTACACCCTTCACCAACTATCTTTCGGATTACAAACCCTATAGCATTGGTGCTGGTGCTCCAGAGTTCTCCCTTCGGGCCATAAGCCAATACCAATGGAACAACGGTTTATACGTTAGAGGCTCCATTGCCCATTTGTGGCGGGGTTATACTGAGGCTGAACGCGATTACTACTACGCTGATGGTAGCTATTACACCGCTTGGATGGATGTTCCCAATGCGTGGACATACGACGCAGTTGTAGGAAAGTGGTTGTTCAATTACTCCCTAAAACTGGAGTTCAACTACACCGGGTTGGCATCGACCAGTGGAGACGACATTAGAGCTTACAATGCGGCCCAACCTACAAACCGAACCAAATTTGACCGAATCGGTTTTTCCGCCCAATACTATTTTAAATCTTTAAAAGGATTGGGTATTGTGGCCTATCATAACAGAATCATAGACGGACAAAACATGCCCAAACTAAGCAACACCGGTGTTGGTGTTACCTATCAGTTCAACCCATTCAAGAAATCAATCCAAGTAGAAGAAAATGAAGATTAAAATATATACACTACTATTGGCCATAGGTCTTGTCATTTTGGCCTCCTGTGAAAAAGATACTCCAAGGTACCTCCCATATGAGGGCTATACCTTTACCGAACTCAATGCAAATGGAGGCGATTGGACGCCGGTTCTATTGGATGCAGGGGATGCCATCGACATTGATGCTCCCGATGCAACGGATTCCCAAGCATATCAAGATGAGCTTGATGCTGTAAAAACGGCTATCGTCAGCATGACATCAAAGGAAAAGAACGCGGTAAAGTACTGGACCAATAATCCAACGGTGCGATGGAATGAAATTGCATTGGAACTCATTGCCAAATACAACCTTATTCCAGGCCCAAATGAAGATGGCACCTATACGTTGCCGAATCCGGCAAACCCCGAAGGCCCACCGGCATTTCCTTTTGCACACCCACCCTATGCCTGCAGGGCATTGGCCTATATGTCGGTTGCCCAGTTTGATGGACTCATAAGTGCTTGGCACTATAAATATCAATACAACAGAGCTGCCCCCTACCAAGTGGATGAAGGCATAAAATATGCTTATGAAGAAAATGACATTCCATCCTACCCTTCAGATGGAGCGGTAATTGCTAGAGCGTCACGTAATATTCTAACAGCCATGTTTCCGTTGGAAGCAGAATATCTGCAACAATTGGAAGAAGAACATTTGGAGAGCCTTATCAATTCTGGCAGCAATGTACAGAGCGATATTACAGCCGGGGTTGCCATCGGTGATGCGGTTTCGGCCATGGGATTGTCCCGCGCCAGTACAGATGGCATGAGTAAAGCACAAACCCCCAAAGCGGTGTCGGATTCCATCAAACAAGCTGCTTTTGAACGATTTGGATGGGCTTGGGACAACCTTGAAATACCGGAACGTCCTGTGGGCCTGACCCCTTTATTCAGTAAGGTGACCATGTGGAGCATTGATGATGTGGAGAGTGTACGCCCCATTCCACCTCCACAATTGGATTCTCAGGAATATTTGGATGATGTGGAACTATTGAAAGATTATGCCCGTAACATGACCGATGAACACCGAAGAATTGCCAATTTCTGGCAAGATGGACTGGGTACCTATACCCCACCCGGCCATTGGAATCGAATTGCGAATGAATTTATCGTGGAATATCGACTTAATCCATTACAAACGGCACGTACTTTGGCGTACATGAACATGGCCATCATGGATTCTGGAATCAGTTGTTGGGATGCCAAATATTACTATCATTATCCGAGACCTATTCAACAAATTGAAAATTTTGAGACCATAGCGGGAACGCCTAATTTTCCGAGTTACACCTCTGGGCATAGTGTGTTTTCAGCTGCAGCATCAGAAGTGCTGGCCTATATTTTCCCAGATGAGGCCTCAAAAGTCAGAGGATGGGCCGAAGAAGCCGCAATCTCTCGTGTTTATGGTGGTATTCATTGGAGTTTTGATGCTACGGTTGGCACCGACCAAGGTAGAGAAGTGGCCCAATATACCATTGACAGAGCCCGAGCAGACGGAGCAGATAATTAAAATTCAATTTTATTCAAAAATATCTCAATATCGGCCTAAAAATCGGATTTGAGTCAATCATTAAATGTATTGAACTAATCTATCGCAATTAAAGGGTATAGTTTTGTTATAAATCAATAAAACATAAAACCATGAGCGATAGTAGTAATACAATTTTAGGAATCTTGGCTGGAACGGCCATAGGAGCAACGATAGGAATTTTGTTCGCTCCGGATAAAGGAACAGCAACCCGAAAAAAATTGGTGGAACAATCCAACAGCTTGGTAGACGATGTGGCCCAAAGTACCACACAGTTGAAAAATCAAGTAGTGGAAAAATTCAGTTCCAAAACCAGTTCTTTAGAGGATGAAGTAGAGTCTTTGGTCTCCTCTGCAAGTTATAAGGCAGAAGATGTGATCACAACATTGGAATCAAAGTTGAAAGAGCTTAAGGCCAAAAACAAGAAACTACAAACAGCCGCTAAATAAATGAGTTCCATCAATAACATAGGGAAAGTCACAACAGAGTCAATAGACAACTC
Source organism: Flagellimonas iocasae (assembly GCF_042682725.1). NCBI lineage: Bacteria > Pseudomonadati > Bacteroidota > Flavobacteriia > Flavobacteriales > Flavobacteriaceae > Flagellimonas > Flagellimonas iocasae. Next base: position 35,909 of record NZ_JBHUHU010000001.1, on the reverse strand, counting down.
CCAAGAATATGTAAAAAATTCTTGGGAGTACTACAAATTGAAACTGTTCATGCACACCGCCGAGCTGAGCATTGGCAGTGTAAAACTGGCCTTTTTCTCTATCTTGGGAATGATGGCCGTTGCACTCTTCTCCATTGCCTTGGCCATTTATTTGGGCAATATCCTTGAAAACAGGGCCTTGGGATATGCGCTTACCGGCATTTTGTACATCATATTGATGGTTGTGGTCTACACCCTTTTCAAAAATAAAGTGGAAAAAAGAATCATTCAAAAACTTTCAAAAACCATTTTAAGGGATGAGTAAGACCGATTTTACATCCATGAGGGAAATAAAACAGGAGTTGAAAATCTTGAGACTCAAAAAAGATATCAACTTAGAGGCACTCAAGTCCAATAAAAATGAGTTTGAGGATTTTGTGCAACCATTGACGGTTGCAAACCGAATTCTCAGCCCACTAAAAGGCTTTATCTTCGCCTACCTTCTCAAAAGATTGTTCCGATAAGCAGCAAGCGGCTTTCTACGCCACTTTTACACTGATCGGGAAATTCTTGTTGATTTTGGAAAACAGCAATGCGCCATTGACAGGTTTAGTAATCAAATCATTGGCCCCTAACCTAAAAATCTCCTTGCGTGTGTCACTGGTATTGTCCGCAGTGAGCACAATTATAGGAATTTGAGCATCACAATTGGCCCTACCAGAACGAATCATGGAGGTTGTCTCAAAACCATCCATCTCTGGCATCTGTAAATCCATTAGCACAAGATCAAAGCTTTGCTTTTCCATAATTTCCAAAGCCTCCTTGCCATGATTGGCAATGGTCAGGCTCACATTCTCGCACTTTTTGAACAATAACTTTACCACAGTCTGGTTCATCTTGTTGTCCTCCACCAGAAGAATTCGGTTTGCGCCCAAACCAGTGGACTTCATGGGGTCCATCTGTAGGTTTTGGGAAAGCTCCACATGGTCTTCATCCACTTCAAACCCAAGGCTCAAATGACATGTAATACCCTGTTGCGCGTTATTCTTTATTTCAATGGTTCCTTCCTGTAAATCAACATAGGTCTTTACAATATAGAGTCCCAATCCAAGACCGCTGAACTCACGCTTGTCCATAAAGGATTTTTTGGTAAAGGATTCAAAAATGGTACTCATTTTCTCTTTGGAAATTCCAATTCCCGTGTCCTTAATTTCAAAATCCAGATGAACAGCTTCTTTCCCTTTTCGTTTAGCATGAATTTTAACCACTACACTTCCGCTATTGGTGAATTTGATGGCATTGTCCAGCAAGTGGTTGAGAATTTGGACCAATTTTCCTTTATCGCCCACAATTCTATTGGGTAAACTTTGGGGAATCTCAAATTTGAAATCCAAATTTTTGGCTTCAGCCTTTGGCTGTTGAATTTTTATGACCTTTTCTAAAGTTGATGGAAGGTCAAAGGACACTTCTTTTAACTCTTGATTTCCTTTTTCAATCACCGTAAAGTCAAGGATATCTTCAATATAGCCCAACAAGTTTTTAGAAGAACTTAAAATAAGCTTGCACTTCTCTTCCAAATCCTCCTCTTCCTTGTTCTGTTGCAATGAAGTGGCCACCCCCATAATCAGATTCAGGGGAGTTCGAAGCTCGTGGCTGATATTTGATAGGAAAGATGATTTAATCTCGTTCATGTCCTCAGCACGCTGAAGGGCTAATACCTGGTTGTGTTCATTTTCCATACGTAAACTCCGGATCCGGTTGCTCATGGAAATGGATAGGAAAATAATCTCAAATCCAATCCCAAACTTGGCACCGTTATCTGTAAAAAATGAGTTTTCAATGGTGTTGAAATTATTCAGGATAAAAACTACAAACCCAAAGACCAGAAAAGATATACCTATCACAAAATACGGGTCTACCTTCACCCCTTTCACTTTCATCACCACTAGGGATGCAATCATGTGAACCAAAACCAGAATACCTATGCCATTTGCCATTGGATAGCAATATTGAAACCAAGATGGCACCGCTGCCAACAAAAAAGTGCCTAAGATTATGGCGACGCTCAAAAATTTTCTGGAAACATGTAAAAATGGGCTGTTCTTTTTTAGGTTCAGGAATTTATCGCCATATATACCAAAGAAAAACAATGATATAAATGCGGTGAGCAACACGGCCCTATCGGAGAGCCAGCCGGCCTGCGGGGTAAAGTATTGGTGAAAAAATCCATCCAAGGAAAACTGCATGAGTGCTATGAAAAGTACATACAGGCCATAATAGATAAATGCACTATCCTTCAATGCAAAAAAGAAAAACAGATAGATGATACAAGCCAGAATAAGAATCCCGTAAAAGAAGCCATAAAATATCTGCTCTTTATAGGTCAGATTGATGAATTGATCCTTTTGGTACAGCTCCAACGGAAACATGACTACCTCACCATCACTTTTAATATGGATGTATGCCTCCACCTTTTGGTGCGGGGCCAGTTTAATATCAAAAATGGATTTTCTATGTTGTACGCTCTTTTCTACAAAAGGAATTTTATCACCGCTCTGTTCATAGTTTACACTCCCGTTCTCTTGGACCAGATACAGGTCGACTACATCGGTAATGGGTCTAGCGGTTTCCAAAAAGTATTCTATTGCTTTGGAGGAAGGATTTTCCAACGAAAAGGTCAACCAATAATGATTATTTGAAAAACCAACATTCTCTTCCAAATTGGAGAGTGGTACAAAAGATAGATTGGGATTGTTTCGAATCTCATCAAAATCATATTCCTTTTGGCCAGCCAAAAGAATGGATGCCTTTGAACGAATTGATGTTGAATTGGAAATTTTGGATTCTTGCTGTGCTTGGGCATTCAATGCAATTGGAAAGATGCACAGAAGAGCCTGCAAAACAATTATAACTGCCGAGGGCAACAGTTTTGTTCGGTAACACATAACAGTAGGTTTCGTTGATACCACCCTTTGGGAAAGTGGATTTTGTTTGTTTCAATTCAAACGAATAGCATTTGAATTTATGATATAAAGTTCCGAAACGCCCTTAAAACCTCAATATCTGACGGATGTTCCGCATATTACCTCGATGAATGGTACCTTTTAAAAAAACTTGGTTCCCATTTTTCAATGTAATTCCATAATCCAATGGAAAAACAGAAAAGAGAACCAAGCAACTGACTAAAATTTAGGTCTTCGGAAAAAGCTTCAAAATTCGTGCATTCCACATAGCTGTCCCAAAAACCAAACTCTTACTACTATGATTAATTTTCCAATTTAAAGGCACCTATTTTTGTGGAATAATTCTCCCCACCTTTTTTGAAATAATCCCCAACATACCAAATGGTCATATCATCACTTGGGTCCATGGCGGTTTGCGTATAATCTTCCCAACGGAGTGTGTTTTTCTGTGAATCTTCACCATCCACCAAAACGGCTTCTTTCATTGTCAGGACACCCAGCTTATCGCCTGAAAGTCGACCTGCAAAACGCTGCCCTGGAAATTCGGTGGCACTGCCGAAAGAATAACCAATGCCGATATTTCCTTTGGCGTCCATTGCCGGACTCGCCATCCATCTATAAGAGGCATCAGGAGCAAATGTACTTTGTTGATAGAGTTTTACATCTCTATTCTTATCCAATCGAAATTCATACCAACGAACTCCTCCGCTGGTGGCGGTATTTACGGAATGAACCGCAACAATGGACTCCGTTTTCCCGATTCTTCGATAAATTAGGCGTGACATGATTTTGTCTCCTTGGGAATCCAGACGTACATCGGTTCCAGGTTGGGGAACACAGCTCGTTAATTGTCCTCCACAGAGATAGCTGTAGGGTTCCACCTGAATTTTCTCCGGACCATCAAGCGTGGTGTTTGATGGATTTTCCCAATCCACATGGTACTTCCAGACATAAATGCCATCGTCTTCCAGAATTCCTTCTAACTGTGTTCCTCCTGTGCCTAACATAATGTTTGGGGCTCCAGGTGGCGGTAATTGCTTTCCATCCAAATCGGCATTGATGACAAAATTGATATCCTGAAGTATAAAGGATTGTTCCGTGGCTTTTTCGCCCTTGAGCATTTTTTCGCGATCCACAACATAAGCATGCCTTTCGTTCACGTGATCTCCGGTACTGGTGGTAGTGTAATATCCATCAGGCCAAACTGCAGGACGCGGATAGTCTGGAAATAAGTCTCTTTTAAACTCATACCGATAGTAGGGACCAAAGGGGTCTGAACTTGTACTGATGGCGTAGCACATGCAAAAAGTGCCATCCAACTCAGTGGGTTGCTGTCTTTCTTCCTCATAGTTGGAGGAAGGTTCATACAATTTTACGGCTTTGCCTGGTTGGTCCAGTCTGGTCGCAATTGTATCGGTTCTTGACTGCATTCTGCGGAATGTAGGCATAACAATCAACCAGCGATCGGCCAACTGGTCGTAACGTACCACTGCATCACCATTATTGATTCTTTCGCAGGGTCCTCCAAATCCTTTGAATACATTGTTGGTATTCACTGGGCCATATAGTACCTCACCAGAAGTATCATATTTTTCACCCTTTTTAGTGAAAATCGCCATTCTGGTGTTCACCGTTTGAACCACGTGGTTGGGACCAACGGCAAGCGAATTATCCGATGGGTTTCGGAGCGTTGCCGCTCCATGGGGTCCGTTGAAACCCCATCCAATCCCATCAAAACTGGTAACCAATGTCGGAGAATTTTGACTTCCATGAAACGATTGTTCCACAAAATTCTGTTTGCTTTCCACTCCAATTTCAGAAGAGTTTACAAGGCTATTGCTTGTTGCAAAGCCAGATGTCAAATTTGTCGCTTTATAGATTGAGGTAAGTGGTTCAGAGGTGTCAAATCGCACAGGTTCGTAATTTCCAATGCTCTTCAGGGATGTGTTTTGAGCCATACAAGTGATGGTCAACAGCAAAAAAGAGGCAAGCAAAAGATTTTTCATACTAGTTTCCGGTTCTTTCTGGTTAGGTGTTCATTTTGATTGTTCAAGTTATCAACATTCCACATCCCAACGAAATATATTATTAACATTTACTGGTACTATGTTGTCGAATAATCACTGTTTTTAGAAACTGGCTTATCTACATTCCCTTCAAATTTCACTGGTGCCATAAAACATTTCCGCCCTACAAACTCCAGTTGAAGCGAGGGCGGATTGATATGCTAAACTATTTTTAAAGACTAGCTGCTTAGGGTAAAGTCTGGCAAGCTTATTTGTTTGCCTCCTTGTAATGCCGACTCGTGCGCCAAAATACCTACACAGGTAATGTTGGCTGACTGCTGGGCGTTTGGATAAGGCTCTTTCTCCTGTATCAATGCATTCACAAATTCATGGACCAAATGAGGGTGTGAACCTCCATGCCCGGCTCCTTGTGTGAAGGATAAGTGCTGATTATCATCCGTATCGTACACTCCTTTGGTGGTAAAGCGTTGGATTTCTTCTGGCAAATACTTGGCATAATCTGGAGATTCCACTTCTTCGGGTATTTCAGGTTCCGGCTTTTTTGAGGTATGAACCACCAGTGGATGCCCTTCAATAAGCGGCCATTCCACTGATTTTTTGGAACCATACACTTCAAAACTTTCACGGTATTGACGTGCTACATCAAAAAGTGATCGGTACACATGCGCACTTAAATCTGAATTTTTGAATTTAATATGGGTGCTTTCCACTGCAAATGGAGAATTGTAAATCGGGATAAGTTCTTCCCGAATAGTTCCAGAACCAAAACAGGACACATATTCGGCCTCACCCTGGGTCAACGCCAAAACAGGCCCCACACAATGGGTGGCATAGTGCATTGGGGGAAGTCCCGGCCAATAATTGGGCCATCCGTCCATATCTTGTTGGTGACTGGCTTTTAAATACTGGATTTTCCCCAATTCGCCTTTGTCATACAGCTCTTTCATGAATAAAAACTCCCGAGCATAAACCACGGTTTCCATCATCATATAGGTCAAACCCGTTTCCTTGACCAATTCCACGATTTGCTTGCACTCTTCCACGGTAGTTGCCATGGGCACGGTACAAGCAACATGCTTTCCTGCTTTTAGCGCCTTAATGGATTGTTCCCCGTGATTTGGAATGGGGGTGTTGATATGGACCGCATCAATCGCTGGGTCTTTTAAGAGCTCATCGTAATCTGTGTATCGTACATCAATTCCAAATTCGTCACCAATGGCGTTCATTTTTTCCTCGTTACGCTGACAAATGGCATACATTTCCGCGTTGGGGTGCTTTTGATAAATTGGAATGAATTCTGCTCCGAAACCAAGACCAACAATGGCCACATTAATCTTTTTACTCATATTTTATATTTTAATAATTCTGATAAAATAAGCTTCTTAATTTGAGGCCCATTTTTTTAAAAATTGAAGTCCGTCTTTAGCGAAATTGTCTTGGGTATCCGCTTTAGGGGTCCAAAAACAAACCGCTCCTGCCAATTCCACATTTTGGGTGGTAAAACTTTCAATGGAAACCACACCTTGATAGTTGATGGCTTCGAGCCCTCTTTTGTAGGCATTCCAAGGGGTTTGACCGGTTCCTGGGGCACCTCTGTAATTTTCGGATACCTGAACGTGAATCAGCTCATCTCCAGCGGCTTTGATAGCACTTTCCACATCGCGTTCTTCAATGCTCATATGGAAACTATCAATCATAACTTTGGCAGCAGAATGATTGATGTCCTTTACCATTCTTAGCGCATCATCCGTAGTGTTCACCAAGTCAGATTCAAACCTGTTCAATGGCTCCAAGGCTATTTTCAACCCTCTATTTTCGGCCATTTCACAAACGGTTCTTAAGTTCTTTACGGCTAAATCCCATTCCGCCTTTCTTTGTTCCGGCGGCAACATACGCGCCTTCCCTACAGCTGAATACATGGGTCCCGCAAAAAAGGAAACCCCCAATTCCTCGCAGATATCAAGGCAATCCTCAATATAAGAAAGTCCATTTTTTTGAACTTCCACAGATTCGTTGGTCAAATCCCGAGAACTTCCAAACGCCCCACAAATGGTGACATCAAGGTTATAACGGTCTAAGCCCGACTTCACTTTTTTTAGGTCTATCAATGTAGGATCCTCAACGGCAATTTCAACAACATCAAATCCTAATTGGGATATTTTTGGAAAAAGTTCTTCGATGGTTTCCGTGGTAAAAGGAGAAGCCCATAACCACGTACTTGCACCAAACTTTATATTTTTTAAAGCCATGTATTTTAATTGTCAATTATCATCATGCGTCGTCAGCAATACAGCTGCATAGCCTCCCTTGTTTTTAAAATATAGGATAAGGGCCATATAGCTAATGAACATTAAGATTGGAAAGATAACAATGTACTGCAATGCTTCTTTTTTGGACTGATGTTGAACCTCTGTAATGGTTTCAATCTCAGCCTCGGATGCCATCGCCAGCTTTTGTTTATCCAAGGCCCTGTAATCACCAAAGACACTGGTTTTTTCATCTGTGATATATTTCTGACTCAATTCCGTATTCTGAGCCTTATCATAGTCAGAAATTCCTTTTTCGATGGAGCTATCCTGAATAAATCCAATGATTCCCGCTCCAATGACACCTGCAGCGATCATACCCAATCCGCCGGTAATATTCAGGGTCAAGGCCCCTCCCTTTGGAAAGCGTTCTGCGACCACACCGAGCATGGTGGGCCAGAAAAAGGATTTACCAAATCCATAAATGGTGGCTGCAACCAAAATCATTACGCCTGCAGACTGGGAAAGGAAAAATAGTCCAACCGCGGCAACCAATGAACAAATGGCCAATAACCCAAGGGGTGATACCTTATGGATGATAGGTCCAGCAAACAAACGCAACACAAACATAATTGCGGAGGTATAGACCAGAACCCATCCTGCCTGTAACCCAATTTTGGTCATGGCCGGTGTCATTAAATCGGTAATCCAGCTATCCGTACCGAGTTCTGTTACAGCCAATGGTATCATAATAATCAAAAGTATTACGAACAATGGCTGGCCAAAACTTCGCGTATAAAGTCCAAATAATACAGTAATCAGCAAGATGATGGCCACATTCAACCAAAGGGTCCATCCGAATACTTCGCCTAATTGAAAGACTACTATGGATACAATGATAAGTGCTCCGGCCGCACCAACTTCCTGCAACATTTCCTTATAGGAAACACCGGCCTGTACCCGTTCATTCACTGGGAATTTGCGACGCAACATCATAACACCGTATATCACTGTTGGAATCAATGTCAAGGCAATTTTATATTCCCAAGCCATTTCGGCACCCATGATCAATGCAAAAACGCCGCCCAATACCAAACCTCCTGGCCAACCTGCATGCAGCATATTCAACCATTTGGTTTTTTCTTTGGCGAACATGGTGGCCACCACTGGATTTACAACGGCTTCCACCACTCCATTTCCAATGGCCCCAATAAAAGTGGCCAAATACAACGAGCTATAGCCCGTAGCGGTAACGGTAAGAATTACGGAAGCGACATGACATACAAATGCAAATCCCAATGAGGTTTTGTATCCTATTTTGTCGACCACAAGGCTGAAAAGAACAATACTAATGGCAAAAGGCCAAAGTCCAACTCCTGAAATTTCCCCTAATTGGGTCTGCGTTAAATTAAAATCCACCCCCCATTGCGGCAAAACAATAGCCCGAAGGATAAAGCCAAATGCTGTGGTTACCAAGGCAACAAAACACGTTAGGAACAACAGTCTATCTGGCGCGGAAGCAGTTTGATTATTCATACTTTACTTACTAATTGGTTGATTAATTTACCCGCAGTACACCTTGCATAATTCGCCAGTGACCCGGGAACGTACAGATATAGGGATAGTCTCCTGCCTTATTTGGCAATTTTATGGTCAATGTGTAACTACCTCCTGAATTAATTAAAGGCGTTGCTGCGATAACCTCAGGCATTTGAGGCACATATTCCAGTTCTTGTCCATTACTGGCCATTGCCAATTTATCGGCCTCTGCTCCAACCTTTTCTTTGGTTCCAGGTTGAACAAGTACCAAATTGTGCTGCATAAAATCAGGGTTGTTCAGAACAATCTGAATGGTGCTACCCGCTTTGGCCGTAATCAATTCTTTGTCATACTTCATAACATCCTTCAATGTGTTCAAGACGATGACTTGATCAACATCTTCCACAACATCTGTGGCCGCGGAGGTATCCAAAATTTCCAATTTACCATTACTGAAAGAAGTTGTTCTGGAATAGAATAAATCCGGATAATCGGCCACTTTATCAGCGCCGGTGCTTCTTTCAAAACCAACCCTTACACCACGTTCATTTTCCAAATCAGTTTTGAAAAGACCCGCCGTCTGAGCCGAACCGACTTCCTCTCCATCAATCACCAACTTCATGACACCATCTTCCTCTAATCCTGCCACAAACTTGAAGTTTTTGGGAAGTCGTTTGGAATTCACCACTTTATAGGTTCTGCCATTTTGGTTGATGACAAAATTCAATTTTCCATCCATAAAGAACAGTCCATACCCATTTCTTCGGTTTCCTTGGACCATGATAAGTCCTGAATGCTCTTCGGATGAATTATTTTCGATATCCCCAGAAACAATCCATTCTCTATTGGCCACTTCTGGAGTCAACGGTACTGCACGTCTCCACGTTCTGCGAAGTTGTACCATATTCAGTTGGGAACCATAGGCCAATTTTTGGGCCAATGAAGCCTCCAATAAGGAAGGATTCTGCTTATACCCCCTTTTGGCAAACTCTGCCTTGAATCCGTCTGCATTTAGCTTACCGGAAATGGTCAAGGCGTGTTTCAACCACATATCGCTGAAGTTTTCTTCCTTCTCAGCCATATCTACCAACACTTTTCCAATCGCATCTGATGGCGGCAATTCAGTAGTGAACAGCGCTGCTGCCAATCGTACCCGATAATCCTCATCAGCAAAGAGCCCTGCTTTTTCAATGGCTTCAAACGTTTCCATATTTTTAGGCAACACCTGAATGGCTGCGCGCCTAACCCCTGCTGTTGGATGGGACAATGCTTTTTTGGCAACGTCCAAGGCCTCTTGGTTAGAACCATCAAAGGCACCCAAACCATGAAGCGTCCATAAAGCATGAATAGCAGGTGCATTGATTCCTACTTCATCAACAGATTCATCTTTTACCAACCCATACAATTCAGAAAATACAGAAGTATCTCCATTTTCTACCAACAATCGTTGTGCATGCGTTCTCCAAAACATGTTGTTGTTAGATAATGCTTTAACAAGACCTTGTTTGTCGTCTTTATTTAATTTAAGTGTGTTTTGCTTGTCATGCCCTTTGTAAACCACGCGATAGATACGTCCACGAGAACGGTCCCTCAACGGATTCACATAGGCATTTCCGTAGCCATTCATGGCATCAACCCCAGCTGAATTCACGGATGGAGTTGGGTTATGCTGAATGATAAAATTGTACCAGTCCGCAATCCAAACAGCTCCATCAGGACCAACTTCAGCTTGAATAGGGCCTGCCCACTCGTCACCACTTGTCAATAAATTCCAGCCATCACCATCTTCAATAAATCCGGCTCCTTCTTGTTTCAGCCTTACCCTGTGCACCAATCTTCCTGTTGGTTCGGTGACAAAGGCCACACTGTTCCAGTATGATTTTGGAAAATCCCTGGCCGTGTACAAGCTATGACCTGCTGCTGCAGTAAATCCTCCCATTACATCTACCTGACGAAGGGCTTTGATGGCATAACGCATGTCGTAATGGGCATCTAATTTGATGACACCATTTTCATCGATGTCAGACTTCTCGAAATATCTTTTCGGTATACCAAAAAATGCGGTATGTGTATTGTTGGCCGTAGAAATAAAGACATCAAATTCTTCCGAAAAACCCAATCCCCATGTATTGTTTGATGCATCTCCCAAATGCTCAATGTCTCTCGTATTTGGGTCGAACTTGTACATGGCATTGTCAAACTTCAAGGAATCCGCGCCACCTTGTTGGGACACGCCTTCAAATCCAGAATACCCTACCATTCCCCAAATATAGTTGTCCAAACCATATCGCAAGTTTGACGATTGTGCATGGGTGTCATGTTTTCCCCAACCGGGTAAAATATCTTCCCTAACATCAGCAACGTCATCACCATCAGTGTCCTTTAGGAACAAAAATGATGGAGATTGGCTTACAATGATGCCGCCATTGGAGAACACAAAACTGGTAGGAATGTTCAATTTTTCTGCGAACGTTGTTACTTTATCCGCTTTTCCATCACCATCGGTATCTTCCAATATTTTTATGCGGTCATCCCCCATGTCATCGTCCTTAACTTCGTTTGGATAATCAACCGTTTCAATAACCCAAAGTCTACCTTTCTCATCCCAGTTCATATACATAGGATTGTAAAGCATAGGCTCTGATGCAAATAACTTCAACTCAAATCCTACCGGGACTTGCATTAAAGACATCGACTCTTCTGGAGTCAAAGGTTGCTGTACCCGTGGTGCAGGGTCCCTTTTCTCGTAGTTGGGCACAAGCCCATCCGTATATTCCGGTTCAGCGATAAAAACCTTTTCAAGATTTGCTTTGGCTTCGTCCCCAACGGACCACATGATTCCATTCTTTACCAAGTCTAAAAAGCCTTGCGTATTGAATGTTACCTCATCATGTCCATAAGCGGTATAAAACACACGACCTTCACCATAAGGCCTAATCCATGTATAAGGTTCATGGTGATCCCCCTCAACACGTTCTGTCAACACCTCAATATTGGGTGAAATTTTATCGTGCACATAGGTTTCATCGAAGGTTTTAAATTCGGTGATGCCTTGCATTACCTCATGCTCTGGCTTTACAATTACGTTTTGAATGGTATCGTACTCGTGGCTCTTGAATTGCCCCCCTATCATCTCAACAACCTCATCATTATTTCTAAAACAAAAAGAGGCACAGTGCAATGCGATCAACCCTTTTCCACCCCTAACATAGCCCAAAAGTGCTTCGGCCTGAGGGTCGGTAATGGAATCATGGTTTGCATAAACCACCAAGCCTGCATACTGGTCCAGATTCTCTTTGGTTAAATCATCTGGATCATCGGTAAATGAAATGTTGATTCCGCTTCTAAAATATTCTCTAGATAGAATACTTGCCAACTGTTCTGAGTTGTGATGGGAATTTGTTTTATGGCCCAAAAAGAGAATCTCCATTCTCTTTGGAGTGTTGTCTTCGGTTTTAGATTTCTTGCTGTTACATGAGGTTATCATGATGCACAGCGAAGCCAAAAAGGCTACCCTTAGCCAGGTTTTTTTAGTCTGCATTTAGTTAAAATTGGTTACTATTTGATTTCGTTTTGATTTAACTCTTAAAAATGACCCATAAACCCTAAAGTGTATCAGTGCACTTTTCCAAAAGATAAACTTGTAGAAGCAAACAACCTAAAAAATAAAGTGTTGGCTTCACACTTTTTAAAAATAAGCTTTTTTTTCAAATTGTCATTTTTTTCGCTTAGCAGTAATCAAAAAAACATTCTTTTTAGGATAATATTAACAAGTTTGAGGTTTTATAAGGCTTTTTTGAAAAATATTAAGAATTCAGTTAAACTTGAGCCCAGTGTTCGTCTGTGCTAAGCCGAATGACGCAATTATTTATATCACTGGCATGTTCCCGAAATTAATTCTGGAGACACCGCTCGCAAATTGACTTTGATTTAGAGGTAGAATCAAAAAAAGACGAGCAGGAAATTTTAGAAAAAAAACACTGATAATCATAAGATCAACAGTGTTTATTTTAGAAGTTTAAGTCGGGATGACTGGATTCACTTCGTGCATCCAAAAATGATTATTGCAAATTAAAGCCTTGCTTTAATTTTATCTAAAACAAAAAAGTTCTCTTTAGAAAGCAACCTTTCTGCGAGAACTTTTCAGCTTTATCTTGTCGGGATGACTGAATCATCGACGTAATCTTATCGCATTGAAAATCATTGTTTTAACCCTGTAATCCTGAAGGTATTCCCGTTAAGAACACGGAAAGCAAAAAACAACTTTTGAACACAACCTTTATGTGTTTCAAACTGTCCAAATTTAAGAAATCAAAAATTCCTATTGTAGGAAAACACAGAAAATTTCAAAATGTAAAATCAAATAGATTTGCCTAGATTTAATGAACAAAAGAATAGTGAAAAATAAAAGGGTTATTCCCAAAACACTTTTAGAGCAATAAGCATAACATGATCAAAACGCTTTTTACAGAATTCAGGACATTGACGTTGATTGTAATTATCATACTTCTCACTATTACAATTGCTTTAGTCTTTAACTGGTTCCTAAACCGTTTTATCAAAAAATCCTTGCTGAACCATCACAAGGATTTGACCGGGTTTCTCTTTATCAAACATATTTCTACCGCACTGATCTATGTGGTGGGCATTGCATGTGCCTTGGTACAGATTCCTGAATTCAAAATTGTCGGTCATTCCCTTTTGGCAGGTGCCGGCGTTGTTTCCCTGATTGCAGGTCTTGCATCCCAACAAGCGCTTAGCAATATCATGAGCGGCATCTTGATTGTCATCTTTAAACCTTTCCGCGTGAATGACAAGATTACCATCCGTGAAAGTTTTACTGGAATTGTTGAAGACATAAACCTACGTCAAGTCGTGATTCGTGATTTTGAGAACAATAGAATCATTGTCCCCAATTCAGTGATAAGTTCCGATTTGATCATCAACGCCCATTTGGGGGATACCAAGTGTTGCAAAATGATCGACATTGGCATAGGATATTCCTCAAATGTGGAAAAAGCCTTGGATATCATGAAGGAAGAAGTAGCGAAACACCCACTGCATATCGATCCCAGAAACAAGGAGGATTTGGAGAACAAAGTTCCTCCTGTGATTGCCAGGGTAACGGCCCTTAACGATTCATCCGTGAACCTGCGGGTTTGGGCGTGGGCAGCCAATTCTGCCGATGCGTTTATCCTTCAATGCGACCTTTTACAGAGTATCAAGAAAAGGTTTGATGATGCAGGTATCGAAATCCCATTCCCCCAAAGAACCGTTACATTCCCCAATACCATGGACAAAAATGAAATCTAATGGAAATCAAGAACACCAACCACGTCTATAAAAAAAATTTAAAACCATCGGAACGTTTCGCCATATGGATTACGGATCGAATTGGGACCATCGGTTTTTTTATTCTTATCCTAGCATGGACCATATTTTGGCTAGGATGGAACATGTTCGCACCCGTCAACTTCCGGTTTGATCCCTATCCCGCTTTTGTGCTTTGGCTGTTCATTTCCAATATGATCCAAATATTCCTGATGCCCTTGTTGATGGTAGGTCAAAACCTTCAGGCCAAAAGAGCGGAGATCAGGGCTGAAAACGACTACAACGTCAACATCAAGGCCGAAAAGGAAATTGCGCTTTTGATGAAGGAAATCAAGGAATTGAAAAAAATGCTTTCGGAAAAATCATCAAAGTAAAGCCTAATTTTTTTCTTCTAGGATTTCCATAAGCTTTGGTATTTTCTTCAAGGTAGACTCGTAACCGATTTTAAAAAGTGTTTTGGATTCCTTGATGTCAAACATATTGAAACGATAGCTGTCCTCAATTTCCAAGGCCAAATCGCATTCCTTGAGGCGGGGATAGACAGTGTTCCAAATGGCCAATTGAAAACAACGTGAACCAACATTCCGTCTTCCCTGGATATCATACCTCTCTTCATGGGGACAGACACTGGAACCGATAACAGTATCACAGCTGGCCATCAGGGGCTCAATGGGCAAATTATTCAACAAACCCCCATCGACATAGGTATATCCATTGTGAACAATAGGTTTGAACAGTAATGGTAAGGCGCATGATGCCAACAAGGGAACGATGAAACTACCCTCTGAGGCTATTTCAAACTTTCCTGAATTGATATTGGACATACAAACATGAAGTCTATTCCTAGGATTCTCGTGCCCAGGTATATGAATATGGGCTTCCAGAAATCTCTTCAAAAAGGTAAGCTCGGTAACTCCCTTATTGAAGATTCCCAATTTAAAGATCTTTAAAAACTCCTTTTCGTGTGAAAGGTCAAGAATCTCCAACGGGGTATATCCAAAACAGTACAATGCCGCGATGATACTTCCCGCACTGGATCCGGAAACATCCTCTGGAAATATTCCGTGCTCATTCAGGGCCTGAAGGACCCCTATATGGGCAGCTCCCCTTGCACCTCCTCCTGACAAAGCAATTCCAATCAATGGCATCTTTTAAATTGTTTCTACTCCTTCAACAATTTAAGTATAATTGGAAGTACCACCAATAGCAATGGCAATGCAAAGACCAACCCCCCAATAACGGCAATAGCCAAGGGCTGGTGCAACTGGGCCCCTGCTCCGATACCCAGGGCCAAGGGGATCAAGGCCATGATTGCGGCAGTGGCTGTCATTAATTTGGGCCGCAATCGTTGCGCTATGGAATATTCGATCTTTTGAAGATGTGATAACGAAACATCACATTCTTGGTACTGTCGATAGGTAAAAATGGCATTCTCCCCGATAATCCCAACTATCATAATGATACCAGTGTAACTCCCTACGTTCAAAGGTGTTCCTGTCAATAATAGACTCAACAGACAACCTGCAACCCCTAAAATGGCAATGAATATGATGGCAAGAGCAATCTTGATCTTTCTGAACAGAAACAATATGACGGTAAAGACCAACAGTACCGCGGCAATCAAAATGAGCATCAATTCCTTAAAAGCCTGTTGTTGTTGCTGGTATTCCCCACCATATTCAATATGATACCCCGGGGGAAGACTGATTTTCGTGGACAGATTGTTTCGGATATCGGTCAAGGTCGACCCCAGGTCCCTATTGTTCAAGCGAGCCGTAACGACCCCCATGGATTTTTGGTTTTCCCGATTGATTTCTGCCACTCCCTTCCCTATTTCAATTTTTGCCAACTTTTGTAAGGGTACAATATCCCCACTGGGCAATTGCAGGGTCATTTGTTGGATATCCGAAACCGAATTGGTGTTGGTACCGGGAAACACCAACCGGATGTTCACGGCCTGTTCCCTTTCAATGATACTACTGATGACCACCCCTTGTATCTGGGTTTCCATTTGCGTTTGAAAATCGGCAGGGGTCAATCCCAATTGTGCCAAAATGGGTACGTTGGGCTGTATGAGCACCTCGGGGCCCGCCACAATGATTCCGTCGCTCACATCGGCCGTACCATTTACCTGCTCCACCAATGTTGCGATCTGCCTGGAAAAAGCCTCCAATTTGCCAATATCATCACCAAATACTTTAATCTCGATAGGTTGTACGGAACTCATAAGATCTCCCAACATATCACCGATCACCTGACCAAAATCTACCGTCAGCGGTGGCACCGCCGCTTCAATTCGGCTCCTGATCTCATCGGAGACCTCAGTGGTGGTCTTTTTCCGTTTATCCTTTAGTTTTATTAGATAATCCCCTCGGTTCTGTTCGGTTATAAAAAACCCCATTTGTGTACCCAAGCGTGCAGAATAGGCCTCCACCTCCGGTTGCTCGTCCAAAATCCGGTTGACCTCCTGTAGCATCCGATCCGTCTCCTCCAAAGTGGTTCCCGCAGGACTGTAATAGTCCAAAACAATGCTACCTTCATCCATTTCCGGTAAAAATCCGGACGCCAATTTCGAGGGAACCAGCCAAATGATGACCAAACATCCCAGGACAAAAAGAACCCCAATCACTGGTCTGGTCAGAACCATATGGATCCATTGGGTATTCGTATGATGTTTTTTCGTACTTTTCTTTTTGGAGGCAAACAGCATCGAAAGTACGGGTACCACAAGCCATGTCACCAAAAAGGAACAGGCCAACGCAATGATCATACTAAACGCCATCACCTTGAAATAGGCCCCTGCCACCCCTGTCATCAACACAAAGGGAATAAAAATCACCAATGTGCTCAAGGACGACCCTACCATGGCCGGAAATAAATGGGCAATGGCCTCCTTGGACCACCATGCAGCGTTCTGGTCTGGATGCTCCTCTTTGATCTTATGCACCTGTTCCACGATGATGACCACATCGTCTATCATCAGGCCAATGGCAGCAGCTATGGCACCAAGGGTCATGATATTGAAAGTGTAACCAATGGCATCCAAAACAATAAGGGTCAAGGAAAGGGAAAGGGGAATGGTAAAAAGTACCACCATACTGGCCGAAAAAGACCGTAGGAACAGGATGACCACCAATAGGGCCAGTACCAGACCTATCCAAAGTACATCCTTAATACTACTGATACTGGTATTGACAAAATCCGCTTGTTTGTAATAGGGTAAGAGTTTTACACCCTTTGGGAGAATGGACTCCAGTTCCCTCACCTTTTTTTCAATAGTGTTGTTGACCTCCACAAGGTTGGCATTGGGCTGTTTGATTACAGTGATCAGGGGAACATTTTTACCATTGGCCAGGATCTTGGTGTAGGATTTGGCCTCGGTCACTTTGACCTCGGCAATATCCTTCAACCGGATCAAACGATTTGGGGAGTTGATGATGACCAGGTTGCGAAGATCATCCAGATCATCGATGGCATTGTCGGTCAGGGTAAGGTACAATCGATTATAATCCGAGGCATATCCGTTGGGTTGGAGGATATTGGAATTTACTACGGCACTGGTAACCGCAGCAATGGAAATACCAAGGGTATGGATGACATACGGTTTCAACTCAATTTGGTATTCCTTGTCCTTGCCCCCTATCACCGCAATGTCCGATACCCCCGGCGTCGCGGCCAAATAGGGTTTTATCTGATATTTCGCTATTTTTTTCAAATCCACTTGGGAAAGCCCCTCTCCTTCCAGGGAATACCCCATTACCGGCAGAATGGAGGGGTTCATTTTCTCTACGGATGTGGTCGTATTGGGCAAAATATCCCCTTGTGACTGGTTGATAAAGGATTCAATCTGCGATTTGGCCGTATTGATATCGGTACTCCAATCCAAAAAGACCGAAATCTCACAACTGCCCCTTGAGGTGGTACTACGGATATATTGTAACCCTTCCGTTCTTCGGATGATATTTTCCAAGGGGATGGTCACCGTGGTCATCATTTTGTCCACAGGTTGCTGACCCGCATCCGCGATCACTTTGATCTTCGGAAAGGTGATATCGGGAAACAATCCCGTCTTCAGTCCCCTATAGGAAAAAACACCCCCGATCAATAACATCAGGGCTATGGCCAAAAGCGGGTATTTGTATTTGGAGTAGGAAAGCTTCATTATTTTTCGATACTGACTTTGGTGGAATCCTGCATTTGATAACTGCCCTCGGTCACCACCTTGTCATAGATTCCCAGGTTTTTTGACATGACCTCGATCAAGGAATCGTTTTTGAGGCCCGTCTCGACATTTTGTCTGACCGCCAGGGTGTCACCCAAGACCTTCATGACCCAAAAATCGGTCAACAATTCATTGGATTGTAGGGCGTAGTGTGGCACGGCTATGGCATTCTTTTTTTCCTTGTAGACCGTCTTGACCTGCACGTTCAGGTTTTCAGGAAGTTCTTGGTCGGGGAGTTCGATCAAAAATTGTTGGGATTGAGGAACGGGGTCGATCACTGGAAGGATGGCCGATATTTTGGCCTGGATGACCGTTCCGTTCTGCAACATGATCTCGCATAGGGTCCCGATATCGATATGGTCCCCATACTCATAGGGCACGTTGACTTGGACCACGAGGGACCTTGGCTCTGAAATTATGGCCAGCACATCCCCTTCCGCCACATAATCATTACGCTGCACATTGAGTTGGGCTATGACCCCAGTACCATTGCTAATGACTGAAATAGGCCCTGAAAGCTTGGCCAAGGTACTGTCGATCCTTACGGCTTCGGCCAGCGCATCCTGTTCTTTTGTCCTGACCGTGGCAAAGGTTTGTCCAGCACGGATATGGGACCCCAATTTATGGGGCAACCAAGAGACATATCCCGTAACATTGGAACGCACATTCTCCTTTTTCTGGTACAGGGTCACTCCATTGAAGGTAATATATTCCTTGATGTCACCTTGTTGAACCGCAGCGGTCTTTACCTGAATGGGCACTTCCGATGTGGTTGTGGTTTGGGGGTCACTTTTACAGGAACCCGCGGAGGTCAAGACCCATATGTAAAGAAAGGTGTACCATAACTTTTTCATCATATCACCAGTTTGTATAGTTATATTGGTTTCGCAACAACCAGAGGTTGGTCTGGGCCTGCAGTTTGGCATAGGCCGTCAATTTATAGGTTTGGACCAGGTTCAAATAATCGATTACGGAAGCAAGTCCCTGAACCATTTTTTGTTTATAGATTTCCAGGATGTTCGACTGCAGTTGCAGTTGTTGTTCCATCTGTTTCAAATATGCTGTTTGTCCCTCCATCTGCATCTGAAGGCTTTCAAGGGTATTTTGGGCCTGGGTCTCATTGTACTTCTTATAATAATCCAGGTTGTCCAATTTCAGCTTATTTTGGAGCTCATAATATTTTTTCTGATGGCCATCGTAAATCGGTATGGTCAACCGGAGGCCTGCACTGAGTCCGAACCTACGTTGAAGGTTGTTCAGGTCCACTGCATTCAATCCAGAGTTGCCGTACACTGAAACCTGTGGTCGGTATTGGTTCTCAAATACATTTTGATCGGCGGATATCTGAAGGCTATCCAGGGTAAACCTTTTTTCGAAGAGCAAGGTGTCCTTATGGGACGTTGCTTCTATTTGGGGTTCGGCCAAGGGATCGAAGTTTGAAAGGGGCACCCCTGACAAGTTACCCATTTGGGTATAGAGGTTCTTGAAGTTGATATCGATCTGATCCAATTCCAATTGTTTTGTCCCTATATCCGATTGGATGGCCAAATAATCACTTTCGGCCAAAATGCCCCGCTTTACCAACAACTCCATGACCTTTAACCGATTATTGAGATCTTCAATGATACCAAGGGTAAAATCCTTTTGGAGTTGTAATTGGTAAGTGAAGATATAGAGGTCCGTGATGTTCTTGACCAGATTTCTGGTCATTTCCTCCTGTCCCAAGGCCAGGGACGCATTGGACAATTGATTTTGGAGCAACAGATTGTCCACAATCGTCTTATTGAAAATGTTTTTGGTAATGTTCACTTGGGCTGAATAGAGTCCCCCATTGGTAATGCCCACATCATACCCCAGTGCATTGACGGAAGGGTTTGTGGTCACATCCAAAAACTTGCCGTTACTGTTGAAATAAGGAGCCACCAAAACTTCGGAGGTGGCATTGACCTGAAAGGCATTGTTCTGGGCCCTTATGATTTCATTCTGCAGTTCCCCTACCTTTTGAAGATTGGCATTTTCCAAAAGCCCCGGGGCATTTTCTTCGGCATTGGTCACAAAGAATCCAAGTGATCTTTCCTGTGCACAGCTATGATGTACCAATCCGAACAAAAACACCATATACACAAAATACCTCATTACCAAACCATTACTGTTTTTCAAATATATCATTCTATTTCAAAATCCATGGACAACACCACATCGCAAAAACCCCGATTCAAGTTGTTTGCCCTTTTAGAACTTATAGACCACCCCAAGGGCATAGGAACCGTCCCCACTTTGGAAGCTCACATCAAAATGTTCCTTCATGTAGGGGGTGGTAAACAGATAGGTCGAGGCAATTCCAGTCAAGGCCCCGCCCAAAATATCCCATCCATCATGTCTATCGTTCACCCCCTCGATCCTACTATAGGCCACGTAGGCAGCCACGGCATAGGCAGGGATTCCATATTTCCAACCGTATCTCCGTTGTAAAAAGGAAGCACCCTGAAAAGCAAAGGAGGTATGCCCTGACGGAAAAGCATGCCCATCGAGCCTACCTTCCGGCCTTGGTTTGTTGATGGCATATTTCAAGATCCATGTGGCCGTCAAATTGGCGGTTGCCGACTTTCCCAATTGCCAAAACCCTTCCTTGTCCCCTTTGGCCAAAACGGTGATCAACGAAAAGGCCGTTGGGGCGAATTGTGCATAATCCCCGATCTTTTCAATGGAAGTTTCCATTGCAATCTCTTCTGCAGCTTCCGATTGTTGCCCCTGCATGCTGTTCAGGGCCAACAAAAAACACAATAAAATGGCATACTTTACCATGACGTATCAATTTTATGGTTCATTTATAATTTCCGTATCAAGTCGGCCCCGTAAAGTGGCCAGGTGTTGCTGTTTTACTGGTTCAAGCTCCCTTTGTCCAAAGGCCGTGAAATACCGGTGTTCCTCCAAGAAGGAAATATTGAGCAAGACCCAATCGCGTTCGGTATAGGACCACCCATGAAAATGCTGCCACTCTTCCCGCAACAACGCGTTCTTTGAAAAAAAGGATACGGTTCCCAAATGGAACAGATCGGCGTCACAAAGGATCTTTTCCAATAAGGTATTGGGAGATTGTGGCATTCTAGTGGCCATGATACAGGCCTGTACCGTTTGTAATGTTTCTTTTGGATACTTCCATGGTTCCAGGAACTTTGTTGCCATGGCATTGCTTTGGGCCTCATGCCCCTCAAAACCGGATGCATTTCCCACATCATGGAACAAGGCTGCCAATAGCGCCAGCTCCAATGCCTTTTCCGACAGCCCTTCGTCCCTCCCGATCACCCGGACATGGTCAAACACTTCCAAGGTATGTTGCGCATTGTGGAACGGTAGTGACCCACATCGGCCTCCTTTCAAGAATGACACGCAGAATTGCCTGGCCAAGGAAAGGATATCTCCTGAGTTATGGGTTCGATCCTGATGTTTCATCCCTTTTTCCAAGGCTTTGCTTTGGTTCTATAAAAAGTCCGCATCATCTAAAAGGTATAATTAAATCCAATGACGACCCCTTGTCCATCGCTTGAAAAAGTGAGCTCCATGCGATCTTCCTTATAGGGCCTTGTGAACAGATAGGAACTCCCGATACCGACCACGGCTCCCGCAAGGACATCCCAACCATCGTGTTTGTGGGCCTGGATACGGCTATAGCCCGTAAATGCCGCCAAGGCATAGGCAGGAACCCCGAATTTCCAACCGTAACGTTTTTGTAAAAAGGCAGCACTTTGAAAGGTCGTGGAGGTATGGGCCGATGGAAAGGCCCGGTATCCATTATCATAGGGCCTTGGCTTGTTGATGGCGTATTTCATCCCAAGGGTCACGGCTTGGTTCAATGCAAATCCTTTGGCAAACTGCCAACTCCCCTTATGGTCCCCGATGAGCAATGTCCCGGTAAGACTGGCCACCGGAAGGGAAACCAGCAATACGTCCCCTGCTGTTTGCAGCGTCTTGTCCTGGGCATGGGTGTCCCAAACCGTACAGGTCAAAAGCAGAAACAACCCTAAGGTCGATATGTTTTTCTTGATTCCAGTGGCTCCAAAAAACCGTACTTCCATGATGGTATACTTCGTTTGTGGTATGGGGATAAAAGATCCTCCCCTAACATTATGGAACGAAAGTAGTACTGAAATCTAAAGACAATTTTAAGTTGCGCCCGAAGTACTATCCATCATCCTTTTGGTCTGGGTACAATGACCGTCAAGGCTTTCAATTCAATACCAATGGAAATCGTATTGTCCTCCATGGGATGGAACTCCCCATCGATCTGGGAATCGAAATGGGCACCGGGTAGTCCTGATAGATCAAGGCCTGAGGTTTGAAAATGTGTTGCTTCCTTGAGTAAATGCGGCTTGTTCATCAAGAGCAGAACACCCAAAACCAACATTTTGAACCTGTTGATCTTGGTAATGACCAATACATCCAAAAGCCCATCCTGTAAAGATGCCTGTGGCGTAAGGCTCAGGTGATACCCCATCACATTGGTATTGGAAACAAACACCAGAAAGGGGTTTGTCCTCCATTGCTTCCCATTGGCCTTGATACCGATTTCCTGAGGTTTCTTCAATTCCTTGAAGGAAGTCATACATGCCCCCAGATATCCGGATAAAGTGCGCCTATTGGAAGATTCATAATTCTTGATGACACTGGCATCAAAACCTACCCCGGTGTTACTGAAAAAATAGCAATCGTTCATCCGACCAGCATCAATTCGGATAGTATGTGGATTCCGCAAAAGTCCCAGGGCCTCACGCAGGTTTTTGGGGATATGGAGGTTGGAGGCCAAGCCATTTCCGGAGCCAAACGGGATGATGCCCAAGGGGATGCCAGTACCCACGAGACAGGAGGCCACTTCATTGATGGTACCATCCCCGCCACAGGCCACGATTATATCCGCACCCTCAGCTACCGATTCCTTGGTCAAACTGGTGGCGTGGGTCTTGTATTGGGAATATTTTACGGTCAACCGATGAAAGCTCTTGATAAAAAACTGATCTAAATAGGCCTCATTGAGCACCCTTTCCCCCTTGCCTGCAATGGGATTGACAATAAAATGAATTCTCTGATACCCCATCAATCCCGAAGTTTAAGTCCTCCGTTGGAATAGAGGAAATCAGCCACCTGGTACCACGAAATGGCCTCATCGAGAAAAGCCCGGTCCGTGGGGATACTTTTCAGACTGTTGTCGGAAGGATCCCAATCATAGAAATTGGCATTCTTTTGATCTCCAAGTACCATGACCTGGTTCCCTTTCAACAACCCCAACTTTCTATAGTTACCGATGAAGGCCCTTTCTTCTTCTGGCCTCATCTGTAATACATCCTTTCCAAAAAGGTTGGAGATATAGTCCCAACCCAATAAGCCGAACAGGGTCGGAAACATATCGATCTGTGAGCAAAGGTTATTGATATTTCCTGTATTTTTTTGAGGCAGGTTATAAATCAGTGCGGGTATCTGGTAATTCTGCACATCCAATTCCCATCGGCCGGCACTACTGGCACAATGATCGGCCATGATCACAAAGACCGTATTGGCAAACCATGGTTTCCCCTTGGCCTTGCGAAGGAACTCCCCGATGGCATAATCCGTATATTTTACCGCCCCGTTCCGTCCCGTACCAGAAGGAATGTCTATTTTCCCTTCAGGGTAGGTATAGGGTTTGTGATTGGAAGTGGTCATCACAAAATCAAAAAAAGGGTGCCCTTCACCGTAGGCCCGGTCCCCTTCTTTCAAAACTTTGTTGTAGATGTCCTCGTCACAGACACCCCATGCATTTTCAAAGGTGACCTCGTCATCATCGATATTGGTCCTTTTGGTCAGGATGCTCTTATCCATTAGAAATCCACGGCCACGGTCCACAATGTTGAAACCATTGCCCCCAAAAAAGGAGTTCATATTATCAAAATAACCGTCCCCTCCATAGAAAAAGTTCCGTTCATACCCTTTTTGTTCGAACACCTCCCCGATGGTGAACAACCCTGCATTGTCCACCCGTTTGACAATACTTCTCCCCGGTGTGGGGGGAATGCTCAAGGTAATGGCCTCCATGCCCCTTACGGTGCGTGTACCCGTGGCATACAGCTGGGTAAAGAAGAGGCTTTCCTCTGCCAAGGAATCCAGATTTGGGGTCAGATCCAGTTCGTTCCCGAACGATTTCAGGAACTTACCACTAAGACTTTCCACACAGATAAAGACCACATTGGGCCTGGCGTCCAACACAATACTGTCCGTGGGTGTTACGGTCCGAAGGATTTCATCCGCATCAGGGTGCACAAAAGTTGCCCCATCCATGGCCAGTTCATTTTTCACACGGGCTAAGGCCTCTTTATGTTCGACGGTCATATAGAAATCCGGGAACGAAAGTTCATTGTTCCGGAAAGCGGCAAAAAAGGAAAAGATACCCGCTTTGGAAATTTCGTTGTTATAGCGATTGCTTGACCATTCCGCCTGTTCATTGGTCAATAAAAATACCGAGAGCACCATGACCACCAACCATGGTACAGCTGATAAGGACCGTTGCGCGAAATGGGTACCAGTGGAAAAGGTCCTTTGAAAGACCCCAAACCTGAACAACAACCAAAAGGTCACCGCTACCAGTCCCAGAAGGGTCCCGATCAACAAGGGCAAGGGATAGGATTCATTGATGTTCTGCACTACCTCATAGGTATAGATCAAATAATCCACTGCTATAAAATTGTACCTTCTATGGAACTCATCCCAAAAGGTAAATTCCCCCAGAAACGAAAAATATAGGATAAAGATGCCCAAAAAGAACCCAAAGAAGGTCAGGACACGATCCAAGAGGGAACCGGACCATTTGGAGGGCACCAACACAAGATAGACCAGATAGGGGATCACAAAAAAGGAAAGTGTCGCCAAGTCGAACACAAAACCGACCACAAACGTCCAAACAAGGGACAAGGGACCGGTATCGGTCTCCTGAAAGTCCCAAACCAACAATATGCCCCGAACCACAAGGGAAATGGACAAAAAAATAAGAACGAAGGCCCTCAACAATGCATACCGGGCCGGAAAGATTTTGGTCAACATGGTACTTTTTGAAAATCGAAGGTAGGATCCAATTCTTAAGGAAACTTAAAGTTATCCCCTTGTAAATTCGAGATCAGTCTCCGACCAAAATCCTAGAAGTAAAGCGATAGTCATCGGAGGGAATGATCTGGCTGTGGCCATCCTCAAAAAAATCGACCCCAAAAAGGCTTCCGTGGTCCACAAGTTCAAAGATGTACTCTGCCGAATTTCCCCGGTTCCGCTCATAAACCTCGTATACGTCACCTTCAGGATAGGCCTTTTTGACCCTATCCATCAGCTGCTTGGGAACTTCCTCCCCATGCAGCTCCAGCTCAAAATATTCCAACAGGCCATCCAAGGTATAGCTCGCGGTCATATAGTCGAATCTTTCCATATAGAAATTTACCAGCCAATGGCCATCAGGACTATGGTGCCATTCGATATCCCTTGCGTTCAAGAACTTGGAGGTAAAGGCCCTATCGATGGTATCAGGTACTTTTCTGGTACAGGCCACTGCCAGCAGCAGCAAACATCCCAGAAGCCTTCCCGGACCCAAATTCACTTGGTCAAGCCAACGCTTACCTCTTGCCCCTGTAATCCATAAAATCCTCATTCCTTACATTTTATAAAATTGAATCTTCCACTCCATGGTCTTCAACGTATTTTAGGAAAACCGACAGTACCCATGGGATTCCACAAGTTGAAAAAGGTCGGGAAGCATGAACTCCCGACCTCCATCAAAAACCAACTCAAACTCAAACCTAAACTTTAGTCTTTATCCTTTTCCCCTTCTTCATCGACGACCTGTTTATGGATCAATTTTCCATGGACATCGATACTTACTTCCAGTTCTTGTTCGCCTTTTTCCACTTCAAATTCATAGGTCAGGCCATCAGCGGTCTCGGAAATTTCCGCTTCTTCGATTTCATACCCGGGCAACTCAAAGTCCAAGGTAGCCCTGACGGCATCTGGAATATCCTTTTGTTCAATTTCATGTTCCGTCTCCTTCCAAGTTCCATCTTCCAGGAAATTCGCTGAATATTCCATCCCGTCCATTTTGAATTCAGCTTCCCATTCAGCATCCGTTTCCTTGTCCCATTTCACTTTCTTCACTTGGGGAAACTTTTCGACAAAGGCCGCCTTTACCCGAAGGGGCACGGAACGGTTACTTGCAAAGGAAAAGAGTGCAAGTCCCAAAAGGGCCGCGAGGGGTAATCCGATAATAATTTTTTTGTTCTTCATGGTTTCAATTTTTATATCTGAACTAAAACTACAATCCAATTCTAAAGATGGTTTAAAGCAAATCTAAAGATGGCCCCATCGCCGTTCATTTACCTCCCTATATCTTGTACCGAAGCCCCAACCTGAAAATCTGGGTCTCGAAATAGTTTTGGTACAGGGCCGTAAATCCTTGGTCCGTTACTTCTTGGCGGATCCCGAACCGATTGAAGATATCGGTGGCGGAGAAGGTCAGTTCCGCCTTTTTGTCCCAAAAACTCTTTTTGAGGCCTAGGTCCACTGAAGATCTTGAGAGTTCCTTGCCTTGGGGGATGTTCTTGTCCGAATAGTAGATACCTGTCAATTGGATGGCCAGATCATGTTCCAATTGAAGCTCCGCATTCAACTTGGCATTCCAAGCATCCGCTGTGGATTGCTCCACCGTAAAAGTCCTTTCATAGGGGAATAGCAAAGTCCCCTGATAGGGATCAATGGCATTGGAGTACCAGTTAAAAGTGCCCGATACCTTTACCTTGTTGGAAATATCCTGGGCCAACAACAGCTCGACCCCTGTGTTGGTGGCTCTTCCCGTGTTCTGGTAAATGCGGTTGACTATGTCATAGTCCGGATTGGAAGCATCGATGCTGTAGACCCTCATATACTGGTCCTTGATCATCCTGTGGTACACTGCCGTAAAAATGAATCCTGTGGACCAGCTATATTTATGGGCCAACTCAAGGGCATTGGTGAACTGTGGCCGCAAATAGGGATTGCCCACTTTAAGCAGTTCGGGATCGTCGTACTTTGGAAAAATTCGGAGTTCCGGTTCCCCCGGACGGTCGATCCTGCGGTTGTAGAAAACCGACAATTTGTTGTGCCCCCCCAATTTATAGGTAAACCGTGCACTGGGGAACAGTTCGAAATAATCGTATTTGTCATTATTGGGATAATAACTATTGACTGGGTCCAGGTCGTAGAAAACATCGGTCTGTTCGGCACGGAGCCCCGTCTCGATATCGAACGTTTCCTTTTCAAGGACATAGTTGGCGTACCCGGCATAAAGGTTCTCCCCCCAATCCGAAAAACTGCCCAGACCGGGATAGATGATGGACTGGTTCCCCGGTGTGATGGTATAGTCCACGGGCAATCGTCTTATCCGCAGTTTGGCCCCCAGTTCCATCCGGCCCGACCGTAAAGGCCTCACATAGTCCGTGGATATACTGGTGGTGTTCTCAATTGCCCTGATATTGGTTTTGTCCGTACCGATGCGCACCGCAGAACTATCGTTCAGGGAATAGGTCTCATCCTCCAACCCCTGGGTATATTGGGCGCTGGCACTGAGGGTATGTCCCGGTTGTGCAAAGGAATGCCTATAGTTCACCGTGGCGTTGATGAAACGGGTGACCTCCTCTTCCTGCCAACTATAAAATCGGTTCCGTTGGTTGGAATCCATATCCATAAAGGCCACTTGGGCGGTATCAATATGTTTTTCGCGATCATATAGACCGGAAAAGGTAAAACTGTTGTGGTCATCCAAATCATAATCGATCCCTCCGTTGATGATGGACCGAAACTGTCTCCGGTTTTCGGGCACCTGGGAAAGTATATTGCGGCCGTCATCATAATTCCTTGTGGTGAATTCATTGTTCGGCAGGGCTTCCTGAAGGATAAATTCCGATTGCAGGAAATAATTCAGTTTTCCTTTTTTATAGTTAAGATTTAGGCTCGGGATCAATTTGGGATTGACCGAGTAGCTACCCAGATCCGTTGGGGTATCGGCCCGTCGTTTGCCCAGGGCACCGAGACCAAACGATAACCCCACGTCCCCGTTGAGCCCGGCCTGTCGTTCCTTTTTATAGATAATGTTCACGATACCCGCAAACCCATTGGCATCATATTTTGCCGAAGGGTTGTTGATGATTTCAATCTTTTCAATGTTGGACGCGGGGATATTTGCCAACCCTTTTTGGTTCCCAAACCCCGTAAGGCTGCTCTGTTTCCCATCGATAAGGACCACCACCTTGTCACTGCCCCTGAGGACGACCTTTCCCTCTTGGTCAAAGGTGACTCCTGGCAGGGTTTTCATGGCATCCATGACCGACCCTCCTGATTGGGCTATATTATCCTCAAGGCTAAAGGTCTTTGTGTTGAGATCGGCATTGGTGGTGGCCTGTTGGCCCACTACCTCCACTTCCCCCAAACTTTGGGCACTGGGCAGCAATTCCACTTTACCTAGGTCGAACACGTTGTTCAATCCCCCTGCTACTACGGTCCGCTCCAAGGTGGCAAATCCGATAAAGGAAAAATAGAGTGCATATTCCCCCAATGCCACGCCATCGATGGTAAACCTCCCCTGTTTATCACTGATCGCCCCGGTCACCAGGGCATTGGTATCCAACTCATGCACGGCCACATTGGCAAAGGCCAAGGGCTCCTTGGATTCGGCATCCAAGATCTGACCGGAAATGGTAATGGTCTCTTGGGAGAACAAGGGGTTGGAAAAGATAATGGAAAATAACAAGGCGTATAGGCTTCGCATGGAAAACGTTTTAAGTTAAATGCCAAATCTAGGATTGAAACCTTAAGGGAATTTAAAGTTTTACATTTTCCCTGATTTATTTCTTCCCAAAATGGATGGTGAACACATGTCTGTCCCCCGAAAACCGATAATCGATCCCAAAACCATAAAGATCGCAGATCCGTTTTACAATGGCCAGGCCGAGCCCCGTTGCCTTGACCCCATCGGACTCCCTATAAAATCGGTTATAAAGACTGTCGGGGTGTTTCAGGGGTGTTGTACCCGCATTTGAAATGGAAATATCATCCACCGTCGAGCCCACGACAATATCTTGTTGGGCAATATTGTATTTGATAGCATTGGAGACCAAATTGTTACAGAGCACCGATGCCAGATAGGAATCCATGTCCACCTTAATGGGATGCTCGAAATCGACCTTGATCGCATTGTTGGAAATCTCACAAAAGTCCTGGACCGTTTCCGCCATGAGCCTCGTGATATCCAATTGCTCGACGTTGGCGAACTGGTTGTTCTCGATCTTGGTCAACAAGGTCAAGCGCTTGGTCATTTGGGAGAGTCGTTGTATATCCCTTTGGATGGAGGTGAGTTGTTCGAACTGTTGGTCGTCCAATGGTTCCTCCATATTGATCACATTCTCGATCTTCGCCTGTATAATGGCCAAGGGGGTCTGCATCTCATGGGATACATCCTCCGTATATTGTTTCAGGTTCCGATAATCCGAACGGACCTTATTAGTCAAGAGCTTGATCTCTGTATTCAATTCAGAGAACTCCAGAATTTCACTGTCCATCAGGGCGATGGGAGCATCGGAGCTAAGCGAAAACCGTTTCATTTGCTCCAGGTTGTGGAAAAAAGGGGTCCACAGTTTTTGGTTCCTCGAACGATTCACATAAAACAGGAACAGGAACACTAAAAGAATGATCACCAAATAGGAAATGACCACGGCGATCAGGATGTTCTCCGATTCCACCACGAGTGCGCGGACCGTGATCCTATAATTTTCACCATTGATGGCGGAGAAGGTGGACAGTTCCCTGAACTCCTCCATTTCATCTTGAGAGGGATCATAGATGATGGTATCCTTTAGCACCTCCTTGCCCAACCGGGATACCGTTTGGATCTCGACGACCGGGGACAATTGAAAAGGCTCCGGATTTTCGATCAGGGAACTTTCGATCCGTGCCTCTGTCGAACGGAGCTCTTCCTCCACTTCAGACTGGAGCAGGTTCCTCAAATAAAAATAAAGGGCCACCGTACTGACCAACATCAACATGGCACTGATCCCCAAAAAAGTTTTGGAGGTCTTTCGGATCAATCGTATTTTTTTCAAGGTATCCACGATCACTCTTCCACGAACTTATACCCACTTCCGTAGGCCGTTTTGATATACTTTGCCCCGGCTTCGGTCAATTTTTTGCGCAGGTTGTTGATATGGACATAAATAAAATCAAAATTATCCGCAAGATCACTATGGTCCCCCCATAAATGTTCGGCGATGATCTCTTTGGAAAGCACCCGTCCCTTATTGGTAACAAAAAAAAGCAAGAGATCGAATTCCTTACGGGTCAAGGAAAGTGCTTGCTCATTGACATAAGCGGTCCTAGAGCGCGTATCAATGGAAATCTCGTGGAACTCCAAACGGTCATTGCCCCCAAACTTGCCCCTTCTCAAAACCGCCTTTATCCTCGAATTGAGTTCGGCCAAATGAAAGGGTTTGGTCAAATAGTCATCGGCACCCAGATCCAATCCTTCCAGTTTATCGTCCAAGGAATTGTTGGCGGAGATGATGATGGTCGGGGTTTCCGAACGGTTGCGCTTCAACAGTTTTAGGATATCCAATCCACTACCGGTGATCAGGTTGATGTCCAGGACCAACAGATCGTATTCATAGAGGTCGATCTTATAGAGGGCCTCGTGGTAGTCTGAAGCCATTTCACAGACATTGCCATCCCTTTCCAAATAAGTGGCAATGGATTTCTGGAGTTCTGTCTCGTCTTCTGCAATAAGGATCTTCATACCTTAAATTTAAGGTATAAAAATAGATTCCAAATCTTTAGGAATTCTAAAGCCCTTAGAAAGTAACTTAATAATAAAAATTTGAATTAGGCGAGCGCAACGAAGTGGAGTGCTGCAAGCCCCAAATCTTGCCACTAACTAATACTACTGAGCGAGGTTACTCTTACTTTCAATACAACATATCATTCTCATCCTTTTAGATAATCCAATGGTTTATTAGCATCACGTTTATATCGTTCCAACCTTCCTTCCGTTATTTCAAGCTTCAGATAACTCTTTCCAAAACTGCTCTTGACTACCTTGACCTTTTCAAGGATATCCTTTAAATCTGTTTGAAGTGAGGCAGCCTTTTCCTCCAAATGTTCATACTTGATCCTGGGAACCATTACCTCGCCCTCGTATTTTGGATATGGCTTTGGGGGATTCTTCTCAATCATATCCTCAAGGAAATCATCCCCTTCCCCTTCATTGTCCAATTCTTGATTGAACAAAGCCTGCATCATTCCAATGGTGGGAAGTGTCTGGTTCTTTTCTATGTCCCTGATAATGGCAATGACCGCATCCGTCCGTTTCCTATTCTTGATGATCTCTTTACCAATGCTCTTTTCAAACCGTTCCGATGGTAAAAACCCATGCCACTCAAAAAAATCCATGACCATATCCAAGGTATGGGAATAACTCTTGCCCACCTTTTTAGAAAAGACCTTAAATCTGGACAAAGTCCTTTTCTTTATCCTAACTGCTCTAAAATCATCCATATTTCAAGTTTTAAGGGGTACAATTGTTACAATTCTGTTCTGTGATTACAGGAAGCCCCAGCATTATTGTAACAATAAATTTTGAAGTTCCTAAAATCAAATATTTCCAAAAACCCTTATAAACAGGGCTTTTCCGAAGGAAAATGAATCAATAGCGTCGCTTTAGCGCGCTATCCTCTTGCTATTCCAACGTCCCGCAAGCGGGACCGAATGAATACTTCCTGATCATCCTTCGGCTGATCTGCTAGTCTGCATATGATCTATTAGGTTTTGCATGTCCTCCCCTATTTTGTGTTCCAATACCCTGGCATAGATCTGGGTGGTGGACAGTTTGGTATGGCCGAGCATCTTTGAGACGGTTTCTATCGGGACTCCATTGGACAAGGTTACCGTTGTAGCAAAAGTGTGCCTTGCGGTATGGAATGTCACCTTCTTGTAAATCTTACAGGCTTTGCAGATTTCTTTTAGGTAATAATTGACCTTTTGATTGCTATAAACAGGCAATAGGACTTTCGTTATTCTCCTTTCGGCCGAATCTTCATATTTCTTGATGATTTCCTTTGCTTGCGGTAGTAGAGGGATTTTAAGTTTTTCGTCAGTCTTAATTCTTTTGGTGAACAACCATTCATTTCCATCTATTCCTTTAAGTAGGTGGTCTGGGGTCAATGCCTTGACATCGATATAGGATAGGCCAGTATAGCACGAGAAGAGAAACACATCCTTGCATTTCTCAACCCCATCCTTTGTGAACGTGGTTTCTTCTATCAACCTCAATTCCCGTTTTGTCAAATATTCCCGTTCGGTTTTCTCAAAACGTAGTTTATAGTTTTCAAAAGGGTCTTTTGTTATCCAATCCAACCGAACGGCCAACCTTGACATTTTCTTAAGCCGTTCCATGTGTTTCATGGCCCCGTTATTGGTGCATTTGGTTCGTGTAGATGGTCTGTACTTTCTTAGGTACTGCTCAAAGTCC
Organism: Flagellimonas iocasae; assembly: GCF_042682725.1. Taxonomy (NCBI): domain Bacteria; kingdom Pseudomonadati; phylum Bacteroidota; class Flavobacteriia; order Flavobacteriales; family Flavobacteriaceae; genus Flagellimonas; species Flagellimonas iocasae. The sequence continues at coordinate 3,051 of NZ_JBHUHU010000001.1, read as the reverse complement.
AATATAAAACGGTAGTTCAATTTTTTGAGCTTGATGTCCTCAACCCCATATTCCTCTTTTAAAAATAGGCCCACGCATCGTTCGGTGATGTGGTAATTCTTTCTGGTTCCCGGCCGTAAAGAAGTGTGCATGGTTCCATTGTGGTAGGCAATCAATTGTTTCAATGTTTTTCCGCCCTCATCTTCCCCAAAAAATCTTGCTTTGATAGATAGTGGAGTGATTACTTTTTCTTCTGCCATCATCAATCTATGGGCCTCATGTAGTCCTGTATAAATTTGGTCTAGGTACTTGTTCAGAGAAATCACATAACTGGAAAAACCCTTGCCCCTTTTACGGTTATTGTCCCATAAGTTGGCTTTTATCTCCCGATTTATGCTAAAATCGGTGCGCTCACCATCGATGGTGATCCTACAATAGACAATTAGGTTCTCGGATTGAACCTTGTGCTTTCTTGTAAAGAAATTGATTGTTAAACGATTGTTTTTCTGCATGTTGCAACCTTTTAGAGTGTGAATACTGTGAAAGTCAAAACACAAGAAAAATGGTTCTAAAAGTCATTTAAAGTTACAACAAGAAGTGTAAGTGTTTGCTCCCGATGGGAACACGCTTGATATGATTTTAGATGGTTTTAAATGAATTCAAACGATATGCCTAAAAACACAAAACACTGAAAATCATAAGATTAACAGTGTTTTGATTTTACTTAAATAAGGTAAGTCGGGATGACTGACCTCTTGACGAGGTGCTAACCCATTAATATCCAGAATATTATGTCGATTTTCCCAAAATAGGACATCCCATAGGACATCTTCGTGTGAAATAATGATTTTCACAACGTAAATATCGATATTTAAAATCAAACCACACCATCTTGTTTTATTTAATTTTAAATCAAAATAGACAAAGGAATTTTTGTGAGTTCAAAAGCTCATCACAAACAAGTTAAGCATCTATTCGGCCTATCGACAAGCAGATATAATAAGAACTTTGATTGTCAATTTTAACCTAGCCGTATAAATTACAAGATTTAGATTTTTGCCACCGGTGTTCCAGCCAAGCCATTACTGGTCCACCTTACATGATGGACACGATCGAGTTTAGAGATTTTGATTGCAGTGATACCTGAATCTTGTGATGTTTTCAATACTACCAATGACCATGCCTATACCGAAGTTGTGTAGAAAAATCCAATAAACTTATACAACCCGAATAGGATTAAGGTAACCCCCAATCCTATTCGAACCTTTTAATATATTCTTCTGGACGTTCCTTTTATTTCTTGGTCAAATGATATCCAGCCGATTCAACAGCAGAAGTGATTTCCTCTTCCGTGGCACTTGTAGTCTGTACGGTCAACAATTTGTCTTGGGAGGCAAAGTCAACAGACCAATCGGTCACGCCATCCACCTTATCCAAAAATGGTTTAACGGTATTGGCACACCCACTGCACTTAATATTTGATTTGAATTGTAATGTACTCATGTTCATCAATTTTAATTAGAAAATTACTATAGTTTAATCGTTTTAAGCCTCAAACTGTTCAATACGACCGATACACTGCTAAAAGCCATAGCGGCACCAGCGATCATCGGATCTAACAAAAATCCATTGATCGGATACAGCAGCCCTGCAGCTATAGGAATTCCAATGATATTGTATATAAAGGCCCAAAAAAGATTTTGCCTTATACCTATAACGGTCTTATGGGAGAGCTTCAACGCTTTGGGAATGGCATTTAAATCAGAGGTGATCAAGGTCATTTTCGCGACATCCATGGCAATGTCGGACCCTTTGCCCATCGCGATACTGACATCTGCTTGGGCAAGTGCCTGCGAATCATTGATACCATCGCCCACCATGGCGACCACCTTTCCACTTTCTTGAAGCCTTTTCACAAAATCAGCTTTCTCTGATGGGAGTACTTCGGCTTCATAGCTTTTGATACCCACCTGTTGTGATACGGCTTCGGCGGTCATCTTGTTATCACCGGTCATCATGTAAACTTCCATACCATTCCCCTGCATTTCCCGTATGGCTTCCTTTGAGGATTCCTTTATACTATCCATAATGGCCAAAATCGCCTTCACCTTGCCTCCACCGCCAAAGTATATGACCGTTTTGGCCTCCTGCTCTAACCCTTCGACCATGTGCCCCAGGTTGTCATCCATGGCGATTCCTTTTTCGACCATCAACTTATGATTGCCCACAAGGTATTGGGTTCCATCCAATGCCTCAGCGCGAACACCTTTTCCTGTAATACTATTGAAGTTCAAAATTTCGACCGGATTTACCTTTCTATTTTTTAAAAAGGAGACCACGGCTTCAGCCAAGGGATGTTCGGACTGTCCTTCCATGGCATATAAAATTTGCTCCAGGGCCCTGTGATCGGTCACATGGTCCGCAAAGACCATATCGGTCACCACAGGCTTTCCTTCAGTTATGGTACCCGTTTTATCCAGGACAATGGCATTCACTTTGTAACCCAACTCCAGGCTTTCCGCATCTTTGATGAGAATATTGTGTTCGGCCCCCTTGCCGATTCCCACCATGATGGCCGTGGGGGTTGCCAAACCCAGCGCACAGGGACAAGCTATTACCAATACGGCAACTGCGGTCAACAGTGCATGGGTAAAAGCGTCCTCACCTCCCAGGAACATCCAGGTGATAAATGTCACCAGTGAAATCGTCATTACCACAGGAACAAAAATACCGGCAATCCTGTCCACCAATTTTTGTACGGGCGCTTTGCTCCCCTGTGCTTCCTGCACCATCTTGATGATCTGGGACAAAAGGGTCTCCCCTCCCACCCGGTCAGCTACAAACTGAAAGCTTCCTTTTTGGTTTACGGTACCGGCAAAAACTTTTTCATCCTTTGTCTTTTCTACAGGGACGGGTTCGCCTGTGATCATACTTTCATCAACATAGGAACTTCCTTTGGACACCGTTCCATCCACAGGGATTTTCTCTCCCGGTCTGACCAATATCGTTTGACCTACCTTGACCGAAGAAATAGGGATTTCCCTTTCCTCCCCATCTGCTATCACCTTTAAG